>NZ_JH668200.1:0-1240189 GCF_000263355.1 Cellvibrio sp. BR | reverse complement strand
AGCGCTTCGGCTCAACCGTGGGAGGCGCATTATACGCACCTTCTATCCTTTGTAAACCATTAATTTCATTAATCATTTACAACTCTTTCGCGCTTCGCTTATTTGCATCAGCGACTGCTCGACAGGGCGCGCACTATACGAATCGACAGTCATTGAGGCAAGCTTTTTTTGGGGTTATTTCGCAAAAACAATTAATCCGAATATTCGCCAACCAGTTCGACTTTTATTTATCCAGCTTTTGCACCTTTCCTGCACTAACGATGCGACCATATAACCAAGCCGCTGGCCCAGACAACCCATAAATAACAGCAATAGCCAACACACCTTGCTGCTGATAAATAATCAGGGACGCAAAAACCAGCACCACCAATAACATGAAGGCAAACGGAACGCGCCCCCGGAAGTTCAAACCTTTGAAGCTGGTATAACGAAAATTCGACACCATCAGCAATCCAGCAAGCGCGGTCAGCAATGCAATACCCGCCGCCCATATACCAGTAGGTGCACTATCGAACCAAACCCAAACAGTTGCAGCAATAATCGATGCAGCAGCAGGGCTCGCCAATCCCATAAAGTACTTTTTATCCACCACACCAATTTGGGTATTGAACCGCGCAAGGCGCAAAGCGGCGCAGGCAATATAAATAAAGGCCGCTGCCCAACCCCAACGCCCCAGATCCTGCAACACCCAGCTAAAAACCACCAATGCCGGTGCCACGCCAAAAGAAACCATATCTGCCAAGCTGTCGTACTGCTCACCAAATGCACTCTGCGTATTAGTCATTCGCGCCACGCGACCATCCATTCCATCAAGAAACATAGCGGCAAATATGGCGATGGCAGCGTGAGAAAAATTTCCATTCATCGATGAAACAATGGCATAGAAACCACAAAAAAGTGCCCCGGTGGTAAATAGATTGGGCAACAAATAAACACCACGGTGCCGAACTTTTTCGCCTCCTTCGGAGACCTCTTCGACCAAGTCACCAAAAGGCAAAGGACCTTCGTGGTCAGCCGCCTCGCTGGGCTTATGCTGTTCCTGCTTATTGTTCATGATCAACCTCATAGATCGGTAGGAGCCGGGGGCGACATTGTACACATCAAATCATTCCCGCATCTATTTTCACTCAATCAAAGCAATACTCACACCTCGCAATATCCTGCAGGCACACGCGCTTTGCGATATAGTTTTAACTCAGGATAAGGCTGCTAGTTTGCATTGTGGAGCTGGATGAGATGACTGACATATCTGCCACGGAACTGAAAAACAAACGCTTTCAGCTACTTGAAGATATTGCCAAGGAGCTGCAAGGCGATATTGTATTTCCAACCTGTTTTGATGTATCCGCGCGAATCTCGGAAATTATGCGCAGCGATTCTGCAAGCCTTCGACAAATTGCCCAGGAAATACAACACGATCCACTAGTCACCAGCAAAATCCTGCAACTTGCCAATTCAGCAAGCTATAACCCATCCGGGCACAGTATTACCGATATTGAAAAGGCCCTGAATCGCACAGGACTGGAAATTGCCCGGTCTGTAGCCCTTGCCTGCGCATTGACCCAGCTTGCACAAACCCACGAAACAAGCATTTTTGCACCCGAGCTAAAACAGCTGCTTATACACAGCCTTAAAACAGCAGCCATAGCCAAAGTACTGGCGTTAAAGCTAACGCGCGTGGCACCGGAAACCGCCATGTTGGCAGGATTGATCCACGATCTTGGCGCGTTTTTTATTCTGCATCGCGTGACTCGTTACCCGGAGTTGGTTGAGCGCCCGGAGAGCGTTAGCTATCTGGTTGCGCAGTGGCATGAAAGTATTGGAACGATTTTGCTGGATGCTCTCGGCCTACCCACCGAGATTATTAATGCAGTGCAGGAAATCGACATCCCCAGGGTGCAAATTACCCAGCCACGCAATTTGTCTGAAATTGTGTATATCGCCAATCTGTTTGCCGGGGGATTTAGTGAAATACAGAAACTTGACCTACCAAACCTGCAGGAGCCGCTCGAATTGAAAGATCCACGCTATACCGCACTCTACACAGATATGGATGAAGCTTGCGCCGAAATGCTCAATCTCTGGTGAACGCACAATCGCAGCATAAAAAAACCCGCACGAAGCGGGTTTTTTACACATAACTCACTACATTATTAACTGCAGGAATTAGTTTTTGCTTTGGTCAACGATTTTGTTGGCTTGAATCCAAGGCATCATCGCACGCAATTTGGCACCAACCACTTCAATACCGTGCGCCGCGTTGTTACGACGAGCAGCAGTCATTGATGAGTAGTTAGTTGCACCCTCAAGGATAAACTTCTTGGCGTATTCGCCAGTTTGGATATCTTTCAGCGCTTGACGCATAGCTTTGCGCGACTCTTCGTTGATCACTTTAGGACCAGTCACGTATTCGCCGTATTCAGCGTTGTTAGAGATTGAATAGTTCATGTTGGCGATACCGCCTTCGAACATCAGGTCAACGATCAACTTCAATTCGTGCAAGCACTCGAAGTAAGCCATTTCTGGCTCGTAACCAGCTTCAACCAGAGTTTCGTAACCCATTTTTACCAACTCAACCGCGCCGCCGCACAGAACAGCCTGCTCACCGAACAAGTCGGTTTCGGTTTCGTCTTTGAAAGTGGTTTCGATAATACCGGTACGGCCACCGCCTACGCCTGATGCGTATGACAGAGCAGTATCTTTCGCCTTACCTGATGCGTTTTGGAAAATCGCGATCAGGTCAGGAACGCCGCCGCCGCGCACAAATTCAGAACGCACAGTGTGACCTGGCGCTTTTGGAGCGATCATGATCACGTCCAAATCTTTACGTGGAACTACTTGGTTGTAGTGAATCGCAAAGCCGTGAGCGAAAGCCAAGGTAGCGCCTTGCTTGATGTTTGGCTCAATTTCTTCTTTATAGAGTTTTGATTGGAACTCATCCGGAGTGAGGATCATCACTACGTCAGCTGATTTAACAGCAGTCGCAACATCAGTCACTTTCAGGCCGTGAGCTTCAGCTTTCTTAACGGTGGCAGAACCAGCGCGCAGACCAACAACCACATCAACGCCTGAATCTTTCAGGTTGCACGCGTGCGCGTGACCTTGTGAACCATAACCAATGATGGCCACTTTTTTGCCTTGGATAATAGAAAGATCGGCATCTTTATCGTAATAAACGTGCATAACAGACTCCTGTTGGGATGATTACCGCCTGACGATGAGAAATCACAAGGCGACTTGGATAAAAGGTCGCCAGTGTAGAGAAACACCCGCATCGCGTAAAATGATATATTCGCAATTCAATATTTCAGTTTATGCAACGAGGTTATTAATCGCTAATCATGGATATCACCAAACTCCGGTTGTTTTGCAATCTCGCCAGCAGCCTGCATTTTGGCCGCGCCGCCAATGCCTGCCATGTAAGCCCGTCAACACTCAGCCGCAACATCAAACAGCTTGAGGACGATTTGGGCGTGAGCCTGTTTGTACGCGACAACCGCTCGGTGATCCTCACTCACGAAGGCGAACAATTTCTGGGGTTTGCCAAAGAAGTGATCCAACAGTGGGAGACATATCAAGAATCCCTACTGGCGCAGGCCGATCAGCTGCGCGGCCAACTCAGCATTTATTGTTCGGTAACGGCAAGCTACAGCTTCCTTTATGAAATCCTCACCGAGTTCCGCGTTAAACATCCCGGCATTGCGATCAAACTCCACACCGGCGACCCAGCACAATCGATCGAGCGAATTCTGGCGGGTGATGAGGATATCGCCATCGCCGCCAAACCCGACAAACTTCCCACAGGCATCAGCTTCAAACCCATTAACAGCTCACCGCTGATTTTTATCACCGCGAATAATGAAGATTGGCAAGGTGAAAGCTGGAAGGATATTCCGGTGATCATTCCCGAAGAAGGTTTGGCGCGGGAGCGATTAAATATCTGGTTCGATTCACTCGGTATCAAGCCCAATATTTACGCCGAGGTAAAAGGGAACGAAGCGATTGTCAGCATGGTGAGCTTGGGATTCGGAGTGGGCGTTGCACCGCAGATCGTGGTGGACAACAGCCCGCTCGCGAACAAGGTAAAACGTTTTGACCCACAACCGGATCTCGGCCCTTACGACACGGGGATTTGTGTGATGGAGAAACGATTGAAAAGCCCGATTGTGAATGCGTTTTGGAGCCAGCTGCGCGAGCCAAATAATTAATCGATTAACGAAAAGGTTTACTGAGAAAAGGCGAGCCCGCCAAACCAAAACGCCATGGCAAATCCATGGCTTTGGAAATACCAATGCGTGGGCCATGAATAACATCAACCGACGCAACTGCAGGCAATAGCTTGAAAGGCCTTTTCCTAAGGGAGCGACCAGTAAAGGCATGGATAATGCCCAATGCCTGCCCCACACGCCCCGGCCCCGAGCAGAGCAAACGTTCAGCCTCAACACCGCGACGCGCGCGCATGATCTCTAACCCTTTGGTGGGTTGAATCGCCCGAATCAAAATACCTGCACCATGCCCCTCAGGTGAGCAAACAAAATTCAAACACCAATGAATACCGTATGAGCGATAAACATAGGCGCAACCGGGTGCACCAAACATAGAGGCATTACGCGCACTGGGGCCGGAAAATGTGTGGGATGCAGGCTCAGACTGATCGTAAGCTTCTACTTCAACAATAATTCCACCTACGCCATTCACAAAAAATTGCGCACCGATCAACTGCGGCGCAACTTCGTGCGATGGAGCAGAAAAATCAATTATCGAAAAAATATCGCTCATTACATTCCCGTTTGGTTTGCATCTACGACCGAGGTCGATTGGTTAATACTGTAATCAGGTGCATGATGTTCAGCTTGTGCTTTTTTCAAATCCATTAACAAGGCATGTAGCATTTCCGTTGATAAACCGTGCAACACCAAACGATAGCCAGCACGCAAGGTACTCATCGGCACCAGTGGATGTTTGTTGTTAAGCAATACCAAATGCTGGGGCGAATTTAAAATAGTCGCCACATACAAACCGATAGTTTCATCCAGCTGCAAAGAATTGGATGCGCGCCAGAAATCGTTGTCGGTTAAAAACAATTGATAAGTAGGCGTGAACATTTCGATGGCGGTTTGCAGATCTATTCCGTTGAGCTTTCCGCGCGGCATTGAATCCAATGCTAGCTCCGGCTCTTTGATCATACTGAAATCAGGGTTCGCGACTGGCGCTAATTTTTTATCCGCATCGCGCAGCGCTTTGCCCAGGCGAATCACAAAATTAAATAAATTCAAATCGTGCTTTAAAAACAGCTCATCTTTCAAATCATCCAGATTCATTGGTTTGAGCGGAGAGGTTTCCACTGCCACTGGCGCGTTGGCGGCGATAAATTCCAGAATCTGCGCGCCCATGTGGAAATGGCGCAGCACCAACCAATTGGCCTCGGGGCGCACGAAGTATTTCAAACCGGTAGCAAGAATCCAATGCAGCAGTTTGGAGGCGGCCCAGTTGCGCGGCACCACCACTTTAACAATCTGGATTAATACAATCAGCGTGCGCGCAATCGGGCGCACAAAGGGCAATAGAAATTGGCGTGATGGTGTTTCCGAATCAGCGAGCCAGGCTTTTTTAACATGATCCGGCAGCGGCGTGCTTTGATCCAGATAGAGCGCTAACCAAGGGCTGGGATCGCGCGGATCAAATTCGGATTGCAAAAATTTTGGCTCCCTTTCTATCTTGTCTAAATTGTCCATCCGCTATGACTCCAGAATATGTTCAAACTGCATGAGATAAAGTTGGGCAGTACGTTTAGCCGTGGCGATAATCGCACCCACTGCTTTAGGATCAATCGCCAGCACCAATTCAACCGCCGCCAGCCAGCGCGCGAGATGATGCTCATCATTCGCACCGTGATATTCCAAGAAGCGAAATGCACTTGCGGGCAAATCCACTTGTTTGCGCAACAAGGGCAAAAGCGCGGGCACGATACGCTGGCCTGTGCCTTCAATAATATAAATCGCGCCCAATAATCCGATGGGGTTTTTCGTCGCTGCCAGCGAATGCAAATAGCTATTCAAGGCTTCGCCACCGGGATTGCGGCGCAAATTATCGAGCGGTTCAGTTCCACCTGCCGCGCAATAATCTTCATACAAAATTTTAAAATCGTTTTGTTCTTCGCTGGCGTGGGTTTCGATTAACGCAGCCAGATCAGCATAGCTACCCGTGAGCGATGCAACGGCTTCGCGCATCCATTTGCTGCCCTCGCGCACTTGTGGCACCCATTGCGCAGTCCAATGTCGATAATCTTCCAATGCAAATTGCTGGCTCACCAATTTGTGGATAACCGGGCTACGCCATACTTGCGAACGATAGTCGTGCCAGATACCCGCAAGCGTCGTTAATACGCTTTGTAAATGTTGTGGCGCGGATCGTGGGTCATGAGGTGCTGCAATATCCGGCAGCGCGTTTTTTTCTGACGTTATCGATCTAATTACCGGAGTAAGATTAGCAACCAAAGGCGTATCAGCTGCCTCCACTTCAATCAACATATAGGCCGCTGTCATACGGCCTGACTCGGGAATAAAACAAAATATTTTCTCGCCCGGCTTAACCTGATGCGTATCGAGAAATTCAGCGAGCATAATAAAAATTGATGCCGAACCCGTATTGCCGCGCGTGGTTAAATTGCTGTACCAGCGCTCGCGTGGAATGGTTAAACCCGCTTTATCTAAGAGTTCTTCCACCACCGGAATAAAACGTGCAGATGAGTAATGGCAGAGAAAATGGTCAATCTCGCCCGAGGTCACCCAACCATCGTGCACCAGTTTTACGTATTCGTGGATACTTATATCAAACAAATGCGGCAGCAAGCGAATATCCTGCCGCAGCGAAAGAGCACCCGCCGCTTCCGCCTCGCTGGATGACGGAAAATCGAGAAAGGATTTGCTGCGATCCTCCGTTAAACCAAGCTGCATACAAACAGGATAATCTCCGGCAAAACTTTTTTGGTGTATCCAGTTTATTTTTAAGCGCACACCATTTTTTGCCTGTGGTGCATCGGTAAGCAATACTGCACCAGCGCCGTCAGATAACATCCAACGCAAAAAATGTGCATCAAAATCGCTGCTGTAACCGCGCGGTGCAAAGCGACTTTTTTTGAAAATGCGCGACGGCATTTCAGCGGTTGCAACCAATGCTTGCTGATGCGCCCCCAGCTCCACCGATTGCGCCGCATAAGCCAGTGCAGAAATACCGGCGGCACACACACCAAGGCTCGACAAGGTTTCCATCGGCGGCGCACCCAACTCACCTTGCACCATAGCCGCAAACCCGGGAATTAAGGCATCGCTACCCGACGAGCCCACCGACAGCAAACTCACATCACTTAAACTCGTACTAGCGCGCGCCAAACAATCGTGGATGGCATTAGCCGCAAGCTGTGTATGCGACGTTACTGTCTCGCCATTTTTATCAATCGCATAATGGCGGGTTTGAATACCATTTTCCGCCAGAATTTTATTCTTTATGCGCAACGATATGCGATTAATCGGTGCAATAAAATCATCCATCTCCTGATTATTGACCGGTTCACCCGGCAAGTGATAACCAGCGGATTGGATGTAAACACGATTAAAACGGGTAGGCATAAATTAGTCCTTGTGATGTAACGAGCGGCTGCGCCAACGCGGGTGCAGCAACGCCAATAGATAGGTGCGCAGCATATAACGCAACAAACTTTTTTCATGCAACGCAGGGTGAACTTGGGAAACATAGTCTTGATGCAATTCCGGCAACTGTGACCAATGGGCACGCGGGTGTTTATGATGCGCCGTATGCAATCCAATATTAAATAACAAAGGGTTAAGCAAACCATAAAAATTGCGTGCAAAGTGTAAATTTTTGCCAGAGCCATCGGCATGCGCATGCTGAAGATAATTTGTCGCCAACAACCAATGAAGACCATGTAGCTGCGGAATCAATACCAGCACTAACCATTTCTCCCAATCGATCACGGCCAGCACCAGCCAGAAACCAATAACAAGAAGATACTGCAATACACAATAATAAAAATAGGCGCGCTGGAATTTATAACGACGTTTTAGGTAAGCAATAAATTCCGGATATAACACCGAAATTGCCTGTAGCGGATGCAACAAATATCCCAGCAAATGATTAGTGTCGCCGCGTGCACCGGGTGTATTAAAGCGATAGGTGCGTGTTATATCCTGTTCACCATGTTGATAACGGTGATGATTAGCAATGTGGGAAGGATAAAACACAAAGGTGGGATGCCCCTGCAGCAGCGTAATCCATAAATCGGTAAGGCGATTTAACCGACGCGAAGTCCAGATACGCAAATGCGTGTGATTATGGTGGATCACGCCCACGCCTAAGGTTAAAAATAATTCCAACAAATAGAGTGGCCAACTAAATCCCTGTTGCCATTGCCATAACACCAACAATGGTAAAACCAGCAAGTACGCCAGGCTTTGCCAATCGCGCCAGTTACGCATAGTGTTTAGCGCACTCGCCAGCGATTAATTTGTTTGTCGGCGGCATCCGCAGGCAATGCAGTTTTGAAAAGCTTATCCATAAATGGAAACATAAAACCGTAATTGCCATTAAAACAAGCGTGATGCAAATGATGGCGGCGACTGGCATTGTGAAATACGCTATGCCCGGTGGTTTTCCAATCGTAATTGGAGTGACCAATACTGTTGAATAACAGGCTAAATAACGGCACAGAGAAAAGTGCATACACACTAAAATCATGTACCAACATCGGCAATAAAATTACATTGCCCAACATTAATGCTTCTACTGGATGAAACGCATAGGTCGACCAAGGAGTAGTGACCACCGAGCGATGATGAGGCAAATGAAAGCGACGCAACCAGCGAGTATGCAGCAACCAATGATTGGCATAAAAATGGATTTCATTCCACACCACCAAGACCAAAATTTCGATCAAGGTTTGCAGCACTGAAGGATTTACCGCGAGCTTCGCCCACCCCAACTGCAACAAGCCCCAAGGAAAAATCATGCCTACCCCAAAAATCCCAATAGAGCTGGCAGACAATAATAATTCGCGCTCCAACTGGCCATCGCCAATCGGGCGAGGATCAAGCTTGGCGCCCAAACGCCAGCGCGGCAATAACTGTTGGGTAAGAATCAGGTTGAGTATGCCAAACAACAGATAAATCCCACCAAAAAATGCGAGCCCCGCACCGGCAATCTCAAAAATATTGCAATTTAAAATAAAGTCGCGCATCAACCTGAATCCAGCAAATAATTTTTCATAAAAAAGGCCGATGCTCATGCAAGCATCGGCCTTCATCATACAAACAAAAACACTTACAAACTCAACACTTTCTCGCCACGTGAAATACCGCACACACCGGTACGCACGACTTCGATAATTGCTGCATCACCCACCGCTTGTAAAAACGCGTCGAGTTTGTCGCTCGCGCCGGTGATTTGGATGGTGTAGAGCGTACTGGTGACATCCACGATTTGACCGCGGAAAATATCCACGCAGCGTTTTACTTCTGCGCGCTGTGCACCGGATGCTTTGACTTTGATCAGCATAAGTTCGCGCTCGATGTGCGAACCTTCGGTTAAATCCACCAACTTAACCACATCAATTAATTTATTGAGGTGTTTGGTGATTTGTTCGATTTTGTGATCATCGCCAATGGTGGTCAGGGTCAAACGCGACAGGGTTTCATCTTCGGTTGGTGCCACAGTGAGGCTCTCAATGTTGTAGCCGCGCTGGGAAAACAAACCTACTACACGCGACAAGGCACCGGGAGCGTTTTCAACTAATACAGAAATAATACGTCTCATATCAGGTGCGCTCCGTTTTGCTTAACAACATGTCGCGCATGGAACCGTTGGGCGCAACTTGCATGGGGTAAACGTGTTCGGATTGATCCACCATGATATCCATAAAGACCACGCGATCTTTCAATGCAAAACACTCTTCCAGTTTCGCCTTGAGTTCTTCGCGTTTGGTGACACGAATACCAACATGACCATAGGCTTCCGCGAGTTTGATGAAATCCGGCAGCGAATCTTCATACAAACTTTCCGCGTAGCGGCTGGAGTACTGCATGTCTTGCCACTGGCGAACCATACCGAGCGCCTGGTTGTTCAAACAAATCACTTTGACGGGTAAGTGATATTGGGTACAGGTGGACAATTCCTGGATACACATTTGAATTGAGCCTTCACCGGTTACACACACCACGGTTGCATCGCGCTCTGCCATTTGCACACCCATCGCCGCCGGCAAACCAAAGCCCATAGTGCCGAGACCACCGGAGTTGATCCAGCGACGCGGTTTGTCGAACAAATAATATTGGGCGGTAAACATTTGGTGCTGACCAACATCAGAGGTGACATAAGCGTCGCCTTTGGTGACTTCCCAAATTGCTTGGATAACTTCTTGCGGTTTGATTTTATCGCCAGAGGTATCAAAACGATTTTGGGTGTAAATACCGTGGCGCTCGCGCCATTCGTTGATTTGCTCCCACCAACTGGCAATGGCTTGCGCATCGGGTTTTTCATCGCTGTCTTTAATCAGGCTGAGCATTTCGCTGAGCACATTATCTACCGCACCAACGATAGGCACATCAGCAGTAACGGTTTTGGAAATTGATGCAGGATCAATATCAATATGGATAATTTTGGCGTTTGGGCAGAACTTGCTAACGGTGTTGGTTACACGGTCATCAAAACGCGCGCCCACCGCAAGAATCACATCGCTGTGATGCATTGCGGTGTTGGCTTCATAGGTGCCGTGCATGCCCAACATACCGAGGAAGTTCTTGCCGGTACCGGGATAAGCACCCAAGCCCATCAAGGTATTAGTCACTGGATAGTTGAGCAGATCAACCAACTCTTTCAGCAAATGCGAGGCGTTGCCCTGCACTACACCGCCGCCGGAATAGATCATCGGGCGCTTGGCGCCGAGCAGCAATTGCACTGCTTTTTTGATCTGACCTGAGTGGCCGCGTGTCGCCGGCGTGTAAGAGCGCAGCTTTACCTTCTCTGGGTAAGCATAGGGAAAGGTATACGCTGGATGCGTCAGGTCTTTAGGCACATCAATAACTACCGGGCCGGGGCGACCGGTCGCGGCGATGTAATAGGCCTTTTTCACGACTTCAGGAATTTCGCTCGCGTGTTTGATCATAAAACTGTGTTTTACGATCGGGCGGGAGATACCCACCATGTCGGTTTCCTGAAAGGCGTCTTCACCGATCAAGTGACTTTGCACCTGACCGGAGATAACCACCATCGGAATAGAATCCATATAGGCCGTCGCAATACCGGTGATGGCATTGGTCGCACCTGGGCCGGAAGTCACCAGTACTGTGCCCACTTTGCCGGTCGCACGCGCGTAACCGTCGGCAGCATGGGTGGCTGCTTGTTCGTGGCGAACGAGAATGTGTTTAACGTCAGATTGACGAAAGATGGCATCGTAAATATGCAGTGCCGCGCCGCCCGGATAGCCGAAAACGTACTCAACGCCTTCGTCTTTCAGCGCGCGGATGAGCATATCTCCGCCTGAAAGCATTTCCACAATAATTCCCCTTTTAGGATATGTAAGTCGCAATAGCGAGTGTGTGCCGCAGTATTCAGCAGAAACAAGTACACGGGGCATCACACAAAACAGGCGCCAGCGCACAGAGGCGGACAAGCGCAATGAATGATCCACGAACAAGACCCGGCAAGGCCAAGATCGGATCAGCGAAAACCGTGCAGGTAAACAGCGGCTTTCTCAGGCGGGATTCTGGTAGGAACCCGGCCAGTAGATGGGTCGCCAAGAGGGTGACTTGGCGGGGAGCAGAGTAACGCCCAAGCTTAGGGGCATCTGCAGCCATCTAGCGGAGTGGCAATTCTCCCAAGATAACCAGCAAAGTCAAGAAATTAGATACCTTTTTGTTCATTTTTTAACTAGCCCAACCAGTTCTGGCGAAGACTTCCCTAACCGCTTGCGCTTGCTCACAGTTTTCGGGGCCGCGGTTTCGCTCGCAGACCATAAGCGCTATAGTTGAAGGCATCTCTCGGCTATAGCTGAAACAAGGGCGCGACAAATGAAACAAAAACTCCTGATTAGTATTCTTGGTGCTTGGGTTGTGGCTTTCTCTGCCAGCAATACCTTTGCAGCCAAAGACAATGTTTTTACCTGGACTGATGAAAAAGGGGTAGTTCACTATGGGGAGCGCCCACCCAAAGATTCACAAGCTCGCCAAATTAAAACACGCACCGGGCATAGCGAGCCGACACCTGCACCTGCAGCACCAACTACCCCAGCCAATACAACTACAGATGCTGTCGCGGATTCATTGAAAGATCCGGAACGCTGCACAATGGCACAAAAAAATCTGGAACTACTTAATACCGTTGCACGTATCAAAATTGCCGGTGAAGACGGTGTTCAACGACTGCTAACTGAAGAAGAAAAAGAAGCACAACGCACCGCAATGCAAGCAGTCATCAATCAAGCCTGCGAATAATCCACTCATTTTTTTTCAGGCTGGGAACACTCCCAGCCACTTCCCTCCTCCCCCAAAAAACCACCTTCAGCGCTCACCGCCTGGCGAGCTAGCACTCGTCGGATATTTTTACAATTACACGACATTACAAATACATTAAGCCAATGATTTATAAATAAAAAATCGGATAGGCACGGAAACTGCTAAGCCACGGCTGCTAGGGACAACTCCAGCATACAATTTGTTTATTAAAGGAAAATACCCATGAAAACTTCATTGATTACTGCAGGTTTTATCGCCGCTATGGCACTCAGCAGTGCTGCTAACGCACTGGTTATCACCCCCGAAAATAATGGCAGCTCACTGGCCAACACAATTCTGGGCTCCGGTATTAGCATCAGCAATGTAAATTACAACGGTGCTAATGGCGCTTCAGGTACCTTCACAAATGGCAATAGTGCAGGCATCAGCATCGACAAGGGAATTGTGCTCTCTACCGGTCAGGCAACCAACGCGCTTGGCACTAACAACAGCAGCGGCGCAGGAAGCAGCAATGGAACTGCGGGTTACGCTCCTCTCACCGCGATTGCCGGATTCAACACTTTTGATGCCAGTGTCCTCAAATTCGATTTTGAATTTAATGGTGGCAATGGTGGCGATCTGTTCTTCAACTTTGTATTTGGTTCAGAAGAATATCTGGAATATGTTGGAAGCCAATTTAACGATGTATTTGGCTTTTTTGTTGACGGTGTGAATGTCGCTTTAACACCAGGCTCGGGCGACCCAATCACTATCAACACAATTAACACTTCACAAAATAGCAGTCTGTTTGTGGATAACACATCCGCTGTTTACAACACCCAAATGGATGGTTTTACCAAAAGCTTGCAGATCACACTGAAAGGTTTGAGCGCGGGCCTGCACACCATGGAATTTGCAATTGCCGATGCTGGCGACAGCATTCTGGATTCCTGGATTTTTATTGAAGCCAAATCGTTTGCCGATACTCCTGTTGGCGTATCTGAGCCATCCTCATTAACCCTGCTGGGCTTGATGCTGGCGGCACTGGGCTGGAGCCGTCGTAAGGCAGCAAAATAATTTTTTATTGCCGCTGGACATAAAAAAACGGCCATCAATTATTTGATGGCCGTTTTTTTATTCAGACACAAGAGTATTCCAAATCAATTTAAACGCTTTGGATCAAACACAATTTTGTCGCCCAATAATTTACCGTGAATGATTGCGCCGGGCATAAATTTACCACTGAGAATATCCTGCGCTAGCGGGTTTTCAATCAGTTGCTGGATAGCGCGTTTTAGCGGGCGTGCACCATAGACCGGATCAAAACCGACATTGGCCAGTTTATTCATCACTGCATCATCCAACTCCAGACTCAATTCGCGCTCACCCAAACGTTTACGCAACAGTTCCAATTGGATGTCGGCAATGCCGCGAATTTGTTCGCGACCCAGCGGATGAAATACCACCACTTCATCGATACGGTTGATAAATTCCGGGCGAAAATGGCTGCCCACTACCTCCATCACTGCATCTTTCATGGCGTTGTAGCGATTTTCATTATTGAGTGAGTTATTCATGTCTTCACTCACCGAGGTATCAAAACTCACGGTATCAAACGAGCGGTCTTCTGCCAGCTCCTGAATGCGATCAGAACCCAAGTTGGAGGTCATCACAATCACCGTATTGCGGAAGTCTACCGTGCGCCCCTGACCATCGGTTAAGCGGCCGTCATCCAATACTTGCAACAAGATATTAAATACATCCGGATGCGCCTTTTCCACCTCATCCAGCAACAATACCGAATAGGGTT
Source organism: Cellvibrio sp. BR (assembly GCF_000263355.1). Taxonomy (NCBI): domain Bacteria; kingdom Pseudomonadati; phylum Pseudomonadota; class Gammaproteobacteria; order Cellvibrionales; family Cellvibrionaceae; genus Cellvibrio; species Cellvibrio sp. BR. The sequence goes on along the minus strand of NZ_JH668200.1, from coordinate 1,225,876 downwards.
TGCGGCGCACCGCTTCCGTTAAATAGCCACCCTCTTCATAACCGACATAACCCGGTGGCGCGCCAATTAAACGCGCTACCGAATGTTTTTCCATGAATTCCGACATATCAATCCGCACCATGGCATCGGCAGTGTCAAACAAAAACTCCGCCAGCGATTTACACAACTCAGTTTTACCCACACCGGTTGGGCCTAAAAATAAAAACGAACCATTGGGACGATTGGCATCCGAAAGCCCGGCGCGGGAGCGGCGTACGGCATTGGCAACAGCAACTACCGCTTCGTGTTGACCGATAACACGTTTGTGTAATGCCTCCTCCATGCGCAATAATTTATCGCGCTCACCCTCCAGCATTTTGGATACGGGAATACCGGTCCACTTGGAAACTACTTCGGCAATTTCTTCTTCGGTAACCTTATTGCGCAGCAGTTTCATTTCCATCATTTCTGCTTGACCGGCCATATCCAATTGTTTTTCAAGCTGCGGAATAATGCCATATTGAAGTTCTGACATACGCGCCAAATCGCCTTTGCGGCGTTTTTCTTCCAACTCCAGACGCGCCTGCTCCAATTGGCTTTTTATCTCCTGCGAGCCTTGCAGCGCGGCTTTTTCCGCGCGCCAGATTTCTTCCAAATCGTTTAGCTCGCGTTCGAACTTATCAATATCCTGATCGAGTTTCGCCAAGCGTTTTTTACTCGCCTCATCTTCATCTTTTCTCACCGCTTCGCGTTCAATTTTAAATTGAATTAAGCGACGTTCAAGGCGATCCATTTCTTCCGGTTTGGAATCAATTTCCATTCGGATACGACTCGCCGCTTCATCAATTAAATCGATAGCTTTATCGGGCAATTGACGATCGGTAATGTAGCGCTGGGATAATTTTGCCGCCGCAATAATGGCGGAATCCGTAATATCCACACCGTGGTGAACTTCATAGCGCTCTTTCAATCCGCGCAGAATGGCGATGGTGTCGGATTCATTCGGCTCATCCACTTGTACTTTTTGAAAGCGACGCTCAAGTGCAGCATCTTTTTCAATGTATTTGCGATATTCATCGAGCGTAGTTGCACCCACGCAATGCAATTCACCGCGCGCCAGCGCTGGCTTTAACATATTGCCCGCATCCATCGCACCTTCGGCTTTACCGGCGCCGACCATGGTATGGATTTCGTCGATAAATAAAATGACGCGCCCTTCTTGTTTGCTCAATTCATTGATGACAGATTTCAAACGCTCTTCAAAATCACCGCGAAATTTTGCACCGGCGAGCAAGCCACCCAAGTCGAGCGACAGCAAGCGTTTATTTTTCAACCCTTCAGGCACTTCGCCATTGACGATGCGCTGGGCAAGGCCTTCCACAATCGCCGTTTTACCTACACCTGGTTCACCAATAAGTACCGGGTTATTTTTAGTGCGGCGCTGCAGCACTTGAATGGTACGGCGAATTTCATCGTCGCGACCAATGACTGGATCGAGCTTGCCCTCTTCGGCGCGTGCAGTTAGATCCACAGTGTATTTTTCCAAAGCTTGGCGATTGCCTTCGGAGTCGGCGTCCTCTACTTTTTCACCACCGCGTACTTTCTGAATCGCCTGCTGCAAGCGTTGGGCGTTGCCGAATTTTTTCAGTAACTCGGGAACGGCGCCCTGCATTTCACTCATTAACACCAGTAGTACTGAATCGCTGGAGACAAATTTATCACCCACTTTTTGCGCATGGCGATCGGCAAGGTTGAGCACCTTGATCAAATCCTGCGACATAGTCACTTCGCCCGTGGGGTTTTTAATTTGCGGCAAATTTTCGACCAACTCATTTAAGGCGGTACGCAAACCGGCGACATCAAAACCCGCTTGACTGAGTAGTGAACGAACACTTGCCGCACCTTTTTGGTCGATCATGGCGAGCAGTAAATGGCTGGTATCCAGCTGGCTGTGATCCTGCCCCAACGCGATGGATTGGGCATCGGAAAGTGCAACTTGCAATTGATTGGTTAAACGGTCGATACGCATGACTTACCTCTGCGAATAAAAAACGGGTCGTGACAGTGACTCGATTGAAGCAGACGTGGGGGCAAGCGAGGTGATTTCAAGCAGGCGGTGACCTGCTTGAAGGTTTTAATGCAGTAAGATGGAAACCATTTGCGTTAAATCAAAAGTGCATCAGTTGGAAAGCGTGTTAAGCAAACAGTGCAGAGGATCAAAGTGGAGGGGAAATCACCCGCGGAGTTTCATTCACATCAAAAAACTTGATGGTAAGTGGATAATTTTTAATAACGCCTTTATTCGCATCCATCGCGCCCATAATAGTGAACACCACCGAACAAATCGCCAGTGCCGCCAGCATGGGGATGCCAATCAGCACCACAAAGAGTATCAAACAAACGATGGCGTAGATTAGCGAGCTGAATACCCAGTTCATGACCACCTTACCCTGCTCATCCACGTAGGGATCTTCCTTTTTGGATTGCCACATAATAAGCGGTACCACCAATCCCAAAAAGGGGAATAACCAGGAGCAAAACTGGGTGAGGTGTAACACCATGGCGTAGTCGTAATTGTTGGTCTGCAAAATGGTATGCGGTTGTACAACCTTGTCGTTTTGCCCACCCAGAATTCGCGCCTTGGCTTGCTGATACTCCTCTTCACTGATTAATCCTTTTTGTTTGAGGTCATTCAGCTTTTCGATTTGTTCGAGATCCATGAAAAAACTCCTGATGATGAATTGGTTGAACAAGCGGACGGCAGATGAGTCAACAGCATAGCCTCAGGTTGAAACATCCTCCATTAACTCATTGGACGAGCGAGGGAGCAAAACAGATTCACGAGATGCTTATTTTTATTCGAGCCAGATCAAGCTGGCCATGCGTCCGGTGGTTTTGTCGCGCCGATAGGAGTAAAAACGCTCCGCCTCAATAAAGGTACAGTCGCCGCCACCGTAAATGGCGGTCACCCCCAACGCGTTGAGTTCTGCGCGGGCCAGTGCATAAATATCCGCATAAAAATGTAAGGGGCGCGCACCGGGAATAAATGCGGCGGCGATCTCATCGGCATGGAGGGCATTACGCGCTACAGTAAAAAACGCCTCAAGCACATCGATACCTACTTCAAAATGGGCCTGTGAAATTGCCGGGCCGAGGTAGGCAAGCAGCTCACTGCGCGCACCGCTGAACTTATCCAACCCACGCTCACAAATACCGCCGGCCAAACTGCGCCAACCGCAATGTAAGGCTGCCACCTGAGTGCCCTGTTTGTCGCATAACAAAATGGGTAGACAGTCCGCCGTCATCACCAGACAGGCCAGCCCATGCTGGGTGGTATAGCTACCGTCGGCGGTACGCACCAAACCATCGTTTTGCGCATCCACCACTTTTATGCCGTGGATTTGCTCCAGCCATTGCGGGCTTTGCGACAAGCCCAGCTGCTCAATCAAATGCTGGCGATTGTGAGCGACGGCCTGCGCATTATCACCTACATGCAAACCGAGATTATTGCTCGCATAAGGTGGCAGGCTAATTCCGCCATGACGGGTGGTGATACAGCTGCGCACATTCGCTGGCGCTGGCCAATCCGGCGCGATCCACCCCAATGCATGCCAGGATTCCGTGTTGCTGCCCGTCGGTTTATTCATCGTCGCGAATATAACCCTTGTTCAACGCGTCGAGCAGGTTGCGGAAATCCTCCGGAATTGGCGCCGTCCATTCGGTGTACTCGCCGGTGCCGGGGTGCTCTAACCCCAACTTGAACGCATGCAGTGCCTGACGCGGGAAACCTTTGAGGGTATCAATCAAATGCTGATTGGCGCCTTTGGGAATTTTAAAACGGTTGCCGTAGGTTTGATCGCCCACCAGCGGATGGCCGATATGTGCCATGTGCACGCGAATTTGATGGGTGCGCCCGGTCTCCAGTTTTACGCGGATATGGGTGTGATGGGGGTAGCGCTTGGCCACACGGTAATGAGTGACTGCACGTTTACCGCCAGCACTGAGCACAGCCATCAACTTGCGCTGAATGGGGTGACGCCCCATGGGAGCATCCACTGTACCTCCGCCGGTCATCGCACCTACCGCCACCGCTTCATATTCACGGCTCACAGTGCGATCGGACAACTGCTCAACCAGATCGGTATGGGCTTCCAGGGTTTTGGCAATCACCATCAAACCCGTGGTTTCTTTATCGAGACGATGCACTATGCCTGCGCGCGGCAGGTTAATTAGCCCGGGGATATGGTTGAGCAATGCATTCACCAGCGTACCGGTATAATTGCCCGCCGCCGGGTGAACCACCAAGCCTGCCTGCTTATTGATGATAATCAGGTCATCATCTTCATGAACTATATCCAGCGTGATCTCTTCTGGCTCCCACTCGCCCTGAGCCTCAAGCTCCGCCTTTAATTCCAACTGTTCGCCGCCGATCAACTTGTCTTTCGGCTTGGCGACACGGCCATCCACCTTGAGTTGGCCGTCTTTAATCCAGCTCTGCAAACGCGAGCGGGAAAAGTCAGGGAACAACTCGGAGGCGATCTGGTCGAAGCGCATGCCGCTCATCTGGATCGGCACCTGTGCGCTCAGGTCAAAAACATCTTTCATTAAAAAACCTCTAGTGATGTGTTTCTGGCTACTGATGATTTGCCAAAAACCGGAAATTGGGAGCTTTTCTTGCTGCCAGATTGGTATCCGCCAAGCTCTGTGTTTAAATACCCTGCCCCGCCAAAGGGGCCTTTGTTTATTGAGATAAGAGTCTATAACCCTATGCGCGTCCTGCCCTGTTTGATGCTCAGCACCCTGGTATTGCTGACTGCCTGCTCCTCCAAAGAGCCCGAATACACCACCGAAGCGGATTTGTACAATGCCGCCGAGCAGCAACTTGAACGCAGCCAGTGGGAATCCGCCATTCGGAACCTCAACTCGCTCGAAGAAAACTTTCCCTTTGGCACCTATGCAGAACAGGCGCAATTGGAGCTGATCTACGCCCAGTACAGCTCGGGTGAACCCGATGCAGCCATCGCCACAGCCAACCGTTTTATCCGCCTGCACCCCCAACATCGCAATGTTGATTATGCCTACTACATGCTGGGCATGAGTTCCTTTACTAAAGATAAAGGGATGTTTGAGCGGGTAATGCCGGTGGATACGTCCAAACGCGACCCGGGCGCGGCGCGTGAATCACTCGCCAATTTTACCCAATTACTCAACCGTTTTCCCGACAGTTCCTATGCCGCCGACGCCAAGAAGCGCATGTTACACCTGCGCAACCACTTGGCGCGCTATGAAATTCATGTCGCTAACTATTACTTCAAGCGCGGCGCCTATCTGGCAGCAGTAGCACGTGGCCGCTATGTGCTGGAAAACTTCCCGCAAACCCCGGCCATTCCTGATGCATTGGCAGTCATGGTGCAGGGTTATTACCTAATGAAGATGGATAGCCAGGCAGAGGAAATGCTGGAAATCCTTAAGCTCAACTACGCAGATTACCCGGCACTGGATAACAACGGCCGCTTTGATCAGGAGTACATGTACAACAATGGTCGTTCACGCTGGCTCGCCTACCTGACTCTTGGTCTATTCAGCAAAGATGACATTACCGGTTTTGATACCCGCGCCCTATACGACCCGCAATTCAAAAGACCCGATACTAGTGTTGCGCGCGCCAACTAATTAACGCGCCACACCAGAGTCATAATGCTAGAGAATAAAGGCCGCACTGCGGCCTTTATTGTTTTTACGAATTGCGATGATTAGTTAATCACCCAATTTCCAGCCAGAGGTGATCGGGTAGCGGCGATCGCGACCAAAACCGCGCTGGCTAATACGCACCCCCACCGGCGCCTGACGACGCTTGTATTCATTGATATCCACCAAGCGCACTACGCGCTCTACCTGCTCACGCACAAAGCCCTCACGGATAATCGCTTCCGCGCTAAAGTCCTGTTCCACATAAAGCTCCAAAATGCGGTCGAGCACATCGTAGGGTGGCAGGCTGTCTTCGTCTTTTTGATCGGGCGCCAACTCCGCTGAAGGTGGACGGGTGATCACCGTTTCAGGGATTACCGGGCTGAGGGTATTGCGATAGCGCGACAGCGCAAATACCAGGGTTTTAGGCACATCTTTCAGCGCATCAAAACCACCGGCCATATCGCCATACAGAGTGGAATAACCCACCGCCATTTCACTTTTATTGCCGGTAGTCAGTACCAGGTAACCTTTTTTGTTGGAGATTGCCATCAGCAATACGCCGCGACAGCGCGCCTGCAGATTCTCCTCGGTAGTATCACGTTTGGTGCCCGCAAACTCATCACTGAGTGCTGCCATAAAGGCTTCGTACATGGGCTCAATACTGATTGAGCTGTAGCGCACACCGAGCCGAGCAGCTTCATCGGCTGCATCGTTTTTACTCAGGTCAGAGGTGTAGCGAAAGGGCATCATCACGGCTTCGACACGGTCAGCGCCCAATGCATCCACCGCCATCGCCAGGGTTAATGCGGAATCGATACCGCCGGATAAACCCAGCACCACGCCTTTGAAGCGATTTTTATTGACATAATCGCGCATACCCAGCACCAGCGCCTGATATACAGCAGCTGTATTCTCGGGAATAGGTGCGAGCGATTGGGGAGATACAGCAACGCCAGTGCTACTGCAATCGAACACCACCGGGAAATCACCTTCATCAAACGCTGGCGCGCGAAATTGGGTTACACCACTGGCATCCACCACCACTGAGCCACCATCAAACACTAATTCGTCCTGCCCGCCGACCAAATTGGCGTAAACCACCGGCATCGCCCCCTCGCGGGCGCGCTGCGCAACTATGGCTTCGCGCTCAAGCTGTTTACGCTGATGGTAAGGTGATGCGTTGAGACTAATCATCAACTGCGCACCTGCGGCTTTGGCCTGTGCCATAGGTTGCGGATACCAAATATCCTCACACACACTGAGCGCTGTTGGTATTCCTTTTAAGTTGAAAACAACGGCGGAATCCCCCGCAGCAAAATAGCGTTTTTCATCAAATACCTGGTAGTTCGGTAACTGCTGCTTGGCATATTCCGCGATCAACTGGCCATCGGCAATGACACCCGCCATATTGAATAGCTGGCCATTTTTGCTGCGCGGATAACCCACAATCAACGCCACAGGTAGCTTGGCAGCAATAATTTCGTTAAGTGCGCGCTCAATACGCAAATCCAAACTCGGGCGCAGCAGTAAATCTTCAGGTGGATAGCCCGTGAGGGTTAGTTCGGGAAATATCACCGCATCCACCGGTCCTTGTGCCAGCGCAGCGCGGGCAGAGGCCAATACCTTGGCGGTATTACCGGGAATATCCCCAACCAAGGTATTAATTTGGGCAAGCGTCAAATATAAATGCGACATAGGAATTCATGATTATCAAAGAGTAAAAAAAACTGACGCGATAATATCGTGCGAATAACTGTCAGGGTCGGCAGCAGAAGTTATGGAAAAATGGCAGAATTAGCGCACTCGCACCGAACCTGACAATCCACTTGTGCGCCACCAGCAAGATGACACGCTCATTCAGGTTCAATTGTTACAGACGTGCATTGTCCGTGAAATAAACCGTTAAAGCCAAGCGGATTTTGTCAGCTACCGAAAAAGGAACCTCCATACATCATGTCCCACGCGCCGCTCGCCAGCCCACAGGGCTATAACCCCTACGACCTGCTGCGTATTTATACCTATTACCGCACCCTGCTCGGTAGCGTATTGTTGTTGATGTTCCAAATCGAGTTTGCCCCGAAAATTCTGGGGAACGACAATCCGCAGCTCTTTTTCTACAGCTCCATCGGTTACACCGCGATTAACTTTATGACCCTCATTGTAATGTGGCGGGTTAAATACGCGCCCTCACAAACCAAACTCTTCAGCTCACTGCTGATCGATGTCATCGCTATCAGTTTGTTGATGCATGCCAGTGGTGGTGCGACCAGCGGTTTGGGTTATTTGCTACTGATTGCGATTGCGGCCGGCGGCATTATGTTGCGCGAGCGTATATCGTTTTTCCTCGCAGCCATCACTACGATTGTCGTGATTAGCGAAGGAGCCTATCGATTTATTATTCTCACGCAAGACAACAAAGCGGTATTTACCTCAGGCACACTCAGTGCTCTCGCCTTCCTTACCGCACTCCTATTTCAACATCTCACGAAAAAAATCCGCCTCTCCTATGCCGAAGCTGAAAGCCAAGCCAAACAGGCGGCGCATTTGCAAAAACTGGCGCAGCTGATTGTCGAAAGAATGCGCACAGGGATATTGGTACTCAACAACCAACTGACTATTGAATTACACAACCATGCAGCTCTCAAACTGCTAGGCATCAACAGCGACAGTGTTGAGAATATTCCACTCAGTCAGTTTCCAGACCTCTATAAAAAACACCAATCCTGGCAGCGCAATAGCAGCGATCACTCACCATTTTTAAAAATTGAAGGCGAAACCAGCAATGAAATTAAAGTCAACTTTGCCTACCTTGAAGCCGACAAAACCAATGAGGTATTAATCTTTTTGGAAGATGTGCGCTCGCTCAATCAACAGGCACAACAATTGAAACTGGCATCGCTGGGGCGATTAACTGCCAGTATCGCCCATGAAATTCGCAATCCACTCGGCGCCATTAGCCACGCCAGTCAATTACTGGCAGAGTCACCGCAGCTGCCACAGAGCGATGTGCGACTGCTCGATATCATCAACAATCACAGCACGCGCGTGAACCAAATTATTGAAAATATTTTGCAGCTCTCCCGCCGTCGGCCAACACAAACCTTACCGATTAACTTGCGGCAATGGATTCCAACTTTTATCAACGACTATAAGGCGAGTAAGACTAATGGCCCGCAATTGGAAATTGCGTTACTGGAGAAAAATCTGCGCAATAATCGTAACAATGGCACAGGCACTGTAAATAGTGATGGAGCGCTGGAAGCCAAGTTCGACACCAGCCAATTGACTCAAGTGCTAAGTAACCTGTGCGACAACGGACTGCGCTATAGCAATAAAAAAACCGGGCGCCCTGATTTACGCCTGGAAATTGGGGTGGACATCAGCCAACACCAACCCTATATTCGTGTGATTGATTATGGCCCTGGCATTAGTGATGAAAACATCAAGCATTTGTTCGAGCCATTTTTTACCACCGAAAACACTGGCTCCGGTTTGGGGCTTTATATTTGCAAAGAGCTGTGCGAAGCCAATCAAGCAATCATTTCCTACAAGCGCACACCGCAGGGTGAAAGTTGTTTTCACTTACAACTCGCCCACCCTGATAAAGCTTCCTAACATGAATAACACTTTCTTGAATGCCGTTTGCGAGCAATAACAAATGACAGAAAAACGCGCTCTAATTATCGATGACGAACCGGACATCCGTGAACTGTTGGAAATTACGCTCGGTCGCATGCAAATTTGCACCGACACCGCAGACTCAGTTGCCAACGCCAAACAAATGTTGGCCAATCATCAATATGATTTATGCTTGACCGATATGCGCCTGCCCGACGGCAAAGGCTTGGAGATTGTTGAACTCATTCAACAGCGTTACCCACAGCTCCCTGTAGCGGTGATTACTGCTCACGGCAGTGTGGATGCCGCGATAGAATCCATGAAGGCAGGGGCGTTTGATTTCATTTCCAAACCAGTCAATCTCGCCACCTTGCGCAAACTGGTGAACACGGCAATTGAAGCCAGCAAATTAGCACCGCAACCAGTCCCCAAACTCACGCCAATTATTGGTGACTCAAAAGCAATTCAGGATTTAATCCGCAGTATTGAAAAATTAGCCCGCTCGCAAGCGCCGGTTTATATCAGCGGTGAATCAGGCTCAGGAAAGGAATTAGTCGCCCACTCTATTCACGACCTGGGGCCGCGCGCCAACAATCCGTTTATCGCCGTCAACTGCGGCGCGATACCGCGCGAATTGATGGAGAGTGAATTTTTTGGCCACAAAAAAGGCAGCTTTACTGGCGCACATCAAGACAAGATTGGTTTATTCCAGGCAGCCGAGGGCGGCACATTATTTTTTGATGAAGTTGCCGACCTACCACTAGACATGCAAGTCAAACTTCTGCGCGCCATTCAGGAGAAATCGGTTCGACCCGTGGGCGCGGCAGAAGAAATTAATACCGATGTTCGTATTTTATGTGCGACTCATAAAAATCTTGAAGAAGAGGTCAAAGAAGGGCGTTTTCGTCAGGACTTATTTTACCGCCTGAATGTAATTCAATTAGCAGTCGCCCCGCTGCGCGAGCGACGTGAAGACATTCCCCTACTCACCCAACACTTGCTGCGAAAACTCGCCACCGAAATAAATTTACCCAGCCCCAGCATTTCACCGGCAGCACAAAACGCACTAAACAATTACCACTTCCCCGGCAATGTGCGTGAGCTGGAAAATATTCTTGAGCGCGCATTTACACTGTGTGAAAGCAATCGGATTGATGCAGATGATTTGCAACTGCGCAGTGCAGCGCAAGGCTTATCCTTTACGGCTGAAAAATCATTTAGCAGCAACTTTAACGGCAACAAAACCAATCAGCAGGAACGCGTAGGCGTTGACTATCCAGCTCGCTGCGCAGAGTACTCATCGCTGGATGAATATCTGCAAGATGTTGAAAAAGAAATTCTCTGTCACGCCCTGGAACAAGCCAAGTGGAACAAAACACTCGCGGCAAAACATTTGGGAATCAGCTTTCGCTCGCTGAGGTACCGGCTGCAAAAGCTGGGATTGGATGATGAGTAAAAGCGGGGGAGAAGGAAGCTATTATTCAATAAAAAGCGCCACTGTTTGTTTTACCAGCAGCGCTTCTAAAAAGGTAGTTCTAAGCTAAATGGATAACTAAAGCTACCAACAATTATCCGTATTATCCACATTGCCTGACTTAAAAGCCGCTCTCACGCCAAGCTGATTGAGGGTAAACCGATCACAATCGTCATCACTATCCTGACGTCCGCCAGAGACTGGTGTTGCTGTCAATTTGTAGGTGGCCGTGTCGAGATCTGCATCTGCGGCAATTTTTACCTGATAGAAACCTTCGGTCGAAGTTATTCCTCCCGGTGTTTGCAGACTATCAACAACAGCACAAACGCCAGCAGCGGTATCGTATTTACCATGTGCAGTAAAACACCGTTGCAACCGCTGGGCAGCCTCGTTTAGTGCCACCTTTGCATCCGAACGATTGCTTTTTTGCACTTGTTTCAAATAAGAGGGATAAGCGATACCAGCAAGAATGCCAATAATCGCCACCCCTATCATCAACTCAATCAAGGTAAAACCACGAACACCGTTGCGCATAAAAACCCCTTATTTTATTTGACGCCAGGACATGCGACCACGAGAGCCTGCGCCCGCCTCGCCGAGAAAAGCCTCAATATCACCACTCAATTCACTGCCCAGAATAACTACTTTTTCACCCGCCATAATGGGAATCAAATCCCCCAGAATAGGGTCAACTAACTCTATATTGGCATTACCTAGCAGCACTTTGAGGCCGATAAACTTATCGCCAACCCCCGTTAGCTCCATTAACCACCCGCTGCCACCATAATCACACTGGTTTGGTGATGGAATAAATGTGTTCACAATAAGGCGATCAAATAACAGCAGTGGCTTAACGATAACACGCTCACCTTTAGCCACCTTTTTGTAACTCAAATCAAGATACCAGCCATCGTAATCATCCCAATCGACAGCCGGTTCCTCTGAAGTAACCGGAGTTGCATCCGGTTCAACAGTGCGCATACCATTGGCTTCCACGGTGATAACTTTTTCTTTTAATGTGGTACTGCGGTTCGCGGCTGTCATCAAAATAGCACTATTAGTGTCTGCGATCGCATAAATACTCTGTACCGCAGTACTGGCGATGTCGGCCACTTCGGAATATTTACCGGTACCAAAATAAACCATTACCGATGGAGTTTGGTTCGCTCCACTTCCTGCTGGTTTGAGGGCATTTCTACCCAAGGTTGGGGTACCGGTAATGGGCTGCAAAGTCCCTTTAGAATCCATAACTGTAATGAGCGGTTTACCACTCAAAGCAGCCTTCCAACTACCGATAGAGTTAGATGTAAGATCAAACTTCCACATATTACCTTTCAAGTCACCGGCATAGGCATAGGTAGAAACACCCTGTGAGTTTGGTAAAAGTGCGGCGCCAGACAGCCCGTTATCAGTTTGGTCGGAGGTCGCAATTGACACAAAAAAAGAGGAAGGTTTTTCGACATCTATCGCAATCAACTTGGCAGTACCATTAGTACTTTCAGTACCATTGCTAAGCACCGCTACCCAGCGATCATTAGCCGCAGGTACGATCAGCATCTTACCGTTGCTGTAACCCAAGTCGTCCTTGTAGGTCAGCGTTGCGTCATCAGCATGGATATCAAAAATAATACGCGGCTCACCGCCAGTGGCAAGCACATCGGTGACATCCAATAAATAAGCGCCGCGACCACCGGCCCCCAAAGTTCCCCCCACCAGAGTGCGCCATTCTTTGACGTTATCATTATTGCTATCTATGTAGGCATCACCCACGTAGATAGGGCCGTCAACAGTGTATGTATGCTGGTAATTGACATTCGACAAAGAGGCGAGCTTGGAGTAAACACCTCTCGGGATATAAGCGAACAGCTCTGCCCCCGTCTCCGCATTAAAGGCATGCATCATGCCGTCATTTGCGCCCACAAATACTGCTTTTGTGCGCTTCACCTTGGAGCCCACATAAGTTTCGTAAGTCGCAGCCCCATAGGTAGCGGGCAAGACGTTGTAGCGCTGACTACCAGCACCAGCATAACCGGGATCAGAATTCACAATATCGCCTAATAACTTGGTGCGTTTGCGCATATCGGTCTGCTCGGCTCCCAATAACCAGTTAAACCGTTTTTGTGCATTATCAGTGGTAGTTTCAGTTGACAGCTGCAACGCGGCTTTTAGTGCGCTCGCAGCACTGTTGGCCCAGCCTGCACTGCTCAGGTTGACTTGCCCGCTATCACCCAAGGTGTATATCTTGCGCGTCGAGGAGGCAGTTAAGGTCTTATCCGTATCCCAGGAGATATTGGATTTATCAATCTTGCCATCCTCTTCGAGTGGATACGCGCGGATGGCGCCGCTCCAATCCTTACTATTGAATAAAGCTTGGTATACCTTGGTTTCATCTTCCAAGCGGGTTGAGTTGGAGGCAACCGTCGCAGAAGAACCAGTGGTTGCCGCAGCAAGTTTCAACGCATCACGAAGGGATTTTTCCAACGTTCGGGGGTCGGTGGCATAAAAATAGGCTTCGGGTTTTGGCTGCTTTTTAATCTCTTCTTGAAGATTGAGCTTGCCGTCGTTAACAGCTTTTTCAAAATCTAATGAATAGCCACCCCACTTCGCCGCCAACTCAAGTGGTGATTTCAGGAACTTTGCCTGAGCACTTGCTGTGGTGGTGGCAATTGAATATGTCTGCTGAGGAGTAACGGCAAGGCCAGACAAAGTACCATCTGCCGCCACCGTAATTTCACAAGGACCTGAGCCATCATTCACACGACAAGTGCACTTATCCGCTGCATCACAATAGGTATTGGGTTCGATAAAGTCCCGTAATCCGGAATGAACCTTAAAACCATCGTCATTTGCCGTTCCGCTGAGAACATATCCAAAACCCATGGATGCAGCAGTTGAGGCGGTATAAACCCTCGATGTCACTCGAACCTCATTACTTACAACTTCAATATCCAGTGTCCCCCATACGTCCTGATCGTAATCGAGACCTTGCTCCGCGGATTCCCAATTCACATAGAGTTTTGCAGTGTTTTTAATATTATTTGGCTTAATGTCACTCTGAACGATTTTAAAATCAACAATCGCACAATTACCCTCTCGTGTAGCGGGCTGCCCTGTTTGGCCGTCCACAGTTGTGGTTGTACGATTACTTTTACACGCGGGTAGAATTTCAATTTTTTTATCAGCCGTACCTGGCACTGGAATTTTAATTGAAGGCACGGCGGGCGCGAGTGCAACCCCATAGGTGCGCACAACTTGCGTCCCCTTCACCGCAGAATTGATATCGTTTTTGCGGGCATAGTGAGCCAATCCGCTAATTGCATAGCTACCCTTTAAGCGCGGAGCATCAGGACAGGTGCCTAAAAATTCAGATAATTTAGAAAAGGCCTTGCCAGTACAGATACCGTTTTTATCAGCGCTATTTTGACCTACAAAGTAAGAACCAGAAAGATTCTCATAGGCGGGCTTGCCTAATTCGTCTATTAATGCATTGATATCCAACACACCAATATCCGACGCACCAGCTAACTCATCATCATCAAATGAAGAACTAGACGCGTTAAACTGTAAAACACTCAAAGGGGCGCAATAGTTCTCATTATTTAAAGGTCGCACGGCAGCAGAATCAGGCCACCCCACCGTTCCCAACCCGGCAATACGGGTAGAATCATCCGCCAAATATAAGGGTGCCGATGCCCCACCCAAATAACGCAAGGATTCCAAATAAATTTCTGATTGCGGGTTTCCCCAGTTACTGCACGTGCCATTGGCAAACCCCGATATACCGCCAGGACAACTATCGTTACCGGCATCAGTGAGGCTATAAGTACCATCAGAACCAAGGGGCGTGCCGGGAGTGCCGTAGTTATAGCCGTATATTTTTAGGCTATTTAAGGTTTTAATTGCACCATTCGCGCCCGTAAATGTACCATTAGTATTGATATTGATCTCAGTTGCCATATTGCCTACCGCTTTTCGTAAGACACCTCCCGATTTATTTTTGGAGTATGAACCGGTCATCAAACCGAACAAAATTGTTTCATCTTCACCAAACTCCTGCAGCAGGCCAATCGGTTTTTTAGCACTACCTACAGTTGGATATTGTTTACAGTTAGTTTCCAATAACCCCTCAACACACACTTTAACGCGCGCAACATACTCACCATTGGTCGCAAGACTGGCGACACTCAATTTGTTGCCCGAATTGGCGCTCGGTGCAGTCCCATAAGCATAAATTCCGGAACCGGCGATCACGTTATCGTTACCGGCTCCGTCAAACCTGCACTGCCAGCGCTCGTTGCTTGCCCACAGCGAATAATTTCCTTTTGCTACTCTAAGCAAAGGCGGGCTGGTGATGGTTTGCGAAAGATTGGAGTTGAGATCGGTATCGGCCGTGGTATTACAAATCGTAATACCTGTAGCCGCTGTATTTGACTGTAACTTGGGAACAGTAAACGGAGTTAATTTCTCAATGTCAGAACCATCGTAAAATTTTGCAAAAGAGTGGGCGTCATGAGGCAATAAGGCGCGCTCTAAAACGGTAGCAGTGCTTGAGTCGGTGGAGCGCAGCCCACCGTAAAGAATTTTGCGAACAGCATCCATGCGCGTCATTGAGGCCCAGTTTAAAAAATTACCACTCCATAACTCCGAATTTGCAGTGCAATAGTGATCGCTGGTAGTTGCTTCTTTGGGCTCGAACAACTGATCTGTTGTGTTGTATTTGTAGCATTTTTTACTGTCAAAATAGCCGTAGTATT
Source organism: Cellvibrio sp. BR (assembly GCF_000263355.1). Taxonomy (NCBI): domain Bacteria; kingdom Pseudomonadati; phylum Pseudomonadota; class Gammaproteobacteria; order Cellvibrionales; family Cellvibrionaceae; genus Cellvibrio; species Cellvibrio sp. BR. Next base: position 1,210,360 of record NZ_JH668200.1, on the reverse strand, counting down.
CATATTTAGTGATGTAAGTTGTATCCGGCGAAGTATCTGGATTGCCGCCATTAGGGTCGGTCAGATCTCCATAGTCATCATATAATTTGAAAAAAAGCTGATGATCCCGCGACATGTTCAGCATAACTATTGGCTTCACCGGCGCCATCAAAAACAGTGGACTCTGATGTGGTTCAGCCACTGCTATATGCGTGAGCGACAACGCAAGGCCACCCGCAACAGCGGCAATCCAGGTTTTGGCGAGCGCTTTAAAAGAAGATGATATTTTGTGCATATAATTCTCCAAAACTAACTGGATTAACGAGCAAATGTGGATTGCAAAATCACTTCCGCATCCGCTGTCAAACCGAGCCCACGGCTGGTTATACGATAAAATTCTGCGTCCTGTAACTTTTCAACACTCTCGTGATCCACACCGCTACCCTGGCTTGCAGCAAGCCCTGTCACTATCACTTTTTCAATTGTGTAGCGTGGCTGTTCAGTAAGACCACTAATTGTATCTTCATCCAACTGAACGCTATTTGCTTCCCACTGCGCCGCAGTCCAAATAGTAGGGCGCAGTCCACGTACCGTAGTAGAGCCTTCAATATAAGGCCAGCTACCCAGCAGACTGGGGGAGTAATTGGAACTTTTATTTAAATCCGGCCAATAACCAATAACGGATCCGGTAAAACTGGGCAGAACCGGAAAATCAAGAGGATCAAGAATATTTTCACCCTCGCGAAGAGCCGCTTCAGAAGCCTGAAAAGCGATATTGCGGTCACGCATATTGCCTGCCATGCGCTCCTGCAAATCACTGCCGCGAATTGACGCGAGACCAATAACGGTAAGAATCAGTAGGAGCACTAGGCCGACAATAAGAACCGCGCCAGTTTGCTGCTTGATTACAATTGTTCGCTGTTTCATAAACACATCCAGAACATAATTTGTTTTAAAAGGAGCGACTGCGAATACCAACGGTAGTGGTGAACACTTGGCGTAATCGCCTATCAACTGGGTCGGGAGTTATATCGTCTTCTCCGGCGAAGCTATAAGTTTGTGTTTCAGGCAAAACACCATCATCAATACTGCTCACCAATAACTCAACACGCATTGCAACAACCTGTGCCCACTTAGTCAGCGCTATATCGCCAGCGGGTAGATAATCATCCGGAACATAATCTCCATTATCATCCACGCCATAGGTCACACTCATATCATCAACGCCTTCAAGCAACTCCAAATTATCGTTATTAACATTTTGCCAGAGGCTAGGACGCCCAGAGGCGCCAGTGGCAATGAAGTAAGTAATACTGGTGGCAGATAACAATTCCGCGCCTGGTTTAAAGGTATCTTCGTCATTACCGGAATTCCCCCCCCAACTGGTAATTGCATTGCCGGGGCTAGCGCCAGACCCATCGTGATTAAGGTTTACCTCATCGCTCGCCACAGTTACCTTAGTTGCCTGAAATACCTTTGCTTTGGTGCAATCGGTTAATACGAGGATGTCACCCTGGCAAATGCCGCTGATTCGTGTCGAACCATCTGCACAGGCTTTAGGTTCGTTACTAGTAAGCGTGACAAATACTTGCGCCGATTCGTTATTTTTACTGACCTGAACACCCGAACCATAAGCACCACGCAGCACAAAAAAATCAGTATCGGCTTTGGGCAATGGACTCAGACCGTGATTTGCAGGTAGCGCAGCGGCGGTATACCCCATAATCGCGGTGCCAAAATCGTATTTATAATTATCCTTGTCATTCAAAGTATTGGTTACTTTCATTTCCGATGAGCGCGTAGCACACCCCATATAGCCTGCCATACGAATATCGCGCGCCAAAAAATCGATAGCCAAGCGCCCGGTTTCCTGTATGCGCGACAACGCTTGCTGGGTTGTGTAAACCGTTTTGCTGGAGATAAATACTTGCAACACACCGGTGATCAAAATCAAACCCAATGTGATGGCAATCATGAGCTCAATCAGTGATAAACCTTTCTGCTTCTTCATAGATCAGCTCTCAAATAACCGACGTAAATTCAAATTCACTGGTTGCCTCTGCAGCGACATCCTCATCATCATCGTTCTCATCGAATAACGAAGAGTCTTTCCATTTAATAGAGACGGTACAAATACGGGTTGCCTGCACACAGGCAATCTTACCTTTGCCTTCAGGCAAATCTTTCTCAAGCCTTGCGCGCCAATCTGCAACGTCTGCAGACGCGACAGCGTTACCGGCTGGATCAGCCTCATAATCAGCGGTATAAGCGGATAACCGGTTATCGCCGTCGGTACCGCGGTTGATGCGCATACGGTCCATTATGTCGTAGGCGTGAATATTGGCTTGTGAGCGCATAAACGCACTCTGATTAAACTGTAATGAGCGAGTCTGCAAAGTCGCCATTGCCAACAGTGAAGTTGCAAGCACTAGCACAGTAATAGCCACTTCGATAAGTGTGGCGCCTGATTGTATTTTTTTATTGACCATAACCCTTCCTCACCTATGGGCATGCTTGTTTGGTGGTGCTTAACATTCCCGCCAAACCTACATCAATTTGGGTAGCGGCATTACCTTTGCAATCCGTCACCCGAGCGGTAAAGCGACGCCCCAGTTGATCCACCCGAGCTAGCGCCCCAGTACTGTTAAAACGAATAAAACTGACATCGGTGGCGGTACCGGTTTTCCGGGCACTGATCACCGCCAAGGGGTTAAGATCGCTCCAATAACGCAAAACTGTCCCCACGGTTACTGCGGCTGTACTGTCTGCCGCCGCATCATCAATAAATACCAGCCATCCCTCTTTCCAATTGTTCGCTGCCAAACAAGTAGCGCCATCATTAGAAGCGCAAATAGAAACCCGTTTGGCCCGCTTCACTGCTTCAGATCGAGCATAGTTAAGCGCGCCCGCCAATTCAGAACCAAGACCACTGGAGCTATTGTTGCGCATAGTTTGATTAAAACTTGGGATCGCTATACCTAGGGCAATCGCAGCAACAGCCAAGGTGACCATTAACTCAACAAGAGTGAAACCTTTTATTTTCCCCATCATCTATGCCTATTTACGATAAATACCGAGACAAAAGTAAAGTTGTCGCCCATGGCTGATGTCGCTCTAGACAATTAACTTCTACCACTTTATATTCCTTTCAAGGTATCACATCCTCTCTATACCTCGAGCAAGGGTGCGATATCCGGTCAACAAGGAAGCATGAACGGCTACAACCTGATGCTATGTTTATTTAGCCATGACAACCAACCACGGAGGGTCCCCCCATGAAACCGCAAGGTTTTACTCTGATTGAATTAATGATTTGCCTGCTAGTGTTAGCAATCATCCTCGCCCTGGGCATTCCCAGCTTTTCAGAGCAGTTCAAAAACATCCAAACCAAAGTAGCGATGCACGATCTATTGCGCGCAATAGAGTCAGCACGAACTCTCGCAGTGACCAGCAATAAACGTACGGTATTACTTGCAAACCAGGAAGATTGGAAACAAGGGTGGACTCTATTTATTGATGAGAATGATGACGGGGAGCTAAACGGGGAAGAGACCTTAAAGCAGGAGAAGAGCGCGCTGACAAAAGTAAAAATCGATGCCAATACCCATGTGGAAAAATATGTATCCTTCATTGGCACCGGTGAAGGAAGGAAACTGGGAATAAATAACACCGGCGCATTTCAGGTGGGAACCATCAAAATTTGTCCATACACAGAGGGTAGTGGTTATGCTCTGGTACTATCGCGGGGAGGAAGAACCAGAGTTAAAACGCTGACAAAAACAGAATGCGATGAAATTAACTAAATAATAAATAACTGCGCTGCTGCAGTTTTATTGCCGCAGCGCTTTAGGTAGTGAAAAGCTGATATTTTCAGGAGTGCCGTCCATTTCGATTGGCACTTGTGCGCCGCAGGCTTTTAATTTGTCGATGACCTGTTTCACCAAAATTTCTGGCGCAGAAGCACCAGCGGTAATACCAATGCTGGTGCGATTTTTAATCCACTCCGGATTAATATCTTCAGGTCCATCGATTAAATAAGCTTCCGTTCCACAGCGCTCGGCCAATTCGCGCAAACGATTTGAGTTGGACGAGTTAGGTGAGCCAACAACAAGAACCAAATCACACTCTAACGCGAGCTGACGCACAGCATCCTGGCGATTGGTAGTTGCATAGCAAATATCATCGCGGCGCGGCCCCTGAATCTTGGGGAATTTATTGCGTAGCGCTTCAATTACCTTGGCAGTGTCATCCATAGAAAGCGTGGTCTGGGTAACGTAGGCAAGGTCTTCCGGGTCATGTACTACAAGTGCATCAACATCAGCTTCATCCTCTACCAAATAAATTGCACCGCCGTTACTGGTACTGTACTGCCCCATGGTGCCCTCAACTTCCGGGTGACCTTCGTGACCAATCAAAATACATTCGCGACCTTCGCGACTGTAGCGTGTCACTTCGATATGCACCTTGGTCACCAGTGGACAGGTCGCATCAAACACCTGCAAGCCGCGCGCCTCTGCTTCTTGCCGTACCGCTTGCGATACACCATGGGCGCTAAAAATAAGAATCACATCATCAGGAACTTGATCCACTTCGTCGACAAAAATTGCACCGCGCTCGCGCAGAGAATCCACCACAAATTTGTTATGCACAACTTCATGACGCACATAAATTGGCGCACCAAAAACATCAAGCGCGCGGTTCACTATATCAATTGCGCGGTCGACACCCGCACAAAAACCACGGGGATTGGCGAGTTTGATTTGAGTCATGATCAGTGCACCTGAACCGGTTCGATTTTGAGAATAGCGACTTCAAATAAGATATCGCGACCCGCCAAGGGATGGTTAAAATCAACCACCACCACATCTTCATCAAAGCTTACAACGACACCGGGAAGCTCGGTTTTTTGCGCGTCAGCAAAAGACAGCATTAGGCCTTCGCTCAACTCTAAATCCGGGCTGAACTGGCTGCGTGCAATCTCTTGAATATTATTCGGATTGCGTTGACCAAATCCGTCTTCCGGTTTGATTACCACCGTTTTATGCTCACCTTCGAGCATGCCGAACAATGCCTTCTCAAAACCAGGTAATAGATTGCCATCCCCAACAGTAAAGGTCGCCGGGTCGCGCTCAAAATTGGTATCCACTAATTCGCCATTGTCCAACTGCAAGGCAAAATGCAAGGTGATTTTTGTGCCGGGACCAATTGCTAATTCACGCATTCGCTGGTTTCTCTTTGCTAAATAACATATCGATAATCAATACCGCCGCACCCAAAGTAATCGCTGAGTCTGCGATATTGAATGCTGGCCAATAATTATCGTGATAATGCACCACAATAAAATCCACTACATGGCCGAGCACAATACGATCATAGAGATTGCCTAATGCACCACCAAGAATAAATGCCAACGCAAAAGCCTCGCGCGGTTTTTGCTGCGCCGTGCGTGAAATCCACACACTCAACAGCACGCTAGCGGCAATAGCGATAACGGCAAAAAACCAGCGCTGCCAACCACCCGCACCGGCAAGAAAACTAAACGCTGCACCAGGATTGTAAGCCAAGGTGAAATTAAAAAATGAGGTAAAGACTTTCGTCTCGCCATATTCAAACGCTGCTTCTATGGCATGTTTACTGGCTTGATCCAGTGCCACTATCACCAGTGCAACGAGATACCAGAACCAAGATTTTTGGTAGATTTTGTCTGCCATTATTTTCGTTTCACCATGATTGATTATTGACAACACCTATGGGGCCCCGCTTGCTGAGCCCAATAAACATCCAATAAAAATATTTGCACAGACAGGGCGCGGCAAGCAGCGCCCCTGCAAAAGTAATTACGCGAACTGACGGGTTTCGCCCGCACCATCCACGTTTTCCACACAGCGCAAGCAAATAGTTGGGTACGTTGTATTTGCACCCACATCTGCACGATGATGCCAGCAGCGTTCGCATTTCGCGTGTTCGGATTTTTTCACTGCCACCTGCAGACCAACAACATCGGTTGCAACTGCATTATGCGCTTCGCCAAGTGGACGAATTACCGCTGTGGAGGTGATCAACACAAAACGCAATTCATTGGCGAGTTTTTGTAATTCGATTTGCAATTTTTCATCGCAATACAAAATCACTTCCGCGCCTAATGAACCACCCACTTCACCCGCAGTACGTTTTGCTTCCAGCACTTTGTTTACGGCATCTTTCACTTGCGCGATCAATTCCCAGTAGCTGTCAGCAAAGGAGTCCGCTGGCATTGTGGGCAACTGATACCACTCAGCAACAAACACATTCGCTTCGCGCTCACCCGCAATTTCTTTCCAGATTTCATCGGCAGTGAAACTTAAAATCGGCGCGATCCAGCGCACCATTGCTTCAATTACATATTGCAAAGCAGTTTGCGCCGAACGGCGCGCAAGCGCATCGCCTTTTACGGTGTACTGACGATCTTTAATAATATCGAGATAGAAACCACCTAATTCTACAACACAGAAATTGTGCAATTTTTGGTAGATCAAATGTAATTGGTAGCTATCGTAAGCAGCGATAATTTCTTGCTGCAACTGCGCAGTGCGCGCCACAATCCAGCGATCCAGTTGCAGCATATTTCCAACTGGCACAGTATCAGCTGCCGGATTAAATCCAGTGAGATTGGACAAAATAAACCGCGCAGTATTGCGGATACGTCGATAAGAATCGGCAGTGCGTTTCAGAATTTCATCCGACACACTCATCTCGGTGCTGAAATCTGTAGCAGCAACCCACAGGCGCAACACATCTGCACCCAAATCGTTCATCACTTTTTGCGGCGGGATTACATTGCCAATCGACTTGGACATCTTGCGACCCTGCGCATCCACTACAAAACCATGGGTCAACACGGTTTTGTAAGGTGGAACCGCATGCATCGCCATGGAGGTTTTGAGCGATGATTGGAACCAACCGCGATGCTGGTCTGAACCTTCGAGATATAAATCGGCGGGAAAACGCAGACCGGCGCGCTGTGCAAGCACGGCGTAATGGGTCACACCGGAATCGAACCATACATCGAGAGTATCAGTCACTTTTTGATATTTATCGGCATCCGCGCCGAGCAATTCTGCGGCATCCAATTCAAACCAGGCATCCATTCCACCCTGCTCGACTTTTTGTGCAACTGCTTCAATCAGGCGTGCCGTTTCCGGATGCAATTCTTGCGTTTCTTTGTTTACAAATAACGCAATGGGCACGCCCCAAGTGCGCTGCCGGGAGATACACCAATCGGGCGAGGTGGCGAGCATTGCATCGATACGCGCCTTGCCCCAGTCCGGCACCCACTCAACCGACTCCACCGCTTGCGCAACCTGATCGCGCAAATTGTTTTTGCTCATGCTCACAAACCACTGCGGCGTTGCGCGGAAAATCAGCGGGGTTTTGGTGCGCCAGCAGTGCGGGAAACTGTGAGTAATTTTTGCCTGCGCCAGCAATGCATTTTTTTCGATTAACAAAGCAATAACTTTTTCATCGACTTTATAGACATGATCGCCTGCGAAAATTTCCACATTCGGACGATAAGTACCGTGATCGTCGATGTAATTCAGCGTGCCGATACCGTATTTCACACCGACATTAAAGTCGTCTGCGCCGTGATCCGGTGCGGTGTGAACAAAACCGGTACCCGCATCGGTAGTAACATGATCACCGAGAATCACCGGAACCTGACGCGCATAAAAAGGATGCTGCAGCAGCAAGTTTTCCAGCGCAGCACCTTTTACACGACCAACGATTTCATGGCTTTCAATTTTTGCGCGCGCCAGCACGCTGCCGATTAAGGTTTCTGCAATTAGCAGGCGCTCATCGCCAACTTGCACTAACGCGTAATCAACTTCCGCATTGGCAGACACCGCTTGGTTTGCAGGCAATGTCCAAGGTGTAGTGGTCCAGATCACCAAAGAGATTTTTCCGCTGCCACTTAATTCGGTAATTGCTTTTGCAATCCCCGCTTGATCGACAAACGCAAATTTTACGTCGATGGAGAAAGAAGTTTTATCCTGATATTCCACTTCCGCTTCCGCGAGCGCGGAACCGCCGACCACACTCCAATACACAGGTTTAAAACCTTTGTGCAGATGGCCGTTTTCAGCAATTTTACCGAGAGCGCGAATAATGTCGGCTTCGAATTTGTAATCCATGGTGAGATAAGGTTTATCCCACTCACCCAAAACCCCCAAACGCACAAAGTCAGCCTTTTGGCCTTCAACTTGTTTGGCGGCATATTCACGGCATTTATTGCGAAAAGTTTTTACATCAACTTTGTCGCCCGCTTTGCCGATTTTTTTCTCAACATTGTGCTCGATCGGCAAGCCGTGGCAATCCCAACCCGGCACATAGGGCGCATCAAAACCGCTCAGGGTTTTACTCTTGACAATAATGTCTTTAAGAATTTTGTTGACCGCGTGACCGATATGAATATCGCCGTTGGCGTAGGGTGGGCCGTCATGCAAAATAAATTGCTCGCGGCCAACACGCGCGGCGCGAATCTGTTGGTACAGATCACTCGCTTGCCATTGTTTCAACATGTCCGGCTCGCGCTGGGCGAGGTTTGCTTTCATCGCAAAACCGGTGTTAGGCAGATTCAGTGTTGTTTTGTAATCGATCATGATTCACGGTCAACTTGTTAACAAAAATGTTTAGAAAAAATTAGCGAAAATCGCCAGAAAATTATTGCTTGTCTTTCACTTCAAGCCGATCAACCACCTTTGGCATGGTGACCAGAATTGCCAGGGCTAATAAGGTGCAGAGGATTGCTGAAGATTCGCGCCCTAAACCGGCCGCCACACCAATGGCTGCTGTCAACCAAATACCGGCAGCGGTTGTTAAACCCTTAAGATCCTTTTCATCATTTCCTTTCAAGATTGCCCCGGCACCCAAAAAACCAATACCCGCAATAATGCCCTGCATTACCCGGCTTAACTCTTGCTCTGAAAGACCTGCCTGCTGGGGAATTAATACGAATAATGCAGAGCCTATGGCTACCAGCATATGTGTTTTAATACCGGCCGCCTTGCCACGCTGCTCGCGCTCAAAACCCAGAATTCCACCCAACAATGCTGCCATCAGCAAGCGGGTTACGAGAGTGGTAATCTCGCTTACATCTTTTAGGTCAGAAAACTCTGCCACCAATGTGCTGGTTATTTGTTGCCAAATGCTGCTCATAGTTTGTATTCCATTTTACGAAAACCGAACATCGACAATCTTCAGCAACTTGTAAATCAGCTGAGGCTATTGCCCCTGAAATAATCTTGCCCCTGACTGATATCTGTTTGTAATTGCGCTTGCAATTCATCCAATGAATTGAATTTTTTTTCATCGCGCAATTTGGTATGAAACACCACATCGATCATCGCGCCGTAGACTTTGCGCGAAAAATTAAACAGGTGCACTTCCAGCAGAGGCTTTTTATCCCCTGTAACAGTTGGCCGCACACCAACGTTAGCGACGCCCTGATGCACGCTGCCATCGACAAAGCGCGCAGTAACAGCAAACACTCCGTGCAGCGGTGAGCGATAACGACGCAAATGCACATTGGCAGTTGGCACGCCGAGTTTGCGCCCGAGTTGCTGGCCGTAGGCGATGCGTCCACTAATGCTGTAAGGTTTACCCAACAGGATTTCGGCCTGTGCAAAATCGCCTACTTCCAACAACTGGCGGATGCGGGTGCTGCTAACACGCTCACCCCGAAGCTCCAGAGTACAGGTATCCGTTACACCAAAACCACGCTCACGCCCAATGTTTTGCAACAGCGTAAAATCACCGCGGCGATCACAGCCAAACCGGAAGTCATCACCCACCACCAAATGTTTGATGTCCAAACCATCCAGCAGGACTTTTTCGATAAATTCTTCGGCAGTCAGGTTGCGCAAGGCTTGATTGAATTGCACGCAGAGTACGCGTGCCACACCGGCAGCCAGTAATGCCTGTACTTTTTCGCGCAGGCGCATCAAGCGTGCGGGGGCTTTGTCACCCGAAAAAAATTCGTGCGGCTGAGGTTCGAATACAATTACCACCGCCGGTAAGTTGTAGTAGCGACTAACATCAATCAACTGGCGCAAGATGGCTTGATGCCCTAAATGCACACCATCAAATGAGCCAATGGTCGCCACGCAACCGCGATGCCAGGGGCGCAGGTTATGTAACCCACGAATAAACGCATGTGCCGCTGGATTCACTCTGTGTTTTGCCCTCAGCCAATTTGCCTGAAAAATGGAGGGCGGAAGTATACAGGAGCGGTGGCACCTGAGCCTACCCCGCAAGCCGCGCCCCTCCCTCCTAATCAATATTGTTGCTAATGCTGGGCCTTAAAGTCACGCAGGCGCACGCCCACGGCAAACAGCATCAATAGATAGACAACAAAGCCAACCACGCAAATCACCATCAAGCGCAGGATCCGCTCCAACGCCGACCACTCGGGCCAGATATTCCAGAGCAACAGAAAACCGGTCAAGACCGCCACCAGAGCCAAATTGGCCGCACCGTAGCGCAACCACAACGCCGGCCAGTTGCTGGCAGGACTGTAGACTTCACTCTTACGCAGGCCGCGATAAAGCAACCAGGCATTTACGTAGGCCGCCATCGCCGTGGTAAACGCCAGCCCAACATGCCCCATCCCCCAGAGCATTACCAGCGGAATCACCACCAGCGGTTTCATCAGGATATTGGCAAAAATCGCGATGATGCCAATACGCACCGGTGATTTCATATCCTGCCGCGCAAAATAGCCAGGTACCAGAACCTTGATCAGCATAAAAGCGAATAACCCGAGCGCATAGGCTTTAAGGCTGTAAGAGGACATAAGGATATCCGACTGCTTCATCTCCCCGTGATAGAACAGGGTATAGAGAATCGGCTCCGCCAGAATGATCAGCGCGAGCGTGGCAGGCAGCGCGATCAGCACCACAAAACGAATCGCCCAGTCGAGCATCTGGCTAAATTTTTCACCCGATTGCGTGGCGCTCAAGCGCGACAAGCCGGGCATAATCACCGTCGCAATCGCCACCCCGAATACACCAAGCGGCAGCTCTACCAAGCGGTCGGAATAGAACAGCCAGCTTACGGCACCGTCACCCAACATAGTGGCAATCATCGAATCCAGCAGCAGATTCAATTGACTTACCGACACCCCAAACAGCGCCGGCGTCATCAGCACCAAAATGCGTTTAACGCCGGGGTGCGACCAATCCAGCTTGGGCGATGGCAAGAGGTGGATCTGGCGCAAAAACGGCAATTGGAACAGCAGCGAAAAAATACCCGCCGCAACAATACTCCACGCCAGTGCGTAGGCGGGATTGGGGAAGAAATCGGCTACAAGCAGCGCCGCTGCGATCATAAATACATTGAGAAAAACCGGCGTCACTGCGGGGATCGCAAAGCGGTCGTAGCTATTCAAAATCGCCCCGGCAAAACCGGTAAGCGAGATCAACATCAAATAGGGAAAGGTGATGCGCACCAAGTCGGTCAATAGCAAAAACTTCTCTGGCTCATCGGCGTAGCCATAACCAAAAATATAGGCAAAACCAACTGCACCCAACACCCCAATCACAGTCACCAACAGTAAAATCGAACCAAGGCAACCGGCTACTTTATCGACCAACTCTTTCACTGCAGCATGAGTACCTTTCTCGCGATATTCGGATAACACCGGAATAAATGCCTGGGAAAAGGCGCCCTCGGCAAATAGACGCCGAAAGAAGTTGGGGATTTTCTGGGCAATGGCAAAAGCATCCATCGCGCCGCCCGCACCCAACACACTTGCCAATACGATATCGCGGATCAGCCCCAGCACCCGCGACAGCATCGTCATGGAACCCGTGAGCAAGCTGGAACGCAGCAGACTTTTGGGGCCCGTTGGTTTCTCCGGTGAGGGTTTCTCCGAAGAGGGCTTTTCCGGCGATGGCTGTTCAGGTGATGGAACGGGAGGTAACGCAGAGTCAGACACGGGCAAATCCTGTGCAGGTGAAAAGAAGCGGCATTATCAACGGCTGGTATACTCAGGCACAACACCCAGCCATCACGATCAAGGAGAATCTATGCGCAACCTATCACGCCACCGCACTGCGGCAGTTATTACCAGCCTGATTACACTGCTTAGCGCCTGCTCCAAAGAAACTACCGAGACCCAAATTGCTCCGTCCTCAGCGTCTATTTCCGTTGCCGCCAGTTCCAGCGTCGCCGCCAAAATTATGCACCCCAGCTGGGATGCAGACCAAAATGGCGTGAATGATTGTGAAAATGATGGCAGCTGCGATCACAACGTCGACTACAGCCAGCCGCGTCCCGATCCGGTTGCCGCCCTGCACCAACGGTTCGCCGCTAACAGCAAACGAGGCCCCTTTGTATTTACCTGCGCGAGCGACGCAGCACCTACCTTTACCGCCACATTTTACGCCACCGAACCGGGCACACTTATTCTGGAGCACGGTCAAAATGCTGCTGAACTACTACAAGCGCCAGCCGCCAGCGGCAGCAAGTACGAAGGGCCAGACGCCAGCTTTTGGGAACATCAGGGCGAGGTACGAATCCGTTGGGGAACTGGGTTGACAGAGTTGATCTGTAAAACTGCTGATTAAAAAGCAGGTTGACATCCCGCCCCGCCACAGATACTGTATATAAAAACAGTAACAACCTTTTGAGGATTTACCCCATGGCAGTAGTCGCCGTTTGGTTATGTGATCGGGATGGCAGTATGTTTGAAGACAGAAAAATCGCAGAAGAGCACGATAAGTATCTGGAACTTGCTGCCAACATCACCCAGTTGATAGAAGACAACATTCCCGGTATCGATGAACAACACAGCGAAGCGATTGGGCTGTTATTAGCGCAACGCCGCGAATTGTTAGCAAAAGCCTGCAAAGGCAAGCCCGATGAATTATTGCAGCCCTTCACCTACGAAAAGCCTGCAACCCTGAACAGCAAAACCGGCGCCGCCATGGACAAGGACAACTAGGCAGCAAGGGTTTCTGTAAGCACGGGTGCGCCCACAATCGCCCGTGCCGTTAATGGCCGCCCACACAGCCATTAACACCCCACAAACAACTGAATCACCACTCAGTGGTTTGTTCGTGTAAAGGTGTGCTTTTGCTGCGGGTAATCACTACTCCCCAGCAGTTGTTGTTCTCAGCACTGCACACCGGCTTCCAACCATTCGTTAATGTCCGTTTGTCAGCCACAAGCGACCACAGAAACGAATCGCTTTCACCACTGCACCTTTCCTATGGAACCTCAACGGGTGCGGTGGTTTTTTCATTTTCTTGTGTTATTGTCATTTTTACCATATAACTATTTACCCCGGCCTCGCCGCAGCGGATAAACCATAACAATAAACTTGTGGATGAAAACGACATGCATTCAGAAACTCCCCAGGCTCGCCCCTGTCACACCTATTTGGTCCTTAGCGCCCTGCTGTTTTCAATGTTATTCAGCGCTTCGCTTGGTGCACATGCAAACACCCTGCGAATAGTACAAGGCAATAACAGCATTGAGGTATACGCCAGAGGTTTACTGCAACTGGCGCTCAGCAAACTGCCCGAATCCTACAAAGTACAAGAGACAGTGCCCAATACCAGCGAGGAGCGCATGGTAAGCATGCTGATGGACAACCAGTTGGATGTGGTCTGGTACGCAACCACCAATGAACTGGAAGAAAAACTGCAACCAATTCGTATACCTATTTATCGCGGGCTGCTGGGCTACCGGGTATTGATGATTAAAAAAGGCACTCAGCATAAATTTAATGGCATTAAAACCTTGAGCGATTTGCGGCAGGTGTCTTTGGGCCAAGGGCACTTTTGGGCAGACACCAATGTGCTCACCGCCAATAGTTTAAATGTGGTGAGAGTGCTGAAGTACGAAGGACTTTTTTACATGCTCGATGGCGACCGGTTTGATGCCTTTCCACGCGGCGCCCACGAACCCTGGTCGGAAATGCAACGCTACCCGGATCTGGCGCTGGAAGTAGAGCAAAACCTGCTGCTCTCCTACACCAACCCTTTTTATTTTTTCGTCAACAAAACCAATACCAAACTCGCGCAAGATATAGAGCGCGGCCTACGCCTTGCGATTGAAGATGGCAGTTTTGATGCGTATTTTTTTAATGACCCAACCGTAAAAGATGTAATGACCAAGGCCAACCTGAAAAACCGCACACTGATTAAATTGGATAACCCGGGGCTGCCCAAAAACACGCCGGTGGACGATGCATCACTCTGGTTCAATCCCTACACATTCAACGAATAATTGCCTCTGGCGGTGCTCGCCCCTGTAGCTACAGGGCGAGCTCAAACCGCTAACGGTACATATTCAGGTATTGCACCATGCGCGGAAAATCGGCGCGATTGGGGCTGCTGCCGTGAGGCAAGGCTTGATGCCAGATAATTAAATCACCCGCCTTGGCCGCGATAGGTTTCACCGGCCACTGCGTCCAATCCTGTTGTTGCAAATCGATTCCCTCTGGCTGCGCGGCCAACCACCGGTCAATTTTTTTATGGAATCCCGGCACACAACAAAATGCCCCCTGGTGTTCGGCAACATCGGTTAAATAAATTAACGCCTGGGTACCAAAAGGAACCGGCGCCGTTAATTCCACATCCCAATGCATTCCCGGCCCGGGAAACTGCCAGCGATCAGTTTCCGGCGGATTAAAACCCACGCGATCCGTTGTCATCACCAGATCCTCGCGCTGCCACAGCTGCTGGAAAATACGGCGGATATAATCCGAACGACGCGCAACCTCAAATGCGGGATGGGCAAATAACTGCACCATAATTTTTTTCATCTGCGCGGAAGATTGATACCAACTTGCAGGATCATGTTCGTGCATGCCTAAAAAATCCCAAATAGCAGCGCGCGCCGCTGCAGATTCGCTGGCCGCTAACACACCCGGCACAATCAGGTAGCCCTGTTCGTCCCAGTGCGCGAGCTGCTCATCATTCAGCGGCAACCCAAATTCGGGCTTCAATGCCTCGTGTTTATTTTCGATAAAATTGAGTATCGCACTATTGGTGCGCTCAACTTGTTGCGGCGCAAGCGTGCCAGCATTGGCACTGGCGAGCCAATATTCAATATCGACCAGTGTGCGAGCTGAATAGAGTTGTTGCATGGCAGGCTCAAGCCCCACACCCAACTGGTCCAATAAAATGCGATCCAACAGCCATTCACTGTCGGGAACGGCGGTTAATTGCTGCCGCGCTGCCGCAGACGAGTTCGCCTGTTTACGCAACTGGATTTTGTGCCACAGTCGTTTTACGTGATAAATACCCTGACTATTTTTTTCCAAACTATCAGGCAATGCGCAATCGGTAAGCTCGGGCAATTTCTCATAGGTAAAGACACATTGGGGATAAACGCCAAGCGCGTAGCGAAAATGCAGCACTGAATTGGGCAAGACTCGTGCGTTACGTTCATACAGTGGCAAGGTAAGCTGCGATTGATTGTCGTGCAGCTGATAAGCGCCAAACACTTGAATAAAGGTAGTTAATTTTAAATCCTGCAACAGCAGGTCATAGTCAGGCACCAATAGACTGCCCTGTGCACAAGCAGTATCCCCATTACCTAATTGCATCGCAGTAGTCTTGTCCAGCTGAAATACCGACCCCAAATGCACATCAGGATTTTTGCATTCATTCCCTGCGGGAAAAGCGCCAGCGCTCAACCATAAATTCAGGCGAATAATTTCCGGTATCAGCCAACCATCCGCTTTTAAAAATTGTTGCAGATGACTAAAAATACTGACTTGCGGCTCTTGTATCAAACCTTGCCGCATAGTTTCAGAAATAATCAGATCAAACTTTTTGGCGCTCTGCCATTCACAAGCATCGGCACATTCAGCCTGCACAATAAAATTACTTACATCCAAAAAATCTATCAACCGCTGTAATTTTGTCAGTGACTCCGGGTGAATATCCAACAGCGTTACCCGCAGCTGTCTTGCATCCAATAACGGCAACAAGGGAATCAGCAATAAACCAAAAGGGCCAGTGCCGGCGTACAACACATCGATGGCTTGATGATTGACTTGATGATTATGGTGTTGCAGCTTTTGTTGGATCGCCGCGTAAACACCCTGCATAAAAATGCGCGTGCGCTGCACATCTTCAGCACACTGTGCCGCTGTGGTGGGTGACACTGCCTTGCCCTGCGCGGTGACAGTGGCATGCTCATCCAAAAAGAGTGACGGGTGCAATTCCAGCCCGGTGATAGCACACAAGCGCCGCACCAGTTCGTCGACAATTGGCTTGGCTTCGCCCGCCGTGGTGCAGGCGAGCAATTGGATAACAAGCTGGCGCAGATCAGTAACCATCAATCAGAATCCTTAAAACAATAATGGGGGAGTTGCCATAAGCCTATCGCAAATTGGGGATTTTGGTATTTCACGCTATTTCACCCACTGCGATAAAGTGCACAAAATGACCCGGCATCGCGAAGCTGTCATCAAATCGGCAAATTACTTTCATAATTGAAGGCTAGGGTTGAGCCTGCAACATCCAACACTGGCCCAAGGAGGTTCACATGCTACGCCGAATTCATGTATTAACCAGCAGTATGCTATTGATGCTATTAATGGCCGGCAGCGCCGCTGCCTATAAGGATAAACACGACCACCATGATGAGTACGACAAACACAAACATAATAACGCCAGTATCCAGCTCGGCCCTCGCCCATTATTTTTAATCAATGACATGGATGACAGTGCGCTGAAAAAGAAATTACAAAGCTGCATGAATCGCCCGGTTAGAAAAACCGATTTTTCGATTGGTCACCGGGGCGCGCCCTTACAATTTCCCGAGCACACCAAAGAATCCTATGAAGCCGCAGCGAAAATGGGCGCAGGCATTATGGAGTGTGATGTCACCTTCACTAAAGACAAACAACTGGTATGCCGTCACTCGCAGTGCGATTTGCACACCACTACCAATATTCTCGCCACGCCCCTCGCCAATAAATGCAGCCAGAATTTTTCACCCTTTGATCCGGTAAGCGGCAAAGCAGCCAGCGCCAATTGCTGCACCAGCGATATCACCCTCGCTGAATTTAAAACCCTGCAAGGAAAAATGGATGCGTTCAACCCCAAAGCAACCACTGTGGATGAATACCTGAAAGGCACCGCTAGCTGGCGCACCGACTTATACGCCGACAAAGGCACACTGCTTACGCACGCGGAAAGTATTCAGTTGTTTAAAAAGCTCGGTGTAAAAATGACCCCAGAATTGAAATCGGCCAGCGTTGCCATGCCGTTTGAAGGCACCTACACCCAAGCCATGTACGCACAACAAATGATTGATGAATACAAAGCAGCTGGCGTAAAAGCGCGCGATGTCTGGCCACAATCGTTCGACATTCAGGACATTCGCTACTGGATTAACAACGAACCTGCGTTTGGTAAACAAGCCATCTATTTAGACGATGCCAATAGCATCGTCGATTTACCGACAGCCAGTGAATTACAAATGTATGCCGACGAAGGCTTCAATATTGTCGCACCACCTATTTGGGTGCTGTTAGCGTTGGATAACAACAATAAAATCATCCCTTCAGAATACGCACGCCACGCCAAAAAAGCCGGGCTAAAAATGATTACCTGGTCATTTGAGCGCTCAGGCCCGTTAAAAAATGGTGGAGGTTGGTATTACCAAACTATCAACCCGGCCATCAATAACGATGGCGACATGATGGATGCACTGCATGTGCTAGCGAAAGATGTGGGTGTGATTGGCATTTTCTCCGACTGGCCCGCCAGCGTGAGTTATTATGCGAGTTGTATGAATTTGAAATAAGCGCAAAGATAAAAATAAAAAGCCCCGGCCAACTAACTGACCGGGGCTTTTTTATGTGGCAGTGATCTGGCAACGCCATAACACGTACCAGTAACCAGACTCACAGGTACGCATATGCACAACGAATTTCCACACACTCCAGCAGACATCTCACGCATTATTGAAATGGCGTGGGAGGATCGCACCCCCTTCGAAGCCATAGAAAAACTTTACGGCCTGGGTGAACCCGAGTTGCGCAAACTGATGCGCCGCGAACTAAAGCCCGCTTCGTTTCGACTATGGCGTGAACGTGTAAGCGGGCGCAAAACCAAACATCTATTATTGCGCTCACCCGAGATTAATCGCGGCTACTGCCCTACTCAATATAAACGCTAGAACAGCAGGTTCAATTTAATAGCAGCGTTTCCAAACAATGCTCTTGGATACCATAAAACGCTTTAATATCTGCGATTTGCTGTAGCACCTCGGCGTTATCACGTGCGGCTTTTCGTTTTTGGGCGAGGATCATTTTATTTTTGCTGGTGTGCTCCAGTGAAATAAACTCAAACACTTTAGTGTCATAGCCATGGGCTTCCAACAAGAGCGCACGTAAACCATCGGTAATCATTTCTGCTTCTTGCCCCAAGTGAATACCGTGTTGCAATACGGGCGCCAGCAGTGCGGGGCTTTTTAGTTGCGGGCGAATTTGTTTGTGACAGCAGGGCGAGCACATAATAATGTCTGCACCGGTGCGAATCCCCATATTGAGCGCGTAGTCGGTCGCGGTATCGCAGGCGTGCAAGGCGATCATGATATTAATACCCTGCGCGGAAAAATGTTGCACATCACCCTGTTCAAATTTAATACCGGCAAGGGCTAACTTCTGCGCGGTTTGATTGCATAAATCCACCAACCCCTGACGCAACTCCACACCTGTTACCTGAGTTTTTACACCGAGATTCGCGGTTAAATAATCGTGTACCGCAAAGGTTAAATAGGCTTTGCCTGAACCGAAGTCGGCGATGTGTAATTCGCTGCGTTTATCCAACCCCGTTTGCTGGATTGCAGTAGAAAGCACCTCGATAAATTTATTAATTTGTTTCCACTTGCGCGACATAGCCGGAATAATTTGGCCATTCGCATCCGTGATGCCCAACTCGCGTAAATAGGGGCGATCCTGCTCCACATAACGTAGCTTGGTGCGATTGTGCGCCAGCTCGACTTGGGTAGATGTTTTATCGCCCTCCGCTGGTGAGTTTTTGTTGCGATTTTTATTGATCAGCACCTTACCTTTTTTGCTAAAGCTTAGCTGGATTTCCCATTCATCAGTAATCATATGGGCATTATGAAAATCGCCGCCCAGCCACTGCTGCAATTGCGTCATCGCTTCATCAACAGCCAGATTTTTGGTCACATGGTTAGTGCGGTATTCGTATAAAAAGGAGAGTAATGTTTGCGCTTTGATTTCTACGGGGCGAATTACCACCCGAGTCAACTCTTCTTCTGCACCTTTGTATTTGGATAAGACCAAACGCTGCAACGCACCATTGCTGGCAGTTTGTTGGCACATAGCAATAAAGCTGGTTAAATCGGAAACAGGGGAGCC
The DNA here is from genome assembly GCF_000263355.1 of Cellvibrio sp. BR. Classification (NCBI taxonomy): domain Bacteria; kingdom Pseudomonadati; phylum Pseudomonadota; class Gammaproteobacteria; order Cellvibrionales; family Cellvibrionaceae; genus Cellvibrio; species Cellvibrio sp. BR. Next base: position 1,190,991 of record NZ_JH668200.1, on the reverse strand, counting down.
GGTCATGTTTATCTCATTGGTGCACAGGGGATGGATATATCGGGCGATACAAGTCCAGCCAGTATATACAGCGGCCACCAATAACGTAAACTCGGCGAAGCGAGGGGGAAGGAACGCATTCCTTTGCGACAGCAGAACTATAAGTTCTGACTACTCTCCTTGAGCGTTGCTCACTTGCACACTACTTACTTGTGATTTTCTTTCAAATCACCAATTCCTTTTTGAACTTTTCCTTCCACTTGCTTAATAGCACCTTTGACTTGCTGTTTTTCGCTACCAATAACTTCACCGGTTTTTTGTTGTACCTTACCGGCAGCCTGCTTTACTGTACCTTTCACTTGATCTTTATTCATGATGATTTCCTCGATGAATGATATTCAGGATCGGGACTCTTTGTTGATCATTCGCAAACAATCCCCTAACACAAGTGCCTATTCAATATCGTCAGTGAACAACTCCAATTCAATTGAAAATAGCACTTTACGAATTCACTATATAAATAAAAATATATCTATTCAGTGCGAAAACAAACATAAGGCCAAAAAATTTTTTAATTTTCCAAATTAACAGTGAGACTAATCTGTGCATTTAATACTTTGGAAACGGGGCAAGCTTCTTTTACTTTGTTGGCGATTTTTTCAAATTCATCCGCCGCTATATCGGCGACTTTTGCCTGTAAATCCAGATGCACTTTTGTAATAGTGAAATCCTTGCCTGACTGCTCCAGGGTGACCTGGGCATTGGTTTGAATTTGTGTAATGACCAATTTCATTTCGGTTAACTGCGCGGCCAATGCCATGCTGAAACAGGCTGCATGCGCGGCACCAATTAACTCTTCTGGATTAGTGCCCGGGCCGTCCTCAAAGCGAGTATTAAAACCATACTGCGTGTTAGATAAGACTTCACTCTGGGTAGATATATAACCCTTTCCTTCTTTTAAGGTGCCAGTCCAGACTGCTGTCGCTGTACGTATCATAAGAATTCTCCGCTGGGTAACGCGCCCATCCAAAAATGGATGTGGGGCGGCTGGTGCCACAGCGGCACCAGTAATACGCTAACCATCTCAGCCGGAGCCCTCGGTGTCTGTTCGCTAGCGAACCTTAGCCTGCGCTGGAAAATTCCGAAGCTGAAAGGGAAAATAAAATCCAGCGCGAGACAAACACCTTAGTGAAATTAAACTTTAATAAAATTAATCGCCGAGAGAGAACCAAACGGCAAGCCCGCTAACTGCCCGCCCACTGCCAGTGAACCTAAATCGACCGGGAAAAAGCCGGTATTTTCGATCAGTGTGCGCACTTCTGTTTTTGCTGCTGCGTCATCACCGGAATAAAACAATACGCGCTGACCGCCCGATAATTCAGGCTCGACTAGTGCTGCTACATCCAGATGATTAAACGCCTTCACCACACGAGCACCCGGCACAAAAGTACTGAATACTTCACTCGATTGTTTATCGCCAAGGTCAATCGCTTTGATGCCATAGGCCGCAAGTGGATTGGTTGGGTCTTGGGTTTCCGGTGAGCCTGGCTCTAAAAACGCCACAGCGTTGGTGCCATCAACAACAATGCGATTATTCCAGGCAGGTAAATGGCCCAGCGCTGTACCCAAATCCTCAAAACGCACAGCAACAATAACGATGTCTGCACTGGCCGCTTCTGCCACAGTGCCCGCTTTAATGCTTAGACCAACTTCGCTGATCAGTGAAGCTAAAGATTCTGGGCCACGACGAGTCGCAATAGTGGCCGATATACCTTTTTTAGCAAATGCGCGTGCCAAGTTTGAACCCAATGCACCTGAACCAATAATTCCAATACTCATGTTGTAACTCCGTCCCATACAAGGATAAAAAATTAAAAGATAAAAAAACAATTAAGCGAAAAAGGGGCGATAAATTTCCCGGTCAGCGGCGCCCCAAAAGCCGATGTACTGGGTGTTCAAAAAATTGTGGTGAACGATGCTTAAATGCGATCCATCAAACGCAGCTGATTGCCAATGCGATTAATTTCCTGCTCGCCTTGCTGTAGCGCTTGTTTGGAGGTGTGCACCGAGTAGTAACCCAATACCAATTCGTGCGGGTGTTTAATCGCGGCACCGAAAACAAAAGCGCTATCACCCTTGGCGCGGATGGTGATTACGTTGGTGGACTCAGCAAATACCACCATCTCACCTTTGCGCACCGTTTCGGGTGTGTTTAACTCCCCGCGAAATACCGAGAGCCAGGCAACGTTTTGATTAGCTTGGGGTTCGTAACGCCACACCTCGCCATCTTTTAATTGCACTAAAAAGTAATTGATACCGGGCGCTGAACGAATCGGGCTTTGTGCGTGTTGATATTGGCCTAACAGAACTTTGACCGAACCGACGACAGGTACTTCTTCTGCTGTGATGTATTGGCTTTGCGCTGGTGCGTTTTCTTCGGCAGCGGGCAGCGCCAACCAAAGTTGATAAAATTCCAGCGGCTCTTTACCGGCGGCATAACCATCGTGCCAAACGCCGTTGCCCGCTTTCATCCACTCCAGACCACCGGCGTTAACGATTCCGCTTTTACCGGTTGTATCTTCGTAACCAAAACCGCCGGTGATGGGCAATGACAGAGTTGCCAAGCCTGAGTGTGGGTGCATGCCAATGGGCGCTTTTGAGGGCGGCATAACACCGTAATCCAGAAATACAAAGGGTTTAACAAGTTGACCTAAATCTGACGGGCTCATGAGGCGGGTAATCACCCCGTGAGTTCTACCGGTGGTGCGTGCAACAATGCTGCGGAAACTCACTGTCTTCTGATCTTGTACGTTAGGCTTGATGTTCAGGGCGATATTCATAAATCTCTCCAGCTTCCAGTTTGGTTGTCCTTGTGCTCTCACCAAGGAATGAACACAGCTTATGGCTAGAAGATCAAACTGAAAATCCTATATTATTGGATGATAAGTATCGGGAAATTAGATATATGCTGGATAACGTCACACTGGACCAAATGCGTACCTTTATTGCGGCAGCAGAGGAAGGCAGCTTTTCGGCGGCGGGGCGCAAGCTCAAGCGGGCGCAATCGGTGGTGAGTCAGACCCTCGCCAATTTGGAGTCACAGCTGGGTGTGGTGCTGTTCGATCGAAGTGAGCGCTACCCCAAACTGACCGAAACCGGCGCGTCCTTATTGGTTGATGCGCGCGCGGTTGTGCAGAATATGGATGCCTTTAAAGCGCGGGCGCAATCGCTGTACGAAGGCTTGGAACCCGAGCTATCGGTGGCGGTGGATGTGATGTATCCCATGAATAAACTGACCCAAGCGGCCGGTTATTGTCAGGATAATTTTGTGCATACACCGCTGCGGCTGTATGTGGAGGTGTTAGGCGGCGTTGCGCAGTTAGTACTTGATGGCAGTTGTCGGCTGGGCATTATTGGCTCTTTGCCGATTGTGCCGGAATCATTGGTCGCGGAACCATTGGGGCGAATTCAGTTTGTGACTGTCGTCAGTCCCGCACACGAACTAGCTTCCATACAAGGTTTAATTAGCGATACGGAACTCGCACGCCATGTACAGTTGATCCTCACTGACCGCACGGCATTGTCGAGCGGGCAAAACTATGGGGTGATGTCACCCTTGATGTGGCGTTTATCTGACCTGGGTTCAAAACGCGCCTTTTTAAAAGCGGGCTTTGGCTGGGGGCATATGCCCTTGCATATGGTAGAAAAAGATATTGCCGCCGGGGAATTGGTGAGCATTCAACTGCACAGTATCCCAGCCGCTGAAATGTTTATGGGCATGCAATTGGTTTATCGCGCGGATGATCCACCCGGCCCTGCAGGCAGAGCGTTTATATCCCAGCTTTTGAGTTGATCGATAAACGCACGGCCTGCAGGGCCGGGCGGCAAATCCTTGCGGTAGACAATGCGCATAGTTAAGGCTGCGCTCTGCCGCTCACTGCCCGCAATCAGAATTTTTACCAACTGGCCGGTGGCGATATCGGCTTCTACCAGATGTAAAGGCATATGCCCCCAACCAAAACCCGCCTTTAGAAATTCATGCTTCGCGCCAAGATCTGCCAGTTTCCAGGTCAGGGGCGACAATACACCGAAACTTTTCCCGTCCGATAACGCCGTGCGGTCGGTGAGAATTAATTGCACCTGTTGCGCCAGTTCCGCGCTGGTTAAGGGGCGTTGAATAGCGGCCAACGGATGCGTTGCGGAAACCACCGTCACCATGGGTAAATCGCATAATGGCTCGGACATCAGCTCATCAGGCACCGATGGCAAAGTGCCGATAATGCCGATTCTACAAACCCGATCCAACACTGGCTGAATGACACCGCCAAGCGTTTCTACATATACACGCAATGGCGTATCCGGAAATACATCGCGACAAAACCCCACCGCGCGAGCAAGTCCATCCATTGGAAACATCACATCCACCGCAACAGAAATTTCCGCCTCCACCCCTTCACGCAATGAAGACGCCCGCGCTTTAAATCCATCCATATTATCGGCCACGACATAGGCATCACGCAGCAGCGCACGCCCCTGCGCGGTGAGCTGCGGGTAACGCCCCGCCCGATCGAATAAGCTCACACCCAATTGCAATTCCAGATTGGCCAGCGACTGACTCACCACCGACTGCGCGCGATCTATCTTGCGCCCTGCCGCCGAAAAACTGCCCGTCTCGGCAGCGGCAATAAAGGTTCGAAGTTGATCGAGGGTAACGGCATCTAACATAAGTATCGGCTCGGGTGATGGGGTTCAATCGGAGAATATAGGCTACCAAGATAACCAACGACTATCTCTAATTGCCACTAATTGAGCTACGTCTGCCAATAAAAACCCGCTCAATTATCTACTCGTCTCACACTCCAATATCAACCAACCACTGTTCAACTGTGCGTGGATTAATGCCCAATAGCTGCTGCGCACTTGTTGTTACATCGATCGCAGAATCCGTGGTTAGCGCTTTCGCTTCATAACCTGCCACAACGTCGGCCGCTACCGCCTCGCCAAACAATACCGCCAAGCGCGCTCCAAATTCTTTTGGGGTCAAACTCACGTAGCTGACGTCTCGCCCAAAATGATTGGCGAATGCTTTCGCAAGTTCATCACCGGTGACCGCCGGTAACTGACCAATCTCAACGACTCCAGTGATCGCATGGTTCGTCAAAAGGGCGGCTGCGATATCAGCAACATCCAGATGCGAACACCAGGAAACCGGGTAATCTGCCTGAAGTGGATAAGGGAGTATCCCCTCGGTTTTCACTGCCTCAATCACTATCGGTAACAGCAGGTTTTCGAGATATAAGCGTGGCGCAATTATCGCGGTAGAGACGCCTGTTGCTTCAACTCTACGAATCAACTCGGCTAGCGCGCTCTTATCCTCTGAATCACCCAATGCCCACCCGCTAGTAGAAATTACCACCCGCTTAGGGCGCGCGAGCCCAACTGCCTCTGCGATATTGTGTGCGTATTGCAGGCGCAGGCTTTCAGGCCCTAATGGCAGATGGATAAAAACACCTTCTGCACCTAAATAAGCTGCAACCAAGGATTGAACCGACATGAGATCAACCGCTACAGCTGAACCCGTACCGAGATTTTGTGGATTTCTAATGGCAGCCGCTACCGGTTTACCTTCAGCCGCTAATTTTCTAAACAAGGGTGATCCTTGTGCGCCGGTTGCGCCGTGAACTACATATGTCATAAATACTCCTCAATAGTTAATTAAACAGAGTATTAATGGTGCTATGCTAAGATTGGTTACGTCAAATGCACTATTAGAGAATTTTTGCCATGAATGAAAATAAAGTTCCCTGCTGTGGAGTTGCCAGGTTTTTAGTCCTTCTTGATGGGCCATGGGCGACCTTAATCGTGCGGCAATTGCTCCTTGGCCCCCAGCGCTTCACGCAATTACGGGATGCACTACCGGGTATAAGCGCGCACACCCTGACTCACCGGCTGAAACGATTTGAGGCACACGGATTGGTCACTCGCACAGCCTATGCAGAAACACCGCCGCGAGTTGTTTACGAACTAACCCCGTTAGGAGAAGGCTTACGCGATGTGCTGGAGTCAATGAAAACCTGGGGCGACGCAGTGCCGAATGAAACAATTATGGGGAATGTAAAATACAACGAGGCGAGCTTGGCCGATCTTAGCGTTCCGCTGCCGGTGTTGAAGTCTCCTGCTTGAACAATCGCCTATAAACCGACGGCGAGGTACGAAAAGCGCTTTTAAAATGCTTGCGGAGCGACAGAGCCGTGCCGAAACCGGTTGTCTGCGCAATGGACTCAATTGATAGGTCACCACTTTCAAGTATTCGCTGTGCATAGGACAAGCGCTGGTTTAACAGCCATTGTTTGAACGAGGTGCCGGTAAGCTGGCGAAAATGCCGCGTAAAATTGCGGCGGCTCATGGCCGCTCGCTCCGCTAACGAATCGACGCTATGCGGTTCATCCAGATGATGCCCCACCCACTCCAGAATCTGTGACAAGCGATTGTCACTGCCGGAGATGGGCAATGGCCGCTCGATAAATTGTGCTTGTCCACCATCCCTATGAGGTGCAATCAGCAGCCTTCTGGCAACTTTGTTGGCGGCCTCAGCACCCACAATGTGGCGCAAAATATGAAGGCAGCAATCAAGCCCTGCCGCCACACCACCCGAGGTAATGATATTGCCTTCATCCACATACAAGACTTCCGGATTGACATGAATATCGGGATAGCGGCTGGCCAGTTCGCCAGTCGCCAGCCAATGTGTTGTCGCCCCTTTCCCATTCAGCAGCCCCGCCTCAGCAAGCGGAAATGCACCCAAGCATAAGCCCACTATTTGCGCGCCGCGTGCATGTGCTGAACACAAAGCATCAAGCAACGCAGTAGGCGCACTGCGATAGTCGTCATACCAGCTGGGCATGATGACTATGTCCGCGTGAGCCACTGTCGATAAATTATGTTCTGTGGAAATCGTAAACCCACTGGAGGTACTCAAAAGGCCTTCATTCTCCGCACAAACTGTGACCTTGAACTTAACCTCGGCAGTGCTGCCAAGATCCGCCTCAAACACAATGCTCGGTACCGATAAATGGAATGGCGTTATATCGTCAAAGGCGATGACCGCCACATTGATGAGTCGTAAATGGGGAGATTCTTTTTTCATGGCCTGATTGTATCGAATAATGTCTTTCAGGCCACTATTTTCTACTCCACAAGCTGGCGACAATGAACACATCAAAACAGCCTTACGATCAAACAATCCCAGGAGAATACAATGTCTGTAAGCCCTCGCCGCGCCTTAATTGTTATTGATGTGCAAAACGAATACTTCACCGGCAATATGCCGATTGAATACCCGCCCGTCGAAATATCACTGCCCAATATCTTGTTAGCAATTGAAACGGCTCGTGCAAACAAAACGCCCGTTATCCTTGTGCAACATGACGCTCCAGAAGAATCCCCCATATTCGCTAAAGGGTCTCATGGCTGGCAATTGCATTCCGCGATTAAAGAAATTGCGGCAGACCATCACATCAACAAAGTCATGGCCGATGTTTTTGCGGGCACGGATCTCAAACAATGGTTGTCGGCCAACAACATAGATACCTTGGCGATCACCGGTTATATGACGCACAACTGCAATGCATCGACTATTTATCACGCGGCCCATGAAGGCTACAAAGTGGAGTATTTATCAGATGCCACCGGCGCCTTGCCCTATGAAAATGCCGGCGGAAAAGCGAGTGCAGAAGAAATACATCGGGTTTTTAGCACCGTGTTCCACTCCAATTTTGCCGCTGTCGCAACGACACAGGAGTGGATAGGTGCGGTGAACAATAATGCTGCGCTGGAGCCAGACAACGTCTATGTTTCGAACCTAAGAGCCAGATCAGTTAAAGAAAATTTATAGCTGAATAAACTTGGCACATGAAGCACATGCACGGCTGATTTCAAGGATGAACGCAGCATCAACCATACTTACGCGGGACGTGTAACGAAGCAAGATAATTTCCAATAGCCTCAATCGCCGCACTCACCTTGGGTGGCTGAAGTGTACGCTTCAAAGTTACAGCGTAAATGCCCGCGCCGGGCAGCGCCCAATCGGGCAACAGCAAAACCAGCTCGCCGCTGGCTAGCTCGCGCTGCACCATATAGCTCGGCAAGCGGGCGAGGCCAAAACCCTGCACGGCAAAATCGCGCAGCATCGCCACATTGTCGGTCATGGCGCCGGGAGTGAGCACAATACGCGCGCTTTCACCTGTGGCACTTTTGAAGGTGAGCGTGGTCGGTTCCGCAAAGCGATTAAAGCCAATAATGCGATGTTCGCGCAGACTTTCGGGCGAATCAGGCACACCAAAACGACGCAAATAATCCGGCGATGCCACCAACATTTCGTGCAAGTCAGCCAGCTTGCGCGCCACTAACGATGAATCGCGCAGCCAGCCGGAGCGGATGGACAGGTCGATGGCTTGCGTCGTCATATCCACGATGCGGTCATCCACCACAATATCCAGCAGCAATTTAGGGTGCTGGCGGGCGAGTGGCGCCAGCGCTGGTAATAGAATTTTTTGTGCCGTATCGGAAGCCGCAGAAATACGCAACCGCCCGGCAATTTCGCCCACACCACCGGCCACCATTTCCTCGGCAGTCTCCGCCGCTGCAAGCATCTCCACGCATTTCTCATGGTACAGCTGTCCCGCCTCGGTGAGCGACAGGCTGCGCGTGGTGCGGTTTAGCAGGCGCACACCCAGCTCTTCTTCAAGCTGGCTGACGGCGGAACTCAGCACTGAGGTTGCCAAATCCAACGCGCGCGATGCGGAGGAAAAGGAACCGTGGCGCACCACCATCGCAAATAGCGCCATCCGCCTTAATCGATCAAGTTGCATAGTATTGTTCTGTTTAAGCGAAAGATGATTTAGATCATAGCCTATTTTTCACGCGACCTGATCAGCCTAAAGTCCACCTCCAGGACAAACCTACCAACCCAATTTTTAGAGGCTACTATGAAAATTTCATCAACATTAATTAAGGCAGGTGCATTCTTTGCCATGGTGACTGGCGCCGCACAGGCACTCAGTGCAACATTGGAAACCACCCTCTTTAATCCTCAGGAAAAAAGCATGTTCCCGGTGAGTTCGGTATTAATTACCGGCCCCAAGGAAGCCATTTTGGTTGACGCCCAGTTCCAGCGGAATGATGCGCAGTCGGTTGTTGAGCTGATCAAAAAATCCGGTAAAACATTAACGACTATTTATATCAGCCATGGTGACCCTGATTATTATTTTGGCCTGGATGTCATCACCGCCGCCTACCCCAATGCCAAGGTAGTTTCCACGGCAAATACCCAAGCCTATATCAAAGCATCCATGGAGCCGAAAAAGGCTTATTGGGGGCCGATCCTCAAAGAAAATGCACCGCAAACACTGGTTGTACCGGAGGTGCTGCAAGGCGACACATTGATGATTGATGGTGAAAAAGTACAAATAGTCGGTATTGATGGCCACGATCCCAAACATACTTTTGTGTGGATTCCCTCCAGCAAAACCATGTTGGGTGGTGTAGTGGTATTTAACAACATGCATGTTTTTTTAGCGGATACCCAAACGCCCGAGTCGCGTCAGAAGTGGTACAAAACGCTCGATACAATTGAAAAATTACAACCGGAAACCGTCATTGCAGGCCACATGCTGGGCGACAAACCAATGACTCTTGATGCCGTTAACTTTACCCGCAACTACATTAAGGACTTTGAGGCCGCCGCCAAATCCTCAATCAATTCCGCTGAATTGATTGCCAAGATGAAAACCAGCTACCCCACTATTGGTGGCGACAGCATTTTGGGTTTAAGTGCAAAAGTCATCATGGGCGAAATGAAGTGGGGGCAATAGCCGCCGCCTAAAGAATCCACATTGCCCTAGCTCCTCGATTACACAAGCTTCGCAATTACACCAGTTCCGCAAACGCACAATGAAGTGCTTTTCATCTTGACCCAAATCAATGATTCCTGTAATTTCAGTAATTACTGAAATTACAGGAATCTCGCAAATGTCTATTACCCTCACCCCGATGATCCAATCCTGCATCCTCCATTTTGGTGAAATGGGGAGCCGCTGGGGGATCAACCGCACAGTCGGGCAGATGTATGCCCTGTTAGTCTTGAGCAAAGAACCCCTATGCGCCGACGATATGACCGAGGCACTGGGTATTTCCCGCTCCAATGTCAGCATGGGTTTAAAAGAATTAATGTCGTGGGAGCTGGTGAAACTGCAGCATCGCCCCGGTGAGCGCAAAGAATTTTATTCCGCGCCGGGCGATGTCTGGGACATCGCCAAGACCTTGATCGAACAGCGTCGCAAGCGTGAGATTGATCCGACACTCTCAACCCTGCGCAATTTGCTGATCGAAAAACCCGCCAATGCCGACGAAGAATACGCACAACAGCGTATGCGTGAAATGCACGAGTTGATCGAAATGATCACGCTCTGGACGCAGGAAATTCAACGGCTCGATTCCGCCAACCTCGGCAAGCTGCTCAAGCTTGGTAGCAGTATTGGCAAAGTGCTCGATATGAAAGACCGTTTATTGGGTGGCAAAAAAGAATCCACGAAATAATTGACCGAGGTACCCGTCATGCTCGAAACGCTTATGCTCTCCCGCATTCAATTCGCGGCAAATATTTCCTTTCACATCTTATTTCCCACCATCACCATCGCGCTGTGTTGGTTTTTGTTTTATTTCAAAGTGCGCTACAACTTCAGTGGCGACGAAGTATGGATGCGCGCCTATCGCTTTTGGGTAAAAGTATTTGCCCTGAGTTTTGCACTGGGTGTAGTGAGCGGCATTACCATGAGTTTTCAATTCGGCACTAATTGGCCGGGTTATATGGAAACCGTGGGCAATATTGCAGGCCCGCTGCTCGGCTACGAAGTACTGACCGCATTTTTTCTGGAGGCCACTTTCCTCGGCATTATGTTGTTTGGTATTGATCGCGTCTCCAACCGCATTCATACCCTTGCCACATTTTTAGTCGCCTTTGGCACCAGCATGTCAGCGTTTTGGATTATCGCCCTGAACTCCTGGATGCAAACGCCGGTCGGTTTTGAAATGCGTGATGGCAAAGCCTTTCCACTGGATTGGTGGGAAATTATTTTTAATCCATCCATGCCCTACCGTTTATCGCACATGCTGATCGCATCAGGTTTAACCGCTGCATTTTTAATTGCGGGTATTTCTGCTTATCGCATTTTAAAAGGCGATCACAAACCCGCACCGCGCCTTGCCTTAAAAACGGCCACTATTGCGGCAGCGCTATTAATTCCTATGCAAATTTTTCTGGGTGATTTACACGGACTAAATACACTGGAACATCAACCGGCAAAAATTGCGGCGATGGAAGCAGTATGGCATACCGAAAAGGGCGCGCCTTTGGTGCTATTTGCGATTCCCGATAAGGAAACCCAATCCAACAAATACGCGCTTGAAATTCCCAACATGGCGAGCTTGATTCTCACCCACAAAATGGACGGCGAATTAAAAGGTTTAAATGAATTTCCTGATGCACACCCACCGGTTGCACCGCTGTTTTATGGCTTTCGCATGATGGTGGGCATAGGTGTACTCATGCTGCTCGTTTCCTGGTGGGGCTGTTATTGTTATTGGCGCAAGCAGGAAATTCCGCCGCTCTTACTGAAAGTATTTGTCGGCATGACTTTCTCCGGTTGGTTGGCCACGCTGGCAGGCTGGTACGTCACAGAAATTGGTCGCCAACCCTGGTTAGTGACCGGTGTATTAAAAACAGCCGACGCGGTCACCAGCACACCCGCCACGAATGTCGGCACCTCGCTGGCCATTTATTTAACGCTTTACGTAGTACTGCTGTTTGCTTATATCCGCACATTATTTGTGATGGCGAGAAAATCGGTGTTGGTGGATCGTCCGCAAGAAATTGAAACGCTGCAAGAAAAACTCGTCGAAGAAAATCTGTGAGGAAAATAGTATGACCGATATCAGCACCTTGTCCGGCGAAGCATTTTGGTTGCCCGTTATTTTTATTGGCTTGATGGGGCTCGCATTATTTATTTATGCGATTCTTGATGGCTACGATTTAGGCGTCGGGATTTTATTGCCAAACGATTCCGAAGAACAGCGCGATACCATGATCGCAAGTATCGGCCCGTTTTGGGACGCCAACGAAACCTGGCTGGTATTAGGTATAGGTCTTTTATTAATTGCCTTCCCCAGCGCGCACAGCACGATTTTGTTGAATTTATATTTGCCCGTCACCGTAATGCTTGCCGGGTTGATATTGCGCGGAGTGGCATTCGACTTTCGCGCCAAAGCGCCGGAAGACCATAAACGTTTGTGGGATCGGGTTTTTCAAGCAGGCTCATTACTCGCCACTCTGGCGCAGGGTTATATGCTCGGCCTTTTTGTCATGGGTTTTGAAGACACCATCGCCGCGCATTTATTTGCCGCACTCAGTGCAATTTGCGTAACAGCGGGTTACACCTTTATCGGCGCGGCGTGGCTGGTAATGAAAACCGAAGGTGATTTACAAAAACGCGCCGCCTGGTGGGCACGCCGCTGCGCATGGTTGATGGCACTCGGCATTATCGCGGTATCCATCGTTAATCCATTAGTGAGCAATACCATTTTTGATAAATGGTTTGGCACACCGCTGGTAATTGTATTGTGGGTAATTCCGGTATTTTGTTTTCTTTTATTTTTTATTGCCGACCGCTATTTACGCCGCGCACCCTACGCGAATGATGTCGGCTGCTGGATTCCTTTTGTCGCCGCCGCGATGATTTTCCTGTTAAGTTTTATCGGCTTGGCCTACAGTTTTTATCCTTACGTTGTACCCAACCAAATGGACATCTGGCAAGCCGCCAGCGCCCCCGAGTCACTCATGTTTATTTTGTTCGGCGTGATAATTGTGTTGCCCACCATCCTCGGCTACACCTTCTTTGCCTATCGCGTATTCCATGGCAAGGCGACGCAGTTGAAATATTATTGATGGCGATCACAAAAAGTTTGCACCAGTAGGTTTTTTTACGCGAAAGGAATCGCTAGCATCCACCGCGACCTAACAGGGAGATTAGTCGCGTGCACACCACCTATATTGCCAAGACCCACCTTATTACCGCTGCTGGCCCCAACTCTCTCAGTAATTTTTACGCTTATCGCGCAGGCATCAACACTTATAAGTCGGCGAATTACCACACCGCAGATCATCACCAAATTACGCTGTCCCTCATTCCAGACGGCGCACTGTTGCCCTTGGCCGAAGATCTGGAAGACACAGACCTAAGCTTTCGCGACGAACGCCTGTTACAAATGGCCAGCACTGGCGCGCTCGATATACTTGCCGGACACCAGGGCGCCCCCATTCCACTAATTATGGCCGGGCCGGAAAACTACCCCGGTGTGGACAATCAATTACCCAACCAATTTCTCTCCCTGCTGCGCACGCAGGCGGAACTGCCTATCCTTTACAGCGCCAGTCGCATCCTCTGCACCGGGCGCACCGGCATGCTGGAAGCCATCCGACTGGCGCAACACTACCTACAGGGCGGGCACTTCGAGCAAATCCTGATTGGCGGCGTCGATAGCTGCCAACACAGCAATTGGTTGCACGCATTGGAACGCGATGGGCGCCTCAAATCCGAAAGCCCTCACGGCAGAGCCGACACCTTTGTGCCCGGCGAAGGCATTGCCTTTTTATTGCTAACCAACAACCCCGCGCTGGCCATGACCGACAAGGGTTATCGCATCACCCTGAGCCAACCCGGTTTTGGCGAAGAACCGGGACATATTTACAGTGAACTGCCCTCTCAAGGCAAAGGCCTGGACACAGCAGTAAAAGCCGCCCTGTCGCAGCTACCGGAACATCTCTCCATCAGCACAGTGTTCAGCAGTATGAACGGCGAGCACTATTGGGCAAAAGAATTCGGCGTCGCCATGACCCGCTCAAGCCACAGACTCATCAATTTCAAACACGAACACCCCGCCGATTGTTACGGCGATTTGGGGGCAGCCACCGGCGGCGCACTGATCACACTCGCCGCCTTAAACTGCCTTAAACCCTCAACACCTACCACCGCCCTTGTGTGCACCGCCTCCGATAGCGCCTATCGCGCTGCTATCTGTGTAATTCCAGAAAGGACCTCAGCATGACTCAACTAGGCGAAGGCATAGCCGTCACCAGTATCACCGACCCGGACAGACCACACTGGGTTCAAGTGGAATACAAATACGCCAACGGCAAGCCGGTAAAAGGCAGCTTTCTTGCAACCGACAGTGAAGGCATGACCTGGGCCGGCAAACTCAACGACCAAGGCCAAGCCTGCCTCAGCAATTTGCCACCGGGTTCCGTTGAATTTGAATTGGCGTCAGACGATCTGGAGGACGAACTCAAACAAACCCGCACCAATATCAAAACCGTGTTGGATTCGATAGTTGCGGAACAAAAAGCCGAAGCCGCCAAACACGAAAAAGAACTCGCACAACAAAATGCACTGCAACAAGCGGGTAGCCATTACTGGGCCTACACCAAAGGTTTTTGGAATGGCGCGGTTGGCCTTGTCACCTTCGCTAAAGATGTAGTGGTCAAAACCGCCGAAGTCGCGCAATACTTGAGTCCACTGGAACGGCTCAACAATTTGCTACACGCAGGCTACAAAAGTTATTACGACGGCACACTTACCTCTGCGCAATGGAAACAAAGCCTTGCCAAAAACCTGCAAGACGAAGAGATAAAAGACATCGCCCGCATTCTGGGTATAGATGCCAAACATTTATCCTCTGAAGGGCTACAACGCCTTAAAGAACTCTTTGCCGAAGCCTACGAAATCACCGCCTTCATCGCCGACGACAAAGAATCGCTCGACATGCTCACCCAATTTGGTAAAGATTACGCCGGTGCGCAATCCAGCATCGAATGGGCAGAATTCGCCGGTGGCGGCGTATTTGAAATCGTCCTCACCGCACTGCTCCTCATGTTCACCGGCGGCATAGGCAACGTCGCCCAAGGCGCCAGCAAAATCCGCCACGCCGGAAAACTAAAAAGCCTTGGCTCGATATTTAGAAATTTAGGGAAATTATTGAAGCGCAAAAAATTGCGCAAGAAAATATCAGGCAGTGTTGATAAAAAACACACTGTAAATACCGATCTACCACCAGGCAAAAAAACTTCTTCACCAAAAACTGCTCATCAAAAAGCGGCCTTCGGCGAAAAAACTGCACACGAAAAAATGGTAAGCGATGGCTATCAACCTTTAGGCAATACAAATGGAACTTATAAGCCAGGTGAAACAGGTATTGATGGTGTATACAAACATCCAAATCCACCACCAGACTATGTAATTACCGAAGCCAAATACAATACTGCAAAATTAGGCAAATTAAAGGATGGTACCAAGCAGTTAGACGACAAATGGGTTACAGGGGGAAAGCGTTTAGAAAAGGCTGGTTTATCACCATCGGAGCAAAAGGCTATCGCTCAGGGATTAAAGCGTGGAGATGGTACAGTAGAAAAACTTCTTGTAAGGGTTAAACCAGATGGCACTACTGTAATTAAAAAAATCCCATAACCAACATCATTTAAACAAAGCAATTCAACAGGAGAGCCTTAATGCTGCGAGATAAAATGAGAAACGAAGAGTATTTCAATGAGGCGATTAAATTTACTGACGAGTATATCAGTGAAGAAATTGAATACATCAATACGACAAATCCACTTAAACCACTTGCCGCGATGAAAACAAGTGCAGGATTATGTCAAATAACATTGGACAGATTAGAATTTTGTTATTCCCGTGGTGACAAAATAGAAAAGTCAAAAAATTATCTTATCGATCTATTGAAATATAGAGAGATGCAACTTCATTATGCAGATCTGCTGCCAAAAGAAGAAGAGAAGCACAGGGTTGAATGGGAGAGATTAGGATTTTCAACTTATAAAGAAACATTTACTTGGCTAGCTTTTGCAGTAAGCGCAGGAGCCAGCCAGGAGTATTTGAAAAAACTTTTTTACTTGGTTGATAACACTGGACTCGATATTCTTTTTGATCGAATTGCAGTAAAGCTCGGCGATACAGATCGCCCTATTGGCACCAAAGTACTTTATGCAAAACCTTACCAGTTACTGCTGGATGCCCTTGAGGCAAAAAAAGAACAACAACCTATGCTAATGAACAAATTTATGGATGCCTGGTACCCCGCGTGCGTTAAAAATGGATTCTATGATACTCACAACATCACCAATAACTTTGGCTATGCAGGTTACTGGTGCTTTGAAGCTGCGCTAGTAACATTAGTATTCAATCTAGACGATAGCGGCTACCGAAACCATAAATATTATCCCGCTGCATTAGTGCATGGTGATTAATCAAATTTAATCGTTTACGAGCGACAAGAAATGCCACGAGACACACGAAAAAGTGCAGACTACTTTAAGAATCTTTTACCGCAATACGTCGAGGGAATAGAAAATTTAACCCTTGCGCTGGAAGACGGCTCTATGCCTCTTCCCGACGAACAAACCAAAGTAGCGAACGACTTGTTTGAGTTGCAATTAATGTACTCCATCGCCAGCTATTCAAGTGGCGAAACGCTTGATGCACTAAAACCAAAAGTGGGAAAAATTCTCGAATCAAGAAAAATATTTCTCGTAAAGGCCAGCACGCTACCACAAAGGCAACAAATTTATCGCCAACAATTTGAACAAATTACCGGTGACGATGAAATTAATGGAATACACCCGATTAGCCGTTACATTAATAGCCTGTGGTGGCTATCCCTTGCTGTAGCCACAAAGCAATCAAAAGAACACTGTATGGAAATCCTCGCCTGCATAGGCAACAGAGGTGAAGATGCACTTCTGGACAAAATTGCGATTACACTAGGGGATGAAAACACAGCACAAGCAAGCTCCTTATGTTTTCCACACCTGTATCGACCATTGCTAAAGGTTTTTGAAGAAGCACCTGGCAAACGGATAGAATTATTGAAAACCTTTCTGGATAATTGGTATTCAAGCTGTTGGCAGTCAGCGTGGTACAACAATCACAGCAAGGAAAATGAAGAAGAGGGAAACTGGGATTTCTATTTCGGCTACTGGAGCCTGGAAGCTGTGCTGATAGTGAATCTATTAAATATTGACGATTCCGACATTAAAAAACATTGGCACTATCCAGCGGATCTATCGTTCTCATAATAATTATCAAACTTTCCAAAAAAAGCACACACTTTACTCATCTGTAAAAAATACCCACTAGTGGGTATTTTTCATTTATATCAACAATTAGATTCCATCGCCCAGACTCTGGTTATAGACGCCAAACACCTATCCTCGGAAGGAGTGCAGCGCCTCAAAGAACTCTTTGCCGAAGCCTACGAAATCACCGCCTTCATCGCCGACGACAAAGAATCGCTCGACATGCTCACCCAATTTGGTAAAGATTACGCCGGAGCGCAATCCAGCATCGAATGGGCAGAATTCGCCGGTGGCGGCGTATTTGAAATCGTCCTCACCGCACTACTCCTCATGTTCACCGGCGGCATAGGCAACGTCGCCCAAGGCGCCAGCAAAATCCGCCACGCCGGAAAACTAAAAAGCCTTGGCTCGATATTCAGAAATTTAGGGAAATTATTGAAGCGCAAAAAATTGCGCAGAAAAGTTCGTGTTAATGTTGATACGAAAAAACCGGTTAAGACGGAGTTGCCAGAGGATAAAAAACCTTCCGCTAAACCAATTAAGAAAATGGATGAGCACAAACCAAAATGCTTTAAGCCTGGCGATGCACTCAAAGAAAAGTTTAAAGATGACCCCCAAGGGATGGAAAAAGAATTTTATCGCCAGCTAAAAGCTCAGGAAGAGGGAATCAATAAAATGAGCGTTGGCACATATTTGCAAAACCGCCAAACGCTACAACAACTTACGGAGCAACATGGACATTCAAAAGCACGCGCAATCCTTACTAATGGGGGTAAAGCACAGCAAGATGCTAGAGATGATCTTGCTGCAAAAATGAAGGAGTCAATAAAAGAGTCTCTAAGAAAAAAAATATAAGAGGTAAAGAGGCAGAAGTGATTGCTAATAATCAAGTCAAGAAACAAATGGATCAGTTAGCTGCGTTACACGATCCTGACCTTGTAGCAGGGGGAAATGATACAATTTCTGGAATGGGGAATAAAAATGTAAATTCATCTCTTGGATCGCAATGGGCTAAGGATGGTCGCGTAGATGGAATGGATAATGCTGCCAAAAACGCAATGAGTACTTCTGGCCCCGACACAAAAATGAACGTTAAATTAGAACGATGCAAGTAGGAGATTTCTATGGCATTCGTACTTGATGAAGATTTTTCTTGGTTTCTGGAACAATTCGGAAAACCCCAGTTAGCCGAAGATGTGACTGAAAACTTAATTGATACTTACAAAGGGTTACTACCAAATAGACTGTTTGAATACTGGAGGAAGTTCGGCTTTTGTAGCTTCAAAGATGGCCTTATTTGGATCGTTAATCCTAACGACTACAAATCATTAGTTAATACTTGGCTAAAAGGGACTGGAATTTTGGAAACGGATAATTTTCATGTTTTTGCTCGTTCAGGCTTTGGGGTGCTTTATCTGTGGGGTGAAAAAACGGGTAGAAGCTGGAGCATTGATCCTTTGAATGGCAGAATATTTAATAATGGAAGTTACCAAAAAGAAATATTGGCAGGTAATGCAGACGATGTAATTCAAAGCTTTTTTGGCATCATAAGTCCTGACACGATAGATACCAAAGACTCGAACACTCGAAATTTTATTTTTGAGGATGCGGTTAGTAAATTTGATCCTTTAAAAAGCAACGAAATGTTCACTTTTGAGCCTGCGCCCTTCATCGGCGGCGAAAGATCATTACGAACTATTAATAAAGTTAATATTTTTATTCAATCTGAAATATTGGCAAGTATGGGGCAACGAGAAATAACAGATATGAAAGGTTTAGCTAAAAAAACACTAGGATAGTAGCGCTTAACTCATCCTTTAATTAAGCCTTTTGCAGAGAGCAAAAGGCTTAATGCATTCTCCCATTAACCTCCCTTTCCCGTAATCTGAATAAATAAAAAGCATCACCCGAATTCTGGGTATAGATGCCAAACATTTATCCTCCGAAGGGCTACAGCGCCTCAAAGAATTATTCGCCGAAGCCTACGAAATCACCGCCTTCATCGCCGACGACAAAGAATCGCTCGACATGCTCACCCAATTTGGTAAAGATTACGCCGGAGCGCAATCCAGCATCGAATGGGCAGAATTCGCCGGTGGTGGCGTATTTGAAATCGTCCTCACCGCATTGCTCCTCATGTTCACCGGCGGCATAGGCAACGTCGCCCAAGGCGCCAGCAAAATCCGCCACGCCGGAAAACTAAAAAGCCTTGGCTCGATATTTAGAAATTTAGGGAAATTATTGAAGCGCAAAAAATTGCGCAGAAAAGTTCGTGTTAATGTTGATACGAAAAAACCGGTTAAGACGGAGTTGCCGGAAAATACACAATTACATTCACCACCGCAGAAGCTAAAAACCAATCCGAAAGATATTCGAGAAGACGCTAAAAGTTGGCCGCCAGACAAAAGAAAAAGATTTGAAACTGCGGATGAATATTACAGAAATGCGGGATATAAAGATTATGATAGCCATTTAATAGGAATAGATTTTGATAAGCCAGTGTCGATAGTCGAGCATCCAGAAGGTGGAAAATTGTATCAATATTCCTACCTTGATCGGACGACTGGAGAACCAAAAGTCGGCTCATACTTTTATGAATCCCCTAATGTCGACGCCTCAAAACTAGGTTTTGATATAAATGGTCGAAAAATGATAGAGGTAACAAACGGAAAGTCAGATACATTTTTGAAAAGTACAGCTGCAAACATTGAAGACTGGAACGGATCCGGAAAAGTATTTCAAGGTGGTGAAACACAATGGTTTAATCCAAATGCATCACCAACAAAAATTAAGGCAATAAAATGAAATCTGAAATAAAATCAATTAAGTCAGCAACTGATAACATTCTTGCGTATGGAGCAGACACCTTTTTAAAAAATAATTCCGAATTTTCGCACTCAAATATCGAAGGTGTTTATCATTACAAATCAAATTCTCCAATTTTTGATAGATTCATAATGTTTGACTTTGGAAAACCAGAAGAATTGAGTTTGGTTGTTCAAGAGAAAAAATTAACACTTAAAGACATAAAACAGTACTTCAACATCATCGATTCGCATTATGATTTTAGAGAGGATTTTTCTAAAGTATACCTGAATAAAAAGACATTCATTATTCTGGCAGGAAAAATCGATATCTCAAGCCACCCAATGAAATCAATAGATGCGAGAGGAAATATAAAGTATGAAAACGAAATTCAGATTTCATCGATAGTTATTGAACTAAGTTAATATTCTTTGAAATAGGGCATATCCGAATTAGATAAAACGGCAGAAGAAGCTATAAAAAATAGTCACGGCGACCACAAAATGAATGTAAAAATGCATCGCTGCCCATAGGAGTATAAATATGGACGAATATTTTAAAGAATTTTTAACCGGAGAAGGCTTTTCTCCAATTGTTGACTCAGTCCCGGTTGATAACGAGACCTTAAGTTATTTTAGTGGAAAGCTACCAGAAAGATTATTGAGGTATTGGAAAGAATATGGATTTTCAGGCTTTGGTGATGGAATTTTCTGGGTTGTTAATCCCAATGACTATCAAGCAATTGTAGATAAATGGCTTGCCCAGACCAAACTATGGGGGCGCGAAAATTTCTATGCTGTAGCCAGAACAGCATTTGGAGAAGTATACATTAGGGGGGATAAGAGCACCTCAACCACAATTATAGATCCTCATCTAAACAATATACTGCCGGGAGACTTTGAGACTCTAACACCTGATAAAGAATCTTTAGAAAAAAGTATCGGAATTTTTTTCGAAATAAAGAGCAAAAAATCGGTCGACTATGCAGACAAGAACGAAAAACCACTCTTCCAACGCTGTCTAAAAAAATATGGGATGCTAGAACATGACGAAATGTATACATTCTCGACAGCATTAGCATTGGGTGGAACAGCAGACATCAACAACATCAAAAAAGTAAAAGTATTAGAGCAGCTCTCTACGCTCTGTGATTTGGACGTTCCAGTTGTACTACCTAGTGCAGGCGAGTTATTTGGATCAAATTAGTAAATAACAACTAAAAAATGCCCACCAAAGAGTGGGCATTTTTTATTCGCATCCACAACAATATGCAAATGCCAGTGTTCTTAACGTAGACACTAAACCCCCATCCTGTGAAGGATTACAACGCCTTAAAGAACTCTTTGTCAAAGCTTACGAAATCACCGCCTTCATCGCCGACGACAAAGAATCGCTCGACATGCTCACCCAATTTGGTAAAGATTACGCCGGAGCGCAATCCAGCATCGAATGGGCAGAATTCGCCGGTGGCGGCGTATTTGAAATCGTCCTCACCGCACTACTCCTCATGTTCACCGGCGGCATAGGCAACGTCGCCCAAGGCGCCAGCAAAATCCGCCACGCCGGAAAACTAAAAAGCCTTGGCTCGATATTTAGAAATTTAGGGAAATTATTGAAGCGCAAAAAATTGCGCAGAAAAGTTCGTGTTAATGTTGATACGAAAAAACCGGTTAAGACAGAGTTGCCAGAGGATAAAAAACCTTCCGTTAAACCAATTAAGAAAATGGATGAACATAAACCAAAATGCTTTAAGCCTGGCGATGCACTCAAAGAAAAGTTTAAAGATGACCCCCAAGCAATGGAAAAGGAATTTTATAAGCAATTAAAAGCGCAGGAAGCTGGATTGAATAAAATGACTGTTGGAGAGTATTTGCAGAACAGGCAAACATTGCAACAACTAACCGATCAATATGGTCATGAAAAAGCAAGGGAAATTCTTACGCAAGGAGGAAAGGCTCAAGAAGCAGCAGCAGAGCTAGGATCTGATGCAAAAATGAATGTAACCCTAGAGAGATGCAAATAACAGGAGAAAACGATGCGCATTACTGAAAATAAAAAATTTGAATGGTTTTTGAAAAAGTTCGGAAGCCCGATACACTCACAAATTGCTACGCAAGAAACAATTGAAA
This sequence comes from Cellvibrio sp. BR, assembly GCF_000263355.1. Taxonomy (NCBI): domain Bacteria; kingdom Pseudomonadati; phylum Pseudomonadota; class Gammaproteobacteria; order Cellvibrionales; family Cellvibrionaceae; genus Cellvibrio; species Cellvibrio sp. BR. The sequence continues at coordinate 1,168,878 of NZ_JH668200.1, read as the reverse complement.
AATATAGAAATAGGTTACCCGATGCACTAATCGATTGCTGGACAGAATATGGGTTTTGTAGCTTTCTAGACGGACTATTCCAAATAGTAAATCCAGAAATCTACAGAGAGACAATTCCAACTTGGCTAAAGGGAACTGGTTTACTTGAAATTGACACTTTTCATGTTTTCGCTCGCTCTGGATTTGGTGAACTTTTTTTATGGGGTGAAAAAACCGGACAACACTTCAACATTGAGATACTAGAAGGATCTATTTTTGATAATGGATCGGATGAAAACTATATTAACAAGGAGGGTTCAAGCGAAGCAATTCTGAATTTCTTTACCGTCTTAAAGCCCTCTTCTTTGGATATAGAGGACATCAACACCGAAGAACCAATATTCCAATACGCTATCGATAGATTGGGGGCCTTAGCAGATGATGAAATGTTTACCTTTGAGCCTGCGCCATTTCTGGGTGGAGAACAGACATTTAAAGCAGTTAACAAAGTAAACTTCTTTATCCAAAATGAAATTTTAGCCAGTATGGGCCAGCGCGAGATTATGGACATTAAATGCCTAGCCAACAAAGCGTTCGGAAAGTAGCTTTTAATATATTTTTTATTAAGCCCTCAACCGAAAAATGAGGGCGTTTTAACTACATCTCCCCTCTTCAAAAATTTAACTAAAAGCCTGTAAGAAGAGCAAGGCTATTGCTCACGTTGTGGCAGCACGAAACGCACATCTAGTGAATTAATCGCCGACACACTCACTAAACCTGGCAAAGATTACGCCGGAGCGCAATCCAGCATCGAATGGGCAGAATTCGCCGGTGGTGGCGTATTTGAAATCGTCCTCACCGCACTGCTCCTCATGTTCACCGGCGGCATAGGCAACGTCGCCCAAGGCGCCAGCAAAATCCGCCACGCCGGAAAACTAAAAAGCCTTGGCTCGATATTTAGAAATTTAGGGAAATTATTGAACCGCAAAAAATTGCGCAGAAAAGTTCGTGTTAATGTTGATACGAAAAAACCGGTTAAGACGGAGTTGCCAGAGGGTAAAAAACCTTCTGTTGTTCCGGCAAAAAAATTAAAAGAAACAGATGTGCCTTGCTTTAAGAAGAATGCAAAAGGCGATCCTTTGTAGTATGCCCGTCAATTAAAGGGGCAACAAAAAGGGCAGAATGATATGACTGCCAAGGAATATTTGGATGGCAGAAAAGCTTATACGGGCAATAGAGCAAGCACCACTGCAGTAAGAGAAAAATATGAAAAAAAGCTAGCCAACGATTATCTAGATACAGGCCTAGCAAAAACAAAAAAAGAAGCTGCAAAAATGGCTTCAGACAAAATGAAAACGCTTAACGCACTTCACAACCCTGATATGATTGCTGCAGGGAAAGATATAACGACGGATTTTGGAGATGCAGGAGTTAACAAATCCATCGGAGCACAATGGAAATCAAGGGTCTCTGATTTGGATAGGGTTGCCGAAGAAGCCATAAAAAATGGACAAAGCGACCATAAAATGAATGTAAAAATGCACCGCTGTCCTTAGGAGACTAGATATGGATGAATATTTTGATGAGTTTCTGAATGGAGAAGGTTTTTCGCCCATCATTGACTCCATTAAAACCGAACAATATTTAATTGACATGTTCGCAGAAAAATTACCAAATAGACTTTTGGGCTATTGGAGAGAGTATGGTTTTTCTGGATTTGGTGAAGGCTTGATGTGGTTGGTTAATCCTACAGACTACGATGATATAATTAAAAAATATTTCGCGAAGACTCTACTTTTCGAGCGGGAAAATTTTTATGTAATAGCACGCACAGCTTTTGGTGAACTATATGTTTTTGGAGATAAAAGCAAAGATCTTACAATTATTAACCCTCATTTAAATAACATTTTACCCGGAACACTTGATAAGTTCTCACAGGATAGGAAAAAAATAGAAAGAAGAATGGGGATATTTTTCATGACTCTCGACAAGAAAATCCTAGACTACAAAGATAAAAGCAACAAAGCACTCTTTCAGCGCTGCCTAAAAAAGTATGGGATGCTAGAGCATGATGAAATGTATACATTCTCACCTGCACTAGCATTGGGTGGCACAGCGGACATCAACAACATCAAAAAAGTAAAAATATTAGAGCAGCTCTCTATGCTCTGTGATTTGGATACTCCAGTTGTACTACCTAGTGCAGGCGAGTTATTTGGATCAAATTAGTAAATAGCAACTAAAAAATACCCACCACAGAGTGGGCATTTTTTATTCGCATCCACAACAATATGCAAATGCCAGTGTTCTTGACGTAGACACTAAACACCCATCCTGTGAAGGATTACAACGCCTTAAAGAACTCTTTGCCAAAGCCTACGAAATCACCGCCTTCATCGCCGACGACAAAGAATCGCTCGACATGCTCACACAATTTGGTAAAGATTACGCCGGAGCGCAATCCAGCATCGAATGGGCAGAATTCGCCGGTGGTGGCGTATTTGAAATCGTCCTCACCGCACTACTCCTCATGTTCACCGGCGGCATAGGCAACGTCGCCTAAGGCGCCAGCAAAATCCGCCACGCCGGAAAACTAAAAAGCCTTGGCTCGATATTTAGAAATTTAGGGAAATTATTGAAGCGCAAAAAATTGCGCAGAAAAGTTCGTGTTAATGTTGATACGAAAAAACCGGTTAAGACGGAGTTGCCAGAGGATAAAAAATTAACACCGAAGAAAAAACCTACCTACCAACACGGGCAAAGTGATGGGGGTCCTGGTACTTGGCAAAAATAAACAACACCACAAAAAGGTTCAGATTATCAGGCCAAAGTTACTGGTGCGCCAAAGGATACGGAATACGTTGTTAAAACAGATCGAATGAAAAGTGGCAAAAAGAAATTTGATGGTTACGACCCTGAAACCAATACGTTAATTGATGCGAAAGATTGGGAGACTGGATCGAAATGGTGTCTACTTTTTGTGGGTAAGACCAAGTTTTCGTAACACCAAAAGGATAAAAAATATGAAAGATATGCTGGAATTGATCACTAGATTCAAATGCTCAATGTTGACTGCAAATGAATACATAAAGCTAAGCGAGATTATTATTTCGCATATACAAAAATTTGACCCTATTTTCGAGATTGTTAATAGTTGGGGTGATTCGGCAAGCTCCTGGACAAAGATCGAAGATGATTTTTCAAATTTTAGTTCAATAGTTTTTCAGCATATCTATGACAAAGAAATTAACTATAAAAATCCAACGGGTTCAAAGGATTTTTTGTTGGATTCCATTTCATGGGCGGGATTTTCTAATTCATACTCTAATACAAAGAAATCTCAAGATGGGAAATACACCATAACAATAAGAGCTGGCGGGGAAGACGGCATCGGTTTTGTCAATGTAAAATTTCCTCTGATCGGTCACGAGAAATTTCACCAGACAGATACAATAAAAAAGTTTATAGAACATCTGCTATCTGTAGTTCCGCTACTTGCTGCATACGTATCTACAGATAGTCTCTTTGATCAAGTTGTTGATTACGAAAAGCCCTATGATATACAAATAGGGTGGTTAAATTATTTTAAAAATATTGACGTCTTAAAAAATATTCCGCATGAAATATCAAAACAAGCAACAAAAGAAGGAGTTTATTTTTGGTTGGATGATGAGGTTTCCGATATTTCATCCGAAAAAATAAAATTAGCAATAAATGTTCGCGACATGTTGGGTGATTTAGGTTATCTTAATATTGAATAAATTTAAAATCGAAGCATATATTATTTTTCCACATTCCCCAGTTTAACAACGAATAAATGCCCATTTTATAGTGGGCATTTTTTGTGCCATTTCTTGCGTTTTAAATAAGCAGAATATTTCGTGGCTTCAGCAAAATCCACCACGCCGGAAAACTACAAAGCCTTGGCTCGATATTTAGAAATCTAGGTAAATTATTGAATCGCAAAAATTGCGCAAGAAAATATCAGGCAGTGTTGATAAAAAAACCAATGTAAATACCGATCTACTACCAGAAAAAACTTCTTCACCAAAAACTGCTCATCAAAAAGCGACCTTCGGCGAAAAAACTGCACGCGATAAGATGGTAAACGATGGATATCAACCTTTAGGCAATACAAATGGAACTTATAAGCCAGGTGAAACAGGTATTGATGGTGCATACAAACATCCAAATCCACCACCAGACTATGTAATTACCGAAGACAAATACAATACTGAAAAATTAGAAAATACTGCAGATAGAAAACAGATGAGTGATGGCTGGATTACGGAAAGTAATCGATTAGAGAAGGCAGGACTATCAACAAATTAGATAGACGCGATTAAACGAGGATTAAGGCGTTGCGACGGCACAGTGGAAAAATTCTTCTGAGAGTTAAACCTGATGGAAGCACTACTGTGAGAACAATACCTTAAGCGGGTAAAGAATTTAAAAAAAGGACAACATCATGTTACGAGATAAATTAAGAGATAAAGATTATTTTGATAATGCGATTCAAAATAGCACTGATTTCATATTAGAAGAGATCGATTATCTAAATAATACAGCCACGCTAAAACCACTTGCAGCAATGAAAACCAATGCAGGATTATGCAATGACTTAATAGAAAAATTAATCTATTGCTACTCTCGCGGTGACACCACAATAGATTCAAAAAAAGACCTTATTGACATATTAAAACATCGAGAAATGGAACTTCATTATGCAAACCTATTACCTAAAGAAGCGGCCAAAAATAGAGTCGAATGGGAACGATTAGGATTTTCAACGTATAAAGGAACATTTACTTGGCTAGCTTTCGCAGTAAGTGCAGGAGCCAGCCAGAATTATTTGAAAAAACTTTTTCACTTCGTTGATAACGTAGGTCTGGATATTCTTTTTGATCGGATTGCAGTAAAGCTAGGCGATACAGATCGCCCTATTGGCACCAAAGTACTTTATGCAAAACCTTACCAGTTGCTACTAGATGCTCTTGAGGCAGAAAAAGAACAACAACCTTTGCTCATGAACAAATTTATGGATTACTAGTACCCCGCATGTGTTAAAAATGGATTCTATGATACACACAACATCACCAATAACTTTGGCTATGCGGGCTACTGGTGCTTTGAAGCCGCGTTGGTAACATTAGTATTCAAACTAGATGATAGCGGCTACCGAAACCATAAATATTATCCCGCTGCATTAGTGCATGGTGATTAATTAACTTTAATCGTTTACGAGCGACAAGAATTGATGGAGTTTATAAAAAAACTAGTCCACCACTAGACTACATTATTACGGAAGCAAAATATGGTACGGCGAAGTTAGGGAAAACTGCCGATGGTATACAGATGAGTGATTCATGGGTTACTGGCAGTGATAGATTGGAAAAAGCTGGTTTAACCCAAAAAGATATTAAAGCGATCCGTGAAGGTTTGGAATTTGGTGATGGCACCGTTGAAAAGCGATTAATTCGTGTAAAACCATACGGAAGTGTCGCATCAAAAATAATTAAATAGTGAGGTATAAAATGTTACGTGATTCTCTAAGAGATAAAAGCTATTTCGATGAGGCTATTGCAGACATAGATGATAGTATCGCACGCTATCAAAAGCGATTAGAGCAACCAGAAAAATTAGTGCCATACGGTAGAATGGGCGGCTCAGCAGGGCTTTGTCGGCTCATTCTTAATCGGATGAAATATTGCTACTCAAGAGGTGATACTCTTAAAAATTTACAGCACAATTTGGTGGATTTATTGAAATATCGAGAAATGCAAAATAAATTTGCTGACGAATTGCCACCAGAAGATGCAGATCGAAGAGTCGAGTGGGAGCGTTTAGATTTTTCAACATATAAAGAAACATTTTCTTGGATTTCCTTTGCTTTAGCAGCCGACGCATCAACAGATTATTTTGCTAAACTTTTTAAGCTGGTTGACAACCAAGATTTGGATACAATTTTTGATCGGATTGCAGTAAAGCTAGGCGATACAGATCGTCCTATTGGCACCAAAGTACTTTATGCAAAACCTTACCAGTTGCTACTAGATGCTCTTGAGGCAGAAAAAGAACAACAACCTATGCTCATGAACAAATTTATGGATGCCTGGTACCCCGCGTGTGTTAAAAATGGATTCTATGATACACACAATATCACCAATAACTTTGGCTATGCAGGCTACTGGTGCTTTGAAGCCGCGTTGGTAACATTAGTATTCAAACTAGATGATAGCGGCTACCGAAACCATAAATATTATCCCGCTGCATTAGTGCATGATGATTAATCAACTTTAATCGTTTACGAGCGACAAGAAATGCCACGAGATACACGAAAAAGTGCAGACTACTTTAAGAATCTTTTACCGCAATACATCGAGGGAATAGAAAATTTAACCCTTGCGCTGGAAGACGGCTCTATGCCACTTCCTGACGAACAAACCAAAGTAGCGAACGACTTGTTTGAGTTGCAATTAATGTACTCCATCGCCAGCTATTCAAGTGGCGAACCGCTTGATGCACTAAAACCAAAAGTGGGAAAAATTCTTGAATCAAGAAAAATATTTCTCGTAAAGGCCAGCACGTTGCCCCAAAGGCAACAAATTTATCGTCAACAATTTGAACGGATTACCGGTGACGATGAAATTGATGGAATACACCCAATTAGCCTTTACATTAATAGCCTGTGGTGGCTATCCCTTGCTGTAGCCACAAAACAACCCAAAGAACACTGCTTGGAAATCCTCGCCTGCATAGGCAACAGAGGTGAAGATGCACTTCTGGACAAAATTGCGATTACACTAGGGGATGAAAACACAGCACAAGCAAGCTCCTTATGTTTTCCACACCTGTATCGACCATTACTAAAGGTTTTTGAAGAAGCACCTGGCAAACGGATAGAATTATTGAAAACCTTTCTGGATGATTGGTATTCAAGCTGTTGGCAGTCAGCGTGGTACAACAATCACAGCAAGAAAAATGAAGAAGAGGGAAACTGGGATTTCTATTTCGGCTACTGGAGCTTGGAAGCCGTATTGATAGTGAATCTATTAAATATAGACGACTCCGAGATTAAAAAACATTGGCACTACCCAGCGGATCTATCGCTCTCATAATATTCATTGCATACATCAAAAAAACTATTTTAAATTTTTAGTGAAATACGTAAGAATTAAAAATTCAAAAAATATATTTACATCCCCCCAAAACTAGTTAGCAGGAAAAATGGCTTTTACAAGAAAACAAGCAGAAGAAACCTTCGAAAATTTTTTAATGATAATGGATGATCAATTAGAAAATTTGAAAGGCACCGCCGAAAAAAATCAAATACCACTTGATTATTCATTAAGGGACCTCGAAAACCTTGAGAAATTATTTGACATAGTTTCTAAAGATTTACCCAAAGATGAACTATCTAAAATGGTGGTTTTTTTTGCTAGATATTTAGGCGAGCTGATGATAAATAGAAATGGAGGGAAATGGACAATTCCTTTAGATAATGAAAAAAATATAAATTTCAATACTCCTGTTATAACAGGACACTCACCGATTGACGGGCTAGAGTTTGCCCCCATTTCTACGATGAGAGCCTATGCATTAAGACGAAAGAAGGGTACGTTGAGACGCTCCTATGATGCAAACGTGAATCCGATTGCTGTAGACATAGATCACCTGATCGAAGAATAGTGAAAATTGGGAATGAAGATCGATTTGGTAGATTTTTTATCCCTCCACTACAAAGCGAGCATTTTTAGTTGGCACGCGCCACTATTTGAATCCGTACCGTGCGCGTTGCCAAATGTACCTCACGCAAAAAATATCCAAGCCCAACAATTAAGGTTAGCGTTGATGCAGTAAATAACGCGCTAATCACCCATTTGAATTCCACCTGCAACAATACCTGCAAAAAAATAAATGCCACCACCATACACACCAGCAACGCAGAACAAGTGCAAGCCGTGATTGCCGAACTGGCATAGTGGCGGCGGCGTTCAAGGCGATTTAATTCTTTAAACAGGACATCCGAATCGCGCAAATGCGCAGGAAGTTCTTCCTCCGTAAGGCTGCGCCCACGATCAATGATCCGCGCAAGGCGACTGGCCATTACATTCAGCAAACCGGCAATACCGGTGAGCAAAAACACGGGCGCCAGCGCAAGCTGAATGGCGTGGGCGACATCGCCGAAACTCATTACCAGTTCTGGGGAGGAGGTCATTTTTTGGACTCACATGATTCATTGCGTCACAGAGTATGATAAGGACAAGACAAACTAGTCAATCAGAAAAACATTACCACCCCAAACCCAACCACTGGTTGACACCTTTTAACCTGCGCAGTACAAAAAATTCAATTACCAAAATTGCAACCAACGAAATCGCCAATAACGGCAGAAAAATTGCCAGACCAAGGGTGATTGCCACTACTGTAAAACCAACACGGGCGGGCATCGGTGGTGGTGCGCCCAATGCTGATTCGGGTTTGCGTTTGCGCCATAAAATAAAACCGCTAACGCTGATGAGTATTAAGCCTGCGCAGGTGAGTACACCTAACACTAAATTAAACCGGCCAAATAAATAACCTTCATGTGCGGCTACGCCTATACCGATGGCGCGATCCAGTAGTTTTTTCTGTGCAAAATCGCTGCGCTTTTCAATGCTGCCATCGCCATTGATCCATACATCCGCACGCTGGGGACGATTAGACGTCTGCGAGGAGGCTTTCCAGCTTTGCGCCATCAACTCATGATGATTATGTTCGTTGTGATCTTTGTGATGTGAAGCCTGAGAAGAGGCAGCCACGCTTAATTCCACGGGCGGTGCGAGCTGTAATTGTTGCGCAGTAGTGATCACAGCGGGGGTTAAATTAAAAACATCGCTCGCTTGTGCGCGCCAATGCTGGTGTTCTTGCGCGCGGCTTTGGCTCCAATCCTGTTGTGCAGAGAAATCAATTGCGCGTACTTCTTTTAATGCGCTACCCCAAACTAATGCCCAGGGTAAACCGGTGATTAATAAAAATAATGCCATTGCAGAAATCCAGATGCCGGTCACCGCGTGAATATCACGCCAGAATGTTCTGCTGCCTTCGCGCAGGCGCGGATAAATAATGCCTGCCATGCCGCGTGTATTGCGCGGCCACCATAAATACAAACCGGTGACGATTAATACAATTGCCCAACAGGCCGCCAGCTCTACCAATATTGAACCGACATTACCGAGCAACAATTCGCCGTGAATGGTTTTGACGATATTCATTAACTGATCGTCAGTCCGTTCTTTTGCAAGCACAGCACCGGTGTAGGGATTTACAAATACCATCCAGTTGGTATCCGCCTGCACTTTAATTAGCACGGCTTCATCGGAGGATTGCGACAGGCGATAACTTAATAATTTTCCGTTTTCGACCGCTGCCAGCGCCGTAGTGATTTGGTCGTTAGGTGCGAGTGCCTCGCCCGTTACTTGCAGGCCACGATAATCACGCTCTTGCCAGTGCTCGTAATAGGGTTTGAATAAATAAATCGCGCCGGTGAGCGATAATAAAATCACAAACGGAATAGCAAAAATGCCGGCATAAAAATGCCAGCGCCAAATGGTGCGATAGAGGGCTTTAGAATTACTGGTATTGCCTGCCATTTTTGCTCTCTCATTTATTCACGAAGATGGTCATGTTGGGTTACGCTGCTCGTTGCACTCGCATCTAACCCAACCTACGGTCACTTCGTTATTTTTTATGTTCTTACATGTCGTACGAAAGACTTAAATAAAGTGTGCGCCCTGGCCATGGGTGTGCCACATAACTTTGTTCATCGGTGAGGTTATCCACACCGAAACCGACTTCAATTTGCTCGCTGAAATCATATGTGGTTTTTACGCCCACACGGGTATAGCCATCTTGTGCGCCCATCACGCCTTCGGCGATGTCGTCGTTTTGCAGGCGACCAAAACTTTTATCGGCATATTGCACATTACCACTGAGATCCCATTTGTCATTCACGTGATAAGTGAGCAATAAGTTGCTGCGCCAGCGCGGCATACGTGGGTAGTCATTGCCTTCAATGCTGGTGGTTGGGTTGGGGCCTTCGGCGGTGCTGTTATCTTCAATCACTGATTTGGTATAGGTGACATTAAACCGCGCATCCAACTCGGGCACCAACAGGCCAGAATAATTAAGGATCAATTCCGCACCATCGGTTTGCACTTCATCGACGGCAGAAAAAGTGGTTACCAGCGTGGAGAAGTTGCTTTGCGATTCAATCGCGTCCTCTATGGTTTCGCTAAATAAATTAATACGCACGTAGCCACCATCAAATTGTTTTTCCAACATTACATTGTGATGCACACCATTTTCCGGTTTTAAATCCGGGCGCGGCACAGTGGAACCGGAATAGGATTGGCTTTGGGAAAATAGTTCCTCCACAATCGGAAAGCGATAGGCGCGCGCGGCGGAATAACGCAGCAGCCATTCATCGGCAGGCACGAAGCCGAGTGAAAATTTTGGCGAGAATTGATTATGTTTTGCATCTTCCACATCGACTAATTCAAAAGCGGAGCTGATGGGATTGTTGCGGCTGAAATAACCGTTTTTACTTTGCCATTGTTCGTAACGGCCACCCAAGGCCAAATCCCAACGCGCGCTAATATCCCAATTTAATTGCACAAACGCAGCATCAATACTGGTCTCACCACCGCTGCGGCTGGTGTAACCGGCCTTGTCGCCCTGCAGCCAATTGTTGGAATTGTATTGATCAAGATTGAGGCGATAACTTTCGTGGCGCACACCGCCCAGCCATTGCATGCCTTCCAATCCCACATCATCCAGCACCAATTTCACATCGAGTGTCTGCCAACCGGTATCGTCATAATCCGCCGTTAAGCCGGTGTTATTAAAGAGAGGATCTTGCGGGTTGCGACTGGAACTTAGGTTGTTATCTTTGAGAATACGAAAATCACTGAGGTTGGTTTCCACGCGCAATTGATCATTCAATTTTCCTTTTACGCGCAGGCCGGTCGATAAACTTTTGCGTTCCAACTCACTATTACCCAAGCGACCGGCGGCGATATTCATGCCGATACCGTCCTGCACAAAATTTCCCGCCCAGGCTGTGCTGCCATCGGCATTGCGCAAATAGCTGTTGGCGGCCTCGCGCAAGGTAGTGCGATCCTCATAGGCAAGGTTGAGCAATGCTGACCAGTCGTCGCTAAAGTCGTAACCTAATTTGATTTTAAAATTATCAGTTCGCGCTTGTTCAACGCCGGTATCGCCGTAGTAGTAAGCGGGCTTACCATAGACATCGCGCTGCACAATGGCGCCGGTGACCGTTGTGGCGCCGCTAGCGGGTGTTGCGCGATAGTCATAATAAAACGACTGGGGTTGGCTGTCGTTTTCGAGATGGTTGTAAGAAAAATAAATGCTCAAGTCGCCAATTTTGTCGCCGTAGGAAAAAAAAGTTTTGGTGCCGGTTAAGCGATCCGAAAAACCGTAGGCGGAGAAATCTTGCGAGAAATAATCCAGATCCACATGCACTTTGCGTGTTTGTGGCAAGGCGGTTTCAATCAGCACTACACCGCCCATGGAGTTACCGCTGTATTCGGCAGAAAAAGGCCCGTAGAGAATTTCCACCTGCGCAATTTCACTCGCACTCACCATGGTCCAGCGCGGCGCACCGCTCCAACGGGTTTGCAGCAAATAATGCAGCGGCACGCCGTCGGCAAATACCATGGAGCGCGGCGTTGCAAACATATTGGAACCGCGCAGGCCAAGGGTGCCGTTGGAATCGCCAATATAGCGTTTGCGAATTACCAGGCTGGGTTCGTATTTGACCAGATCTTCAGTAGTAGTCGCATTGATGCTGACCATATCTTCCTGCGTCAGCACACTGGTGGGATTGGTATAACCGGCGCGGCTCGCATCGCGTGCGTCACCCCAGACTTTTACCTCTTCAACCTGCTGCGGATTTTTAGTGCGCTTTTTTTTCAACACCTGTTCATGTGCCTGCGCAACGCTGGTCATACCCATACTCAGCACACCAGCACCCGCCAGCACAACCGCCAACAACCGTCTCACTAGTCCCACCCGCCCTACTTTTTAATGGATTTTCCTGAGGAGCAGAGTAGGCAGTTTGCGGCGCGACGAACAGTGACAAATTGTCGCAGGGGCGAGACCAGGGAGGCGGGTAAAATAGGATTTTCGTCATACCTGCGAACGCAGGTATCCATAAAGATCAATAGCGAAGATCAGCGGCGCTTAATGAGGGATACCAGGCCATAAACCAACAGTGAAACCAGCAGCGCCGGTAAACCCAAATATAAATCGCCGCCGATACCACACCAATGCAAAAGAAGTACCGTGCCGCAGCCAAGACCCATCAGCCATAGCGCCATAGTTTGCGACAAGGTTTTACCAAGACAGAGCAATAAAATAAGCGGCACAAATGCTGCCGAGAGCATCGCCCAGGACAACACTACTAACGCAAAAACCGATTGTTGATTCAGCAGCGCCCACGCTAGTGCAGCACAGGTTGCTAATAGTGTGGCGATTTTTATACCGATGATGTTGGTGCTACTGCGCGCCGCAAACAGACGCGGCGCCAAGTCTTGCGAGATAAATGAAGAACAACTCAGCAGCAATGAATCCGCCGTAGAAATTGTGGCCGCAAATATTCCCGCGAGCACCAAGCCGACCAGCAGTGGTGGCAATAATTCCACCGCCATTTGCGGCAGCGCCAACTCGGCATCAAAGTTTGCCGACTCAGGTAAATAAATTCGCGCGAGCATCCCCACGGCGGTCGCCATGCAATAAAACACTACAAACCAGGCGTAATACCACAGGCGGGTTTGCACAAAATTCTGCGCGGCATTGAGCGTAATAAAACGCACCATAATGTGCGGTTGGGCGATAACCGAAAAACCGGCAAGCAGCCAGCCAATAAAAAATATACCCACTCCTGCCGCGCCGGGTAATACCACCGATGCAGGCGCGAACGAAAGAAAACCGGGAATATCATTCATGGCGGCAACGCTGGCCGATACGCCACCCAGCGCTTGCACGGCGGTAAATAACATTAACCCCATGGCAACAATCATCACGATTGATTGCGCTGCATCGGTCCAGATAGACGCGCGAATACCACCAACAATGCAATAAAGCATCACCAAACACGCGCCGATTACTGCCCCCAACCACGCGGGCCAATTGAGCAATACCTGCAACGCTTTACTACCCGCGACCAGTTGCGCACCGGCATAGGACAATAAAAACACCAACGCAATCAGTGCCGCAATTACCCGAAAACCGCGCCCCGAAAAACCGGCCCAGCGCGTGAGCGCACCGATATAGCTGGTTTCGCCGTTATTAAAAGCCTGCGCGCGCAAGCGCTGATGAACCCAGAGCGACGCGAGAAAATCCCCGAGAATCCAACCGATCATTAATAAACTGGCCGACAAACCAACGGCGTAGGTATAACCAATCACCCCGATAAACATATAGCCGCTGTTATTCGTGGCCACCGCCGACAAACCAACCAACCAGGGCGGCACACTGTGACTGGCGAGATAATAATCCTGCGCATTATTTTTACGCACGCGCGCCGAGGCCAAACCAATAACCAGAAAAAGTGCAAGGCAAACAATAAAACTGATCAGCATAACAAGGCCCGGATTTTAGACGGTGCTATGGGCATCAAGCAGCAACTGCTCAAACGCGGGCAAATGGTGGAGTGGTTCTAACGCGGGGTCTTTGGCGAAATCATCCAAACGCGCATCGCCATTGACGAGCGCTTTGGTTAAGAAATTAATTGCATCGTCAAAATGGGAAAGCGCCGCATGAGCGCAGGCCAACTGATAAAACGCATGCGCATTGGAAGCATCAAGCTGCAGCGCGTTTTGACACAAATTAATCGCCCACTGGGGCTCATTGGATTCCAGTGCAGCATCGGCTTTGTACGTGAGCGCTTCACAATCCCGTGGGTTGAGCGCCAGGATTTGATCATAAACCGCAATTTTATTGGCGGGCGCCGACTCTTGTGCAGCGCGCAACCAGAGCGCGTGAATTTCTTTGGTGCGCTCAATGGCTTCGCGGTTTTCATCAATGTAGGTGGATTTTTCCCGCAGCTGCTGTTCAATTTCACGCAGCCGGTCTTCATAAGCACCAATTAATTTGCGCAGTTCTTTATCGGCAAGAGTGCCCATTTTTTCTTTCATTTCGCGGATGGATGTCCAACCCACAATCACCAACACCGAACTTACCGCAGCGATAATGTAGAAAAAATTGGACACAGTATTGGTGGCGTAACTCACACTGCGATCGACCGCTTCAATTTGGCGATCAGTAATTTGCTGGATAAATTCCACGCGCTGCGCGGCCATGTCGGTGCGCAGGGATTTTAATTCATCCAAAATATAACGCTCGGTAAACGCACTGTAGAGCGGTGCGTCCAGCTGCTCTACAGTTTGTTGTGCCTGCTCTGCCGCTGCGCTGGCCTTTTTTTCCAGTAAACTTTGCGCCTGAATACCCGCCGCAAATAACAGCGGCAGGAGCACAATTAGCAGCAGAATAAAGGCGCGCTTAAACGCGGAGTCTTGCTTCATACAATCACTTCCGCCGCTAGCGCATAGGCACCTTCGGCATTGTGCACTTCGCGCCCCATCAGCGGCGGGTTAAACACACAGGCTAATTCCATTTCTTCAAACGCACGCAGAATATGTTTGTCGTGTTTATCCAAAATATAAATAGTGCCCGGCTCTATAGTGTGAATGGCGCCGCTGGCGACATCTTTAATCTCACCAAAGCCACTGATGCAATACACCGACTCAATATGGTTTTGATAGTGCATGGGTAGCACCGCATCTTTAAAAATACGGGTGATATGGAATGAAAAACCGGCGCCATCACTTTTTAACAACAGACGGTTACTCTCCCACCCTTCTGCATTAATGGTGCGCCCTTGCAGTTTTGCCTCGGATAATTTTCTAACAATCATAGATACCTCTCTATTTTTTAATCAGGTCAATACGACTTACGCGGATTTGCGTGCGACATATTCACTCATGGTGGCCGCAAAACTTAGCTCAAGAATTTTCAGGCCTTTGCGCAGATCCTCCTCACCAATCGTGAGCGGACAAAACACTTTTACTACCTGCCCCTGGTTACCGGCTGTTTCAATCACCAGACCGCGTTCAAATGCATGGCGACAAATCGAATCGGCAATAGCACCGCTGGCGCATTCAATGCCCTGCATTAAACCGCGCCCTTTTACGCGCAGGGTGAGCGGCTGGAATGCATCGAGCATGGCTTTTAATTGCTGCTGTACAATGAGGGATTTCTGCGCAATCTCCTGTACAAAATGTTGGTCGCGCCAATAGGTTTCGAGCGCCGCTGTCGCGGTGATAAAGGCGTGGTTATTACCGCGAAAGGTGCCGTTGTGTTCGCCCGGCAACCAGCGATCCAGCGCGGGGTTTAACAACACAATCGACAACGGCAAACCAAAACCGCTGAGGGATTTTGACAAGGTGACAATGTCGGGCTTAATGCCGCTGCTTTCAAAACTAAAGAAGCTACCGGTGCGGCCGCAGCCTGCTTGAATGTCATCGACAATTAACAACATGTCGTGTTTGCGACACAATTTTTGCAAACCCTGCAACCAGGAATCGGCCGCGACATTTAAACCGCCCTCACCTTGCACCACTTCAATAATCACAGCGGCGGGAATATCCACACCACTGGAAGGGTCAGACAATAATTTGTCCATCATTTTGAGGGTGTCGGCATCGCGCCCGTGATAACCGCAAAAAGGCATGCGCTCAATATTGTTCAGCGGCACACCAGCACCACCGCGATGATGTTGATTACCCGTGGCAGCGACCGCACCGAGCGAGACACCGTGGAAACCATTGGTAAACGCAATCACACCGCTGCGGCCTTTGACTTTGCGCGCAATTTTTAATGCCGCTTCAACTGCATTGGCGCCCGTCGGCCCGGTAAATTGCACGCGATATTCCAAACCGCGCGGCGCCAAAATAATATCGCGCAGACTGTGCAGAAATTTTGCTTTCGCCTGGGTGTGCATATCCAAGCCATGAGCGATACCGTCTTGCTCGATATAATCCATTAGTGCTTTTTTAAGCAGCGGATTATTGTGACCATAATTCAGCGAGCCGGCACCGGCGAGAAAATCGAGATAGGCTTTGCCCTGATCATCAAATAAATAGCTGCCGCGCGCATGGTGAAATACCACGGGAAAAGCGCGAGAGTAAGAGCGAACTTCCGATTCCATTTGTTGAAAAATTTTCATTGTCGTCATCCTCTTGGTGAATATGATTTGTGCTAATGGGAATAGCTAAATTTTGGATAGCAGTTTCCCGTGGCGATACAGAGGTATCACCATTCGGGTAGGGCTTGGCCCTGCAAGGTTTAACGGTTTATGGGTGATGTTCGCAGCGCGGGCAACGAGTTGCACCGCGCGCGTTGCCCATCATCAATCCAGCCAGCGCCGGTTGGAGCAGCGCAAACCTGCACGCAAATCGTCCAGGTGATAGGCCATGGATTTGTCGGGGCGGTTGGGCAACGGGGCAATTTGCAGCAAGTATTCGTCGTCGTGCTCGCCACCAAAATGGCGATCGCGATCAAACATCATGCTTTTAACGGGGATGGCGCCGCAGTCGCGGGCAAAACTTTCAAACAGCGCCCAGGAGGCGTGATTATCGGGGGTGATACTGGTCGTAAGGCGCTGGGCTTTTTCGGTGCCCGGCTGATCCACCAACCACGTGAGCATGCGCTTGGCCAAGCCGGAACCACGCATTGCCTCGCTCACCACAACTTGCCACACAAAGAGGGTCTCGCTGTCATTCGGCGGGCAATAAGCCGAGATAAAACCGACCAACTGCCCGTTGAGCAGGGCGGCAACCGAGGTATCGGCAAAATGCTGGCATTGCAGCAAATTACAGTAGACGGAGTTGGTATCCAGCGGTGGGCTGGCAGCAACCAGTTGGTTGAGAGCATAACCATCGGTTGGTAGAGGGTGGCGCAGCTCCAGGGTGTCCCATAAAAGATCGTTTCTGGCGTTCATAAAAACCTCCATAGTGCGTCTTTGATAGCGGCAATATTATTACAACACTAATCAATTGGAAGCCTTTTTAATAGATTAAAAGGCTTTAAGAAAGGATTAAAATTTAGTAAACATCGAATTAACAGCAAAAAATCGTTTTTATTGGCACTTAATCAAACTTTTTGCCTTAAAATATACTTAGTACACAAAGTATATTTTTGATAGTACAAAATTTATCAGCACAGGTCTAGTGATAATTTTGTGACATAACCTGACCTTTGCACTGAGGATGACAAGAAGCACTCCCACAGGCATGCTGCTATCTCCGCCCCCTAACCCTTACTGACGACACCCTAAATGAACCAGATCGACCAGGTACTCACTTCGCTGCGCCGTGTAATTCGCGCCATCGACCTCCACTCGCGCCAACTGGTGAAAACCGCCAGTGTCACCGGCCCGCAACTACGCCTGTTGCAGCTGATCCGCAGCCAGCAGGGCGGCACAGTAAAAGAGCTGGCGGACGCCATGAGCCTGAGCCAAGCCACAGTCACCAGCATTATGGATCGCCTGGAAAGCCGCAGCCTGATTGCGCGGGTGCGCTCGCTGACCGATAAACGCAAAATTCACCCGCAGCTTACCGACAGCGGCAATGCCCTGCTGGATACCGCCCCCACCCCGCTGCAAGACAGCTTTGTGCGCAAGTTTGACCAGCTGCACAGCTGGGAGCAGCACATGATTATCGCTTCGCTGCAGCGCGTGGCAGAAATGATGGATGCCGAAGCAATTGATGCCTCGCCCTTTTTGGACATAGGCTCGCTGGACAGGGTGGAAGTAGACGAGGCGACAATCGCCCAACAGGGCTCACAAAATTGACGCCCCCATGGGATAGTCACAAAAACATCACCAAATAGTCCAAATCCCGCCACAGCTCCGTAACAAAGCCCACCTAAGCTGCGCCCCTGACACAGTTAATTGCCCATATCGGGCATTTGCCAAGGGAGCGCACACCATGAGTTCAGTAAAAGCGATTCACCTGTCGCTGGCCTGCTTGATTGCAAGCGCCAGCTTCCCCGCCGCCGCCACGCTGTATTTTTCTGAATACATAGAAGGCAGCAGCAACAATAAAGCATTGGAAATCTACAACAGCAGTACCAATGACATCGCCCTGAGCGGCCATAAAGTGGAGATGTATTTCAACGGCAGCAATAGCGCTGGCCTGACCATCAACCTCATCGGCAACATCCCCGCAAACGGCGTCTTTGTGCTCGCCCATGGCAGCGCCAATGCAAGCATTCTTGCCCTTGCCAACCAAACCAACAGTTCCGGCTGGTTTAATGGTGACGATGCGATTGTGCTGAAAAATGGCAACACAATTTTGGATAGCATCGGGCAAGTCGGCGTTGACCCCGGCAGCGAATGGGGCACGGGTTTTACCAGCACCGCCGACAACACTCTGCGCCGCAAAACCTCCATCACCGCTGGCGATGCAATCATCAATAACAGTTTTGACCCCGCGCTGGAGTGGGAAGGTTTCGCGCAAGATACTTTTGATCACCTCGGCACCTATCAAGGCAGCAGCAATAACGGTGGCAACAATGGCGGAACAACCGGCAGTTGCGGGGATGCTGCCACCTTGATCAGCAGTATTCAGGGCGCCGGCGCGAGCAGCCCGCTACTTGGAAGCGATGTCAACATTGAAGCCATCGTGGTTGCGGATTTCCAAAATGCCAATCAGCTCGGCGGATTTTTTGTGCAAGAAGAAGATACCGACAGCGATGGCAATGCAAACACATCCGAAGGCATTTATATCGCCAGTACTACACCTGTTGCAGTGGGTGATCGGGTACGCGTATATGGGAAAATCGCAGAGACTTTTCAATTAACCCAACTCAGCGAAACAACGGTAGCCGTGTGCGCGAGCAATCAAGCCCTGCCGACGCCAGCCACTCTTTCACTGCCGGTTACCTCACTGGATACCTTTGAAAAAATTGAAGGCATGTCCGTGGCTATTGCACAAACACTCACCGTAAACGAAACCTATCAATTAGGTCGCTTCGGTCAAGTGCTGCTCGCCAATGGCCGTTTGCAACAACCCACCAATGTGGTTGAACCCGGTGCAGCGGCTAATGCATTACAAGCGCAAAATAATTTAAATAAATTGATGATGGATGACGCCAGCAATCTGCAAAATCCTGATCCGGTTATTTTCCCCGCACCCGGTTTGTCTGCACAGAACACACTGCGCAGCGGCGATACTGTGGCAAATCTACAAGGTGTAATCACTTACGATTTTGGTGTGTATCGCATTCTCCCTACGATTGCACCCAATTTTATTAACACCAATGCCCGCCCACTCGCACCGGTAACAGATTCAGCGGCGAATTTAAAAATCGCCAGCTTTAACGTCTTAAACTTTTTCAATGGTAATGGCACTGGTGGCGGTTTCCCCACTGCACGCGGCGCCAACAACGCCACGGAATTTGCACGGCAGAAAGCCAAAATTGTCAGCGCCCTGGTGGGCTTGAACGCAGATGTGATTGGTCTGGT
This sequence comes from Cellvibrio sp. BR, assembly GCF_000263355.1. Lineage (NCBI taxonomy): Bacteria > Pseudomonadati > Pseudomonadota > Gammaproteobacteria > Cellvibrionales > Cellvibrionaceae > Cellvibrio > Cellvibrio sp. BR. The sequence goes on along the minus strand of NZ_JH668200.1, from coordinate 1,149,311 downwards.
TGAAATTGAAAATGATGGTTACAGCAGCACCAGCGCAATTGCCGAATTAGCGTCAGCACTGAATACCGCTAACGGAATCAACACTTGGAAATATATCAATCCAGGCGTAAATAAAATCGGTACCGATGAAATTGCGGTCGGGTTTATTTATCGCAGCGACAAAGCTACTGCGATTGGCACAACCGCAATTTTGGATTCAAGCATTGACCAACAATTTATCGACACCAAAAATCGCCCCGCGCTCGCGCAAAGTTTTCGCGCCAACAGCAACCGTGCAATTGCGACCGTTGTCGTCAATCATCTTAAATCCAAAGGTTCGGATTGTAATGACCTGGGCGATACAGACATCGGTGATGGTCAGGGCAATTGCAATATCACTCGCACCCAAGCCGCCACCGCCCTGGTGAATTGGCTGAGCACCAATCCAACCGGCGTTAATGATCCGGATTATTTAATCATTGGTGATTTAAATGCGTACGCCAAAGAAGATCCCATCACCCAGATTATCAATGCGGGTTATACCGACCTGATTCATAAATTCGGCGGCAGCAGTGCTTATTCTTATGTGTTCGACGGGCAAGCCGGTTATTTGGATCACAGCTTGGCAAGCAGCTCATTAACACCACAAGTGTTATTCACTGCTGACTGGCATATCAATGCCGACGAACCTATCAGCCTCGACTACAACACTGAATTTAAATCGCCCACACAAATTGCCAATTTTTATAGCGCCGACGCATATCGCTCATCCGATCATGATCCGTTAGTAGTTTCATTGAAATTAATTTTGGACCTCGATGGCGACGGCGATGTGGATAAAAACGATGTGCAACTCGTCACCAACGCACGCGGGGTAACGCCAACTGCATTTGATCAACGCGATGTAAACGGCGACGGCGTCATCAATGCACTCGATGCACGCGCACTCACATTGCAATGCACTCGCACCGGCTGCGCCACCAATTAATTAAGGAGTTTGAAAATGAAAAAAATCTTCGCCTGTTTATTAGCGCTTGGTTTAATTTTATCGCTCAACGCCAATGCAATCAGTATCGATCTGATAACCGACAAGAATGCTACCAGTATCGGTGAAACAATTGAACTGCAAGTGCGCATCAACGGATTAGATGACGCAACTGCACTGGGCAGTTACGATGTCAATTTTCATTACGATGAAAATTTGTTTAGCATCAGCAGTATCAGCTGGGGTGATGCAGTACAAGGCAACCAGTTAGACCTACTCGGCTTTGGCAGCCTGCAAGATAGCAGCAGCAACCTTGGCTGGTTAAATATGTTAGAAGTATCCTTTGATGAAATAGCAGATCTGGAATTACTACAAGCAGGGGAATTTACCTTGTTCAGTGTATTGCTTAACACAATTGCTATTGGCAGCGGAGATTTTTCGCTAACCACTAATGCAATAGGCGATGCTTACGGCCAGGATTTATTTATCGATAGCATCAGCAATACAACAGTGAATACAAGTGAGGTAACTGTGTCAGAACCAGCGGGCATGTTGTTATTACTCGGTGCGATTGCTTTCGTTGCTTTGCGCAACAAAGCATCTCAACACAAACAATAATTACTAGGGTTAACAATAAAAACGCCCGCCGCTTTCAATAGGGGCGGGCGTTACACTCGTGACAAAAAAGCTCAAGAATCCTGAATATACCCAAGAATTTTTTCAACTTCTGCCGCCAACTCTTTGTTATCAAATTTCATTTTATTCATATATGCAGCCAAAGATTGAGGATCTTCCTTATAGCCAGTTTTTAAAGTCCATGCATAAGAGAATGCCTTCTCTGCAACAGAAATATCGCGCAAGTTACCATCCATAATTTCAAGCAACTTTTCTACTGGATAGCCAGCAAAAGACATGGACTGGGTGGCCGCACTTACCGCCTTGAACTTTAGCGATGGATCTTTAATTGACGCCACAAATTCACCCACCTTTTCACTGCCATAGATATGAATTTTACTGGCGCCAGTTAACGCAACCGATTCTGCAATTTTTTTATCATGCAAACTATCGATAAGTTGATAGGCATCAGCGAAATAGGCACGATTAAATAAACTGTCCATCAAACCATTAACCGCCCATTCATCAACATGAGCCTGATTTTCGAGAAACATTTTTTTTGCTTCCAAAGGGTCAGTTTTGGCGTATACAGCCAAGGCACTATTGAGCAAGGTCACATCAACCTCTCCTTGGTGCTGCGTTAATGCATAATCAATCGCCGCCATAGGATTCGCTGTCGCCACGGCTTGAGCCAAACCGACCCTACTCCATTTATCTTGCGGACGAACACTCTCCTTGAGTAAACGCACTCCTTCCTCGTAAGCCATCCACTGCCAATCGGGGTAAATGGACAAAGACTGCAACAGAGCCATCTTTCTCTCAAGCTGCTGCTCAGGAGCGGAAAACATAAATACAAAATCGCTTTCATGCTGCTGCAACCATTCAAATGTCATTTGCGGCTGATTCAGAGACAAATTAGCAAACAGGGTTGCAGCGAGCTCCTCCCCCATGGATGACTCCATTAACGTGAATGCGTGCTCAGGGAATTTTCCCGCAAGGAACCATGCAATTTGTCCCTTAAGTTGCGGCTGGGAATCATCCAGCGATAGCAAGATATTTTGAATGGCAGAGGGGGATAAAAGCTCCAGCTGCTGGAGCGCACGGTATCCGTCGAACTGACTTTTAGGCGTCTGCACACCTAAAAGTCTGATCACATCATCCGATGAAGGTAGTGATGCCATAGCGATCCGTTGCGGGGTGGTTTTAGCAACTTGCGGAGCCGGTAGCGCGACTGATTCAGGATTAGAATCCAATTCAGCGGGAGCAGACACCCACTCCAGATCAAATGGAACCTCAGCGCCAATTTTATAACCGCACAATCCACCCAAACCAAATACTAAAACCAGTATTACTGCCTTGTTCATGCCTGCCTCCCTCAAAGTTTTTTTACGCTTCTGGCATCAGCTTTTTTGACAAACAATAGCTCACACACTGAGATATTAATGCTTTAACTCAACACCAGATTATCGCGATGAATCAATTCGTTATCATCGCGATAACCTAAAACATCGGCGATTTGGCTACTGGGTTTACCGATAATTTTACGCGCCTCATCGGCGTGGTAATTAATTAATCCGCGCGCGATTTCTTTGCCGTTTAAATCTTCGCAAATCACCATATCACCACGGGTGAAATCACCGCGCACTTCTTTGACGCCCACTGGCAAAATACTTTTACCTTTCTCGCGCACCATGCGCACTGCACCGTCGTCCAGAATAATGGTGCCGCGGGTTTGCAACTGGCCGGAGATCCAGCGTTTGCGTGCGGCTTGTGGCTGTTGTTCGGCCCACAAAAAAGTGCCTAGGTTTTCACCGTCCGCAATACGCAGCAATGCATTTTCAATGCGCCCTCCCACAATTACTGTGTCGGCACCGGAGCGCGCAGCAACTCGTGCGGCGCGCACTTTGGTAATCATGCCGCCGCGCCCCAAGGCACCACCAGTACCCCCAGCCATTTGCTCCAGGCGATTATCATCAGCGGCGATTTCACTCAGCAGTTGCGCATCGGGATTGGAGCGCGGGTCGCTGTCGTACATGCCTTTTTGGTCGGTGAGAATGACCAACAAATCCGCTTCAATTAAATTGGCCACCAGCGCACCGAGGGTGTCGTTATCGCCAAAGCGAATTTCGTCGGTAACCACTGTGTCGTTTTCGTTAATCACCGGCACCACATTTAAACCCACCAGAGTTTTTAAGGTGGAGCGTGCATTTAAATAGCGCTGGCGGGAGGATAAATCGTCGTGGTCGAGCAGCACTTGTGCGGTGAGCAAACCGTAGCGCTGGAATTCCACTTCATAAGTTTGAATCAAACTCATTTGACCAACAGCGGCCGCCGCTTGCAGCTGATGAATTTCAGTCGGGCGCGCAGCCCAACCTAAACGGCGCATACCAGCGGCAACGGCGCCGGATGAAACCAATACCAGTTCAATGCCGCGCAGACGCAGCTCAGCCATTTGTTTGACCCAACCGGCAATGGCCTCGGCATCAAGACCTTTACCATCATTGGTAAGGAGAGCGCTGCCGATTTTTACTACCCAGCGCTTAGCTTGGGGAATGATGTTTCTTTTGCTCATGAAGAGATGCGCTCAAGAATAATTTGTTAAATTTTTATGTAAACACCGGGCGCATAATGCAACACGCCCGGAACGAGACCCGGGCGTGAGATTACACTATTTTTTTACGCTGACTAATCGCAAAATCAACGCGCATTTAATTAGTGACCAACGTAAATAACTTCTACGTCGTAATCATCTTCATTGAAGTTATCATCCTCCACATCGCCGCGTGCACGACGCGCTTCACGCTCGATTTCGCGCAGCTCTTCAATGCGATCACGCGCTTCCTGCGCCATCTGATTTTGCAATTGCTCTTCGCGCTCGCGCACTTCCGGATTGGTTTTTTCCTCTTCCCAGACCGCTTCAAGGTTATCCATCAGCTTGCCAATCAATGGCACTGTGCCTTCGCGATTGAGCGCCGAAATACGATAGACCGGGCCCGTCCAGTTCAATTGATCAACCACCGCCTGGCAGCGCGCCTCCACTTCATCGGGCGGCAGCAAATCGATTTTGTTGAGCAATAACCAGCGCTCGCGGGTGGCGAGGGTCGGGCTGAACTTGGCTAACTCCTCGGCGATGATGCGGACATTGTCAGCGGGATTGGATTCATCCACCGGCGCCATATCCACCATGTGCATCAGGTAGCGGCAGCGGGTTAAATGTTTGAGGAAACGTACCCCCAAGCCAGCACCTTCGGCGGCACCCTCGATCACACCGGGAATATCGGCGATCACAAAACTGCGGTGCTGCTGCACTTTTACCACCCCGAGATTGGGTACGAGTGTGGTGAAGGGATAATCCGCCACTTTGGGCTTGGCGGAACTGACCGCGCGGATAAAGCTGGATTTACCGGCATTGGGCAAACCAAGCATACCTACATCAGCCAATACTTTTAATTCAAGTTTCAGGTTGCGCATTTCGCCTTCCGTACCGGGCGATGTTTTGCGCGGTGTGCGGTTGGTACTGGTTTTAAAGCGGGTATTACCCAAACCGTGGAAACCACCCTGCGCCACTTTTAATTTCTGACCGTGTTCGGTCAAATCGCCAAAAACCTCTTCGGTATCGGTATCAATTACCGTGGTGCCTACGGGCACGGGCAGAAACAGATCGGCACCTTTGGCACCGGTACAATCTTTACTGCCGCCTTTCTGGCCATTTTCGGCGCGATACTTGGGCACAAAACGATAATCGATGAGGGTGTTCAGGTTTTCATCAGCCACCAGATAAACACTACCACCATCGCCGCCATCGCCGCCGTCCGGGCCGCCTTTGGAAATAAATTTTTCCCGGCGGAAGCTCATGAAACCGTTGCCACCATTACCGGCTTCGACATGAATAGGGGCTTCATCAACAAATTTCACAAATCACTCCACAGGAATAAAAATAAATACAATAAAATCATTAACGCAAATCGTCAGAACTGGATAGCAACCCTGCATATCGTCCTGAATATAAAAAAGCCCCATCGTGAACGATAGGGCTTTTTTATTGTTCTTCATTTGCCCACTGCAAGCAGTAAGCTTGGCTAGTTTTTTAGCGCAATATTAAGCAGCAGGAATGATGCTTACGTATTGACGGCCAAAAGCGCCTTTAATTTCGAACTTAACAGTACCGTCCACTTTCGCGAACAGAGTGTGGTCTTTACCCAGACCTACGTTTACACCAGCGTGAAACTTGGTGCCACGTTGACGAACAATAATGCTGCCGCCAGAAATCAACTCGCCGCCGTAAGCTTTAACACCAAGGCGTTTCGCTTCTGAATCGCGACCGTTACGAGAACTACCAACCCCTTTCTTGTGAGCCATTTTATAGCCTCCTCAATTAACCTTTGATAGCAGTGATTTTCACTTCGGTGAACCACTGACGATGACCTTGACGCTTCATGTGGTGCTTACGACGACGGAATTTGATGATCTTCACTTTGTCGGCACGGCCATGAGCAACTACTTCAGCAGTAACGGTTGCGCCTTCAACAACAGGAGCGCCAATTTTGACGTCTGCGCCGTTAGCAACCAGATACACTTTGTTGAATTCAACAACGCCGCCAGTAGCGAAATCGATTTTTTCGAGTTTGAGGGTTTCACCCACAACTACGCGATGTTGCTTACCACCGCTTTCAAATATTGCGTATGCACTCATTTACTTTGCTCCATACTTTTATCCAGACGAATCTGGACTTGGACGACACGAAGTAGCTTGGCGATATGCCTGGGCATTTGGGACTAGCGTCGTATACCGGTTTTCAGGGGCGGCGATTGTATGCCAAGCCGCCAGATTATCGCAAGCTAAAAAACCATCGCTATCGCAGTTTTTGCCTATTTAATGATCTGCAGAGCACTCAACCACAACTCCAGCGCCTGCGGCCAACTGGAGACAGTGCCCTGCCCTTGAATCATGCCCACACCGTGGATAGTGGAGTTGTAGACATGCAGCTCCGACTGTTTACTGTATTTCTGCACCTCAGCAAAAAACATCAGGCTGTTACCGACAGGCACCGCTTGATCGCCCACACCATGCAGCATAAACACGGGCGGAACCCCTGCTTTGACTTGCTTCTGCAGTGAGTTATCACTCACTAATTGCGGCTCGGGATGGTCGCCCAACAATGCCTTGCGCGAGCCAGCGTGAGCATCGGAGCCCTCCAGGGTAATTACCGGATAACCGAGAATGGCAAAATCCGGGCGCGCGCTAATGTCAGCCAGTGGATCAGTGTTGTCGCCGGCAAAGTCAAAACGGGTAGCGACACTGGCAGCTAAATGGCCACCGGCGGAAAATCCTATCACCCCCACTTTAGCGGGATCTATCCCCCACTCCGCAGCATGCTGGCGCACCTGGCGCACCGCACGCAAACCATCAAGCAAAGGCGCGGGAAAGCCGTGCTCCTGCATACGGTACTTGACCACAAACGCTGCCACACCGCGCGCGGCAAACCATTTGGCGATGTCGTGCCCCTCGTGGTTAATTGCCAAACGAACATAGCCACCGCCAGGGAAGATCACAATCGCGGCGCCATTGGCCTTGCTCGCCTCCGGCCAATAGGGCGTCATGGAGGCGTTATCCACACTATAAACGCGCTGATCCTTTACATGTTCGCGGTCGGGACTGACCAAAGGCTTTTCATTCCACAAATAAAAAGCACCCACAGGGCGCGGGGTAGAGGGTTGTTCGGCAAACACTTGCGTAGTTACTCCAATACAAAACAAACAGCAGACAAACAGGAAAACGCGATTAATAACAGCCATAGGTAGATCTCGTCAGGGACGCCGGTTAATGATTATTGTGTTGACCGGTTTGACTATTGCCGAGCGACGGAAAACTGCCTGTTACTGGCGCCCCGCCCTTATCAATAAAATCGCCCGGTACATTGCCGGGCGAACTGATAATAACAGCTGCAATGGAAATTTCAGCAGTGCTTAGTGCAGATGGGTTTCGTCGTCGCCCCACCAGTGGTGCAACTGCCAATCCACGCGCGTTGGGTCAGCGGCGCGCAGTAGCCAATCACTGGTGATCAGCTCCCACTCATAAAGCCCAAGCTTCAAATCCGACCAGATGCTGTGTGCGTCTTCGCGAATATAAGCCTTGGCTAAATCCACCTCTTCACCCACCATCTGCTCGGCGGTAAGTTCGAGTTTGACCAGATCGTCAACCTCCTGTTTAAGCGCGCCCAGAGCCCCCGTTTCCTCGGGGCTGAAGGGCAAATCGAGCTGACTGACATGGTAGGGGTTGTCGGCAGCTTTATTGGTTGGATTATTCGTTGGCTTCATGGCAAATAACTCCCGCTAGCGCTTCAAGATATTTATACCCACATAGGCAGTACAGCCTCTATAATCACCGCCTTTCTCAACATTGAGTGCAAAACTCCACCTTCAGTATAGGCCTTAGATTCCAATGCAAGAGCGCCCCATGCAAGAACAATACACTCCCGCCGAAGTTGAAGCCCAAGCCCAGCAGTACTGGGAAGAACACCAAAGCTTCAAGGTTATTGAGGATCGCAGCAAAGAAAAATTCTATTGTCTGGCGATGTTTCCCTACCCGAGCGGCAAGCTACACATGGGGCACGTGCGCAATTACACCATTACCGATGTGATCGCCCGCTACCAGCGCATGCAAGGCAAAAACGTATTGCATCCAATGGGTTGGGACGCCTTTGGCCTGCCCGCTGAAAATGCCGCGCTGCAGCGCCAGACCGCACCGGCAGCCTGGACCTATTCAAATACCGACCATATGCGCAGCCAGTTAAAGCAACTCGGCTTTGGCTTTGATTGGTCGCGCGAACTGACCACCTGTAAACCCGAATACTACAAATGGGAACAGTGGTTCTTTACCCGCTTGTACGAAAAAGGTTTGGTTTACAAGCGCATGGCGACGGTGAACTGGGATCCGGTTGACCATACCGTTCTGGCGAACGAACAAGTGATCGATGGACGCGGCTGGCGCTCAGGCGCATTGGTTGAGCGCAAAGAAATCCCGCAGTGGTTTATCAAAATCACCGCCTACGCTGAAGAATTATTAGCCGATCTGGACAAACTGCCCAACTGGCCCGAGCAAGTCAAAACCATGCAGCGCAACTGGATCGGCAAAAGTCGCGGTCTGGATATGCATTTTGATCTCGCTGCACCTGTTGGCGAATTTACCGGTTTTGATATCTACACCACCCGCCCCGATACCATTATGGGCGTGACCTATGTGAGCCTCGCGGCCGAGCATCCTATCGCCAAAGTTCTTGCGGAGAGCAATCCCGCGCTTGCGCAATTTATCGCTGAATGCAAAGTGCAATCGGTCGCCGAAGCCGATATGGCGACCATGGAAAAGCGGGGCATCGATACCGGTGTTAAAGCGCTGCACCCGATTACCGGCGAACCGGTCTCGGTGTGGATCGCCAACTATGTATTGATGGACTACGGCTCAGGCGCAGTGATGGCCGTACCCGCGCATGACCAGCGCGATTACGAATTTGCGCAGAAATACAACCTGCCAATCTCTCCAGTGATTGCGCCGCAGAATGGCGAAGCCATCGACCTGAGCAAAGCCGCCTTCACTGAAAAAGGTGTATTGGTGAATTCAGGCGAGTACGACGGTTTGGATTTCAACGCCGCCTTTGATGCCATCGCCAGCACCCTGGAAATGGCCAACAAAGGCCAGGTGAAAACCAACTATCGCCTGCGCGATTGGGGTGTATCCCGCCAGCGTTACTGGGGCGCACCTATCCCCATGTTCAACTTGCCCAACGGCGGCGAGATTCCCGTACCCGCACACAAACTCCCGGTATTGTTGCCGGAAGATGTGGTGATGAACGGCGTTCACTCACCGATCAAAGCCGATCCTGAATGGCGCAAAGCCGAATTGGATGGCCAAGCGGTTGAGCGCGAGACGGATACCTTCGATACCTTTATGGAATCCAGTTGGTACTACGCGCGCTACACCTGCCCGAACTTCGAAGGTGGCATGCTCGACAAAGCCGCCGCTGATTACTGGCTACCGGTTGATCAATACGTCGGCGGTATCGAACACGCTATTCTCCATTTGCTCTACTCGCGCTTCTTCCACAAGTTGATGCGCGACGAAGGCTTGGTGAGCTGCGATGAACCTTTCGAACGCTTGCTCTGCCAGGGCATGGTGCTGAAAGACGGCACCAAGATGAGCAAATCCAAAGGCAACACCGTTGACCCGGAAGAGCTGATCAACCAATACGGCGCCGATACCGTGCGCCTCTTCTCTATGTTTGCCGCACCACCAGAGCAAAGCATGGAATGGAGCGATTCCGGTGTTGAAGGCGCCAACCGCTTCTTGCGCCGCTTGTGGAAAGCAGTTGAAGGCCACATCAATGCCGGCACACCGGGCAAGCTTGATGTGAGTGCACTCCCGCAAGCGCAAAAAGATTTGCGCAGAAAGACGCACGAAACCATCCAGAAAGTCAGCGATGATTACGGCCGTCGCCAAACCTTTAACACCGCGATTGCCGCAACCATGGAATTGCTCAACGAAACCAGCAAACTCGCCGACCGCGCCAATCCGCTTGGCTTGGCTGTTGAACGCGAAGCGCTGGAAGCAGCGATTTTATTGCTTGCGCCCATCGTACCGCACATCAGCCATTCACTCTGGCAAGCTCTCGGCCACAAGAGTATTCCACTCAATGAAAAATGGCCGACACTTGATGAAAGCGCATTGACCCGCTCAACCGTGGAAGTCGTTATTCAAGTGAATGGGAAACTGCGCGGCAAATTGGATGCAGCCATCGACTCACCCAAAGAACAATTGGAAGCGCTGGCGCTTGCGCAGGAAAACGTACAAAAATTCCTGGAAGGCATTACCGTGCGCAAAGTCATTGTGGTCCCCAATAAACTTGTGAATATCGTTGCCAATTAAAACCCCTCCCTTTTACAAGGGAGAACTACATGAGAGTGTTATGAAAAAAATCATCGTCAGTTTATTAGTGCTCACCCTCACCGCTTGTGGCTGGCATTTACGCGGCTCTACAGCCGGCGGCGATAAGCTGGCGATGACAACCCCGCTGGATTTAGTAATCGACGCCGAGGATAACCACTCGCCCTTGATGGACGCCCTACGTCAATCACTGAATAGCTTCAACATCAATGAAGTTAACAGTGCTACCGCCAACTCCCTGACCCTAACCTTGGGAGCAGAGATAATGGATAAACGCACCGCAGGTGTGGGTAGTGATGCATTGACCAGCGCCTATGAAATTATTCTCAGCATGGATTATGTCGTTAGCAATACCGAAGGCGTCATCACTCCACTGAATACCCGTGCGCGCATTTCACGCACTTACAACTACGATGTGAACAATGCAAACAGTGCCGCACAAGAAGAGAAATTGGTGCTGCAGGAAATGCGCAGTGAATTAGCACAAACTATTTTGCGTCGCACCAAAACCCTGTCGGTCAAAACATTGCCCGCCAAAGCACCCGCTGCTGACGCTAACTGATATGCCCAAACTGCGCCCTGAACAACTGTCCGCCGCACTGGGCAAACAACTGGGCGCTATTTATTTGGTGTCCGGCGACGAACCGCTGCTAATTCAGGAATGCTGCGATCAAATCCGCGCCGCCGCGCGCAAAAATGGTTTTAGCGAGCGCGAGCTGTACCACATAGATACCAGCTTTGATTGGGGGCAATTACTCGCCGCCGCAAACAGCCTGTCACTCTTTGCCGAGAAAAAAATTATTGAAGTACGCATGCCCTCCGGCAAGCCAGGCGATAAAGGCGGCAAGGTTTTACAAGAGTATGCCCAGTCACCCGCCCCTGATAATTTGCTCTTAATCGTCACCGAAAAACTCGATGGCGCCACGCAAAAAAGCAAATGGTTCAAGGCCATTGAAGATGCAGGACAACACATTCAAGTCTGGCCAGTAACACCCGCTCAGTTGCCGCGCTGGATTGGTGTGCGCCTGCAGCAATCCGGTTTACATGCCGATGGCGACGCCATCGATTTGCTCGCCTCGCGTATTGAAGGCAACTTGCTCGCCGCCGCACAGGAAATTGAAAAATTAAAGCTGCTCGCGACCGATAATCGCATCAGTTATGAACTGATGGCCTCCGTAGTCGCTGATAGCGCGCGCTACGATGTTTTTGGCCTTACCGACAAAGCCCTGCACGGCGATGCCCGCGCTGCCGTGCGCACCCTGCAAGGTTTAAAAACCGAAGGTACCGAACCCATCAATGTGCTCTGGGCAGTGACCCGCGAAATTCGCGCCTTGATTCAAATCTCGCAAGCGGTTGCCCAAGGTAAACATTTTGAGTGGGCCACCAAACAGGCGGGGGTATGGGATAAACGCCAGCCACTTATTCAAGCCGCACTGCGCCGCCTAAAGCCTGCACAATTACAGCAATTGCTGCGCAAAGCCAATGGCATCGATAAGGCTGTCAAAGGCATGCGCAATGCCGAGCCATGGGATGAATTATTGGATTTAATTTTAAATATCGCCGGGGTGCAAAGTTTGAATATGCACAATGAGCGACTAAGCTTGAAAAGTTAAATACTACTGGCATTGCGAATGCAAACACCAATGACACGATTCGCAAAAACAGTATCAAAAAGTATTAATAATAAAATGCGCCACAAGCGCGATTTTCAAAAAACACACAGCCTGCGTTACCTATGCCTTATCGCCCAGATGGCGATGATGGTTATTTTTAACTTTACTGCAGGAATTTTTGCCATGTATTTGTACTCCCGCTCTATTATTCGCGCAGCTTCGATTATTGCCTTAAGCGCCCTCTGCCACATGAGCTATGCGCAGACTGCACAAGTCTCCGCTGGCACGACGCCCACTAAACGCACCACTGAATACTCATGGATGTCCGTTGCCACTTGGGATCGTATGCACGCCGAAGATGTATTGGTCGCCGAACACGATCAGGTAGATGTTTTGTTTGTAGGTGATTCAATTACCGCCGGATGGGATTGGCAAATTTGGGAGAAAAATTTCAAGCCCCTTAACGCAGCCAATTTTGGTATTGGTGGCGACGGCACCGCTAATTTACTGTGGCGCCTGCAGCACGGCACTATAGGTCAGTTACAACCCAAATTAATTGTGCTGTTAATTGGCGTAAATAATTTCGGCCTCTATAACGAAACACCAGAGCAAGCCGCCGCCGGTGTCACTGGAGTTGTCAAGCAACTCCAATTAGCCTGGCCCCACAGCAAAATCTTATTAAACGCCGTACTGCCCTTTGAAGAAAAAGCCGACTCACCCAAGCGCGCCATGGTAACAAAACTTAATTCTATTATTGCCAAGCTCGGCGATGACAAACATATTTTCTTTAAAAATTATGGCGCAGCGTTACTGCAAAAAGATGGCAGTATTTCACCTGAAATCATGGCAGATTTTCTGCACCCAACACCCAAGGGTTATCAAATCTGGGCCGACGCCATGTTGCCGGACATCAAACAACTGCTGCAATAAATTTGTAGTGCCTACTTAAAATAGTACCGATTAAGAAAGTGCCTGCCCAAGAGCAGGCACTAGCTCACTTCCACAAACACCAGAGCATTAGCCTCACACAGGTAACAATATGAAATATGCTTATTTTATATTTTGTTCGCTGACTGCACTTGCACTCAACGGCTGCACCCCAGTAACACCACAGGAACCCACCGTAATTAGTATGCAAGCTACCCAAGCACCGCTCAGCATTATGGGGCGCACCCACAGCACTGGCGATAGCGCCTATGAATTTGGTTTTCCTGGCGTGAGTTTTCGCACCGAGGTAATAGGCAAGACACTCACCGCCGAACTGCAAAGTTCCGGTGGCAATTCCTGGATTGATGTTATTGTTGATGATAATCACATCACGCAAGTGAAACTGGAACAACAATTACAAACGATTGAATTATTTAATTTTTCCGGCTCAGGACGACACTCAGTAGAAATTATTCATCGCTCGGAAAACTGGCACGGTAGCGTGACACTAAAAAAACTCACCTTAACCGAGGGGAAATTTTTACCCGCACCCGCACTGCCACAACGAAAACTATTAGTTATGGGCGACTCAGTGACCTGCGGCGAAGCAATTGATCGCGTAAAGGGCGAAGAGAAAAATACACGCTGGTGGAATGCGCGCGAATCCTACGGCATGCTCACTGCGAAAGCACTCAATGCGCAGGTGCAATTAGTGTGTTGGGGCGGGCGCGGCTTGGTGCGCAGCTGGAACGAAAAAACCGATGATAAAAATCTGGCCGAATTTTATGAGTTTACTGTTGGCGATCATAACCCCGCACTGAAATGGGATCACCGGAGCTATCAACCGGATTTAATTTTAATTGCGATAGGAACTAACGATTTCAGCCCGGGCATTCCCGCACGCGAAGACTACGTAACAGCCTATGTGCAATTGATTAATAAACTTTTGCACAATCACCCGCAAGCGCACATTGCCCTGACTGATGGCGCAATCTTAAACGGCGAAAAAAAGGCGGCACTGATTGATTATTTACGCGAGACCATTTCACGGGTCAACAATACTCGCGTGCATCAACTGATTTCCAATCACTACCCGGGTGATGCACAGGATGCACACCCCACCAAAGATCAACACGCTGCAATGGCGAAAGACTTAACACCGCAACTTAAAGCCCTAATGCATTGGTAAAAAATTTTACAATAAAAAAGGGGCGCGAATTTCGCGCCCCTTTTTTGTGTAACCCTGCGTGCAAACCAATGGTGGTGAGAACTATTTACCGGGCCCAAAAGGTTTTAACAGCAGGATTAATTTTGGCAACAGTGTGAGCGAGCCAATCACAGCCATCAACATCGCAAACGCCGTTAGCAATCCAAAATAAATTGACGGGATAAATTCCGACAACATCAAAATGGAAAAGCCCACAATAATTGTCACCGAGGTGTAATACATTGCACGTCCAATTGAAGCATGGGAGCGGTGTATAGCTTCGACGTAATTTTGGTCATGGGCAAACTCCACGCGGAAACGATAGAAATATTGAATCGCCTGATCCACACCCACACCCACCACTATCGCCGCAATAGTAGTAGTCATCATATCCAGAGGAATTCCCACTAACCCCATTGCCCCTAAAACAGTTCCCGCCGCAATCATATTGGGCAGTATTGCAATCAATGCGATTTTGAATGAGCGGAACAACACCATCATCATTAACATGATGGCAACAAATACCACTCCGATGGTGGAAATTTGTGAGGCAAACAAACTCTGCAGCATGTTGTTATAAAGCACCAACATGCCGGTGAAATTCACCTGCTCCGGCTTAAAGCCGGCGTCGGTGGTGGCGTACTCACGAATACGCTCTACCAACTCCGCGCGCTTTAAATCCGGTGTAGTTTCAATCACGCGCAGAGTGATACGCGTCTGCTGGGCTTCATCCGCCAGATAGGGCTTGATCAGGAAACCTTTAATATCGTCCGACAACATATTGCGCAACACATTTAATTCAAAGTCATTAAGTTTGCCTTTGTTTATGTCGTGCGCCAGTTGGTACACAGTCGCAAGTGATTGCACCTTGCCCACTTCAGGTAGCGATTCCAAATAGTTGTGCAATTTTTTAATTTGATCCAAGCCCGCCACGCTGAACCAATAACTGGGAGGGGCGTTGGAGGTTGTACCGCTATCGGCAAAGGCATCTTCATCACCCATCCCGGCAAACGGATCTTCCTCATCAAATACTTCCGCTGCGGCAGCATCACTTGGAATTTCCGCAAACGGATCTTCTTCATCAGCGGTTTCTGACTCAACAATATCAAGCGTGTTTTTCTCGGCGTCGAGAATAATATCCAGCGTCACAGTGCCGCCCAGTTGACGATCGATCACACTCAAGCCCTGATGAATTTCGCTGTCGCTTTTGAAGTAATCGACGAAACGATTTTCCACTTCGAGTTTGCTGATGCCCCATATGCTCAAGAATACGGCGAGCATCGCTACCAGCAACACTTTGCCACCATGAAATTCCGCCAACTTGGAAAAACGCACCGTGAGCGCCGCCGAATTATCGCCGCGATCTTTAGGCTCACCTTTGGGGAGCATCATCAAACCGGCGGGCAGGACGACAAACACCAATATAAAACCCACCACCAAACCTATAGTCATCATCCAGCCAAAATCGATTACCGGGCGAATACCACTCATCACCAATGACATAAACGCGACTATGGTAGTGAGCGCGGAATAGAGGCATGGTATCGCCATGTCGCGCATGGTTTGCAGTACTAAATCCGCCTGCTCCAGATCTGGATCTATGGCATGTAATTCGCGATAGCGCACCACCACATAA
Organism: Cellvibrio sp. BR; assembly: GCF_000263355.1. Taxonomy (NCBI): domain Bacteria; kingdom Pseudomonadati; phylum Pseudomonadota; class Gammaproteobacteria; order Cellvibrionales; family Cellvibrionaceae; genus Cellvibrio; species Cellvibrio sp. BR. The sequence continues at coordinate 1,133,411 of NZ_JH668200.1, read as the reverse complement.
ATGGTGAAGGCAAACACCATGATTAATAACAGTGCAACAAAGTTGGATGAAATTACCGTGAGCCGCCAGTCAATCCAACTGAGCCAGCCGAGCATGAGCGTGACCGACATCAAGCAGGTGGTGAGCGGCAGAATGACAAAGCGCCATTGGCGAAATAAAAATGCCAGCATAAACACAATAAACAGCAATAGTGCCGCACCAAATACCACCAGATCACTCTTAATGTAAGCGATCATATCGGAGGTAATCATGGTGACACCGCCAAGGAAAATTTGTGCGCGATCCTGATATTTCTCCACAATACCGCGCACAATTTCGACACGCGCCGCATCCTGTGCCGCGGTTGCGGTGCGATAGGCAAGAAATTCCGCCGCCACTTTTTCCAGCTCGTGAGCCTCTGCCGGGGTCAGCCCTGCCGTTTTCGCTTTCAGCCGCAACGCGTCGCGATGCCGTGCCATTTCAATGTACTGATTGTTTACTTTGAGATTGAGCAGAATCGCCGAGGTAGTGCCGTCGGGGCTGAGCAACATATCGCGATAGATAGGGCTGGTTAAAAATTCCTGTTTCACCATGGCGCGATCTACACCCGGTGTGAGCAAGGTACGGGTGGATTCCTTTTGCTCGGCCAGTGAGCGCATGGGACTGTAGAGTAGCGGTACGTCGATCATTGAGATAACACTCGCGACCCCATCAACATTGGCCAATTCGTCGCGCAATTGCTTGAGGGTGTCAATCGACTCGTCGGAAAAAATATCCGCCTTGGGGGTATAGGTCAGCACCAGAAAATCGCCGCTCTGGTAACGCTTGGATATTTCACGCAAATAATCGATAGAGGTGTCATTCTCCAGCGTGAGCGAGTCGGCCGACGCATCCAGTTTGAAATTGGTCAACCCAAAGGCGGCCACTATGGTCAGAATCACCAAACCGGTGAATACATGATAGGGGCGATTGATAACCACTGCGCGATACACCCGGTTGAGTGTCCAGTAAAAGCGTAACAATGTGTGCATGAAATAATCCGGTGGAGTTGAGTCCTTCAGAGGGTGTGGCCAATGCTGTAGTCACGGGCGGCGCCATTATGCCAGCCGCCCCTGGCTAAAACAGTAAAAAGGCCATCAAGCCGCTTTTGGTGGTGGAGGTTTATTACAAAAGTCAGTCATTTTTTATGGCCGTCGCTATGCCCCAGGGAGCGATCCGGACAGAGTAGATCGCGCACCCGTTGCTTTAGTTCCTTGGCCTCGGGAAATCCGCCATCGCGCACCCTGTCCCACACCAACTCATTGTTGAGCCAGACATGAAAAATCCCGCCAGTGCCCGGGTGTAATGCCACTTCGTCCAGCTCGCCGTCAAAGGTACTGAGTAGTTCCTGCGCAAGCCAGGCGGAGCGCAACATCCAACGACACATGTTGCAGTAGTGGATTACTACCCGATTAGTCGCCGCAGGAATCGATGGCGCAGGCGCAGATGGCACAGCGATGTCGGTCATAAGTTTGCCCTTTAGGTATTGAGTTAATAGAATTCGATGGTAATGTCATTCAGATCAGTAAAACGGCGCCCGAATAAACAATACCTTCACACTTACCCATCAAAAAGATGAATAAGGCGACAAAACGGAACCTTCGATGCTCAAACTCCATTTCAAGGACAATCGCCAGCCCCCGATATGGGTCGTCGAGAAATTATTTTCCATCGGCAGCGCGAGCGACAACCATCTAGTCATAGATGACCCCGAGGTGGCCAAACACCACGCCAAGATTCTGCAGGAAAACAACAAACACATCCTCAAAGATAACAACAGCCAAAGCGGCTGCTTTGTAAACGGTCAGCGCATTACCCAGCGCGAAATTTTACCCGGCGATATTATCAAACTTGGCCACTGCGAGATTATTGTGCTCGACCCCCGCAGCCTTGCCGATCGCCCCAAAGATGCATATGCACTGCCCTGGCGCCTGGTATCCGATAGCAGCTGGCTGGCTGGCAAACAATTTATACTGCTGCCCGAGCGCAGCATGGTGATTGGGCGCGGCAACCAATGCGATATCGTTATCCCCGGCACCCACCTCTCCCGTCGCCACACCGAGATCAGCATTGAAGGCAATCACCTGCGCATCAAGGATCTCGGCTCCGCCAACGGCACCTTCCTCAATGAATTGCGCATCGACAACGCCACCGCCAACAATGGCGACCGCCTGCGTCTGGATGTTTATACCTTTCGCATAGTGGCTCCAGATCTGGATGACACCAAAACGCGCATGCGCAAACCTCTGGATGAGATCAGCAAACCGATTGAGCGCAAACTGCCCAGCAGCGAACCCAAGCGCTGGAAAACCCGCCCCACATCACCCGGCAACCGCATCGAGCCTATTCGCCGCAAAGGCCAACGGCAGGCCTGGCTGGCACTCGCCGCCGCAGGCATAGTGGCGGCGGCTATCGTGGTGTTTTTGTTGTGGTAGAATCCGCGGCCGCTTAGGTAAAGTACCGGCCAGGCTTTTGATCCCGGCACCAGAACCACGTTTAGATTCACTAGTCTTTTATCAACACATAACCAACACGTCAGGAACCCGCCATGAGTTTTGAACTTGTCCCTGCAGGCAAAAGCTTGCCCGATGACTTTAACGTAGTTATCGAAATCCCCATGAATTCCGGCATTAAGTACGAGATCGACAAAGACAGCAACTCGCTGTTTGTTGACCGCTTGGTTAGCACCGCCATGTACTACCCCTGTAACTACGGCTACATTCCTCACACCCTGTGTGGCGATGGCGACGCCGCTGACGTACTCGTAGTATTCCCACAACCGGTACAAGCAGGCTCCGTGATTCGCTGCCGCCCACTGGGTGTACTAAAGATGACCGACGAAGCCGGTGAAGACGCAAAAATCGTTGCCGTACCCCACGACAAACTCACCACGCTGTACAGCAATGTCAAAACCTTGCAAGACCTGCCTGAAATTACCCTGAAGCAAATCGAACACTTCTTTGAACACTACAAAGATCTGGAAAAAGGCAAGTGGGTAAAAGTGGCTGGCTGGGGCGATGTAGAAGAAGCGCGCGCCGAGATTTTAAAAGCCGCAGAAACCTATAAAGCAGGCAAATAAGGGCACGCCTTTATGTCATGCCTGTGAACACAAGCATCCATAGAAAGTACCTATAAAAAATCTTCCCAAGAAGAATGCAACACCCAAGTAGTATCAACCGCTTGATCAGGTGAGAGAGATCGCCAGGGCCGCTCTAACCAGCGGCCCCGGTTTCAAAAGCAGTTAAAAAACCAATATGGCAGAACTACTGCCATCGCACGGAAGCGCATCAGAATAAAAGCCAATCAACCATCATAAGAAGATTCTGAGCAGCACAACAATCACGAGGTTTTGAGACTATGCAACAATCCACCCACAGGCTATCGCTCCGCGAGAAAATTGGTTACTCGATGGGCGATGCAGCGGCGAACTTTGTTTGGCGCAGCGGTTTTTTTATCCCGGTGTTTTACACCGACACTTTCGGCCTTGCCGCCGCACACGCCACGATTTTGATTCTGCTGGTGCGTTTATCGGACGGTATTACCGATATCATGATGGGCTCCATCGCCGATCGCACCAATACCAAACAAGGTAAATTTCGCCCGTGGATTTTATGGTCCACACCTTTCCTTGCGCTGTTTCTCGCACTGATTTTTACCACCCCCGATTTCAGTTATACCGGCAAAGTGATTTACGCCTTTGTCATTTATTTCTGCTTAACACTCGCCTACACCGCCAATAATGTGCCCTACGGTGCACTCATGGGGGTAATGACCGATAGCGTAAAAGAACGGGCCAGCCTCTCCAGCTTCCGTTTCATTGGCGCCTTCGCAGGCGGTTTGCTCGTAATGAGCACCCTGCCCTTTTTGGTGGAACGCCTGGGCGACGGCAGCGAAGCACAGGGCTACCAGCGCACCATGCTGATTTTCGCCGCACTGCTGATTGTGTTCCTACTTATTACCTACAAAACCACCAAAGAACGTATTAAACCGCCCGTGCAGTTAAACAAACCCTTCTGGGAAGAAATGAAGGATTTATTTTGTAACCTGCCGGTGATTTTAATTCCGGTCTTCGGCATCAGCGTCTTTATTATCAGCCTCGCGATGGAAAACTGGACTGCAGTGCATAAAACGATTGCTGCCATAGTCATGCTTGGCAGCTTTGCTTACACCATGCAGCTGCGTAAAACCTTGATTAATCGACCCAGCGAAACCCTCACCAACACCCAAAAAGATATGGCGGATCTGCTCACCAACAAGCCGTGGCTCATCCTCCTCGCGGTGGGCATTATGTTTGGCTTGTTCACCGTAGTGCGCCCCAGTGCGGCCAGCTATTACTTCAAATACTTCCTCAATCGCCCGGATCTAATTGGCTACTATTTTGCCATCACTCTGGTGGCCTCCCTGGCAGCAGCGGTGGCCACGGGTTGGCTCTCCCGTCATTTTAATAAACGCACCCTGATGATTGCCGCCTTTACCCTGGGCGCGCTATTTAACGGCGCGATTTATTTTATTAACCCACAACAAATTACCGCGATGATGATTTTGGCCACCATCGGCGAATTTTTTGCGGGCATGATGCCAGTATTATTTTTCAGCATGCTGGGCGACACAGTGGATTATTCCGAATGGAAAAATGGCCGTCGCGCCACCGGCCTGATCTATTCCGCCGGCACCTTTATCAACAAAACCGGCCATGGGTTTGCAGGCGCCATGGTGCTGATTGTGCTCACACTCTACGGCTATCAAGCAACAAACCCGGAGGCTATTACCGGCTCTATCCAAGGCATGATTTTATTAATGAGCGCCATTCCTGCCGCCATCGGTGTGCTCGGCACCATTTTTGTACTCTGGTATCCGCTGGATGATAAAACCATGAAAGGTATCGAAAGCGATCTTATTACCCGCCGCGAGGCCAATGCCGGGTAAAACTAGCGCGAGATGAACTTGCTGCAAGGCAAAAAACTTGCCTAAGAAAAGCCCCGCTCTAATCAGCGGGGCTTTTTTTGGAGAAGATTTTTATTCCACCGGATTTCGATTAGACAAAGAGAGCAGTTAATGCGGAGCGTGTTGATCAAACCCGGCGGAGTAACGGGCAATCCATTCCAACGCAGCCTCTTCGCTCGTTAAGTTGCGCCCCTTAAGCGCCAAACGCTGACGGTAATCCTCAATCTGGCAGACCTGCTCAACCATGCGCGTGCGAAAAAATTCATCGTCGCTGGTAAACCTGACACCCACTTCATAACTGTCGGGCGCCTGCTCACGCCGCCACACAATCACACCACTGCCATGGTAATCGGGGTTGGTTATTGGAATATCAAACTCTACTCGCGTACCCACTTTCACGGGCTTATCGGTAATAAAACACAGCCCGCCGGCGCTGAGATTGCGCACCCGCACGCGGGCATCATCATCGCCACCGGCGCAAACTTGAATGGGAATGGAGGTAGGGTGCCGAATAAATGTGCGCATAGAAACTCACCACTTTTGAACAGGAGTTCTTAAAGTGTAATGCAGCAACTCCAGGCGTTAGGACGAGATTTTCATCAAAACCCCAGTGCTTTAGAACTAAAAAAACTGTGCTAGGAATGACGCAAAAAAACGGATGCTCGCTGATAAACAAAACGACGCCACAGCCATTCCAGTGGCCCGCTATAAAAGTAACGCAACCACAACACCGCAAATACACACTGCAATATCCACACGCTGAATATCACCAGCAGCAGTTGCGACAGCGCTAACTGGCCGTACCATCCAAGGCCATAACCGTAAAAAATGCTGGTGAAAATGAGCGTCTGCATAATGTAAATAGTCAGCGCCATGCGCCCCACCGCCATCAACACCGCACGACAAACAGGCCACACCAAGGTTCGGGCCCAACGGGCAATCAACAGCGCATAGGCTATAGCCAATACACCGCTGGCAAACATTTGTAACTCCATGCCCAGCGTCAAGGCATACTGGGAGGTAAAACCACTGGCGCGATTAGCCAACAGCGTAAATAACATTAGCAGCGCGCCCAACAACAAAGTTACCACCAGCAAACGCGATGAATTAGCAGGCGCTTGCGCCGAGAAATAACCGCGCCGCGCAAGCACCACTCCCACCAACATCATCGAACAGGGAAACCAACCGCCAAATACTGCGATGAGCTGCATACTCAAGGCATCAGCAAATCGACGCGACGCTTGCTGCCACCAACCTTGTTGGTAATGCGCCACCTCTTCCGCAAGCGCCGCCTCATCAAACATGTAACTCAACTCTTGCCAAACATCGGCAGGCAACCAAAACATGCCACCATAAAGCAACGCCTGAATCGCAAACAGAATGAGCGCGGTGAACATTAATTTTCTGTCACCCCAATATCGCCAACGCCACACCACAAAGCTAAATAGCGCGTAAGTCACCAACACGTCACCATCCCACAACAAATAACCGTGTGCAGCGCCGAAGACCAGCAGCGAAATGCTTCGACGCCACTGCAAATTATTGAGTTCAGAATCGGTGAGTGCCTGCTTATCGGCAGCAAAAAGCCAGAGGCTGGCACCAAAGGCCAGACTCAACAGGGCGATAAATTTTGTATCGGCAAAAAAATAAATAAGATACCAACACCACTGCTCCAGGTTGCTGTAGTGCGGCATTAGCGACGCATCAAGGCGTACCACCTCCGGCAGCGCGAAGGAATAAATATTAACGAGCAAGATACCCAGTACCGCAATACCGCGCAGCAAATCCAGTGTGGGCGCCCGCACTTGCGCAGGCCCAGCGATGGGCTTATCAGGTAGCGGCGCCGCGACAACAGCAGATTCATGAATAGACACTACAACATCCTCCTGTTATTCCCGCCATCCGGGCGGATTCCATTAGCAGCACGAATCAGTTGCTGCTTTCACTCGCATCAATTGCCGTGCCGCGCAATTTAGACTGCAGGCCTTTTAAAAAATTACGCAGTACTTGGGACTGGCACTCACGATAATTGTTGTGGCCGGGCTTGCGGAAAAACGCACTTAATTCATGCTTGCTCAAAGGAAAGCCGGCAACCTCCAGGGTTTCCAGGATTTGCTCGTCTTTATAATCCAGTGCGATTTTTAGTTTGCGGAAAATAATATTGTTATTTAATTTTTTTTCTGGCTCAGGTTGTGCACCCTCGCGCTGGCCACGTTTTTTGTTAATCAAGCCATTTAAAAAAATCGCCAGATGCACATCGTGCAGCGCTTTAAATTCCGGTTTGTCGTCGCTCTTTAACCAATCACTCACCAGCTCGCGCGATGCATTGAATCCACCAGAAGCAAATAACGCCATCATTTGGGAATCACTGAAATCAAAAATAAAACGCAGGCGACGGAGAATATCGTTGTTGGTCATGGCATTAACCTGAAAGTTGAACGCACAAAACGACACAAAAAAACAAAACATAATAAAAAGCCCGAAGCTCTTGCGAACTTCGGGCTCTTAAATATGGTGCCCAGACCCGGAATCGAACCAGGGACACGAGGATTTTCAATCCACTGCTCTACCAACTGAGCTATCTGGGCGTGTCGCTTGCGCTGTGCTGCAAGAGGCGCACATTAAACCCGCTCGGGCGAATTGAGTCAATAGTCATTATTAAAAATAATTTGCTTTTGGCCCCTGGTGATTATTTTTCAATCAGCCCTGTAGCGCAGGGCGTTTTGCTGCTCACTGAACTCCATATTTGATGTCGTGCAATCACCAAAATTGGGGACGATTAGCTGGTCCTGCCAAGAAAATTCCCAAGAGCCACACAACAGCGCTCCCGACGATCATCAGGCAAAAAATGAACACTATTTGCGCATAACACTTATTACAGGAAACAAACTAGTGCACACCGGTGCAGCCAAATGGTCAGGATTTACAATTTCCTGCCCATTTGGTCAGTAAATTAAAGGGTTGACGTAGAACGGGAACAGAATTTGCTGTACTACAAGTAACAACAGGTAAGTACGAGTAACTTTGAATGATTGCAGCCTTTCTGCAGTGGAGCCCGCTATGCAAACCTTTATTGAAAACATGCCTAAGGCCGAACTACATGTGCACCTTGAAGGAACGCTGGAGCCAGAGCTAAGTTTTGCGCTGGCGCGTAAAAACAATATTGAACTGGGTTATGAAACACCGGAAGAATTAATTGCCGCCTATGATTTTTATGACCTGCCATCCTTTTTAAATATCTACTATGGGGCGATGAAAGTACTGCAGGATGAAGCAGATTTTTATCAACTCGCCTGGAGTTACCTAAGCAAGGCTTACAGCCAGAATACGATATACGCCGAATTATTTTTTGACCCGCAAGCCCATACCAGCCGCGGCGTAGATTTTGGGGTAGTGATTCGCGGCATTCGCGCTGCACAGGAAGATGCCGAGGCAAAACTTGGTGTTAAAAGCCAACTTATTATGTGCTTTCTGCGCGATATGAGCGCCGAGTCAGCGATGGAACACTTGCTCATGGCCGAGCCCTATCGGGCATGGCTAGTGGGAGTGGGTTTGGATTCCGACGAAAAAAATAATCCCCCAGTCAAGTTTGCCGAGGTATTCAAAAAAGCACGGGAGATGGGGCTGAAACTCACCATGCACTGCGATGTAAACCAGCAAAACACATTGCTGCATATTGGCCAATGTTTGGATGAAATCCAAGTTGATCGTATCGACCACGGGGTTAATTCACTGGAGAGTGAAGCGCTGTGTGAGGCAATCAAAGCGCGCGGATTGGGTTTAACGGTATGCCCGGTCTCCAACCGTTTTGTGGTGCAATCGCTAACTTCTCGCGAAATTCGTCGCATGCTGGATAAGGGTATGCTTGCCACCATTAATTCTGATGACCCCGCTTATTTTCGTGCCTACTTAAATGAAAATTTAATTGAGTTACAGCGTGAAGGCAATTTCAGTGACGATGAGATTGCAACGCTGGTAGGTAATGCGTTTCGCGTAGCCTGGCTGCCAAAAGCAGAAAAAGATGTCTATCTCAACCGGTTAAATGATTATCTGCACAACGCGACGTGTACGAGCTAATTTTTTTGTAACGTTTTTTTATGTTGTTTTAATTTTTTTTCATGCTGTTCTCCTCCGTAGTAGTAGCTTGCCCGCGTTCGCGGGCTTTTTTATGACTAATTTCCATGCAGGTTTTTTATGTTTTCTATTAATGCCCACTGTATTTTTATCGCCCGCTGTTTGTTGGTTAGTGCGGCTTTATTGGCAACAAATAGCCATGCAAAAGCACCAGCCGATACCCATTCAAAAAGCAAAACAAGCTATCAACAAGCGGTAGAACAATTGGGTTATCGCGAATTAGCGGAGACATTTAGTCGTAGTAAAGCCTTGGCCATTAGCACACTAGCCGATGAAGAAAAACTCTCCCTACAAGAGTTACAAGCCGCCGCAACACTGGAATTAATCGGCGCGCCCATAGCAGAGGGTGCGCAGGCGCTGCAGAATTTTGTGGCGCAATATCCACGCAAAGATTCAGCTTATCTCGGCCAATTGATTGAGCCATCGCTTTACCAACGCATTGCTATCAACTGGCACAACAGCCCGACTATTGAGCCCTCACCTTTTGCATTGGAATTGCGTCAACTGATCGCACAGGGTATTGCTACCGGCTATAACCTGGTCACCACTCCCTGGCCATTATTTGCACCCGAGCGCCATGTTATTTATGGGCACAGCGATATACAACACGCACAACAATTACTCGCACTGCTTGCCAGTGAAGGATTGCAAGCGCGGGTTGGCCTCTCGCGCAAAACTTCCGCATTTCTCTATCGCGATGACTGGGGCACGCTGAGCCAATCGCTCATTGATGTCGGCAATAACCGTCGTTTGGTTGAAGCGAGCGAATACGATTTGCATTTTGAATTTACCACTGCCGCCGATAAAACCCGTTTTGTCGCCGCCATTGATCGCTATGCAAAAAAAGAAAGCGCTGAACAAACTGGTTTAATTCTAGGGGCGTGGTGGCAACCGTTTTATCGCAGCCGAACTGCTGCTGAAGGTTTTTCTAGCGCCACGCAAATCGCGGTGAGCAATGGCAGTGAAACCGCACTGCTGTTAGCGCTACCGGAACAAGCACCGGCATTGGTTAAAGCGATACAACAACTCAATCCCTCCTGGTCGATAGCACCCGAGGCGATTTGGGTAAACCAGGCCTTTCACCGCTATTTGCGTGGCGGATACAAGTAACTCGCCGCCATCATTTGCGACAAACGCTTATTTATTTTTTACCTGTCCAGTTGGTCAGTAATTTGCATTGCTAAAAACTATCTGTGCGCGGAAACAGCCAAACAGTGCGCGCAGTTATTTTTGGATGCTTATTTATTGAGGTTATTTATGTTTGATTTACCAAGGCGAGTATTAAATTTATCAGCGCGAGTTTTTTTAATTTTCGCCACTCTTGCTTGTGCAACCAGCGTCAGTGCAGCAACCACAGTGAAAACTAGCGCAATTCCCGTAAAAGTAGTTGTGGTAAGCATGTTTGAACACGGAGAAGTAAGCGGCGATGAAGCTGGTGAATATCAATTGTGGATCGAACGCCAAAAGCTCGATAAAAAATTCGCTTTTCCGCTCGGCGCCTACGACTTGCACATGAATGAGGCAGGTGTGCTCGCCATTTGCACCGGTGGGGGCGTCACTAATGCCACCGCATCGATTATGGCGCTGGGCACCGACCCACGTTTTGATTTATCCAAAGCCTATTGGGTGATTGCCGGTATCGGCGGTGGTGATCCACTGGACGTATCGCTTGGCACCGGCGTGTGGGCCAAACACGTTGTTGATGGTGATTTACTCTATGAAATTGATGGCCGTGAAATTCCCAACGAGTGGGAATACGGTTTAATTCCACTGGGCGCCAAAGAACCTAATCAAGAAGCGACGGGCTGGACAGTCGATACCATTGTGTACCACCTGAATCCAACACTCGTGGACTGGGCTTATCAACTCACTAAAAATTTCCCCCTTACCGATACACCGGCGATGAAAAAATTTCGCGCGCAATACAACGGCTTCCCCAATGCGCTGCGCCCACCATTTGTCACCATTGGCGACACGATTGGTTCAAGCACTTACTGGCACGGCGAACTATTAAATAATTGGGCGAATGATTGGATGCATTTACATGCCGGTAAAGACAGTAATTTTATGACCACCAATATGGAAGATAACGGCAGCCTCACGGCGCTGCACCGTTTAGCCAAAGCAAAATTGGTGGATACCAATCGCGTATTAGTATTGCGTACTGTGAGTAACTTCAGCTTCCCGCCACCGGGAAAAACTGCTGCCTGGAGCACTACCGCGCCCTATCCGGACAAAGGCCTACCCGCCATTGAAGCCGCTTATGGTTTGGGCAACCACGTAGTACAAGAGTTACTTAGCGGCTGGGATAAATATGAGCACACCACCCCTTCGGTAAAATAATATCTCTTACCGCTGCACTCGCGCGGCGAGTGCAGCCTTATGTTTACGGATTTATGATGATGAAAAAATATTTACTTGCGATATTTTTATATTGCACCAGCATGAATGGCCACAGCAAATCGATCATCTTTGATAACGATATGGCGATTGATGATTGGGCCGCGCTATTGTATTTACTGCATCATCCTAAAGCCAATGTTATTGCTGTGACTATTTCCGCAAGCGGTGAATCGCGCTGCAAACCCGGCCTTGATAACACCAATGCATTAATCGATTTATCGGGCAAAGTCAGCAAAACTATTCCCGTTGCCTGTGGCGATGATTACCCACTCGATGGTTATTTTGTTTTCCCCGAAGCCTGGCGCAAAGATTCTGACACACTCTCCGGTGTGCCGATCAAATCCAGCGCGCGCGCTGCCAGTGACCAACACGCCGCAGCAATAATTCACGCCGCACTGGCTGACGCAAAAGAACCTGTCACGCTTATTGCCACTGGCCCGCTAACTAATATTGCGCATTGGCTCGAACGCTACCCGCAGGACAAAAACAAAATAGATCGGCTGGTAATTATGGGCGGCACGGTGGATGCGCCCGGCAATATTATTGTGCCGCTATTTACCAAAGGGCATCCGAATACCACAGCCGAGTGGAATATATTTATCGACCCACTCGCCGCTGATAAAGTTTTTGCAGCGGGCTTACCGATTGTATTGGTCGGTTTGGACATCACTAATTCCGTACGCGTAACCACTCAAGTCGCCGCCGATTTTAAGCAGGCAGTAACCACGGATTCTGCAAAATTTTGGGATGCAGTGCTGGATAAAAACGATTGGTTTATTGCAAGCAATGAATATTATTTTTGGGATACCTTGGCAGTGATGATCGCCATGGAACCGGAGCTGTGCCTAGGTGATGAGCAATCGCTGCGGGTGGATTACCAAACCACCACCAAACCTTGGTTACAAACTACGGATAACAGTATGCCAGATACGCGCTGGGACGGAAAAAAACGTAATCATCTTGAGGCTAAAACAGCAGGGACTTTAGTGAAGGATAAAAACTATCCGGTAATTAAGGTATGCCGCAAAACCGAGCCTGCGCGTATTTTTAAGGAGTTTCGCGATACCCTGAACCAATAAGCCCATAAGTTGATGCAAACCTGGAGAAAATAATAACAAGTCCAATTTGTTATTAGCCGCCATACAGTCTGAAGCGTATATTAGGTGGGTTATTTTTTTGGAGCCCCCACCATGAACCGCCGCTTGGAAGACGACCCCAGTGTTTACAAAACCCTGCTGGAATCCACCAAAGCCATTCCCTGGAAAATCGACTGGAACAGCCTGACGTTTTCGTATATTGGCCCACAAATAGAAGCGCTGCTCGGTTGGGAGCCGGATACTTGGGTAACGGTACAAGACTGGGCAGCGCGTATGCACGAGGAGGATCGCGAGCGTGTGGTCAACTTTTGTGTGAGCCAATCACAAGCGGGAGTAGATCATGAAGCGGACTACCGCGCCCTTACCAAGGACGGCCGTTTTGTGTGGATTCGCGATGTGGTGCATGTAGTGCGCAACCCGGCGGGTGAAGTGGAAGCGCTGATTGGTTTTATGTTTGATATCAGCGAGCGCAAACAAACCGAACAAAAATTGATTGACCTGCAAAAAGAATTGGAAAAGTTATCCTTTAAAGATGGCCTTACCGGCGTAGCCAACCGGCGCATGTTTGACTCAGTAATGGAAGTGGAATGGCTCAATGCCAAACGCAATCGCCAACCACTGTCGTTAATCATGATTGATATAGATTATTTCAAACAATACAACGATCACTACGGCCATTTGCAGGGCGATGACTGCTTGAAACGCGTAAGCCAGGTATTGAGCGAATCGGCCACCCGCGCTAAAGACTTTGTTGCGCGCTTTGGTGGCGAAGAATTTGTATTGGTATTGCCCGAGAGCAATGAAGAGGCCGCCGCCGCAGTGGCAGAGCGCTGTCGCAAAGCGATTTTTAAATTGCAAATCGCCCACGAAAAATCTGACATCAGTCAGTTGCTGAGCATTAGCCTTGGTGTGGGTACTGTTACACCCGGGCCAAATGATCAGCTGCTTGAATTTATTAATTGCGTTGATCAACGCCTTTATCTTGCCAAACAAAATGGTCGCAATTGCATAGTCACACACAACAATTAATAACAACTAAAAATCCGTTACTCTTTAAAGCGCCCAACATCGGTTGCACGTGCAATAGTGTCGGCAATCTCACTGCCCTTGCCCTGCAGAATTTCCTGCGGGGTTAGGCCGCATAATTCGTGCGGGAACACCAACCAACGGTCGGTGGCATGTACGTAAAAATCCGGTTTTAAATCCGTCACGTTACGCGAAGGTTTATACCAGGGGCAGGCCACTTTAATCACATTGGGGGTATTGCGCCGGGACTTGCGTTTTATCTCATCAATAATCGCTTTGATGGAACGCCCGGAATCAAATACGTCGTCCACAATTAATAATTCCTGATCCGCATCCACATTTTTTACAATGTAATCCAAACCATGCACGCGAATATCTTTACTTTGTTTGTCGATACCATAATAGGACGAAGTGCGAATCGCGATGTGATCGGTAGGTACGCCAACACACTCCAAATATTCCTGTACCGCAATACCCACCGGTGAGCCACCGCGCCATACACCGACAATAAAATGCGGGCGAAAACCGCGCTGATAAATTTGCTCACCCAGTTTAAATGAATCCAGCAAGAGTTCATTGGCGGTAATAAAATGTTTATCCATTATTTTTACCTCTAACAGTTATCCAATATTTTTTATTAACAGCACTTTCATGGAGATAGATTTTATTGCGCAAGTTTCTGTAGTGTATTGCCAAGCGCCTCAATTGCCAGCGCAACATCTTCCACTGTAACTGATTCATCCGGGTGATGACTAACACCGCCTTTGCAGCGCACAAAGTACATGGCCACATCGCAGATATCGGCCATCGCCATAGCATCGTGGCCGGCGCCGCTCATTAACTTATAGGGGTTTAAATTCATATCGCACAACACTGACGCTTGCAATGCTTGTATCCAATCCGCACAGACTACGGCTGGCGCATTGTGAATTTCGTTCCAGCTGGCAGCGAGGTTTCTGTTGATACAAATCATATCCAATTCATGCTGGATTTTTGCAAATGCCTGATCGCGTAATTGATCATCACCCGAGCGAATATCGATAGTAAATTTTGCATGACCGGGAATCACATTCACCGCGCCGGGGCCACATTCTATTTTTCCAACAGTAGCGACCACATTAAATTCGTTGGCGATATTTTCCACCAGCACTACGCCCAGTGCCGCACCGACCAGTGCATCTTTTCGCATGGGCATGGGTACTGTTCCGGCGTGTCCGGCATAGCCTTCGATTTCGATCGCGAAGCGACGTGCGCCAGCGATGGCGCTAACAATTCCAAGCGCGAGGTTTTCATCTTCCAATACCGGGCCTTGTTCGATATGGACTTCAAGGTAGGCGAGTAAGTCGTCGGGGTTGCGTGCGGCGCTGTGAATATTGTCCGGTTCCAAACCAAAATCGATAAAGGCTTGTTTTAAGCTGATTCCATTGCGATCTTTTAATTCCCACCAATCGGGGTTCCAGGTGCCCGCAACGGCGCGACTGCCTAATAATGTGCTGCCAAAACGTGTGCCTTCTTCATCGCCAAAACCAATAATGTCGATGGCATAGGGCAATGTAATATCGCTTTGATAAAGTTGTTCGACTACGGCGATTGCAATTAACACCCCGAGAATCCCATCGTAAGCACCAGCGTTGGGGATTGAATCCAAATGCGAGGCGAGCACCAGTGTTTTTGCGCAGGAGTTTTTTGCATCATAGCGGCCGCAGATATTTCCTGCGGCATCAACCCAGGTTTCCATTCCCGCCTCTTGCATCCATTGCGCTACTAATGCATTGCAACGTTTGTGTTCAGGTGTGAGATAAAAACGGCTGATGTTTTCCGGGTGCGAGCTGATGGCGGCGAGTTGATCGCACCAGTGCATGACTTTGTTGGCTAGGGCTTCTGTTGCGATTGAGTTCAAGGTAGCTCTCTTTTCTTAATTAAAATTATTTACATAATTTTTTAACTGATCAATAAACTCCTGCTTTTCAATATCGCCAATAAAACTCGACGTGAAACTATTGTGTGCGAGCAACAACGCCTGCTTGCGTGTTAACGGAAACGCGTCGGCCAATGCAAAATAATTGTCGTTGAGGTAACCACCAAAATAGGTGGGATCGTCGGAATTAATCATTACGCGCAGGCCAGCGTCCATGAGTGAGAATAAATTATGCTCGGCCATTTTTTCGTAAACACATAAACGCACATTGGAGAGTGGGCATACGGTGAGTGGGATTTGGGTTTCGCGCAGGTATTCCATGAGTTTTGGATCTTCATCGGCGCGCACACCGTGGTCGATGCGTTCCACTTTTAACAGCTCAATTGCCTCCCAAATGTAACTCGGTGGGCCTTCTTCACCGGCGTGGGCGACAACGCGATAACCTTCAGCGCGCGCGCGGGCGAATACTTCAGTAAATTTGCTTGGGGGATGGCCGAGTTCGGAGCTGTCCAAACCGACGGCGATAATTTTGTCTTTCCAGGGTAGCGATTCTTCCAGGGTTTTCATCGCGCTTTCAGCGCTTAAATGCCGCAGAAAATCCATGACCAATTTTGAGCTGATACCCAGTTTTGTTTTGGCATCATCCATCGCGCGCAAAATGCCGCTAATAACCGTATCAAACGCGATACCGCGATCAGTATGGGTTTGCGGGTCAAACGACAATTCGGTGTGCAGAATATTATCGGCCTTGCACTTGGTAAAATAATCCCACGCAAGGTCGTAAAAATCTTGCTCGTGTTTGAGTACCGAGGCGCCCTGGTATAACAAATCCAAAAAGCTTTGCAGATTGGTGAACTGATAGGCAGCTTCAATGTCTTCCACGCTGTTGTAGGGCAACTTCACCTGATTGCGCTGGGCGAGGTTAAACATCATCGCCGGAGATAAAGCACCGTCGAGATGCATATGCAATTCTGCTTTGGGCAAGCCCGCCAAAAACTCACGCGACGCAAGTTCTTCAAGTTTAGGTAGCCCGGAAAAATCCGTGGCGATTACCGATGGAATCATTGTTGCTCTCCTTCATAAATAGTCATCGCCGTATCCACACCCGCATTGGCGGTTTGCGAATGGCCCGCGCGACGCAACACCGCTTCAAGAGCACTCAGTGTTTGCAACACCGCATCTTTACGTGCGTTGTAACCCATAGTGCCGATGCGCCAGATCTTGCCGTGCAGCGGGCCAAATGATGTGCCGATTTCAATTCCAAAATCGTTAAGCATACTGCTGCGTACGGCTTCACCGGCCACACCTTCGGGAATATAAACGCCGACCACGTTGTGCATTTTGTTGGTTTGATCGCCGAACAATTTTAAATTCATCGCCGCCAAACCCTGTGCCATTGCCTTACCGTGAATACGGTGGCGCTCGATGGCATTTTCAACACCTTCTTCCAATAAAATACGTGCGCATTCACGGGCGCCATACAACATAGTGGTCGCTTCGGTGTGATGATTAAGGCGCTCTTCGCCCCAGTAATCCATGATCATGCCGAGATCAAAATAATTGGAGGCGATGCGCCGACCGCTGCCTTCGACATGATTTTCGGTACGAATACCGGCTTCGATATGGCGGCGTTTGCGAATCGTTGCAACCGCTTTTTCGCTCAAGGTAATTGGCGCGCTGCCTGAAGGCCCGCACAAACATTTTTGCAAACCAACGGAAACCGCATCCAGTTGCCACTTATCCGTTTCAAACGGATTGCCACCGATAGAGGCCGTGCCATCGGAATAAAATAATACGCCGTGGCGCGCACAAATTTCGCCGAGATAATCCAGCGGTTGCAGCATGGTGGTGGAAGTATCGCCCTGCACTATCGCGAGCATTTTGGGCTGCACATTTTTAATCGCCGTTTCGATTTCGTCGGGCGTAAATACTTCGCCCCACTCTTTGTGAATTTTGTGTACCTCGGCGCCGCAGCGCTCGGCAATTTCACACAGCAAATGCCCAAAGCGACCAAACACTGGAACTAAAATTTTATCGCCCGGCTCCAGCAGTGAAATTAATACGGCTTCAATACCGGCGCGCGAGGTGCCATCAACTAATAGTGTCCACTGATTTTTGGTTTTAAATACACCGCGATACAGCGCCATGGTTTCATTCATGCATTGCGTCATAGCTGGATCATATTGGCCGACAAGTTGCGCTGACATAGCGCGCAGTACCCGCGGATCAACAGTGATTGGCCCCGGCCCCATTAATAAACGCGGCGGTGGTGAAAAAGGTCGCAGAAGCGATGGACTAACACTGTACAGATCGGACATTTAACAACTCCTGACGGCTTCTAACAACGACAAAAAAACACGAACTCATTGCGAACAAAACACATTGGAAATTTTTGTTTGATCAAGCAAACACCTGCATCAACATACGCCCGCCGCTGATGCATAAAAAAATCGCGAACACACGCTTCAACATCACGGCATCCAACTTGGAACCAATCCAGGCACCAACCGGTGCGAGCAATACGGTGAGCGGCACAATCAATAAAAATCCTGGCAAGTTCACCATGCCAATCATGCCTTGTGGTGCGTCTGCTGGAGTCTCAGCAAGCAACATCGCAGCTGCGCCAGGAATTGAAATTAACAAACCGAAACAGGATGCGGTGCCCACCGCGCGGTGCGGCGGATAATTACAGGAGGTGAGCAGTGGTACACCGATGGTGCCGCCACCGACTCCCATCATTACCGAAAAAAATCCGGTGGTACTTGCCATGAAACCTTGCCCCGCCATTCCGGGTAATTGCTGGGCGATGGGCGCGGCTTTTGCGCGGAACAACATATTGGCAGCAACCAATAAAGCGACCACGCCAAAAATTGCGCTGGTCACTTCGCCTTTTACTTTGAGTGCAAAAGCGCTGCCGGCGATAACACCGGCAACCATAAATGGCCACCAACGTTTGAGTAGCGCCCAATCCACATTGCCGCGTTTGTGATGCGCGCGCAGTGAGGAAATGCTGGTGGGCACAATCACTAACAGCGACGTGGCCGTTGCAACCAACATGGCAGTTGCCGGGCTAATACCGAGCGACTGCAATACAAAAAACAACACCGGCACAATCACAATACCGCCGCCCACACCGAGCAGACCGGCGAGAATTCCTGCAAAAGCACCGGTCAGCACCATCGCGATCATGGTGGGCAGCCATTGGCTTAAAAATTCATTCATTGTGCGCGCTCCTGCATGGTGGCAACGACATTGCCAACCACACCCACGCCGTCGCTGCGCGGGTCGCTGGCCGCAATGGCATTGCCATCGCCGAGACTGACAACAGCACCGGCGTGCCCCATGATTTCACTGCGCGCGGGAACGGCTTTGAGCGCGTGACCGCGTTCACGCAAATTGTTACCGAGTAAATCCACTAAATCCTGCTCCATTTTTAAATCGTGATTGTTGTCGCCCCAGGTGCGCCCCAGTAACCAGCGGCCGCGACTGATGGCATCGTCGAGTGCGCGCCCATCGTACAGATAGCGACTCAATAATGCCGCTTGTGTTTGCGGTTGGCCTTCGCCACCCATGGTGCCGTAGCTAATACGGCGGCCATCATTTAACAGTGCAAATGCGGGGTTGAGCGTGTGAAAAGGTTTGTAGCCAGGCGCGAGCGCATTGCGATGCCCCGCCTCCAAACTAAAACCCACACCGCGATTGTTCCATACCAACCCGGTACCGGGCACAACTACACCCGAACCAAATTCCCAATAAATACTTTGGATAAAACTGACCATGGTGCCGCTGCTGTCCACGCAGCCCATCCACACGGTATCACCCGGTTCGGCGACTTGCGGCCAAGGCAAGGCGCGCTCGGTGATGACCGCCGCGAGTTGGTCGATATGTGCATCATCCAGCAAATCATTCCAGCGTTCGCTCAAGCGGCGCGGGTCGGCGACTTCGCGGTCGCGCACTAAAAATGCGAGTTTGGTGGCTTCAATCAAACCGTGTACCCGTGCCGCTTCGTCCCATTCGGGTTTAAACAGGCGATCATAAATCGCCAGAATCAGCAGCGAGGCCACACCCTGGGTCGGCGCAGGCAGGTTAAAACACTGACCAAAGCGGGTTTGCACCGAGAGCGGTTTTACCTCTTGCGCGCGATAGTGTTGTAAGTCAGATAACCGCAACGGGCTACCGAGTTGTTCGAGTTGTGTGGCGATATGCGCAGCCAGTTCGCCGCAATAAGCCGAATCCAAACCCTGTGTCGCAAGGGTGTTTAGCGTGGCCGCCAAGTCGGGGTTGGTGAGGATTTCGCCTTCAACCAGCGGGCGGCCCTTGGGCATAAATACCCGCTGGTATTCCGCTTGTTCGGCCATTTCCGCCTGCACTTTGCGGCTGGCAGCCGCGAGGCTGTGAGTGACCAGAACACCGTCGCGAGCGAGTTGAATCGCTGGCGTTAGCAAACGACTTAACGGCAATTGGGTAGATGATTCAGCGGCAATATCGCGCGCCTTTTGCCAACCGGCCAAGGTGCCGCCCATGGTCACGGTGGCGAGTGCACCACGGCTGGGAATTTGCTTAAAACCTTGGCTGTGGTACCAATCGATACTCGCCAACTGCGCTGCGCAGCCGCAGGCATCTATGGCGCGCGGCGCGGCGCCGGGTTTGTGGATCAACCAAAAACCATCGCCCGCCAAACTATTCATATGCGGGTAAAGCACGGTGATCGCAGCAGCGGCTGCGATCATCGCATCCACCGCACTGCCACCTTCCCGCAATACCGTCAAGCCGATGTCGGCGGCCTGTTTATGTGGGGCGCTAAAGGCGATGGCGTGCGGCACCTTGGAATCCGGGATCATGAGCTGGCTCCACACAAATCAAGCGCCAGCTGCAGCAGGGCTTTGTCATCGCCGCGTCGGCCTAACAGCGATACACCGTAGGGCGCGCCCTGCTCATCGCGCAAAACGGGTAAATGCACTTGCGGCAATCCAGCCAAACCGGCAGGTGCGGTCAGGCCCATTAATTGGCTGCGATAGCTGTCCATCCATTGGCTGTCGGCACCCAACAGCGGCGCGGGGCCGGGGGTGGTGGGCAGCAGGATGAGATCAACATCGGTAAACCAGCCTTCAATATCCGCCTGTAAACTCGCGCGCTCTGTTTCTGCTGCGGTTTGATCGGCGTCAGTGAGCGTCGCACACCATTGAAAACGGGTGTGAATATCGGGCGCAAAAGTGGGCTGGTTGGCAGTAATCCACTCGCCGTGGGTTTGCCAAATCGCCCGGCCTTGCAGGGTGCGAAAACACTGACTGGCGCGCGTCAGCCAATCGCTATTAAGCAGTATGGGTTTGACCGCAGGTAACAGCGTTTGCTGTTTTAACCAGGCTTGATGCTCAGGGCTCCAGAGCACACCGTTTTGCAGCGGCAGCAACAGCGCCGCACGCAGGGATCTATGGGGGAAGCGCGGCGCAAGCTCGGCAGGCAGCAATACCTCGCCCACTTGCGCCAGGGTTTCAGCATCGCGGGTGAGCCAGCCCACTGTGTCAAACAGCGGCGCGAGCGGCACCATCTGCTCACTACTAATCAAACCATGACTGGTGCGAATACCAAACAAGCCGTTGTAGCTGGCGGGCACCCGAATGGAGCCGCCGGTATCGGTACCTAACCCTATATCGATATCGCCCGCGGCAACCGCCACCGCTGAACCGCTCGATGAACCACCGGGCAGGCACTCGGGACAGGCGGGATTTATCGGCGCGCCGTAATGGATATTCAAACCGTTAAGGCTGTAAGCAAGCTCATCGGTTTGGGTTTTGCCGACCAGTTCTGTGCCCGCGTTCAGCAGCTGCGTCACCACCGGCGATGTCTGCTCCGGTGTAGGGTGACTGGCTAGCCAGTCGGGATTTCCCGCCGCCGTGGGTAGCCCGGCGATGTGGAATAAATCTTTCACGCCCAGCCGCAGCCCGGCCAGCCTGCCGGATTCTGCGCAGGGATTGGGTTTGGTATTAGGATAGTGACCGCGCCATGCAAAGACGCGTTGATCGAGCGACATGAATGTGAAGCCTTTGAAAGCAGATTACTTGATTGGCAAGTCAGGCTCGCGCTACTACCTCTGAGACACGCCGTGAATACATCCTTGTAGGCTCATCGTCGACATCCATGTCTCCGATGGTCTCAGAGGTAGCAGCGCAAGCCTTCCGGAAATTGAGCGCTTAACAACACACTATTTCAAATCCGCCGGTGTAGGCACTTTGTCTTTGTAGGTTTCCCAATTACCCAAAATCTTGTCCATTACGGCAGTTCCTACAATATAGGCGGATTCGAGCGATGCATCTAACCCAGCATAGCCTTCATTTTCGGCGAGTAAATTTTCTGCCGCCGTAACACCCGGTGGAGGCATGGTGTAGTTACTGCCGGTGCGCAATACCAGCACGCGGTTTTTATCGGCCTTGCCAATATTGTGTAAATAAGTCAGCGACAAATAAGTACCGGTATCTTCCATCGCGGACGTCACAAATTCACCTTTGCCTTCGGTCCAATAATCCGTCCACTTATTGGCCCAGGTATTCATAATTTCACCGTGCCAAAAAGTCATGGCCGCGAGCTGATCGCCTTTCAATACAAAGGGTTTACGCTGCGCGTTGGGGTGATTGGTATAGAGTGCGCGGGTCGCTTCCAAACTTTCGATATCGGGTAATTCAATATCTTTGGTCAACTGAAATGCCCACTCGGTTAAGTCGGGATTCAAGCGCAACATCTCGCCCGTTGGTTCAGGTTTTTTCGGGTCATACGGTTTGCTGGTGTAACGGGCAAAATAACCTGTCTCCCAATCCGCCGGAATTTCGCGCGCGTCAATTTCATGGGCGAGGTCGCCATCCACCAAATATTCAGCCCAAACCGCTGAACCGATGGAAGCATCTTCCGGGTCAATACCGGCAATACCCGCCACCAACCAATAGGCTTGGCTGAAATCAAAACGTGGGTCCATACCTAACGCCATAGTCGCGGCGGTGGAATGTGCAGTGCCAATACCGGTAACTATGCCCATCACTCCGGTTTCCATATTCATATAAATATCGTGATAGGAATTGGGAAATTCAAATTTGGTATCCAGCTTTTGGCGCTCTTTCCACAACTGGAATTCACCGGCTTTATCGCCGCTGTCCTCACCAATTTCAAACATAGTGATGACCACAAATTTCACCGGAATAGGCGCCGGTGCCTGCACACTGGCTTGCACTGGTGTCGCTGCGGATTCGGTCGCGGGTTTATTGCAGCCCGTGAATGCAGCAACTGATAAAAACATCGCCGATAACAAAAAACCTGTACGCATTTTCATAAATAATTCATCTCGATAAAAATAAAAATTTAACCTTCAGTTTCCTGGCTGCGTTTGATCCAATTGTGTTGGCGACGCAAATCTTCCGCGTATTTCAACCAGGAGCCCGCCTGTTTTTCGGTATAGGCATAGGCGCGCGCTTTTTTAAACGCATCAAAACCCTGATCAAATTGGGTTTGTTCGGTCATCACAATGCCCAGAATTAACCATGCCTTACCCGGCTCTTTGACGTTGCTTTGCAGCGCTTTGCGCAGGGCTTGTTCGGCAGGTTTCCATTTGGCTTGATCGACATAAATATTGGCGATGCGCACATAGGGGTCGCCACTGCCGGTAATTTTTGCCAGCTCTTCAAACGCTGCAATAGCCGGTGTATTTTCCCGTGCGGCGATCCAGGCGTTAGCCAACAAATCCACATATGTTTCGTTGCGCGGCACCGCATTTTTTTGCAGCGCGGCATCCAACAAACGCGCACCAACTTCCGGCACGCCTTGAGTCACAGACAATTGCACCAGCGAGCGAATAGACGATTCTTTTTGCAATACGCCCAACTTCCACGCCAACTGCAAACTGGCCAGGCCATTTAATTCTTTGCCCTGCATCACGTACACACTGGCCAACTGCTCCCAGTAATCCGGTTTTTGCGGCCAAGTTTTAATTGCGGTTTGCAAAGCCTCTGCTGCTTGGTTGTAATCTTTTAATTCAAAACTGCAGGCGATATACAGTTGATACCAGCTTTCGCGCGGCTCCTTACCACTGGCAACACCTGCGGCGATGGCTTGTTTTACATAGGGAATGGCCTGTTGGTATTTTTCCGTTTGCGCAAAAATATTGGCCATAAAAATAGCTTGCTCGGGAGTTGGCGCGGCGATGGTTTTAAACCACTCCTCGGCAAACACTAAAGCCTCGTCATATTTTTCCTGCGCGGCGTAGAGTTGCGCCACCATATAACCCACGTTGTATTTCACATTTTCCGGCAACATATTTAACGCGAGGCTGCGCTTTAAATAATCGATAGCCGGCGCGTAATTATTGCGCCCCATTTCGGTGTAGCCGAGCATTTGCAACACCAGCGCTTCATCAATAGAACCCTGCTCAACTTCGGCGTGCAGCGTTTTCAGTGCATTAAATGCCTCGGTAGATTTGTTGGCGGCAATCTGCTCTTGAATACTGGTGAGCTGTTTAAAGGTGGAGGCACTCACGGAGGTTGATGCACTCCAACTATTCGCCGCAAACACAACGCCCAGCATCAGCGCACTGAATTTTGTCGTGCGCCACAATCGCTTTTTGAATGAATGGGTTGCGGGATTAGCTAACGAATTGTTTTTTGCCATGATCGACACCTGTTTATTTATCGCGTGTTATTCATCACACGGGAACCGCTATTGATTCAATTTAAAATCAATGGTCTGGCGCGCACGTTGCGCCTCGGGTTTACCATTCACAATTTTCGGGCGGAATTTCCAGCGCTGCATGGCTTGAATGGCGGCCTGATCAAATAAGCGCGGCGGGTTGGATTCAAGCACTTGCACATCGGCCACTGTGCCGTCGGGGCGAATGGTTACCGCCATGGTCACCTTGCCTTCCAGCTTCGCTTGCTTGGCCCGCTGTGGATACGCAGGCGGTACCCGCACCACCGGAATCACATCGGTATCAAAACCGGACATGCCATCACCGGCGGCAAGGGTGCCGAGAAATGGCCCCGAACCGCCGCTGACTTGCGTACCGATTTTGGGCATATCCATACTCAAATTGGTATTGTTGGCCATCATCTGATTACTCAGGTCAGGCACATCCGGCGGTGTTTCTGGCGGCGGTGGTGGCTCCGGCAAACGGCGATCTTTGGTATTCACATCGTCGTTGCTGGTATCCACGCGCACAAAATTTAAATAGGTGTGATTTTTATCCGGCTCGGCAAACATGCCGTCTGTCGCGATCAATGCCTGCATGGCGACAAACACCAGCAGCCCAAGCACTACGGCTGCCACCAGGCTGAAGCTGTATTTCGCAAGCATTAGTCATTCTCCGACGCAACCGAAACCGATGTCGCACCGGCGAGGCGCGCCTGATCCATAACATCAATCAAGGTGTGAGTATTGGAATCCTGATCGGCCACAATAATGACGGATGCACCGGGGTTTTCAGCGAGGGATTTTTCCACGTTGGCGCGAATCGCACGCTTATCAATTTGACGTTTATCCATAAAAATTTGATTCGCGGCTGTAATGCCAATTTGAATTGCATTGGATTCAGTAACCACCGAGGTTTCCGCCTGCGGCCGTGTGACATCCACGCCCGATTCTTTCACAAACGTAGAGGTAACGATAAAAAAAATCAGCATGATAAACACCACGTCAAGCATGGGTGTTAAATCGATTTGCGCTTCATCTTCTTCATTCATTAAAAAACGATTGTCACTCATAAAATTCTCACTTGTCTAAAGGCGACCGTTAATGAAACAGTGGCATTGCCGCCGCGTTTTCGCGCAGCTCGCGCTGGTAGCGGCGATTTAATTCGGTCATAAAAGGAATGCCCACGAGTGACAGCACCATACCGGCCATGGTGGGAATAGTGGCCGCACTCACACCATTGGCCATCGCGCGCGGGTTGCCTGAGCCGAGGTAAGCCATGACTTCAAATACCTGAATCATGCCAGTGACCGTGCCGAGCAAACCCATCATCGGCAAGAGTGCAATCAACGCGGGAATTAATTTCATGTTGCGCAACATTAAACAATCCAACTCCGACAACAATTGTTTGCGCTGCTGCTCGGCAAACCAGGAGGATTTATCGCTGCGCGCTTGCCATGCCGCGCGATTGCGCGCGCGGAAGGCCGGGTATTCACGCAGGTAAAACCAGTAGCGCTCAATAATCAGAAAAAACAACCAAAAACTGATGAACATAATTGCCCAGAGCACATTGCCGCCGGTGTTGAGAAAATCACCGAGAGATGTAACTAATTCCATGACGGCGTACCTCCGCGTTAGGCTTTGGACTGGGCAATATCAACCGCTTTTTCAGCGATCATGCCCGACGCTTGTTCACCAATCACTTTGCTGAGTTGTTGCGCGCGGCTGCTGAGCATATTGCTCGATAACAACAGCGGAATCGCCACCACCAAACCTTGCACCGTGGTCACCAGCGCTTGCGAAATACCACCGGCCATGAGTTTTGGATCGCCTGCACCAAAGAGTGTGATCGCCTGGAAGGTGCCGATCATCCCGGTCACAGTTCCCAACAATCCCATCAGCGGTGCAATCGCGGCGAGCACTTTAATGGTGGACAACCCTTTGCGCAGTTCAGCCAAATCTTTGAAAATAACTTCATCGAGTTTTTTGCTGAGCACATCCAAATCTTTAAGGTGTTTGTTTTCGTAGTAAGCCAGCATCATCCGCCCCAAGGGATTGTCATTGGCCGCATGATCCATATCTTTCAATTGTTTTTTCATCAGTGCCGATACTCGGCCCAATTTGATCATGCGTTCAAGCACCACCAGCAGCCCGATAAAACCCAGCGCAATAATGGCGTAACCCACTTCTTGCCCCTGATCAACACGCTCCATAAAACTGGGCGATTGCACCAGCAAGCCGAGCAGCGCACCGCGCGATGGATCGAGCGCAAAACCTACCGATATATCGCCGGATGCCTCACTCAAATCGGCGGCTGTTGCGCGAATTGCACCGCTGGGTTGGCGCGCCAGTTCAACCAGTTGTTGACTATCGGCCACGTAATTTAAATATTTGTCGTCGGCAACAATATTGAATGTACCTACACGGGTTACCGGCGCGGTATAAGCTTCGCCATCAGGTTTTATCACGGTGGTTTCAAAACGGCTCACCGATCCCGACAGGGAAATTTCCTGCAGCATCAAACTCCACAGTTGTTGCATTTGGGTGATGGTGGGAACTTCTTTGGTTTCTGCGAGGGATTCCAGCAGCGCAATACGCTCCGGATGTTCTACCGAAATTACCGAGTCAAATAACATCTGTTGGGTGTCGCCCGCCATTTGACGAAATACGCCAAATAATTCACCCAGATTGCCGGTGCGTTTATCCAATTGGGTGGACAACTCTGCCAGCTGGGTTTCGTTAGCATCAAACACCAATTGCATTTCAGCGCGCAATTTTTCTTGCGCTGCCAATTTGCCTTGCACCTCTGCCAACATCGCCTGCTGTTCGCCGGCGGCCGCGCGGAAACGCTGCTCGCGCTCGGTATTGTGCGTGGCCTCGGCAGTGACTTCTTTGTTGATTTGTTGATACAGGTCTTGCAATGAATTAGCGGTTTGCGCCTGGGCACTGATACTGGTGGTCAGCGCAACAACACCTGCCGCTATGCCAATGCTAACCAGCGCATTGGCAAGTATATTTTTCAGCGATACACTTTTTACAAAAGCGCTTTTCATAAAAATGCTTTTCATTAAAAAGCGTGGAGCAAATTTCAAAGTAGGTTTCATAAACGGAATTCCTTACTTGGCAGGCACATTAACGGGGAGCGTTAACAACTCAGGCGGTGTTTGTTTGCGCGCAATACGCAAACCATCGCGAACTGCAGTGCGATAACTGGCGTCAAGCATTTCCCAGGAGCCGCGTTTGCCATTCCAAAAACCGCTCTCGCTGCCGTCCAGTGTTTGGTAATACAAGCCCACGCGACCCACACGTAAAAAATCCACACTGCGCGCCGCATTGTTTACCACTAATTCACCGCGATAAGCTTCAATCGTGCGGCCGTATTCCACTTCCACCAAATAGGCTTCCATAATGCGGCGATATTTTTCACCGGCGGTGACATCGGCGCGATCAATCAGCGTTTGCAAATTAGCCACGCGCTCTTTGCGTTCATCTTTTAAAAACGGCACATCGGCTTCCACCAAATCGGTGAGCGTTTTGGTCATTTTTAACATCAGCGGCAAGGCACCGGTTTCGATGGTGTCAATTTCACTCGTCTGCCGCTGAATGCTGGAAATTTCATTTTTTTGTGAGGCGATTAGTTTTTCCATTTGCTGGTTGTAAATGGTCAAACTTTCCAAACGCTGGGAGGCAGTGCGATAGGTTTGCAATGCATCTACCGTTTGATCGGCGAGTTTGTCGATGCGCTGCTGACTGGCAGCCGCATTTTTATCAATTGTTTCCTGCTTTTGCAGGCTGTCTTCAACGGCAAAAGCCGGATGCGCGAGCAGGGTAACCGCCATCAGTGCAGCGCCCAGGGGTTTACGCAAAACCATAATCAACCTCAATCAAATTGCGGGGCTCATACGAGCCCCCTGTAACATGAATTAAAACTTGAAGGATGCAGACGCAACAAAGTGACGCGGCAATTCCGGCAGAACGATGGTGCCACCAAACAGATCAGGGAAGTTCGCGCGGAAGTAGCGCTCATCCGTCAGGTTTTTACCTTGCAGGCTGAATTTCCACGCATCTACATCAAAACTAATACCGGCGTTAAGCAAGGTGTAAGACGGCAATTTCACCCCTTTGGAGAAACCGGAATAGGTGGCGTCGGCATGCACCGTACTCGCTGTTACACGCACACCATTTCCAAAGTCATAGGCACCGGTCAGGCTGTACATGTTTTCCGGAATACCGGATTTGGTTGCATCGTCTTCATTGCCCACCAGCGTTAAACCTTGCATCACATAACCGTAAAACAGTGATGGATCGGTTACGCCGGTTAAATCACCTGCGCCCATAAACCCGAACTGGGTACCGTTTTCCAAGGCGGTGAGGTTAGTGATTTCCAAGTGAGTCATAGCGGCGGTCAGCGTGAAATTACTGGTCACCAAAAAGCGCGCTTCCAACTCATAACCTTCGGATTGCGTAGTGCTGTTACTCACCTGATCTTGCGCGCTGTAATTAGTGCGGATCTGATCAAAATAGGCAGCGGCGACATACAAACGGTCATCAAAGAAACTGCCTTTAACACCTACTTCTTCCAGCTCGGAATCAGCCAGGGCATTGCCGGCCGCCAAACCATTGTCAAGCGTAATCAAGCCGGGAGAAATTTCTGAACCCTGTCCCATCACGATGGTGGTTTGTGTTGATTTGGTGATGTAAGGCGTAAAACCAAAATCAGTTTTGTAGGAGAGACTTGCCGTCCAGGAACCACCTTCGTCTTTATCCTCACCCACTACATCGGCAGTCGCGCCGCGAATTTTTTCAGCAACGGTGGTGGATTCCATATCCAACAAGTCATAGCGCGCGCCCAGCAATACGCTGAGTTTTTCTGCAACGGTATAGTCCGCCAAAAACGCCATACCGTAGTCGGTGTAATCGCCCACTAAATAGTTGGAATAATCCGAATCGGTTACAGTTGCCAATAATTTGCGATCAATACCATTGGAGGGTTTGGTCAAATCGCGACGGTCAAAATATTCGTAGTTGAAATCATCACCCTGTTTAAAATCGGTGTAGCGAATACTGGGCGATACTTGATAGCTGCCTTTTAACCAATCGGTGTGTTCAGTGTTGAAGGCAAAAATTAATTGATCTTCAAACGCGTAGCTGTCGACAAACTGTGAAAAGCCATACGCATTTTCATTAATGTTTTCGAGGGATTCATAAAACATTTTGTTGGTGATGCTGAAGCTGTCGCTAACATCGTGGATCAGATCGAAATACAGGGTTTGTACCGTAGTCACCAACTGGTCTTCCGGTGCCACCATGGTTTGGCTGCCACTCAACTTGGTCGTGCCTGGGTTCAGCAGTGCCCACTGGGGCGCCATGCTCGCATCGGTTGCAGAAGAACCGGGTACAAAAAAGTTACTGTAATTTGCAAAACTATCTTTCCACACATCAAATTCCGCGGGCGAGTTATAGCCATCGCCGTCGGTATCCACTGAGGCGGGCGAACCGGTGATGTAGGTACCGTTATCAATCAGGTCTTGCGTCAAACGGTTCCAACCTGCCACTTGGTTGCCGTCGTATTCGTGATACATACCGCCAAATTCCACGCGGGTTTTATCGCTCAAATCCATGTTGAATGACGCTTGTAAAATATTTTGGTCAGTGGCGGAGTTTTCATAATAACTGCCGGAATTTTCGGTTTCGGCGTAAACGTAATAACCGAGTTTTTTATCGCCAATTTCTGCTGGGCCACCCACTTCGGCGGTGAGCACATTTTTGTCCCAGGTGCCGCGGGTGATAGAAATTTCGCCCGCCGGTTTATCCAAATACTGACCGGTTTCTGCACGCGCTGACTTGGGTTCAAAGTTGAGGAAGCCACCAATTTTTGAAGGGCCATAAATCGGTGATGCGGGGCCGCGCACAATATCGATACGGTCAGTGGCGCCAATTGGCGTTGGGTAGTTACCAGGGTTGTTCACACGACGCACACCACGGAAATAGACTTCACCGGGAGTACCGCGTACATCCAGTGAACCTGCCACACCAAAAAAAGATTGGGTAAATGCACCGGGGGAAATTAATACCAGATCATCAATATCGTTGATGCTGAAATTTTCCATCATATCCGCGCTCACCGAAGTGACGCCGCGCGGTGTTTCCAAAATCGTTTTACCAAAACCGAATACCGACTTAACCGGCTCGGTGGACATCACACCCATGGTGTCTTCTACCTGGCCTTCGGCGGTGTAGGTTTCCAACTCCACTACTTCATCTTTTTTAGCCTCTTGCGCCAACACAGCAGGAGCAGCCACAACGCAGCCAAGGCTGATCAGTAACGCGAGTTGTTTCGGTTTGAATCGTTTGTGCATGATCATGAGGGAACACTCCAAGGGTCTAATAATGATTGCCTGAAACACAAACCAGATTTAGCAAGCGCTGTGCCATTTCCTGTCCGATTGGTTACATTTTTGATTAAAATGATTTATATCCTTACTAATCAACTAGTTATGAATCATAAAAACCGGTTCACTTGCTCATTAATCGATGAATACCAATTTAAACAGCGAACCACAGGAAAAATAACGATCACTGATGAAGCAAAAACACGCGCCATGCACCAAGCAAAAAAGCCAACTTGGTGCACAGCAAAAATTTAACGCCAATCACATAACGCATAGCGTTTGCAGGTGAAGCCGTAGGAGACAGGAGCCGCCGCCGTTAAGCTGGCAATACCCTTGGAGCGGAATTGTTTTTCAAAACGGGCGGCCCGGGTGTTATAGGTGTTGAGCAGTTGCTGTTTGATATCCTCTTCCACAAAACTGTATTGCAATGAATTGCGACTGAGTAATAACAACTCCTCCCAGGACAAATTAAATTCCTTTACCGCCACAAAAAATTCGTCGGTAATATTGGAGTCCCACATGCCGCGATCATCGGTGGAGAGCGCAACGGGAATGCCCAAGCGCAAATATTCAGGGAAAGGATGTTGTGAATAATCGCTCACGTATTCGAGCAATAAATTGGAAATTAAATTAATTTCGATCAGGTAGGGGCCGTGGCGCATTTCGCGCAACAAATCTTTGTCGGTAATTAAATTCACACCGTGACCAATACGATCAGCGCCAAGCATCAGCGTATCGCGAATATGGTAGTTGGGTTCGTCCACTTCGCCAGCGTGTACCGACAAACGCACATTGTTGTATTTGTGGCGCAGCTCGCGCAGGGTTTGGGTAAAACGCAGTGGGTAGCCCTTGTCATTGTCCTCGCGCCCCACCATGTTCACCGCCACATACAAATCACGGTGGCGCGACACTATGTCGTACGAGGCGCGCAACTGGTCTTCTGCACTCGGTACAAAGCGCAAAATGGAATCCTGAAAACGCACGGTAACACCGGTTTTTTTCGCATCGGCCTGGGCTAAACGCTGACGAAATATAGCCACGGCTTCATCTTCGGTGAAGGCCGTGCCATCCGGTTTAAAATAACCACCCGCCTCTACCATCGCCTCCAAATAAATTAAACCTTCGTTGCCAAAGGCTTGCATATTTTTATACAGCACTTCCGCGATTAAATAGGGGCTGTGTAACAACTGATCCAATCGCTGCCAATGGGTTTGAAAAAATTCATCGCGCCCTTCGTGTTCGTGATTGAGCATTACACTTTGCACCCAGGCAGCTTTTTCTTTTTCGTCCAGCTCTTCCAGGCGTTTGTATTCCGCTTTTTCACACTCCGGCAATTGCTGGTAAGACGCCTCGGTTAAATTATTAAACAACATTAAATAAGGGCGACGCACAAATTCATTGTTGCCAAAATCGCGGCAATTATTGATGCGCACTTTGGTATAAAAACGATAACCGTGTACTTTTTGCGACAGCGCCAGGTCGTACCACCAATCCGACAATACCGCGCCGCTAATATGATTGTGCAGGTCACCACCTTTGGGCATGGCATATAAAAAACGGTATAACTCTTTATCCGTTGCCGTGGATTTAAATTGTTCAAACCAGTGATCTTTGGTAATCACCCGATCACTGGCGGGGCTACTGACCAGCGCATGGGCATTCAGGCTAGTCAGCCCGGCAAGTGCAATAAGCGCAGCAAACGCAAGGTCGCGGCCTGCACCACAAAGGCTATTCATAGGAAGCAATTGCATAAGCGAGTTCTCTAACAGTTCGGGGGGTTGATATAAAGAAAGGAAGCCATCCCCCTGCCCAATGCAATTGTGATACCAGCCAGCGGCATTTGGCGCCAGCACAAGACAGCCCTGTCATTCCCCCCGCAAATAACCTGTCCGATTGGACAGGTTATGCTTTTATCTGGTGCATGCCATTGCGGATTTGCCCAGTAATATTGCGGCCTGCACCGGAATCACAGCGTAAAACCTAAGGCTGGACGATGGCACAGAATTTGATACAGCCGCTCAAGGCCCAACTGAGGAATGCATCATTCAACCTGTGGAATTTTGTTATGCCCAATACCACTGACACCCGTCCCTACCCGCGCGACCTGCTTGGTTATGGCCGCAACCCACCACCCGCCAACTGGCCGGGCGGTGCGCGTATTGCGGTGCAATTTGTGCTGAATTACGAAGAGGGCGCGGAGAATTGTGTGCTGCACGGCGATGCCGCATCGGAAACTTTTTTGTCCGAAATTATTGGCGCGCGCGCCTTTGAAGCGCGTCATATGAGTATGGAATCACTGTATGAATACGGCAGCCGCGCGGGGTTTTGGCGACTGCACCGTTTGTTTAATAAATATCAATTACCGGTGACAGTGTACGGCGTGGCCATGGCACTGGAACGCAACCCCGATGTGGTAGAAGCCATGCTCGAATCCGATTGGGAAATTGCCAGCCACGGCTACCGCTGGATTGATCATCAATTTATGCCAGAGGAAATTGAACGCGAACATATTCGCACCGCGATTGACATCCACACCCGCGTCACCGGTTCGCGCCCTCTCGGTTGGTATACCGGGCGCGACAGCCCCAACACGCGAAAATTGGTCATTGAACAAGGCGGATTTTTATATGATTCGGATTCCTACGCCGATGACCTGCCCTATTGGACGCAGGAATATGCGCAGATCAATAACGGCAAGCCGCATTTAATTATTCCCTACACCCTGGACAGCAACGATATGCGCTTCGCGGCGGCGCAGGGTTTTAATTGCGGCGAGCAATTTTTTACTTACCTCAAAGACAGTTTTGATGCGCTCTATGCCGAGGGTGAATTTGCCCCCAAGATGTTAAATATTGGTTTGCACTGCCGCATTATTGGCCGGCCCGGGCGCATTCAAGCGCTGGAAAAATTTATCCAGTATGTGTTGCAACACAACGATGTATGGGTCTGTCGGCGCGATGCAATTGCACGCCACTGGCACGAACATCACTACCCGGCAGGAGCTGCATAATATGGCGCCGCGCCCGCAGCTCTCTCACAGCCACAACCATAAACACAGCAACTATTTTTTTTCACGTTTTTTATTATTGATCTGTTTGCTGCTGATCTTTATCGGCCTGCTCAGCATTAGCCAAACCTTGCAGGCGCAAAGCTGTAAATTACCGGATCACGCCGCCACCGATTACGACTTTGACATGGCGACCGATAGCTTCGGCCCCAACCCCGACGCCAGCACTGACTATTACAAAATGGCGGTGAACTGGTCAGAAGATTACTGCAAGCGTATTAACATCAATCTCGCTACCGAAACCGACCCCAGCAAATTGGAAAAATTACAGCGGGATAATGAGTTCCAATGTTTTTCCAAGCAGAATTTTGGCTGGGTATTACACGGCGTTTGGGCTTCCTCCTGCGATGGAAAAAGTCTGGGGCGTTGTACGGATTTAAAAGAAATAAAAAAACATCCGCGCTTTTGTGCTGGCGATTTACCGGTACTGCCCTACGCCGACATTGAACCCTATTTATGTATGTCGCCGAGCGCTGCACTGCTACAAGCGGAGTGGGAAAAACACGGCGCCTGTGATTTCAACTCTGCCACCGCTTATTTTGAAAAATCCCAACAGCTGTTTACCGCATTGCGCTACCCACCACGCAACATGAGCCACAAGCAACTCGATCGCTGGATGAAACAAAACAACCCGCCGCTTGCCAACAAACGTCTGTTGTATCGCGGCAGTGAAATGTATATCTGCTACAACACAAACTTTGAATTAATCAGCTGCCCACGGCGCAATTGAACAACCAGATCACGAGACTTTTATGTTTACTAATTCATTAAAAACCTTGTTTAAAACCAGCTTATTAACCAGTGCCTGTTGCTTGAGCGCGTGCAGCTCCATGGAACCCGGTAATAGTGCGCAAGCGCAACCCACTTATGAACGATTAAACGCCGTCCTGTGGATGCAAACCTCCGCTGAATATTATGCGCTCACCCAAAGTGCTTACACCCAAGCCACTAGCATGGTAGACAAAGCCTTGGCAGACAAACACTGGAGCGCCGCGCAAGAACAAAGCGGTGACTACAGCAAATTGCCACCCGCGATTATTTTGGATATTGATGAAACTGTATTGGACAACCTGCCGTTTCAAGCACAACTCATTAAAGACAACGCCCCCTTCACGCAAGAAGCATGGGACAAATGGACCAAACTTGCTGCCGCTGAACCACTGCCGGGTGCGAAAGCATTTTTGGATTATGCCAGCACAAAGGGAATTACTATTTTTTATGTCACCAATCGCGATGCAAGCCAGGAAGAAGATACGCGCGCAAACCTGCGGCAACAAAATTTGCCCCTGCGCGATGACATTGATGTGGTGCTCACCCGCAATGAAAATCGCTGGAGTTCATCCGATAAGGGCGCACGCCGCCATTACGTCAGTCAGGATTTTAGAATTATTGCGCTGGTGGGCGATGACTTTGGCGATTTTGTTTCAGGCGCAAAAGGCACCGCCGAAACCCGCGTAGAACTGGCAAAAAATAGTGCGGCAGCTTGGGGCAGCAAATGGTTTTTAATTCCCAACCCGGTTTACGGTTCCTGGGAAGCCGCACTGTTTAATCACGATTACACTACGCCGGTTAATGAAGTCACTGGGTTGAAATTTAAAAAATTACAGGGGTTTTAAGATTATTAAAAATCTAACAACTAAATCAAAAAATCTCTTCATATAAATATGAAGAGATTAGGTATGCTTCTGTGGCTTAACTCTGAAATGATAAAAATCCCAAAAATGAATCGAATGAAGCAGTTGGCTATGATTTATAGGCTTCGGGGTAAAGCTCTTTATCTACCTCAATCAAATATTTTTTTAATTCCAGTTCGTCGGGAGATGCAAACTCTCTTGAAGAAATTATTCCGTAAGTGAATGATTTTCCTTCTGGGAGCGAGCTACGAGGATTTTTTCCTTGTTTGGCACAACTGGCAATAAAGTTAAGCTGAGCCAATATTGATTGAATAGAAGGATCATTTGTATTTATGATCTTTTGATTAGTAAATTTATCTATAGCTTGAAGCGCTGCTCTTTCAACATTCAAAAGATTCATTTCATATCCACTTCATATTTATACTAAAAATATTTTTTTCATCATTCATTAACAACTGAATACCAGTCTATTACACATGTAAATATTCAAATATTAGTGGAAAAACTTCATGAGTAACATAATGCAAAAAACGTGCGATTTTGGTGACCAGAGCAGGGGAAGTCGGTGAGGATATTTTAGTAAAATGGATACCTCAGAAGACCTAGACTAATTAGCTGAATCAGTTTCTAAAACTGATAACAGGCCCGACAGTCAATTACCTTCGGGCCTCCTATTGATTTATATAGTTTCCCCATCCTGCAAGAATTTAAGTAGAGCCATATCATCAATCGGACCGGTAATGCTTTCTTTAAGTATTGATCCTGATCGCCAAAGCCGCTCCAATGTCTTATAAAGATTATCACTCATAGTACTTGTTATTTTCCACTCGGAAAAATACCTTTCCTTAAGAGCAGGATCAATAAAATCCATAAATGACTCTCTAATACCATCCATATCTTTACTCAAACCACGAAAATTTCCAGCTGCAGCACTAATACCTGAATAATCCCCCTGTTTTGCTTCAGCAATTGAAGTCTTCATATTATTTTTCATATTCAAAAAGTTAGGGATTACTTTTAACTTCCATAAGTGAATATCAGAAGTCACGTTTGAGTACTCCGAATGACTTACCGGTTTTTCAAGAATTTTTTCATAAGCCTCAAATGCCAGTATTCCTGCACTAATAAACTCAATAAAATGTTTTGAATACGCATTCATATAATCAACCGAAGAGAACATTCTTAACAGTAATTTCTCTCTAAGTTTTGAATCTATTTTACACATAAGGCCAATTGGTTAATTTTTGAGTCAACTTTACAGGCGAGCTAAATGCAACATATATTTGCGTTCGACCACCCTCAGATAGCACTTAAACTTTCAAATATCCTTCAAGAAAAATCTGGAATCTTGCTGGCTGAAATTCACCACAAGAAAAAATAAAAATATATTTCCCGCTTTCCTCTATTGAGATATGACCATACAACCTTAACCCTTTCTTTCTTCCCTTGAATATTTTCTCTCCGTCAAATTCAATTACACCAAAATTTAATTCGGACTGTATATTTAATGACTCATCATGAGAGATAATTTTCTCAAGTTTTGAAAAGTCAAACAAATCCGGAAAACTCAACTTAACTGATGTAACATCGGCAGTAAAAACCATTTCAATATCATTAGCCTCAAGGCTATCACCGTCATAAATTTTTTCATTTAATTTTTCAAACTTCATATCACACTTCCTTTAAGTAACCCTTACTCACCAAATCTTCAATAGTTAACGGCGTTTCTAATTGCGTGCCAAGACCAGCCTGATTAAACCAAGGAATAGCTTTTCCTGCATTAACTTTTGGAATGGGCTTAACCACCGTATATGACTTCATGGTTTTACTTTTAGTATCCGGGGGTAGCGCTCTGTTTTCAAATGGCTCACCTTTATAAGAAACAAAGGTACCAAAATCACGAAACTGGCCAGTATTCCTATCTATAAATCCGCCATAACGATCAATCTGAGTATCTATTTGTAAAGTTATCTCTGACGTACTTATTGCACCTCGATTGGGAGGCCAACCGCCATTGAGATTGTTATCGTTAAATAATGCTTCTAACTCATTCCATTGTTCTTTAGTGTACATCGCATACGCTTGCTCAGATAGCGCATTTCTAACTTCGAATTCTTCTACCGTACTACAAAACTCATCGTATGTAGCTTTCTTTGTTTCATCCTCATCCGATATCACATCACTATTTTTTTCTTTGGATTCAACAGTTGGACTAACCATATTCTGAGTAGGCGTTTCAATTTCCTCTGGATTCCGCGTACCCTCCGGTGCCAAAGGCACTGGCCTATCCGCTGCAGTGGCAGGGAGGAATTCTGCTGCTTTTGCTGGTGGTGCTTTTGGTGGCAAAGGAATTTTATAGGCAAGTAACTCACCCGTCGCGAACAAGTGCAAAGCGTCGGCTAGAGGATTTTGTTTTTGATTAGTGTTGTACAGGTTTTCACTGTTTAAATACGCTAAAAATAGCTGACTACTGATGCCCAACTGATTGAATAATTGCTGAGCAGCATCCGTAGTGTTAATCACCTCGGGTATTAGATCAGTAGCAATGTGCGGATTAGGGCCTTTAATGATACACAAGCCAAATCCATTTTTACCCTTTAATGCACCCGCTGCGGCCAATGTAGGTAACTTATAGATCGCTAGGTCGCCACGCAAAATACATTGGGCAACCGCTTGATATACCTCTCCCGGATGGCTGCTATGGAAATTAGCGCTATGATGGGTGCGATTGAGAATTTGCATCCACTGCTGCAGTGTGACCGGTAACCTGGCAACAAAACGAAAGGTTGAATAGGAATCACTGGAGTAGCGTTTTGCTGAAGATGTGCGAGGAGACCTGGTGCGGGCTGTCAGCTCATAAGACTGGCCGCTCTGGTCTTTAATAACGAGATTTATCACTATGGCATCCCTGTGGTAATTATCTTGATGAAAATTGAAAACGCAGTGTAAGGATTTTATTCAGTATGTCCATAACCGAAGCGCGGCTTATCCTCAAACTGTGAAAATAGTCAATTCCATTATTTCCCTTTAATTTCCCAATCACCCGCAGCCAGTTTCACCAAAGCAAAATTATGCATTTTTGAACGCGAGCCCTCGCCCAGTGCCTTGGGTGGATAAAACGCGGCTTTGGCCTCAGGGTAATCAATCAATAATTCATCCAATGCCGCGCGAATTTCGCTCAGGGTTTTTTCCAGATTGGTATCAAAATCCGGGCGCTTACGAATGGTGTGCCCCAGTGCTACCAGCCGCATAAAATATTGATTGGCAAGGTGCAGTAATTCATCGGGTAAAATTGCGTGTTGGCATAGGCGCACACGGGGGTTTTGCTGACAGTAATTTAGCAATGCGGCATAAAAACACAGCGGTTTATTGGCCAGCTCTACTTTGTAATCCGTGTCGCGCAGTGCAATACATTTATTTTCCAAATCCAATACCAGTGCGATATGTTGGCTAGCGCCGGGCGCAAGTGTCGCAGCAATTGCTAGCGGTTTACGCTGCAAATAGGGCGATAAAAAGAACACCAGCAGCACAGCGAAAAATAAGGGATATACCGAAATAGTTTGCCACAGACTGGGTTCGCAAATGCCCAGTTTTAAACTGATCACTTGTCCCGGCAGTTGCAACTGCCGCTCTACAAAACGGTGTGAATGCGACGCCTGACCCGACAAGTTCATCTCTGACTCAAAGCGCAACTGGGCATCAAACTGCTGCAAGCTGCTGACCCGCACCGATAAATTCTGCGCGACTAATAGTGCATTTAGTTTTTCTAAATAGGCGTGTACTTGCGCCGGGTTGCCGGCCATGTTCAACGCGGGATTGGGCAGCGAAAGCCGCGGCAGATCCAGTGACACACGATTTTCCACCGCGAGGATACTGCGTTCCAGATTGAATTCTCGCTGCAGCGAGGAACCAAAAAAATAAGCTAATTGCAGCGCAACAAAACTACCTACCAATAACAACAGATGGGCGTAGCTGAGCGTATTTTTTAATGCCCCCAGCTGCGGCCGTTTGAAGCGCGGCAATTTCATACCCAAGGCATTGAGATATAAACTTTGCATTAACGTTTCACCAGCGGCTGTGGGCAACCTTCCGCGTAACTGAGTTCACCAAAATAGGTGGACTGTTGTTGCTGTGCGAGGTTACCCAAGGTGGTTTGCAGGGCGCAGAATAGATCCGTATTGCGCCCATTCATTTTTAAATACCAACTGCTGCCGCGAATATCGCTGTCGCCGATGGCTTGAATATAATTTTCTGAAAATTGTTCGCCGTCTTCTTCTGACCAATAGCTGGCAATCATATCTACCTTGCCGCTGGCGAGTAATTCACGCAGGCCGGTGTGATTGTGGCTGTACACAATGGATATTTGATCCTCGCGTAAATCCAACTCGCGAAATAAATGCATGGGAATAATATGCCCGGAGCGACTGGACGGATAATCCAATAAACCTATGCGCCGACCGAGTAAATACTCGCGGGTTAACAAGGGTTTTTCATGGCGACCAATTAAATAGGCTTGATATTGTGAATAGCTGGCAAGACGTTTATAGCCGTGGGTATTTTCCGCATCAAACGCCTGCACAATATTGTCTTTGGTATTCACTAAATCGCCGATGCCTTTACCGATAAAAGTGATATCGGAAACATCGCCCGTACCCCAATAGGCCTGCACCTGTTGATACTGCCGCTGCACTACCGGATCACCGCACAATAAATTGGCGAGATTGCGTGCGACGCTTTCTGTGTTCATATACACAGTTAATTTTTCTACCGCGGAATTGTTGCCCGCCGCGCAGGTGTAGCTGTCTTCAATCAAACTCGGCAAATGATAATTAAGCGGTGACTGACTATTTTTGCCCAGCAGCCACATAGCCAATACCGCTATAAAAAATAGCGTGAATGGCAAACTTATCGGTGCAAAAATTTTTAAGTCATTCATGTGCGTATTCTTATCAGCCCCTGAAAGAAAATTGCAAAAATCGTACCCTTAATACAGAAACGCCTGTGTGTTTGATAAAACTTGTCTATTAACCGCAAATAGCGTGATTTTTTCTCTTGGTTCAGTGTTAAACCACCTGTTTTTCTGCTTTTTTCCGTAGAGAAAAAACTCTGGCTGAAAAGACAAGTATTAATTGACCACTGCAATAGTGCGCTTCAGCCAGTGCATGCACCAAAGCAGACCAAAGTGGCGACCGGTCAGCGAAAAATCTCGCGACTGCGCGCTCTTATCCAACTCGAATTTTCCTCTCCAGCTCGCACTAACAGCGCACCCGCAACCCATAAACCTTCACATAAACCTGCTTTATTGGTTTGGATAAGCTTATTTATTCACCATAACTAATTGATGTTAAAGATTTATTAACCAGTAACTTTGAATTGCGACAAATGCTTTCTCGCGCACACGGCAATTTGGATGATAGGCCAACACATCTGTTATTGACCTTGTTTGAATTGCTGGAGTTTGTAATGAAGATCGCCCGATTTGTTTGCGGCCTGCTGTTGGTGACCACCAGTGTGCAGGCACTGGCCTGGGGACAAAATGGCCACCGAATAGTTGGCCAGATAGCCAATGAGCACCTGACCAAAAAAACCCAACAAGCCCTGCTGCCATTATTGGGTGGCGACTTGCTGGCCGAAGTGGGCACCTGGGCCGATGAAATGCGCTCCGACCCCGCCGAGTTTTGGCAAAAAGATTCCACCCGCTGGCACTACATTAATGTGGCCGCCCCCAAAGACTTTGATGCAAGCCACTACCACACACCGCAAACCAAAGAAGAAGTAAAAGATATCTACGGCGGCATTTTGCGCTGCATCGCCGCCCTTAAAGATAAAAACACCCCACTCGCCGAGCGCCAGTTTTACTTGCGCTTTCTGGTGCATTTGGTGGGCGATATTCATCAACCCATGCACACCGGCCACGCGGAAGATCGCGGCGGCAATTTGATAGAGGTGAAATTTTTTGGCAAGCCGACCAATTTGCACTCGCTGTGGGATACCGAGTTGCTGGAATCGCAAAACCTGAGTTTCAGTGAGTTTGCCGCCTTTATTAATACGCAGGACAAACAGCTCATCAAAACCTATTTAACCAGCAGCCCCGCTGACTGGCTCAAAGAATCCATGGCGCTGAGCGAGAGCATCTACCAAAGCGCCGCACCCGCAGCAACCAACACCCTGCCCGAATTCAGCTACGGCTACATCCATCAACAATTACCGGTTGCCGAAGAGCGACTGCTGCAAGCGGGCATTCGCCTCGCCGGTTTGCTCAACAGCATTTTTGACCCCAGAGCCAAGCCGGGCACTGCTGCCCTGGCGGTAAAACCCTAACGCCCTTGCCACACAACCGATCACACAACCAATCACACAACCATAGCTCGGTAGCGAGCACTGTTATTAACCGCTCCATTACTCTTGTTTAGGGAACACACACTATGAAACCGCTATTAAAAAGAAGCGCCCTCTTTGTGGCGATGACTGCCGGGATTTCCGGTTATGCCCATGCACAGGACACCAGCTCATCCATCCTCGGTAAAATCAGCGCGCCGGACGGTTCACCCGCCGCCGATACCCGCATCATCGTGATACATGAACCCTCCGGCACGCGCAGTGAAGTGAAAACCAACAGCGCCGGTAGCTACTCGCTCAAAGGCCTGCGCATTGGCGGCCCCTACAAAATCACCATCGATTCCGATACTTATCGCGACGCCGAGATGCGCGATCTATTTCTGCAATTAGGCAAGGTGCTGCGTCTGGATCAAACCCTGGAAGCGGCAGATATGGCCGAGTTGGAAGAGGTGCTGGTGATGGGCACCATCATCAACTCCAGCACCAAAGGCGCCAGTTCGGTATTTAGTGAAGACGATATTAAAAAGACCCCCGCCTTCAGCCGCGATATTAAAGACATCATCCGCAGCAACCCGATGGTGGTGGTAGAAGACGGACAGCTGAGCATTGCCGGTAGCAACCCGCGCTTCAACAATATCACTGTGGATGGTATCGGCCAGAACGACGACTTTGGCTTGAACTTCGGTGGTTACCCCACGGCGCGCCCACCGGTATCACTGGATGCCGTAAGCCAAATCAGCGTGAATTCGGCGCCCTTCACTGCCAAAGTCGGCGGCTTCTCCGGTGGTTTGGTCAACGTGGTGACTAAATCGGGTACTAATGAGCTACAGGGCTCAGTATTTGCTGAAGGCACCAACGACAGCCTTTCCGGCGACCCGAAAACCGGCGACCTGGATCTGGGCGAAGAAACTACCATGGGGTTCAGCGTGGGCGGGCCGCTGGTGGAGGACAAAGCGTTTTATTTTATCTCTTACGAATCCTTCGAGCAGGACACCACCGCGCTCTACGGCCTGAATGGTTCCGGCGCCAACGAGAGTGAAATCACCAGCGCCCA
This sequence comes from Cellvibrio sp. BR, assembly GCF_000263355.1. Taxonomy (NCBI): domain Bacteria; kingdom Pseudomonadati; phylum Pseudomonadota; class Gammaproteobacteria; order Cellvibrionales; family Cellvibrionaceae; genus Cellvibrio; species Cellvibrio sp. BR. The sequence continues at coordinate 1,090,721 of NZ_JH668200.1, read as the reverse complement.
ATACGAGCAGTTCCTGCAGATCCTCAACGATACCTATGGCCTGACCGACTCAGTAGCCGGTGGTGCGGGCGAGCGCGATGACAAGCTGTTGGTCAAGTTCGACATCAACCTGAGCGATGAACACCGCCTGGATTTCAGCTACCAGAAGCAGGATAACGAACTCGACCGCAACAGCCCGGATCAGGATTACCAGCTGCGCTTGAATTCCAACTTCTTCACCATCAAAACCGAATCAGACACCTACAGTTCACACCTGTTTTCTGACTGGAGCGATGCCTTCAGCACGGTCATCGGCCTGTCCTACAAAGACCTGACAACTGACTCGCTGAAAAACTCGGACCTGGGTGAAGTGACCGTCAATATCGGCAGCAATGAAATCCTGTTTGGTACCGACCGTTCCCGCCACGCCAATATCGCCGATACCCAAACCTGGCAGCTGCATTTGGACGGCACCTATTTGTTGGGCAACCACGAGTTGCGTTTTGGCTACCAGGGCCAAAGCGTGACCTATTACAACCTGTTCGGCCAATACACCGACGGCGTGTGGGAATTCGCGAGCCTGGATGATTTTGCCGCGAAGAAACCCAATTTCTTTGCCTATCGCAATGCCTACACCAATAACGCCGAAGACCTGGCCTACAGTGCAGAACGCACCACCCATGCACTTTACGCCGAGGACAGCTGGGCGGTTACTCCCTCGCTGTTGCTCACCTTTGGCCTGCGCTATGAGCAGCTCGCCTCAGACGATGTACCGCAAGAAAATGCGCGCTTCGTGAGCACCTATGGTTACAGCAATACCGAAAACCTGGATGGGCTGGACATCATCCTGCCGCGCTTCAACTTCAACTGGGACTTGAATGAGACCATGACCCTGCGCGGTGGCATCGGCCGCTTTAGCGGTGGCAAACCCAACGTCTGGCTCGCCAACTCCTTTACCAACGACGGTCTTACCTACGTTGCCGCACCGAGCAGTGCTACCAACTCGGCCATCGCCGACCCCGCCAATGTCGACTTCACCCAAATTCCCGACTCAGTGCAAGCCTCGCTGGTCAGCGGCACCGGCAGCACCGCCTATGTCGACCCGGACTATGAACTGGAATCTGATTGGCGCTATCAACTGGGTTGGGATCAGGAGCTGAACATTCCCTATTTGGGCGATGGTTATTTGTGGAGCACCGAGTTCAACTACATCGACAAGGAAGACTCCTCCTTCTGGGTAGATACCTCGCGCACCGAAAGACGCCGCACCGCCGACGGCCAGCGCATCATTTACCAGAGCATTTACAGCGGCAACCTGGCCAACAACTACGACCTGATGCTGACCAATGCCAAAAAAGATGGCCGCAGTATTATCTGGACGACAAACCTGAAAAAAGACTGGGATAACGGCGTGAATATGTTTGCCGCCTATACCCATCAGGACGTGACCGAGGTCAACCCCGGCACCAACTCCACCGCCTCATCCAACTACAACTTCAACGTCACCATGAACCGCAACGAGGAGTTGGTTGGCACCAGTAACTACGAAATCAAACACCGCTTTGTACTCAACCTCGGCTACGCCGCCAACTGGTTTGGCGATAACGAAACCCGTATCAATGTAGCGCTTGAGCGCCGCTCTGGCCGCCCACTGAGTTGGACACTGGATGCGTTTAACGACAACGACTTTGGCGACCAACGCGACTTCCAAAGCAGCGATGTCTACCTGCCTTACATTCCCACCGGCCCGAACGACACCAATATCGATTGGGAGGGCAGTAACTGGCCGGGTGCCACCACCAACGAAGAAAAATACGCCGCCATGCTGGCGGTTATCCAAGGCGCTGGACTGGAGGGTTATGCCGGCGGTTATGTGCCGAAAAACTCCACCACCCAACCCTGGGTTACCGATCTGGACTTGAGTGTGCAGCAGGACATTCCCGGATTTGCTGACGGCCACACCGGCACTATTTATTTCACCATTGAAAACCTGCTCAACCTGATCGACAGCAGCAAAGGTGAAGTCCGTCGCATGGAATTCCCGCAACAACCCCTGTGGGACTACGACGTGAACGCCACTACCGGCCAATACCAATATGACGTGCGCTTTAACGGCACCAACACCAACAACTGGAGTGAATACATTCCGGAAGCCTCGGTGTGGCGCCTGAAACTGGGCGTGCGCTACAGCTTTTAACCTCAGCTCAACTTCCCGTTAACGAACGCAGCTCCCGCCCTTTTGCCTAGCGGCAAAAGGGTCTGGGCAAGCTCGCGCTCAATTCCGGGCTTTTCGCGTGTTCCACCTTTATCAATCATCACTGTTAAGGAGTTACCTGTTATGAAAAAGCTCGCCCTTGGTTTACTCGCGCTCGTCGCACTCAGCGCTGCCACCACCCAAGCCGCCAACTGTATTTACGGCTGTCCCACCGGGAAATCCGGTCAAGTCGTCACCCGTTCGATTTACACCATCAGCAATAACGCCACCACCAAGTTTGCCGATTGGGCTGCCTATCAAGTCACAGCGGCTACTATCGATGGCCCCTCACGCACCCGCACTTGGCGCGTCGACCCCAGCATCACCGCCGCCAATACTCTCGAACCCGCCGACTACACGGATGCCGCCGCGGTATTGGGTACTGATCGCGGCCACCAAGTCCCACTCGCCGCGTTTAGCAACACCGCCGACTGGGCAACCACCAATTATTTATCCAACATCACCCCGCAAGCCGCCGAATTAAATCAAGGCCCCTGGGAGCGATTGGAAAATGCCGAGCGGGTTATTGCACGCAGTGGGCAACCGATTTTTGTTGTCACCGGCCCGCTCTACGAATGGTATTTCGGCTCACTGCCCGGCGCCGACGAATCGCACATCATTCCCTCGGGCTATTACAAAGTTGTCATCGCCGTAATCAACGGCACAGTAAAAGCCTCCGCCTTCATCATGGAACAAGACTCCGCGCGCGCGGATAATTTTTGCAACAAAGAAGTCACCATCGATGAAGTAGAAATGCGCGCAGGCATTAACGTCATGCCCAGTTTATCCACCACGATCCAAGCTCCCATTGAACGGAGTTACGGCGGATTAAAAAGCCAATTAGGTTGCTAACCGAGTTAGTGTTGTTTTCATGAGCGCTCCACTTGAGCGGGTTCGCCCGCTCTTTTTTTCGTATTTTTTATTGTTGTTGGTGATGCTTAGATTGAGTTATTGCGCACTGTTGCAATTCAAACTTTTTCCTAATAGGATTGCGGGACTCCATACAGGAGAAGTAAATAAAAAAATAATCATACGTACAAATCGGCAACAATTCCGTCAATAACATTTTAATAATAGAGGTGGTCTTTTAAAAAGGAATGTAACGAATGTACATATGTGACTTCTCCGCGTTGATTAGCAGCTCGTCAGCTCGTTTTACTTCAATGAAATACCCCTCTGTCCCGCCCTGTCGCGGAGCTTTCCTTATTAGCTTCAATATCCCCTATACGCCCACTTAACGCACCTCCAGCGCTCAACCACTTAAATTGCAATCACGCAACATCATTAATTTATAGCTTTTATGACAAAAGCTAGAGGTGATTAATATCATGTCAAAAAGACAAAACACTGTGTCTTATCGGCACTTATTGCATTTTCAAACATACAAAGCTTACACCTTGCTTTTAATACTCAGTCTTTTTTCATGCTGCTTGCACGCGGCTGACACAACTGCATATACCTATGATGCACTAGGGCGATTAGTCGGAGTGAAGCAAAACGGCGCAATCAAAGAAGGGTATCAGTATGACAAGGCAGGAAATAGATGCTCTACATCTTCTACACAAATAGTCGCGGATGCATATTGTGTTCAGAGCAATCCGGTTGAGAGCTATAGTGGCTCATGGGGTGTAGTCACGGCATATCACGATAGTGATGGGACTTTTCAATTAAATTGGACTCATCCGGCACAAACAAATTTAATATCAATTTCAGAATTTCAAATAATACATATTCCCCCTAGCGGAGTCAGAATTACTACAAACGAGGGGCTTTCATACAGTAAATCCTATTCAAATCTTGCACTTGGGCGCCACTCAATTGGAATCTATGCCTGTGGCGTTGAATCTTATGACGATGATGAATACGAGATACTTGGCTGTGATACGAGATCCATGGTTTTCGATATAACCGTACAGTAACCACGATAGATAAATATAACTCCAACACGATGGATGGATTCATTTAAGGTCTTTAATAATGAAAAAAAACCAATTATTTATTCTAATCTTTTGCACATTTATTAGCTTTATAGGGACAAATTTTACGTTTGCTCAGGACTATGACTTCGACAAATTACCTGTCATCAATCCAAAGCCAGACTTTAATGGCGTAGATGTAACCACCGGAAATTACACAACCGCATCGCCGTTTACATTTTCGGCACCAGGTGCGGGGAACTTAAATATCAATTCGTCTTTCAATGGAAGAAGACTTACTTATTCTCTGAATATATATTTTTTAGATCAGACCTACACTATAGGTTACGGTGATCCATCTGAGCGACATGTCTCAATTCGTATTGGAGGTGACGATAAGATATTTACTTGCGGCAATTCAGGTCAGTGCACTCACGCACTATCTCCGGACGGTTCTACCCTAAATCGTGTTACTACAGATAATTACGTGTACACCGATAAAGCAGGAACCGTGTACACCTTCGATTCATTGAGTTACCACTATCTTCAACCCTGCCTTGACCTTGATGGTGAACTTGGCTGCAATGCAGCAGGCTATGAGGCTTACGCTTATGTTTCCACTATCCAGTACGCATCTGGAGAGAAATTAACCTATGAGCCTTACTCGGAAATAACAACACTGAATGGTCAAAAATATGTTAAAGATTCAATTAAAAGCAATTTAGGCTACAGACTTGTCATTGAAAGAGCAGTTGCGGCAAATTATGTAGTACCAAGTTCGGCAGGCGAAAATTGGTACCCTTATTCCATTGGAAAAATACCAGAAAAGTTCTCACTTTATTTTGATACACAATTAATAAATAGCTTGACCACAACCAAAACTCAGGTGGGAGATATTACCACTTGGACACAACAAGATAATCTCAGCAGAACTTACCAAGTAAAACTTCAAGGTGGCACAGTATTAAGGTGCGGCGCATCTTTTGAAATCTATTATCAAGGGGGAGTGTCTGCTGGTAGTGGTGGAGAAGTTCATGACCATACACCTTTGCTGCCTATTCAAGAAATTTCCCCTGGAGGCATTACTACCAATATTGAATATTTCAAGCAGGTGGGAGGTCATACCAACGGATATTATTTAGAAGCCGAAGGATTGGGCATGTCCATTCCAGTGAAAAACATTTCACGCGGAGGCTATAGCTGGAATTACAATAACGCCGCCAATAGTAAAACAATAATTGATCCCTATGGTCAATCCCGTACTACTAATCATGTTTGGCTGCATGACGGATTCAGTTTTGATAATTCTGGCTGTCCAATTGGATATATAGATGCCAAAGTTACATCTTATATAGATGAAATACAGCGCCAATCAGCTTATAGCTATTCGATTGATCGCCTAGAGCAGGCGACTTTCCCCGAAAATAACGGTTATCACTATAGTTACGATCCACGCGGCAACCTTACATTAATTACTCAACGTGCAAAACCAAATTCTGCCGAAGTAGATAGAGTAGTTTTTCGCGCAGAATATCCAACCTATTGCGACACAACAAACGCCAAGTATTGCAACAAACCCACCTGGGTTCAGAATGCAAAAGGCTATCGCACTGACTACACATATAGCTCCACACACGGTGGAGTATTAACCGTAACGCAGCCAGCGCAACCAAATGGTGTTCGCCCACAAACTCGTTACACCTATTCGGGTATTAATACCGGAGATGGCACAGTCTGGCGTCAAACGGGTAGCTCCCTTTGCATAACCGGGGCAAGTTGCAGCGGTACTGTAAACGAACTAAAAACTGTTACCACTTATTGGGGCAATACATTTATGCCCTCAACCATAACAACAAGCGCTGGCGATGGCAGCATCAGTGCAATAGAAAGTTATGCTTATAACAATGCAGGATTGGTAACTTCAGCAACCGATGCGATGGGACAAACGACGCATTATATTTACGATACGGTAGGGCGAAAAATTGGAGAGATTAGTGCAGACCCTGATGGCTCAGGCCCTTTACCTCGCCTCGCGACACGCACTACTTACAATAACGACAATCAACCTACACGTATAACTAAAGGAACAGTAACAGGAACTGACCTTGCAGCACTAAATGCAATGGTTGTTACTCAATATGTTGATACTGCTTACGACAACCTCGGAAGAAAAACCCAAGATAAAATTGTTGCGGGTAGTCAAACTTATGCGTTAACACAATATTCCTACGACGCCAACAACAGGCTCATTTGTACCGCAAATCGCATGAATTTCAGTTCAGTACCTCAGGACGCTTGCACCCTAGGTGCATTGAGCGCAAATGGTTATGATCGCATCACTAAAAATCAGTACAACGATGCAGGAGAGCTGACCAAAATCTATCGCGCTTATGGCACTCCACTTGAACAGGTTTATGCGGAGTATGAATACAGTAACAACGGCAAAAAAACTGCCGTTATCGATGCAAATGGAAACAAAGCGCGCCTGGAATACGACGGCTATGATCGTCAAAGCTACTGGTATTTTCCTTCAAAAATTAAATCGTCTTTTTCGCACTCTACAACAGACTTTGAAAAATACGGCTATGACCTAAACGATAACCGTACCAGCTACCGTCGTCGCGATGGCGTAACAGTGACATATCAATACGACAATCTTGATCGCATGATTAGCAAGACCGTTCCAGAACGATCTGGTTTGGTATCAACTCATACGCAAGATGTTTTTTACGGTTATGACAATCGCGGCCTTTCATTGCATTCGCGCTTTGGCTCACAAACCGGTCAGGGAATCACTCAAACCTATGATGCGTTAGGGCGAATGAAAACTTCCACTATTAATTTAGATGGAGTAAGCCGGGCATTTACCTACACCAATAATCTGAAAGGGGTGCGCACCGAAATAAAACACCCGGACAACCAGTTATTTATTTACAACCACGACAACTTATATCGCCTAACCAGCATCACCCATAGTGCTGCAGGCACGCTGGCATCCTATGGTTTTGACGCTAAAGGGCGACTGGATTTTTTAAACGGTGGTATAAATTCAGATTATGCTTATGACGCTATCAGTCGCGTTTCATCCTTGATTCATGACATGGCAGGCACAGCTAATGACAACACCTATGGCTACACATACACCCCTGTATCGCAGCTGCAAAGCCTGACCACATCGAACAGCAACTACACTCCAGTTAACGGACAGCAAAATCAAACTTATCAAGTAAATGGTCTTAATCAATATACCAATGTGAGTGGCGCCGCTTACGAGTACGATGCCAATGGCAACCTGACTTTTGATGGTCAATCGCGTTATACCTATGACCAGGAAAATCGGTTGGTAAAAGCGACAACCGCAAGCGGTGCATTAAAAGCCGAACTTTGGTATGACCCTATGGGGCGCTTGTATAAAATCCAAAACCCATCATCTACCACGCATATGCTATACGATGGTGATGAGTTGATCGCTGAATTTAATGGCACAAGCACTACCGCACTCAATCGCTATGTGCATGGCATTAGCGTGGATGACCCGGCAGTTTGGTTTCAAGGCTCATCCGTAACCGCGAGTACCCGTAAGTATTTGCGTACCAACCACCAAGGCAGTATTGTCGCCATTGCAGACTCCGCCGGAAACATGCTCCACCTACCTCGTTATGACAACTGGGGAAAACCACAAGGAACCCATCCATTACGTTTCGGTTATACCGGGCAGGCATGGATAGCAGAACTGGGTTTGTGGCATTACAAAGCACGTATGTACTCACCAACACTCGGACGCTTTTTGCAAACAGACCCGGTTGGCTATGAAGATCAAATTAACCTCTATGCTTATGTGGGAAATGATCCGGTTAATAACATCGATGCTACCGGAGAGTTTGCTATACCTGTGCATGGATTGATTACATTTTTTGCTGCAACTAATTCCGGTTACGGATTGATGGATAGTTTCAGAATCGCTTATCGAAGCATGCAAGCTGATTGGGAGCCGGGTTCACAGGGAGCTGATGCTAACGCGGTTGCAAGACATGCAATGAGCGCTCAAGATCAGTTACCATCAGATGCGCAGCGAATGAATTCTTCGTTGGTAAATAAAGCTCTTAGTGATGGGGATCTTGGTTTGGCTGCTCATGCAATTCAAGATAGATATGCTGCTGGCCATGAAGGGTTTCAGGAATGGCCGGGAAGTTTCCGCAAGCTAGGTTTATGGGGCACGCTTAAGCATTTATTTACTGATACGTTCCCATCGCCCTCCAAAGTGTCAAAAGCATATTCGGCAACGAAAGGTGCTTTATCGAATGCGTCAAATAACAAATCAAATGACAATAAGGATGATGAATCTGGCTCTTCTGGCTTTATACAAATAGATAACGCATCCAGGAATGGAGCGATCTGTTTTCATACTGAACGAGGAGCATGCAATTGAAAAATATTAGAATAGTAAAACTGCTAAAATTCCTAGCCATTTTGAGTTTAACAATGAACTCAAAAGCTTTTGATTTTGAGTCTCAATATAGTCGGCCAAACGTAGATGAAATCGAGAAAGTTATAGGCGAATTTACATTGATAGGCTTCAAATGGATTGACCAGCCCATCAATAAAATTTTATTGATAAAGAATGGACAGGATCACTGTGCTATAAAAATTCTGTCTTATAAAAGGTTTAATGACAAAAAAGTTCCTACTATTTTTAGTGCAAATGAAGAATCTTTTTTAGGGGAGGCTACTTTCGTAAAGTTCAAAAATGGAAAGTCCTATAAATTCAAAACGCTGCATCTAAGTAGTAAATCGCCAGTAGGAATTGGAAAAATTGCATATGATTCCAGTCAAGACATCATTCGATGCGGAAAAGCCAGGCTATTGTGGAGATACCCTTCAGCAATAAGTTTATTGTCAGAGAGTAATGGCACTAACCTGTCCCCAACTGCAAATGAAGATTTTAATGAGCTAAATTTCAACTCAACCAATATTCGCTGGTATTCATATGACGAATCAAGAAAGATGGAATTAATACCAATATCTGAATTGCCGATAGCGCAATAAAAGTTCAGCTTCGGTTACCGATGAGATTTTACAAGCGCTGATCAGTCTAAAAATAAAGCGCGTGTTGATTGCCTATGATCGCGATGAAGCCGGTGATAAGGCCGCATTGGTCGTTGCAGAAAAATTAAACCAGCACGGAATAGATGCCTTCCGCGTGCTGTTTCCTAAAGGCATGGATGCCAATCAATATGCCGATCAAATGGCGCCAGCACCTAAAGCATTGGCGCTGGTGATTCGTAGTGCGCAATGGCTTGGCAGCGGTTCCGCTGTGCCGCCACTCACGACAACGATTATCGACGCAGAAAAGCCTACTGCCTTAACTGTGAGGGGTAATAAAGTGCTTGATGGTAATACACTTGTTAATGAGGCTAAAGGTCGTGGTTGGGCTGACGATACAAAAATTCCTGTTGTAGAGTTGCCTGACAACGTAAATGATGACCCACTAGGGCCCTACAGGTAGACAACTACTATGTTGACTGAAGATATAAAAGAAAATCGAAAAATTAATAAGGCGCTGCATTATATGATGCAGCTCGCTTTTATCGAGATAAGGTCGGCTACTAGCCTAAATGCTGCAAAGAAATTTGCTGACATTTTTCACAATACTCCGATGATGCTATCGAATAGTTCAAGTACTTCAGAGGATCAAATAATTTTAGACAAGCTTCTTCAGAGAGCTAAAAATCATGGAATGGAAGATTATATGAAAAAATTGAGTTTAGTCGCATTGGAATCAATTGATCGACCTGAAAGTTAAAAAATAGCGTAGCGATTTAATATTGGCCAATTTTTGATTAATTGAAACTATAACCCTGACCAGTTTTTCTGGTCAGGGTTTTCTTTTGTAGAGCGTGGACTTTCTTTCATTTTCAGAGAGCCCACACAAAATCCGCTCCTGTGAACTATTCGCTTAAATAAGTTTACCCAACAACGCTAACCCTCTCATTTATAAGCATTAACAACAACTCAACCTGAATTCTGTTAAATCATTTCTCGCTAACCTGCACTGCTTGATGATCGATCTGAGTTTTTATCCGGTTATTAACCACTTTAAGCAGGTGATAGAAATGAAACGTAGTCTATTTTTACCCGCCGCGTTGGTTGCGGCTTTTTCACTGCCATTGCAGGCAAAGGTTTTGATTTCCGAAGTGCTTTACGATCCGCCTAATGGTTTGGACAGCACGCTGGAATGGATCGAGCTTTTTAATGCGGGCTGTGATGCGATTGATCTGAGTACCTATACCCTGCAAGACAAACAAGGCGCGCCGGTACTTAACCTGAGCGGCACGATTCAGCCAAATAGTTATTTAACATTTACGCGCGAGGCAGATGCGTTTACAACACACTACGGCTTTGCACCCAACTTGACAGGTATGTCGCTTGCGCTGGGCAACAGCGGTGATTTATTTATTCTAAAAAATAATGGTGTCGATGTAGATACAGTTGCATGGGAAAGCGGTATTACCGGTTGGACAATTGCAGCGGTTGATGTATCGATTTATCGCGTTGATAACACAATGCCGGCAACCAACGCGCAGTGGGCGGTCAGCACTGCGGATAGCCCCGGCATCGGCCCGCTCACGCAAGATTGCTCCGGTGGCTGGGCGTCGAGTAGCAATACAACTAGCAGTATAAGCAGCAGTTCAAGTAGCACTGAAGAAATCAGTAGCAGCTCAAGTTCCAGCGTCGCGTCTAGTGCAAGCAGTAGTTCAATCAGTTTGTCATCAGCTAGTTCATCATCGGCAGCTATACCTTATAGCTACGATGTGTATTATGCACCGGCAATGGGGCTTGAAGGCTTTGAGTTACGCGCCGCGCTACACAATATTATTCGCACTGGCCATATTAATTTAAGCTACAGCCAAGTGTGGAGTGCATTGCAATATGCCGACGAGGACCCGGATAACACCGCAAATGTATTGTTGTTATACAGCGGCCGCTCGGCGAATAAAAATGATCGCGATGGGCAACCTGGATTTGATAACGACTCCTGGAACCGCGAACATGTTTGGGCAAAATCCTACGGCTTTCCTGATGACAATCAATTCGCCTATACCGATCTTCATCACCTGCGTCCGGAAGATAAAACCGTTAACAGTTCACGCAGCAACAAAGCCTTTGATAATGGTGGCACTGCGCAAGGTGAAGCACCCGATACCTTTACTGATGACGATTCATGGGAACCGCGTGATGCGGTAAAAGGCGATGTGGCGCGCATGATGTTTTATATGGATGTGCGTTATGAAGGCACCGATGGCAACACACCGGATTTGGTTTTAGTGGATAACACGGCCATGGCAAGCGGTGATGCCAATATCGGTAAGTTGTGTACTTTGGTTGAGTGGAGTGAGCTGGACCCGGTCGATAATTTTGAAATGCGCCGCAACCATCGTATTCAGGAATGGCAAGGAAACCGCAATCCGTTTATTGATAATCCAAATTGGGTACTTAGTTTGTGGGGCGATTTCTGCGGCGTAACATCGTCTTCCAGCAGCAGTAGTACTACAAGCAATGAATCAAGCAGCAGCATAAGCAGTGAAGCCAGTAGCGCCATATTATCAAGCAGCTCATCTACGGCCATAAGCAGTAGCGCAAGCAGCACTGTTATTTCCAGCAGCTCAACCGCTTCTGCGTCAGCCACTAACAGCGGCTCGGGTAGCGGCTCATTAAACTGGTTAAGTTTATTGTTGCTATTAAGTCTAGTTAGATTGCGTAAACAATAAGACCATACGCTTTGTTGTGAATTATAAAATCTATAAACATAAAAATAAAAAACCAGCTTAATCGCTGGTTTTTTTATGACTTAACGAAAAATCATTTTTCTCTGTTTCTAATTTCTATGGCAATACTAGCCAGCTGTTTTACGATTTCATGATGGCTCTTTGCTATTTCCTGCTGCGACGCGGCAATACGTTTTATGGATATAACCATAACAATGAATAAACAAATGACTAACACATAAATTGCGAACATTCCCAGCATCACTACTGGCCCTAATACAGAAAACATACTATCCCTCACAACAAGTTGAAAAACATTCTCATTAAACGAGAAAACGCAGCAAAAATCAACTTGCGGATTAATCCGTTACGCACAATAAAAATCTATAAATTTTTATCAATCCAGTAAGTGGTTATTGAAAGTACAGTTTCCGCCGTAGATTGATCTTCCGCCAGACCATTCGCATTGGCTGAACCTAAAACGTTAAACATATGATCTGCACCTTTGATAAGGTGCAATTCTGCGTTAGTGGTACCGGCGTGGTTGATTATATTTATCGATGACTCGTAGGGAACCAAGGTATCCGCTGTACCGGCAATTGCGAGTAATTTTCCGTGATAATTTTTTAAGTCCTGCAAACTGCTATTGGCTTTAACTTCTTCAAACCACTGCAAACCAAAATTTAATGGCTCGGGGCGCCAGGGGAATTTTACGACTGCAAAACCATTGGCTTTTGCCTCTGCATAATAGTCGTCAAAAAAGGATTGGAAAACACCAGTGCCATTTCCACTAACACTGGACCAGGCAACCAGCGATTTAATGCGAGCATCTTTTGTGGCAACGAGCTGTGCAATTAATCCGCCCTGACTAAATCCAATCAGGCCAATACGCTGTGCATCTATATCCTGCAGAGTGGTTAGATAATCCAGCGTGCTGACAACATCGCGCTGGGCGCTGGTGAGATTATAAAAACGATAATCCACCGGGCTATCGCCGGTACCAGCAAAGTCGATCCGCACGGAACCGATACCGGCTTCGGCCAAAGCAACAGCCAAACGTTGATACAATCCCCCCACTTCATTTTTCTGCGATGCAGTGCCATGCAACATCACCACCACCGGAAATGGTTTACCGGTTGCCTGAGTTGGCTTTACTAAAATGGCAGGAATTTTATAAGTTCCATTATCGATAAATAATGGCTGCTCGACACAAACAGATCCAGCGGGGGTCACATTATCTGGCTTAACGGCACAACCAGTTATGGCGACAAAACAAAATACTACCGCTAAAAACCTAACGTGCTTTAAACGAATCATTAGCTTCACCCGATTAATTATCGCCATTAAATGGCAACGCCATAAAAGTGCACACGTATACAATTAGAAAAATTTAAGAATTACAATTTTCAACCTGTGTAATCCACACTGCCTTCCACAATAATCATATTGGCCGTTGCATTCGCCGTGCGCAGTGCATGGATGGGGGCATATTCCGCGCAAGTCGCCCAATGGTTGGCGGTTGCCAGGTCAGGAAACTCCATCACCACCAAACGTTTGGGTTGCCAGCTACCGCTAACAATTTCTGCATTGGCGCCGCGCACTAAATAGCGTCCGTTGCAGGCAAATACCGTGGGCGTAATTTTCGTGAGGTAATCTTTATAGTTTTCGGGGTTATGTACTTCAATATCAACAATCACATAAGCAGCCATAATAATTCCTGCACTCATCCGCTATTGTTGCGCAAGCCAATCGATCAAGGTTTTACGTTCCAGATCGGTCATGTGATGAAAATTTCCCAGTGGCATATAGCCCGATGACAAAGCCGGTAATGCACGTACTTTTTGCGCAGCAAGGTGCACAGTGGAATCAATCACCAAACCAGCAGGTGCGGCATTAAAACCCGGTTGCGAGGGCACAGCCGCATGACAATTGGTGCAGTGCACGTGAATTAATTGGTTAATGCGCTCATCGGTACTGACGCTTTGTTCTGCTGAAGTAACAATCGCCGCTTTTTCAGCTTGTTTAGCGGCAATACTCGCGGGCGATGTAATTGCCATTAACACCGCAACCAATACCAAGCCGCTAAAACTGCTCAACAAAATAAATGGCTTTACTACACCCAAATGTTTGAGATTAAAAAAATGTCTGCCCCATGCCAAACACAAACCTATTGCAACCAATACCAGCCAGGAATAAACATGACTGTACAAAAAGGAATAGTGATTGCTGAGCATGCAGAAAATAACCGGCAGGGTTAAATAATTATTGTGCGTAGAGCGTAACTTGGCGAAGGCCATAGCACAGGTGTCCGGCGCTTCATTGTTGCTGACTGCCGCCACAAATTTACGCTGCGCAGGCATAATTCCCCAGAACACGTTGCCTGCCATCCAGGTGGCAATCATTGCACCGACATGCAAATAGGCAGCGCGCGGTGAAAATAACAAGTGCGCCAAATAACTCGCCACACTAATCACCAACAACAATATTGCGGCAAATAATAATCCGCGTTTTACCAGCGGTGTGCGCAACAATAATTCGTAGAGCGCTTGGCCACCGAGAATAAAACCGATGCTGGCAACGACCGCCCAACCTGGTGATTGAATCAGGGTGTTGTACCCCACCAGATAAGTTTGTGCTTGCAGGTAATACATTAATATTAATAAGCCGGTGCCACTCAACCAGGTGCTGTAAGCTTCCCACTTAAACCAGTGCAACTTTTTGGGCATTTCTTGCGGGCGCAAATGGTATTTTGCCACTTCATAAATACCGCCGCCGTGAATTGCCCACAAATCACCTTTTACGCCTTTATCCGCTTTCCATTGTGGCGGTTCACGCAAACTCAAATCCAACCAAATAAAATAAAAGGATGCACCAATCCAGGCAATGGCCGCGACCACATGAAACCAGCGAAATGCCAGATTTAACCACTCCAATACCAGCGGGTTAATTAAATCGCCCATGACAATGCTCCTTCTGTAGCGGGTGCGCGGCTAAAAATTTTTTTACCCATCACATAGGTATGGGCGATATTGTGTTCATCACCCAAGGTCATTAATGCAAACAGTTTTTCTGCCAAACTTTTTACTGAATCCTGTGCCCGGTTCTGAAAGGATAATTGCTGCACCGATGATTGCCGCAATGCCTGTAAGGGTGTTGCACCCAAATTAATCACCACAAAATCAGCTTCTTTGCCCGGCGCAAAATTGCCGAGGTAATTATCCAATTGCAACGCACGTGCATTACCCAAGGTGGCCATATAAAACCCTTTTAACGGATGCAAATTTTGCCCTTGCAACTGCAGCACTTTGTAAGCTTCGGCAAGGGTACGCAATTGCGAAAAACTGGTGCCGCCACCCACGTCGGTAGCAAGGCTCACGGGAACACCGGCGCTCTCCAACCGCGCCATATCCAACAAGCCACTACCCAGAAATAAATTGGAAGTCGGACAAAAAGCAATGCCCGAACCCGTTTGTGCCAAACGCTCAACCTCAAGATCACTCAAATGAATACCGTGGCCAAATACACTGCGCGGGCCGAGCAAACCAAATTGATCGTACACATCCAGATAATCGCGCGCTCTGGGGTAAAGTTCTTTTATCCACGCCATTTCCTGTAAATTTTCAGAGAGATGGGTTTGCAAATACAAACCGGGGTATTGCGCGTAAAGTTTTCCCGTCACCGCCAATTGCTCCGGGGTACTGGTGGGTGCAAAACGCGGTGTGAGCGCATAGAGTTGCCGCCCCTGTTGGTGCCAGCGTTCAATTAACGCGCGGCAATCCTGTTCACTGCTCGCCGGTGTATCAAGCAAATAATCCGGCGCGTTGCGATCCATCATCACCTTGCCGCTAATCATGCGCAGATTCATCTGCGCGGCGGCGGCAAAAAATGCCTCGGTTGATTGCGCAAATACTGTGGTGTAAACCATGGCCGTAGTAGTGCCATTTTGGAGAAGAATTTTTAGAAATTCATGGGCAGCGAGCGCGGCAAATTCCGCATTAGCAAAACGTGCCTCGGAGGGAAAGGTATAGTTGTTGAGCCAATCCAGTAACTGTTCGCCATAGGAGGCAATCACGCTGGTTTGAGGATAATGAATATGGCTGTCGATAAAGCCCGGCATAATTAATTGATCGGGAAAATGTTGACACGACTGTAAATCAAATCCTGCCGCCGCCATTTGTTGTGCATCGCCCAAAGCCTTGACTCGCCCTTGTTCAACAACCAACACCCCATCATCAAAATACTCAATACCGGCACCCGTGATGGGATCGGGTTGACCGGTGAAATGTAAAATTTTTGCGCGAAACGCCGCTGCCGCATTATTCGCACCTATCGCATTCACCATACTTTCCATTCCTACCGCAACATCACTCATAACCAGCCTTAACAACAAAATTAAAACAGAAAAATTAAAACTATCTTTTTGTCATACCCGCGAACGCGGGTATCCATAACAATCAAAAACCTAGCTACCGCGATAAGTGGAATAACCATAAGCATTCAACAACAACGGCACGTGGTAGTGTTCCTGCGGATTTACCACACGAAAAATAAGCTGGATTTCCGGATAAAAATTACTCAGCGCCTGGCGTTCATACCAAGGCGCCACGGCAAAATGCAGCAGATAATTGCCCGCTTGAATTTCAAAAGTATTTTCCCACTGCATAATTCGGCCATCACCATCAGTAGTCGCACTGGCGATAGGTTCCTGGGTGTCCAGACGGTGCAGGGTTACACGTACACCCGCCGCAGGTTTGCCGCTATCCAAATTAAGAATGTGAGTTGTAATTGGTGCTTTTTGCATAAAATATTTTCCGTAAACTATAAGATTCTTAAATCACAATTTCGTCATATCCCCATGTTCGCGAGGATGACGACTCCCTTTTAACACTCCTGATCTTCAATCAAATTCATTAACCGAAGCGTGGTGATTTTCCCCTGCTCCAACGCACCATTAACCAGCTCCTGACTGCGCGAATTTGTGATGCGCGCTTTTAAGAGCGCCAACATTTCTTCTGCGGATTTACCACTGGCGCAGACAATAAAAATAAAACCATTTTGCTGTTCATACACCTGATTCAGCGTATAGAGTTCCTGAATAACTGCGTCACTCGCGGCCAACACTTGACCCTGCTCCTGGGTGGCGCGACCGGCATAACGGGAACGCAATAGTTCGATGTCACCAATACGTGCATGGCCGGAAAAGGCTTCCAGAATTTCGCTTTCGTTGGCGCGCGCCCAGACTTGCTGCGCAGCGATTAATAAATCCTCGCACTGTGCAAAAGGGCGACGTGCCGATACCGCTTCTGCCCAGTGCTGGCAATGACAGCAGCCGTACAGTGCACTTACCGCATCCACCGCAGGCAGGTGATTAAATTCATCCAGCTTCATGATTTATTTCCCCAGCAAACATTCAGTACACCGACTATTCGCATAAAATTGCCGTGGTTTTTTGTTGTTGCAGGATGGTTTTAATATCGCGCCAGGAACTGGAGGTTCCCGCTTGCGGTGCAGCGGTCTGGTAATACAAACTTTGCAATTGCGCCGCAATGGATACCGCGACCTCCATTGGCAATTTGCCTTTCACTTCTGGCAAGCCAATCGGGCTGTGAATTTTTTCTATTGCTGTATCAGCAAAACCAGCATCACTTAAACGTTTGCGAAAACGCAGTGCTTTGGTTTGCGAACCAATCATGCCTGCATAGGCCCAACGCTGATCGGATAACAGGGTTTTACACAGCGCAAAATCCAGTGTGTGATCGTGAGTAAAAATAATTGCCCAACAATTGTCGGGTAACTGCACGACTGCTGCAGTGGGGTCACTATAAAATTCGTAACGGCAATTCGCGGGCAGCGGCGCTGCCATTAATTCCGGGCGATTATCAATCACCCGCACCTGACACGGCAGCCCGGCGAGAATAGTGACCAAGGATTGACATACATGGCCCGCACCAAACAGCGCGATTTGCCAAGCACAGGCCGCAAAACATTCCAACATCACCGTGACATTGCCACCGCAACATTGCGCTGCCTCTGCCGCGAGTGGAATCGCTTTTAATACCTGGCAATTTTTATTTTGCGCGAGCAATTCACGCGCTTGCTGCACCAGCAAAAACTCCAACTGACCGCCACCAATAGTGTCGTAGGTGGCGTCCGCCGCAATCACCATTTTGCTGCCACCATCGCGCGGGGTTGAACCCTGGGTATTAATAATGGTGGCGATCACATAGGCGCTACCGCTTTGCTGGCAGTGTTGAATCGCGGCTGACCAATTAAGGATTGCCATTACACGCCTCCTTGATTCGCTAAACTATTTTGCTGTGCACTTGCTGCATGTGCCTTATTAAATTCCGCGCACTCTTGCAGCGCCCAATAAATTCGCTCGGGCGTTGCGGGTGTATCCAAACGTGGGCTGAATTGATAATCGGTTGTGCTACTGCACGCATCGCGTAATGCTGCCCATACTGAGATCGCGAGCATTAGCGGCGGTTCTCCCACGGCTTTGGATAAGTGAATGGTATTTTCGAGATTGGGCTCATCAAATAATTCCACAGTGAATTTTTCCGGCACATCAAACGCGGTGGGAATTTTGTAATTGGCTGGACTGTTGGATATGAGGCGGCCTTTTTCATCCCACAATAATTCTTCCGTAGTGAGCCAGCCCATGCCCTGAATAAATCCACCTTCAATTTGGCCAATATCAATGGCTGGGTTAAGCGATTTACCCACATCGTGCAGCACATCAATTTGCTCTACTTTGTATTCGCCGGTTAAACAATCCAGCGTGACTTCCGCTACTGCCGCACCGTTGGAAAAATACAAAAAAGGTTGGCCTTTGGCTTTGGCGCGGTCGTAATAAATTTTTGGGGTGCGGTAATGGCCGGTGGCCGAGAGCGCAACACGATTGAGATAAGCCAATTTAATAAATTCAGCAAAACTCATGGCCTGCTCGCCCAGCACCACTTGGTCCTGCGCAAAACTAATTTGAGCTGCGTCCAACTGAAAATGCTCAACCGCAAAGGCAATTAAATCCGCTTTGATTTTGTCGCACGCATCTTTGGCGGCCATGCCATTTAAATCGGTGCCGGATGACGCCGCAGTAGGCGAGGTATTGGGCACCTTATCGGTACGAGTGGATGACACCATCACCCGCTGCACACTGACATCAAAAGCGCTGGCAACAATTTGTTGGATTTTGGTATACAACCCCTGACCCATTTCCGTGCCGCCGTGATTTATCAACAAGCTGCCATCGGTATAAATTTGCAACAGCGCACCGGCTTGGTTGAGATGTTTAGCGGTAAATGAAATACCAAATTTTACCGGCGTCAGTGCCAAGCCTTTTTTCAAGGTGCGATGGGTTTTATTGAATTCGGTGATAGCAACGCGGCGTGCGCGATAGTTTGAACTTTGCTCCAACCGTTCGATTAACGCGGGCAGTACATGCTGCTCAATTTTTTGCCCATAGGGCGTTTCATCGGCACCGGGTTGGTAGAGATTGGTTTTACGAATATCGAGCGGATCTTTACCTAAATAACGCGCAATATCTTCCACGATGGTTTCAATCGCCATCATGCCTTTAGGGCCACCAAAACCGCGAAAGGCGGTATTGGAAACCGTGTGAGTTTTGCAGCGCAAACCAAGAATGCGGGCGTTATTTAAAAAGTAGGCGTTGTCTGCATGGAACATGGCGCGGTCGACAATACCTTCCGATAAATCGGCAGAAAAACCACACTTACCGGCGAGCAACATATCCACACCGAGCAATTTGCCTTCGCTAGTAAAACCGACCCGCCAGCGATTTAAAAAATCGTGGCGTTTGCCGGTTTGTACCATGTCGTCGCGGCGCGGCATGCGGTAGCGCACCGGGCGACGGGTGCGCTGCGCAAATAAGGCGGCGATACACGCAAGCGGTGCCGCCTGACTTTCTTTACCACCAAATCCGCCACCCATGCGCCGCACTTCTGCCACGACTAAATGAAACGGAATAGCCAAGACTTCAGCGACTAATTTTTGCAATTCGGTGGGATGTTGCGATGAGCTGATCACATGAATGCCGCCGTCTTCCGTTAGCCGCGCTTCACTGATTTGCCCTTCCAGATAAAAATGTTCCTGCCCGCGTACATAAATTTCACTGCTTAAGTGATGCGGAGCGACGCTAATACTCGCATCGGGATCGCCGAGCAATAATTGATGTTGTGGCAAGACAAAACTCTGTTCGGCGAGTGAATCCTCCACGGTTAATTGCGCAGGTAATTCGTCGTATTCAATGCGCGCTAACAATACCGCACGCTGCGCCGCTTCAAAACTGGTGGCCGCCACCGCATAAATAGGTTGGCCGATAAATTCAACGAGTTCGCCCGCCAGCAAGGGATCGCCGGAATACACCGGCGCGACATCGACCTTGCCGGGGATATCACTTTGTACAATGACATCGATCACGCCGGGCGCATTTTTTACGCTGGTTAAATCCAGCGTGCGAATACGCGCGTGGGGTTTAGTGGACTGACCAGTGGAGACAAATAAAGTGCCGGGAAGTAGCGGCAAATCATCCACATATTCGGCGGCGCCGCGCACATGTTTGTGTGCCGATTCATGCGCAGTTGAGTGACCAACACCACCGTTGGATGCTGGCGCCACAATAGCCGGAGACAATTCAGAATTGGTAATTAATCTACGCATGGGCAAACAACCTCGTTTCAATTTGATTGCCCGAGGCTTCTGCAGCAAATTCGTAACAGGATTTTTTAAGCAGGTTGCACGCCATGGCCATGCGGTACTCAGCGCTGGCACGCACATCACTCAGTGGTGAAAATTCACTGCGCAATACATCGCATGCTTGTTCGAGAATATTTTCATCAACCACACCATTAACATACCAATTGGTATTCGATAAAAATTGTTCGGTGGCACTGGCACGTTTTGGAATCGCCGCCATACCGCCAAAGGCAATGAAAAATTCGTTCGTTGTTTTTCCGCTCCAGCAAAATGCACCCATCACGGCGGAGATATCGTCTTCATAACGCTTGCTGATTTTGAACAGCTTCAATGGTTTTGCTAAGTGCGCGCGGTTGATATAAATGCGCGCCAGGTATTCACCGGTCATCAAACTGGTTTTTTTGTAATCGCGATAAAATTGCGTCAGCTTTTCACGGCGTACTTCACCGCGCCCATTCACAATTTCCACTTCCACATCCAGCGCCAATAAATACGGCGGGCTATCGGCGATGGGCGATGCGTTGCAAATATTGCCCCCCAAGGTGCCGCGATTGCGAATTTGCCGTGAACCCAAGCGCCCGAGCAGCGCAACAAATTCCGGCGAGAGATCGCGCAGGGACTTTTCCAACTGGCTGTAACACACCGCCGCGCCGAGAATGACTTCGCGCTCATTGATCTCGATCTGCTGTAATGTCTCCACCCGATTCAGATCAATCAAGTGCGCCAAGGATTTGTACTGCTGGGTAACCTCCAGCATTAAATCCGTACCACCGGCCACCAAACGCGCGTGGGGATAGGCGTGCAATAGTTGCTGCAACTCCACTTCGGTGTGCGGCTGCCAATAACTGCTGCCATCACCCTGTAATAGCGACGCGGCAACAGGCGCCACCGACTCAGGGTTTTTGCCCGCTAAAGGTGCATTCGGCACCCACTCTTGCACAAAACTGGCCACTTGGGCAGGTTTTTTAAGGGCCACCATTCCCGCCGTGACAATGGGGCGATAACCGGTGCAGCGACACAGGTTTCCGGAGATAGCATCAATCACCGCCGCGCGCTGTACCGCATCCTCCGCCTGTGCCAAACGCTCGCCCTCATTGAGCTGCAAGTTGGCTAGCGACATCACAAAACCGGGGGTGCAAAAGCCGCACTGGGAGCCGTGGCATTCCACCATCGCGGCCTGTACCGGGTGCAGGGAATCCGCGCTGTCGGCCAGTGCCTCCACGGTAAAAACATGACAATCCTGCAGGCTGCCGAGCGGGCAAATACAGGCGTTCACCGTGCTGTAGGCCAGGCCCTGCGGGCTGGGGCGCCCAACAATCACCGTGCAGGCGCCGCAATCACCGGAGGCACAGCCCTCTTTGGTACCCATCAATTGTTGACCGCTGCGAAGGTAGCGCAACAGCGTCATATCTGCTGCCGCATCCACACCTTCAACCGGTTTATTGTTCACCACCAACCGCACAATACCTCCTCCACTTGCCTGCCTTGCACGGGTATTACACCCTCGCTGGCACGGCAAAAAAATCGAACCTGCCAAGGCCAAAGCAAAAGTCTGGCCAAACAGACAATTTTTCATAGGTTTTTTGCAAAGCGCGGTTTATGGCAGTGAATGGCATGCAATTTGCTCAACCCGACTTATCTTTTTGTCCAGATAGTCAGGTTTATGAGCGAGTTGATTTATGTCTGAAAAAAAGGCCATGCGCCTTGAGCTATTAGCGCTCACCAAGGCTTACCCCGGCTGTATCGCCAACGACAGCGTGAGCTTGCAGGTTGAACCGGGCGAGATCCATGCGCTGCTCGGCGAAAACGGCGCCGGTAAAAGTACCTTGATGAAAATGATTTACGGCGTGGTGAAACCCGATGCCGGGCAAATGCTGTGGAACGATAAAGAAGTCAGCATTAGCGGCCCCGCCCATGCGCGCCAATTGGGGATGGGCATGGTGTTCCAGCACTTTTCCCTATTTGAAACCCTGACCGTGACCGAAAATATCGCGCTCTATTTAACGCCGGCCGAATACGGCAATTTGGAGCGGTTGCGCGAGCGCATTATCGCGGTGGGCGATGAATATGGCCTGGCGATAAATCCTGACCGCTTGGTGCACAGTTTGTCGGTGGGCGAACAACAGCGGGTGGAAATTATTCGCTGCCTGCTGCAGGACATCCAACTGCTAATTCTTGACGAACCCACCGCCGTACTCACGCCGCCGGAAGTGGCACAGCTGATTGCGGTGCTGAAAAAACTTGCGCGCAAAGGGTGCAGCATTTTGTTTATCTCGCACAAATTGCACGAAGTGAATGCACTGTGCGACAAGGCCACCATTCTGCGCGGTGGCAAGGTCACCGGCACCTGTGTGCCAAGTGAAACCAGCCCCACCCAAATGGCGCGCCTGATGCTGGGCGATGAGTTGGAATTGCAGGGTTCCATGCCAGCAGGCAGCGCCGGTGAATGCCTGCTCGCGCTCGATAAAATTACCGTGAAGCCGCGCGATGCCTTTGCGATTCACCTGCAAGACATTCAACTGCAGTTACACTCGGGCGAAATTCTTGGCCTTGCCGGTGTGGCCGGTAACGGGCAAGACGAACTGGTGGATTTAATCAACGGCGAACTGCGCAGCGATAGCGGCAGCCTGTTATTGGGCGGCAAAGATATTGGCCAACTCGGCGTACAGCAGCGCCGTCGCCTGGGCATGGGTGTGGTGCCCGCCGACCGGATCGGGCGCGGTGCGCTGGGCAATATGAGCCTGACCGAAAATAATCTGCTCACTGGCTACATCAACCAAAGCGGAAAATTCGGCTGGCTGAATTGGCCGCTACTTAAAACCCGCGCCACCGACATCATCGCCAAATACAAAGTCAAAGCGACCGGCGCCGATGCCAGCGCCAAAAGTCTCTCCGGCGGCAACCTGCAAAAATTTATTATCGGCCGTGAAATTCTGCAAAACCCGAAGGTGCTGGTGTGTTTTCACCCGACCTGGGGCGTGGATGTGGGCGCGGCGAATTTGATTCATCAGGAGCTGATCAAGCTGCGCGATAAGGGCGCGGCGATTTTGGTGATCAGCGAAGATTTGGATGAATTGTATTTATTGGCCGATCGCCTCGGTGCCCTGTGCGGCGGGCGCCTGTCACCGTTGGCAGCTAAAGCGGAGGTGCCTCTGGGGCAACTCGGCCAGTGGATGACCGGCAACTTTGGCAGCCACCTCGCTGACAACACAGCAGCGGAGGTTGCCCATGCGCATTGAGAAACGCCTGCAAGACTCCCGCGCGATGATGTACCTGTCGCCCCTGCTCGCCCTGCTGCTCACGCTCGTCTCCGGTGCGCTGTTGTTTGCGTTGCTTGGGCGCCCGCCGCTGGGCAGCCTCTACACCTTTTTTATCGCACCGATTAGCGATTTGTACGGCCTGTCGGAACTCGCGGTAAAAGTCACCCCGCTGTTGCTCTGTGCGATTGGGTTAACGCTCTGCTTCAAAGCCAAAATCTGGAATATCGGCGCCGAAGGCCAGTTTGTATTTGGCGCGCTGATTGGCGGCGCAGTGAGTTTGCAGTTGGCGGATAGCGAAGGCGTTTGGGTGCTGCCGGTGATTATCGCCAGCGGCGCCTTGGCGGGTTTGGTCTGGGCGGGCGTTGCTGCGCTCTTGCTCACGCGCTTTAACGCCAATGAAATTCTCACCACCATCATGCTCAACTATATCGCCGTGAACCTGTTGCTGTGGGGCGTGCACGGCCCGCTCAAAGACCCGGAAGGGCTCAACTTTCCCGAGTCCGCGCTCTTTGCCAGCCAGACCTTGTTGCCGGTGTTGTTTGAGGACTACCGCGTGAGCATCGCCATTTTTATCGCGCTGTTTATGTTGGTGGTGATTTGGGTGGTGCTCACCCGCACCCTGCTCGGCTTCCAACTGCGGGTGATGGGCGAGAACCACAACGCCGCGCGTTTCGCCGGTTTTAACGGCAAAAAACTCATCTGGCTGCTGCTGTTATTCAGCGGCGCCATGGCCGGTATTGCCGCCATTTCCGAAACCAACGGCCCGGTGGGGCAACTGATTCCCACCCTCTCGCTGGGCTACGGTTATGCCGCGATTATTGTGGTGTTTATGGGGCGCATGCACCCGCTCGGCATCCTGCTGGCCAGTTGTCTGTTAGGGCTTACTTACCTGGGAGGCGAGATGACGCAAATCGATCAGGGCCTGCCCAAGTCCATCACCGGATTATTCCAGGGCATGCTGCTGTTTTATTTGCTGGCCTGCGACCTGCTGATTAGCTATCGCCTGGTGCCCGGCAGCAACCAAACAATAAAAGAACACAAGGTATAAACGAAGGGTATAGATGTATGGATATCGGCATGTTTGAAAACATTCTCTTCGCCATGGTGCGCACCGGTACGCCGCTGCTACTGGTGGCCTTGGGGGCGATGATGTCGGAGCGCGCCGGGGTATTAAACCTGGGGCAGGAAGGCATGATTCTGGTGGGCGCGGCCTGCGGGTTTATCGCCGCTTACGCCGGGAGCAGCCTCGGTTGGGGTGTGCTTGCGGCGGTGGTTTCCGGGGTAGTGGTGTCGCTGTTGTTTGCGTTTATCGCGCTCACGCTGATTTCCAACCAGGTCGCCACCGGCCTTGCACTCACTATTTTTGGCACCGGCCTAAGTGCGTTTTTGGGTGCAGGTTATGTCGGCCAAACCATCACCGGGTTTAACACGGTGAAAATTCCGCTGCTGGGCGATATCCCGCTGATCGGCAAAGCGCTGTTTGAGCAGGACTTATTGGTCTACCTCGCGTTTGCACTCTTCGCCGCCGTGTTTGTGGTGATGCGTTATACGCGGCTGGGATTAATTATTCGCGCCGTGGGCGAAAATCCCGATGTCGCCCACGCACTGGGTTACAAAGTTATGCGCGTGCGCTACGGCGCGGTAATGTTTGGCGGCGCCATGGCCGGTTTGGCCGGTGCCTATTTGTCGCTCGCCTACACACCCATGTGGTCGGAAGGTATCGCCGCCGGGCGCGGTTGGATCGCCCTCGCGCTGGTGGTATTTGCCAGCTGGCGCACCGAGCGCATTTTGCTCGGCGCCTGGTTGTTTGGCTTCGCCAGTATTTTGCATTTGTTATTGCAAGGTTATGGCTACGAAATATCGCCCAACCTGCTCGCCATGCTGCCCTATGTGGTCACCATTGTGGTGCTGGTACTCATGATGTATCGCCAACAAAACCAGGGCTTATTTGCCCCGCGTTCACTCGGGCAGCCGTGGCATTCACCGAAATAAATTGTTTGTTAATGATGCTAAATCGCTAAAAAAGAGGAACCACCATGACGCTGTTAACCCGCAAAAAATTTCTCCGTGTGCTGGGCGCCACGGCGGCACTGCTAACGCTGAGCGCCAATGTATTTGCCGCGCCGCTGAAAGTCGGCTTTGTGTATGTAAGCCCGATTGGCGATGCCGGTTGGACTTATCAACACGACGAAGCGCGCAAAATTGTGCAGCAAGAATTTGGCGATAAAATCGAAACCACTTTTGTCGAAAGTGTGGCCGAAGGTGCCGATGCCGAGCGCGTGATTCGCAACATGGCCTCACGCGGTTACGATTTAATTTTCACCACCTCCTTCGGTTACATGAACCCCACCATCAAAGTGGGCAAGATGTTTCCCAAAGTAAAATTTGAACACGCCACCGGTTATAAAACCGCCGCCAACGTCGGCAATTATCAAGCGCGCGATTATGAAGGCCGCTTCCTCGCGGGCATGATTGCCGGTGCCATGAGCAAAAAAAATGTGATCGGTTATGTGGGCGCATTTCCCATTCCCGAGGTGATTCGCGGCATCAACTCCTTTATGCTCGGCGCCCAGGTGATGAACCCGGACATCAAAATGAAAGTGGTGTGGGTCAATACCTGGCACGATCCAGCCAAAGAACGTGAAGCGGCGGAGAGTTTAATTTTGCAAGGCGCCGATGTAATCACCATGCACACCGATTCTGCGGCAACCATTCAAGCGGCAGAGGCGAAAGGGGTTTATTCGGTGGGCTTTAATTCCGACATGAGCGCCTACGGCCCCAAAACCCATTTGACCTCATCCACGCAACACTGGGAATCCATTTACCGCGCAAAAATCCAGGCGGTATTGGATGGCACCTGGAAGCCGGAAGCGATTTGGCACGGACTGCGTGAAGGTGTAGTAGCACTATCGCCCATGAACCCCCTAGTGCCAAAAGAGGTTGTGGAGAAAATGGAGGCGTATAAAATGGAAATTGTCGCGGGCAGCCGCGCTGTGTACCAAGGGCCTATTTACGATCAAGCCGGTGCATTAAAAGTTGCCGAGGGCAAAACCCTGAGCGATGAAGAATTGCACCAACAAAACTGGTACGTAAAAGGCATAGAGGGGAAAATTCCGCAATAATTGCCTGGCGCGCGGCACGAATTTATGCGCTGCCAGCGCGCCACCAATAAAAACATCCAGCGAGAAACAATAACAATGGCCATTAAGACCACCGCCGAAAAAAAACCTGCCGCCACGACAAGCAGCAAACAAGGAACCGGAAAAACTATGGCAAGCAAACCAGCAGAAGCCCAGCCGGAGTTTAACCCCACTGAAACGCCCACCGGCAAATACAAACCGGGCAAAATTCGCGACCGCAACCTGAGCAATATTATTAACGCCGCCGAAGAAGAATTTGTGCAAAACGGTTTTCGCGGCGCCAGCATTCAAAATATCGCCGACCGCGCGGGCATTCCCAAAGCCAACGTGCACTATTATTTCAAAAGTAAAACCAATTTATATGTCGCGGTGCTGGATAACATTATTAATTTATGGAACGACCTGCTCGGTGAAATCACCGTGGATGATGACCCTGCAGAAGTATTGGATCGTTTTATTCGCAAAAAGGTTGAGCTTTCCTACACCAACCCCCGCGCATCAAAATTGTATGCGATGGAAATGATTCAAGGCGCACCGCATTTAAAAGGTTATATCCGCACCGAGATGCGTCAATTTGTACGGCGCAAAGCGCAGATTATCGAGCAGTGGATCGAGCAGGGCCGCATGGACAAAGTTGACCCCATGCATTTGATCTTTTTAATTTGGGCCTCCACCCAACACTACGCGGATTTTGATGTAAAAATTCTCACCGTCATGAACCGCGCAGAATACGAACCGGACATGATTAAAGATATTTCGGATTTTTTAAGCCAAATGATTTTAAAAGGCTGCGGCCTGAAACCACCGGTTAAGTAATCAACACCCATGACAATGATTTCATCAAACAGCAACACTCTTTGGCTTAAAAACCCACGCGCCTGCTGGACAGGCAATACACAAGACGCCAGCAATGGCCTGGTGATTCAAGGCAATAACATTATCGAATTGGTCGCCGCCGGTGCTACACCGGCCAGCACCTACGATTACAGTTTTGATGCCTCCGACCATGTCATTCTGCCCGGCCTGATTAATTGCCATCACCATTTTTACCAAACGCTCACCCGCGCATTGCCGGGTGCACTCAACAAAGAATTATTTCCCTGGCTACAAGCGCTCTACCCCGTGTGGGCGAATTTAAATGACGAGGCCATTTTTGCCTCCACACAATTAGCACTGAGTGAATTATTACTCTCCGGCTGCACCACCGCCGCGGATCACCATTACGTATTCAGCAGCATTATGCCGCACGCGATAGACGCACAAGTCGCCGCTGCAAAAACCATCGGTAATCGCGTTACCTTAACACGCGGCTCAATGAGCCTCGGCCAATCCAAAGGGGGTTTGCCGCCGGATTCAGTAGTGGAGAGCGATGAAAAAATCCTCAGCGAAAGCGAGCGCTTGATTAATAGCTATCACGACACCAGCGAAGATTCTTTTTGCAAAATCGCACTCGCCCCTTGCTCGCCTTTTTCTGTAACGCCCGATTTAATGCGCGCAACCGCCGTGCTCGCGCAACAAAAAGATGTGTTGCTGCACACCCATCTCGGCGAAACCGAAGATGAAAATAATTTCTGCCTGAAACAATTTGGTATGCGACCGGTGGATTATCTGGACGATGTAGGTTGGTTAAACAACCGCGTCTGGCTCGCCCACGGCATTCATTTTAATGAAGAAGAAATTGCACGCTTAGGCCACGCCTGCGTCGGCGTCTGCCACTGCCCCAGCTCCAACATGCTGCTCGCCTCCGGCATGTGCCACACCCGCGATTTACAACGCGCAGGCGCACCAGTCGGTTTGGGTGTGGATGGCTCCGCATCCAACGACGGCTCCAATATGATCCAAGAAGTCCGCCAAGCCATGCTGCTACAAAAACTGCGCTACGGCTCCGCAAACTTCACGCATATCGATGCACTAAAACTCGCAACCTCTGGCAGCGCAAAATTACTGCACCGCCCCGAACTCGGCGAATTAGCAGCAGGCAAAAAAGCCGACCTCGCACTATTCTCCCTAAACCAACCCCGCTTCTCCGGCCACGGCGACCCACTCGCCGCATTAATTTTATGCGGCGCCCACAAAGCGGATTACGTGATGGTTGCTGGAGAATGGAAAGTGAAAAACGGTGAGATGGTGGATGTGGATATTAATGATGTGATGGCACGGCATGGGATTGCGGCGAAGCGATTAAGAGAGATGGCTGCAAATTAAAATCCAGAGCGGTTTGCCAACATGCGTCTCGAATCTTAGTTAATCTATACAACCCCCAACCTTAAAATCTCCTCCTTCAGTTCTTCAGGGATGTTAACCCACGTTGTTTCTTTACAAACCTGAAGCTGATGCGATTGCTCTTTTACAACCGAAATTATTTGAGTGTACCAATGAAAATACGACCACTCTCTCGGCTTTGGAGAATAGAGGTATTTTTTCTCCGAACACCAACCAATTTCCATCGCCTCACGATAAATATACGGGAAAGCTGCAAATACAGGGATAACATAAAGCCTTCCCTCTTCGTCAATTCCAACTTCTACTATTTTGGTATGTATCATAATTTTGCGATTCTCAATCTGAATCTATTTTTTATTAGGCGGAGCCCAATTAGGCCTTAACCCAAGCTCATACTCTTCGCGCACCTTTATAAGCGACTCTTCATCCCCCATATCTGCCTCGGCTTCACCAACACAACCCCAGCAATTACCGCCACAATCAACAGATAAAGGATCTTTAGGGTTGTTCAACTCCCGGCCACAAATTCTACAGCTTAATATTTTTAGTGCCATTAACGACTAATCCCAAAATTAACTTTATTGGAAGATTGATTAAAATAATATGCCGATCAATAAAATGTATATAAGCGATCTGCAATAAGAACGTTAAAGCAATCGTAATTACTACAATCCAATTCAATCAATTACTGAAGATTACAGCAAATTCAGCATCGATTGGGTTTACAATTGAATTAACTCAGCACACAGGCTTACCCCATGACCACCACCCCAAACAAACTGCGCATAGACATAGTGTCCGATGTTGTCTGCCCCTGGTGCATTATTGGCTACCGACAGTTGGAACGCGCCCTGACGGAAACTGGAACCGCGTATGAACTTCACTGGCATCCCTTTGAGCTGAATCCCGATATGCCTACAGAAGGCCAAAATTTGCGTGAGCATTTGGCAGAGAAATATGGTTCGACCAAAGAGCAATCGGACGCTAACCGAAACCATATAACGGCGGTAGGTGCCGAGTTGGGATTTGAGTTTCGTTTTACTGATGATATGCGCATGCACAATACTTTTAATGTGCATCAACTACTGCATTGGGCTGATCAACAAGGGCGCAAGCAGGATTTGAAACAAGAATTTTTTGCAGCGCATTTTACCCATCGCCGGAATTTGTCGGATGATGAAGTGCTGGCCGATGTCGCTGCAGAAATTGGCTTGGCACGAGACGAAGCTTTGGCTGTATTGCACGATCAACGTTTTGCCAATGACGTGCGCGCTGCCGAAAAGTTTTGGATAGATGCAGGCATTCGCGGTGTACCGGCGATGGTATTTAATCGCCGTCACTTGGTGACAGGTGCGCAAGGCACTGAGAATTACAAACAGATTTTGCAGCAGCTTGCAGAGGAAGCTAATTAGACAGTGAGCGCATTTGACCCAAGGGCGTGATGCGCATACCATATGCGCATCAAATGAAGGAGGTAATTATGCTTGCGCTATATGATCAAAACGCCCCAAAGAAACCCACAAACCTTAGTGTAAACAGTGACTTACTTAAAAAAGCCAGGGATTTGGACATTAACCTTTCCGCTGCTTTAGAACAGGCACTGACAGACCAACTAAAGGCCAAGCAAGCGCAGCAATGGCTGGAACAGAATAAAACGGCTATTGCGGCCTACAACAAATCTGTTGATGACAATGGCGTATTCAGCGATGGACTGCGGAGTTTTTGATGGCGCAATTTACGGTTTACCAAAACAAAAATTCGCAGAGCAATAAAGTATTTCCTCTGCTCCTGGATATTCAAACAAATCTGCTCGATTCGCTACAAACAACGGTGGTAGTGCCACTCAAAAAACTGGGAAGCAATAAAGATAAGGCGTTAACTCACTTAACGCCCACCATAAATATCGAAGGCACTGATTATTTAATACTGACACCTCAACTGGCAGGCATTCAACGCAAAGAGCTAGGCAAAGCCATTGCTAATGTTGAGTACGCAAGAACTGAAATACTCAATGCCTTGGATTTTCTGCTTACGGGCATTTAACAGAACCGTGCACAAATACTGCGTTTATATTTCTGCAGTATTCGACATACCAACACTGCAACAATAATTACCTTTCTTGTAATCGTTATAGGCTTCCAAATGTCCAACACTCCCCTCTACGGCTTTTCCGACACCTCCTTCCAGGCCGCTGGCGGGATCGACGGTATCCGCCAACTGGTTGATGATTTCTATCGGGAAATGGATGCGCTGCCGGAAGCGGTGATTATCCGCAAGATGCACAAAACCGATCTCAGCGAGTCGCGCGATAAACTCACGTTATTTTTGTGCGGCTGGATGGGCGGGCCGGGGCTTTATCATGAAAAATACGGGAGTATTAATATTCCCCGCGATCACGCCCATTTACCGATAGGTGAAGCGGAGCGCGATGCGTGGCTGTTATGTATGGAGCGCGCGATTGCCAAGCAAAATTATTCACCGGAATTTTCAACGTATCTTTTAGCTCAACTTAAAATTCCCGCTGAGCGGATTTTTGCGACGAGTAAAAAACCGGCAGTATAGAAAAATATAGCTGCAATCCGCGACTTATTTTTTCCTCATTCTCTGCCTCACTTTATTCGAATGCAAAACAGCAGGAACAATCACTAATATCGCAATCATAGCTAAAATCCAAAGATAACTTTGGCCCATGATGGTGAGGTTTACCATTTCACCGGCTTGTTCGTTGTTGATATGTTTTGCAAAAGCAAATGGCGCAATGGCCGCTTCATTCGCGATAGAAAAACCAATACCACTAAAAGCGCTATTCCAGCCAAGGGCGGAAAACGAAGCGTAGGCTTTATAGCCTATTGCTGAAGCGCCAAAGCCGATAACGCCAATGCCGATAGTGCCCAAGCCAAACAAGCCTATGCCCACGGCGCCGACGCTGATTAAACCAACAGAAATAATGCCGACACTGACAGGTGCAATCGCAACGCCGCCCCAGGCAAACAACATTCCATAGGCGTAGTCGCCACCGGCGATCCAACCTACAACAGGTTTGTCGCCCTGCTCCGGCATACCAAAACGAAAATGCAGCAAAGGAATTCCCGCGAGACAAAAACGGCTTTTGTATTCCCGTTGTTTTGCGCCGATTTGATCTGCCTCACCCTGAAATGCCTGCGGATTAAACAATCGTTCCTCAGCTCTGAGCTTGCGCATTCCGCGCAGCATACGAATTACCAGAACGATGTGACCGAGCACCATGCCCAATACCACAAGTTGCGAAATGGCGGCGTAAATACCTGCATTGCCAACATCATTCAACGCCATGTGCTTCAAACCAAACATAGCCAATATATAAATGATGGTGACCGCAAAAAAGAGTGCGGTATAGATGATGACGCAGTTGCGCTCGCGTTTAGTACGTGCTTGATCAAGACCTGATCTTATGCCAAAGAAAGAACTTACAACACCAGAGAAAGAAGCCAGAAGAACGATGATGCTAGCCCCCTTGAACAACGAACCGGTTTTCATCACGCCTGCGCCCATGGCTGCGGCTTTTACTGGCGGGGAAATACTGTTGATGGCCGCCATTACCGCTAGAGTAAACACCGCGCCCTGTGTACTTTTTGCGAGTGTATCCTCGACAAATATCACCATCGCTTTTTGCAGTAGCTTGCGCCCGCGCGACAAGCGTTGCTTCACTGTGTCTTCCGACAGATCTAACTGACTGGCGACATACTCCACCGAGCGATGCTCCCGGTAAAACAAAATCAAAGGTTCGCGATAAGTATCGGGCATTTTTTCCAGTGCCTGCCAAAGCAATGCCTGTTCTTGCGCACTGATTGCTGCATCTTCAACTTTTACCTGCGCCGAATGCCCACAGGCATGCTCATCTAACTCATCCAATTCATCGGCGCCCTTCACCGGCTGCGTCGCCTCTTTTCGACGAAAGTGGCTCGCTTTAAACCGCAGAATCCCGCACAGCCATGACTTTAATTTTTCCGGGTCATTGAGAGTGTCGAGTTTTTTCCATGCTTCGATAAAGGCTTCTTGTGCTATGTCCTCGCTGTGTTTTAAGTCCCCAACAGCTGAATAAGCCAGGGAACACAACAGGTTTTGGTAGCGCGCAACAATTTTACAAAAAGCATCGCGATCCCCCCCTAATGAGGCCATCACCAAGGCGGCGTCGCTCGTGTCAATGATGCGGTTTCGTTTTTTAAAAATACTCATGGCTCACTATCTCTACTCTGGAACCATTAAGTGCCCAGCTCCCCACTAAAGGTGACAAGGATTTTTCAATTATTTATCAAAAAAAAATCTGTCACCTTCTTTCTCTTATTAGGCACTTAAGTGTTGTGACGATCAGCAATCGCCACAGATTTTTTATCGGCATATTGAATATCCCCAATTACCTATGGAATACCCTTTATGAAACATCTTTTTAATAGACATCTTAGCCTAGTGGCAATACTCACTTTTTCTAGCGCCAGCTTTGGCGGGGGTTTGAGCCCGTTAATCGACGACTTTAGCGATGCAACCAATAACAACCTGGGCATTCCACGCCAATTTCTAAACGATACCCTTGCGGGAGGAAGTACGACAACTGCACAGGAAGTTGTGCAGGGCATTATCACCGCCAAGGGTGAAATTATCCCGCCACGCGGCCAGCCGGGTTGGGCAAGCATGATATTGCCTCTTGATTCACAAAGCCTGCCTAAAGATGCAAGTGCATTCGAAGGCGTGCGCCTGCTGATAAAAATCAACAGCGGCAGCATGTCAATTTCTGCCAATAGCACCGAGATCACCAATTTTGACTACCACGCCGCGCCCATAGCAGTAGCGGCAGATGGCAAATTCCACGAGGTAAAAATTCCCTTCGCCGCCATGAAACGCGCCTGGTCGGAACAGTCGCCGCTCAACACAAAAACCATCAACAGCCTGAGTATCGTCGCCTTTGGTTTGCAAAAAAGCGCGTTCGATTTTGCTCTGGACGAAGTGAGCTTCTACTAATCAAAAAGAGCAGAAACCCGGCAAATAGTATTGCCGGGTAATAACCGCGCAATAGCCCAGGCTCCATGCAAATCTCTATTCAATCAACTGAAACGACGCTATGACTATCTCATCACAACATAATGAGCGGTTCGACTATTTAGATGCAGCCCGAGCCTTCGCGCTACTGCTGGGAATTATTTTTCACGCCAGCATATCCTTCTTGCCTATTTTCATTGGCTGGGTGGTTATGGATATATCAACGAGTTCCATAGTGTCGATATTTATGATGATTAGTCACTCCTTCCGATTGGAATTATTTTTTCTGCTTGCTGGATTTTTCAGTCATATGACATTTCATCGCGACGATGTACCCGGTTTTTTGCAGTCGCGCTTAGTGCGCATTGCGATCCCATTTGTAATTGGTTGGTTTTTATTGCGCCCGCTGTTGGTTTCCGGCTGGATTATGGGCGCGGAAAGTATGCGCGGCGAAGTGAATATTTTAAATGCATTGCGGGCCGGTTTCGCCACACTGGGCGACTTACCAAAAGATCTGTTGGTTGGCACACACCTTTGGTTTTTGTATTACCTGTTATTGATCAGCCTGAGCATCGTATTAATGCATTATTTTTTTAGTATGCACAAACCGACAAAACAAAAAATAATTCAATTCGCTGACATTATCACGCATTGGTTGTGTAGCTCGCGCCTTGCTATTTTTGCGGTTGCAATTCCCACTGCAGCTTGCCTGTGGTTTATGAACCACTGGGGTATGGATACACCCGACAAATCACTGGTGCCGCACATTCCTGTAACGATCATCTACGGTGGATTTTTTCTTTTCGGTTGGCTGCTCCATCGCCAAACACATTTAATGGAGCGT
Source organism: Cellvibrio sp. BR (assembly GCF_000263355.1). NCBI lineage: Bacteria > Pseudomonadati > Pseudomonadota > Gammaproteobacteria > Cellvibrionales > Cellvibrionaceae > Cellvibrio > Cellvibrio sp. BR. The sequence continues at coordinate 1,055,611 of NZ_JH668200.1, read as the reverse complement.
TTTACTCGTTTAACTTGGGGCAAGTTCGCGCTCTGCTTACTCGCGATAGTTGCCGCTAACCTGCTCGCCAGTTTTGAAATGAAATTCGCACACCCGCATTATCAACTGATTAAAACCGGTTTTGTATTCAGCTATGCCATTATGATGTGGTCGCTTGTCTCGCTCACTATCGGACTCTTTAAGCACTTTCTTGATCGCCCGAGCAAAACTGTCCGCTATCTGGCCGACTCGTCCTATTGGCTTTACCTTATTCATTTACCTATCGTCATTTGGCTACAAATCGCCTTTGCCGAATTAACACTGCACTGGTCGATAAAGTTAGTCGCCATTTGCGCAATTACTATTGCATTATCCTTAGTGCTCTACGATGTATTGGTGCGATCAACCGTCATTGGAATGGTGTTGAATGGAAAGCGTAAGCCGTGAGTTAGGTGATGGTAATGGCTTACCTATTACAGAAACAAAAAAGAGAACTGAAGCCAAGCTCCAGTTCTCTTTTTTGTTTCTGCAATTCAGTGAACATTATTTCTGCTGTAAAAAATTCAACAAATCCTGATTCAAACGATCTTTGTGTGTATCCGCCAAACCGTGTGGTGCGCCGGGGTATACCAACAATTTTGCACCTTTAATCAAGGCCGCAGATGCTTTACCAGAGGTTTCAATCGGTACGATTTGATCGTCGTCACCGTGGATTACCAAGGTCGGTACATCAAATTTAGCCAAGTCACCTCTAAAATCAGTCGCTGAAAATGCAGCGATGGAATCATAAGTATTTTTTGCACCGGCCAGCATGCCTTGTCTCCAGAAAGATTGGATTGCACCTGCTGAAGGTTTTGCACCGGGGCGGTTGTAACCAAAGAAAGGGCCAGAGGCAATATCCAAATATAATTGTGAGCGATTTTCGTTGGAGGCTTTGCGTAAGCCATCAAAAACTGAAATCGGTAATCCGTTCGGATTGCTTTCGGTCTTCAACATAATGGGCGGCACGGCGCTGACCAGTACAGCCTTTTTAACTTGTTTGGTGCCGTGGCGGCCAATGTAGCGAGCTACTTCACCACCACCAGTGGAGAAACCTACCAGAGTTACATCATCAACATTGAGCGCGCTAATTACATCGGCCAAATCATCCGCGTAATGATCCATATCGTTACCATCCCAAGGTTGGCTGGAGCGGCCGTGGCCGCGGCGGTCATGCGCAACTACGCGATAACCTTTTTCTGCCAGAAATTGCATTTGTGATTCCCAGCTGTCGGAACTCAGCGGCCAGCCGTGGCTAAACATTACTACCTGGCCATTTTTTGGGCCCCAATCTTTGTAATAAATTTGTACGCCGTCGCGTGTGGTGACTGTGCTGGCAGTGTATTCAATTTTATCGGCAGCCTGCGCGTGCAGGGTGACAAAAGAGGTTGCGGTGGTGATTACAAAAGCGCTGAGTATGTGCATAAATTTTTTCATGATTAATCTCCAAATTAATTAAAAAGTTTCAAGGTTCAATAAGAAAGTGTGAATGAATTTAGTTTTCGATAACCACTAACTCGACATCGATATTGCCGCGTGTTGCATTCGAGTAAGGGCAAACCTGATGCGCTTTTTCAACCAGCTCTTGCGCTTGCGCCAATGGCAAACCGGGCAGAGAGATTTCCAATTTAACGCGCAGTGCAAAACCGGTTGGGATTGGACCTATGCCTACTTCTGCTGCGATTTGTGCGCTGGCCGGTATTTGCACCCGCGCCTGGCCAGCTACAAATTTGAGAGCACCTAAAAAGCAGGCTGAGTAACCGGCTGCGAACAATTGCTCGGGGTTGGTACCTGAACCGCCGGCACCGCCGAGCGCTTTGGGTGTGGAAAGTTGTACTGACAAAGCGCCGTCATTGGACTCTGAACGGCCTTCGCGGCCACCGGTTGAAACTACGTTTGCGGTATAGAGAATTTGTGAAGGTTTCATAATCTGCATTCCTGTTTGGATATTGGTTGAGGTTTGTTTGTTGCTGTTGACGAGGAGCATTGTGCTGGATATATAAATACGAACTGATACAATTAGTATTCAATATTTAACGAATCGTATTTTTATGGTTGATCGCCTGGCAGCACTTCTGGGGCACTTTTCGATAAGCGCCCAAACCTTCCAAACCGGCCCGCTATGCGGCATTAACACGCTGGACGGCAGCAAACCCTATGGGCAGCTGCATCTATTGAGGCGAGGAAAAGCGGAGGTGTGGCATGGGCACACCAAAGCCCATGACCTTGAGGAGCCGAGCCTGCTGTTTTATCCGCGCCCGACACCCCACAGTTTTGTGACCGACCGCGAACATGGCGCTGACTTTGTATGTGCGCATATTTTGTTTGAAGGCGGCTCGGCCAACCCGCTGCTGAATGCCCTCCCGGATTGCCTGTGCATGCCGCTCACCCAACTGCCGGACAGCGTCGCGCTACTCTCACTCCTGTTTGCAGAAGCCGAGGCCAACAACTGCGGGCGCCAGACCGTGCTCGACCGTTTGTTCGAGGTGATATTGATTCAGTTGTTGCGCGGGCTGATGGAAAGCGACAGCCCACAACTGGGATTATTAGCGGGCCTCGCCCACACACAATTGCGCCGCGCGATAGTGGCGATGCATGAAAAACCGGAAGAGGATTGGTCGGTCGAACGGCTGGCGAAAATCGCGGGCATGTCGCGCAGTGTTTTTTCCAATCAATTCCGCGATGCCGTAGGCGATACACCCGCGAATTATTTACAGCGGTGGCGTATTGGTCTGGTGCAGAAATGGCTGAAGAACGGCCAGCCGTTGCGATTAATCGCAGAAGAAGCTGGCTACGGCAGCGAAGCCGCACTATCGCGCGCATTTAAATCGCAATGCGGACTTTCGCCTATGCAGTGGTTGAAGGAAAGTCAGGCTGCAAAACATTAATCCCGCCATCGGTTTTCAGCGGGATTAACTTATGCGAAATACTCACGCTATTGATTGATTAAATTCTGAATTTCCGTTGGGTGGATTTTTTGCGACTGGTAAAACACTGATTGTGGAAAAGAAACAGATACGCACTCAAAAACTTCCACTTTCTTGTAGTTAATCCATTTGATCTGCATAAATCCCCAAATCAGTTCCCTCACGCTCACACACTGACTTAACCACATCACGCTTTGCGAGCTTACGTAAATACGCTCCCAGATTTTTAAACGCTAATGGTGGCTGTGCAAAACCGCTAGCCCAGTGCGACAACATAAATAAAAAGTAGTCGCACACACTAATACTCTCGCCCACCAAAAAATCCTTACCTTCCAACGCCTTGTCAATCAACGAAAACATTTCCGTCACGCGCAACTCTTGTGCCTGAACGATTTCTTTAGTGTTTTCTCCCGCAGTGTGTTTCTGCGGGTAAAAATACACCATCAGTTCAGGCTGAATGGTGGAGTTTAAATAAAATAACCATTGATAAAATGTTGCGCGCGACGGGCTCGCTGCACTGGGAATCAAGCCGGACTCGGGATGCTTATCGCAAAGGTATAAACAAATAGCGGCGCTTTCAAAAATAACCAGATCCTTATCTACCAAGGTAGGAATACGACCAGTAGGATTTAACGCGATATAGTCAGGTGACTTTTGCTGATTGGATTTTCTGTCCACCAATATCAACTCAAACTCAACACCCATTTCAGCCAATACCAAATGCGGCGCCCAACTTGCGTTTCTCGGATAGTAAAATAATTTATACACCATTCACTCCGTTTGTGTGATTTGGAATACAGCAATCATTTTATTTAACCCACAACCCCAAATCCCCCAATAACTGCAGCGACAAGGTTTTTCGGTAATCTTTCAGCGCGGCGAAATTTTCCGTTTCCATGTACAGCGCAAATGCCGCAACGGGTTTGCCGCCATCATCTTTGACATAACCCACATACCAACCTTCGAACGCGCCATCAAAATTATTCGGGTCGACCGGGCCGGCTCCGGTTTTGGCGTAGAGTGAGAAAGTATTTTTGGTTTCCTGCAAGGCGATGGACTCATACGCGGCAAGGTTTCTGGCGCTTACACCGCAGCCATTCTTGAGCAGGCAGGCGATAAAGTCGACTTGTTCTTGCGGTGAAATTTTTAATTCATTGTCGAGCCAAAACTCATTGCTGCCCGGTGTAAACACTTGGTCGCCATACTGAAAACGGGCGAGCCATTTTTTATAGTCGGCGGGCTTAATACGAGGCACCAATGCTTTGTAGTACCACACCGCTGAATGTTTAAAGGCCGATGCCAATGTGTGCGATTGTTTCCAGGTTGCTGGCCAGAAACTTTTTGCCGGGTATTTCACCTGATCCCACTCAAACCGTTCATCGACCGATTTCACCGCGCCGGTTTCCAGCGCAATTAAACTGTGCGGAATTTTAAACGTGGAATAAGGCCCGTGGCGTTCAGTCAAACCCGTTTTATTGATATAGCGACATTCGTTGCTGCGGTAATCCAATACCAAAAAAGTTACTTGTCGGGTGCCAATGTCCGCGATGTAGGAATCGGTATTGATGGGTTTGGTGGTGTTACAGACCTCGGCAACACTGATCAAAGGTGTTAACAGCAGTAAGGCAAATACACTTTTTATTTTCACTGATGATTTCTCCATCGCTAATTTTTTAATCCAGAAAAAATTTATAACTCCACGCTGCTTACAGCGCGAGCGCTAACCTTGGGGGCAAAAAATCAATCACTGTTGATTGATTACTCACGCGCCCGAAAAAATACCAAGTAGATCACCCTGCGCCCGGCATTTCATCTGATTTTGACAATTGTTCTCGCTATTCCGGCCAAAATCACTTGTATACAGGTTTGTTCGATCCCTAGTATGCCAAGCGGCAACGCATTCAAATATAAAAATAATTTTATGCAAGATAAAAAGAGACTGATGCATTCAACCCTCTACATCCGCTCGATGAATGGCAATAAGCAGTAGAAACGGTCAATTACCTTCCCGGCGCTAACCGAACAAAACCCGGTTGGCGGCGCCATCACTGTTGTAACCAATATTCATCTGCATGGAGGAATTTCTTATGCGTCATCACAAAGCAAAGAGCCATCGCCTGATGGCTGTGCTCGGGTTGGGGTTAATGACCGCAACCTGGGGCACGGCAGCATCGGCGGGTTGTAGCTACACCGTCACGAATGCCTGGGGCAGCGGTTTTACCGCGACTATCCGCGTCACTAACGATAGCGCCGCGGCGATTAACGGCTGGCAAGTCAATTGGGCCTACAGTAACAACACAGTCACTAATGCCTGGAACGCGCAGCTCAGCAGCGCAGGCAGCCGCAATTACACCGCAACCAATGTCGGCTGGAACGGCAGCTTGCAACCCGGTCAGTCGGCCGAGTTTGGCCTTCAAGGTGTCACCAATGGCGGCGCGCTTGAAACACCGCCAATCTCCGGCGCTATTTGTGGCGCGGCGGCGACCTCCAGCTCCAGCATCGCCTCCAGCATAGCCGCGAGTGCGACCAGCTCATCAATGGCGTCCGTTACCAACAGCGTCAATATCGCCGGATTGGCGACGGCAACTACGTCTTATGTATCGCCTTGGGAAACCTTGCGCGCGGTAAACGATAACAGTAACCCCGCCAACTCGAATGACAAATCTGCCGGTGCTTATGGCAATTGGAATAATCCCAATTCTATTCAATGGGTGCAGTACGATTGGCCGCAAAACTACACCCTAAGTTCAACACAAGTTTATTGGTTTGATGACAACGGCGGGGTGTTAACACCCACACGCGCTTATCTCGAATATTGGAATGGCAGCGCCTGGGTTAACGCGGGCAATCTGCCGCTCGCTAAAAATGCGTTTAATATCTTGGCGTTGAACGGTGTCGTCACTAATCGCGTGCGTGTGTCCATGCTCAATAGCACCCAATCCACCGGCATATTGGAGTGGCGTGTTGCAGGTACAGCCGCCGGTACGATTACCTCATCAGTGGCCTCATCCAGCAGCAGTCTGGTGCGCAGCTCCAGTTCATTGGCAGCCAGTTCAATACCGCGCAGCAGCTCAAGTTCAGTAGTGAGCAGTGTGGCGAGTTCATCAGTGCGCAGCAGCACACCCGCCCCAAGTAGCAGTTCCGCTGCCAGCAGCAGCGCGCCGAGTGTGGCGCAGTGCAGCGCTTACGACTGGCCGAAATACGAGCCGGATTTAAATTACGATTTCCGCACCGACTTTGGCCAAGTGGATACCAGCAACTTCAAGGTCTATAACGGCTGCCCCGCCAACACTATCGCCGGGGTAAAAACCAAAGGGCGTTTTGCGTTTATTTGGGGGCACAACCGCAATCCATCGATTACCGATGCGGATATTGATCGCGTGCTCACCAATCTGAATGAAGATGCCGACTACATCCACAATGTGATGGGTTGGCCGGTGGATAAACTGCAGCAAGAAGGCTACTTCAGCAATATCTACCTCTATGGTTCAGGCCTGTGTACCGACAGCGCAGCCAACACCGAGCGTGGTGGCTGGCAGAGCGGCATCAACGGTTATCCGATGGTGTTGTTGTCCTACTATCCCGTGGTGACCCCGAGCGAACGCGGCGGCATTACCCACGAATTTATCCACACCATTATGGCGACCCGCGGCAACAAGGCAGCCTGGTTTAACGAGGGCGGCAACACCTGGTTGCAGATGAATCTGGAAGCGTCGCGCACCGGCACTTACGGTGTGGGCTTTTTGGATGCGACCTCATTCCTCGCACCGCACATGCCCATCGAAAACTACAGCGGCTGGTTGCAAGACGGCACTTTTGGTGGCCCGAATGCAGAGGGTGTGGATCGCCGTGTGAATGGCCAACAAATTTCCACCTGGCGCGAATACCTGGGCGGCAACCAATACAACGCCGCCTTCCCGCACTTCCTCGGTGTGCATGTCTCCAAAGGAGCCAATGCGTGGATTTGGGCCAAAGGGCCACACAACCATATTCTGCGTTCACTCTCTGCCGGTGTGGGCGAGGAGCAAGTGCAGCGCATGATTATGGAATTCCGCGCGCGTCAGGCGATGGTGGATTTTGGCCCCTGGTCTAATGCGTTCAAGGTGCCGATCAATAACAATTGGGGCAGAACAATTAACGCCGAACCTGTCGCCGGTGGCATTCTGCAAGACCCGGGCCCGCATCGGTTGACCTTCTACTCAGCCACCACCCAGGAAGGCACCACCCTGGTTCCAAGCACCACGACCTTGCCCGGCTGGTCGGGTGCCAACCAGATTCCACTCAGAGTGACCGGCAATAAAGTGCGCGTAAACTTCCAACCCATCGGCCAGAATATGCGTGTGCAATTGGCCTATCGCGCGGCAGACGGCAGTGCGGTTTATAGCAAACCGGTCACCAGCGGCGAAGCTTGTTTGGATCTCACCAAAGCGCCGAAAAATGGGGTTGTGGTTGCAGTGGTAAGTAATGTGGATCACTTGTACAACGGTGAAGAAACCCGCACGCGGAAACACGATTACCGTTTGCAATTATTGGAAGGCGTGACTGGCACAGCACCGCTCTACGACAAGCATTATCAATAAATAATGGCTCAATATTTATTGGGTTGATAAAAAACGGCGCAAGTGAAAGCTTGCGCCGTTTTTTTATAGTGACAGTCATAACAACACAGGGAAAAACAGAAGCTTTATTTATTTTTACTCGTGGCGATAAAAAAATCCCACATTACATCATTGGCTGAAATCACCTTTGATGGTGGCTCACTGCCACGGGGTTTTGTGCCACCCGGCCAGGAGTGCCCGCCAGTGTCGGTCACACACAACTGCACCGCTACATCCGCTTGGCATTGCGAATACTGCTCACAATAGGCTCCCGGTTTTGTTAATACCGACTGCGGTGTTGTATTGCAGCGATTGAGGTTGACCCATTTGGCCAGTGTATCCGGCACTGAAACAAAATCAGTCACTTTGGATTCGTCGCGGAATTTTTTCCCGGCGCCGCCATTAAACAATACCCGGTCATCGTTTTTAGCGTGAATGTGCAACACAGAAACCGGCTTGGGCGGCTGGCAATTAAGCGTGCCATCGGTTCCTGCGACTGCCGCAATAGCAGCAAAGGTATCAGACATTTCGCACGCCAAGCGATAGGACATCATGCCGCCGTTTGACATACCGGTTGCAAAGATCATTCGGTGATTGATGCTCAGCTCGCGCGTTACACTGGCAATTATTTTTTTCACAAACCCGACATCATCGATATTTTTATCGCGCGCATCGGCACAGCAGCTGCCTGCATTCCAGGTTGCAAATTTACCGGATTTAAATTTGCTGTAACCATTCGGGAATACCACCACAAACCCTTCGGCCTCGGCTTTTGAAATCAAGCCGTAATATTCATCCTTGGCCATGTAATCCATATCGCCCCCACCGCCATGGAATGCTAACAACAGTGGCGCAGCGGTTGATGTTTGATATGCTCGGGGAACATAAATGCGATAAGTGCGCGTGAGGCCATCGTGTTTAAGTGAGCGTTCATAATCGCCCGGCTTTTGAATTTTTACCGCTGCAGATGCATCATCTCCCTGTCGCGCCTCGCGCCGCTCAGCCACCCGTTGTTTGATACGTTCACGCAATGTCGTATCGGCATTTTCACTCTGTGCAATAGCTAACGGCGGTAATAACAAACAAAAAACCGCACAGAGTGCGGCAATGCAGGGAGATATGGAATTTTTCAAGGCTGATAAAGTATTCATAAGACACACCATGGATGATGTTGAAAAGATACTTTTAACCAAAATAAGATTAACTGAAACTGACTAGACTACTCATTCTTTGTATAAGACGCTAAACACTTTGGTGTTTACCACCCAAACTAGCCGCAATAAAAACACAGAGAAAAACCACAATAAAATGCGGTGCAAACCAAATGAAGTTGGTAGCAGAAAGATTTTCCAACGTAGAAAGTGAAAACAGAAAAACATGCGAGAGGATTAGGTCAGCAGCAACAAATCCAATCGCCACGTACAGCCATTTTAAAGATGTGATTCTTAACAGCAGATAGGCAGCAATAGCCGACAGGATTCCAATTCCAAGCAATTGAACTACGAGCAATTCCCAAACAAAGAGCACCGGGAAATTCGCTGAGTTTTCTTTTGCCCAATCGGCAATTGAACCCGGCAGCACAATTGCTGCTGTATGACCGAGAATACAGTAAGCCGCAACATAAAAAACAATCGCGCCCAATACAGCACCAGCGAGAATGCTTTTAACTTTTATATTCATGAAGACCTCCATTTCGTTTACGGTTTAAACCGTTGGTTTTCCATCTTTGATTTCGTTTAAACGTTTGATAAGTTCCGGATCTTTGTTTATTAGCCTATCAATAATTTCACTGCATTTATGAAGCTGAGTATCACCCAGATAATTACTGAGACTAACAAAACAAAAAATAATCCCCAGCGCAAGTGAATATACAGCATTGAGTTCGGGCATAAATTGAAAATACGAATTGCAGAGTGCAGTTATTGCAACTACAGCATAGACATATACGTTTATTTTTAGGCTTCTTTTAAGCGAAGCCACAAACTTAAGCTCTTTATTCGTCACAAAAACTTCCTGTATTTTTAGCCGCTATTGTGTGTGGGGGGCAATATAGCGGCTGACTAAACCACCCCACCACAATTTCCAGCACCGAATTACACAGCGAATTACTCCGTCTTCGCCGGTGGCACATAGCCTTCAGCTTCATCCACTTTATCGCCAGACAAAAACTTTTCCATTTGTTCGGTTAAATATACTTTGGTTCCCATGTCCATTACGTTTAGCCGTTTTTCGTTGATGAGCAAGGTTTGATGGGCCATCCATTCTTGCCAAGCTTGTTTGGAAATGTTGTTAAACAAATCCATGCCTTTGGCACCGGGGTAAGGGGGCATGTCCAAGCCTTCCAGTTCTTGTTGGTATTTGCGGCAAAAAACCATTCTGGCCATAAACTTTCTCACTTTACTTTTTTAGCGGTTGATGTGCGTTTGGTTGCACTTGGTGGGGCGCTGTTACGCGGGTCGAGCTGGGCGATTTTTTCCAGCAGTTTTTTAACCGGTGCAGCGAGGCCCAAGGCATCAGGTTGGTGGGGATTGTACCAGTGTGTGGCGGCCTCACCGATAGCCTGGGGGCTTTTGGCGAGCTGGATCAGTACCGGGGTGATATCCAAGTGGTAGTGGCTAAAGGTGTGGCGATAGCTGTTCCAGGTTTCCAAGGCGATGACTTTGCCGTAGTGATCCTCCGCGTATTCCTGCGCATCTGCCGCTAACGCCAATTCCGGAAAACTCCACAAGCCGCCCCAAATACCTTGCGCAGGACGCTGTTGCAGCAATAAATCGCCCGCCGGATTGCGCAGCATTAATAGCTGCACGGATTTTTCTGGCAGGGCTTTTTTGGGTTTCTTGCCGGGGTAGTCCTGCGGGTTGCCTTGTGCGTAGGCGATACAACCTTCGCGCAAGGGGCACTGTTCGCATTTGGGTTTACTGCGCGTGCAGACGGTGGCCCCCATGTCCATCATCGCTTGGGTGTAATGGTTGGCGCGTTTTTTGGGCGTGTAGGTTTCGGCGATGTCCCACAGCTGGCTCACCACATCGCTCTGCCCCGGCCAACCTTCCACCGCGTGATAACGCGCAAGTACACGTTTGACGTTGCCATCCAGAATCGCGGCGCGCTGTTGAAACGCGATGCTGGTAATCGCACCGGCAGTAGAGCGACCTATGCCGGGCAGTTCGGCGAGCGTTTCCACGGTCGCGGGAAACTCACCGTCGTATTGATTCACTACTTGCTGCGCGCATTTGTGCAAATTGCGCGCGCGGGCGTAGTAACCCAATCCCGTCCATAAATGCAGCACTTCATCAATCGGCGCAGCGGCGAGGGATTCCACCGTGGGGAAGCGCGCAATAAAGCGTTCAAAATAAGGGATCACGGTAGTGACCTGGGTTTGCTGCAACATAATTTCTGACAGCCACACGCGATAGGCGCTGATGTCTTGTTGCCAGGGCAAATGTTTGCGCCCGTATTGATCAAACCATTTAAGAACACGGCGGGAAAAATCTTGGCTCATGGATAATTCAGCGGTCATAGAAACGGGAAGGGACATGTATGTAACAACTCTGGCGAGGCTGCGCAGAGTGCAACCAATTGCTGATAAGAGTTGTGAGTTTACCACCGCACCCGTGAGGGCGCGCGGTGGTGTGTTGGTTACCGGTAGTAATCTATTATTTTACTCAACAACAGGTTCAGTCGCGGCGGACGATGCTGCTGCCGAAGCGGGCGTTTTAAACAATTTATTCTGCAGTTTATTAATCAGCTCCTGCTTTTTGTCCTCCACTTGCTGCTTCACTTCCTGTTTTTTCTCTTCCACTTTTTGTTCAGCCGCTTCGATTTTAGCGCCGTGTTTTTCACGCAGTTTGTACTCGGCAAAATCTTTGGTTAAATCGCCCAGTGCACTCTTGTCAAAACCACAATCTTTCACCGGATCAATCGCACCAAAGGAGCCTTTGCAGCGCAGTAGCGAGAGGCCGCGATCGACCCAATAATTAGTGGTGCCCAAACTACAACCTTTGAGTTGCGCCGCTTCACTGGCGGAGGCGATTTTAATCGGCAATTTAAATTCGTATTTGTCGTTCGCCAGATTAATTTTACCGGTACTGGCCAGCAGCAACTGCGACACACCGGCGTTGAAACTGTTGAGACTAATCACCTGATCGCGCCAAACGATATTGCCATCCAGCTGACGCATTTCGGTAAAGGCGTCCCAGGTCACTTGCTCCTGATTTTGCGTAACCAGATTCACCAGCTTACAAAATTGCTCTTCAATATTGAGCGGCGCTAAACGCACCTGCGCGCCGGAAAAGTTAGCGGTGCTGTTCATGGAGGCCATTAACTGATTCACCGTGGCGCCTTGCGCCGTACCTTGGGTATTGGCCTGAATCGCGCCGGAGAGCGCCATTTTTTCATCCATCTGCAAATCTTTTAACAGTGGCGCCAATTCAAAACCTTGCACCGCGCCATCAAAATTGAGTGCGGCCTTATCGCTGCGAGCATCGGTTTTGCTGGTGAATTTCACATCACCGTTGTAAGCCTTGGCGGTGAGGTTTTGATTGACCACGCCATTTTTAGCATTCACCGTGAGCAGAATATTTTCCAGCGCCATTTGTTTGATGATCATGCGTTGCAACGCAAACTTTGCATTCAGATTTAACCCGCGAATCGCTTCCAGTGGTAAGGGGGTATCTTCCTGCGCAGCGGTGGATTCTGTTGCTTCCGTGTCACTGGGCGGCGGCAAATAATCATCGACATTAATGCTGTCACCTTTGAGATCCACTTTAAGTGCGGTGGTAGCCAGATCGGTAATCGCCAAGACACCCTCAAACCGGGTTTTATCCAACTGCATCACCACATTCGTTAATTGCAGCTGTTGGTCATTGCCATCAATCGCCGCCGAGAGGCTGAATTGTTTCAAGGCATCGCTATTGGCGGTTTCCAATTCGGTGCCGAGCGCGGCGAGCAGCCCGCGTAAATTGGTTTCCTTCACGCTGAGCTGGCCTTTGTATGCGGGTTTGTTTTGCACATCACTCAGCGCCATTTGATAGCCAAGCACCAGCGGCGCGGCCTTGCCCACCCCCAACTGCAATTCGCCGTCGCTCAGGGTGATGTCGCTCAGCTGGGCATCCACGCTCAGGTTATTGTTGAGTGCGATATCCAACAACAAGGGCGCAGCACCGTCTTGCGCCATTTCTACGCTCAACGCGAGGGTCAGCGGAAAAGGCTCGGCGCGGGTATTCACGTCACTCAAGTGCAAATTAATCGCGCGCAGTGCCAGTTTCTGGCCGCTTTGGGCATCACTGTAGTTCACTTGTGAATTGGTGAGGCTGATGTCCTGGATATCCAGGGTTAAATCCGCTGGGGAGTCGGTAGTTGTTTCGGCGGCGGGTTTGGCATCGCTTTTGGTTAAGGCCTCCCAATTGCCTGTGCCCGCTTTATCCACCGCGAGATTAATACGCGCACCATCGACCAACAGGTGATCGACCTGAAAATCCCCCGAGAACAAGGGCATTAACTTCAACAGCAAGCTGGCGCGGGTTAATTCTGCCAGCGGTTGTTCCGGCGTTGCTAGCGCGGCCACACTGAGGTCATTAATTTCTACCCCGATGCTTGGCCAGAGGTTCCAGCCCAAATCGCCTTTGATGGACAGGGCAATGCCCTGCTCCTTGGCAGCATTTTCGATGTGCGGTTTAAAACGATTAACATCCACCAGCAGGACGAGCGCGAGCACAGCAATCACCGGAATGGCGATAAGAGCGAGCAGTATTTTTCCCAAAGTCTTCATAGGGACTCCTTGTTAGTAAGCGAAAAAACGTGGTTATCAATAACCAAAAGATTGTGCGGTAAGCAGAGGGTTCAAGAGGGATCAACCAACTGCAGACCGCTGATATCGGGGTTAAGCGGTTTCACCTGGGGTTTGAGCTGGCCCAGATCGCTGCCAGCAGGCGCCAAGCCAAAATCGACCGGGCCGACCGCTACCGGTACCACCAGTGGACGCTCATCGTCACGTAGCAAATCGGCGCCGGCTTCAGCAATATCCCAGTATTCCAGTTCGATCTCCACCAGTGGCAGGGGCAGATGATCTTCATCACTCAGGGTAGCGCCCGCCTCGGCCACCACCAGATCCGGCACCGCCACAGTGGCCACTGGTGTGGGTGCGACCTCCGAAGCATCCAATAAGTTTCCACTTTGGGCGCGCAGGCTCAGGCCAGAGAGATCCACCGCCACCGGTGCGGCCGCTGCAGGGCGCTGGTTGGCGGGCAGTAAATCCGCGCCCGCCGGTGCAATCGACCACACTGGCGCTATTGGCGTAACCGGGGTAATCGCTGCCGTCGCAGCAGGGTGATTGACGGGTGCTGGTGCCGCCGGGCGGACAGGTGCCGGCTTGGGCGCCGCCGTAGCCGGGCTGCTATCGCTGGGGCAGATTTCCACCTGCGCGCCTGCCTTGAGCAATACCTCGCGATACTTGTGGGCAGTCGCTTCATCCAGCTTGCGTTTGAGCGGAACGGGGCGGCCGGTAAACAGTGCATCCACCTTGGCGGCATCCACTTTAAATAGCTGCTGCAGCTTGAGTTTGACCTCCGTTAATTGGTGACCAAACACAATATCGCCGCGAAAAATAATGTCGAATTCAGAAGTGCTCATCGCAATAGGACTCGCTATAAGAGTGGCAGATGCAAGGATAATAGCACTCCTGCCTTTGGCTGCGGGCGTGGTGGGGGCGCCAAGCCGCCGGTGTGATAACAAGCGCGATAACCAGTGCACAGAATGTAACCAATCAGTCTTAGGGACAACTGGCACAAGGCAAGAAGCGGAACCATACTCTATACCTGACCCACTCAGGGAGTAATAACGCCATGCTGCCTTTCATCGATAAAAAACTGCAAGATAATCGCTTTACCGGCGATCAACTCATCAGCCCGCACGGCAACGCGCGCATTAAGGTAGAGCAGGATATCGCCTTCCTCACTGACCGCATTACCGCGATGAAAAGTCAGGCGCGCCCTAATCCCATGTTGATTGAGCACTATCAATCCATGCTCAAAAGCCGCGAATCCGTGCTCAAGTGGTTAATGGACGGCTGCGATGACGAAACCTCCAGCCTGCCCGGCCAGCGCAGCGCCTGACCATCAAGTGGCTGACGGATCATCGCTCAAGTGATGATCCATATCCAACGCGGGTGCCTCGCCCTTGGGGCGCCCGATAGGTTTGGCTGGCACACCGGCAACGGTGGTATGCGGTGCAACTGCATCCAACACCACACTGCCCGCCCCGATTTTTGCCCCCTCGCCAATTTCAATATTGCCCAGAATTTTTGCCCCGACACCAATCAATACCCCGCGCCGGATTTTAGGGTGGCGATCCGTTTTCACACACCCGCTGCCCCCGAGGGTGACGCTGTGCAGCATGGAGACATCGTCCTCAATTACCGTAGTCTCGCCAATCACCACACCCGTCGCATGGTCAACCATAATTCCTTGGCCGATTTGCGCACCGGGGTGGATATCCACATCAAAGGCTTCTGAAATTTGATTCTGGAAATACAGCGCCAACGCCGTGCGCCCCTGCTGCCACAGCCAATGGGCAATGCGCCAGGATTGCAGCGCGTGATAGCCCTTAAAAAATAAAAACGGCATGGAAAATTTATTGCACGCTGGATCGCGCTCGCGGTGCGCGCGAATATCAGCGCGCATCGCCCGCTCAATGTTTGCGTCGGCATTCATCGCCTCGGCAAATACATCACGCAGCATCATCGCCGGCAGC
The DNA here is from genome assembly GCF_000263355.1 of Cellvibrio sp. BR. Classification (NCBI taxonomy): domain Bacteria; kingdom Pseudomonadati; phylum Pseudomonadota; class Gammaproteobacteria; order Cellvibrionales; family Cellvibrionaceae; genus Cellvibrio; species Cellvibrio sp. BR. The sequence continues at coordinate 1,040,322 of NZ_JH668200.1, read as the reverse complement.
GCCTGACTGTCCAATTTATTGGCGAGATGAAAACTGATCGCCGCCGCAAACGAGGCGTGATTTAAAATCGTGGCGTGATAAAAACTCGCCAGCACCGGCTCATCTTTACTCGCTTGTTTGGCCTCGGTGTGAATTTCCTGCCACACGTCCAGGTCGGGCGGAAATATCGCCCCCGCAGATTGCATAACCATGCTTAACCCTGTTGCAAAATTAACGGAATTAATTCATCCATCGAAAAAAATACGGTCGCACCCAACGCGCGCATTTCATTTACCAAACAATTGTCGCTGCCATCGTGATTGGGCGGGCAATAACCTAAGGGGCGCATGCCCGCTGCCACCGCCGCTTGAATGCCGGTGAGTGAATCTTCCACCACAATTGCCTCAGTTGCAGGAACACCCAGGGTTTTGGCGGCGTGCAAAAATAAATCCGGCGCGGGCTTGCCGCGGGTAACATCTTCAAAACTGAAAACACGCCCTTGCACATAGGGCATGATGCCGGTTTTGTTGAGCGTCATGCGCATTTTTTCATGTTTGCCGTTGGAGGCCACACAAAAGGGAATCTTGTGATCGCGCAGATAATCCAACACCATCATCACGCCGGTTACCGGTTCCAGTTGCTGCTCACACACCACCAGGGTTTGCAGTTGTACCTGCCGCCAAAATTGCGCGCCGCGTTCAGCTTTTTCGCTCTCGGCCAATTGCTGCCAATCGGCAGCCGATGACAACTCATCGGTAATCATGCGAATACAATCCGCCACCGATTTGCCGCGATAGGTTTCCAAAATATAATCCAGGCTGCGTTCAACACCCACCGCCTTTAAACAATCCACCGACACCTGTGCCGAGATAATTTCGCTGTCCACCAACACGCCATCACAATCAAAAATAACCAGCATGAGTACCTCGTAAATGCCGTCAACAACAATAAAAAAACAAAAACAAAAAAACAAAAAAACAAAAATGAGAAAAAATAAACGATAAAAAAATCAGCTAGCTCGCAACGCGGGATAGGGAGTTTTTAGCAGCAACCATAAACCCGCGATTAAAAACACCAACAGCGCCGACATGCCGATACGCGCCGAATCAGCGTAGAGCGTTAAGCTCGCCACCGCCATGGGGGCTAAAAATGCCGTCGCGCGGCCCGATAATGCATAAAGCCCAAAATAGCGACCGGCTTCATCGGCGTTAACACTGCGCGCCAGATACGCACGCGATGACGCTTGCACTGGCCCAAAGGCGATGCCAATTAATAACCCAAAACCGATATACACTTTTTCTGCTGCGGTCGCGAATAATCCGCCGCTATCTGCGGTGGATAATGACACCCAGCCAAACAGCGAATAACCCGGCCCAGTGGAGACTATGCCAAAGGTAGCCACAATCAACAGCAGCAAACTCATCAGCACGACGGTTTTGGAACCTAACTGTGCATCCAACCGGCCAGCATAAGCACAGCCGCCAATCGCCACGACTAATAACAAAATGCCGTAGATACCCATCTCAATGGTTTGCCAACCAAACATGCTCGCTGCAAAAGTACCTCCCAATGCCAGTAAGCCATTCACGCCGTCTTGATACACCATGCGTGCGAGTAAAAAGCGCAGCAGGGATTTACGCTGCATCGCTTCCGCCAGGGTGGATTTTAATTCGCGCAGCGTGCCGCTAATTGCGCGCAACAATGAAACGCCGCCATGGGAATCGGGGGTAAATAAAAACATCGGCACAATAAAAATTAAATACCAGAGCGCGGCATAGGGGCCGGTGATGCGCGCATCTTCACCTTGAGTCGCATCCAGGCCAAACAGGGGCTTAATGCCCAACAAGGTTTTGCCCGTTTCAGGGCTGCCCGCCAACAGCAGCAACACACTGAACAGCACCACCAAACCGCCGAGATAACCGAGCCCCCACGCGAGATTGGAAACGCGGCCAATATCCTGCGCGGGGATCAGGCGCGGCATCATGGAATCGTTAAACAAAATCGAAAATTCAGCGGCGACCATCGCACAAATCACACACACCATAGGCAACCATAACGCGGAGCCGGGCGCCGCAAACCAGAGCAATAGCAGTGCAGTAATTTTGATCAGCGCAAAAAAAGCGATCCACCGTTTGCGCGCGCCGGTGGCATCCGCGACGGCACCTAATATCGGCGCCAGCAAGGCGATAATCACCCCGGCGATAGTCACGGTATAACCCCAAGCCGCCTGCCCTTGCACTGCATCTTCAGCCAAGCGCGAGACAAAATAAGGCCCGAAAATAAAGGTAATCACCACCGTAAAAAATGGCTGCGCGGCCCAATCAAATAACATCCAGGAGCGAATAGCCAATTTAGATACCGGTGGCTGATGTTGCACTGGCGAATTATTTACACGCGGCGAGGCGATAGAAGAATCAGTCACACTGCAATCCTGTCATGTGGTTGGTGGCTTTTGGGTTAAGGTTTACTGATACAAATAAAACGCTGATAAATTTCACTCAGGCTTTCCAGTACAGTATTTTTTAATTGCAACTCCGTCTTCTCCAATTGCTCACGCAACAAGGTTTCGGAATATTCCCGGGCAAATTCATTGGCCAGTGGTGCATAACTTAAATGCCAGGGCTCGGGGGCTATGCCGCCGCAATCCTGCGCGTAAGGGCGAAAAAAATTACCGGTAGAAGTACACAACTCCTCGCTCAACCAGCAATGAAATTTTGCGAAAGGGCCATCACCTTCCGTCTCTGCCACCGTAAGTTGCAATTGATAATCAGGCGCAATGCGCGATGCATCATACACATCAATATCGGTGCCCCAGTGATGGCGCGATGCGCCGGGCAATGCCGACCAGCGCAGAATCGCCAGGACAATATCCCGCTCGCTCATTAGGCTTAAATCCAGCGGTGCTCCGGCGCTATCCAGCACCGGACGCAACCCCAATGCCTTGTTATTCCAGATCATCCGCTGGCGCTCAAAACTGCGATAACTGCTGGCAATTCGCAAATCAAAACCGGCGGCTGCCGCGCGTGTTTGCAAACCTAGCAACGGGGTTTCCAACGCGCGATGCACACGGCATTGCAGCGCAGGTAATTCAATTAACTCGCGCTCATCCAGCCCGAGTAATAATTGTTTCATCCAATTGTGCATAGCTATTAATTATCCAAATTTTTCCACGCTCATGATCACCGACACTAAGCGCGGTAGCGCACAAACTTCGCGCTGGCACTCAATATTGCGTAGCTAATTTTTTGACCGAAGCCCCATAAAAAGAATTGCACCACTAAATCAAGCCTGTAAGATAAGGCCCGCAGTAAACGGAAAATTTGAACACAACATCCGACAACAATAATGGAGAGTCGCACTGTATGACAGCCTGTCAAAGTGAGTTATTACAGTTAAAGAATCTGGGCGTAGCATCGGTCAATATCCTCCGCGCAATAGGGATTAATACCCACGCGGATCTCAAGCGTCTGGGGGCAGTAGAAACTTATCGCCGCATTCGCGCCCGCAATATTAATGTATCCAAAGTCATGCTCTACGCCCTTGAGGGTGCACTGATGGATATTCACTGGAACGACATTCCCCCTGACCTTAAAGCCCGCTTGGTGCAAGAAGCCGAACAACCCGACGAGCTAACTCACGCCACCGCATAAATAAAAACCACATCTGTGCGCAGATGTGGTTTTACACGCAGTTTTTTCTCCGTCACAGGCTACACTAAAACTTTGCCTAATTTAGTGTTTTTGTCGCCGGGGATTCTATGTACCTTTCAACCAAACAATCCGAATTAATGTCCGAGCTGGCCGCCAAACTGGGTGCGCTGACTGAACTCATCTGCACACCGGTAACACCGGCTGAGGAGCCTTTTCGGGTCGCCGCGAGCGATGACATTTTTGCCGATATCGCCCCCACCCGCCTACTGCGCCTCATGGAAGGCCAGGTCGATTATTACCTGCAGGGCAAGCTGGTCATGCATTTTGAGGCGGGCGACCTGCTCGGATTACCGCGCTCACTGAACTTGCCGCAAGGCCAATTCAGCTGCAGCAGCCCGGTGGAACTAGTGGCCTACGAACGCGACGCGCTGGTCGAGCAGGCCAACAGCGACCTGAAATACCAGCGCAATTGGACTTACTTTTTGGTCTGCTCCATCAGCTACTTTGAGCAGGCACTCACCCAGGAACTGCGTGGTGAATTCCAACCTGCCGCTGGTTTTTTACACTTCCGCAGCGGTGAAACCATTATCCAGCAAGGCGATACCGCGGATCAGGTTTATACCCTGTTGGAGGGTTCCGCCAAGGCAGTATGCGATGGTGTCACTGTGGGGCAGATCCACCCGAACGAAATTTTTGGCGCCCTCGCCGTATTCACTCGCCAACCACGGATGGCTTCGGTGGTGGCGACCAGTGATTGCACTGTACTGGCGGTACGCAAAGAGGAGTTTATCGCCTTGATTGAGCATCAACCCCAGATTTGCTTGGGGCTTATCGAGGAAATGGCCGCCAAAATTAACCAGCTAAATAGCCAGTTGCTGCAACTCAAAAGCCCGGAACTTTAAAACACAACCTCACAAACAAGAATTATTCTCAAAAAAGACTTGACCGAACAAATGAGAACGATTATCGTTAATTCGTTGCTGCGGATTTCTCCCCACAGCAGCTGAGCGGAATTGATGATCGCCCTGCAAGTCGATTGTTAAAACGGCTCACCCCTTGGGACTTTCTCTGCGAGCATTTCTGCACAAGTCTCTTGGCTAACACGGTTGCTTGGGCCGCCCCTGTGGCGGCCATTTTTCTTTTGCCGTGATTTTTTGCGATTCTTAACCTGCCGCGATTGAAATAATCCCTCCCTGCACACATATACTCCCCCGACGCTGCGTATAAACCAGCGCATCAACTTCTATGGGAGATCCTATCGTGTTACGTATTGGCTTGTTTCTGTTAACGAACATCGCGGTTCTGGTTGTTGCCGGCATTGTGCTCAGCCTTTTGGGTGTAGGCAGCTATCGCACAGCAGGTGGACTGGATTTGCAGAACCTGCTGGTATTCTGTGCGGTCTTTGGTTTTGTCGGCTCCTTTATCTCGCTGTTCATTTCCAAGTGGATGGCAAAAAAGACCATGGGCGTGCAATTGATTGACCAACCCCGCAATGCCGATGAGCAATGGCTGGTTGATACCGTGGTAGAGCTGTCGCAAAAAGCTGGCATTAAAACCCCGGAAATCGGTGTATTCCCCGCACAGGAATCCAATGCCTTTGCCACCGGTTGGAACCGCAACGCGGCGCTGGTGGCGGTGAGCCTTGGCCTGCTGCAACGCTTTGAGCGCGACGAAGTGAAGGCTGTGTTAGCGCACGAAATCGGCCACGTTGCCAATGGCGACATGATTACTCTCAGCCTAATCCAGGGTGTGGTGAACACCTTTGTGATGTTCTTTGCGCGCATCATTGGCGACTTTGTCGACCGTGTATTGCTCAAGAATGAAAGCGGCCGTGGCTTTGGTTTTATGATCGCCACCTTTGTCGCTGAAATCGTACTGGGTGTTTTAGCCTCGATGATTGTGGCGGCCTTCTCCCGCTACCGTGAATTCCGCGCCGACCACGCCGGTGCTACGCTGGCGGATCGCGGTGCCATGATTCGCGCCTTGCAACGCTTGCAAGCTGAAAGCGGCGCCGGTGCAGAAAGCCAAATGCCAAGCAGCATGCGCGCCTTTGGTATCAGCGGTGGTATGCGCAGCCTATTTGCCAGCCACCCACCGCTGGAAGCGCGTATCCAAGCCCTGCGCGACGCCGCCTAAGTACGAGGATCGCCGCATGACACTCTGGCGCTGGCTGCTTGTTACCTTAATGAGTGGCGCCAGCGCCTTGAGCGCTGTCGCCAATGCTTTTTCCACCGATGATGAGCGCAATAGCATGGAGGTGTTTGACGCCGCTCGCCCGAGCGTCGTTTTTGTCACCAATCAACAGCTGGCGCGCAACCCCTACTCGTTTGATCTCGTCACGGTGCCACGCGGTTCCGGCACCGGTTTTGTGTGGGATGAACGCGGTTACATAGTCACCAACTACCACGTGGTAGAGGGCGCCCGTCAAATCACCATCACCCTGCAAGATCAATCCAACTGGCCCGCCGAAGTGGTGGGTTTAGCACCGGAGCGGGATTTAGCCGTACTGCGGATTAAAGCGCCCGCCGACCAATTAACCGCTTTGCCACTGGGTGACTCAGCCGACCTGCGTGTTGGCCGCAAGGTGTTAGCCATTGGCAACCCTTTTGGGTTGGATGCCACCCTGACAACGGGTGTGGTAAGCGCCTTGGGGCGTGAAATTGAATCGCCCAACCAACGCAAAATTACCAATGTGATCCAGACAGACGCCGCCATCAACCCCGGCAACTCGGGCGGGCCGCTACTCAACTCCGAGGGCAAGCTGATTGGTGTGAATACCATGATCTATAGCCCCAGCGGTGCGAGCGCTGGCATCGGCTTTGCGATTCCAGTGAATACCGTAAAAGAAGTGGTGCCGGAGCTGATTAAACATGGCCGCATCGTGCGCCCCGTATTGGGCGTAGCGGTGGCACCCGATCACTGGGCGCAACAAATTGGTATTCAGGGCGTGCCCATTTTACGGGTAGAACCCAACTCCGCCGCCGCGCAAGCCGGTCTGCAAGGCGCCAAACGCAATAGTTGGGGGCAAATCAGTTTGGGCGATGTGATTGTGGCGATTGAGGACTATCCAGTCACCAACGACGATCAACTACTCAGCGCTCTGGAACACTACAAACCCGGTGATAAGGTTAATGTCAGTGTGGTGCGCGATGGCAAACTACTCACCCGCAAATTGCGCCTGACTAGCCCTGACTAGCCCCAACCTGAGTTGATATCTGTGACTGCATTGATCCCCCTGTGCACGCTTGACGAAATACCCGAGGGCAGTAGCAGAGGGTTTGTACAGGGCGATCTCAAACTGCTGGTGGTCAAGCAGCAGGACAAGATAGTTGTCTATCGCAATGCCTGCCCCCATTTGGGCATACCGCTGGAATGGGTAGAACACCAGTTTCTGGATAGCAGCGGCACCATGATCCAATGCGCCAACCACGGCGCACTGTTTGTGATCGACTCAGGTAAATGTGTGGCTGGGCCCTGCGCTGGCCGCAAGCTTGAGGCGATTCCTTTTCGCATCGACGGCAACCAGCTGTCGATTATTCGCTCGTAAATTTGGGTAAACCCCATCGTGTTAATGCAGTGCAACAGCTAAAGTGATAGCCAATTTGTAATACAATATTAATTATCTTTTACCGGATTATATGCCATGCAAAATTTTACTTTTTCCAACCCCACCAAAATTGTTTTTGGTGAAGGCCAAATCAAAGAAATTGCCAACCTGATTCCCGCCAATGCCCGCATTCTGGTGACCTATGGCGGCGGCTCCATCAAAAAGAACGGTGTTTATGATCAAGTTGTTAAAGCACTGGAAGGCAAAACCTGGTTTGAGTTCTGTGGTATCGAACCCAACCCCCATTATGAAACCCTGATGCAAGCAGTAGAACTGGTCAAAAAAGAGCAGATCGATTTCCTCTTGCCCGTTGGTGGTGGCAGCGTGATTGACGGCACCAAACTGATTGCAGCGGCGGTGAATTTTGACGGTGAACCCTGGGATATTCTGGCTAAACATGCGCCGTTTAATAGCGCCCTGCCTATTGGCTGCATCTTGACACTGCCTGCCACCGGCACCGAAAGCAATGGCAATTCGGTGATCACCAAAGCAGCCACCCACGAGAAACTGGCGTTCGGCAGCCCGCTGGTGTATCCACAATTTGCAATTCTCGACCCCACCACCACTTACAGCCTGCCACCGCGCCAGATTGCCAACGGTGCAGTGGATGCCTTTGTGCACATTATGGAGCAGTACCTGACTTACCCGGTAGACGCCAAGGTGCAAGATCGTTTTGCCGAAGGCCTATTGATGACCTTGATCGAAGAAGGTCCGCGCTCGCTGAAAGAGCCGACCAACTACGCCGTGCGCGCCAATGTAATGTGGGCCGCGACTATGGCGCTCAACGGTTTGATCGGTGTGGGTGTACCGCAAGACTGGGCGACCCATATGATCGGCCACGAACTGACGGCGATGCATGGCTTGGATCACGCCCAAACCCTGGCGGTTGTTTTACCGGCAGTGATGCAACATCAGCGCGCGAAAAAACACGCCAAGCTGGTGCAATACGGTCGCCGCGTATGGAACCTGAATCACAGCGATGAAGAGGCTTTGATCGATGCCGCCATCGCCGCCACCCGCGGTTTCTTTGAGCAGATGGGCACCCCCACCACGCTCAGTGGCTACGGTGTAGGCCGCGACTCCATCCCCAAGTTGGTCGATATGCTGATCAAACACGAGCTGCTGGCACTGGGTGAGCACGGCGCCATCACCCCGGAAGCCTCCCGTGAAATTCTGGAGCTGGCGGCTTAATCGCCGCGCCCTATAACCCATAACCCATAAAACAAAGCCCCCGCCAGTTGTGCTGACGGGGGCTTTTTTTATGCTGCCGAATCGACACCATCGCTTAGTGAAATTTGGTCAAGGCTTGTTGCAGCTCCGCAAATGCACTTTGTAAATGCGCAATCATCTGGCGATTCTGCGCCACAATGCGCGCCGTTTCCTCACTCAAACTATCCAATTGTCCGGTTTGCTGGGTAATGGACTCGGAAGCCTGGGTCTGCTCTTCAGTGGCGGCCGCGATTTGTTGGCTAATTTTATTGATCTCGGTAACTGCTTTGGCAATACGGCCAAAGATCTGCTCTACCGCCTCGGAACTGGTGACATTCGCCAGTACGCGCTGTCGACTTTCACTCATCGCCTGCACCGATGCGCTTGAGCCTGACACCAAACGACTGACGATCTGTTTGATATTTTCGGTGGAGACCTGGGTGCGTCGCGCCAAGGTGCGCACTTCATCCGCAACTACGGCAAAACCACGGCCCTGCTCTCCGGCACGAGCCGCCTCAATCGCCGCGTTGAGCGCCAGCAAATTGGTTTGTTCAGCTATGCCCTGTATTTCTGTCAGGGTAGACGTAATGGCAGCACAATCACTCGCCAAGGTATCGATAGAGTGGGCGGTATCCCCCAAAATACGCGACAACTCGGCAATCCCCTCGCGCGCGACCTTCACTGCCACTTGCCCCTCGCGCTGGGCATGAACCGTCTCCTCGGTGAGCACGGCCGCGCGCTGGATCTGCGCGGCAACCTCCACAAACGATTGATGCATATTGTCCATAGCATGGCGAATGACTTGCGCGCCACGGCGCGATTGCCCCGCCATATTTACCAGCTCACCGGCATTAGCAGCGAGCACACTCAGGTTTTTATCCGCCTCATCCTGTGCGGACAAGGCAGAGCGAACCGCTTGGGCAATAGACTCCAGCAGCCAATTTAATCGATCCAAAATAGCATTGTTGCGCGCGCGGGAGCGAACCCCCAGATCGATACGGCTATCATCAACCACCATCGTTTCGGTGACCTCAACCAACTCGTGAGCCACTATTAACAAGCGACTGGCAAGCCGCACCAGAACCACCAGCACCGCGGTTTCAATAACCACATAAAAGGCGTGCATGGCCACTATCGACCAGGAGTGCATATGATCAGGGAAAAGATAAATCGGGACGCCCGCCTCTTGCAGCAGGTGAATAACCACATGCAACACCGCAGCGGCGACAGCAGCCCAGATTAAGGGGCGCCAATCAAGGTAGGTAAAAAGTGCAGCCAGAAATACAAAATAACCAAAATGCGCCTCAATCATGCCCTTGAGTTGATGCACATGAAGCGAAACAAACAACATATAAACAATGGCAATGATTGCCGGTGTGATCTGTGGATGATTCACCAGTTTGATGGCAAACCAGTTAATGCCCATAAACAAACCACCGACAACCAATGCCAGCATCCAGGTGCCATGTACCGCTGCGTAGAGCAGCGACATAAGCCACGCCAGCCCCGTTACCCAAAGCATGATGTTATCGATGTGGTGACGATAGTTAATCACAAAATCAACCAGACTACTGGTTCGGGAAGAGGATGGATAAGCAGAACGAGAGGGGTATGAGGTTTTCACAGGAACACCTTGTTGTCGGATAAGACACTATACGAAGTCTAGTCAATATCTGATGACAAGGCGGCACCAAAAATGTGCAGCCATAGCGGTTATAGCTGCACTGTGAGATTACTGATGCAGAATTTTATTCACAATCGAGGTAGTCGAGCAGTTTTCGACAAAACCCAGCACCCGTACCTCGCCGCCGTAAGCTTTGACCAGCGGTGCGCCAACTACCTGATCGGCGCGGTAATCACCACCTTTGACCAATACTTCAGGTTTGACGCGGCGCAATAAACGTTCGGGGGTATCCTCCTCAAAAGGCACCACCCAATCGACAGCTTCCAGACCTGCCAGCACCGCCATGCGGCGATCAAGCGGGTTGATGGGGCGACCTACACCTTTGAGTTTACGGATGGAAGCATCGGAATTCACCGCCACAATCAGGCGATCTCCCTGCTTGCGCGCCTCCTCCAGGTAACCGACATGGCCGGCGTGGATAATATCGAAACAGCCGTTGGTGAATACAATGCGCTCGCCAGCGGCGCGGGCATCTTCTATCGCCAACAGCAGCTGCTCTTCGCTCACCACCCCCCTTTGCGCACCCTGATCCGCAATAATGGCGCGACGCAACTCCGGGCCACTCACAATAGCCGTACCCAATTTGCCCACCACTATACCGGCGGCAATATTCGCCAGCGCCGTTGCCTCAGGCAGGCGCTGCCCGGATGCAATAGCAGCGGCCAGTGTCGCGATAACGGTATCGCCCGCGCCGGTTACATCAAATACTTCGCGGCCGCGCGCTGGCAAATGCAGCTCCGCTTGGCCGGGGCGCAACAGGCTGAGGCCATGTTCGCCGCGAGTCACCAGCAAGGCCTGCAAGTCAAGGCCAGCCATGAGGGTTTCGCCGCGGGCGACGATTTCTTCCTCACTCGCACACTCGCCCACAATCGTTTCAAATTCGGCAAAATTGGGAGTGATAACGTCAGCGCCCTGATAGCGGTTGAAATCATCACCTTTAGGGTCGACCAGAACCGGAATGCCCGCCTTGTGCGCGAGGGCAATCAGCGAACTGCAGTCCTGCAAGCTGCCTTTGGCATAGTCGGAGAGCACCAGCACATCAACATCCGCAATCAACCGCTCAACTTTGGCGACAAAATCGCAACTGTCTTCAGGGCCGTATTTGTCCTCAAAATCCATGCGCAACAGCTGTTGGTGATGGCTGATAACACGCAATTTGGTTACTGTGGGTTTGGTGGCAGAGATTTGAAAATCAGCCTGCACCTTGGCCGCCGCGAGGCTGCGCTGCAGAATCTCGCCCGCTTCGTCATTGCCAATCACTCCCACCAATGACACCTTGCACCCCAGGGCACTCATATTCAATGCCACGTTGGCGGCGCCACCGGGGCGATCTTCGGTTTGATTGACATTCACGACGGGGACTGGCGCCTCCGGCGAAATGCGAGTACTCATGCCATGCCAATAGCGATCCAACATCACATCGCCCACCACCAATACACGCGCATTTTCAAAATGGGGCATCGTTATATGCATAGTCATTCCTGCAGAGGTAAGTTCCATTAAAAAACCCATTCCTGTCATTCACATTAATTTCACACTGATCGCCAGTATCAATCTGTACCGGCGCTAACCACTAAGCCGACTCATCCTGGTCATTAAATTCTTTGGCATGCAGCCGCGCATAATGCCCACCAAGCGCAATCAGCTCGGCGTGGGTGCCCTGCTCCATAATTTCGCCCTGCTCCATCACAATAATGCGATCGGCGTTTTCAATCGTCGACAGGCGATGAGCAATCACAAAGGTGGTGCGCCCTTTCATCACACGCTCCAGCGCCGCCTGGATATAGTGCTCGGATTCATTGTCGAGTGCGGAGGTGGCCTCGTCCAAAATCAGGATAGGTGCGTCTTTTAACAGCGCACGGGCAATCGCCAACCGCTGGCGCTGGCCGCCAGACAAGCGCGCGCCGGATTCACCAATCATGGTCTCAAACCCCTCGGGCAGCTTATCGATGAATTCCGTCGCATAGGCGGCGTCAGCCGCGGCCCGAATAGCTTCAGGACTGCGTGTTTGCAAACTGCCGTAGGCGATGTTCCCGGCAACCGTATCGTTAAACAAGGTCACATTCTGATTCACCAACGCGATATGGCTGCGTAAATTCGCGAGGCGGTAATCGCGCACCGAAACACCGTCAATCAGTACATCGCCCTCAGTAGTATCGTGAAAGCGATTCAGCAAACTCACCAGCGTGGATTTGCCGCTGCCCGACCTACCGACTAAAGCAATTACCTCGCCAGCGCGTACCGACAAATTCACGTTGCGCAGTGCAGGCCGCTGCTGATTTGCATAACTAAAACCAAGACCCTTGAAACTGACCTCCCCCTTAACACGCGCAACTTCATAGGTGCCGGTGTCTTTTTCTGTGGGTGTATCGAGCAAGGTAAAGACGCTATCCGCTGCCGCCACACCCTTGAGAATCATTGGTGCCACTTCACCTAATTGGCGGATCGGCGTGACAATCAACCCTACAGCAGTGATGTAGCCGATAAAGGCAGCGGTGCTATCCATTTGCATAAAACTCAACGCGGCATAAATCAACAAACTCATGGATACTGCAATCAACAAATGCATCACCGGTGCATTGGCCGCACTGGTCACCACAATTTTCATATTCTGCGCATAGTTCTTTTTGCTCGCCTGCATAAAGCGATCCTGCTCATAGGTCTCACCGCCAAAGGTGCGCATCACCTGATAGCCATTGATCATCTCGCTCGATACCTGGGTGATATCCCCCACCGAATCCTGCACTTTACTACTCAGGCGACGCAAACGTCTGGCCACTTTAGTCACCAGTAGCCCCATGATTGGCGCTACGGATAAAAACAGCAGCGTCAACTTCCAATCCAGATAGAACAACCAGCCCAACAAGCCAATCACCGTTGCGCCTTCGCGAATACCTTTTTTTAGTGCATCGGTAGCGGCTACCGTCACACCATTAATGTTGTAGGTAATCAGGGAGATCATATGACCACTGGGGCGCTCATCAAACGCACTCACCGGCAACTGGGTCATGTGGTTAAACACCTGCACGCGCAAGTCATTAACCACATTAAAGGCCACCTTCGCCATAAAATAACCGCCGATAAACATACCCAAACCACGCATAAGGGTCGCCCCCACAATAAGCAGTGGCACCAACCAACGCGCCGCCGGATCGGCAGATTCAATCGCCACCACCAGCTGCTCCATTACATGGGAGTACATCACGTTTGCGGCGGCGTAAATGATATAGCCCACTACACTGACACCGAACCAGAGCAAATAAGGTTTAAGGTAGCGCAGCAGGCGCTGGTAGATACGCCAGGAGGTGGTTTCAACGATAGCGTTATTTGTCATCTAGTCTCCATTGACTGCTCAGGTATACGTTGATTACAAGAAAATGAAGGGTGTGACAATATTTGCAAAGCAGTAATCAACCCCGCCGGGATCCAATACATAAACCATCTAACATCGATTTGCCAAAAAAAGCCTCTTGAATCAACCATAGCGGTTAAACAGCCATACAAAAGCCAAAGATATAAAGGCAGCAGCTGTTTCGAAGGTGAAAACTTACTCAACAAATAAAACAAGTGAATTAACCCCAGGACCAAGCCAATAAAGCCAGTCCTGTAGAAAATATCCAGCCAAGCATTATGCGCATGATTAAATACATCCACATCGGGAATGATGATTCTCCCTTCCTTTTCCATTCCAACACCAAACCAAAAGTGTTCACTTACTGCGCGAGAGAAGATTTCAGTCCATACCGTTAATCGGTATCCGTCATCCAAACGAGACGAAAACATAACAAGCAAGTCATCAAGTTTGATTAGCACGCCGATAAAAACAATTCCCGCAGCAAAAACATGTAAAAAAATCTTCTTAGGACTTGGCCACCTGTAAAGTAGCGACATAGCAGCAACAACAAATAACGCCAGGATCGCTCCCCGGCTTTGCGACATTAGCAACGGAATTGCCAACAAGATTATTGCAACAAAATATTTAACATCGCCCTTAATGCTTTTAGATTCCAACCATTTAAAATATGCAAAAAAAGTCAACACCCCAAAAGCAGCCCCAACTGAATTAGGGTTGCGCAAAACTGACCATCCAGCCAACCGTGATGTCACGTCATTTTTAAGATAGAAAACCACCAATAAAGATATACCAACCAAAATCCCTACTATGATCAATCGATCCATGAGCACATCAATATTAATTTCTTTCAGCGATGCCAGCCAAGTGACACCAAACAACCAAACAGTTAACACCACAACTTGAAGAGTGAAATAACCTATATCTGGCTCCGCAGACCATAAAGTGGTTAGCCCTGCATAAATTGCATAGATCAGTGCACTTGCGAAATACCAGCCGCAACTAAAATACAGCCTCATTTTGCTCAAGGAAAACACAAACAGAATTGGAATAAAAAAAGCTAAGGCATACACAGCCTCCAGACCATCGCGCGATGGCGCCCAGAAAAATGCCGTTATAAATACCAATAACCCACCGAATGACCAAGCAAACAATTTTTGCTCTAGCCACTCACACTTAAATAAATTCATAAAAAACTAACCCCTTCACCCCGGCAATAATGGATCATGACCAAAGTCGCGACGATATGTTGAACAAGCACGCGCCCGCATCTTCTCAAGCAGTTTTTTTTTGTCAGATAAAATAACACGTAGATCTTGCTTAAAATAAACACACAAAAAGTGTAAATAATCACGCGAGGTGAAATGTAAATTTAGCGAAGAAAAAAATAGGCCCCCCAAGTCCTTTATCAACCACCGCTCAGGAACCTGTAGACGCAACTGGGCACGATGTAAATCAATTAGATAAATATCCGGTTCAACATTCTCTGCCAAAGAGGCCATATCTAACATAAAATGACACAGGTAAAAATCACGATGATTAATGCCTGCAGCATGCATTTCGCGTGAAATAACAGCTATTTTTGTTAGAATTAGACGCTTGGTCTTAATACTTACTGAATGCTGCTCAAAAAAATGATCCAGCTGGATGACATCCGTTAACTCACGCGTGACGATAAATGACTGCTGATACGCCGGGCTTTTACCGCGCACACCATAGGCGAGAGGAACTAAACTGGGGACATTCAACGCACACAGTTTGTTAAGCGCATCCCATTCATTTTTAGCGCCTAGTACAGGCATGCGTAACTGTAAAAGGTTTTTGAAGACCTCTTTCCAACCCACACCACGATGCCATTTACGGTAATAACCCTGGCCATTTATTTCAAAGCGCAGAGTCTGACGATCAGACATTTCGCGCGCAACCACACCAGGCATATTCTCCATCAACGAAAAGATATCTCTCCCTGAAAACTCTGCGAGCAACTCTTCACGCAGTATTACCTTCTGCTTAGAATTAGCGACAACCACTTGATGTCGTTTGCTCGAAGTAAAAAAATCCTCTAAGATAGAAACGACCGTTTTTGTACTGCAAAAAAAACTTTCTTTTTGCAACAGATTTTGCGCACAGCAGCTCCAATAATTTTTATCCACACTTAATACTGAAAGTATAATTCGTGCAATATTTTGCGGTTTTTCACCACTATCAATGACCTCACCCATCAAGTACCTTGATATATATGGAGCATACCCACAAACTTTACTCGCTATGACAGGCAAGCCAGAAATCATTGATTCAAGGATTACGTTTCCGCCCATTTCTTTACGCGCCGGATGCAAAAGAACATCAGCTGCTGCAAGCACATCACCAATTGGACTTAGCGCACCTAAAAAAAACACACTCGCATCCACACCCAAATTTTTAGCAATTTCCAGGTAACGCCCAGGCTCATCTGCACCAACTACTACCAAAGCATATTTATTATCAGTATCAATTTTTGTTAATTCAAAAAATGCGGCGATGCTAATATCAACGCCCTTAGTATGAAACCCAGATCCAATACATAAAATAATTTTAGCGGCATCTGGCAAGTGTAATTTTCGACGAAATTCAAGCTTAACTTCTGGCAGACCAGAACTTTGTATATGTTTAAGAGAAATATCTGGTGGCCACAAAAAAAATCTATCAATTGCCGTCGAATAAAAACGGGCAAACACTTTTTGTTCGCTCATTATTTGAGTCAATATATTGGTGCAACTATCTCCCCCAAACACAGATTTTTCATAATTCAGATACAAAACACTTCGAGGAGCAAATTTATATAAAAACGAACGTTCCAGAAGAGCTTTTTGCGCAAAACAGCTATCGCCAAGAAAATAAAAATCTAACCCTGGCATTTTATTGAACCCAATCAACAGATCAAATTCTGACTTGTTATAAACATCCTGAAATGCAGCGGTAAAACTTCGCACACCGGCAACATTAAACCAAACGGGACGTTTGATAACACGAACATCCACCCCTTCAGGAAAATCGCCTTGCCATACACCACAAAAAACTGTCACTTTGTGACCACGAGCAACAGCTTCATTAGCCAATGCAAGCATATAACGCTGAAGTCCACCAAAAGGAAAATACTTGAATATAGTAATGGCGATATTCATATTTCCCTCTCACTAAAATTCAACTTTTTATTCTGCAACTTATCAAGTGCCACCAACACTTGCTGCGGCATTAATTCGCGCAAACATTTGTGATGCACTTTAGGACACTCACGCTCAAAACAAGGTGCGCACTCAATTTTGTTGCTGATAATACTTACGCTATTGGAGAGTGGCGGTGTGTGCTCAGGTGAGGTAGAGCCATAGATCACCGCCAACGGTTTTTGCAGCGCTGCAGCGATATGCATCAAACCCGAATCATTACTGAGCACTGCATCAGCGCAGGCCATTAATTCGATCGCCTCACCCAGCGACGTGTTGCCCGCCAGGTTATAACAATGCTGCCGCTCTTCATCCAACAGCAAATTACGAATTGCATCAGTCACTAGATTATCTTTAGCCGACCCCATTAACCACACCTGCCATCCCGCACGAATTTTTTCATCGGCGATTTCAGCAAAATAATGCTCAGGCCAACGCTTGGCAGGGCCGTACTCGGCGCCAGGGCAAAGTATCAACAGTGGGCGATTAAGCTGCAACGCAAACTTTGTTAATAATTGTGGTTGCTGTGTTTTATCAACACGCAATTCCGGAAAAGGAAAAACGTGTAACGGCGCTGCAGTTTTTGGTAGCGCCAATGCTGCATAGCGCTGAACCATTAATGGGTAGCGCTTTTTATCCAGCACGCGCACATCATTTAATAATCCGTAACGAAATTCTCCACGCCAACCGGTGCGCAGGGGGATATTGGCAAAAAACGGGATAAACGCTGATTTAAAAGAATTGGGCAATACAATGGCTTGCTCGTAACCTTCGCTGGCGAGTGATTTGCCTAATGCGCGCCGCGCGCCCAAACCAAAGGCGCCATGCCCGAGCGGCATATCAATCACGCGATGAACTTCTGGCATGCGTGCGAGCAATTGGCGCGTCCAACCCGAGGCAAGCACATCGATGTGTACTTGTGGATTCCGCAGTTTCAGTAATTTGAATAAGGTTTGCGCCATCATCATATCGCCGATCCATGCAGGGCCAACCACCAAAATTTTTTGGATCTTTTTTAACTCGGCAGGAAAATCCATTTCGATCACAGGCGACAACTCGGTCATAGGCGTTTGATATTACGAAGAGGAAAAACAATAACGGAGCCATTCGGCTCCGTTAGTTTGGCGGTTATTTTGCAACCGGCGCCAACCAGTTGGTGTGCGCGGGTAATTCGCCACGTACGGATTTGAAATACAAATCCTGCAACTGGGTCGTGATCGGGCCACGACGACCTTCACCGATAATACGGCCATCCAATTCACGGATCGGCAATACTTCTGCTGCAGTACCGGTAAAGAATGCTTCGTCAGCGATATAGACTTCATCGCGCGTGATGCGTTTTTCTTTGATGGTATAACCGCAATCGGCAGCCAATTGGAAAATGGTGTTGCGGGTGATGCCGTCCAAACAAGAAGTCAGTTCCGGTGTGTAGATAATGCCATCGCGCACCAAAAAGAAATTCTCGCCGCTGCCTTCTGCCACATAACCTTCAGCATCGAGCAACAGAGCCTCTTCACAACCGCTGTCCAGCGCTTCTTGCAGTGCCAACAGTGAATTGATGTAGTGACCGTTAGCTTTCGCTTTACACATGGAAATATTCACGTGGTGGCGAGTGTAGCTGGAGGTGCGGATGCGGATACCTTGATCGCGCGCTTCCGGTGACATATACGAAGGCCAGTGCCAGGCAGCAACCATGATATGCACTTTCAAATTGTCGGCGCGCAAGCCCATACCTTCAGAACCGTAAAATGCCATCGGGCGGAGATAGGCTTCGGCCAAACCATTTTCACGCACCACCATTTTGTGCGCTTCATTCACCACGTCTTTGGTGAACGGCATTTTCATGCGCATGATGTGCGCCGAGCGGAACAGGCGATCAGTGTGTTCTTGCAGACGGAAAATACTGGTGCCCATGGTTGAGCTGTTGTAAGCGCGCACGCCTTCAAACACGCCCATACCGTAATGCAAAGTGTGGGTTAACACGTGAACCTTGGCGTCGCGCCAGGGAATGAGTTCACCATCAAGCCATATAACGCCGTCGCGATCGGCAAAAGACATAGCAACTCCAATAATTCTGTATGTATGTTTGAGGGATTGTTAGGCGCGGCCACAGCCGCGCAGCACTCAATGTTCGGGGCGATAAAATCAGTTGTGATCGATTAGCTGCTGCCACAAAGCGGTGACTTGCGCGCGTTCGGTCAGGAAGTGATTGTCGCCTTCTAATACCGCCTCCTGACGCTGTAGCGCGAGGCGGTGCCCGGTGGATCGGTATGCTTTGTAAGCCGCGATCAGGTGGGCCACGGATTGGGCATCGAGTAAACCTGCCTCTTCCAGTGATCCGAGTATGCGAATGTTGTCCGTGTACCGGATGATCCCGGGCGCTTTAGATGCCCAAGCCAAGGCCGCGTATTGAACCATAAATTCAATATCCACGATACCTCCCGCATCCTGTTTCAAATTAAATAAAACCGGCGTTTTAGCGGCATTTACTGCACTATTTTTGGCTTTGGACTCAGAGCCTAACTGCTCGCGCATCTTGCGGCGCATGTCGCTTACATCAGCGCGCAATTTATCCAGATCCCGCTCGCGCGTGAGGATGCGCTGCCGCACCTGCTCGAACTCCTCACCGAGGGCTGCACTACCGGCGACTACTCGTGCGCGCACCAGGGCCTGATGCTCCCAGGTCCAGGCCTCATTGGCCTGATATTTCTCGAACGCCGTGAGCGATGACACCAGCAGCCCCGAGTTACCTGACGGCCGCAAGCGCATATCCACTTCGTAGAGTTTGCCCGAGGGCGTGTAGGTATTCAGCACATGGATGATGCGCTGACCGAGGCGGGTGTAAAAGGTAATATTGTCGATGGCGCGCTCGCCGTCGGTGCTGAGATTGGCATCGGCATTATGGATAAACACCAGATCCAGATCCGACCCGTGCCCCAGCTCAATCCCGCCCAACTTGCCGTAGCCGACGATCACAAAATCCGGCGCCGTATCGACCGAACCATCACTGCGACGCGGCCGGCCGTGGCGCTCGACCATATGCTCCCAACCCAAATTGAGCACATGCTCCAGCACCACCTCGGCGATCCAGGTCAGGTAATCGCTCACTTTCATCAACGGCAATGCACCAGTTACCTCACTCGCCGATACCCGCAGCGCATGGGCCGAGCGGAAATAGCGCAGCGCCTCCATATGGCCTTCAAGGTCATCCCAATTCAGGCGCAGCACATCGCGGCGCAATTCATCGCGCAGCAAGTCTTTATCGGGCGGCGCATACAAACTTTCCGGGGTGAGCAATTCGTCGAGCAGCGCTGGATATTGCGCAAGCTGGTCAGCAATCCAGGGGCTCGCTGAACAGAGTGTAATTAGCTGCTGGATAGCCGTAGGGTTTTCCACCAGCAACACCAAATAAGCACTGCGGCGCGCAATCGCCTCGATTAGCGGGATGACTCGCGCAAAAGCCTCGGCAATAGTCAGCGGCAGCTTACCGCGCTGCGCCTCCTGCAACAGCATCAGCAGTAAACGCGGGATAAATGCATCCAGACGTGTGCGCCCACTCGCTTGCATCGATAACACAGTGCGACTCTCGCGCAGATCGGCAAGGTTTTTAATTAGCGCGGCGGCCCCCTCAATATCCCTCGCTTCCAGCGCGTGAATGGCATCCTCGCCCTGCAAACTGCCCTCCCACAACCCCAACCAAAAACTTACCGCTTTTTGATCAACAGAAACCTCTTCATCCGGTGCGGCAATTACTGCTTTAAATTCGGCGTTAACGCAGTGGCGATAGCGACTGAGTGTTTCAAAAAAACTGTCCCAATTTTCAAAACCCATCACCCAGGCCAAACGTAATTGTCCGATAGGATCAACCGGCAGCGATTGGGTTTGTTTATCCTGATAACCTTGAATCGCATGCTCGGTATTGCGCAGAAAAATATAGGCTTCAAGCAATGCCGAACCCGCGCCTGGCGGCAAATAATTTTCCTGCTCCAAAAACGGCAAGAGCACCGGCACTTTGCGTTTGCGCAAACGCGCATCGCGTCCGCCGCGAATTAATTGAAAAACCTGCACCACAAATTCCACTTCACGGATGCCTCCCTCGCCCAATTTCACATCGAGATTCATACCTTTGCGCTGCACTTGCCGCGCAATTAATCCTTTCATTTCACGCAGGGATTCAATCGCACTGAAATCGATATATTGGCGATAGGTAAACGGCTGCAACATTTTACCCAGCAATTTGCGCGCAGCAATTTGTCCTTCGCCGCCAGCCATCGCTACCGTGCGTGCCTTGATCATCGCGTAGCGCTCCCACTCGCGCCCTTGGGTCTGGTAGTAATCTTCCATACCCACAAAACTCATCGCCAAAGCACCGCTCTGGCCGTGCGGGCGCAAACGCATATCCACGCGGAAAACAAAACCATCGGCAGTCACCGTATCCAAACTTTTAATCAGCTTTTGCCCAAGCTTGATAAAAAACTCCTGGTTGCTAATCGCACGGCTGGCGTGATTGGTTTCACCGCCTTCGGGAAAGGTAAAAATCAGGTCGATATCCGAGGAGACATTCAATTCCCCCGCGCCCAATTTCCCCATGCCCAACACCATAAACGGCTGCGCCAAATTCGATTCGCGCCCAATCGGTGTACCGTACATTTTTTCAAGAGCGCGATAGTGAAACTCTGCCGCGAGCAAAATGGATTTATCCGCAAAGCGCGACAACTCTGCCGTCACCTCGCGCATATCCGCTACACGATTCAGGTCGCGCCAGATAATCCGGATCATCGCCATCTGCCGTTGTTGCCGCAGACATTTATCCAACTCCGCATCGGTATTGCACGCATTAACCGCCGCCGCAAATGCCTCCAAATGCGCATCCGTCTGCGCCTCAAACAACGAACCAGATTGCACCAGCTCAATTAAATACGGCGGCCGTTGCGCGACGGTTTTGGCAATAAATTCACTCGCGACAAACGCGCGCGTCAACTGACGAAAAAACTCGTCAGCGGCAACCGAGGATGGTAACAAATCGCGCGGATGCGGAAGATTCTGACTCTGGACAGCTGCTTCAAATTGATCCCAATAGCGCTGGGCAGGGGCATGTAATTCGGCGGGAATTGCGGAAAAATTCAACATAAACGCAGGACTCTTAACGCGGTTATTAGGGGGCACGATTATTGGCCAGACGGGGGAATACTAGCAGTTTATAGCACGGGGATTTCACTATATCCGTATCCGCTCAAGGAACAATCAGCCAGCGAAAACAAGGCAATAGTGAGCCCTATTTGATTCCCTATTTGTGTGCCATTGAGTACAAGCTTCACAGTCAAAATGCCAGCCAGATCTCACCACAAAAACCCGTTTGGAATCATTAAGCTCTGGTTAAGACAAATAAAGCGTAGACTGCGCCATCGCCCCTGATTAGAGGGCATCACTGCAGGAGATTACCAAATGAACAAATCGATGATTATCGGAACACTGTTAGGCGTGGGTGTGGCTACCACAGGTGGGGCTATCGCCAGCTACCAATTTTTAAAAGAGCCTTCATACGCTGAAGTACTCAGCTCAGTGCCAGTCACTAAAACCACCAAAATTCCCCGCGAAGAATGCTATGACGAAACCGTCGTTCATCAAAAACCCGTAAAGGACACCAACCGTATTGCCGGTAAAGTGATAGGGGCGGTAGTGGGCGGTGCGCTGGGTAATCAGGTGGGAGGTGGTAACGGCAAAAAAGTGGCGACTGTGGCCGGTGCGGTAGCCGGTGGTTACGCCGGTGATAAAGTGCAGGCCAATATGCAGCAAAAAGACACCTACACCACCGTGGAAAAACGCTGCAAGACTGTCTACGACAGCCGTGAAGATGTGATCGGCTACGACGTTGCCTACCGTTTGAAAGACAAGGAATCTTCCCTGCGTTTGGACTATGACCCAGGTTCACGTATCCCGGTAGAAAATGGCCAGTTAGTATTGAATCAAACAGATCGCTAGGTATTTTTTGCACAGGGATGTGCAGCCAAATCACGCTATAGACCTCGCTCTTATTCGTTGCCCACCCCCCTCACCCGCTTTCATAACTAAACACGCACTGATTGATCACAATCAGCCCAGATTAATCCGTAAAGTTATAAGCACCTAACTAATGATTATTAGCCGCCTCCGCCATGGGCTGTTAGCCTGCGCGCCCTGTTTATTTTTAAACACCTTCAGTTTCTGACGCCTTTAACCGGATACCGGGTGTAGCCGGCGCACGTGGAGTGGTATGGATTTTCATTTTGGCTATGTTATCGCCGGTTTGGTGGTGGGATTTATTGTAGGTATGACCGGTGTTGGCGGCGGCTCGCTGATGACGCCGATTCTGCTCTATTTCGGCGTTAGCCCCGCCAATGCAGTGGGCACCGATTTACTCTACGCCGCCATCACCAAAGCGGGCGGTATTCATGTCCACCACAAGAAAAAAAATATCGACTGGAAGATTACCGGCGAGCTGGCACTGGGCAGCCTACCTGCAGCAGCACTGACCCTCTGGCTACTGCATTATTTACACACCGATACCGACACCCTCAACAGCATTATTCGCACCACCCTTGGCTACGCGTTGATCCTCACCGCCATCGCTATTTTGTTTAAACGCCGAATCTTTGATTACAGCCGTAAAAATGACGCCTGGATTACCCGCATGAGCCGTCGCGAACAGATGATTGCGACGGTGCTTACCGGCATGGTGCTGGGCGCGGTAGTGACCATCACCTCCATCGGTGCAGGTGCACTGGGCACAGTAGCTTTATTTATGCTCTACCCACTGCTACCCACCGTGCGTTTGGTGGGAACTGAAATCGCCCACGCCGTGCCACTGACGCTGGTAGCGGGCATGGGGCATGCCGGTTTAGGCAATGTGGATTGGGGATTATTGGCAAACCTGTTGATTGGTTCGCTACCCGGTATTTACCTGGGCAGCCACTTGGCACACCGCGTGGCCGACCATTATTTACGCCCGGCGCTGGCGATTATGCTGGTGTTTGTAGGGATCAAATTGCTGTTCTGATAGCCGTAAACCTTGCCGCTAACCATAAAAAAATGGCGACTCACGGGTCGCCATTTTTTATTGGGCATATTCACCACCTAACCCGCCTTCTCCGGTGGTGGCGCAACCCGCAATACCTCTTCCATCGTCGTGAGTCCCGCCGCGACTTTTTGAGCGCCCGACAAGCGCAAGGTGCGCATGCCCTCCTTCATTGCCAGTTTACGCAGCTCCTGCAGGTTGCAGTCGCTGGTAACTTTTTCCTTGAGCGATTCAGACAACATCAGAATTTCGTACAGGCCTTGTCGCCCCAAATAACCGGTATTGCGACATTCGAGGCAACCCACCGGGCGATAGACTTTGGCCGGCACATTCACTTTCCAGGGCGCAACCAATTCCTGCCAATCCGACGCGCTGATACTGCCCTCCTCTTTGCAATGTGAGCAGAGCGTGCGCACCAAGCGCTGCGCCATTACCCCGAGCAAGGTGGCATTAATGAGGTAGGAAGGAATGCCCAAATCCAGCAAGCGCGCAACGGTTGAAGGCGCGTCGTTGGTATGTACGGTGGATAGCACCAAGTGGCCGGTAAGCGCGGCTTGCACTGCCATTTGGGCGGTTTCTAGGTCGCGGATCTCACCCACCATGATAATGTCCGGGTCTTGCCGCATCAGGCTGCGGATACCGGCGGCAAAATCCAGCCCGATTTTGTGGTGCACTTGCGTCTGGTTAAAACGCTCCTCCACCATTTCAATGGGGTCTTCAATAGTGCTGACATTCACCTCATCGGTGGCAACTTGTCGCAGCGATGAATAAAGGGTGGTGGTTTTACCGGAACCGGTGGGGCCGGTCACCAACAAGATGCCATTGGGGCGGGTAAGCATGGAGTACCAGCGCGCATAGTCATCGCCCACTAAACCCAAGTCGGTAAAACTGCGCAGCAGCACTTCCGGGTCAAAAATCCGCATCACCAGTTTTTCGCCAAAGGCGGTGGGCAAGGTGGACATACGCAATTCAATTTCACTGCCATCGCTGCGCCGGGTTTTGATGCGGCCGTCTTGCGGCTTGCGCTTTTCGGCAATATCCATGCGGGCCAACACCTTGAAGCGGCTGGTGACAGCGGTGGATACATTGGCGGGCAATTCGTAGACGTAATGCAAAACGCCATCGATACGGAAGCGGATGCGCCCTACTTCCCGGCGCGGCTCTATATGAATGTCACTGGCGCGCTGGTCATAAGCGTACTGCAACAGCCAGTCCACAATCTTGACGATATGCTGGTCATTGGCATCCGGATCGCTGGCTTTGCCCAGCTCCACCAGCTGCTCAAAGTTAGTAATCGCCGAGGCCGCCGTCGCTCCGCTGGCGCCGGAGACAGAGCGCGCCAAGGTGTAAAACTCCACCATAAAACGCTCGATGTCGGCGGGATTAGCCACCACGCGTTTCACCGTGCGGCGCGCCACATGCTCCACCTGTGGCTCCCAACCAGCCATAAAGGGTTGAGTACAGGCGATGATGACGTGATCCGACTCCACTTTGACGCACAAAATACCGTGGCGCTTGGCAAAGGCGTAACTGATCACCTCGGTACACTTGGCGACATCAATCTTCATCGGATCTATATGAAACAATGGCAGGCGCGCCTTGTTGGCTAACCACTCGGTGAGCGTATCGCCATCCAGAATCTTGCCCGGGCGCTGTAAATCTTCCAGATTTTGGGTGGCGACATAGGCCAGCGGGTGCATGATCGCCTGTTCGCGGCTGCGTGAGGCGCCGAGCAACATATTGGCATCCAGCTGCGACATGCGCCCATCAACGACCAGATCATTGATCAAGCCGCGCAAATCCAATACCCGATCCAGCACCATCGACGTTATTCCTGTAAATAAGAGAGCTGCGACTAAAAACCTGCACTGATTGTAGCGGCTCTGCCGACGCGAGTCTGCCCACAAGGCGACAGGCTGGCGTTTTGGTCAGCAACCACTAAGCTCAACACACCCGAAACCTAGACACCTATGCCTAACAACCCATACCAGCCACTAACAAAAGTTCAGCTAAAAAGCATCACAACTTTGTCATAAATAAGTAATAAAGCTGCGTGACCTTGGCGAGTGATGTTTTTATACTGCGCACACTTTCAACCCGAGGGGATAACCATGCCTTTTGCAAACTTGTCGAACCTGTTTGGCCGCTCGCCCATCAAGCCCATGCAAGAGCACATGGCGCTGGCTGTTAAAGCCGCCGCCGAACTCGTACCTTTTTTTGAAGCTGTCACCGGCAATGACTGGCCTCTCGCCAGCAGCATTCAGCAGCAAGTGGTGAAATTCGAAAACGATGCGGACGAAATCAAAAAGCACCTGCGCTTGCATCTGCCCAAAAGCCTGTTCCTGCCGGTACCACGCACCGACCTGCTCGAACTGCTAACTATGCAGGATCGCATTCCCAACCGCGCCAAAGACATCGCCGGTATCATCATGGGCCGTCGCATGACCATCCCCGAAAGCATGAAACCGCAGATGAATGAATTTGTGCGCGCCAGTGTTGCGGCAGCCGAGCAAGCGCTCACCGCCATCAACGAACTGGACGAGCTGCTCGAGACCGGTTTTAGCGGCCGCGAGCTGACCGTTGTCGAAAATATGATCAAGGAATTGGACATTCTTGAGGAGAAAGCCGACCAATTGGAAATTGGCGTGCGCACCTCACTCTTTGCCCTCGAAGCCCAGCTCCCCCCGGTAGATGTGATGTTCCTGTACAACATCATCGACTGGGTGGGTGATATCGCCAACCGCGCACACGATGTGGGCGGCCGTTTGCAACTGCTGCTGGCGCATTAATCCTTTACCTTGAGGAATTCAAGATGACTTTATTTGCTGAATACGGCCATGTGCTGTTTATTCTTGCCTGTGCTTTTGGCCTCTTTATGGCATGGGGCATAGGTGCCAACGATGTATCCAACGCAATGGGAACCTCGGTTGGCTCGCGTGCGCTTACCATGAAACAGGCCATTTTAATTGCCATGGTATTTGAGTTTGCCGGGGCCTACCTGGCTGGTGGTGAAGTGACAGAAACCATCCGTAGCGGGATTGTTGAACTGGACGTGATGACCGACCACCCGGATTTATTTGTCTTCGGCATGCTCGCCTCGCTGCTGGCAGCGGGTAGCTGGTTATTAATCGCCAGTATTTTGGGCTGGCCGGTATCCACCACCCACTCGATTGTCGGCGCCATCATTGGTTTTGCCGCCGTGGGCATTTCCGCCGATGCGGTGCAGTGGAGCAAGGTGTGGGGCATCGTCGGCAGCTGGGTAATTACCCCCGTTATTGCAGGCTTCCTCGCTTTCTGGATTTTCCGCTCAGTGCAATTCCTGATTCTGGACACAGAAGATCCGTTTTCCAATGCCAAACGCTACATACCCATTTACATGTTTGCGGTAGGTTTCTTTTTGTCGATGGTCACCATCCTCAAAGGCCTGAAATATGTACTTAGCTCACACAACCTTTCGTTTAGCTTTCTGGAAAGTACCTTTATAGCGGCGATTATCGGCCTCGTGGTAGCAGGCTTTGGGATGTACCTTCTCAGCCGCATTACCCAGGACAAGACAGCGGATAAAGACAACCGTTTCTCCAGTGTAGAGCGCGTGTTTGGGGTATTGATGATCTTCACTGCTTGTTCCATGGCATTTGCACACGGCTCCAACGATGTAGCCAACGCAGTGGGCCCTATGGCAGCGGTAATCAGTGTTGTTCAATCGGGTGAGGTGGGCGCCAAAGCCGCCGTCGCCCCATGGGTTCTGTTATTGGGTGGCGTTGGTATTGTTGTTGGCCTGGCAACCTATGGCTACAAGGTAATGCAAACCATTGGTAAAAAGATTACCGAACTCACCCCCAGCCGTGGTTTCGCCGCCGAAATGTCGGCAGCCGCCACCGTAGTCATTGCATCCGGCCTCGGCCTGCCCATTTCTACCACTCACACTCTGGTGGGTGCGGTGCTGGGGGTAGGTTTGGCGCGCGGGATAGGAGCATTAAATTTACGGGTCATAGGCGGTATCTTCGCCTCTTGGGTTATTACCTTACCCGCCGGAGCAGGCCTGTCGATTCTGTTTTTCTACTTCCTCAAAGGCGTGTTCAGTTAAGTCTCATTCCACCCAAAAAAACCCGAGCAGGGAAACCAGCTCGGGTTTTTTATTGCCTGGTGTTTTCCACAAGCTTGCATTTTCAGGCGCAATCATCGATAACACCCCGAATGTTTTTCTGCGAGCAGGATCATGACCGTCGACCTTAAACGCTATCAACATCGTCTGCACAGGCTTGTCGCCCTGCCTTCGGTGAGCTGCGCCATTGAACAGTGGGATATGTCCAATCAGGGCGTGATTGACCAACTTGCCAATGACTTTTCCGCACTGGGTTTTAATACCCGTATTATGCCGCTCACCCAAGCGGGTAAAGCTAATCTAATCGCAACGCTAGGCCAGGGCGATGGTGGCCTCGTCTTGGCAGGTCACAGCGATACAGTGCCCTACGATGCCAATCGCTGGCAAACTGATCCATTTCAGCTCACCGAGAAAGACGGCAAGCTTTATGGCCTTGGCGCCACCGATATGAAGGGATTTTTCCCGGTCATAATGGCTGCAGTAGAACCCTATCTTGCGCACCACTTCAAACACCCGCTTATTGTGCTAGCAACGGCGGATGAAGAGAGCAGCATGAATGGCGCCCGCGCATTGGCACAACAGGGGCTCGGTGGTCTCTCGCCCCGCTATGCCGTTATTGGCGAACCCACTAATCTCATCCCCATCCGCGCCCACAAGGGAATCATGATGGAAGCCGTGCGAGTGCGCGGCCAGAGCGGCCATTCATCAAACCCGGCGCTTGGCAACAACGCGCTGGAGGCGATGAATCAGGTAATGAACGAGCTGCTAAGCCTGCGGCAGGAGCTGCAAACCAAATATCGCAACCCCGCGTTTGCTGTGCAAACACCCACCTTGAATCTAGGTTGTATTCACGGTGGCGATGGCGCCAATCGCATTTGCGGTGAGTGCGAATTGCATTTTGATTTACGCCTGTTACCGGGCATGGATAACAACGAGCTGCGCGCCGCTATACAACAGCGTCTCGCCCCTATCGCCGAATCGAGCGGAACCGATATAGTGTTCTCCTCATTATTTGAGGGCGTCGATCCATTTGGCGAAGATGAACAGAGCCTGTTGATAAAGACCTGTGCCGAGCTCACCGGCAATGCCAGCGATAGTGTTGCCTTTGCCACTGAGGCGCCGTTTATGCAGCAACTGGGAATGCAAACCGTCGTATTGGGCCCCGGCTCTATCAACCAGGCCCATCAACCCGACGAGTTCATACCACTTAATCAAATCGAACCCGCCGTAAAACTGGTTCGTGGCTTAATAGAGCGATTTTGCCTGTAACAACTGACCATTAACTGATCACTTTAAGAAAGAGAACCACAGTGCCCGCAAACACCCAGGATTACGTCAAGTGGTTTCGCCACTCCACGCCCTACATCAATAGACACAGTGACAAAACCTTCGTGTTGATGTTGCCAGGCGAGGCCATTACGCACACCAATTTTCACAATATAGTGCATGACATCGCCCTACTTTGTAGCCTGGATGTGCGCCTGGTATTAGTTCATGGCGCCCGCCCGCAGATTGATGCGCGCCTGCAACTTGCCGGCAGCCAGAGCCAATTCCACAAAGGTTTGCGCATCACCGACAGCGACAACTTGAGTCTGGTTATCCAAGCGATTGGCGAGGCACGGACAATTGTCGAAGCGGCACTTTCAACCAGCCTGCCTAACTCGCCAATGCAGGATGCCGATATGCAAGTTATCAGCGGCAATTTTGTGGTTGCCATGCCCCACGGCGTTATCGAGGGTGTCGACCTGCAACACACGGGTAAAGTGCGCAAAGTACACACCAAATCACTTAACGCCGCGTTGGATTCCGGAGCTGTAGTTCTGTTGTCGCCACTGGCCTACTCACCCACAGGTGAGATTTTCAACCTGTCATTCAGTGATGTCGCTACCCATGTCGCCAGCGCCATCAAAGCCGACAAGTTATTGGCATTTACTGCAGGCAATGGGCTAAGCGATAGCGAGGGCAATCTCATTCGTCAACTGTCGCTGCCAGAGTGCAAGGACTACCTGACTAGCCAAGGGGAAACCATCGGCACCGACCTGTATCAGGCGGTGAGCGCCTGTTACCACAGCTGCCTGCAAGGTGTGCAGCGCGCGCAATTAATCAGCTATGAAACCGATGGCGCACTACTGACTGAACTCTTCACCCGCGATGGATTGGGAACCATGATCTATTCCGGTCAGTACGAACAGCTGCGCATCGCCAGTATTGATGATGTTGCAGGCATATTGGAGCTGATTCGCCCCCTTGAAGAACAAGGTATTTTAGTGCGGCGCTCCCGTGAATTACTGGAGACGGAAATCGGCCAATTTCATGTTATGGATAAAGACGGCACTATCATCGCGTGTGCCGCGCTCTACCCCTATGGCGATATGGCCGAACTATCCTGCGTAGCCACCCACCCTGAATATCGCAACGGAGGGCGGGCCTCG
The DNA here is from genome assembly GCF_000263355.1 of Cellvibrio sp. BR. Taxonomy (NCBI): domain Bacteria; kingdom Pseudomonadati; phylum Pseudomonadota; class Gammaproteobacteria; order Cellvibrionales; family Cellvibrionaceae; genus Cellvibrio; species Cellvibrio sp. BR. Next base: position 1,010,047 of record NZ_JH668200.1, on the reverse strand, counting down.
ACACTACTGCAACAGATGGAAATACAAGCGCGCAAATTGCACATCAAACAGCTATTTTTGCTCACAACCCAAACCGCCCATTGGTTTATCGAGCAAGGTTTTGTGCAGGGCAAACTCGAGGATCTGCCAATGCAGCGGCAGCAGCTTTATAACTACCAACGCAATTCCAAGATTTTCATCAAAACACTCTAGCCCTGCCGGCTCTTCGGGGCCGGACACACACCAATCCACAAATCCGAGCACTCAGCGCGCAAGATCTACCTGCCGATAGCGGGTGATTTCTGCTATGCTTTTGCTCTTTTCTGTAACTCGAATGTCACCGCTGTTAACTGCCCGCAACAGCTCCACGAGGTCATCTGCTATGCCTATTTATCGCTCCAAAACCACCACCTCTGGCCGCAACATGGCCGGTGCTCGCGCACTCTGGCGCGCCACCGGCATGAAGGATGGAGACTTTGACAAACCCATTATTGCCATAGCCAACTCCTTTACCCAATTCGTGCCCGGCCATGTGCATTTAAAAGATCTCGGTCAGCTAGTTGCTCGCGAAATAGAAAAAGCAGGTGGTGTAGCGAAAGAATTCAACACCATCGCAGTGGACGATGGTATCGCAATGGGCCACGACGGCATGCTCTACAGCCTGCCCAGCCGCGACATCATCGCCGACTCGGTTGAGTATATGGTAAATGCCCATTGCGCCGACGCAATTGTCTGCATCTCCAACTGCGACAAAATTACCCCCGGCATGCTGATGGCGGCCATGCGCTTGAATATCCCGGTAATTTTTGTATCGGGTGGGCCAATGGAAGCAGGTAAAACCAAACTCTCTGAGCACAAACTTGATCTGGTCGATGCCATGGTTATCGCTGCCGATGATCAAGCCAGCGACGAAAAAGTGAATGACTACGAACGCTCTGCCTGCCCGACTTGTGGCTCCTGCTCAGGCATGTTTACCGCCAACTCAATGAACTGCCTGACTGAAGCGCTCGGTTTGAGCTTACCCGGCAACGGCTCGCTGCTAGCCACTCACGCCGATCGCGAACAACTTTTCCTCGAGGCCGGTCGTCGCATCGTAGAAATAACCAAACGCTACTATGAACAAGATGATTACAGCGTATTACCACGCTCGATTGCCAGCTTTGAAGCTTTTGAGAATGCTATGGCATTGGATATCGCAATGGGCGGCTCCACCAACACCATTTTGCATTTGCTCGCCGCCGCACAAGAAGGAAACGTGCCCTTCACCATGTTTGATGTGGATCGCATGAGCAGGAAAGTACCACAACTGTGCAAAGTCGCCCCCAATACCCCAAAATATCACATGGAAGATGTCCATCGGGCAGGTGGCGTGATGGGCATTCTGGCGGAGCTAAATCGCGGTGGCCTATTCCACAACCAACTGCCAACCGTACATAGCCAAACCTTTCAAGAAGCATTGGATAAATGGGACATCATAAGTACCTCCTCTGAAACGGTAGCAACTTTTTATAAGGCGGGCCCGGCAGGCATCCCAACTCAAGTTGCCTTTAGCCAAGCAACGCGCTGGCCAACACTCGATGGTGATCGCGCTGAAGGCTGCATCCGCTCTGTCGAGCACGCCTACAGCAAAGAAGGTGGATTGGCCGTTCTTAAAGGCAATATCGCTATTGACGGCTGCGTAGTAAAAACCTCAGGTGTAGATGAAAGCTGCTGGGTATTTGAAGGTAAAGCTTATGTCGTAGAAAGCCAGGATAAAGCAGTAGCCGACATTTTAGATGGCAAGGTAAAAGCTGGAGATGTAGTGGTGATTCGCTATGAAGGCCCCAAAGGTGGCCCAGGCATGCAAGAAATGCTTTACCCCACTAGCTATCTAAAATCGAAAGGTCTGGGGAAAGCTTGCGCACTGCTGACTGATGGCCGTTTCTCCGGTGGGACTTCAGGCTTATCCATTGGCCATGTATCCCCTGAAGCCGCTGCAGGCGGTGCGATCGGCCTGGTTCAGACTGGAGATATCATTCGCATCGATATTCCCAACCGTAGCATTAATCTTGTCTTGACTGACGCAGAGCTGGAAACACGTCGCGCAGCAGAAAATGCTAAAGGCTCCCTTGCTTGGAAGCCAACTGAAATTCGCCCACGCAAAGTCTCCGCCTCGCTAAAAGCCTACGCTATGCTGGCAACCAGTGCCGACAAAGGCGCGGTGCGCGATTTGAGTAAACTGGATTAAAGGGGCATTCATAACTGCTTGCGCAGCTACAAAATGCACAAGCAGTTCTTAGCAACATTTTGACAAGTTAGCGACAATAAAAAAGCCAGCTAATGCTGGCTTTTTTATTGTCTGTTTATTAACGCAACAAGGATTATTGCTGTGCCAACGCTTTCAATCTAGCTTGTTCACGCTCAGAGAAAGTAACCCATTGATTGGCGAGCTTGGAACTGCGCGCATCTTTTGCCGCCTCTTTAAAAAACTTGATAGCTTCATCAAAGTTTTTCAGCTCAAACTCCGCTTGGGCAACAGTGATATTCGCATGGTCGACACGCTTAATACCACCTTTTTTCAGAGCATCGCGGCCCCACTTAGAAGCCTCTTTGAACTTATCATTGGCAAGATAAGCTTGCGCCAAGCCAATGATCATTTCTCCATCGGTTGACTTCTGTGCTGCTTTTTCATACTCGACCAAAGATTCTTTGGCGTTTTGCGACAAGCGATATGCATCTGCAAGCAACTTCAGATTCTTAGCAGTAGGCTCAACATTTTTATCAGTGTAAATACCTTTTTTCAAAACCTTAACGGCCTTATAAGGAACTTCCGCCTCTAAAAATGAATATGCCAAATTGATAAGATCTTTTTCAGTAGTCAATCCATCCATTAAATAGCAAGTTTCAAGTGCATAGAGTGCATCGTTAGTGCGATCCATCATGCGATAAACTTGCGATAGCTGCTTCCAGTACTGCGCCTTTGGATAGTGTTTGATAAGTTTTTCAAGAACAACCAAGCCGCTCTTGTAATCTTCTTTATCAAAATACAATCCACGCTGAAGAATATACCAAGATTCAGCAGGAACCTTACCAGCTGCCTCCTGCGCCCTAACAGCCTCGTTAATATTTAATAGCGCATTATTATTATCTTCAAGCTGATAATAAAGCGTAGAAAACATGTACGAGTCTTCTGGCTTCAAGGATTCAGCATAGTCAGTCCACTTAAGCAATGTTTCTAATGCTTTCTTTGGATTATCCAGCTGGGAATAAAGTTGCCCAACAATACGAATGGTGGACGCCTCGGTTGCTAATGGCATGTTAGGCGATTGAGCAAGCATTTTATTGAAGCTTTCGATAGCCTTAGTATAGTTCTCGGCCCCAAGATGAGCATAACCAGTATACTGATTAAGCAACACCAGCTCATACGCATTCGCCTTAGCTGAGTTAGCAGCCATTTCATTCAACAATTGCATAGCCTTGCGTGGATCGGGCTTTACAGATTCGTCTTGCGGTTGAAGGAAGTTTGCAGCCTCGGTAATTTTTTTACCGAAAGATTCGCTAACATTGGGGAATTTGCGTTGCTCCGCCGAAGCATATTTATTCTTCGCTTTAACCTGTGCGTGTACAACTCCGATTTCAATAACGCCGGGAGCAAAAACATTCACAGCGTTATTAACAAAAATTGGCGAAATAGCAACGGCGGTAACTAGCAAAGTTTTGCCAAGAGCAATTGAAACGGCAGGAAATACTTGTCTCATTTCATTACCCCTTATTTCTGCATAGTGTAAGTGAAGCGGTTCTTCACACCAGGCACTTCGACTGGCTTGCCGTCCACAACTTTTGGCTTGTATTTAAATTTGAGCGCTGCACGAACAGACGCGCGGTTAAATACTGTTGTCGGCTTGCCCTCTTTGGTGACGCATTGATCAGCAATAGGCTCTGGATCGCGAGTAGCACCAGTTTCTGTAACGGTATACACAACCGTACAAAAGCCTTCAATACCACGCGACAACGCAGTACTTGGATACTCTGGCGGCACTTTAACGATAGGTAAATATTCACCCTCACTAAAAGCCAATGAACCAGCACCAACATCAATGCCTGCTTTAGCAATAGGAGCACTCATATTCAATGCTTCACCAGACACATTAGGCGCTTCAAACTCTGGCTCCGGAAGATCTGGAGGAGTTTCAGGGGCTTCTGGTTTCTCTGGTTTAGCATCCTCAAAACGAGTCTCAATTTTTGTATCAGGCATGTTGATATCAGGAATTTTCACAGACTTTTTCTGCGCAACTTCGCCTAAATCATTATTCACTAACTGATACATCAAAAATAAGAGCAAGAAGGTGGTAACCACCCCCAACAGCCCTGCTATACCTACTTTTGCGAAGTTCATAGCAATCTATTTCTCTTCAGTAGAGACAGACACATCGGTAATGCCAGCTTCACGCGCAGCATTAGCGACCTCCAATACGAATTCAATACGAGCTTTAGTATCTGCTTGAATTGAAACTGAACCATTGGGATTGTCTGCGCGCATACGCTCAATCACTTTAACAACGCTACGTGGATCAACTTGTTTCTTATCAATCCAAATTTCATTGTCATCACCAATAGCAATCAGAATACTAGCATTAGGCTTCGAATCACCAGTAACCGCATCAGGTCTCACAACCTCTTTGCCAGCTTCTTTAATGAACGTTGCCGTAACTATGAAGAAAATCAGCATAATAAATACAACATCAAGCATAGGCGTGAGGTCGATTGCCTGCGGTTCTTCTTCAGGTTTTGCGTTGTTCCTGCTCATGAGACATCTCTTAATTACAGGTTAATACTGCGGCATCACTTAGTGATCCATTGTCAAATGGTCAGCAAACAAGCGATCTTCACGCTCAGCAATTCGAGAAAGATATGTATTTACAAACAATCCAGATAGAGCTGCAACCATGCCAGCCATTGTAGGAATTGTTGCTTTCGATACCCCACCCGCCATTGACTTGGCATCACCACCACCAGTCAGAGACAGAACACTAAACACTTCAATCATACCGGTAACAGTTCCCAGCAACCCCATAAGGGGGCAGAGAGCAATTAATGTAGTGATCATGTCCAAGTTTTTGTTAATTTTTGCTGACATACGCGAAACCATAGCTGCACGAATTTGATGTGCATTCCATGACTTTCGCTCTTTACGCTGCTCCCAACTATTCAGAGCCTGTTGGACTTCACCTTTTAGACCACCTTTAAAGTAGACCACACGCTCAAAAACGAGAGTCCACATTGCAAAGGTAAGGGCGGCAATGTAATACATCAAAGGGCCGCCCTGATCCATAAAGGCTCCAATGGCTGCAAAAGCGTCCGTTAAAGCCTGCATGTGTTATCTCCTACTTACGCTCAGAGTTTTCAGCAATAATGCCGGTAGTTTGTTCATCTAACACTTGAATAACTGCTTTAGCGCGACCGTTAACCAAGGTGTGCATCAACACAACCGGGATTGCAACCACAAGACCTTGAACAGTAGTAACCAACGCTGCCGAGATACCACCGGCCATGTTTTTAGGATCACCAGCACCGAAGATAGTGATAGCCTGGAAGGTTTCGATCATACCGGTAACAGTACCCAAGAGCCCCAAGAGAGGTGCTACAGCTGCGATGATCTTCAATACGGCCAGACCACTTTCAATTGATGGACGCTCTTTAAGAACAGCCTCTTCAAGCTTCAGCTCCAAAGTTTCGGTATCAACATTCTTATTTTCTTCTGCAACCTTCAGCACACGACCCAGAGGATTGTTAGAGTTGGGCTTATCTGACTTCAATTGCGCCTTCACCTTTGAGGTCATTGCGAACAAAACTAGCATCCGCCACAAACCAAGGAAAACACCGATGAAACCTACCGCAACAATTACATATCCAACCTCACCACCCTGATCAACACGCTCAAGGAAAGTAGGAGTATCAATCAAAGCCGTCAGAAGTTGACCACCAGCAGGACCTGTTGGATCCACACCAAAGTCAACAATTCCTGAAGTCGAGTCTTGCAGTGCTTTTGCACCTGCCAAATGATCAACTGGTTGACGAGGCAGCTCTTGTATCTTAGAACCGTCAAATGTCAGGTACATGCCATTAGAAACCAGGTTATAAACACCAACACGAACAACTTCTTGTTGTGCTTGCTCACCACTTGGTTTAATAACTGTTGAGTTGAATTTCACAACACGACCAGTCTCAACCATTTCTCTTTGCACTTCGTACCACAAGCGCTCAATTTCCTCGATATCTGGTAATTGAGTATTGCTGTTCATTTTCTCGATTAATGTATCGAGGAACTCGCCACGGTTAGGGTACTGCGCACTTACTATTGAAGTTTCCAGTGTTGCCCGGAGGTCACCGGCTGTAGACGTCAAATGACCAAAGAGTTCTTTCATAGAACCCAAACGCTCATTCAATTGAGTCTTTTTTGCGGCTACCAAAATATCTTGTTCTTGATATTTTTTCTCGAGCGCAGCAGAACGAGCTTCTTCCGCTTGACGAGTTGCTTTTGCTTGGGCAAGCAAGTTGGCCTGATTAGCTTTGTCACGAGCGAATTCTGCTTCACGTTGCTTATGCTCTGCAGACTCACTGATTTGAGACTTCTTAACCATATCCAATAACTGGTCTAAAGTCTGAGCCTTTTCTTGTGCAACAGCGAATGAACTGCCAAGAAGACCAGCAACAGCAAGCATCAAGCAGCTTTTTACAAACTTCATTTTCATTGTGCTGCCTCCGGCGCTTGAACTGTCATGGTCATGATATCTTTGGATGCTTGATTGCGCGCGATGCGGAGCCCCTTGAGAATGGAAGAATTGTATGAACCATCAAGAGAAACCCACTGACCTTGAGAAGCATCCCAAGTACCGCACTGCTTGGCATCAGTTGTTTGGTACATCAATGAAATGCGACCAACACGAAGAATGTTTACTTCACGATCTTGTCCATCAATAGGCAGAGTACCTTTGTAAGCTTCGATTGTGCTGCCATATGCAGATTCAATCTTATAGGCTTCCAACACCTGACGGAATTTTTCGGAAACAGAGATGTCAGCACGATCCTGATTCGCCCGCAGCATAGTAATACGCTCTTTACGCTCTTCTACTTGGAAGGGCTTATCGAGACTTACAAATTGCTCCAGACTATCCAGCATGCGGAAGACCAGAGGCTGAATCTGACGCTCAATAACAGTCACCTTCTCAATTGACTGCTCAAGCTCTTGAACAACAACCAGCTGCTTGGCAACTTGTTTTTCCATTTGGGCGTTAAACACACGAAGATCGTCAATCAACTTATTCTGTTGTTTGAATTCTTGTGTCAGATCGTCAGTTTCCTGAGCCAATCTGTCGATGCGCTTCTGGGAGTCTTGCGCCAAAGTAGTTTTGGCTTGACCCGCCTTAAGTACGGCATCCAGAGTTTGATCTGCCATGGCTACGCTACCCATTAGCGCGCCGGCAGAAAGCATCGTGGTCATTGCCACCGCTTTCAATCGCTGCTTTTTCATAATCCCCCCAACTGGGTGTTCAATCAAGTGAGTTTGCGGCAACAGGCTGCCACAGACGCGTTATCCACGTAGCCTCTTCGAGGCGGCTAAGAACGGCGGCATTGTAATAAGCGACATAGCCTACTTCCAATGATTTATCCTTATACCTTCTACATGTGTATTTAGGTATCAAACCGGTAACACATTACCTTTCAAAATAAGCGAACCGGTAACACAAAAAATTAAAACAACAAAAACCACAACGAAAAAAATCAAAAAAAGAAAAATGCATTTAATTAGGCGTTTCGCCGATAAACCAAAAAGCGGTGGGGTAGCTGCGCAGATTCTTCGCCGGCTATTGACGACTCAAGAGACCAAATCCGCATATCCGGTAATGAAAAAAAAGCATCTCCCTCTGGCTCAATACCCACCTCGGTTAAATACACCCTATCTACCAAGGGAAGAGCTTCTCGATAAATTTGCGCACCACCAATAACCATTGCCTCTTCAGCGCCCGACTCATTGCATGCAGCAACCTTAAGCGCATCATCAAGACTATGTACGACCACCAAATCAGATGATGCGTTCCATGACTTATCGCGCGTCACTACAATATTCATGCGCCCCGGCAAAGACCGACCGATAGACTCATAGGTTTTTCTCCCCATGATTACAGGCTTACCCATGGTCACTGACTTAAAGTATTTCAGATCTTGGGGGAGGTGCCATGGCAAACGATTTTCTATACCAATGACACCATTTTTTGCTGCCGCCACAATAATGGCTAGTTTCATGCGGAGCCTTCGCCTTTTTATTAAAACTTAAATTTGCCAACAACCTACAACTACCAACTAGACGGCAATAGGCGCAACTATGCGAGGATGAGGATCATAGCCTTCAAACTCAAAATCTTGTAATTCGTACCCAAATATCGAATCAGGTCGACGCGAGATTCTTAGTGTAGGCAAGTTTTTGGGAGTGCGTGTTAATTGTTCGTAAACTATGTCGTCAGAGATATGATTGTTGTACAAATGGCAGTCGCCAAAAGTATGCACAAAATCACCCACGCCCAAATCACACTGCTGCGCAATCATATGCGTCAGCAATGCGTAACTGGCAATATTAAAAGGTACACCGAGAAATAAATCCGCACTGCGCTGATACAACTGACAAGACAGTTTTCCATCAGCAACATAAAATTGAAACAAGGTGTGACATGCTGCAAGCGCCATACGTCCCTGCTCCACATTTTGCTGTGGACTCATGGATTCGTCGGGTAAATCAGCAGGATTCCAAGCACTGACAATCAAGCGCCGCGAGTAGGGATTCTTTTTTATCTGGGCAATAACCTGGGAAATTTGATCTATTGTAGAGCCATCTGGGCAAACCCAGCTACGCCACTGCTTGCCGTAGACAGGTCCCAAATCACCACTTTCTGTTGCCCACTCATTCCAGATATTGCAGCCGCGTTCTTTGAGCCAGTTCACATCAGTGCGCCCTTGCAAAAACCACAACAACTCAACGATGACACTCTTTAAATGCACCGTTTTAGTTGTTACCAAAGGAAACCCTTTGCCAAGATCAAAACGTAGCTGCCGACCAAAAACTGAACGAGTTCCAGTGCCGGTTCTATCGCCGCGAGTGACGCCGTTTTCTACGACATCACGCATTAAATCAAGATACTGCTTCATTCAATAACCCGTCAAAAATTGTCATTTATTTAGCGCTATCACTTTTACCAGTCACCACATAGGCGTATATCAACAGCCCAAGCCCCACGGCAAACATTGGGAGGCAAAGCAACTGGCCGCGAGTCATCCAGCCCACCAGCGCCACCCCTTTATCGGGCTCACGCACAAACTCCGTCGCGAAACGAAAAGTGCCATAGGCGATAAGAAATATGCCAGAAATAGCTCCGCGTGGGCGCGGCTTGGCGGAGAACCAAAACACAATAATGAACAGCAGCAAACCCTCCAGACATGCCTGATAGAGTTGACTGGGGTGGCGACCTACGCCTTCCGGATCCATGGCCTTGGGAAAAACAATAGCCCATGGAACATCCGTAACTCGCCCCCATAATTCCTGACCGATAAAGTTGCCCAAGCGACCGAAACCCAAGCCGAGTGGCACCATTGGGGCCACAAAATCCATGAGCCCAATAAATGAGCGATCAATACGTTTGGCATAAATCATCATGGCAACAATTACACCAAGAAGACCACCATGAAATGACATACCCCCCTCCCATACGCGGAAGAGCCAAAGCGGATCGGTCAACCAATAGTCAAAGTTATAAAACACAACATAGCCAAAACGGCCACCCAGGATGACGCCGAAAGCGCCATAGGTAATCAGATTTTCAACCTGAGCTTTGTTGATCAAAGCGCCGGGTTGTTTTGCGCGATGCATAGCTACAAGCCAGGCGCTGACAAAGGCAAAGAGGTACATGATCCCGTACCAATGCACTTTAAATGAACCAAGAGAAAACGCGACGGGATCTATATCGGGGTATTGCAGCATAAACAGTTAGACCTGACTCATCCGGCGTGGGGCCGGGATTATGACGCTGATTTATGACAAAACTATATTTTTTACGCTCAATTACTATCGGAAGTGACTGGCCGAATCAAACGGGTCAACCCGGTATCGCGCAACTCACGAGCGATGTGATCGCGAATCTGATCGCCATTGGACATACTCATCACCTCTGCCAACAGCTGTTTGGCGCGCGCAAAGGTGATCCCTCTAATTACGGATTTGACCTTGGGTAGGTTCGTGGCATTCATAGATAACACGTCGAAGCCCATGGCCATCAACAGAATGGCAGCCCCCGGATCACCCGCCAATTCACCGCAAATACTGACACTAATACCGGCATCGTGGGCGGCATAGACAATATATTGCAGGGCACGTAATACCGCGGGATGAAAGGCCTGGTATAAATCCGCTACTTGTGCGTTATTGCGATCCACCGCAAGCAGGTACTGCGTCAGGTCATTACTGCCGACAGATAAAAAGTCCACCTTGCGCGACAACTCCGGCGCAAGATAAACAGCGGCTGGCACCTCAATCATTACGCCGACCTGCGGTTTTCGAACCCTATACCCCTCTTCGAGCAATTCCTTGTGCACACGCTGAATAAGCCCCTTGGCTGCATCAACTTCCTGCATATTGGTAATCATGGGCAACAAAATACGCAGATTGTCCAAGCCCTCACTGGCCTTGATCATGGCGCGGATTTGCGCCAAAAATATCTCGGGGTGGTCAAGCGTCACCCGAATGCCACGCCAGCCAAGAAAAGGGTTGTCTTCCTCAATAGGAAAGTAAGGTAGGGCCTTATCACCACCAATATCAAGAGTGCGCATAGTGACAGAATGAGGGGCAAATGCCTCTAACTGCTCGCGATAAATTGCCCGCTGCTCTTCCTCACTGGGAAATCGATCACGCAACAAAAACGGCACCTCTGTGCGGTACAACCCGACACCTTCTGCACCGCGCTCCAATGAACGCACCACGTCAGCCATCAAACCCGTATTGACATGCAGCGGCAAACGGTAGCGATCCTGGGTTTCGCAGGGCAAATTTTTAAGCGCCTCCAAGCCCTTCACCAAGGCCTGCTCTTCCAGATAGATAGCCTTGTAGTGCTTGCGCAGCTGAGCACTAGGGTCGCAGTACACCGCTCCCTTATAGCCATCCACAATGACCGGGCGGCCATTCATTTGCGCATAAGGCAAATCCACCGCCCCCATTACCGTGGGGATGTCCATTGCCCTCGCCAGGATTGCAACATGGGAGTTTGATGAGCCCAATACCGACACCAAGCCCGCCAGCTTTTCCTTGGGAATCTCGCCCAGCATGGAAGCTGTTAGCTCCTCGCCGATCAAAATAGTTTTGTCGGGGTAGACGCGAGCTTTCTGATTGGACTCTTGCAAATAAGCCAACACACGGCGCCCCAAGTCACGCACATCGGTAGCGCGCTCACGCAAATAGGGGTCATTCATGCTGTTAAAGATGGTTTCGTGTTCGATGATCACCTCGCTCCAGGCATAGGGTGCATTGGCACCTTTGCGGATACGGTCAGTGACTTCGCGGGCAAGCGAAGCGTCATCCAACATTGCGAGATAAGCATCAAACAGCGCCTGCTCTTCGCGATTAATTCGCGCACGCAACTGCTCACCGAGGGATTTAATATCCTCGCGCACCGCAGTGAGGCTGCGCTGGAAAAAGACAATTTCCGCCTCAACATCCTTACAAACCTGATAAGGCACCGCGCGCAGATCAGCGGTGGGCGTGAACACCACCGCCTCACCTATAGCGATGCCGGATGCACCAGAGACACCGAGGAATTTAGCTTGCGTCGCCTTGGCGCCGGGCGGAACTATGCCCCCGGTAGCTTCAGCGTGGGCAATAACACCAGCCAACTGCGCTGACATAGTTACTAAAAACGCTTCTTCTCCCTCGTCAAAACGGCGCTGATCAGCCTGCTGGACAACCAACACCCCCAACACCTTGCGATGATGGATAATTGGCACCCCCAAGAAACTGCTGTAACGCTCTTCGCCCGTCTCCGGGAAATATTGATAACTGGGGTGCGCTTCGGCATGCTCCAGATTGATCGGCTCCTCACGCACCACCACGCGCCCAACCAACCCCTCGCCTGCCGCCAGACGAACCTTGCCCACCGCATCAGCATTTAGGCCATCAGTGGCCATCAGCACATAATCACTCTTGAGGTCGCGCAGATAAACAGAGCAAACCTGGGTTTTCATCACCTCTTTGACTCGCGACACAATAATCGCCAACGCCGATTTCATATCGCGCGCGGCGTTTACTTCCTGAACGATGGACCTAAGTGAGTTCAACATAGAGTCTGGATTGAGCCTGTTAAAAGATGATTCGGGTTAGCGAGCGCGAGTGCGGCGATCCTCGTGCAGCGAATGGAATAATGACAGCTCTTTGAGCGCACGACGGTAAACATCGCGTTTAAAAGACACAACCTTGCCCAGCGGATACCAATAGCTAACCCAGCGCCAGTCATCAAACTCGGCGCGGCCGCCATTGTTGAGGCTCACTTTATTGTCGTCACTGCGCAAGCGCAGCAGAAACCACTTTTGCTTTTGTCCTACGCAAAGCGGCATAGAGTTATGGCGCACCAGACGATGTGGCAGGCGATAGCGCAGCCAACCACGAGTGCACGCCAGTATTTCTACATCCTCGCGACGCAACCCCACTTCCTCATAAAGTTCGCGATATAGTGCTTGCTCGGGGGTTTCGTTAGGATTAATCCCGCCTTGCGGAAACTGCCATGCATCATGCCCGCCCACACGGCGCGCCCACAACAACTGGCCCTGATCATTAGTCAGAATGATGCCCACATTGGGGCGAAATCCGTCGGAATCTATCACGGGGGGAATCATCCATATAAAGAGTTTTGCTGATGGAGCCGCTAACTGCGCGCACAAAAAAGCAGCAGCCATGTTCCACGAAATAGCGTTTTCCGCACTATATCAGGCTTGCTCAAAGCCGCAACCCTGAATCTTGGAAATGGTTTTGTGATTGAGTGCTCACAGCACTCTCGCTATCCTAGCGCCCCCTTGATCGCGCCCAAGGCCGATGCAAGTCCCACTTCGAACGACATGAGGATTACCCCTGTGGCATTGGCTATTTTTGATCTCGACAACACCCTGATTGCAGGCGACAGCGACTACAGCTGGGGCGTTTTTTTGGTAGAGAAACAATTGGTTGACGCCGAAACCTACCGGATTGCCAACGAGCGCTTCTATCAGGATTACAAAAATGGCACCCTGGACATTCGTGCTTATCTGGAATTCTCACTGGCACCACTGACCCGCTTTACTCAGGATGAACTGCGTGAGCTGCACGCAGAGTTTATGCAACAACATGTTGAGCCGCTGATGCTCAACAAAGCGGAAGCGCTGCTGCGTCAGCACCGCGAACAGGGCGATCACCTGTTAATTATCACCGCCACCAACGGCTTTATTACCCGCCCCATCGCCAAACGCCTGGGCGTCGCCGATATTCTAGCCACCGACCCGGAAGTAATTGATGGACGCCATACTGGCAAGTTTGTTGGCACGCCCTGCTTTCAATCCGGCAAAATCACCAACCTGCAGGAGTGGCTTAAACACACCAATCACTCATTAACGGGCGCGTATTTCTACAGCGACTCGATCAACGATTTACCTTTGCTGGAATTAGTGGACAAGCCGGTAGCAGTAGATCCGGATGAGCGTCTCACCGCTATCGCTAATGAGCGCAACTGGAACATCATCAGCCTGCGCGACTAGCGCACAGGCTTGACCAGAGGAAAAGCTAAGCGAGGTAAACCCGGACAAACACGGCTTTAAGATAATCCGTTTCAGGAATAGCCGGGTGAATCGGGTGATCCGGTCCCTGCCCGCCTTGACCGATGATCTGCACATGGCGATCCAAATGGCGACCCGACGCACGCACGATTTCCAGTAGCGTGTCCTTGCCCAAATGCATAGAGCAGGATGCCGACACCAGCAAACCATCGCGCCCTAAAAGACGCATACCCAATTCATTGATATGGCGATACGCCGCCTCGCCGGCTTTTTGATCTTTGCGCTTTTTGATAAACGCGGGAGGATCAAGCACCACTACATCAAAGCGCTCCTCGGAGGCGATCAACTCCTTCAGCACATCAATTGCCTTACCCTGAATCGCCGCCACTTTGTCGGCGACACCATTGAGCTGGGCATTCTCAAGCACCGCATCGGTCGCAGCTTCTGAAGCATCGACACAGAATACTTCGCTCGCACCAGCTACCGCCGCCTGCACCCCCCAACCGCCAATATAGGAAAACACGTCCAACACGCGCTTGCCCTGCACATATTGTTGTAACAAAGCGCGATTCATACGGTGATCATAAAACCAACCGGTTTTTTGGCCGCCGCGTACTGGCGCCATAAACCGCGCGCCGTTCTCAATCAATTCCACCGACTCAGGCACCTCACCGTAGGCCACCTCGGTGTATTCAGACAACCCCTCCAAACCGCGCGCACTGTGCTCATTGCTCAGCAACACCCCCTGTGGCTTGAGCACCTGTACCAGCGCTTCGACAATCTCATCCTTCACCAGCTCCATGCCCGCACTGGCAATCTGCACCACCAGATAATCGCCAAAACGATCCACTACCAAACCCGGAAGTAGATCGGCATCACCGTAAATCAACCGGTAATAAGGCTCGGGAAATGCCATCTCGCGCAGCGCCAGCGACTGCTTGATGCGATGCACCAACAGGGATTTATTTAGCGGGTATTTCTCATCGCGACTCACCAAGCGGCCGCAAATCAAACCATTGGGATTAATCAATGCAATCCCCAGTGCCTTGCCGCCCTGTGTTGTTACCAGTGCTTGCTGCCCCATAGCAAAAGTTTTGAGCGGCGATTTATCAACATCCACTTCGTTGCTATAAATCCACAAATGCCCCAGCTTCAGTCGACGATCGGCTTGGGGTTTTAAAATTAGAACTGGCAAATTCATGATAGCGCTCATCAGGCAAAATAAAGTGGCGCGATTATAAGCCTTGTGCGACCAACACACAGAAATAAAAAGGCGGAGTGTACAAAATGATCGCGTGTCAACTCGATGCAGCCGGCAAAATGCTAAGAAACGCACAAATATCAGGATATATGCGCCAGCCAGCGCATTTTTTGAACACGCGGGACTTTATCATTATAGGGATATACGCTAACGTAAGCTGTGGCGATAAGTACCAATAAGCTCAAGAGCTTAGCGCTGATTGTTTATGCCATTTATATCATTGAATTCACTACCTGCTTCCGCCTGAACTGCAATCCAGCGCGGCCGGTAACCTAGGAAGACACCATGCGAACCCTAAAAACAACGACGATTGTCAGTGCAGCGTTTCTAAGCCTGTTACTTTCCGCCTGTGGCGGCGGCGGCAGTTCACCATTAGATCCCAGGCCAAGCTCATCAGCGGCAAGCTCTAGCGCCGCAACACAGCCAAGCTCAGGAGCAGCAAGCAGTATTGATACAACTTCACCTGCCGATATAGGTCGTGGGGATGGAGACAACTTTGTCTCAGGGCAAATAGCGGTCAGCCATACGACTGAAGAGTTAGCGGCGGGCGCAGCTACAACGCTGTCAGTAAATATCGTCAGCAGCACCAACACGCTGGTTACCGCACCGATTGAAGTCACATTTAACTCACGCTGTTATGCGGCTGGTGAAGCGACCTTAACTGTAGGAGGAACAGCAACTAATAAAACCTCTACAGCAATAGGCCAAGCCAGCATTATTTACACTGCAAAAGGCTGCGTTGGTGCCGATGAAATAACGGCATCCGCGGTTATCGATAACACGGCCAAAGTTGCACGGGTAACAGTTACTGTTGCGCAAGACACAGTTCAATCCATCCGGTTTGTTGACGCAACTCCAGACAAGATATTCCTGAAAGATAGCGGTGGAGCCCAAACTTCTGCTGTGCGCTTCCTGGTTCTCGGTAGCACAGGGGCACCAATCAAAAATATTCCCCTCAATTTTGCCCTGAGCACCCAAGTCGGTGGAATTGCCCTAACCGCCGCTTCAGCAACTACAGACAGCACAGGCCATGCATCAACCGTTGTTCAAGCAGGCACAATTCCTACAGCAGTTGAGATTATTGCCACTGAGCCTGCATCAGGTGTTAGCGCGCGCTCCAATAAGCTTTCTATAGGCACCGGCATGCCTGATCAAAACAGCATGTCTATTTCAGCCTCGCGCTTTAACCCACCAGGTTGGGAGTATGATGGAGAGCAGGTTGATATAACTATTCGCCTTGCCGATGCATTTAATAACCCTCCACCAGATGGTACAGCTGTTCAATTTACCACTGAAGGTGGCGTGATAGCACCGAATTGCACCACCCTAAACGGTGCATGCACCGTAAAATGGGCAAGCCAATCTATCCGCCCAAGCAATGGCCGAGTAACTATCCTTGCTACTACTGTAGGTAATGAAAGCTTTGTGGATGAAGATGGTGATGGCCTCTACACACCAGATGTAGATTTTTTCAACACGTATAACACTCCAAATGTTAATGGCAATTGCGATCCTAATGTACCTGTATCAACAGCATCCTCAAATGGTAATGACTCCCCATGTGACGACCTAGCTGAAGCCTATCTGGACAAAAATGAAAACGGTGTGCGTGATAGCGGCGAAGAGTTTATCGACTTTGACAAAGATCGTGTCTACGACATTGAAAACGGTATATTTAACGGTGTGCTCTGCAGCACCCCAGGCCAAGGCTGCTCCAAGGATCCCGTCAATATCAGACAAGACATTGTGTTAGTTATGTCTAGCGAAGTACCTTTAACACAAAATGGCCGACTGGTAGGTCAGCCAGAATCTATCGAAATAGGAGCTGGGGAGACGGTTAGTTTTACTGTTGCATTAGCCGATAAAAACGGTAACTCAATGCCAATTGGAACCACTATAGGCACCTCCTCAACCACTAGTGATGCAACCATCACCAACAGCATGGGAGGAGCAGTTGCCAATACCACTAGCCCTACCTCGTTTGTGGTGACGGTTAAAGCAAGCGATAACAAGGCTCCTGTAGGAAATCTTGTAATTACGACAACATCCCCAAAAGGAACTAGCTATTCTTTTGTAACCACCCTGCAACCCAAACCATTAGAAAACACAACAGCCCTTTATCTCGGATCAGGCACTGGCGATAACTTCAACTCAGGTGTGATTCAGATTCAGAATGACGCATCAGTCCTACCTCCTGGTGGTAGCGCAAGATTGTCAGTAAATCTGGTGGATAATGAGCGCAACCTGACCACCGGTTTAGCAAGCATTACTTTTACATCGCAATGCTACAGAGATGGTTTTGCTAGATTTACGAACAGTTTAGGAGAAGAGACCAATATTGTAGAGACTCGCTCCGGTAGCGCATCCATTACCTACATTGCAGAAGGATGTACGGGTGCAGATGAAATAGTTGCAACCTCAGCGCTATCTACTCTCGCGGTAAAAGATGCAACTACCATCTTGAATATCGTTGAGGCCAACGCTCAATATATCTCGTTTGAGAGCGCCACACCTGAGTTTATTACCCTGAAGGGAACCGGAAGTGGCGAAGTCTCGCAAGTGAGCTTCAAAGTTATTGGCTCAAATAACACTCCCGTATCAGGTGTTTCGGTAACATTAGGCCTAAATGACACCCCCGGCGGAATGTGTATCATTAATGGTAATAGCTGCTCCGCACAAATAACACAAACCAGTAACGCTCAAGGCTTAGTCACAGCACTCGTACAATCAGGGACAGTGCCCGCGTCCGTAAGAGTTACTGCTACAACGTTGAGCGGCACCGGTGGAATTACAGTTTCAGCGCAGTCAAGCCGTCTCGTTGTAAGCACTGGTATCCCTGATCAAGACAGTATTTCCTTGGCTGCCAGCCAGTACAGCATCCTATCTACTGCCGATGGCTTTCCTGTAACAATGACTGTTCGTCTTGCAGATGCATTTAATAATCCGGTGCCTGAAGGTACAGCTGTTAACTTCACAACCACTCATGGAACCGTATCCCGCCTGAATGATGACAATTCAACAAGCGTGGAGGGTGGATGCTTAACCGATGAGAACAGTGCTTGCAGGATGCAATGGCGAAACACTGGCACCAGACCTGCCGACGGAAAAGTGCGCATTCTTGCTACTACAGTGGGCAATGAGAGCTTTATCGACAAAAATGGAAACGGCATCTACGATGCGGGCGATGTGTTCAGCATTGGAACCCCCACCGGAACAAATCCAGTCACCTATCCAGAATGTGAGCCAAACGCGCCAATACCTTCGACTGCAGGTGATGCAAATGCGTGCGATGACTTGGCTGAAGCGTTCCTGGATAGAGATCATGACGGCATTTATGATGCAGCTGGCGACTCATACATTGATTTTGATGAGAACCTAATAAGGACTGTAAAAAATGGGATGTATGACGGTATTTTGTGTCCAGATAGTGCTAATAACTGTACAAAAAACACAGTTACCGTTCGTGAAGACCTTATGCTTGTTGTTTCTGAAGGAACACCAGCCACAAACGTTGACTCCCGCCTGATTGGGCAACCCGGTTCTTTATTGCTGGGATTGAACGATGAAGCTTCGCTTGTTCTGACACTTCAAGACGCAAAAGGCAATAGTCTGCCTTCCGGCACAACTGTAACCCTTAATACAAGCGGCCTTGCCAATGTGAGTGCATTCACTAATCCAGAGCCCGTGATTGTGCCGTCGAACAGAACAGAACCCACGACATTTACTGTCACTTTAAATTCGGATGCTATCAATGCTGCATCTGGCACTCTAAGAATTGTTGTCACAATCCCAGCAGTGCCGGAATTTAATCTGGAAGAAAGGGTATATAGCTACTCCACGAAAATTAACTAACTCAAGGCATCATCTAATCGATCATCTCCAAGCCCCGATAACCTCGGGGCTTTTTTTGCCCCCCCCCCCCCACAAATCCAAACATCATTCACCCCAAAAACCGCAATGAACGCACGACGGGAAATGCGGGATGCGGATGCGGATGCGGATGCGGATGCGGATGCGGATGCGGATGCGGATGCGGATGCGGAAAAAATAGCTCGATAAAACCATCGCACAACTCCCGATAAACCAGCGCTACCTTCTCGCTACGCAAGCCCATCGCATTGTTTTGAAATGAACTTTTAATATCGCAAAACCCCAGCTCAATTTCCCATGGCTTGTAATTTCACTCGACAATCTATTGCGCACTGATTGACGTAATTGGTAACGAGGTAAATACAGTTTTTCCTTGTCGCATAAAGATACTTATCGGAAATGGGCCTTGATGATAACTGGCGGGTTACAGCTTTGAACAAAAGAATAACTTTTATAAGAAGGCGCTAACCTTCATGGGAATTGCGAAGGACGGCAACAGATAGGGGAAAAATAGTGAAAACCAAGGGATGAAATAAAAACGCCCGAGACCATGACAGCCCCGGGCGATTAAGCCTCCCAACTCCGGCAATCCAACCTCTCACCATCTAATTTAGACAAAAGGGATAGTGTGCCGGAATAGAGGAATTACAAACGCACGCGCACACCAAGAGCTACACGACGCTCCTGAACGGATAACGAGTGGAATTGATCTTCAAATTGAGCGTAATTGCGATAATTAGTCTCTGTCAGATTAGTCCCTTGCAAATAAAGGGTTACATTTTCAACTAGATCGTAATTAATGGAAGCATCCAAATAACCGGCCGCTTCGGTCCAATTACCCAAACTTATGGCCGCTTCATTAGTATTCAAACCAACGCGCCCCTGATAGATCTCGCTGCGCCAATTGTAGGCGATACGCGAACTAAGCTTGTCTCCCTGGAACCATAGGATGGCATTGTACTGATGCTTTGAGTTGGACTGTAGCGGGAAGCTGCTACCCTCCAAATCTTCATCACCGGAATCACTATCCGAGAAGGTATAGTTAAACTCCATACCGGTTTTACTCAACAACCCGGGGAGGAAGTCGAACGCTTGTTTATAACCGATCTCAAAACCCTTCAAGTCAGAGCCAGTCACGTTTTGGGTAGTCCAAACGTTGGCTGTACGGCGCACAACACCATCCGAATCAGGATATGCACGTGCCTCCTGCAGAGTTTCGGTAGCGGTATCTACCTGGATTAAGAACACACCCAACCCAAGAATACCACCCTCGCTGAAGTACCATTCGGTGGAGGCATTCCAGTTATCCGCGCGCCAAGGTTTAACGTTGGGATTACCTTGATCGTTGCCGCCACCGGGGCTATTGACCACTTTGTATTTACCCTCCGCATCTTCACGATCACCATCGGGGGTATAGACCTTGTATTCCTGATACCACAGGGTTTCGTCTTCGCCCACATTAACCAAATCGTTGCGACTCATGGTTTTGTTGTAGCCAAAACGTACAATTACATCATCTGCAGGGAAGAAACTGATGTTTGCAGCAGGGAGCACATCAGTGAATGATGCCTCAGTCGTTTTGGTGCCCAGCGACTTAAACATTACCTGCCAACCTTGCGGCGGCTTACCTAATGCAGCATCAGCACCGCCACCGTAATAGGTGCCTTCTGCCGGTACTGCACTTGCGGCATAAGTACTGTTGACAACTTCGCGCTCGGTTTGCACAACCCGCACGCCAAGATTACCCGAGTAGGGAATACCAAATAGACCAGCATCACTCTCAAAGTTGCCCTGGAGGTAAGCTGATGCAGTTTCCTCTACCACCGAATAAGCCTTGGCTGGATCAGCAAACTTGGTTGCACCGGGATAAATGGAGTTCATAAAGCCATTTACATCATCCAGTGATTTGGGATCAAGGGCAGCAACCCCCGTCTCAAACCCCTGGAAGGGGCCAAAGTCAGTGTAAGAGATCAATTGCGATCTCAAATCATCAAACGGCGCCAGGCCAATATCGGCGTTGCCTTTGAAGTCATACCAATCCGGATAACGCTGCCACACATAATCACCAGGCAAAGGCTGGAACCATAAATCAGTGGGAACGTTAGGATCAGCCCATGTGGAGTAACGGCCAGTTGGGGTCAAATAATCATATTTTGTGGTTTCGACATCGCGACGATCCAGACGCAAACCAAAATCAACCGATTTAAAGCCGGAGAATTCGAATTCATATGAGCCATCGCCACGCAACACATCCATGGTAGCTTCGTCTTTTTGCCCTATAGCAAACGCCTGAAACAGGTTTAAACGGTCGGCACTGGAAAGATCATCGGCGTAAGCAAATGTTGGATACTCTTTCGTGTAATCCACGGTTACGAGAAAGGGGTCAACCGGATCATCCTGTCCATCTCCGTCAGCGTCCACCCAGTACCAAACAGGAGTACCCTGCTGAAACGTTGCCTCTTCAAAGGTTTTATTGGCTTCGGAGTGTACGTAACGAATCGTTCCTGTAAACGCATCACCGGAATCAAAAGCCAGCTCGAAATTCGTATTAATGGCATCGGTATGATTTTGTTTGCTTTTGGTCGTCGCCTGAAAATCCGGCGCCTCTACTACGGCAACTTGAACTGAGTTAATAACACGATCAGGCGTGCTGCCACTGCCTGGAACCACCGCCTCTTTCTGGGTCACCGTGCCAGGGCGAAGCACATCGTAGTTAGAGTCGCGACTACCGTTAAATTGCGTTTCTACACCGCGATCATACTGATCCATTTTGGTGTAAAAAACTTCACCTGTGAAAGTCAGGGCATCGCTCAGATTGGATTGGAATGACGCAGCAAAACCTTCCCGCTCACGCTCCATTACATAAGCTTTTACACCATAACCACCATGTACCAAGTATCGATCAGTTGTGGTATTACCGTCATCATTTAGATCATAGGGGTCACCACCAGAGTTAACAAAACCCAAGCGTGAATCTTCATACATTTGATAGTTAGCCGCGTTGGTCAAAGAGCTAAATGCGCCAAACGTGAAGCCCATATCACCATTATTCCAACCCACAAAACCATTAAAATCATGGTTGGTGTCTTTAGTAATAGAGCCCTCAGAACCCTCGATTGCCGCCGTCGCCGTCCAACCTTCGTCCATATTCAAAGCACGACGGGTTTTCAAATCAACTACACCGGAAATCCCGCCCGCCGTAGTCGAGGCTGATTGTGATTTGATGACATCAACTCCAGAAATCATTGATGCCGGGATATCAGAATAGTTAGCGCCAACACCAGTAATCGACCAAGGACTTAGAAAAGACTCGCCGTTAAGGGTGGTCAAAACTTGCGGCATACCACGCACGTTCAAACTAGAACCCTCACCTGCCGTACGCTGGATTTGCACACCGGTTACACGCTGCAATGAGTCAGCAATCGTCACATCCGGCAATTTACCTATATCTTCCGCCACAATTGAGTCAACAATTACTGCCGAGTTACGCTTTACATCTACTGCCGCTTTTTGAGAGCCGCGGATTCCTGTGACAACAATCTCTTCAATCATTCCTTGCTCATCGGATTCATTTTGAGCAAAAGCAGGAGAACCCAATGTGGCAACTGAAACAGCGGCCACAAACGATGATAAAAGAGTCTTTCTAAACTGTGGATAACTCATAAACTACCCCTCGTAGTATTAAACCGCAATACCGAAACACACAAAAACGATAAGAAAACACCCAACAAATGATGTTGAACGACCTTAGGTCTGCATTGGTTTCAGGTGGCGATGGGTCTGTGGTAAGGCAAGCGTTAGGATCACCTGCTCTGTAAATTTTTATCGTATCAATGAGGTTTACCTTCCTCATTTCGGGAATATCTTGCATAAAAATGTAATCGTTTACAATTATTTTAAGTGGAAAAACTCTATATTTTTTGCTGCTTCTGAAAATAGAAAATGGAAAAAATGAAACCTTCGTTAGTAAAAAAAGAAATATCCATTAAAAATCATAATGTTATGTTTTTTGGATACCTGAAAGAGAAGGGGGGACGAGAAGGAAGGGTAATCAGGTAGAAGGCTCAACTGATGGGTAATAAAGTAACCGGTTACCGAAAAACAGCAGCACGCTTGGCGTGCTGCTATTGATAAGCTAGATCACAAGTGCTTCTCAATTGCTCTGGTCAGCTTCGTCGATTCGGGCTTGGTCATACTGCCAAAATGCTCAATGACCTTGCCATCTTTACCTAACAGATACTTATTGAAGTTCCACTTGGGTTGTTCGCTTTGTGCAGCCAGCGCCTTGAATAGGGTGTTGGCCTTATCACCCGTGACAGGTGTAGGTGAGAGCATGGTGAAGGTCACACCGTAATTCAGGTAGCAGATTTCCGCCGCTTTCTCTTCACTGGCGTCTTCCTGTTTAAAGTCATCGCTGGCAAAACCAACCACCACCAAACCTTTGTCCTGATACTTTTTATGTAGGGCTTCCAGACCTTTGAACTGGGAGGTGAAACCACAGTGGCTGGCGGTATTCACTACCAGCACGGTTTTATTTTCCATTAACTCACAGATATTGATCATGTCTTTGGAGTGCAACTTGCGGTACTCCCCCTGCATATACTCAGGGCACGCAGCGCTGGCTAGCTGTGTCAAACCTAAAGCAGCAAGGGCGATGATAGGCTTTATCAAACTGTTCACAGATGAATCCTCGTGGTGGGTGCTACCAATTAACAATGTATGGTTTCGCTTGATTTACGCAGTGTAAGCCTTTTTGGATGCGCTGCCAGCTGGCGCAAATCGACTTAACCAATCCTTACGCATTGCTGTTTTCAGCACCGCACAGCATTACACAGGAAAACGAATACCCAGTTATAAAAAAGCCAGAACAGAGTCTGGCAAGTCACGGGAAACAACAACAATTGATTGGCTAGAGACGCCAGAGCACCACAAAAAAAATCATCAGCATCATGAGGTTGATAACACGCATTAAGGATATCAATTTGTTGTTATTGCTTTGCATGAAACTTCTCACAGAAAAATAAACTCACATCAACAGTAGCAGCTGCTTTTTAGCGGGACAATGATGACTTTGCGCAAAACCAAAAGTCGAACGATGGGTGAAAAAAAATACCTCATACACAACAGAAATAGCAGCTACTTAATTCCCATTCGCGCATACAAATAGCTGCGAATAATTTGTTGTAATTCCGGTGTCATTGTAGATAAAACACCACGCGCCGACTCGGGTAAATGATCAAGCGGGTGGCCAGCTTCCTGAAATACGTAATGATCAAAAAAAACTTTCCATGCACGGCGCTCAGCCTCAGGTAGCGAACTAATCGTGAGCACGCCGTGAATAAGTGCGGCATAGGGATCTTCATTCGCTAACGCTGCTGATTTCCACCAATAGTTAACCAAACCATTAAAAGATTCCAACCCCTCAACACCATGCCACCACAACGAGGGAATAAAAATAGCGTCGCCAGGTTCGAGTTCGACCACTACTTTATTTTTCTGTGCATCGGCATAGCGCGGAAATTTTTGCAGATCAGGATTGTTGATGGGAACCAAACTCATGGGCTGGCCGGCGGGAGTAACATCAATCGGCCCAACGTATAAGTTGCCGATTTGATCGGGAGGAAATAGGGTGAATCGCCGGCGACCCGCAACCACCACCGCAATATTATCGGACACATCATAATGCGGCTGCACCAGGGTTTTTCCGCCCAACCACAGGCGCGGTTTAATACTATTCCCCAACAATGTCATTGGGTTTTCGTGCTTTAAACGCGGCAATAAATCCTCTGTGGGTGTGGAGCCCATATAAATTAACGGCGATGGATTTTCGCGCTGGGCCAACAGCAATCGCTCCAGACAATGAGAAAATGGAACTTTAAGTTTATTAAAGTTAAAACCATTCATGGCATCATTGTAGTGCATACGTCCATCCGCTCCGGGCGGCGCATAAAAAATGTCAACCACATCAGCATGGTGGCCGGCACTGCTCTCCAACAAATACTGCGCAAAACCATGTGACGATTCCCTGCCCTTTTTTACCAAAGGCCACGCCGAACATAGCCCTCTGAATACACAGGGCCTGTAGCGAGGAATAATGTCATTAAAAAATAATTCGCGGTTTATATCGCGGTATTCATCGATTACCATCACACTGCCCTATCGTTTTGATTACCTGCAGATTACGCCTTACAGTAACGCGCAATATATTCAGCATGGGAAGGTATAACATCGGTAGATTCGCGAATCGCTCGCGCAATATCACCAAGCATTGCGTCGAATTTAACCTGTTCAACTGAATCAACCAGTGGGTGATAATCCTCCACCTTCACACCCTGCCCTTCCATCACTGCAAACCAGCTATCTTCGGTAAATAACTCATTGTTATCCCGGTAAAGGCGGCCACTCTTGATATAAAGCTCCATTTTTTTCCGCAGGCCATCGGGCACATCCATAGTTCTGCAGTGATTCCAAAAGGCGGAGTCAGTGCGGGACGTTGCCTTGTAATGCAGCAAAATAAAATCGCGAATAAACTCTATATCAGTCCGCATTACATCATTGTATTTATCGATATCCACTTGCGACAAAGCACCGGTAGGAAAAAACGTTAGCAATTTATGAATTGCACTGTGAATCAGGTGAATACTGGTGGATTCCAACGGCTCGATAAAACCGCTGGACAAACCAATGGCGACACAGTTTTTATTCCACAGTTTTCGCCGGATACCCGTTTTGAATTTTACTGTTCTTGGCCCTGCAAGCGCAGGTGTGGGTAAATGTTGCAACAGTAAACTGGTCGCTTCATCTTCCGACATAAAACGGCTGGAAAAAACATGCCCATTGCCCGTGCGGTGCTGCAGCGGAATACACCATTGCCAACCAGCAGAATGTGCAGTCGAACGAGTAAAAGAGGGTAACGGATGAATAACTTCCGAAGGGACCGTGACCGCAGTATCCGACAACAGTAAATGGCTCCAATCCTCATAACCTGTTTTTAATGCCTGCTCAATTAACAAACCGCGAAAGCCACTGCAATCAATAAAAAAATCGGCGCTGTGCGTCTGTCCGTCTTTTAAGGTAACTGAGGTTATGCAACCGGAATCATCATCAAGGCTTACGTTTGTTATCTCGCCTTGAACACGAATAGCACCTTGCTGCTCAGCGTAATTACGCAGATAAAGCGCATAAAGCCCTGCATCAAAGTGATAGGCGTAACGAATGTCAGCAAGCGGGGAGTTTGGTAAGTTGGGTGCACGCATAAATTTGTTATGGCGCGCCGCCTGGATATTAATTGAATAATCCCCCACATCAGTATCCGGCTTAATTTTTTGCTGTTTAAGCAAAAAATTATAAAAAGCCAGTGAGCCAATGCCTTTGCCATAAACACCAAATGGGTGAATATAGCGGTCGTCAATGTTTCCCCAGTTAACAAACTCAATGCCCAGCTTAAATGTCGCCTGGGTTTTTTTCATAAACTGACTTTCATCCAAACCCAGAATTTGGTTAAAGGATGTTATCAATGGAATCGTTGCCTCACCCACACCAACAGTTCCAATATCATCGGATTCAATTAACACTATGTCGTAGCAACTTGTGCCTAACACTTTTGAAAAGGCTGCAGCCGTCATCCAACCCGCCGTTCCACCGCCCACTATGATTATCTTTTTAATTCTACGCTTGGCATTATCGTTCATAAAAAAATCCTGTAAAACTTAGCGGGATTATGGCGCGTTGCTGGCGAGATATTGCGCCAGATAAGTATTGTGATCTGGCATTGCCTGCGCTGCTTGGTACATCATGTTCTGCATTTTCTGCAACTGCTCTTTAATCCACACAGAATCATTTTGCTCGATTAAACAGCTGTAATCTTTCGGCCAGCCGAACAAGCCCACCATAAACGACAACCATGCGGATTCAGCCAGTGTTTCACCTTCAAAAAAAGGCACTCGTCCTGCTGATGTAAATAAACTGATACGGTGCTGGAGTCGATCAGAAATAACAGCCTTTTTCTGCACTGACCAAAAATCAGTAAGCGGCATGCCCGGCACCTGAAAATGAAGTGAATGGAAATCCTCCACATGATCATATTCAAGATGCGTAAGGCGATTGTACTCAGCCGACAAATGCGCAAATGAAGGCGACGCAGGAAACAGCGTCGCCAAACGCAAAGCGGCGCTTTGGGTGAGATGCAATTGATCGATGCAGGTTGAGGTCAAATCACCTGCAGAGGCTCCGATAGCCACACAATTTTTATACCAGAAACTTGCTCTTCTTCCCGGTTTTAACTGGATTGCTGCACTATTGTTTTCGAGTGAGTGGCGCGCAATTTCATACTGCGCTGACAACTCAGATAATGCCTGGTCCTCGGTTATAAAAGCAGAGTTATAAATATAAGAAATAGCATTATTATTTTTTAGGGATACGCTGCGACTCACCCCTGAAGATAAAAACTGCAGCTGATTCACAGGCGCGCCGCGAGTACCAGCTTGCATAACATCTATGCGGCGATCAACCGGAAGTGACCGGGTTGACTCAAGCCAAGTGACGGCTAACGCATCACCCATCACCGCGGCGCGCTTACCGGAACAATCCACTATTAAATCGCATTCCAGTGTTACTTGCTGACCGGGTGTGTAGTTCTCCCCTGCCGCATTGACTTGCAGCATTAATTTATCAATATTGCCTGTGTTTGCAGAAAACACATATTGCTCAATGGTTGCATCAATAAATTCAACGGATTTTTTTTGTGCATATTGTGTTAAGTAACGGGAAAATAATGACGTAGAGAAATTTAATCCATAAGCCAAGGTTGAATATAAGGATTTCGCTTCTGCTGCCGGATGCCGAAAGCGCCCGAGTGAAGCCGCAACTGCACTTAGCGAATATTGATCATATGGGGTATTGTCACCCAGAGATTGCAGGTGCGCTGCATAGGAAAAAAAGTTCATGCCCTTTAGCGTAAAACCATGTTCACCATAAGGAAAAAAATATGCAGATTTATGATGACCGGTATAACGCTGGGCCAGCGTAAATGTAGCGGCTGTTGCCGCCACAAGATCGGCCTCGTGAATACCCAGAATTTTATTGAATACCTGTATGGACGGCGATAACGCCGCGCAGCGATCCACTTCGTCTTCTTGCGCCGTTTGAATCACTGTAATTTTAACCGCTGTGTTTTCAAGCGCATTGGCCAACACTGCCGCGGTGACCGCAGCATCTACCCCACGGCCCACAATCACAAGGCTAAACACTCGCGGCTGCTGCATACTCATGAAAACACCTCGTACAGACTCAAGGCAGCGGGCGGCCACACATTTGACATTGCATTGGTATGTTTTTCTATCGCCAGGGAATGCGGCGGCATGTCAGTGCAGTAATTATTAATTTCTGCGCGCAGGTTCGCCATGTGCGAATCCAGTTCGGTTTTATTTAAACGCTCCACGGCCGGGTGATAACCTTTGGGAACTATGCCCTGCCCCAGATAAACCGCCACCCAACTAGGCTCAAGAAACATGCCTTTTTTGTATTGCATTACATGCCCCTGCTCTACAAAAAGGGCGATTTTTTCATCCAGACTGGCGGGCTTTTTCATATTGCGCATATAGCGCCAGAACTCAGTATCGTCACGAGTGGTTGCGGTGTAATGCAAAACCAGAAAATCGCGCACACGCTCATACTCCAAACGCATGTCGCGATTAAATTCTTCCGCTAACGTAATGTCATTTTGGGTGCGCGGGAAATACTCAACCAGTTTGGTGATGGCCATTTGAATTAAATAAATACTGGTCGACTCCAGTGGCTCCAGAAATCCACTGGATAGCCCTACTGCAACGCAGTTTTTATACCAGGTCTTTTTTCTACACCCGGTAGTGAAACGAATATGATTAAGATTAGCGAGAGGTTTGCCATCCAAACTCGCCAATAAATTTTCAGCAACCTGCTCTTCCGTCACATAGTGACTGCAATAAACCTGGCCATTGCCATTTCTATTTTGTAACGGAATTCGCCATTGCCAACCGGCAGCTTTGGCCGTTGCTTTGGTGTAGGGCAGCGGTGGGGAAATTTTTTCGGAGGGAACGGCAATAGCGCGATCACAGGGCAGCCACTGGCTCCAATCGTCGTAACCCACCTGTAAAGTTTGCTCTATTAGCAAGCCGCGAAAGCCGGAACAGTCGACAAACAAATCCCCACCAATGGTGGAACCATCATCCAATATGACTGAGGTGATGCAACCCGAGTCAGTGCATTGATTTACCTGTTGAATTTTTCCTTCGCGCCGGGTGATGCCTTTTTGCTCAGCATAGGTACGTAAAAATTGTGCGTAACGCGATGCATCAATATGAAATGCATAACTGTATTTGGAGGCCAGTGATTCCGGGTTAGCAGAGGGGTAAGAAAATTTGGACTGTAAGGCCGCTTGCACAGCCAGAGAATAATCGCCGATTGGCCGACTATCGCCAGCGAGTTTTGCCTTTAACCAATAGTGATGGAAACTGACATCGTTAATTGTTCGGCCGTAGATACCAAACGGGTGAATATAGGCATCGCCCAGCTTTCCCCAATCAATAAATTCGATACCTAATTTGTAGGTCGCATTGGTTTGACGAATAAACTCATTTTCATCAATTCCCAAGGTCTGATTAAAATAGCGGATATGTGGAACCGTAGCCTCGCCCACACCCACAGTGCCGATTTGATCGGACTCGATAAGCGTTATGTGATAATGCTGTGCACTTAAAAAGTGACTCAACGCAGCGGCGGTCATCCAACCTGCAGTACCACCACCCACAATAACAATGGACTGTACCGTTTTTTGCAACCCTTTTTTTTGCAACTCTTGTTGTTGCATCGCATCTTGCTGAGTTTTGTTTTGCTGCATTTTTTTCTCGATATAACGTAGCTGCGATAACTAACTATATCACCGAAAAAAATACGCGCCGCTGTAGCGACGCGTATTTTTCACCAAACCTACGCCGATTAGAATTGCGCGCGCAGACTTAACGCATAACGTCTGTCAGTGACAAAGTTCAAACCATCGGTTTTATCACCTTCCTGATTCAACTGATTCATGGTTCTGGTTTCGGTATTTAACAGGTTAGAAACTTCCAGACCCACTTTGATATTTTCATTGAGGGTGTAGAAAACCGAACCGTCCAAATAACCGGTGTCTTTAGCATATACCGGAGCAAACCAGTCACTGTCGCGACGGGTAATCAAATATTCCGAACGCCAGTTGTAGGCCAGACGCGCCGAAATACTTTCATACTCGTACATACCGGTGATATTGAAGGTATTTTCTGAATAGGAAGGCAGTGGCAAATCCGTAAACGAACGGAAAGTATTGCGACCATCCTGAGGCAATGGCAGGCCATCAACACCTAAACGAATATCTTCAATAACATCGATACCTTCCGAGTCATTAATATCTTGCTGATCGATATAGGTGTAGTTAAGTTGCAAGCCCAAACCGGACCACAAGCCTGGCAGGGAATCGTAGAATTGTGTGTAGGACAATTCGATACCCTGGATATCACCCGAGCCCTCATTTACCGGGCCACTGAAGCTGCCAGGCAAGGTCACACCATTATTAGTAACCGGTGCAGCAAAGGCGCGTTCACGAATAATATTGTCGAGTTTCTTGTGGAATAAACTAGCAGTTAAAGAGTCCGTTTTATTGAAGTACCACTCTAAAGTGACATCAATATTGGTTGACTCTTCCGGCTCAAGGAAGGGGTTCTTCGCCTGACCCGTTAACTGAACATCGGTAACACCAATCACTTGTGTAGGATCATTTGGATCAGTGATATCCGTTTTACTAATCTGCATCACTTTGATATTGCGCGTATCGGTGAGTGATGGGTAATAAAGCCCTTTGGAAACGGCAAAACGCGCAATCAAATCATCTTGCAAACTGGCGGTCAGGTTAAATGTTGGCAGAACCGTGGAGTAATCCGTGCCCTCTACGGTGACACCTTCGCTCGAACCACCGGTTGCAAAATCCTGCACATTTTGTGGATAGAGCGCGGCGTTATTTGACAGTGTTGGATAATTTTCAAAACCGGTAGAGGTCAATTGGTAATTCACTTGACGCAAACCCAAATTACCTTTTAACGGAATTGCCAAATCATCAAACGCATAATCAACGCGCACATAAGCTTCTTGACGCTCTTCATTGACAGCACCAACATGATTAGGCGCAAACGGTGTGCCGGGAATACGGTCTGCTCTCAACCATTGTGAGCCAGTGCCGTAGGGCATCCAACCATTTTCGTAACCACGCAGTGTTGTTTCAACCAGATCTTCCACACTGGACATTTTGGCAAACCAGAATTCATTGGTATCGCCATTAATGCCTGCGCCGCGATAGAAATTATCAAAAGACACTTTTTCAAATTCGGTTGGGCTCTGGGATAAATCGGCACTGGTTCCGGAGAAGCCTGGGCCACCGGCACACCAACCACAACCACCCACTACACCCCAGTTGGAATATTCGGTGTCACGCACCACAAGATCTTTATCCGCATAATAAACACCCGCTTTAACACCGGTGATCCAGTTGTCATCTATCTCATAGGTAACGTCTGCCGAATAGGCATCCATTTTTGCATCGTTATCAACGTTTTGCTCTAACAGCGAACGGATAAAATTGGTATTGGTCGCAGCGGCACCGTTGGTGTTTGGATTTCTTACCGACGGACTGAGGTATTCAATACTTGGATTTGAACCGCGCAGATCCACATAGAATCTTGAACCGGTTGATTGCGACATAAAACTATTGTTTACAACCGTATTGGAAGAATCAACACGCTGGACATCAAGATCGATGGTCAGATTATCCATCGGGCGCAGTTTCAGATTAAAACTCGCATCTTCCACCGAGTTATCGGTGTCATTGAAGCGAGTGTTGTACCACAACAAACCTGAATCCAATGCACCAGCCTTGAAGAAACCATCTTCAATCACTGTCGGAAAATCTGCATCATCAGGATTGGTTGAAATATTAATCGCCGTGTTACCACCGATCACAAAACCCTGCTCATAAGGTGAATAAACCACATATTCGCGCGTAATTAATTCGGCTTCGGCTTTAATGTATTCCACTGTGGCAACAATGGTTTCATCGGCATTTTGCCACTGCAGCGAGCTGCCGAAACCTTCGCGGGTACGATCATTATTGGCAGTGCGAATGGAGATAACCCCAGGCATGTATACCTGCTGGTCTTCATAGCCATTCAACGGAGCCCCATCAGCATCGGCACCAGGGCCACGCGAATAATAGTTACCTACACCTATACCATCGCCGCGTGTTTCAAGTTCAGATTGAATCGCGCTGACCAAGAAACCAAATTCACCAGCACCGGTTTCCCAGCGATCACTAAATAATGCGGAAGCAACCGGTGTTACTGTCTCGCGCATATCACCATAAGAGGCTTTTGCACTTGCGGCTAATACGCGCCCTTCGGAATCAAATGGCTTACGCGTAACCAAATTTACTGTACCGGCAATACCACCCGAAATACGGTCAGCGGTTTGGTTTTTGATTACCTCTACCGCGCCCAACAATTCCGGTGGAATATCCTCAAAATTTAAAGTACCCCAGGGATTTGCACTGAATGCATCACGGCCATTTATTTCACTGCGCACGCGATCCAAACCACGCACCAATACCCCGGTACCTTCATCGGCAAAGTGATTTGGATCTTCCGACGAGGCAAAGCGCTCGATAGTAACGCCCGGAACACGCTGCAAGGCTTCCGTTACTGATTTATCAGGCAATGCGCCAATATCTGTAGCGGTAATAGCATCAATTACCGTATCGGAATTTCTTTTTAAATCCTGCGCATTCTGAATACTATTTCTCATGCCCGTAACCACAACCTCTTCCACGTCAGCCGTGGCAGCGTTATTGGTTTGCGCAAACGACGGCACACTAAGTGCCATAATCGATGCTGCAAGCAGTGAGTGTTTGAAGTGAGTGCCTGACATTGCTGCCACACCTTTTTTGCTGTTAAACATAAGTAACCCCTTTAGTTTTTTTCTCTCGCAAAAATACCGACACTTATAAAGGACTAACACTTTATAAACCCGATGACTTTCCCCATTTGCACTCGCGGCCCTGTCAATGTTTGTGCGAGATTTATCGACAAACAAAAAAGCAGCCTTATTTTTTCGTTAAAGCGCAAATTCCGACGCTAACATTCTGTTTTTTTAAGTGCCACAGCAAAACCAAAGTCGTACTGTCACTACTAAAAGTCGAACGTCAGCAAATTCTAAAAGAGTTACTTAAGCGCAGCGTTATTGAGTGCCTGCAAGCTGTTAGCGGCAGTGCTGTTGCCGATAAATGCTAGGCGTTACGCCCACCGCTTTTTTAAATGCCTGGTTAAAAACAGATTTACTGTTAAAACCACAACTTTTCATAATTTCGCAAATCGGTTTATCCTGCAGTGTCGGGTCAGCTAGACGTTTTTTGGCTTCCAACACACGATAATTACTGATCAGTTCAAAAAAATTCATCTGCAATTCATTATTAATGGTTCCGGACAACAGTTTGGGCGATACATTTAATTTAATCGCCAAACGCTCTACGGTGATGTGCGGTTCCAAATACGGTTTTTGCAATAGCATAAATTCCGTTAACTTTTCTGCCAGCTGCGGCTGAACTTCCACAAGCACCTCACTGGCAAGACTCTGTGCATCCTGCACTTGCCCCAATTGTTCAGACTGCTGTTGCGCAGGGTTGTCATGGATAAAAAATGGTCGCGCATTAGCTCTGAATGGTGAAAAAAAATCGGCGCGAACTCGATCATCATGATTGATTGCCATTTTTTTATGCCGCCCCAGCAGGCGCGGCCCAAACAGAAAAAAAACACAGCCGACCATAAATAAAATATTGTTCACCACCAGCAGCAAAGCGGCATCTATTGCTATATCCCAATGCAATAGCGACGCAAGCATGCGCACAAGGCCAACCAAAAAAAACAATACCAGGCAGAACAGATACACGTGGCGCAATGCGCTTTGCTGTGGGCGCGCTATTAACAAACACACCAATATCAATACCAGTGCACTGCTCATTAGCAGCGACAGATCTTTTATTGCCAGGAGTGCTACTTCAACCATATCAGTCTACCCATAGGCACATTGAGTCGTGACGCATTGGAGTTATGACGATGGGTATTGTCATATCTATCGCCCACTCGGGCGCACTCCGTTAATTATTCTTTGTCTCCTGCGCGATATTCACTGCCTCCGGCATAGTGAACTTAACCGCGAAAGGACAACGTTGTCAAACAAATTTACAATTATCCTCCATGAATTATTCTGCACTAGGGAATTAACAGTGAATCGAGAATTTTTTCAGCGGAAAAAACCAGTGCAATTATCATTTCTTGTTCTATCTGCGACGCGGCTAACAACTGTTTTTGCAGTTTTTCCTGCTCACCCGCTGCCAATGTTTTACTGGTTAAACGCTGTTCCAGTAGTGCCGAGGTGAGATCCACCAACCCATAGGTTTTTTCCGCAAACCGCACCAGTTCCGGCTGCTGTTTTAATAGCGGCATGAGCCGCGCGCGGCTTGCAGACCAACGCTGTAATTGCGTTTGTAACAATGCATAATCTTCACCCGCCACCGGGTTCATCAACCAGCCTGCCAGGCGCAGATTAAATTGCCGCAGTGATTCGTTTTCAACCGGTAATGCATCCACCAGACGATTCAACGGATCTGCTTTGGAATAGGTTTCATTGACCGATTTTTCATGTTGCCGGTGGTAGTAATAAGCCGGCTGCAACAGTTCAATAAATGTCAGCGCTGGCGCAATCGCCTCGGTTCCAAATAATCGCTGCAGCGCTTGCTCGGCTTGCTTTCGATGCAACAAGCCTGTGGATTTTTCTGCCCAGTGGGCGACACTATTCATACGCACATACATTGCATTTTCATCTTGCAATTCCTGCGCCGACCAGAGGCGTTCGGCCACAACAAATGCGCGCGGCCAGAGCCGCAGGTCGATTGACTGCTCATCCACAATTTCTGCCCACAATGCCGCTTCGCCACCCAGAATTAATTTATGCTCCTGTGCACCGAGCGGAGTCATTTTTTGCAATTCGGTTATCAATTGTGGTGCAATTTTTTTACCGCTAACCGGGTAAGGTGCGTTGCCTACTATTGCCCTGCCCTGCAATTCATCGCCATTAAATTGCACGCGAAACTCTACCGGTCCCATCCAGGTATCCAGCGAAAACACGGCGGCACTTTTTGTCAATTTCTGAATCTTCACTGCACGACGCGACTTACCGGAAAAATCGATAAAACCCTCGCGCTCATTAAGCAGTGTGAAACTACCAGTAACCGGATTGCCGCGTTTGCGTGGCAAGGAAAATGACCAGCTGGCAATTTCTTCGCGCGCACTGTTATTTTCGATCAGCGCAAGATTTTTATTGGTGTAAGGCGGCGGAGGCAAAGGATCATTGCGATAGTGATAAGCCGCGGATTGCGGCTGATCCAGATAATAACCGGTGGATAAAATCGCCTGAAAACCCGCTGCTACGGATTCGCTTACCGCATCCGGCCCGCGCCAGGATTGAATCACTATGTCATTGGGTAAATTTTTGTGTTGTATTTCATCCCAGCCAATCATTTTTCGCTGGTGTTTGTGCAAAATGGTTTGCACCCGCTGATTAAAATAGGCCTGCAGCGCATAGCTATTTTTTAAATTGTTGACCTGCATAAAGGCTTGAATGTCGGCGTTGTTATTCCAATGTTCCGGGTTTACCTCATCGCCGCCAATATGCAGGTATTCAAATGGAAATATGGCTTTGGCTTCTGCCACCAGTGCGGCGACAAATTCATACACCTTTTCATTGGCCGGATTGAGCGTGGGTTTATGCACCCCCCAACGATATTCCATCGCATAGGGGCCGGGTGCGGACATTAATTCCGGGTAGGCAACGGCAATAGCGCTGGCGTGCCCCGGCACATCAATTTCCGGCAATACCTGAATACCGCGCGCTTGTGCATAGGCGACGACCTCACGCATTTGTTTACGCGTATAAAACTGACCGTCCGACGCGAGCTGGTGTAATTTTGGATAGCGTTTGGATTCAAAGCGCCAGCCTTGGTCATCGGTTAAATGCCAGTGAAAAATATTGTATTTGGCCGCAGCCATCGCATCGATTTGTCGTTTGATCGTCTCTACCGAGAAAAAATGGCGCGAAGTATCGAGTAACAACCCGCGCCATTGAAAACGTGGAAAATCGTTAATGCTGACCTGTGGAATTTCAATTGTATTTTCGCTTACACCCATTAACTGCAACAGGGTTTCCAAACCGCGCAATACACCCAGATTTTGATTGGCACTGAGGTAGATTTTTTTATTATCGACCACCAACTCATAGGACTCATCCCATTCACTCATGCGTGAGGACATAGTGCGCGCGTCTTTAATCGTGATAACCAATGTTGCTTTGGCAGCGGTGCTTTTTTTCCAGCGCAGCTTAATGCCGGTTTGTTGATAGCTGCGCTGTGCAAAACGCTTCAGTGCGTTGTTTAATTCAGCTGTAGATTTTCCGTCGATGGCGATCAACCAGTCACTGCCAAGCTGCAACTGCGGTTCACCTGCCGCTGGTATCAATTGTTGCGGATAAGGCATAAGCGGCAGCGACGGCGCATTGGCTACCGCCGCTAACGATGCCATCGTCGATAGCATAAAACCAACAACAAATAACAGCACACGGAACATAAATTATTAACTCTTATTATGTAGAGGACTTTTTATAGGCGACGCAATCTACTTCTACTTTGCAATCCACCACCATGCTGGACACCACGCAGGCGCGCGCCGGTGGGTTTGCGCCAAAATATTCCATAAACACGCGATTGAAGGACATAAAGTCGCGCGGGTCATCCAGCCACACACCACAGCGCACAACATCTTCAGGGCCATAACCGGCTTCGGCTAAAATCGCGAGCACATTGTTAATGGCTTGATGGGATTGCGCCACAATGCCACCCTCGATGATTTCGCCGTTGACCATGGGCACTTGTCCGGAAACGTAGAGCCAACCATCGGCTTGCACTGCCCGTGCAAACGGCAAATGCTGCCCACCAGTTCCTTTACCACCTTCAACACCGTAACGTTTTATTGCTGACATTTTTCACCTTTTGTAATCTGAACTTTCAAGGCTGCTTCGATATTTCTTTCAGGACTGTCGGAGACATGGATGTCGACGACAAGCCTACATGGATGTATTCACGGCGTGTCCTGAAAGGAATATCGGAGCACCCCGGAATCACACATCAATAAAACCCAATCCGTAAATCCCGCTGCTTTTCCAAGAACTTTCCTGCGCGTTTTCCAGTAATTTTTTTATTGCTGTAGGTCAACACGCCATTGACCCACACTGCTTCTATGCCTTCGGCTAATTGTTGTGGCTGCTCGAAGGTGGCAGCGTCTTTTACGGTGATGGGATTGAAAATAACCAGATCGGCGGCGGCGCCAATTTCAATGCGACCGCGATCATCCAAACCAAAACGATCTGCCGACATACGTGTCATTTTGCGCACCGCTTCGGCTAACTCGAATAATTGTAAATCGCGACTGTAATGCCCGAGCACGCGGGGAAATGCGCCCCATAAACGGGGGTGCGGCAATGGGTCTACCGGCAAACCATCGGAGCCGATCATGGTGAGTGGATGGGCGAGAATTTTTTGTACATCCTGCTCACTCATGCCGTAATAAACTGCACCGGCGGGCTGTAATTTTTTAGCCGCGTCGAGCAAATCCAGTTGCCATTGCTGTGCGATATCCGCTAATTTTTTTCCGCCCTGCTCGGGGTGCGGTTTGCTCCAGGTGATGACTATGTCAAAGTCGCTGGTGACTTGTTGTAAATCTAAAGTGGATGAACTGGCACTGTAGGGATAACAGTCACAACCAATGGGGTGTGTGGTAGCCGCCTGTGTAATTTTTTGTAGCACCTCACCGCTGCGCCCCCAATTACCGGCACCCGCACATTTCAAATGGGACACAATAACCGGTGCCTGCGCGTGCTCGCCAATGTCAAAGGCTTCCTCGAGAGCGGCGATTATTTCGTCAAACTCGGTGCGCAAATGTGTGGTGTAAATAGCGCCCGCCGCGTTTAATTCCTGCGCCAGTTGTTTTACTTCCTCCGTGCTGCTGGAAAACGCTGATGCGTAAGCCAAACCGGAAGACAAACCCAACGCCCCCTCCGCCAGAGCCGTGCGCAGCTGCAATCGCATCGCTGCAATTTCATAATCCGTGGCGCTGCGATCCAACCGATCCATATGATTATTGCGCAGTGCTGTGTGACCGATTAACGCTGCCACATTGACGGCAGGCACAGTTTTATTAACCGCTTGTTTATAGGTGGCGAGATCAGGAAAACAAAAATCTTCTTTGCTGCCGAGCAAATTCATCGGGTCGGGCAAATTATTTTTTAAGGTGACCGGGCTGGCACTAATGCCGCAGTTGCCCACTATCACGGTAGTAATGCCCTGGGAAATTTTGGGCAACATATTGGGCGTGCGAATCACTTGAATATCGTCGTGGGTGTGCACATCGATAAAACCCGGTGCCAAGACCCAACCCTGGGCATCAAAACGCTGGTGAGATTCAGTATTGGCAAGGTCACCGAGCGCGGCGATTTTTCCATCGTGAATTGCCAAATCACCGCGCACCGCGCTAGCGCCTGAACCATCCAGAATAAGCGCGTTGTAAATGACACAATCGAATTTCACCGCCTGCATTATTCGCTTCCCTTGGTTTAGTCGCCGAGCGGCAAACGGTTGTCGCCGCCGCGATATTCATCCAGCGCAAACTTCACCCGGCGCAATAATTCCTTGCTCTCGGTTTTGCGCACCAATGCCAACTCAGTCGCAAGCAAATCTATCGCGAGTAACATGCCGTAGCGCGAAGCTGAAGGCTTGTAAATAAAGTCCGTCTCTTCGGTGACGATTGGAATAAATAAACTGGCTTTTTGCGCGAGTGGAGAATCGGGCGCGGAGAGCACAATAATTTGCGCACCGTACTCGCGCGCGATATCGGCCACTTCCAATAATTCGGGCGTGACCCCAGTAATCGAGAGCAATACCAGTACGTCTTTTTCAGTGAGCGTCGCCGCAAACATACGCAGCAAGACAGGATCGTGATAAGCCGTTACCGCAATGCCTAAGCGCGCGATGCGGAATTGCACTTCGTCCGCGAGCATGGTGGAGGCGCCGCCCATACCGCCCACATAAATCAGCCGCGCACTGTTTAATAATGCTGCCGCACTGCGAAAATCGGCCTCGACAAAACGCGCGAGATTAGCGCGTAAGGTGGATTCTACTTCGCTGCAAATTTGCGAATAAAAAGCGCTCTCTTCCAAGGCTGGCACTTCGGATAAAAAGCGTGTTCCCACCGCACTCGCCTGCGCCAGTTTTAATTTCAAATCGCGAATATCATCGCAGCCGACCGATTTGGCAAAGCGCGAAATGGTGGCGATGCTGACATTCGTTTTTAGCGCTAACTGATCAATACTTGCCGAAGCGGCAAAGGCAATATCTTCCAGAATAATATCCGCCACTTTTTGCTCAGTCGCCGAGAGCCGGTCGCGATTGGAGCGAATGTGATAAACAATATCGAACAGTGCAGTCATTTCGGTGCTCTTAAATTATCGAGGCCAATAGCAGCGCAAAACCCAGCGCCACAAAGGAAATAATGGTTTCCAATACCGTCCAGGTTTTTAAGGTCTGGGTAACGGTCATATTGAAATATTCTTTGATTAACCAAAAACCGCCGTCATTCACGTGGGACAAAATTAATGAACCCGCGCCGGTGGCAATGACTAATAACTCAGGGTGTGGATAACCGGCGGCGAGCGCAATCGGCGCAACAATGCCTGCCGCTGTACTCATGGCAACGGTGGCGGAACCAGTGGCGATGCGCATCAGCGCGGCCACAAACCAGCCCATTAATAATGGCGTTAAGGCCATGTCGGAAGAGAAATTGACAATTTCTTTGGCAATGCCCGCTTCCACCAAAATGCGGTTTAAACCACCACCAGCCCCGACCAATAAGGTGATGCCAGCAGTGGGCGCCAAACAATCGTGACTGAATTTTAAAATCGAATCGCGATTAAAACCGCGCGCCAAACCGAG
Source organism: Cellvibrio sp. BR (assembly GCF_000263355.1). Classification (NCBI taxonomy): domain Bacteria; kingdom Pseudomonadati; phylum Pseudomonadota; class Gammaproteobacteria; order Cellvibrionales; family Cellvibrionaceae; genus Cellvibrio; species Cellvibrio sp. BR. The sequence continues at coordinate 969,974 of NZ_JH668200.1, read as the reverse complement.
GGTGTAAAAACTCACGAGCGTTGCAATTAGGAGCGCAACAACGGAATTGCCGATAAATAATAAAAAATCGTTCAGACCCGTGCCACGTTCGGCGATTAAATCGGCCCAACCGCCGAGCAACATTAACACCACAGGTAATAAAATTGTCGCAAGTGTGATACCAAAACCGGGCAACTGGCGCTCGCTATCGGCATGAATAAATTGTTCTTCGAGTGGGTTGTGCGCAGGCAAATGAATTTTGGGTGCAATCCATTTGGCAAAAATTGGCCCAGCAATAATCGCGGTAGGAATGCCCACCAACAGCGCATAAAAAATCGTGCGGCCAACGTTAGCTTGATATTCCCCCACCGCAATCATCGCGGCCGGATGCGGCGGCACTAAACCATGCACTACCGACAAACCCGCGACCATGGGTAAACCCACTAACAACATGGAAGTGCCGGTGCGACGCGCCACGTTAAAGGCGATGGGAATTAACAATACAAAACCGACTTCAAAAAAAATCGGGAAGCCCACGAGGAAAGCGATAAACACCATCGCCCAGTGCACATTTTTTTCACCGAACCAGCGAATCATGGTGCGCGCGATTTGTTCCGCGCCGCCCGATTCCGCCATCATTTTTCCGAGCATGGTGCCCAGTGCCACGACGAGTGCGATGTGCCCCAGCGTTTTACCCACACCGGCTTCATACACAAACACCACATCTTTTGCGGGAATACCGGCCATTAAACCCAGACCGAGCGACACCAGCGTCAGCGTAATAAAGGGATTCAAACGGTAGCGGGCGATTAATAAAATCAGCGCAATAATGCTGAGCGCCGCGTATACCAACAGCCACTGACCCGGAGTTAAAAAACGAGAAAAAAATTCCATCGCCGCGCGCCTTAAAAAAACGTTTCCACGGCATCGATCACCGTGTAGTTATCGTCCACCACCAATAGCTGGCGCCACTTATCAAAGGTCAGGCAGGGGTGGGAAATATCGAGCGCGAGCATATCGCCCACGTGCAAATCAGCACCGGCAGGCACCTGCATAAAGGCGTGTTGATCCATCATTTTGGTCAGCTGCCAGTCCGCTGGCGCGGGCACAGGTTTTTCATCACCGGGGCGACCTTTGTTGTGAGGACGAAAGTGCAAAGCGGGAATGGGCAGACCGGCATCAAACGCCGCATCGCGTTTACCCAGGCCGAGAATCACCAGACCGGGTTCGGGAATGGATTGCACATAAGCCCAGAGTTGTAGCGCGGGCAGCAAGCTGCTGTGCATAGCCCGGGCGATGGGGTTGCAAGCTTGGATACGAGCTTCGGAGGCTTTGTAAATGCCGACATCATGGGTGAGGTAACAACCGGGGCGCAGGATGATATCCAGCACGCGGGCATCGCCCAACGAGGCACCGGCCCATTCCTCCGCCACCAAATCAAACCAGGCGGAACCGGCGCCAGTGAGTATAACCGGCCCTTGAGCCAACTGGCCGTGGGCTTCCAGAGTCATCAAATCGCGCAGGGCCAAACGCAGAAACTCGCGAATGGCGGCTTCGTCATTCAGTACACCCTCATAAACTTCTACGCCGCGTAATGCGAGTGCTTGCGGGTAGCGGGCGATGGTTTCTAACACGGCGGCGCGGGTTGCGGCGTCGCGCACTCCGGTGCGGCCGCCCGCAACACCCAACTCCAAAAGCAGATTCAAACGCTGGCCCGTTTGGGCAAAAAACTGCCCGAGCTGTTCGACATTCGCTGCCGAATCCACAATCACGTAACACTCAAAATCCGGGTCTTGCAGCAGGCGGCTGATAATCGCCATATTGGCGCGGCCGACTAGCTGGTTAGCCAAAATCACCCGACGCACACCAAACTCATAAGCCGCCTGAACTTGTGGCGCGGTAGCCAGAGTGATACCCCAGGCGCCAGCATCCAATTGGCGATGGAACAGCGCGGGGCTCATGGTGGTTTTGCCGTGGGGCGCGAGTTTCAACCCGTAGCTGGCGATAAAGTCTTTCATCCACTGCAGGTTGTGTTGCAAGCGGCTTTCACTCAGCACCGCGACCGGCAGACTTACATCCTCTTGTAGCAGGTTCCAACCCTGCGCGGCAATCTCGCCCACCAAAGGCTGTGTCAGCGAATCCCCAGCCGCAATACCTAAACCCTTGCCCACAGGGCTAAGCGGTCTGATTTTCAGGTTTGACTGTAAATTATTTTCTTTAGTCATATTATTTTTGCGCCAATAGCAGAAAAAACGAGCGTTTTCACAAGGCTACCAGCAAAAATGCGCCATGTTAAGAAAATTATTTACAAAATGACGTTTTTGCTTGAAAACTTCTTTCAGGGTTTTGCCTACCGGGATTCCCTTGTTTAGCCCCCCACCCCCTCCTCATTTGCTTCCCGCATCAAATATTTTTTTCAGGTTCGGGAATAAAAATAACTCCCCCCGCGTTAACAGGTTGCAAGTCGACGAAAACGGGCTGCAGCGCAACCCGCTTTCAAACCCTGAAACGAATGAGGACATCACCATGAACAAACACACTTTATTGATTGCTGCTTGCACCCTGGCCTCCAGCGTTTGCTGGGCACAAGACGCGTCATTGGCCGTAGATACAAGCGCCAACACCCAGACTGCAGCGGATGCTCGCCTCTCTGCCCAGGAAGGCACATTGAGTGCCGGTTTTGGGTTGCAACAAAATGCCAGCGCAGCGACCAGCACTAATGCCAACAGCGACGCAACTGACAGCGGCGCAGAAGCGGAGCAAAACAACACCGACCAAGCCAATGCCGGAACAGAAACCGCCGGCGCAATTTCTGCAGCAGCGACCGGCAATGCAGCAGTGGATGCACAGGCAGTGCTCACCCCCATCAGCCAACAGGCAAACCAGTTGCTAGAGCGCGGGGCGGCGGCACAGGAAAACCTCTCGGCCAATCTCTCCGCCACTGTGAATGCCACCAGCACCGCCGCCAACGGCGCGATTAACCAGCAGCTGAATTCAACCCAGCAGTTGGTTGCCGATAGCAACCTGCAAGGTTCGGCAGAACAGCTGGTTAGCGGTTCGATAGATAGCTCGTTAGATAGCGTGGTAAATGGCTCGGTCACTGGCTCAGTGAACGGCTTGGTAGATGGGGCGATAAGTGGTTCTGTAGAACAATTGGTAACTGGCTCGGTTCAACAGTCCGTCAGCGGCTCAGTCGAGCAAGCCATTGGCAGTTCGGTAAACACAGCGGTAGAAGGCGCCATCAACAACAGCATCGCTGCGAGCATTCAGGACACTGTGGATAGCACCGTGAATAACAATATCAGCGCGGCCTTAACTGACAGCTTGAACCTCGGTTTGTAATAAGAGATCGGCGCTCCGGCGCCGATTTTTTTTGCCTTTTGCGGAGCAACCATCATGAACCCACGCAGTGATAAACAACTGATTATTAGCCTTGGCCGTTGGGTTATCAGCCCTTTAGTCATCGCCCTCTGTAGCATTGCCGCCCACGGGGCCAATAAGCTGGATGTGGAGCTGGAAAGCGGCGCCGAATACGATTCCAATTTGGCGGTAGTTGAGCTTGACCAATACTCCAGCGCTGGCGACTGGGCACTGCTGGCCAATGCGCGCGTAAATGCCCAGTGGCAGGCGACACCCAAGGCGATATTTAAAGCCGGTGCCAGCTACAACAGCAAAACCTATCAAGACATGAGCGCGTTTGACCTGGGCATCCAGCAATTGTTTGCCGATGCCAGTTATGAACTGCCGCTGTTCAAGCTGAGCCTGAGCTATCACCAGGCCGACGCCGCGCTGGACGGCACCGATTTTTTAACCCTGCGCCAGCACAGTGTTTACCTGTCGCGCCTGTTCAATCAGCGCACCTTTGTGCGCGGGGCGGTGAATTATCAGGACAAGGATTTTCCCACCAGTGCCGAGCGCAATGCGCACAACCTGGGTATGGCGGGTGATGTGTTTGTGTTTTTTAACCAGGGCACCACCTTTGTGGCGTTTGGCTTGAATCACGAGCGCGAGAACGCCGCCAGCGATCCGTTTGATTTGACCGCCACCAGCGTAAAAACCAGCATTAATCACCAGTTCCCCGCCTGGGGCAAAAAGACCAAGTTGCAACTGGGCTGGCGCTATGAGCAGCGCGATTATTCGACCATCACCCCGGCGTTGGAAGCCAAACGCGACGATACCCGGCAGGTGGTAAATCTGGAATGGCAGATCAATACCCATGAATGGTTGGCGCTGGTGGGCAAGTTGGAACGGGGCGATTATCAATCCAACCTGCGCAGTGCGGACTATTCCGAAACCCGCGCCTCACTCACGTTAAAAGCCAGCTTTTAAGGGCGCTGCAATTGGCCGTGACCAAATATCGGGTCGCGGCCCGGTGCGCCCAAATCCTGCGCACGCTTGATTAATTGCGCCATCACCCCCGAGGCAGGAGTAGTTGCCAGCTCGCAAGCAAGCAATGCCGAGACCAGCGGCGCCGCCATAGAGGTACCGCTCTCACGGCCATAACCACCCGCACTGCGCGCGGTGATCACCGACACCCCCAGCGCGGCAAAAGCGATATGTTCCCCCCGATTGGCCCAGCGATAAGGACGCTGCTGTTGATCCACCGCCGTCACCGCGATCACCCCCTGATAGGCCGCCGGATACAAGGGTGGTGCGGCTGGCCCCTCGTTACCCACTGCCGCCACCACCAAACTGCCCGAGGCAATCACGCGCGCAATCACCTGCGCCAGAATGCTGTTATCCGGGCCGGTCAGGCTCATATTAATCACCGGCACTTTTTGTTCTATCAGCCAATTCAAGGCACGCACCAGATTCATCATGGTGGCGCCTTGGGTGTAATCATTGCGCGGGTAAAATACCGAGGCCGCATAGAGTGTTGCGCCCGGCAGAAGCGGTTGCAGCTCATCGCCTTTGCCTCCTGTCCCTGTTCCAACCAACAGCCCCGCCACCGCTGTGCCGTGGGCTTTGGGCGATTCGATATCGGCCCCGATAAAATCCTGCTGCTGGATTTTTACCCCGGCAAACGCGGGATGCGTGCTATTAATCGCGGTATCGATCATGCCGATAGACAAGTCATCAACACAGGCAGGAACCTGAGGTGGCGATGTGGATGATATGGGTGATGAAGCGGGTTGCGAGGACTGGGGGGCAGCAGTTTGGGGCGAATAGATATGATTGCGATCCAGCTGCGGATGCAAACTGGCGGGCAAGCGCTGGCGCAGCGCGGCGCGGGAATCCAGAGCGGCGGGCACACGAAAGCGCACCAGTTGCAGCCCCAACCCGGCAAATTGGGTCTGCTCAATGATTTCAACATCAAGCTTGGACAACTCCGCCAACGCAGTTGGGTCGAGCAATAACAGCCATTCGCGCTCCACGGCGCGCCAGCCATCTTCCACTTTGACATCTACCAACACCGTGGCACCACGGCGATCAACAATCGGCAGCACCGCCGTTAGTAAGTCGGGCACCAGTGCGGTTGTTTTGGCGAGGGCGGCATCGACCGGTTGTATCAAGGCGTCGCGCAATACCGACTCCTCCAGTAAATCCTTCTGTACCGATTCCTGCACCTGGCGAACTGTGTCATCCAGCTCCCGCGTTACGCCGTCCAGTGTGGTATCCACCGGCAGGCGCTCCAACAATTGGGCAGCAACCGGCTGGCACAGGCAGGCGAGCACAAGACTGCTGCAGGCAATACGCAAACAACCAAGACGTAAATGACGACGGTAAAAAGGTTTCATTGGGTCACCATGGCGTGTAATAGGGTAAATTAACCACAAAAAATGGCTGGGTTCATTACCTGGTTAACGTTTGCGGGGAATAAAAATTCCAAAAATAATCACTGGAATGGGAATAAAACCAACAGCGGGCCGTTTACTGGATAAGAGCACCAAAAACTACTCCTCAAACGAGCCCCCAACACCAGACCTGAAATCAGCGCCTATGAAGACCGACACCAGTATCGCCATGAAACAGGAATTAACCCAACTCGCGCCCGCCTTACGGCGTTTTGCCTACTCGCTCACCGGCTCCGCCGCCGATGCCGACGACTTATTGCAAAATACCCTTGAGCGCCTGCTGAGCCGTGGTGTGCCCGAGGATATTGAGTTGGCCAAATGGGCCTTTCGCGTGTGCCGTAATATTTGGATTGATGAGTACCGCGCGCGCAAGGTTCGCCAGCACCTTAACTACGCGATTGAGGACAGCGAGGAGCCCGTTGCCGATGGCGCACAAGCGATTGAAGACCAGATCGCCCTGACGGAGGTAGATGCCGCGATGCAGCAATTGCCCGACGACCAGCGCACGATTATTTCACTGGTGGCGCTGGAGGGTATGTCCTACAAGGAGGTGGCCGACACCCTGAGCATTCCCACCGGCACGGTGATGAGCCGCTTAGCGCGGGCGCGTATCGCGCTGAGCCGATTTTTAAATCCCGAACAACCGCCCGCCGCTGAAGGCGCGTGAGGAATCCGCCATGAGTCTTTCGAACCAATCACCACCCCATGAAGTATCCGATGAACAACTCTCCGCCTTTTTGGATGCCGAGCTGCCCGCCGCGGAAATGGAGGCTGTGCGCGAGCAGATTAGCCGCGACGAAAACCTCGCCAACCGCCTGGCAGAACTCGCCATGGTGGATACACGGGTGGCCAGCCATTATCGTCGTATTGATGAACAACCCATGCCGGAGGCTATCACCCGCCTTCTAAGCGACGAGCAACCAGCCAATAACATCATTGCCTTCCCGCTGTGGCGGAGAATCCAGCAGGGTTTGCAACAACATGCGGCCATGGCCGCTTCGGTAGCGCTGGTGATTGGTTTTGGTGCCGCGCAATTATTGCCGGGCAATGCCGGTAGCAGCGACAACTGGAACGCCATCGCCCAAGCGCTGGATAACACCCGCAGTGGCGAACAGCGTGCACTGGCCGATGGCAGCGAGATTAAACCGCGCCTGAGTTTTATCAACGGCGAGGGCAACTACTGCCGCCAGTTCCAAGTAAACACCGGCAATAACAGCGCGGAAAATATCGCCTGCCGCCTGGATAACCAATGGCAGTTAACCCTGAGTGTGCACAGTCAAGCCAGACCAGCGACAGATGATTACCAAACCGCCAGCGGCAGTGACAATGCGCTGATTGAAAATGCACTGGATAACATGATGCAGGGCGATGCCTTTGATGCAGCAGCCGAAGCGGCAGCAATCAACAACCACTGGCGCCGCGATCCATAACCACTGACACACCATGCATGAGCAACAGGAGCTTCGGAATGATCAAACCATTTATTGCGTTGTGTTTGCTGGTTTTGCTCACTGGCTGCGCCAGTCAACAACATCAACAGCACCGCCACTATCACCCCGCCAAGGGCGATGGCACCGGCTATAAGGAACTGGCGCTGAGCGAAACCCACTACCGCGTGCAGTTCAAGTTGCGCGGCCAACAGCGCGCTGCCGCCGAGCGCTATGCACTGCGGCGCGCCGCTGAACTGACATTACAGCAGGGTTACGACTGGTTTGTGGTAATTAAAAAGACCCAGCGCCGGTTGGAGGACGAACCCGCGTTTCCCGCCCGCCGCGAGGCCATCACCCAGCGCCACTGTGGGCTGCTCGGCTGCCGCAGTACCCGCTATGCGCGGCCGGATGAAGACCCGTTCGATGAGGAGGCTTACACTCTGGTACTGCTGGAAATCCAAATGGGGCGCGGCGTGCGCCCGGAGAAAAACAGCTACGACGCCGAAACCACCCGAACCATTATTTAGCCTGCAGTAACTGCCACTCGCGCCCGGCATGTTCACTGCGGAAGGTTTCTATCGCGCCGCGCTCCTGCAGAGTCACATACACGGTTTTGCCATCGGCACCGCCAAAAGCGACATTAGTGGGTTTTTCGCCCTTGAGTTTTATACGCTGTAGCACTGTGCCATGTGGTGAGACCACGGTGACTTCACCGGCACCGTAGCGCGCGATATACAAATTGCCGCGCACATCGCTGCGCATGCCATCCAAACCGTGATCGGCAAATTCAATCAACAGGCGTTTGTTTTTTACGGCGCCGGTGGCTTTATCGATGTCGTACTTCCACACCCTGCGCTGCACACTTTCATTGACGTACAGATGCTGTTCATCCGCACTCACTTCCACGCCGTTGGTGGTGCCCATATTGTCTTCGAGCAATGTGACCACACCGTCGCGGGCGATCATCCACAGGTTGCCAGTATTGTCCGCCCACTTGGGGTCACTGGCGTAAATGACCCCGGATTTGGCGATAGCAATGTCGTTGGGCTGGTTCATCTTATCGCTGTGGGCATGCACCGAAATCGCTTTGGAACGTGGATCGATTTTTAAAATATTGTGCCCGGTGTAATCCGCCACATACATAAAACCATCGCGATCAAAACGAATACCGTTGCCAGTGCTGCCGGTGGGTAGGGTGAGGAATAATTGCGCGCTCTGGGGTTTATCGGTTTGGGGTTTATAAACAATGCCTATGGTGCCGCCTTGGCTTGCATCGGCGTCGCGCGCAAAACTTACCGCATAGAGATTGCCCTTGGCATCCACCGCTGGGCCTTCAATGCCTTGGGTGAATATACCATCGCCGACATAATCTTCAGTTTGGGCGCAGGCCCAGGGCGCCAACAGGCTCACGAACAAAACGCTGGCCGGGGCAATTCGAAGCGGAAAAATGCTGAAAGATAAACGATACATCTCGACCTCACTCTAGGGACAAATGCCATTGGGAATAAGTGCAATTAAAAACAGCTGCAATTAGGGTTGCGTGTACTAAAGGCCAGAGCGGTAGGTAGGGTATAAAACTGCGCTTATCATTGCGCTTATCGGTTTTTTACTTTTTATGGTGTTAATTACCAGCGGGGATTTATAGCGAATAATCACCGCCAGCGCAAATGCGCCAACGGGGATTAAAACTCACCAGCGATTTAAAAATAAAAGGAGACACAGAGCGCAACAAACAAAATGGCCGATAAACCCTGCCAAAAACGCAGCGGATTTTTTTCCAACAGCAGTGCGCGGTAGTGCTGTTTATATTTGGGATTGGGGTGTTGCAGCTCGTGCAAAAATTCCGAGACATCGGCGTGGCGCCGCTCCAAATCGTAGCGCAGGCCTTTGCGAATCGCACCGTCCACCCAAAAAGGTACCAGCGGGTTGAGTTCATAGGTGGAGGTGTAGCGAGTATTTAAATAGGCGCGCTCGGTACGGCAGTTGGCGAGTTTGCCATCAAAGGGCGCGCTGCCGGTGAGCATTTCAAACACAATTACCGCCAGCGAAAACACATCGGATTTTTCATCGCTCTTGCCCGCTAAAATGGTTTCCGGCGCAGAATATTCGGCGGTGCCCAAAATATTTTCACGCGCAATAGGCGAGCTGATTTCCGCAATGCCTTTTACCAAACAGGAACCAAAATCAATAATTTTAATTTCGCCGTGGCGATCCACCATGATATTGGCCGGGCGCAAATCCTGGTGCAGGGTTTCACGGCGATGAAAAGCGCGCAGCCCTTTGCAAATTTGCTCCACCATATAGATAACCGTTTGCACAGATGGCAGCGGATTTTTTTTAATCCAGTGATTTAAGGTCTCACCATCAATATATTCCATCAAATAATAGAGACAGCTTTTGGGTTTGTTGGGCGCAATCACTTTCACCACATGGGCATTGTGAATGCGGCTGCCAATCCAGGCCTCCAAAATAAATCGTTCTATATAGGCGGGGTCGTCGCAAAAATTAATTGACGGGGTTTTCATACACAGCAGCTGGTTGGATTCCAGGTCGCGCACCAGATACACCTGGCTGCGGCTGCTTGCATGCAATTCTTTTTCAACGCGATAGCCGTCGATTTCCATGCCGGAGGTTAAATGCGGCGGGAATGGCAGGGCACCGAGTTTTTGACAGGCGTCGTTAATATTTTGTGCGGGCAGGGAATCGATACGCAGCAACTGGCAGCTGATGTTGTCGTCGCTCTGATTAGCCGCCGCCAACGCCAACAATTGCTGACTGAGCAGTTCGTAATCATCACCGCCCGCCTGTAAAAAATGACTGAGCTGTTCATCACTGACAAAATCGTGCAGGCCATCGGTGCTCAATAAAAAAATATCCTTCTCTTCCAGATCGATGGTTTTACAATCCACATCGAGCGATACATCCAACCCCATGGCGCGCACCAAATAAGACTGCTCGGCGTTAATGACGGTGCGATGGTCGCGTGTCAATTGCTCCAACACACCGGCGCGAAAACGATAGATGCGCGAGTCGCCCACATGAAAAATATGCGCGCTGTGGGATTTAAAAATAATGCAGCTGAGCGTGCTGACAAAACCTTTTTGCGCGTCGCGAAAATGTTGGCCACGGGAAAAGAGCCAGCGATTGAGCGCCACCAACACTTGAGTGGTGGATTTTTTCACGGTCCAGGTATCGGGCGTGGAGAAATAATCAGCGAGAAAATTGCGCACACAGGTTTCACTCGCCTCTTTACCAGCTTCGGCGGCACTCACCCCATCGGCAATAATCGCCACCGCGCCCTTGGTATCCAGCAGCATGCCCTCGGGAATACGCATACCTATGGCATCTTCATTTTGGGCCTTAATGCCGGCGGTTGATGCTTGCCCAAGGGTAAATGCCAATTTGCTGCCAAGATGCCACTGGTCCATTAATGCATTTCCACCAATTGCACCCGGCCATCGGGCAGCACTTCAAACATGGTGCTCTGCGGTTCTTCCAGAAACATCGCGGCGAGTGCAGTGATTGCAATAGCGGCCGCGATAGTGAGGAAAAATACCGGGGTACTGACAAAGGAAAAAATGGTGAGGAACACCACAGCACCAATATTGCCGTAGGCTCCCACTATGCCGGCAATCTGGCCGGTAAGGCTGCGGCGAATAAGGGGCACCACGGCAAACACACAACCAGCCGCCGAACCTAAAAAGAAGGAGCAGCACATCATCGCAGCGACCGCTAACGCAATCGGCCAGTCGCTGTTAATCATCGACATAACAAAAAATCCCAGTGCGGCGCCGATCAACAAAATCACCAGGGATTTTTTGCGCCCGAATTTATCGCTGATCCAACCGCCCGAGGGGCAAGAGCCAATATCCACCGCTGCAAAACAAGCACCAAATACTCCGGCCAATGCTACCGGCACCGCAAAGGTATGTTGGAAAAATAGCGGCAGCATAGACACCACCGCCAGCTCCGAACCAAAGGTCACGGCGTAGGCGAGGCTTAAAATGGCCACCTGCTTAAACTTGTACTGCTGGAGCTTGTCGACCGGGGCGGAAAAAACGTGCAGATTTAAACTGTAGATCTTGCGGCATTGCAGTAAAAAAATCGCCAACAGTAGCGCATAGATTGCATAGAGCGTGGTCGCAGCAATCAAGCCCAGGCTATTTACTTTCCAGGCCAATAACGCCATGGCGCCATACATAGGAATATTCACCAGCAAATAGAGCACAAAATCTTTTTTGCTGGTGACTTCCAAACCACCGGATTTATTCGGCTTGAAATAAGTAGAGCCCGCGGGCGTATCGCGCACGGAAAAATAATAAATAAACGCATAGAGAAAGGCGATCAATCCGGTGATGCCAGTGGCATAGCGCCAGCCGTCATCACCTCCCACCAGCAGTGCAATGGTGGGCAAACTAAGCGCTGCCACCGCCGAACCTATATTGCCCAGCCCCTTATAAATTCCTTCCGCCAAGCCCATCTGCCGCGCGGGGAACCACTCGCTGATCATGCGAATACCAATCACAAAACCGGCGCCGACAAACCCGAGTAAAAAACGCGCCAGCGCGAGCATTTCAAAACTGGTGGCCAGCGAAAAAAATAAACAGAGAAAACCGGTGATGATTAATAACAGGGAATAAATAGCGCGTGGCCCAAAAGAATCCACCAACATGCCAATCACAATCCGCGCCGGAATGGTCAGCGCCACATTGAGAATCAACAGGGTTTTTACCTGCTGGTCGCTCAACCCAAAACTGGCTTGAATGGCCAGCAACAGCGGTGCGTGGTTAAACCACACCAAAAAAGTAATAAAAAAAGCCAACCAGGTCAGATGCAGGATTTTGGTTTTCCCCGCAAACGACAACAGATTCATTTTTGCACTATTTTCACTCATGCCCCAAGCCTCAAGGTTTACTTATGAGGCGCAAACAGCAATAACCAAGCCACAACACAGTATTGTGTTATTTTTTTGCAAATAGTTTATGCACCAGACTAAAACATCCAACTAAAAAGCACGAAAAGGCACAATTATTGATCACTGCGCACCCACCATTTATCCACTTTCGGTGCAAAACCACAAATCCAGTTCGCACAGTTTTAGCGCTATAGAGCAATAAAATCCGGTGGAAACACCTGATTTTGCGAAAGACGTCCCACCACTACCCGATCGCTCTGCTTCATCAACAGGCACAATCTATGACCGCAAGTGCCTTGATGGGTAGCACCTTGTTAAAAAAGGTGCAAAACAGATTACAAACCCGCAAATGCACCATTCAGAATCAATTACACAATTTAGAGCGTTTATTTGGCGCACTATTTATTCTCAAGCGTGCCCTCAAATACACCCATATCAATAAAAACCGCTTTTTATGTGCACTATTTATGATTTGGCATAGCCGTTGCAAAACCCTCATAGAAGTTTCATCACTTCAGGATGCAGAGCGATCACCGGCTTCATTAAGGTGCACGGCCCTCTGCCGACCTTGAATAATTGTCTGCCGGAAAAAACGCCATGAGCACTTACCGTTTCCCCCTGTTGGATTTTTCCAATAAATCTGTTGCGACCCTGCACTTCACCTGGTTCGCCTTTTTCCTCACCTTTGTGATGTGGTTTAGCTTGCCACCACTTAAACCGCTGATCACCGCCTCCTTTGCGATGACACCGCAACAGTGGGCTGCGCTACTCACGCTCAACGTAGCACTCACCATTCCTGCGCGAATTGTGGTGGGTAGCTTGGTGGATAAATTTGGCCCGCGTGCGATTTACTCCGGCTTGCTGATTTTTTCCGGCGCCTTATTAATTGCTTTTGCTTGCGCACAATCCTTTGAACAGCTGGCACTCTTCCGCTTTTTACTCGGATTTGTCGGCGCCGGTTTTGTGATTGGTATTCGCTTGGTGAGTGAATGGTTCCCGGCGCGCCAGGTTGGTTTGGCGGAAGGGATTTACGGTGGCTGGGGTAACTTTGGTGCGGCAGCGGCGGGTTTTACCCTGCCCTTTTTGGCGATCCATGTATTTGGCGGTGAAGACGGTTGGCGTTATGCCATGGGCACTGCGGCGGTGATTGCGATGGTATACGGTGTGGCTTTTTATGCCAGCGTGCGCAATACCCCCAAAGGCTCTACCTATTTCAAACCGAAAAAATCCGGCGGTTTGGAAGTGAGTAATCGCAAAGATTTTATCTTCTACGTGATTATGAACGTGCCTATGTATTTAATTCTCGCGGTACTCGCGTGGAAAATGTCCCCCACCAATTTGGGCTTGTTAAGCACAGCGACGACTTACATTTTGTATGTGGTGTTGTTTGCCCTGTTTGTATTCCAGTTTTCACAAATTTATCGCGTGAATAAAGATATGCTGCAAAAAGGCAGCGTGGCCGAGCACGACAAGTACGAATTTAAACAAGTGGCTATTTTAAGCTGGGCTTACCTTGCAACCTTTGGTTCAGAGATCGCAGTGGTATCCGTATTGCCCGCGTTTTTCATGACTACCTTTACCGGTTTGAGTGTGACCCAAGCGGCAATGCTCGGTGGCTCCTTTGCGTTTATGAATTTAGTGGCACGCCCTGGCGGCGGTTGGGTGAGTGATAAATTCGGTCGCCGTTTCAGCATGAGTATAATTCTGGCCGGCGTTGCCTGTGGTTATATGCTGCTTGCGCAAATTAACGCTAGCTGGCCGTTATACCTGGCATTCTCTGCGGTATTTATCTGCTCGCTGTTTGTGCAAGCCGGTTGTGGTGCCGTGTTTGCAGTTGTACCCTTAATCAAACGCCGCATGACCGGCCAAATCGCTGGCCTTGCCGGTGCTTATGGCAACGTGGGCGCGTTGTTCTTTTTGACCATGAATACCTTTATCGATATTCAAACATTCTTCTGGATGCTTGCCGGTACTGCTGCTATAGGTCTGGTATTTGTGCAATTCCTGAAAGAGCCAAAAGGCCATGTAGTTGAAGTGAATGAAGATGGTTCACTGCACAAAATTGAAGTGAGTTAATTCAATCGCGATCAGATGCGAGTTTGGCGTTGGGGTGTTTGTTTCGAAACCGTCAAGTCAGGGACGACTTGACGGAGCTACAGGGATGTATTCATGCGTTTTCGAAACAAACACCCCAATGGCAAACGGATTCGTAGCACCTATTTTCCTACGCTAAAATTCTCTTGCGAGAATTTTTTCTTTTTATAGAACTGAAAATTTATGGATCACCTGCAATCAGTGCTGCAAATTTCCTTCGCGCAAAAAAGTGAGGCGGGGCGTAAACCGGAAAATCAGGATACGGTCGGCGCACGCATTCCCGAGGGCAATTTACTCACCACCAAAGGCATTGCGATTGCGATTGCCGATGGTGTGAGCAGCAGCATGGCCGCGCGTGAAGCGAGTCAAACAGCGATTGCCGGTTTTCTCAGCGACTACTACGCCACACCCGACACCTGGCGCACCCAGCAATCCGCCATGCGCGTGATTCAAAGTTTAAATTCCAGCCTGTGGGGCCGCAGCCAAAATTCGATTTACGGTGAAGGTTATCTCACCACTTTTTCCGCGCTGATTTTAAAAGGTGATAGCGGTTTTATTTTTCATGTGGGTGATACCCGCGTTTATCGCCTGCGCGAGAATAATCTGGAATTACTCACCCGCGACCACACCCAGCGCATCGACAAACACACCACCCATTTAAGCCGCGCCATGGGCGCCGACCCTTATTTAGAAGTGGATATGCACAGCCTGGAATTGCAGCGCGGCGATATTTTTATTTTATCCAGCGACGGTATTCACGAACATATTCCGCCCGCCGAGTTAAAAGCGCTGATTTTGGCCGAACAACACAATTTGGACAGTTTGGTAAATCAGGCACTGCCACTTGCGCTGCAACACCAGAGTGAAGACAACCTGAGTATTCAAGCGCTGCGCATCGACAACCTCGGCACCGCCGGGCAAAACGACGCGGTACAAGTATTGTCGCGCCTGCCCTTTCCGCCGGTGTTTTCACCCGGGCAAAGTATTGATGGTTTGACGATTAAAAAAATCCTGCACGAATCAACAAGAAGCCAGGTGTATTTGGTGGAGGATGAAAAAAAGAATTTATTGGTGATGAAAACGCCGTCCGAACTCTATCAGGACGATAAAGCTTATATCGAACGTTTTGTGATGGAATCCTGGATTGGTGCACGCATTCAAAGCACCGGTGTCGTGCGGGTCATTCCCGCCTCGGAAGCGCGCTCCTGTTTGTACTATCTCACCGAATATATCCCCGGCCCGACACTCACCCAATTATTAAAAGAACGCGGCGTTTTATCGATCCTCGACGCGGTAGAACTGACCGAAAGTTTAATTCGCGGCATTCGCGCCTTTCATCGCAAAGAGACACTGCATCAGGATCTAAAACCGGACAACATAGTGATTAGCGGCAAAGGCCCGGTGATTGTGGATTTCGGTTCCTGCTGGGTCGCTGGCGTACAAGAAGCAGGTGCCCCCATTGAACGCGACCAGGTGCTGGGCACCCTGGATTATTCCGCGCCGGAATATCGCTACGGCGGCAGCACCAGCGAAGCCTCGGATCAGTTCTCGCTCGCGGTGTTGCTCTACGAAATGCTCACCGGCAAACAGCCCTACGGCAGCACCTACAGCAAAGCCATGGACTTAAAAAGTTTCCAGAAACTGAAATATATTTCGGCGATGAAATTTAATCCGCTGGTGCCCTACTGGCTGGATCGCGCGCTGGAAAAAGCCCTCAGTATCAACCCCAATCACCGCTACCAAGCGCTGTCGGAATGGCTGCAGGATTTAAAACGCCCCAACCCCGATTGGCTGGTACCGCGCTCGCAGCCGCTACTGGAAACTCACCCGGAGCGGGTGTGGAAAGTATTGGCCATTTGCGGCTGGTTGACGGCGCTGCTGGCATTTATCTTCCCGCGCTGACATCTCGCACCACGTTTACATCCCATCACACCCTAGCTTCTCATCTCATGGGCACTCAGGCTGTGATTGAATTGGCCGCGCACAGCGGCCTTTTTCTGTTAGGCTCTCGCCCTGTCTCGATCACCCGTCATAACACCCAAAAACCAATAACGATAGCCACCAAGAATACTAGCGACACCGCAGAGGGATGTTTGTCATGGCCAGTAAACGTGCACTGATTGTGGATGACTCCACCACCGCCCAATACCGCTTGAAAAAAATGCTCCGTGCCTACCCGCTCGATATCGATATTGTCGACTCGGGTGAAGCCGCACTGCGCTACCTGGCGCACCACTCACCCGACGTGATTTTTATGGATCACCTGATGCCGGGCATGGATGGTTTTCGCGCGCTGCAAATTATTAAATCCCACCCCGAAACCGCGATGATCCCGGTGATTATGTACACCTCAAAAAGTGGCGATGTGTACACCGGCCAAGCGCGTGCACTGGGCGCCTTGGATGTGGTCAGCAAAGATCGTATTAACGCCACGGATTTATCGCGGGTGATGGAGACCATTCATATTTATCCCCTGCCCAAGAGCCAGACTCACAGCAACACCGACGTGGAAAGCCCGGAATTAATTGCAGCGGCCAATAAAGTGAGCGTGGTCAGCGGTTCGGAACTGGAGCGCCGTGCGCCCAATCAGGCGGCGATGGAACAGGCGCGCAATATCGAACTGCGCCTCAGCCATATGGAGCACAGCCTGGAAGATAACCGCCGCTTTATTACCTCGCGCGTGTCGCGCGAATTGCAGGGGCTGCGGCAAACCTTGCGTCAAGAATTTAGCAATATTACCCAGCAACAAATTCCGCCCGCCGCGCCCGACACAACAGAACCAACGGCACCGGCCAGTAATAGTCGCTGGGGCATAGGGTTGCTTTTAGTCGCGGGGATAATTGCCAGCTTGTATTTCCTGCTACAAATCAAAACGCAACTTGAACAAAACACTCAGCAGCAGGATTTATTAACCGAGCAGCTGCAAGAACTTATGCAGCAAGCACCCTTTCAACAAACATCCGGTCAACAAACCCAAGCTCAACCAGCAAACATCACAGCACAAACGGCGGCTGTTAATCACACTCCCACACTGGCGGCAAACGGAACAACAGCAAACGATTCGCTTAATTATTTGGACGATCTGGCTTGGACATTTAATCAGCAAGGTGCACTCGCCTTTCGCCAATACACTATCGACACCAGCACTGTCTTGCGCCTGCATGAATTATTGCATCGTCTCGCCAGCCGCGGCTTTAAAGGCATGGCGGTGATTACTATTTATGTGGGGGATTTTTGTATCGGTAAGGACAAAAACGGTATGGATCAACTCGCTGCCGATGAAACTAGCCTGAGCAATTGCCTGCTCTCCAGTGAACTCTACGGCATGGATCGTTTGATGGCCGACTATGTACGCGAAACCGAAATGATTTTGCGCAATTTAACCGGTAGCATTAACAGCACCCTCACTCTGGATATTCACGCGCTGGAAGGCACCGAGCCCTACCCTGAACGCCTGCCCACTTTTTTTGCCGGCGAATGGAATGCTATCGCGCAAAAAAATAATCGCATTGAATTGGTGCTAGTGGCGGAGCGGGAATAAATAAAAGCGTCTTACACTCGATAACAATCAAAGTCATAAAAACTGCACCATAAAATTTATACAACAAAAAAGCGGAGTCTGAATTTCAGCTCCGCTTTTTTGTTGCGCAGATTTTAGTGAGAAAATTTACAGCAAGGCGCAATTAGCTCTCATCAATATCGTAAAAATGACTAATCACAAAGCGCGCTTTTGGCAGCAAGCCGTTTTCTTGCGTATTGCTGTAGTAAGCTTGCCAGTGTTTAACGCCACTCCAAAACGTTTCGGGGGCGGAGAGGTTGGCGTTTACGCCGGGGGCGAGATCGAAGCCGTTGGCGTTATAGAGTTGGTTGAGCATCATCGCCGAGGGGAAACCAATTTGCTGCATAAGTGGATTGGCGGCATTGCCCGCGCCCCATACAAATGCCAGCCAGGGCAGAATATTTTCTACCGCATCGTAACTCACCCGTGCTTTTTGATAATCCGCTAGCGATGCAAGAATTTTTTCCTGCGGCACAGGAATGGCGAGCAGCGCCAGATTGGGAAAATCTTTTTGGCTGGGCAAATACTTTAAGGGCAACTCGATTAATCCATTGCGGGCGGGTGCATAGCTGGCGTTAGCGGGTTGGAATAGCGGCAAATTAAAAAAGCGCGCTTGGGTAAAATCACCCTGCTCGACTTTTAACAGCGCGCAGTCCGACCAGTAGGAAGGCAGCATGTCACCGCGCAAATGGGATTGCGCGACACGCAAGCGAAAGGAGGCTACATCCTTACCTCCGGCCAACACCACAAAACTCCATTGGCTTGCATCCGCCAGCGCAAAACTCTCATAGGCGCGTGGCAGCCATTGCAAATTGCTTTCGCGATTGGTGCGCGCTAGCGGGTATACGTCGGTGTGCACTTGGCTTTGGGTTGCGAGGGTTTGTTTGATCATGTTCCTTTCCTCAAAAAAATCACATTGTTAAAAACTATTTAATTTAAACGGGCCGCAGCTTTTGCTGTAAGCGCGACGCAATTTTTCATCCGCATCGGTACACACATAATCTACGCTGAATTCAATACCGGCGGGCGTCGCATGAAAGCGCAGCAGTGCCACATGGTCACCGCGCTGACGATGTTTAACACTGAGCCGCAAATTGGAGAACTTCAATTCATTCACCTCGGCCGCAATCGGATGGCAGGGGAAGTCCTCGCCCTCACCAAACAAGCTGCGCCAATTATTTCTAACGAGTTTGTATTCATCCACACAGTTGGTATCGATCAAACGCGACGGCGAGGCGATCACTTCATAGAAGAGGGTATTGCCGCGCACATTTTTACCCTCGACTATGCGCCCCCAATGCACATCACCGGTGATATAAATCACCGGTATTTCGGCGGCAAATAATTCGGCGAGCGCCGTGGTGATCAGCGCAAAATCGGCGTAGTTGGGCATTTCCATATCGGCAATTTTGCACGCCCAGGGGCCGGGGGTTTCAATCAATAGGGCCTGCCCCGAACTGAGCAAACCCACCGCGGCGTGCCCTTGTTGTTTGCGCTGGAGCAAATCGCTTTTCCACTGCCCAATCGCCGCATGAGTTGCGGCATTAAACATCTGCACGCCGTCGTCATCGCGCTGGGTGCGCCCATCCAAAAACAACATGCTTAGCGGCGCAATATCCTGCCGGAAAAAACCCGCTGCTTGCGCCGGGGAACGCTGATAGCGCTCATATAAACGATTGGCTAACTCAGCCCAATTGGCACGATCCTGTTCGCAGTGGGTATTGTCCAACTGGGCTTGGAAGAGCGGAAAGTTATTCCAGAATTCGTGATCGTCCGGCACACAAAGCACTGGGCCTTGGCGCAAAATATTGGCCAACCCCGGCTGTTGCGCGCTGTTGGAAAACCAATTGAGTTGATATTTTTTCCCCAGCGTTTTTGCCAACGCCGTTTTGTTGCAGGGTAAATCTTGTTGCGAGGGCAGATCCAGATACACCTGATCACCCGCAAGCACCGTGAAATCCGGCGCGGGCTTAATGTGTTTTATCACATCCGCCAATGCGCGACTTTTATCATTGGGTTGGTAATAACAGGAGGAGAGCAGCAGGTTAAAACTGGCCGCATTTTTTAGCGGCAATTGTTGTGGTGGTCGGCGGCTACTGAGTGTGGTCACACAGCCATTAGCGCTAACCGTGACCGTGAAACGCTCAGCGGTATCCGGCCACGCCAATTTAAAAATCCCGCGATAGTTAATCGCTTTGCCGCGCGCATCGCAGATTTCATCACCCAGCGGTTCAAAACCTGGCGGCAATAATTGTGCAGCCACCGACTGACCGGCAATTTCAAAAATCACTGACGGCGGAGGGTAAACCGCCAACATGCCGACCCAGATTAATAATTCATCCGGGCGCCCCACTTGATTGTACGCAAACAGCTGCACCTGATTTCTCCCTGCAGATATGGCAAGGCAGCACTATATACCCGAATTTGAGCCAGGCAAAATGCAACAAAGCCGGCAAGTGCCGGCTTTGTTAAATGACATACAGCACAAAAACTTACTGCGGTGTTAAACGCAACACCACCACGCTATGGGCAGCCATGGTCAGGTTTAATTTTTCTGCAGTGGAGCCCTTGCCGCCATTCCAGATATCGCGCCAGTTGAATTTTTTCTTATCAAAGAAAATCTCATGTTTGCTGATATCGTCTTTCATGTAGTGGAAGCCCCAATCCAGACTGTAATTCACTGTGGTATCCGCGCGATTTAAAAACAGCACCGCGTAGTCACCTTTCTCCAAGGGTTTGACATAAATTTCGATATCGCCTTCATCAATCCATTTCATCGCTTGAATGCCCAGTTTGTCTTGGTTGATGGCAAGCATGTCTTTGTTGGTGAGAATTTTCTTGGTGGCTTCGCTCATCTTGCGTAAATCATTACCGGCGATCAGCGGTGAGGCCATCATCGCCCACAGGGAAAAATGTGCGCGGTCTTCGTCTTCATTCATGCCGTTGCCGACTTCCATCATGTCCATGTCATTCCAATGGCCGGGGCCCGCGTATTTACGCAAACCGGCTTGTTTATCCAGAATGGGTAATACGCCCCACGACGACCAGGAACCGTGGTTGTGCTCGCAATTCCAGCAGGGGTAAATGTCACCCGTGGTGCGCCATGAATGACCAACGTCAGTTGCCCATTCCCAAGGTTTGTTATCGCCCCATTCGCAAATGCTGAATAACATAGGGCGGCCCGCTTTATGAATGGCATCGCGCATGGTGGCGTAAGCAGCTTTGGGGTTGATGTCTTTGGTATCGCACCAATCGTATTTCACGTAATCAATGCCCCAACTCGCATAGGTCACCGCATCCTGATATTCGTGGCCGCGACTGCCTGGGCGACCGGCGCAGGTGGTATTGCCCGCGTCAGAATAAATGCCGAGTTTTAATCCTTTGCTGTGAACATAATCCGCCAGTGCTTTCATGCCCGACGGAAAACTCTTTTTATCGACCTGGATAAAACCTTGTTTGTCGCGCTCGCCGTGCCAGCAGTCGTCGATATTAATATATTCATAACCCGCGTCTTTCATGCCCGATGCCACCATAGCGTCAGCCATTTCGCGAATCATTTTTTCATTTACATCGCAAGCAAAAGTATTCCAGCTATTCCAACCAAGCTGCGGGGTTTTGGCGAGATGCTCAAATTTTTGCGCACTGACGCTCATGCTGGCAGCCAATGCAAATCCGAACAGACCAGTGTTTATCAATAGTTTTTTTATCATGGTGTTGACCTTTTTTGTCGTGAGGATATCGTCGAATACATCATTATATTAATAATCTGATAATTTAATACGGCGTTAAAAAAAACTGCAATTTTCATTGCAGTTTTTTACTGACGCAGCGTGCAAATTATTTCGGCTGAAAACGCGCATTAAACTCTTTCATAATGGCAATGGTAGATGCATCGGTATCAAACACACCGTACATGCCCTGCTCTTCTTGTGGCGGGTCACCCATAAAATCGTCGCCCTCTTGCCACCAGTAGTTCGCGCGTGTGGTGCGGCCATAACCATTCCAGGCCCAAATGTTGTAACCCGCACTCGGTTCACCTTGTTCAAGGCTCGCCAGCATCAATTCAAATACACCGCGAAAATACATATCGCGATATTCGGTGGTGGAATCCATCGCGTAGGAACCCATATCGCGATCCAAACCAAACTCTTCCAACACCAAGGGTTTGTTTAATTGTTTGGCAACATCAATGTGTGCACGCATATAGTTCTGTGCTTTTTCCCACGCCGATGGCCAGGTTTCTGCCGGTTTGGTTTTATCAAACCAGCTCCAGTTGCGGATCCACATGTGGTAGGTGAGGTAATCGATATCCGGCGTGGCGTGCGCATCAATAAATACTTGCATGTCATTCACTGATCCCATTTCACCTTCACTACCACTGCTCACTAAATGATGTGCATCCAAAGTTTTAATATAAGCCGCAGCAGCGTGAACCCAATCGATATAAATTTGTTTTTCTTCCGCCGTCGTTTGTGAATTACCGGGGCGCGGCTCGTTAGCCAATTGCCAGGACATAATCGTCGCGTCATCCACATAGGCTTTGCCATTAATGCTGTTCACGCGGGTAATAATTTTTTCCAGCGTTTTGCGATATTCCTGCTGCGCTTTTTCGCTGCGGTAGAAACTCGCTGACTTGGCCATAAATGCTTCCCATTCGTTAGTCACGTTCGGGTCTTGCACTGGCTCGCCTTCAATCCAGGCCATGTATTGAGTCATACCGCCCGACCATTGCCAGAAATTATTAAAATACAGCACCACGGTCATATCGCGTTTAGCGAGTTCAACTAATAAATAATCCAAACCTTGCAGCAAGGTTTCATCGTAGTTGCCAAAACCATTGGTCACTGCCGGTTTTACCGCTGAATTAATTTCACTTTTTTCGGATACAGCTAATACGCGTAAATTATTCACGCCGATGGCTTTCAAATTATCCAGCTCTTTCGCCAAGCGCTCGCGATCACCGACTTCATTGGGTGCCCCCAAATAAGCCGCGTACCACATATTTACGCCGGTAATCACATAGGGTTTACCTTGTAGTTCAAAGTGCCCGCCGTTAACACGCACAAAATGTTCGTGGGCAGGCGATGTTGCAACATTGGCCGTAGGTGCAACTGCTGAGTTACTTTCTGCAACGGGTGTGTTTTTATCGCAGGCAGCTAACAACAATATGGATACAAATCCGACAATAACAGCAATAATATTCTTCATTATTTTTCCAGATTAAGTTGTGTGTACAGAAGCATCGCCCTGTAAATAACGGATCGCTTCCATCATGGCGCGGCCATTATGGTAGGGGCATTTCCAAAAACCCACTTTGTAATAGGGTGTGGCGCTGGGCGCGTGCAGCCGCGACAACCACAACCACTCACCCGACTCATTATCAATTTGATATTTTTTAATAAAGGCCCACACATCTTCCGCCGCCGCAAAATATTTTTGTTCGCCACTGACACTGTAAGCATAAAGAAAACCCACTAACGCTTCTGCTTGTACCCACCACACGGTGTCGTTATTCACGGTGGCACTGGCAAAATCGTAAGAGTCCACCACCTGCCCCAACTCGCCAATGCCTTCTTGCAGCGTCACTTCGGCGATACGAATTAATGTCGGTGTAAGCGCGCTCGTATAGGCTTCGTCACCCAGCGATTCCAATGCTTTGGCAATTAACCAGCTGGCTTCAATATCGTGCCCGTAGGTATAACCGGGTGAAAAATCCTTCCACTGCAGATCCATAAACATGCGCAGATGGTGCGTGTTTCTGTCGATCATGTAGCGATCAAACATTTCGATGTTGTATTGCAGTGCCGCGCGAATTTCTGCCCTCGGCTGCGCCTGATACAAGGTGGTATAAGCTTCAAGAATATGCAGATGGGTATTTTGCGATTTGGGATAATTCAAATCTTTGTCACTGAGGCGTAAGTCCTCAATCACGCCCCAGTCGCGGGTAAAGGCTTCAAGGTAGCCTTGATGGGTGTGATCAATAGCGTGCTGCTCAACTAACTGAAAACATTCCAGCGCGCGCGCGAGTGCCTGCGCATCGCCCGTGAGCTGGTAGTAAGCGCAGAGCGCGTAAATAGTAAATGCCTGGGCGTAAACTTGTTTTTTGGTATTGATCGGCGCGCCCGCCGCATCCAGCTCCCAATACACACCGCCGTGCACATCATCAAAAAAATTCGCACACAAATAATGGTATGCGCGCTCAGCACAATCGCGATAAACCGGGTTATTGATTTGCTGCGCGGTTTCACTAAAAAACCAAAGAATACGCGCATTCAGAATAATGCCTTTACTGGCAGAGGGAACAGGCAGATTGTCTGCCCCCACTTCACCGTAAAAACCACCCTGTTGCTCATCGATAGTATGGGTAGCCCACCAATCAGCAATAGCGCTCAGTTCTGCGCGAAATTCTTGTTGCAACACAATGGCAGATGAAGGAAGCATGGCGGCGTTCATGGTTTAAACCAAATCCTTCATTACTTGCAAATTCGCACTGATTAATTCATTGCGCACCGCAACCGATGCCGCAGAACGCAGGCCATCTTCCGGGGTGTTTTTGCAATAGTCGATCAGTTTTTCCACGGTAGACGTTGCCACGTGCATGCGTGTATCCGATGAGGCGTAATAAATAAACACTTCATTTTTTTCGTTCGCAATCCACCCGTTCGAGAAAGCGACATTGGATACATCACCCACCCGTTCAGCACCGTGCGGTGCAATAAAATGTCCGGCAGGGCGATGTGTTACTACCCAGGGGCGCTCCAATTCGGTCATGAACATGTAGAGCACATAACGTAAACCGGCGGCGGTATTACGCACACCGTGGGCGAGGTTCAACCAGCCTTCGGCAGTTTTAATCGGCGCAGGGCCTTGGCCATTTTTAACTTCTTTAATGGTGTGATAAACCTTGCCATCCACAATCACTTCGGATTTCACTTCGGCGCGAGTCATGTCGTCCACCAGACCCCAACCAATACCACCACCGGCGCCCACGCTGATAAAACCGTCTTGTGGGCGGGTAAACAAACCGTACTTGCCGTCGATAAATTCCGGGTGCAATACCACATTGCGCTGCTGACCGGAGTAGGTCACCAAATCGGGCAGGCGCTCCCAGGTAATTAAATCTTTGGTGCGTGCAATACCACATTGCGCTTCCGCCGCAGAGGTATCGTTCGGGTGATTTAAATCTTTGCGCTCGGTGCAAAATAAACCGTAGATGTAACCATCCTCGTGATTGGTTAAACGCATGTCGTACACGTTGGTATCGGGGCGATCTGTTTCCGGCATGGTGATGGGGTAATCCCAAAAGCGGAAGTTGTCGATACCATTTTGGCTTTCCGCAATCGCAAAAAAGGATTTGCGATCCACACCTTCTACACGCACCGCTAAAATGTATTTACCGTTCCAATACATTGCACCGGAATTAAACGCGGCATTAATGCCCTGGCGCTCCATTAAATGCGGATTGGTTTTTTCATTTAAATCGTAACGCCAAAAAACCGGAGCATGTTCGGCGGTGAGAATCGGGTTTTCGTAACAATCGTAAATACCGTTGCCATCGCGTTTTACAGCATTTTTTTTCGTGATTAGCGTTTCATGTTGTTGCAGTAAGGCTTTTGCTTTTTCTTTAAAACTACTCATGTTTCAAATACTCCAATGAGTTTTTCCAGTGTTTCATTCTGATGAGTGTTTCATCACACATCGAACTTATAACGTAATCGTTTACACCCGTAGTTAAAATTTTTTGTGCTGCAGAAAAACCGCAGCACAAAATCGCTATCAGGGCTTGCTTAATAAATGCTCGTCGTTAGTACCCTGCAGTGCAGAGGCAGGAATATCCGCCGGATAATCTTCCAGTTTTTGGTACCAGTTAAACCAGAGGAAAATGCTGGTGATCGCTGCCACAACCATTGCCGCGATAAACTCTGGCCAATGTTTGATAACCATAAAAATCGGCGCGGCGACCAGCGAGGTTTGCCACACAATCCCCACCAGTACATTGACTGCATCACGGGCAAAGTTTTTGTTGGCGCCCACCTGCGGATAATCTTTTTGCACTTCCGCCAATACCGGTGCCCAAAAACCCCAAGGACGCACTTTGGTGTAAAACTTTTTCAGCACTTCCATATCGTCCGGTTTAGTCAACAGCGAACCAATAACGCAGGCAGCAATACAGGCGAGGAACATAAAGGGGAAAGCATTGATGGGTGCTATATCGGTAAAAATCAGCGGGAAGGCGATCGCAAAACCGGTCACCATGCCCCAGAAATAACCATAGCCATTAAACCGCCACCAGTACCACTTCAATACGTTGGAGGCGGTGTAACCACCGTAAAGTGCACTCACCAACCATTGAATAACCTGATTGAGGGTGGGAATAAAAAAGCCAATCGCCACACCGAGAATGACAAACAAGACGGAAATGAGGTAACTCATTTTTACGTAGGTTTTTGGTTCGGCATCGGCATTGATGTAGCGTTTGTATAAATCGTTAACCACATAAGCCGGTGCAGCATTGACTGTTGCGGCAAAGGTGGACATAAAGGCCGCGAGCAAACCAGCGATTAACAACCCCAACAAACCGCTCGGCAAAATTTCACCGGCCAATACCATGGGAAGAATTTGTTCAAAATCGACATTCTCACCCATCGCATTTAAATCACCCATAAATAAACCCAGCGCAAGCACAGTTAACCCGGTGATAAGCATGTAGCGCGGAAACATCAATACGACGGTAACAACACCACTCATTTTGGCGGCTTCTTTCGGGGTTTTAGCGGAGAGCACACGCTGCATGTCGTAAGTGGGTTGTGGGCCGGCCATGCTTTGCAACATGCCTTTAAACAACATCAGCATAAAAAAGATGGCAAATAATTCATAACCATCGGCATCAATTTTTTGTTGTGCGGCGGCGAGTTTTTCTGACCAATCCAAATGCAATTCCCAGCTGAATAAAATACTGGTCCAGCCTTCGGGAATCGCGGCATTTAACATTTCCGGTGAAATGCGCTGCATGGCAATTACCCCCACCGCGATGCAGGCAACCGTCATAATGAAAAATTGCAGCACCTCGGTAAACACCACACTGAACATACCGCCTTTCACCACGTAAAGTGTGGTGATGGCGGTGATAATCAGCCCATAACAAACATCGTTCATATGTGGGTCTGCAGCCAATTGCCAAGGCATAAATACCGCTGCAAATTTACCAATACCGATAAATCCGTAAGCAATAAAACCAATCACATTCACCAGCGCAAACAGCACCACAATTAAATGTGAGAGGCGTGCGCCCTTACCTTCGCCAAAGCGAAAGGTAATCCATTCCGCACCGGTCATTACGCCTGAGCGACGCAACCAGGCGGAGAGGAAAACCATCAAAAAGATCTGGTTAAACACCGGCCACAACCAGGGAATAAATACACTGGTGAGACCATACACAAACAGCAAATACACCAGCCACATAGTGCCGGAAATATCGAACATGCCCGACGCATTCGATAAGCCCAGTTGCCACCAGGACAGTTTATTGCCGCCGAGGAAGTAACTTTTTATATCTTTGGAGGCGCGACTGGAAATCCAAAAACCAACCACCAGAGTGGCAATAACGTAAGCGAGAATAATCGCTATATCCAACAGAGGAAGATTCATTAACAGATTCCAAATTTATTATGTGGATCGACACGGGTCGTTTTTCTTATCTGATTGTTACTTCCGTGCATCGCCATACAACCCCTAGCGGGCAGGCTCAGGAAAAACCGCCTAGGTAACAGCAGGGAGCAAACCTTTGAAAAAGATATAGCATAACTGACCATAAGCACCTTAACAGCAAGCTAATGTAACCGTTTACATTTTATTTTTCTAGTCTCTTGTGGTGAGCTGTAGTAAATTTTCAGTCAAATAAGCAGTTTTTCGGACAAATCCATACCCACCCGCCTATCACCGGCACCCTAAGGTCGTTTTTTATGTCCAATATTCGCGATGTTGCACGCTTGGCTGGCGTATCCGTTGCAACCGTTTCACGTGCCCTGAGCAACCCCGAAAAAGTTTCTGATGAGAGCCTGGAAAAGGTTCACAAGGCTATCGCCCAAGTGGGCTACCGCCCCAACATGCTGGCGCGCAACTTCCGCTCAGCGCGCGCCTACGCGGTAGTAGTGCTGGTGCCCGATATAGCCAACCCCTTCTACTCGCTTTTTATTCGCGCCCTGGAAGACCGCGCCCAGCAAAAAGGTTATGCCGTGCTGCTGGGCGATACCCGCGGCACCCCCGAGCGCGAAATGGAGTACATCCGCCGCGTAGAAACCCGCCTGGCCGATGGCATAGTGCAGCTGCGCCCCAGCTCGGAAAAAAGCCAGAACAACATTCCGCCCGATATTCCCTGCGTGAATGCCTGTGGCTGCGAATACACCACCGGCCCGGCCATTCGTATCGATAACCGCGCCGCCGCCAAAACCATGGTGAACTATTTGATTTCGCTCGGACACAAACGCATCGGCGTTATCTCCGGCTTGAAAGACAACCCTCACGCCATTGATCGCCTGGAAGGCTATAAAGAGGCATTGGCCGAAGCAGGTATTCCTTTTGAGAGAGACCTGATTGCCGAAGGTGACTTCACCATGTGGTCCGGCCTGAACGCCGCCTTCCAGTTCTGTAATATGAAAGTGCGCCCTACCGCGATTTTTTCCATGAACGATGAAATGGCAATCGGCGCTATGCAGACCTTAAAAAACCAAGGCATTCGCATTCCGGAAGATATGTCGGTTACCGGTTTTGACGATATCGCCTACGCCAAATATTCCGACCCAAGCCTCACCACCATTTCACAACCAGCGGAAGAGATGGGCAAAATGGCGATGGATATGTTGCTGAAAGTGATTGAAGGCGAACCACTGAGCCAGCGCGAATGTGTATTGCCGACGGAATTTATTATTCGCAAAAGTACCGGGCCATTGTTAACTAAAAAGTAAGGCTATATTTTTATAATCACCAAAAACATACAGTATTTAAATATTGTCATGTGTAATAAAAATTTATAGCAAATCAAATCATCAAAGAATAAGGCCAAGGGAGCATTAACTTCCTTGGCCTTATTTATTGATACGAAAAACTATCAGGGTTTTAAGTATACATTCCAGTTGGAGCAAGATCCGTTAGCATAATATGCGGGACTGCCGGGGTAAAAGGTACAAGTGCGGTTATTCCACCCATTGCTGTAATTGGTATAAACACCAACGACATAAGTGCCCGATGTACATGCAATGCTGTATTCTTGATAAAGATAATATCCTCCACCAGTGCTATATACCTGCGTAAAGGTACAACCTCCATAAGAGTTACCGAGGACAGGGTCACCATACTCTGCTACTTTTTGATCTGCATGCGCAACAGCAGAAAGACCTAATGCCACTACAATAGCCGCCATAAATTTAAACTTCATATTAACTCCTTGTGTTAACTATTATCGGCCTTGCCTCATGCTTCGCTCTCGGGTGAGTGATAAATTTGGCCGTTATTTATCGCGATCCTACTCCCTTCCTACCGGAACTTTTTACCGCACCATTTTTATTGAAAAATGGAATTGCCCTGCGACGAGATATACACAACAAACTCACCTTTTTCCGGATTGGGAAAATAAGTGATGGAATAATTTGAATCTGGATTGTTACTAGCTAACACCTGCCACAGAGCACGATAAGCTTTGTCGGCACTGGCATCATCCTGAGAAGGGATAGTTATTTTGCACGTCACTGACCGGCAACTCATGTGCGTGGGAATATAAGAGCCGAGCGCAGCGGTATCAGCAAAGATTGACAGTAATCTATTTTCTTCTGTAGCCGCCCATTGGTAATCGACAAGCTCGGCCTCGTAGCGAAGATTGGATTCTTCAATTAAGGATTTGCTATTTTTTTCACTTGCGAACTGCCTGAGGATATTAATCTGTTGCTGTTGTGCATCACGGGCTTTTACCAGCGCCTCTATATCTGCTGTTTGGTGTATTAACTGCACAGCTGGAGAAATTTCATTGGTCGATGCTGTTTTATTTTCAACAACCACTGATTGATCAGGAGAGAGCGGCGCAGATGCAGGAGGAAGTACGGCAAGCGGGATAACATCACCCGCGCAAGTATTGGCCGAAAGGTTGGGTGCGATGTAATGATTTTTTGTCACAGTAAACGTTATATAAAACGTCAAGGTGGCAGTTATAGCGATTATGCTGACAAATTTAAAATTACCCATCCGTAGCACCTGTTGTTATTAACACCCCAGAACAACATGTATACTAGACGACAAATAAAACCGCAAGCACAAAACCTAATTTAGATTTTTTTGGCGCGCAAGTTTCTTTTCATTAGAAAAAACAATTTTACAAAGCCAACAGAGAACCATTTTTTATCAATAAAAAAGCGCGCAGTAATTTTTTACTGCGCGCTTTTTCGTTTCTGGGAAAATATTATTTTTTTGCCACTAACTCAAAATGATCAAGCAATTCCATTGCCGCCACAATTAAATGGTATAGCGTACTGGCGGGCGCGACATCTACGACCACTTCATCATTGGCACCGCGTTGATCAACATAGGAACCCGGTGTTGATGCGCAGAGATAATAGTTAAATAAGTCATCCACGCCTTTAATCGCAATCGCTTCAGCATCCGAATTTCCCTCACGGATCTGCACCAGGCTCGCTTTAATTAATTCAGTGATTCCCCAGCAGCGTTTGTTGGGATCGATAACCTCACCGGTGTAACTCACCGCATCAAATAACAGACCGGATTTATCCATACCAATTTCCAAACCGCGCGCATACAGCGCGTTGGTATAACGGGAAACCGGGCGACCGGTGCGGCGGTGATACCAGTCGAGCAGCCAGACCCACTCCATCATATGACCCGGTTCAACCGTATCGCCTTTGGCATTGGGCAAACGCGTCCAGCTATCGTCAAAAAATTCAAACAAGACACCGTGTTGCTCATCAAAAAAGTGGGTTTGGAATAGCGCAAATAATTCGCCCACCCGCGCCAAATATTTTGCATCACCGGTAGCATCGTAGAGCGCAAGAAAGGCTTCAAATAAATGCATATGCGGATTTTGGCGGCGACAGGCATAGTCGTAATCACCCTCGATCCAACCACCTACTGCAGAACCAAAAGCGGCATCCAAATGGGCGATTAATTTATCGGCCTCCTGAAGATAAGCAGCCTCGTTAAATGCGCGATAACACCAGGCATTGGCGAGCAGGAAAAACGCGTGGTCATAGAGATCCTGTTTGGTATCTACCACCACAAAATCTTTGTTCAATAAGTGGGTATATCCCGCGCCTGCGGCAGGGTGTGCCGCTGCTCCATGCACAAACGCCAATAACTTTTTGGCAATATCCTTACCCTCCGGGCACCAGCCGCGATGGTAGGCCGCTGCAAAAAAGAAGGCTTGGCGAGCCTGTACCCGCACCCGGGTGCTGGACTCCAGGTCAGGTACACCCGCGGGTGTCAGGCGCTCGTAGTTAGCGCCGGTTGTAGGCTCTATACCACGCGCTAACCAGAGAGGCAGGGCATCTTGTTTGATCCAGTGTTCAAGGCGACTGGCCGCCGCACGCAATGCTTGAGACATAAAGAATCCATTTACCGCCAGATGCGGTTGCTGTGAGTTAAGTGGCGAATGGGGATTATGGCTGATTGAGTCGGCATTTTGCGCGGAGCCTTTAACAGGGCGCAAATAAAAAGCCCCGGAAAACCGGGGCAAAAAACACAACAGCGGGCTATGGCTTAACAATTAATCACTAACAACTGTCAGCAGCGACGACAGAAAACAATGGATAAAACCACCATAACTGTAATCGATTACCAACAAATAACCATGAATAAAATGGCCTTAGCGGGGCTTATTATGGGTAAAAATGTAATCGGTTACAAGTATTTTGTCATGAAAATCATCACGGGATTGCGATTCGCCATCCATCTGACTGACAGGCATAAAAAACCCCGGCAAGCCGGGGTTTTACAAGGAGCGTCAAACGGTTACTGCGGTAAAAAGTCGAAGGTTTGATTGATGGTAGTGCGCGCCACATTGGAGGCAGGAAAACTGATCAAGCGAATGCGCTGCAGGATTTTCCCCTCCAGATCGCTATCGCCCAGTTCGCTGGATACCAATATTGCCTCAACGATTTTACCGCTGGGGTCGATCACAATCTTCACCACCATCTTGCCTTCCAACGCCGCGTTTTGGCGCAGGGCGCGGTTGTAGATCGAATAGATCGCACCTTTATGCTGTTCCATGATCTTGCGGATTTCTTCTTCGCTGCGCGCTGCACCGCCTGCACCATTGCTGTTGCCAGCAGTAGCCTGGGTCGATTTTTTGCCCGCTTCGGCCAGGCCGCTTTTCACTTTGGTAGTCTCACGCCCCGAGAGCGCTGTACCGCCGGTATCGCGGCTCAATGCTGCGGTATTAATGCCACCACTGGCGGTTTTGGCGCCGCTGGTAATCATGGCGCGATCCAACTGCGCAGCTTCACCCGTACTATTGGTTACTGTAGTCGCCGCCGTTTCCACCGCCGAGGTCTGCATCATTTCACGCATTTCAGCCAGATCGTCTTTAAACTGCATTACACCGGTATTGGCCGCCTGCTCGCGCGCTTTTTCCAGTGCCGCCTTAGGTGGAGTAACAGGTTTTTTCACCGGCTCCGGCGGTTTAACGACCGGCTCCGGCTTTTTTTCTTCCACTTTAGGCTCGGGCTTTTTTTCCTCTACCTTGGGTGGCTCGATAGGTTTCGGGGGCGGTAGCTCTTTCTTTTCCAACACGACCCGCGCCAATTGCGGTGGCAGCTTTTCTTTTTCCGCACGGGTAATCTCAGGCACTTTGCTGAGTGTCACCAGAATGCTGAGCACCAGCAACACCACAAAACTCACAACCAGTATTTTGGTAAATCGCTGATCGTCCTCAATCGAGGAGCTCCAGGGCAACTGTAAATTTAACAGGGGGTTGGCCATCTCAACCCTCCCCATTGTTAGCGGGTAATTCTTTTTTGGTTACTGCCAGCGAAATATCGCGATACTCCGCCGCCGCACAAGTCGCCATCACTTTCTTCAGTAATTGATAAGGCACCTTTTGGTCAGCCATCACCGTAACAGGGCGCCCGGTGAGTTGATTTTTTTCCGTCAATGGCCCGGCTTTTTCGGCGTGATATTTTAATTCCTGGGTGAGCGGCGCAAACTGATCGCCTTCAGCGGCCAATAAATCCGCCACCGAGCCCACTGCCCTGCCAGCCACAACCACGTCGGTTGCACTGATCAATACCAACAAATTTTCTTCCGGAACCTGATCAGACACCGACGCGGGTAACTTGATACTTTTATCCGTTTGCAAAACTTCCACATCACCCGAATTCACCAACAGGAAAAATACCAGAATGGTAAAAATATCCATGAGTGAAACCAGGTTTAACTTGGAACCTTGTTTTAACCGGCGATGATGTTTTGCCATGCGTTTAGCGCGTAGGGATTGCTTCATGGTGTCGCTCCCTGTGCATTGCCACTCACGGCGGAGGTTTGACCACCTGCGGGTGGCGCATCGCCCAATGAAATCTCCGGAAACAATTCCGCATCGACCATGCTGGCGGCAACTACCGCTTTGAATGAACGTACGGTATCCATAGTGCTAACCAGGGTTTGATAGTCGGTATCTTTTTCGGAGAGGATATAAATATCTTTTTTCTGGATACCTTTATCTTCCAACAAGCGTTTGGTTTCCTGTAGCACCGTCGCCAATAATGCGAAGTCATATTGCCCGTCAGCGGTTTTTTCCACCCACTTTAATTTGATGCCCGCCGGATAATTCACTTCAAATTTATCGGCGCGAATAATCAACTCCAATTGCTGCGGTGGCTCTTCGGTTTGCGGCGTGCTTGAATCCGCCATGTCCGGCAATTTGAGATCCAGTACGGTGGTGCGCGCGAGCACCATGCTCATCAACAATACCGGCACCAATATGATCATCAGATTCATAAAGGAGGTGATATCGAGATCTGGATCCTCTTTAAAACGGCGTTTTATACGCATAAGATTTTCCCCAATAAATACAACTGCTGATTGCGCAATAACTGCAACGGGCAGTAAGTTTATTGAGCGGCTTGCTGTGGTTTAGCGGCCGATTCCGGCGCGCGCGTACGCACACTCACTTCACTGGAATGAGCGATAATATTCAGGCACTTCACACCCGCCATTTCCAGGCTATCGATAATTTCGGTAGTTTTACTTTGAATCATGGAGTGAATCAGCAAGAGAGGAATAGCAGCAATCAAACCAAAGGCGGTGGTGTTCATCGCCACGGCAATAGACGATGACAGGAGCGCAGCTTTTTCAGCGGGGTCAGCGCTGGCTACGGCGGTAAACGCTTGAATCAAACCGATAATGGTACCAAGCAAGCCCAGCAAGGTGGCGATATTTGCCAATGTTGCCAAATAAGCAGTGCGTTTTTCCAGGCGCGGCATGGCTTCCATTACACCTTCTTCCATCGCCAACTCAATATCATCGCGACGCGGTGATTGCGCCATGCGAGTAATACCCGCTGCAATAATGCGCGCAATAGGTGCGCTGCTGGTCTTGCCTAAATTGACCACGCCGTTGTAATCCTTTTTTTGCAGCAGCGGCAAAATACGGTCAAACGCCTGGCGGTTAGACGACTTGGCAGACGACAATACCAACCAACGCTCCAATGCAATAGCAATGCCCACTACCAATACAATGGCAATAGGATACATAAAGGCGCCGCCATCCTGAAAAAAACGAATCAAAGTATCCATAACGTCTATTAACCTCACCAGAGAATGTAATTAAAAAATGAATTGATTATTGCGCAGCGTCAAACTCGCCCGCTGCTTCCAAATGACGCTGTAATTCATCGCGTTCCAAATGTCCAAACACTGAATCTGCTTCGCTACCCAACATTTCCATTTCCAATTCGGGGCTGAGCGGTGATTGCCAGGGCAGAATATACATCACTCGCGGCTGTTCCTGATTGCCGGTGACGGTGGTGCGCAAATTAATATTCGCCTCACCGATAGCTGCAGAATTTCTCGGCGCCGTATTTTCTGTTGGCTGTTGCGGCGACGTTTGTTCTGGAACTGCTTGCTCCTGATCAATTGGCTCTTGAACAGCCTCTTGCGCGATTGTCGCAAAAGACCAACACATCACTAACGCGAGAAATAATTTATTCATTGCTCTCACCCTCAACCGCTGCCGGAGCAGCCTCCACCGCAGCTTTCGGTTTAGCGGTAATACCCAGGCGACGCTGCAAATCAGCAATCCAACTTTTGGCTTGTTTATCCTCACCGCCGATCAATTCTAAATAGGCCTCATAGTGCGGTAGTGCTTCCACGCTTTTACCCAGGTACAAATCGTAAAGTATGGCGATATTTTTATGGCTCTCGGCGTGATAAGGCCAAACGCTCAGTGCTTTTTTGTAATTGCTCTCTGCTGCCGCAAAATCCCCTGACTCGCGCTGCAGGATTGCCAACTGATTGTAGGCATCCAGATTTGTATGATTGGCTGCGATAGCATCGCTGAACGCCTGGGCTGCGCGTTTGTTTTCTTGTTGCGCGCGATACACCAACCCCAAGTTCAAATGTGCGCCCGAAAGCTTGGGATTAGCAGCGATAATTTTTTGCAACACGCCCTCTGCCTGTGCCCACTGTTTGTTGCGCATGGCGCGCGTGGCATCGGCAAATTGCTGGTTGAGTTCGCGACTCACCGAGGGTTTGTTTTGTAAATAGGGATTCGGCGTAGCGGGACCCGCCGGCAAAATACTCGCACCAGGCGCGGCGATAGACTCCTCTGCAGCAGATTTACTTTTTCCACCGCTGGATTTTTTTGGTGCAGTGTTAGAGCAGGCCACCAATAAACTTGCCACGGCGATTAATAACCATGTGCCTGCGTATTTAGTGAATATCATTACTCACCTCCACGCGGGTTTCACTTTTGTTGTAGCGTGCGGGCAACAATTTAGCGAGCGCATCAAAACTGCGTTTAACACCATTGTCATAAGTGCCTTTCCAACTGCGCTGCGCATTGGCTTGATGAATTTCAATCGCTTTCTCTTCGAAGGGATAAGCCTGCTCTTCCAGCAAAATTTCGTATTGTTCCAAGGCCAATTCATCCAATTCTTTGGGGCGCTGTGAGGCCATTAAATCGCGGCTGAGCTGCGCATAAATTTCACCGATTTTAAAACTGGCCTCAGTAGTGAATTCAGCCACGCCATAACCCAGCACTTGTTCCTGCGCTTTGAGTGCTTTTTCCAAGGCCGCGCGTTTGCGCTGCAAACTGTTTTTAAGTGGCAAGGTGAGTTGGATACGCGAGAATTCATCGTAAGCTGGCTGCGCTAATTCTGCTTGTGCACTGGCCGCTAGATACGTGGAGCGATCGGTTTTGGCACTGCCGGCACGCTGATGGCTATTAATAATATTTTGCAGCCAATAATTACGTTTATCGCGTTCACCCGAGGCGCGATACAACTCGGTCAATTTAAATTGCGCTTCTAAATTGTTCGCCAAGGGGCGCGGGTATTCGGTTGCATAACGACGGTACTGTTCAATCGCCTGCGCGCGCTTGCCGGATTTTTCATACAGCTCGGCCCCCATATAGAGCGACTGGCGTTTAACATCCGGATCGGTGCTGGTGCGCTCCATGACCACCAATTCATCCGCTGCTTGTTGCCATTTATTTTGATTTTGATAAATCAGCACCATCTTGGCAGGTAAGGTAGCGGTTAGCGAATGACTGGGATATTTTTTGCGGAAGCCCAAATAAACATTTTCAGCCTGCGCCCATTTTTCCTGCTCAATTAAATACACACCAGCATCGTACTGTGCTTTGGCTGCAATCTCGGTATTGGGTGTGAGTTGGGTGATGCGCATTAATTGTGCGATGGCAGAATCTTTATCGCCAAAGGTCAAGCTGGCTTCAGCTTGCTGATAAATACTTGCGGCAATGCGCTCTTGCACTTGTTGCACACTGGGTGCGCCCGGTTTTTTACCGTAGGCAGGCAAGAGGTTTAACACTTGCATATAGGCCTGTTCAGCGGCGGCATATTCTTTGGTTTCAAAACGGCTGTGGCCGAGAATCAGCCAGCTTGAAAACAGCAGCGAACCCTCAGCTGCCGGCTGCCACTGGATTACGCGCTCGGCAATCAGTTTGGCGTCTTCATAACTATTCTGTTGCAACAAATCATTGGCGGCTTCCGCCAAGACGACGACTGCGCGTGGATCAGTTTTGTACACATCGGCAAAATTTAATGCATTTTGAATTTTGCGACGCTGCCATTCTTCCTGACGGTTATCCGGCAAACTGCGCGCCGATTGAATTAATTGTTGCGGCAATAAAATCGCTGCATAACCGGCATCGGCGCCACGCAGCTTATCCATATAACCGTAGGCAACCTGCTCATAGGCTTCCATTGCCGCCGGCAAATCGCCCGCTTCATTTAAACATTCGGCGAGTAAAAACGTCATCTCTGCTACTTGTGCATCCTTGGCAAAGGTTTGCACAAACTCGCGATACCATTTTGCCGCACGCGCAAACGCGCGCATGGCTTCGCTATTATTTTTGGGTTTTAAGGCTTGTGCTTGCGCGTGTTCAAACTGCGCCAATTCCTGTAATGATTGATGCAAATAGGCAAGTGAATTATTGCCTATCACACCTTTGCGGCTAGTCCAATAAAAACTGCTGATGCCATACCGTTCTACAAAATCCTGTTTTGCGGGCAGGATTAAACTGGGGAAATCACCTTCCTGATAAACATCAATCACTTTAATACTAAAGCTGGGGGCAAAATCGGAATCGGGATTGTGTTGCACAAAATGCTGATAGGTTTCGGCACTGTCGGTAAAACGTTTTTGTTCGAGATATAACTGACCTAATTGTTGGTACAACAAATATTCATAGGGGCGGCGACCACCTAATTCAGTTTGCAAACTAACGATGGATTTTGCACCTTCAAGATACGACAGCGATAACCCCATCACGCGTAAAGTATCTTTCACCAAATTCGCTTTGGAAGCACCAATGTCTGCGAGCACTGCATCCACCTGTTCCGGGTTGGCAGCGCTGCCCAATAGTTGATCCAATACCTGCGCAAATGACAAGAGCGCCAGATCGTAATCGCTGCGTTTAAATTGCGCCCAACCGCGCATATAAAGTGCGTTTTGTTTTAGCTCAGGGTTGCTACCATTTACCACCGCCGCATAATTGCGTTCAGCCGCGGCATAGTCGCCATCGGCAAACGATTTTTCCGCGCGACGAAATTGGGTTTCGGCGATAAAACCGGAATCGGGATTGGTATTCGCCAGTTGATCCAGCACTTGCGCAGCCTCGTCATTACGACCATCCAACGATAAGGCTTTGGCAAGCTTGTAACGCAATTGATCAGCGGCAATACCATTAACCGGTTGCGCGCCTTCACTTTGCAATTTAAGTAGCTCGCTGTACATAGCGACCGGCTTGTCGTAAAAGCGGCGCATGTCGGTAGCATCGAGCTGAGCCTTTTCACTGCGCGCCATTTCCAAATCAGCCAGGCGCACCAAAATTTGCTGTCGCAGTTTGGGTTCATCGGCAACTGACAGCGCGCGCTGATAACTTTGTTCAATACGCGCCACATCCAATACTGCAACTTTTGCTTTGCTATCGGGCAATTTTGCTTCCGGTAAATCGGCCAGGGTTTTACCGCGCCCATCATCGCCCAAGCCAACGTAGCTACAACCCTGCAGTTGCATACCAGCGATAATTATTAATCCAAGCAGTCGCTTCATTCCGGTTGTCTCCGCAATTCCGCGTCATACAAACGCGCGACCGCAAGATGCGCTTGCGACAAATAATTTTTTAAACGTTTTTCATGGCTCGCCAATTGTTGATCCACCTGCTCGCGCAATACGCGGGTTTGCTGCGCGATTAATTGTTCGGTGACGTACAACTGGGTTGCTGTTTCTTGCTGCAACGTTTGCAGGCGCGCCAATACCGGTTGGATATCCAAACTGGTGGCGGTGATCTCATCGATATGGGTTTGGGTTTTGATCACGCTCGCCAGTGCGCCATCTATTTGTGCAAGTTCCCGCTGCTGCTCCGCCAGGGCGATAGGATAATGCTGCGCGGCTCGCCACAACAAAATTCCGGCAAACATTTTTTGGCGCTGCGCCAGCTCATCGGTTTGTTGCCCTGCCGCTTGCATGCGCGCGATGGTTTGTCCGGCGCGGGTAACACGCTCCTGCAGTGCACGGGTATCGGCGTCGGCCAACGCGAGATAATCATCCGCTGCAATAATTTGCTGCAAACGTGTGGCAAATTGATCGCGGCGCTGCTGTAACTGTTGCGCCTGCAGCGCAAAAGCAGATTGGGTTAGCTGTTGCTCTTGGCGACCGCGTAGCGCTTGTTTTTCCAACAACAGTTCACGATAAGCAATCAGTTTTGGCTGCCAGTTTTGCAACAAGCGCTGTAAACGCAATAAATCGCGCAACTCCAAAACCGCCGTTTGAAAACGGGTTTGTGCAAATAATTCGCTCATGTACGCGGAGCGGGTTTTGATAATGCTGGTGCCATCGAGCTTCAACCAGTTTTGCCCATCATCAGCAATTACTGCCGAGAGTCCTTGCCCTTCCTCATCGTTTTGCAACGCCTTGCGCGCCTCTTCCGCGGCCATGGGTTTGGCATCGATTAAAGTGAGCAATTCACCTTCTGTTAGCGTTGCGCGCATATCGCGAATTAATTGAATTTCACGCGCTAATAATTCTTCCGCCAGTTCATAAGCAGCGACGGCTTCGCCCTGCGCATTTAATTTTTCGTAGGCAAAAGGTAAAGCGAGCAGCGATTCCTGCACCGCGGGATAAATCAAACTGCGCGAACGCAATAATTGCCAGGGCTGTAATGCGGTGGTGTACTCTTCTTGCGCCACGGCGGCCCAGCCATAACCCAGCAGCGCTTGATTGGCATAAATGCCATCGAGCCGCACTTTGGTAAATTCACGAATCGCCGCCGCGTATTTTTTTTCCGCGAGATAAGAATAACCAAGCGCTGTGGAGGATTTGTCTTGCAGTGCCCACTGGGTCGCGCGGGTGCGCGGGTCTTTGGCTATATCAATATCCGCCAGCGCATTAAAAAATAGTTGTGCCTGGGTAAAATTACCTTCGCGCGCATGCGCTGCACCCAGGTTATACAGTGCGTAAGGATTCCAGCCACGCAGTTCACTCTGCTCAACGGTTTTGGGCGTGAGTTCAGCGTAGCGCTTGTCACGGATGCGAATATTGATTTGCAAAGCTTGCAGTTGGGCGCGCAATGCTGGTTTGAAATCGGCACTGACACGATTAAAACTTTGCTCGGCAGCGGCCCAATCGCCGCGTGTGTAATAGAGTTTGCCGAGATAAAACCAAGCGGCATCGCGCACTGATTGGGGGCGGCGTTCGTCCTGCAGGATTTGACTGAAAACCGATTCAGCGTGATTTTGCATACCGAAGGCGAGACTGATGCCGCCGGCAATTAACTCCGGATTATCGCTGTGCCCCTGAATGCCGTTGCGCGCATCTGCCACCATTAATTCGGCGATGGCATTGACGTAATCCTGTTGGTAGTAGTGAAAAAGTGCGACGCCGTAGCGCAAATCGGCTACGGCAGTTTTAGGCTTTTCCTCGGCCGCTACGGAAAACGCCGTTGCAAGCAACGGCGATACCAACAGAGCCAGTAATCGACAGCGGAGCAGACGCATTACATCTGCCATTGTTTGATTGAAAATTCAGGTTGCAACTGTGCAGTGGAGTCGACAATTTTTAATTCCAACACCACCGGCTCCTGATTTTTATTGATCGTGATCTTGGCGCCGCGTTTGTAATCCTGCTGCGGACCACGGCCGGTAAAAAACGCGCTGATTTCGTGTTCGCCGCTTTTTAAATTACCGATATACAACCGCTGCACCCCGCCGCGAAACAGCGCGTTGGTTTGTTTGTCGGTGTAGAGCTCACTTGCCACTAACTGATTGTTGATTTCAAGTTTGATGGCATCCAAGGCGAAATACTGGCCCAGATCCATGGAGACATACACCGCAATTTGGGTGCTGGCCGGGTAGAGCAATTCCTCTTCGAGAATAAGTAAATCGCGGTTTAGCGTCAGCACCGATTCTTTCAGCGATTCAACCTGCCCTGCCGTTGCTGGCGCTGCTGATTGCGCCCAGGCATTACCCGCGACTAACTGCCCCCAAATTGCCATCAATAAAAATAACCCAGCCATAGCAAGCCTGTGGCGCAAGAGGTGAAACATGGTCTATCTCCGAAGAATGGATGGATGGCCGCTGAGGCGTCACCCGGCAATCAGAAAGCCCTTAGCATTTTGTAGACCAACTGATTCAACACCGGTAAATGCGCCACATTCTAGAAGCCCGTTCACTTTTTGAATGTGACACCGAGCACAGTTGATCTGGCGCCTCAATTTCTTTTTGGGTTGCACGTGTTTCTTTTTTTAATCCACGAGTTACGTTTTATGTCGCCAACTAACAATTTGCGCGCAGGTTGTACAACAACTCGCCACCTGAAAGCCTAGAGCGTTTTTGCCAGAATGCTAAGTGCTTGCTGGTGCAATTTTATTGGGGATTTTCCAGCCCTTGGCTGTACAGCACTTTGCCCTGACTGGTGATAATTACCGCATCAAAACCGGGCAATTTATTGATCAATGCCAAGCCTTTTTCCGGCCCCATCACAAACACACTGGTGGAGAGCGGATCGGTATCAAACCCCTGCGGGCCGATAATGGTCACGCTGTTGACGCCCGAGGTGGATTTACCGGTGCGCGGGTTAATAATGTGATGGACGCGCTCGCCGCTGTCGGCAATAAAGTAGCGCTCGTAATCGCCCGAGGTGGACACCGCCACATTGTCGAGCGGCAGACTGATCGCAACAGCATCGGCGCGCGGATTTTTAATGCCAACCAACCAGGGGCGGCCACGTTTGTCGCCCAGTACCCGGCTGTCGCCACCAGCGCTGAGGCTGGCGTGCATAACCCCATGGCTGCGCAAAATAGCGATTCCGCGATCCACCGCATAACCTTTGGCGATGCCACCCAAGTCTATGTACAACTGCGGATGTTCAAACCACAGCGTGCGCTGCTGTTTATCCAGATGAATCAAGCGATAGTTAATCGCCGGTAAGAGTGCCGCACGTTGTGCCTCGCTCGGCGTAAGCCTTTTGCGGTAATCGTAATAGCGCGCCAGGGAGGCGAAGGTGATATCAAACGCGCCGTCGGTCAGACGACTGTAATAGAGGGATTTATCAATCAGACGGGTCAGCTCTGGCGAAATTACCAAGGGTTTATCCGCTGTGGCCAGTACCGCCTGTTGATTGGCGCGCGATAACTCGCTCGACGCTATGTAGGGGCTAAAATGCTGGTCGATGCGGTGCATTTCCGCCATTACCGCCGCCAACGCAATTGCGGCTTTGGCGTCATCCTCCAGCCAGAATGTGAGGCTGACACGGGTACCCATGACATCCTGTGCATCGCTGTGCCATTTGGCCTGGACACTTGAAGCCAAGAGCAGCAGCAGTGGAATACAGAGGAAACGCATAGCCACCGCCAGTATCAGAGGTTCAGATCAACGCGATAATGGGTTTTACCCTGTTCATCAACCCGGTCTTCCTGTGCAAACATGGCGAGCATATCGATTGCATTGGCCGACTCAAAAAAGGCCTTGGGCGCGGCCACTTCACCATTGATCCGCCCACCACTGGGCGCTGTTAGCTCGACAGCCAAATTCACATCCATCGGCCCGGCCAGTTGGAAAAATTGGGCTTTGATACCGTTGTTGCCATTGTCGGACAACTCAGCCGCGTAACTCCCAATATCCAACCAATTAGAGCCTGTATTCACCCGGGCGCCATTCCAGGTCAGCTTGCCCTTGAGTGCTTGCAATACGTTGCCACGCAATTGCAGTTGATCGATATGGGAGGAAAACTGACCCTGAATCGGAATGGGCAAGTAGGTTTGTACCAGTGCCGCTGGCACCAAGATGTCCGCATTGCGCAGCTGCAAGGTGCCGCTCGCGGTCGCACAAATTTCGCCATCAAACTCTTGTTGCGGCAAGCGGGTAGTCACCTTGGCGCAGGGCGATAACAGCAACAGCGACAGGGGCTGTAATTTCCAGCTCAACTGTCCAAGCGAATACTCCCTTGTAGGTGTGCGCAGGCTGGCGAGGCTGGCGCGTCCATCCCACAGGGTGCCCGTCACACCACTGAGCGCCAAACCGGTACCACGGGTGAGGAAATAGCCACCCCAGATGGCCGGAATATTGGCAATCGCAAAGACCAGAAAAAGCGTAACCCCCAGGGGAATCCACAGTTTTTTACGCGACAGCAGCAGTGCAGTTATACGGCTCATAATTATCTTTTAAGTAGGTGGCAGGCAACTAGCGCTGGCATCAAGCGCAGCGCTGCAGGGCTCAAAGTTTTTGCAGGCGCAGATTGACAGTGACCTGACCGACATCATTAGTTGCGGCAATAGATAGTTCACTCACGCTAATCCCCTGCTTAAACTCCATTTCATACAGCCATTGCATCAGCGCGTCATAGGGTGCACGCTCCAGCCGCACCCGCACTTCACCATTGGCACCGGGGTTGAAACCGCTCATGCTCAGGCCGTTGGCGCGCAGCGATGAATCTATCACCCCACTGATATTGGCCGAGCTCGCAGTATTGCCCTGACTGCGCATTTGCTGGATTTGCGCCGCCATGATTTGCACCTTACCCAAGGCCTGGGTAGAGGCTGTATTAGCCGCCAGCAGTTGATCGCGCTTGTTCTGGATGGGTGTCAGCACTACCAGCCACAGCAGATAGACAGCTACCGCCAACGCACAGGCCAGCAGCATCATTTGCTCGCGGCGGTTGTATTTATTGAGCAGGGTAAATATCTGGTTCATCACAAGCCCCTAGGGATTTTTACTGACTTTGAGGCGTGCCGATTGCACATTGCCTTGGGCATTGGCACTCAATACTTCGGCATTAAGCCCCTGGTCGCGAATTTTTTGGCTCAAGGTTTCAAAGGCCCCAAAAGTATCGGCCTGAATATTGATGTTCAATTCACCCGTATCACCCGCATAGGAAATCCCTTTGATAGTGACGGTGGGAGCCTCGGCGATTTGCGGCAGAGCTACCGCAAGTAGCGCCATCACACTGGTTGACTGCCCCACTGGCTGGCTTTGACGCAAAATAGTCGCCAACTGTTTTTCCGCATCCACTACCCGACCTTGCGGAATAGCGATGCGCGCGGCAGCTTCGATTTGCTGACGAATTTTCAAATTCTCGGCGCCCAATTTATGGATTTCATACAGCAGGGTGCCCAAGTAAACCGCCACACAAACACCGGCAAAAATAGCGATAGAGCGCCACAACTTCCACCAGCGCTCAATGGGCAAACGCTGGGAGAAATCCCCTTGGCAGAGGTCGATAGAGCTATTGCTAAAATCCAATGCCCAGGGGTCCGCAAGGCTTTGGCTGGCAATTTGCTCATGCAAACCGGCGGGAATCATCTCCACCAATGCGGCCAGATCCTGCTCACTGGCCGCGCGCAAGTGCAGCGCAGGTAATTGCTCACCGCGCACCTGATCGGCAAGCAACATCTGTAATGCAAGGCGGCCCTGGGCATAGGCGACACTAAAACCCATGGTCGGCAGGTAGCGTAAATGCAGCTGGCCTTCAAACAACCCCAAAGTCCAATGATTGCCGGGCTGGGTGATTGCATCCAATGCCAGCGGTTGGGTTAGCGGTGCACTCCAGCAACGGGTAACTTCAATCCCCAGCGCCGCCAGTTCGGCAAAGGCCGCTTGCAGCCA
Source organism: Cellvibrio sp. BR (assembly GCF_000263355.1). Lineage (NCBI taxonomy): Bacteria > Pseudomonadati > Pseudomonadota > Gammaproteobacteria > Cellvibrionales > Cellvibrionaceae > Cellvibrio > Cellvibrio sp. BR. The sequence goes on along the minus strand of NZ_JH668200.1, from coordinate 925,366 downwards.
GGTTTTATCGGCATAGGCGACAACCACTTTGCCATCGGCAGGTGTGCCCAGCGCAAAGTGCAAGTCTTCCACATCGCCCACCACCGAATCCTCCAGTTGGAACGGCAGGAGGTTGCGCAGATGTTTCTTTTCTTTATCGCTGTATTCAAGTTGGCGGGTATTGACGCGACTACCGGGCAATATCACCCAGGTACTGAGCGGGCTTACTACCTGACTGCTAACCGCTGCACGCAGCGCCTCGCGATCGCCACTGGCCACAGAATCATTCGCTGGCGTACCGTCGGCCGCAAGCCAACACCAACGAAAGCTATCCGCGAGGCTTTTGCCGTCGTCGGAAGTATTTACGGAGAGCACCAATTGCATGGACATAATTTGCTCTAACTCTGCATTCAAAAACGGATTATGGATTGCGACTTAATCGACCAACTCGGTCTTGTCACTGTTTTTGTCCCGCTCATTGCGCACCGAGCTGGGCAACTCAAACACATCATCGCGCTGGATGGCCTTAAGGCTATTATTTTCACCGCGCTGCATGAGGGTGCGCATACTGCGGCGCTGATCCACCAACTGCACCGTTGCATTGAGCCAAAAGTAATCGGTTTTTACCGTCAGCCCATCCAGTACCAAGTTGCGACCGGAAAACAACTTGCTCCAGCTTTCACTGATAACCCCAGGCTCGGCAAAACCGGTTTCGGGGCGATCAGCAATAAATTGCTCCGCCTCTGAGGGGTTCAATGGCTCCAAATTATTGGCGTCATTAAGCGTCAACAACAAGTTGTTGATGCCATCCCCAAACGGGCTGATCGCCTCGATGGTGTTCACATTCATGCCCACCTTGTCACCCGGCAGGGCGGTGATAAACGGCTGCAAACGCATAACCAGCTGCGGCAGTTCGTTAAAACCGCGCACCAGCCGCAACTCATCGACCGACTTAAAGGGTGCATTGGCAGGCAGATAACCGTTTTTCAACCCTTGATAATAATTGGACTCGGCACCGCCCATGCCCGCTTCGATGTCGTCGCCATCAATCCAATCCAGCACCGCTTCGAGCAGGTACTCGGCTTCATTCTGATTGAGTGGCAGATCGGGAAAAGTCTGCAACAAGCGGATAAAACGGCGCTGTGGTTCCGAGTAGCGCTCGGCATTGCCGATGGGTTTGTCTGCCACCAACGGCGCCAGTAAATCATTCAAATTAAACTGCGCACTGGCATCCACTAACTGCGCAACACCGCTCACCCCATCATCCTCAATCGGCACCTGGGCATTCCAGTCTTCACCGAGAAAATCAATATTGGGGTCGTTATCGGCGACACTGAACATCAGCTTGGCGACCTCTTCCGTCCCCTCCAAAAAGGCCCGCGCCTGGGCACCATGCCAACGCGATTCGGCACGCGCCAAACCCAGTTGGTATTGGGCAGCAAATTTCACACTCAGCGCCGCCACCAGCGCCACAATCAACAATACCAGCACCAACACGGTGCCGCGCTGCCCATCAACAAGAGTGCGCCGAATACCAATCAACGTGCGCCACGCGGCGCGATTATTGTTCTGGCAGGGCAAAGAGACGCACACTGGGCCCTACTCCTTTGATATCGATAGTAATTTCTACCGCCAACGGCAAGCCGCCGGCACCTTGTAAACTGCTATCTGGCCACTGCTGTAGCCAATCGTCCGCATATTCGCGCCCTTCGAGCGCACTTTTGCCCTTGGAGGTGATGATCCCCTGATGCAAAAAACGCAGCTGCAGATCATCGACGTCACTCAGCAACAACTGATGAAAGGCATCGTCTTCCATCTCGATATCTGCCAATGCGCGGTTGTATTCGGGCATAAAATCGCGCCACAACTTGCCCTCCACCACACGGTAACTGATTAGCTGTAAATCGCTGCGCGGCAAGTTGGCAAAATTGACCCAACCGCGCCGCTTGAAAAACAGCACAGGCTGATCGGCATTTTCACCGGAGGAGCGCAGACTCTCGCCTTGAAACAGCGCATTTTGATCATTGGCCAGCGGCATTTGCACATGGCGCAAATCGGCAGCAATAATCTGCCAAGCGCGATCGAGACGATTAATTTCATCCAATACTTCATTGGTGCGCTGGGCACCTTTATCCGCCGCATCCAGCGACTGAAACGCCATTACCGCAATCAGCGCCGAAATAACCAGTGCGATCATCACTTCGAGCAGGGTAAAACCGCGCTGCGCCAAAGGGCGATGTTTACTGCACAATTTCAGGATCACTGATATACCCCGTCAAGCGCGCCAGCGCTGGTTGATCCTGATCCACCATGGCAGAACCGAGCGAAACACCATCGGCAGGCCCCATCAAACGCACCGCAATTTCAACCCGTTTAAAGCCCTGCACGGGCAAGGTATCCAGCGCGAGGGTGGTTAACTGCCATTGCCAGCGCAGGCCAGCCAAATCAACCACACCGGAATCTTTTTCGGGCAATTGGTAACTCGCTAGTGCCTTTTTCGCTTTTTGCTGTTGCAGCAGGCGCACGCGGGCAAGTTCATTTTCTGCCACCCAATAGGCGTAGGTTTTATCGCGGATCGCGGCGGAGCCATCCAACTGGGTCATCACCAGCGTGATTAATGCCGGCAGCGCCATAGCCACAATCATCAGCGCAATCATCGCCTCCAGCAGGGTAAACCCGCGCTCCTGACGAGTGCGAAAAATACGCGCAACAGAAGATTTCATCGCCCACGAGACTCCTCTTCCAGGCGTTTTTCTTCATTGATCCAGCGCAATTCACCGCTGATATCCAGTTCAAAACGCTGGGTTTCTTCGTCGCCATCGCCTTGCAGTTGATCGACAAACAAACTGATTTCAACCACACCAGAGGCGTCGCCACTGGGAAAAAAACCCAGTACCGGTTCCTGATATTCAAGCTCGGGGTCGTATTCCCACAGCTCTTCATCGATATAAAACTCAAGCACCAAACCTTCATCAAGACAGTGCTGGGGCAACTCGGGTACGGCCTGCCACTGACTATCGCGCACCCGCTGCCACTGATAACACCACTGCGCCAGGGCATCAATATCCTGTGGGGGACGCAGCTCTACAAACAGGCCGTGTGTTTCGCCTTTGAGCACTGATTGCTCAGCGACATAACCGGCCTGCAGCAAAAACGTTTCCGCCTCTTTTTTACTGCGCTCGGCCAGCGCATTTCCGCCCACGGATATAGAAATCACACTTACCGCCATGCCGATAATAAAGACGACAAAAATAATTTCGATAAGGGTAAAACCCTGCTCGCGGCGGCTCACAATTGTCAGGTCCGGGGCGCGCGGTGGTTACTGCTCATCCCATACACTAATGTCGGCATTCTGGCCTTCACCACCCGTCACACCGTCTGCGCCCAAGCTGTAAATGTCGTATTCGCGACCATCTGCCGGGCTCATGTATTGGTAGTCATTGCCCCAAGGGTCTTTTGACAGCGAATCGATATATCCACTGGATTTAAAGTTGCGCGGCACCGGGGCGATAGATGTCTTGGTGACCAGCGCTTCCAACCCCTGCTCGGTGGTCGGAAAGTTAAAGTTGTCGATGCGGTAGAGCTTGAGCGCAGTCTGCAGTGAACTAAAATCCGCGCGGGCTTTCTGTACGTTGGCCTTGTCCAGGTTGTCCATCACGTTAGGTACCACAATACCGGCAAGCAAGCCGATAATAATTACTACCACCATGATTTCCACCAGCGTAAAACCCGCTTGGCGCATCCGACTTTTCATGGCCATTGGTTGCATTACTTTATTCATATAACACTCCTGGAATATCGCTTGTTGTTAGTATTACCGGGTATTAACCCAGCTTGGTCATTTCAAAAATCGGGGTGAGGATCGCTAATACAATGACGCACACAGCCCCACCCATAAAAATAATCGTGGCCGGTTCCAATAAGCCCATGGCGACCCCCAGCATCATTTCCAGCTCGCGCTCCTGATCTTTGGAGGCGTTGTCCAGCTGTTGCGGTAAGGTGCCGTTGGTTTCGCCACTGGCCACTAACTGCACCAGCAAGGGTGGAAAATGGCCCGTGTTTTCCAATGCACGGCTTAAACTCATGCCCTCGCGCACCGCGGCGGCAACTTGGTCACAGGCCTCTTGCAGGATTTTATTGGTCATCACCTGGCCGGAAATATTGAGTGCCTGCAACAGCGGCACGCCACTGGCCGATAACAAACTCAAAGTGGCGGCAAAACGCGCCGAGTTTATCTGCTTCACCAACTCACCAATTACCGGCAACTTCAATTGCACCACGTGCCAGGCACGCAAGCGTTTAGGGTCGCGCATCAGGTGTTTAATGAAAAAATAGAGCCCGATCAAAGCGACAAATAAATAAACGCCGTAGTTCAGCAAAAACTCACTGGTGGCGATAAGGCCCTCAGTCAAGGCGGGTAACTCGCGCTTGCCCTGCTCAAAAATTTTAACCAGCTTGGGTACTACCAGCACCATCAGCGCGATGATCACGGCGAGGCTGACCACCAGCATCACAATCGGGTAGATCATTGCCATTTTGATCCGCTGCTGCAGCTGCTGGCTGGTTTGGGTGTAATCCGCCAACCGCTCCAATACCGGGCTTAAATAGCCTGAGCCTTCACCGGCACGCACCAGTGCGCGATACATATCGTTAAATGCCACCGGGTTATCGCCCAGAGCCTGCGCCAAGCTAAACCCCTCCAACACTTTGGTGCGTACCTGCAACACTACCCGTTTTACATTGGCTTTTTGCGATTGTTTGGCGGTGGCATGCAGGGCTTCATCGAGCGGCAGACCAGACTTAACCAATGAGGCCAACTGGCGGGTGATAAGACTTAATTCGCGTGTACTCAAGCGACTGGCGCGACGGCGCGACCAGGCCGCAACATCCAACCCCTCGCCGGAAGTGGCTTGGGCCTCATTGCCCGCACTGAGCACTTCCAAGGGTTTGAGTTTTTTAGCGCGCAATTGCGTGCGGATATGCCGTTCGGAATCCCCTTCTAGAATCCCCTTAACGGTTTTACCCTCATCGTTCAGCGCTTTGTAACTGTAGGCACCCATGTTTGCGTCCTTACAGTTGTGTCGTCACACGCAGCACTTCTTCAATGCTGGTGATGCCATTAAGGACACACTGACGGCCATCGTCGCTCATGGATGGACTGTGTTTACGCGCCTCGGCCAATAGCTCCTGCTCGCCAGCTTGTTCGTGAATCAGGTGACGCAGGCGCTCGCTGATTTCAATCAGTTCATAAATACCTTTACGGCCACGATAGCCTTGATGGTTGCAATGCTTACAACCACTCGGCGCCGGACGCCAGATAGAGGTGTCCGCCGGCAGCTTGAGCATATCGCGCTCCGCATCACTCGGCAGGTAGGCTTCTTTACAGTGTGAACAGAGCACACGCACTAAACGCTGTGCCATCACCACTTCCAGGCTCGACGCGAGCAGGAAGGGTTCAACACCCATGTCTTTCAACCGCAACACCGCGCCAATGGCGGTATTAGTGTGTAGGGTCGATAACACCAAGTGGCCGGTTAAGGATGCTTGAATTGCAATTTCAGCGGTTTCGCCGTCGCGGATTTCACCTACCATCACTACATCAGGATCTTGCCGCAAGATGGCGCGCAGACCGCGAGCAAAGGTCATATCGACTTTGGTATTTACTTGGGTTTGACCAATACCTGGCAACAAATATTCGACCGGATCTTCAATTGTCAAAATGTTGCGACTGCGGGTATTGATGTGGCTCAAGCCCGCATAGAGCGTAGTGGTTTTCCCCGAACCGGTAGGGCCGGTTACCAGAATAATACCGTGTGGCTTGAGCAAGTTTTTGGTGAGGCGCTCATAGACCAGTTGTGGCATTTGCAGCTGCTCCAGGCGCAACTGGCCAGCGGCCTGATCGAGCAGACGCAATACGATGCGCTCACCAAAAGCGGAAGGGATTGTCGATACCCGGATATCCACCGCGTGACCGGCGAGGCGCACGGTGATACGACCATCCTGCGGCAGACGTTTTTCGGCGATATCGAGGCGCGCCATTACCTTCAAACGCGAGACCAGCACCGGTGCCAATTCGGCTTTGGGTGAGAGCACTTCGGTCAATACCCCATCGATACGAAAGCGCACAGATACCCGGTCTTCAAAGGGTTCAAGGTGGATATCGGAAGCGCCTTCACGCACCGCTTGCGAGAGGATGGCGTTGATTAGACGGATAATTGGCGCGTCATCATCGCCTGCGAGCAAGTCAGTGCGGTCGGCCAAGTCGTCGGCCATGGATGACAAGTCAAACTCATTGCCCAGGTCCTCGGCGGCGCGCTGGGCGGCGCCATCTCCGCTTTGGTATTCGCGGGTCAAACGCTTTTGGAAATCTTCGGCGGGCAATTCTTCAAATTGCAGGGCTGGCCCCAAAATGCGCTGCAGTTCCAGCAATACTTCCAGGGTCAAGCCAGGTTTGTGCAGGACTCGCGGCAGACCATCGGCCTCAGTCTCATCAAGCATGACGCCGTGGGCAGATGCATAACCGAAAGGTAGGCGCTCATAAACGGCAGGCTCAGGAACTATGGCCTGCTCATCCAGCGGCAGCGCTTGTTCTAAGTGCTCGTTCACCATCACTCCCCTGTAGCCTCAGTGGAATCGGCTTCTGCAGGTAGTGATTGGCGATAGCGTTCAATCTGTTCTTCCCATTCGGGCAAGACTGGAATGTCGCTATTATTCAGCAACAAGCCTTTGTTGCGACGAGTATCAATTTGCTTTTCACGAATCGCTTGATACTTCTCGGCAGTCGCGCCGGTTAATACGCGATCATCGCGAATAATGGTTGGGCGAATGAAAATCAACAGGTTAGTTTTTACTTTTTTGGAGGTCTGGCTGCGGAATAAATGCCCGAGAACCGGAATGCTGCCCAATACCGGCACACGACTGTTAGAGACCAAAACATCATCTTTAATCAAACCACCCAGCACCACGGTTTGGCCATCAGCCGACAGGATTTGGGTTTTTACTTCGCGTTTACTGGTGACGGGGCCATCTTCGGTATTACGCACCACGCTGGAAATTTCCTGTTCAATATCCAGTACCACGCTATCCCCCTCATTGATATGCGGGGTGACTTGTAATTTGATACCCACATCTTCGCGGTTGATAGTATTAAAGGGGCTGCTGAAACCAGTATTTCCCGTGGTGCCCGTGTTGCCCAAACCAGAATAGGAGCCGGTTCTGAAAGGAACCTGTTCGCCCACCAGAATGGAGGCTTCGGTGTTGTCGGTAGTCAGTAAATTCGGTGTAGAAAGAATGTTGCTTGAGTCGTCGGTCTGCAGCATTTTCAATACTGCCAAGAAGTCAGTTTTACCCCCCAAACGACCAACACCAAACAGCTGACCGGGAATACCTGCAACACCGGCGGCCAATTGAACCAATGAGTCTCCGGAAGAGCCGTTTTCTTCAATATCAAACGCCGCAGCCCCTACCGAGCCTAATGCACCACTGTTGGTGGAACCACCAAAACCAGCATCGTCGTTACGGTACATCCACTCAATACCCAGCTCTTTATCATTACCGCTGGATAGCTCAACAATGATTGCCTCCACTAAGACTTGGGCACGACGGATATCCAAGCTATCCACAATGGACAATAAGGTGTCCATTGTGTCGACATCAGCAGTAATCAGCACCGAATTGGTTGCCTCATCGGCCTGCACCGCTGGCTGGGCTGCATTGGCGGGAGCACCTTCGGCCTGCTTGCCCTGCCCTAAACTTTGCAACATCCCTGAGAGCACCTTGGCCACATCTTCCGCCTTGGCATATTTCAGGTAGAAGACACGAACATTGCTACTTTTGGATTGCGGACGATCCAGGTCATCGATCAAAAACTTGAGACGCTGACGGGTTAGGTCATCACCACTCACAACAACGGCATTGGTGCGCTTATCGGCAACAATTACCGGTGGTGCGGTAGTCATACCGCGGTTGGGATCGGGTTTTTCCAGCTGGGTGAGCATCGCCACCACATCAGCCGCATTGGCGTAGCGCAGCGGAATGACATCAGTGTGGGTAATGCCGATTTTATCGAGCTGTACAACCAACTCGCTAATACGCGCCGCATTGGCACGGGTATCGGTAATGATCAGCGCGTTGCTCGGTTCATAGGTGGTGAGGTGACCGTATTGCGGCACCAGTGGGCGCAATGCGGCGAGAATTTTGGCGGCGCTGGTATTTTTCAGCGGAATCACCTGGGTGATATACAGGTCATCGCGATCTTTAATGCTATTTTCGGTGGGTATAGCAAACTGGCGGGCATCGCGGTTCATTACCACACGCACAATATTGCCACTCTCCACCGCGGTAAAACCATGCACATCCAATGAGGCAAGGAAGAGCTCATACAACTCTTTGGCATTCAGTGGACGGGTATTTATCACCTTGATTGGACCGCGTACCTTGGGGTCAATGATGATGGTTTTACCGGTCAAGCCCGCGATGGATTTGATCACATCCTGAATATCGGTATCGTTAAAGTTGACCGACCAGCGCATTTCACCCTGACCCTCAACTGCCTGTACCTGGGCTAGTGAGGTGCCACTCACGCTGATCAACGCCGCAAGCAGCAGGCGCCCCACTGCTTTGCGAAAGATGATCTTGTTATTGTCACGACCATGAAACCGGATCACAAAAACCTCACTTGAGCATTACGTCTAGGTTAACTGTACTGCCACCGCGTCTGATTTCGAGATTCGCTGAGGTGGCACTACCCATACTTTTATATATTTCCATAACCTTGCCGGGCGCGCTGAGCGGCACCCCATTGACAGCAGTCACTATATCGTCAGCCTGCAAGCCCAAGGCATCAAAGAGCTCCGCATTGCGTCCGGGGCGAATTTTATAACCCACCACCTGACCGCCCTCGCGGTAAATACTCATCGCCACCACATCCGCCAGGGTTTTGGTCACCTGCGCCATTGAAGGCTCAGCCGCTGCCGACGGCGAATCGTATACCGGGCTTTTATCACCAGTAAGTGACGGCGGCTGGAAGTTGGCTGCACTGTTATCTTGCGCTGGTGGCGCCGAATAACTGCTGGTTAATTTAGGAGCATTGGGATCATCTTTGAACATCCACAGCGATTCAAAGCTGCCGTTGTTGTTGATAATCACGCGCACATCCAACACCTTGGCGAGGGTGACCTTGTTACCCACGGGCAAGGTATCACCTACGGCGTAAACATCGGCTTTATCGCCCGCCACAATAATCGCACGCGCCGCCGATTCGGTACTGCTGCCAATCACCCCGCGCAACACCAGGTTAAGCTGGGTATCGCTGCTGGCTTCTATGTCGCTCACCACTGCTGGCGCCTGTTCTACGGGCGGTGCAGCGGCTACATCACCGAAAGGGGCAAGGGATTTTAATTGGGTAATATTGACTGCTTCGGTGGTCGTAGAACCTGAATCCGCCTGGATCGCAAGCAGGGACACACTGGCAGGAGGAATTTCGGGTGCTGGCACTACCAGCCACAGCAAGCGCGCAAGGCTGTGGCTTAACCAAATGACTAATAACAGCATAACCAGCCATTGCCAGCGCTGCAGGGGGATGCGGTTTAAAAGCGCAAAGAAACGGCGCAGCTGAACTTCCAACTGGGCAGTGCGCTGCTCAAAAACAGCTCTGTTCGATTGCAATCTATCTTGCATGGGTATGACTGAGTCCTTCACGCTGGCTGACGACAGGAATGAGTTGGGAATGGCAATTGTCAGTCGTATCAAAAGCTTAGTGCGTTATGATTATCAAAGCCACGGGATTCTACTCCATCCATATTACAAAAGCGAAATAGTCCTACAAGCCCGTAAAACATGGCGCGATAAGCCTTTTTGGCCTTAATTGGATAATGAATCACAAAGGAAGTTGCAGGCGAGCGAGAATATGCGACACAGGGCACAAAAATGAAGGGTGAAAACGAAAAACCCCGACTGCTTAAGGGGGCAATCAGGGCTTTTACAGGATGAAGGCCATACCTTGGCAATACGGGATGCTCTATTCCATTCAACTCCTTGCGACTGTCGCATCCTGCGACAAACTCCAATGACTGTCATTATTGATGAATGAGGCGTCAGTTTATAGTGGCTAAGCTCTGCAAGTTTTGTAGGAGATATCGCACACGCTTGCCAGTCAAAACGCCTGCAGTTTTGTGACAGCAGGTTTATAATCCGCCGCCGCCAGCCAATAACCTGCGAGAGACACACATGCCGCCCAAGAAAAAAAGCATCGACTTTGAGCAATCGCTCGCCACTCTCGAAAGCCTGGTGGCGCGTATGGAGCAGGGCGATATGACGCTGGAAGAATCGCTGCAGGCGTTTGAAACCGGCATAGCCCTGACCCGCGAGTGCCAAACCCGCCTCGCCGCCGCTGAACAACAGGTCACCTTACTGATTGAACAACAGGGCAATATCCGCCTGGAAGCCTTTGATAGCGATGAAGGCGAGGCCTGATGGACGCGGATTTCAATAGCTTTGCCAGCGCCTGTCGCCTGCGGGTTGATAGCGCCCTTGACCAATATTTCCCTGCCGGTAGCGACCCAACCCAACTGCGCGCTGCCATGCGCTACAGCCTGTTTAATGGCGGCAAGCGGGTGCGCCCGATCCTTGCCTACGCCTCGGCACTGGCGATAAACCCCAGTATCGAGCTGACCCTAATCGATCCCGTTGCCTGCGCCCTGGAGTGCCTGCACTCCTACAGCCTGGTGCACGACGACCTGCCCGCCATGGACGATGACGATCTGCGCCGCGGCAAACCCACCTGCCATATCGCCTTTACCGAGGCCAGTGCCATTCTCGCCGGCGACGGCCTGCAAACCCTAGCTTTTGAGCTGCTCACCCAAACCGAGTTACCAGCTAACACCCAGATCCAGCTGGTGCGCCAACTGGCCGCAGGCTCGGGCGCCGAGGGCATGGTGCTGGGCCAAGCGATTGATTTAGCCGCCGTAGATCACCAGCTCAGCCTCGCGCAGCTGGAAACCATGCACAATCACAAAACCGGCGCACTGATCCGCGCCGCCGTTGCGATGGGCGCACTCAGCGCCGGTGCCAGCGCGGCACAATTGGCCGCACTCGATAACTACGCCAACGCTATCGGCCTGGCATTTCAGGTGCAAGACGATATTCTCGATGTCACTGCCGACACCGCCACCCTGGGCAAACAGCAAGGGGCCGATATAGCTCGCAACAAGCCGACTTACGTATCACTACTGGGATTGGATAGTGCCAAAGCCAAAGCTGCTGAATTACATCAGCAGGCGCAGGCCGCACTGCTGGATTTTGGTGACAGCGCAGTCCATTTACGCCAACTGGCGCGCTATATAGTAGAAAGGTCGAACTAGCCAAGCCTCTGCCAAGCTGCCTACAATGGCCGACTGCCACCTGATAACCAGACTGATGACCGCGAATGCATAACGAGATACCCACCTCCCGCCCGCTCACGCCACTGCTCGATAGCATCGACAGCCCCACTGAGCTGCGCGCCCTGAGCGAAAAGCAGCTGCCGCAACTGGCAGAAGAACTGCGCGCCTTTTTGCTCTACAGCGTCGGCCAGACCGGCGGTCACTTTGGCGCTGGCCTCGGTGTGGTAGAACTCACTATCGCACTGCATTACGTCTATCAAACCCCGAACGACCGCCTAGTGTGGGATGTGGGCCACCAGACCTATCCACACAAAATCCTGACCTCGCGCCGCGAGCGCATGGGCACTATTCGCCAGGGCAGCGGCCTGTCCGGTTTCCCCAAGCGCGAAGAGAGCGAGTTCGATACCTTTGGGGTCGGCCACTCCAGCACCTCCATCAGCGCCGCCCAAGGCATGGCGATTGGCGCCAAAATGGCAGGCATTGAACGCAAAGTGGCAGCGATTATCGGCGATGGCGCCATGACCGCCGGTATGGCATTTGAAGCGCTGAACCACGCCGCGCACACTGAGACCGATATGTTAGTGGTACTCAATGACAACAACATGTCCATCTCCCCCAATGTGGGCGGCTTTTCCACTTACCTGTCCAAAATCTGGGCGAGCAAGTTTTACAACTCCCTGCGCGAAGGCAGCAAACAGGTGCTGGGCATAATCCCACCCGCCTGGGAGTTTGCGCGCCGCACCGAGGAGCACTTCAAGGGTTTTATGTCGCCCGGCACCCTATTTGAGGAGATGGGTTTTAACTATGTCGGCCCCATCAACGGCCACGATCTGGGCGATTTAGTGCGCTGCCTGAGCAACCTGCGCGAGATCAAAGGCCCAAAACTGCTGCACATCATCACCCAGAAAGGCAAAGGTTTTGAGCCAGCGGAGCTGGACCCGGTGGGCTATCACGCGCTCAACAAAATCGAGCCCAAAAAAGCCGAACTGGGTGCGGTGGATGCACCCAAAAAAGTGAAATATCAGGACGTATTTGGCCGCTGGCTGTGCGATATGGCGGCGCAGGATGACAAGCTAATTGGCATCACCCCCGCCATGTGTGAAGGGTCAGGCATGGTGGAATTTGCCGCCCACTTCCCCGAGCGCTTTTACGATGTGGCCATCGCCGAGCAACACGCGGTGACACTGGCGGCAGGCATGGCCTGTGAAGGCCAGAAGCCGGTAGTGGCGATCTACTCCACCTTTTTGCAGCGCGCCTACGACCAGTTGGTACACGACGTCGCCCTGCAGAATCTGGACGTCACCTTTGCCATCGACCGCGCGGGTTTGGTCGGCGAAGACGGCCCCACCCACGCCGGCAGTTTTGATATCAGCTTCCTGCGCTGTATTCCCAATATGGTGATTGCCGCACCGAGCGACGAAAATGAGTGCCGCCAGCTGCTTTACACCGCCTACCACTACCAAGGCCCCGCCGCTGTGCGCTACCCGCGCGGAACAGGCCCGGGCACAGCGATAGAAAAAACCATGACCGCCCTGCCCATCGGCAAAGGGGTTATCAAACGCGAGGGTAAGCAAGTCGCCCTGCTCTGTTTTGGGCCGCTACTGGCTACCGCCCAACAAGTCGCCGAGCAGCACAATTACACCCTGGTGGATATGCGTTTTGTGAAACCGCTGGATGCACAATTAGTGGAGCAGCTGGCGGGCTCACATCAATTGCTGGTGACCCTGGAAGAGAATACGATTGCTGGCGGTGCAGGCAGTGCCGTGACCGAACATTTAAATCATATCGGCCTGATTTGCCCGACCTTACAGCTCGGTTTTGGCGATGAATTTGTTGAACACGCCAGCCAGAAACAGCAGCTGGCAAGCCAGGGGCTGGACGTCAAATCCATCGCCGAGCGTATTAGTTTGCGCCTGAAGGCAACAACAAGCGACGCCAGATCCATAGCACACTAAACTCGATAGTGAGGCTGCCAAGCATTACATAGCAGCCTGACTGTCAACCTGATTAACCCGCGAGGGGAGCGCCACCTTGTCATCCTCTAAAGCTGATCACTCCCAGGGCCTGCTGTTGTTTCGCCTGCACAACCAACAGATATTTGGCCTGGGCACACTTAAAATCCAGGAACTGGTTCCCTATCAAGCCGTGACCCCCATGGTCAACCAGCACCCGGGTATTCTGGGTGCGCTCAACATTCGCGGGCAGACTATGCCCATAGTCGACCTTGCGGCAGCGGTGGGCAAAGGTGCCACCCCGCAAGATGCGCTGGCCAGTAGTTTTATTATTGTCACTGATGTACAACGCCAAAAGGTTGGTTTTCTGGTGCGCCAGATTGAGCGTATTGCCGATACCAACTGGCGCGATATCAGCGCGCCCGATAAGTTTTTGGGCAATAGCATTTACATCACCGGCGTCACCCGGGTTGATGATCAACTTGTGCAATTGCTTGACGTGGAAGTGATCATGGCACGCCTCTTCCCACTCGATGCCTCCAAAGCCACCGCCACCATTACCGATGTAGAACGCGAGCAGCTGCGCCCCATGCGTATTTTATTGGTGGACGACTCGCGCACCGCGCGCAAACAGTTAAGCGACTCCCTCGATGCCATCAATGTGCGCTATCAGGTGACCGATGACGGCCAAAAGGCGCTGGAGATCATGCGCGCCGCCGCCAACAGCGGACAGCCCATCGATATATTAGTCAGCGATATCGAAATGCCGGGGCTGGACGGCTACGAGCTAGCCTTTGCCGTGCGCGACAACAAACAGCTCGCCAGCGCCTACATCATCCTGCACACCTCACTGTCCAGCAGCATCAGCGTCAGCCAAGCCCGCCAGGTCGGTGCCGACGAAGCGCTCACCAAATTCGACGCGCGTGAATTAATCGATGCAATGTTGCGTGGCGCCACCAAAAAAGTTCGCTAACTAGCACCCAATCAAACCAATGACGCCACCCCACCCGCAAATCGCTCCGCCAGAAAATCGATAAACAACCGCACCTTAGGCGCCAAATGGCGCTGCTGGGGGTAGACCACCCAGACTCCGGCGTCGTTAAAACGGTAGTCGTCCAATACCTTCACCAAGCGGCCATCGGCGAGAAATTCATCCACGTAATAATCCGGCAACTGCGCCAGCCCCAAACCTTTCAGCGCTGCATCCAGCAGGGCCGGGCCGGAGTTGGCCTGCCAGTTACCGCGCACCTGTAGATCCTTACGCTGGCCGCCGTCACTTAACAGCCAATAACCGCGCGTGCCAACCAGGCAATTGTGGCGCTCCAAATCGGTCAGGGTTTGTGGCGCCGACACGCGCGCCAAATAGGTGGGCGAACCGACTATGTACTCTCGCCGGTCACACAGGCGTTTGGCGATCAGGGTGGATTCGCGCATGACCCCCATGCGAATCGCCAGATCAAACCCCTCTTCAATTAACTCCACCTGCCGGTTGCTGAAGTACATCTGTACCTTGAGTTGCGGGTAAAGCAGTTGGAAGTCGTTCACCAAGGGCGCGATATAACGGTCGCCAAAGGTGGTCGCCGCGGTAATTTTCAGCAATCCCGTAGGCTGGCCTTGATGATGCTGCAGCAACGATTCCGCCTCGCGCAGCCCATCAAACAAATGGCGACAACTATCGTAATAGAGCTGCCCCGCATCGGTCAGGCGGATCTGGCGGGTGGTGCGATAGAGCAATTGCGTGCCCAACTGCTGCTCCAACTGGCTCACCAGCCGACTCACATGGGAGTTGGATACTTGCAGCTCCCGCGCCGCGGCGGCAAAGCTGCCAAATCGAACTACCGCGATAAACGCCTCTACCCGCTCCCAATGTTGCATTGTTGCTCCACGGCAATAATTAAGTGATTTTCAGCTAGCTTATTGCCACTGAGTCACTAGTCTACACTTTGCACCCGGAAATTTTAACGCTGAGGAGTCACCCATGAAATCACGCGCCGCTGTCGCTTTTGCCGCTGGCAAACCACTGGAATTGGTAGAGATCGATGTTGAAGGCCCACGCACCGGCGAAGTGTTGGTGCGTATTGTAGCCACCAGCGTCTGCCACACCGATGCCTATACCCTGTCCGGCAGCGACCCTGAAGGCGTATTTCCGGCAGTCTTGGGCCATGAAGGCGCGGGCATTGTGGAGGCGGTAGGCGAAGGTGTGACCAGCCTGAAAGTGGGCGACCATGTGATTCCGCTCTACACCGCCGAATGCGGCAAGTGCAAATTCTGCTTGTCCGGCAAAACCAACCTGTGCGGCTCGGTGCGCGCCACCCAGGGCAAAGGGCTAATGCCCGACGGCACCACCCGCTTCTCCTTTGAAGGCAAACCCCTATTCCACTATATGGGTACCTCGACTTTCTCCGAGTACACCGTATTGCCGGAGGTTTCCCTCGCCAAGGTTTCCAAAGATGCACCGCTGGATAAAATCTGCCTACTCGGCTGCGGCGTCACCACCGGTATCGGCGCCGTCATCAATACTGCCAAAGTCACCCCCGGCTCAACCGTCGCAGTATTTGGCCTGGGCGCTATCGGCCTGGCGGTAATTCAAGGTGCGCAGATGATGAATGCCAGCCGCATCATCGCCATCGACGTAAACCCCGACAAATTTGAACTCGCCCGCCAATTTGGCGCGACCGATTTTGTAAACCCCAAAGACCACAGCGCGCCCATCCAACAAGTGATTGTGGATATGACCGACGGCGGCGTGGACTACTCCTTTGAATGTATCGGCAACGTGAACGTGATGCGCTCGGCACTGGAGTGCTGCCATAAAGGTTGGGGGGAATCGATCATTATCGGCGTGGCTGGCGCCGGGCAGGAAATCAGTACCCGCCCCTTCCAGCTGGTGACTGGTCGCGTATGGAAAGGTTCGGCGTTTGGCGGGGTTAAAGGCCGCAGCCAGTTGCCGGGATATGTGGAGCGCTATATGCGCGGCGAGATCAAAATCGACGAATTTATCACCCACGATATGCCGTTCGACCAAATCAACCACGCCTTTGACTTGCTGCACGAAGGCAAAAGTATCCGCACCGTTTTGCACTTCTAAGCGCTACAGGGGCACCGACATGACCAGTATTTTGACCAACATCGCCAGCAACAAAAGTTTTGGCGGCTGGATAAAGCGTTACAAACACCACTCCACCAGCCTCAACTGTGACATGGTGTTTGCGATTTATTTACCGCCGCAGGCCGAAACCCGCACGGTGCCAGTCTTGTGGTGGCTGTCGGGGCTGACCTGTACCGATGAAAACTTTATGCAAAAAGCTGGTGCCCAGCGTATGGCAGCAGAGCTGGGTATTGCCATTATCTGCCCGGATACCAGTCCGCGCGGCCTGAGCCTGCCCGGCGAGCACGACACTTATGATTTCGGCTCCGGCGCGGGTTTCTACCTGAATGCCACCCAAGCGCCGTGGGATAAACACTACCGCATGTACGACTATTTGACCCTTGAGCTGCCGGAACTGATCAAAGCGCACTTTCCGGTGAATGGTCGCGAATCGATCAGCGGTCACTCCATGGGCGGCCATGGTGCGCTGGTGCTGGCGCTGCGCCAACCAAGCCGCTACGCCTCGGTATCGGCCTTTGCACCTATCGCCAACCCTGGTAACTGCCCTTGGGGTCAAAAAGCGTTTAGCGGCTATTTGGGCGAAGATCGCAACACCTGGCAGCAGTACGACGCCTGCGCATTGATTGCAAGCGGTGTATCAAGCCAAGAGCTGTTGGTGGATCAGGGTGATGCGGATGAGTTTCTAGCACCGCAACTGGGCGGAGACGCCCTGCAAGCCGCCTGCGCCAAAGCGGGCCAACCGCTGCTTTATCGCACCCGCAGCGGCTATGACCACGGCTACTTTTTTATTGCCAGCTTTATCGACGATCACCTGCAGTATCACGCCAAATACCTTTATCCAACGGGTGCTCACCACTAAACACCCGCCAACACCCTTATTTGCGCATAAAAAAGGGGCTTGCCAAGCCCCTTTTTCTCGGCTAACTTTGTAATCGGTTACAAAACAATTTCCGTAGAGTTATCCATTATCTTCCAGCTACTCGACACCACAGAATAATAATTTTGTTTTAATTCAAATACATATTAAAAATCAGCATTTGTTTGCCTACCGATACAATAGGGATTTTATCTTTTATTAACTGAAAATAAGTAACCGGTTACAGGCAATTGATTAATACAAGGGCACAAATAACAAACCGCCCGCATTTACAACAAGGATTGGATGTCAGGAAGAGCGTTTTGACAGTGAGTTGTTCATCGCCTTGGACGAGGCGCCCGCAAGAATAATCATAACGAGGTTCAACCCCATGAAAGTAACAAAACTTATCAAACCCTTCGCCGCCCTAGTGCTGGCGCTCAGCGCCATCAGCAGCAGCGCCGGCATTTATGTGTCCGGCAGTACCGTCTATGAAAACAGTTCGCCCTTTGTGATGCGCGGCGTCAATGTCGCCCACGCCTGGTACAACGACAAAACCGCCAACTCCCTGAGCGATATAGCTAAAACCGGCGCCAACAGCTTGCGTGTGGTGCTCGCCAGCGGCAAACTCTGGAGCCGCACCCCGGAATCACAAGTGGTTAGCATCATCAGTCAGGCCAAAGCCAACAAACTGATTACCGTGCTGGAGGTGCACGACACCACCGGTTACGGCGAACAAACGGCGGCCACCCTTAATGAGGCGGTGGACTACTGGATCAGCATTAAAAACTCACTGATCGGCCAGGAGGACTACGTCATTATCAATATTGGCAACGAACCCTTTGGCAATGGCCAATCCGCCAGTGCCTGGACCGACGGCCACAAAAATGCCATCAGCCGCCTGCGCGCCGCCGGTTTCAAACACGCACTGATGGTCGATGCCGCTAACTGGGGCCAGGACTGGCAAAACATCATGCGCGACAACGCCGCCAGCGTATTGGCCAGCGATCCGCAAAAGAACGTGATTTTCAGTGTGCATATGTATGAAGTTTATGGCAGTGCCAGCACTATCAACAGCTACATGGCCAGCTTTAAAAACAATGGGTTAGCTTTGGTGGTGGGCGAGTTCGCGGCAGATCATTTTGGTAGCAATGTCGATGAAGGCGCGATCATGAGCTACGCCAAACAATACAACTATGGCTAGTTTGGTTGGTCATGGTCAGGTAATGGTTCTGGCTTGGCCTCGCTGGATATCGCCCAAAACTTTAACGCCAACACACTTACCACCTGGGGCAATACCCTCATCAATGGCAGCAATGGCATTAAAGCGACTTCCAGACTAGCCAGCATTTTTGGTGGTAGCGCATCATCCAGCAGCAGCTCCAGTGGCAATAGCTGCGGTACCGCGCCCAATGGCTACCCCTATTGCTGCAGTGCCAGCTCAGCCACCGGTAATGGTTGGGGTTGGGAGAACAATCAAAGCTGTGTGGTGCGCACCACTAGCAGTAGCTGCAACTGGTATGGCACCAGCTACCCGATTTGCACCAGCGTCAGTTCTGGCTGGGGCTGGGAAAACAACCGTAGTTGTATCTCCCAAAGCACCTGTAATTCGCAGTAAGGCGTTTTCAGGCAACATCCTTTACAGCCCTTTGGCGATGTAGCAATACATCGCCTTTTTTACGTAGCCGCCAGCCAGTAAATGAAAAAGCGCAATCGGTTCGCGTCAGGGTTTAGCCATAGAGCCCAACAGGGAGACGTAAAAAGCAGAGCAAAGCGGGAGAGAAGGGAGAAGTTACAGAAAAGAGATGCATGGAAACTCAAGTCCTTTTGAGCCTCACTAAACCACTCACTCATTTCATGGTCATGCCGCGCTTTTATACAGCTTGTACTTTTTTAAAACCAACAGCACTAGCCTCTTATGTGATGCAGTTCCCATATTTGTCGCCAAATGTAACAACTTATTACAGCGGATTACATTTCGCTTGGTTAGAACCTTGTTTTACAGCCATTAAAAAAGCGCCCTTAGGCGCTTTTTTAATGAGGGGGTTAATACCGACTCAATTACTTGTGTGCAAAACGTTTGCGAATCAAGAACAGGAAACCAAACGCAAAGATCAGGAACAGCGGGAACAGTGCGAGGTTTTGCAATGTCGCTTGGCCTGCAGTCAACTCTACCGCTTCCGCCGGAACACCACTGGCAATCGCTTCGGCTTTTGCATCGTCCAACCAACCGCCAATTACCGGATTCCACATACTCATGGAGAACATACCGGCACCACCTAACAGGGACATCCCCAGCGCACCCGTTTTCGGCTGGTATTCACTGATAAACCCGATCATCGTCGGCCAGAAGTAGGTAACACCCAATGCAAACACCATCGCTGCAATGTAAATCATGCCGCCGGATGCGTTGCTCAACAGGAAAATACCAATGGTGGTCACTACGGCAGACATCAACAACACACCCACCGGGTTAAGAGCCTCTACAATCGGGCCAGCAAAGAAGCGACCCAATGCCATCAGACCAGTTACCAAGGCCAATACCAACATGGGGTGAGCACCTGACGCACCAAAAATACGGTCAACCCATTGCTGGGTGCCAAATTCAGACGCGGCGGTCACAGTCATGCAGAAGAACATGAAAATAAACAGCGGCGAAAACAACGCTTTGATATTGGTTTTGGTAGAAGTCTCGGAATTCGCCATGGTTGGGAATGGCTGACCGAAGATCATTACGCCATAAATAATGGTAGGAATGATCATGATCGCAATTTGCCACTGCCAATCCAGACCCAACTTGGTCATCAGGCTTGACACCAAAGCACCGATCACAATGCCACCGGGGAACCAGACATGGAACTTGTTGAGCATGGCAGTTTTGCGAGTGTGGTAGATATCGGCGATCAAGGGGTTACAGGCGGCTTCAACCGAACCGTTAGCAAAGCCGATGAAAAAGCTCGATAACAACAGAGTGACAAAACCATTGGCGGTAATTGTCAAAATCAAACCAATCAAGTGGCAGGCAAAAGCCAGATACATCAAGGTGCGTGCACCGACATGGTTATAAATCAAACCACCAAACATCATCGCCACCGGAAAACCGAGGAAGGCCATGCCGTTAATCCACCCCAACTGGGTGTTGCTGAAGTTAAAGTCTGCACTCAGTTGCGTGAGGACACCGGCGCGAATCGCAAAGGTCATTGCGGTCACAATCAGTGCGACGCAGCAGGCGGTAAATAGTCGCTGCGGATTAATAGTTGCTGAGGAGCTGGTCATAGGATTTATACCTTTTTATAGGGTTTTATTGTTACTTGGTTTGTTATTGATTGTTGTGAGTTGTTGTTTGACAAAACCAAACTGCCGGGCACAAAACCCGGCAGTTATTGACACTACACCAGTGGCGTCCAAACGCCATCCTGCTGCGATGAGGTTAGCACAGCCTGAATAAAGCGCATGCCCTCCACACCTGCGTCTATATCCGGCACCCAATTTTGCAAAAAGTGGGTCTCGCCCTGCTGACGCGCAATCAAAATATCGGCGATATCTTTATAGAGGTTGGCAAAACCCTCAAGATAACCCTCCGGGTGACCACCCGGTGTGCGCATACCACGCGCTGCAATATCGCTACCGATATCACCGCGGCGGGTAATACGTTGACGCGGTTTGTTCAACTCGCAGAACCACAGCTCGTTAGGATTTTCCTGCGCCCACTCAATGCCGGCTTTTTCACCATACACACGAATACGCAGGCCATTTTCACAACCAGGTGCAACCTGGCTTGACCAGAGCATCCCTTTGGCGCCGCCATCAAAACGCAACAGGGCATGTACGTTGTCATCTACCGGGCGACCATCAACAAAACTGGTCAAATCAGCACTGACGGTTTTCACTTTTTGCTGGGTAATAAATTGCGCAAGCTGGAAGGCGTGAGTGCCGATATCGCCCAAACAACCTGCCAAACCAGAGCGCGCCGGATCAGTGCGCCATGAAGCTTGTTTGTTGTCGTCTGCCGCCGCTTCGGTCAACCACTCTTGTGGATATTCCACTTGCACAACACGCAGTTTGCCGAGTTTGCCCTGCTCGATAATTTCACGTGCATAACGCACCAGCGGGTAGGCGCTGTAGTTGTGGGTAAGCGCAAAGAAGCAGCCGCTTTTTTTCACAATCTGCTCCAGCTCCAGCGCCTCTTCCAAGGTGCGGGTCACCGGTTTATCGCAGATCACATCCACACCGGCTTCCAAACAGGCTTTGGCAACCGGAAAGTGCATATGGTTAGGCGTTACGATAACCACCGCCTGAATACCATCGGCGCGGGTTTTCTCTACCCGCAGCATTTCTTCATAGGAGGTGTAAGCGCGATCGGCAGCGATGTGTAAATCAGCTGCAGAAGCTTGGGCATTTTCGGGATTAGAAGACAGCGCACCGGCGACCAGTTCAAACCGGTCATCCATACGCGCCGCAATACGATGCACCGCACCGATGAATGCACCGCGACCACCACCGACCATTGCATAACGAATTCTTGGAGTTGTCATTGTTGAATTCCTAAATTTTTACAGACCGAGAATTTTGCGATTTTTGGCTTCGTCGATGCCACTCTTGGCAAAATCGTCAAACGCGCGCTCAGTGACTTTAATGATGTGCTGCTGGATAAATTTAGCGCCCTCTTCCGCACCCACTTCCGGATGCTTCAGTGCACATTCCCATTCCAGCACGGCCCAACCCTCGTAATCATAAGCGGCGAACTTGGAGAAGATTTGTTTGAAATCTACCTGACCATCACCCAATGAACGGAAGCGACCGGCGCGATCCACCCAGCTTTCATAACCGCCATATACACCCTGTTGGGCGCTGGGGTTAA
Organism: Cellvibrio sp. BR; assembly: GCF_000263355.1. Lineage (NCBI taxonomy): Bacteria > Pseudomonadati > Pseudomonadota > Gammaproteobacteria > Cellvibrionales > Cellvibrionaceae > Cellvibrio > Cellvibrio sp. BR. The sequence continues at coordinate 903,228 of NZ_JH668200.1, read as the reverse complement.
ATTCCGCATCTTTCACATGGAACATTTTGATGCGCGCGTGATAGCGGTCGATAAACGCGAGGTAATCGAGCTGTTGCAATACAAAGTGGGATGGGTCGAACAAAATATTCGCACGCGGGTGATTGTTTACCGCTGCAAGGAAGCGTTCAAAGGTAGCGCCATCGTGTAGGTCTTCGCCCGGATGGATTTCGTAACACACATCCACACCCGCTTTATCAAAGGCATCCAGAATGGGCATCCAGCGTTTGGCCAATTCGGCAAAACCCTGCTCCACCAAACCGGCAGGACGCTGTGGCCAAGGGTACAAATAGGGCCAGAGCAGCGCACCGGAGAAGGTCGCATGAGCGGTTAAACCGAGGTTTTTACTTGCCTGTGCCGCCAACATCAATTGCTCAACCGCCCAAGCCTGACGCGCAGCAGGGTTGCCACGCACTGACTCTGGCGCAAAGCCATCAAACATTTCATCGTAAGCCGGGTGCACCGCCACTAACTGACCTTGCAAATGGGTGGATAGCTCAGTCGCCACCAAACCGTGTTTAGCCAGTGTTGCTTGAAACTCAGCACAGTATTCTGTGCTGGTTGCTGCTTTTTCCAAGTCAAAAACGCGCGCGTCCCATGTGGGAATTTGCACGCCTTTAAAACCTAAACTCGCCACCCAACCCGCGATGCTATCCAGGCTGTTAAACGGAGCGGTATCACCTAAAAATTGTGCGAGAAAAATCGCGGGGCCTTTCAGCGTTTTCATGGGGGAATCTCCAACAGAACAGGGGCGTAAACCAAGGCGGCGCTGTCGCAACGAGCCGCTTCATTATTTAAATTGCCGGTACATATATGCAAGATGACTTAAAGTAATCATAACAATAAGCCATACGGAGGCAAGACTTTATTCCAAGTCGCCAAAACGCGCGACAGAGCAAACAGTTATTTACACTTCCGGCGACACCCGGAGGCATCAGCCGGGCATAACTCACGCACCAGCAGCGGCTTCGATTAATAAGGAAAAAGAAACACCGGCCAACGCCCCAAACGCAGGGTGCGATTTAAGGCGCGAACGGCTCGTCGCCGGGCTGGGCAGGCCACATAAAAACCGCGCCAATTGTCGCGGCTGCTGCAGTGCCACATGCGCCTCACGCTTCACACCTGCAACCAGCGTTTGCTGTGCGGGCGTGAGCGGTAATACAGGGGGCAAAGACATAAGCGCTGGCTGCGCATGACGACAGTGATTGCAGATACCACAGGGCAGCGCGCCGTCCTCACCAAAATAGTGCATTAACTGCTGACTCAAACAGGCGGGATTATTGGCAAACGTAAGTACCGCATGAATGCGCTGAATATCCCGCGCCTCCCGCTCGGCAAATAATTGTTCCAGGTAATGATGGAGTTCGGCCAGCTGATCGGCGTTTTGCATGGTTTTATTATTTTTATAGCCCTGACGTAAATTGGCGACGGTTAATTCAATCCACCCCTGCTCTGCCAAATAATCCAGCGCGTTGCTGATACGCTCTTTGGATTCCTGCAATTGTTCCGGTACCGTCAACATATCCAGCGACAACCATTTTCTGCCCATGCGCCCGGCAGCAAATAAACGCTGTAAAAAACCAGCGCGGTCAGCATCAAACTGCGCAAGGATAAATGTATGGTCCCGCAAAAAATGTATTTTGTATTCGGTATAAAACGGACTCTGGGCGCTGATCACACCGCGCAATTCCAAATAAGTCAGCGCGGTATTCAATACCAGTGGGCGTAAATCAAATTGATTGGATAATTCATAAGTCGATATATCAAACACATCGTCAAAAGTGAGCAAGTGCTGCACCAATGCCCGCAAACTTTCTGCTGTGGGTGTATCGCCATAGGTAAAATTTTCCAATACGCGAATATCATCGGCCACCGCAAACATTTCACACAATGACGGCTCGCCATCACGCCCGGCGCGCCCAATTTCCTGCACGTAGTTTTCAATCGATTTGGGCAAATTAAAATGGTACACCGCACGAATATTACTTTTATCGATGCCCATACCAAAGGCGATAGTGGCAACAACTACCGGCACCTCGCCGCGCATAAATTGATTCTGCACCTGCTCCCGCTCGTCATCCGGCAACCCGGCGTGATAATGCACCGCCATTAACCCCGCTGCATTAATTGCCGCCGCCACTTCCTCTGCGGTCTTTTGCAAAGTCACATACACAATGGTGGCAGCATTGCGCGGATGTTTTTGCAAGCGTGACAGAAGTAAATCGATGCGCGCCTCAGCCCCACAAGGTGTGACACGCAATTGTAAATTCGGGCGCGCAAAACTGGTTTGAATATGGTCCGCCTGGGCGATAGCAAATTGTTTGCAAATATCGGCGGCCACTGCTGGTGTTGCCGTTGCCGTTAAAGCCAATACACGCTCAGCGCGCAACGTTTTGGCAAGATCAGCCAGGGTTAAATAATCCGGGCGGAAATTATGCCCCCATTCAGAAATACAATGCGCTTCATCTATCGCTAACAAACTGATTTTGCAGCGCGCAAGTCGCTGCACAAAACGCTCGTTCTTTAAACGCTCGGGCGAGACATACAATAATTTTATCTGCTGCTGATAAATGCCATCGTAGATGGCCTGCACCTCTTCTTTGGACAGAGAAGAATCCAAACGCGCAGCCGCAATACCCAGTGCCTGCAAGGCATCCACTTGATCTTTCATCAACGCGATAAGCGGCGAGACAACTAGGGTTAAGCCATCGAGCATTAATGCAGGCAATTGATAGCAGAGACTCTTACCTCCGCCTGTCGGGAATACTGCAAGTGCAGATCGCCCCGCGAGTAGCGCGTTAATCACTTGCTCTTGACCGGGGCGAAAGGAGTTAAGTTTAAACGACTGTTCCAGAACAGTATGAGGCGATGACATAAATAGAAATTCCATAATGTTGTAGTTCTTCCATGAACCTAAAGCGGCACACTAAATCGGCGACTTAAAGCGTCGCCAACCGAGCATAAACAGGCTGCTCAACAACAATGCCCATAGACTTGGCTCCGGTACATTATTTATTGGCGTAAAGCTGACCTTGGTTGAGCCATAACCCTCAAAATAATTCACGGGTTCAAGCAAACTGAATACCACTGAATTTTCCCACACATCGACTGCTGACTTGAGTGTATGCAAATGATCATCCGGTTTAAAACTGGCTTCCATCCATAAATCAAATAAAAAACTGTGGCCTAACTGATTTTTAAACGAACCACGCAGCGCTATGCCGGTATACATATCCGCTACGGATTCTACATCGAGATAATTTTGGGTATCCAGGTCAAACAAATAGGTTTCACCCGTGCGGTAATTATTGAATTGGCCACCCGCAATCGCACCGTTATAGCGGCCGCGCTCCGGGAGTGCATTGGAGTCAGCAACTGACTCATCAATAAAAAAACTAATGCTGCCACCAGGCTCCGGTTCACCGGTATCCCAATCGTAAAAAGTGAGGTTATCTATATCCAAACGTACCAAGCCAGCCATGGCAGAAGGTGCAGCCAGCGCAACTATCAAACCCACTATTGTTATGAATCGCATAAACGTCTCCCAAAATCCCTCGATAACGAACCTCAACCAACGGCAAGATCAGAACTGCCGCGCGCTGCAGCAACCAACTTCTTTTAGCCGATGCAACGCGCTTGCCCAGTGGCTCTTCATATTAACTGGAACCTTTGCCGATAACAGTGAACTTTTTTACAAGAACTGATTTTAGGTGTCGCCATGAGACCAGCGGTTAACAAAACCACTCAAAACTGAACCGACCGTTATAAAAAAATATTTTTAAAAGATACTTTTTGCATAACTAGCCGGTTAAGCAGTAGCACCCCACTGAAAGCACAGGCTGATCAGCGCAAGCGTTTAACCAATTCAACGCGGCGATTTTTTTGCTTCCCCGCATCACTGGTATTGCTACTGGCGGGCGCATAAGGGCCAACACCCTGTGCCTGCAGGCGCGCGGCAGCGACTTGATAATCTTTTACCAGCCTGGCAACCACCTTATTAGCGCGCTGCCCGGAGAGCGTGACATTGGAGGCACCATCGCCCGTGTCATCGGTATGGCCAACGACGTAGAGCAGCAAATCCGGATTGCGCTTTAACAGTTCTGCAATCGCATCCAGAGTGGGCTTGGATTCCGCTTTAATATCTGCCTTGCCGGTATCAAAATAAATACCATAAATCAGCGCTTTACCTTCAGCATCAAGCTGTTGCTTCAAACTATCGGCATTTACATTCACTAAACCTGTTTCTACCGCTTTTTCTTGCACAATCACTTGCTGTACACCCACTTGTGATTCATAAGCACCAATAAATAAAGCGATATACACATTGCCGGTCGGCAAGGATTTTTTAGCCAATAAGTAATAGGAGTTGCGATACCAATTATAAACACTCCCAGAGATGGCTAATGCCTCACCCAGCTGACTACTTTGTTTTTCGTTGCCGCACTGCGTTAATTCGCACTGCGAAATAAACGCAAAACCAGCGCGGGTTAAGGCATTTTTATAATTTTCATAGACCTTTAAGGTCGAAACATTTTCGATAGTGTAAGTGTGACGGGTTAAATCGCCGGTTAATTGCAGTGGCGTTTTTTCTGTTGCATTAATTGCGTAAGGAATTGTTACAACTTCTGTATCCACTTTTTTATGCTGGAAAATTTTTGCACCGGGATAGCGCGGCAACATCTCATTATCTTTCGCCTTTTCATCTGCCGACAAAGGCTCGGTACTGGTTGGCGCTGCCGCCTGCCCGGCGTAAGCAGCGTCTACTTTTACCAAACCTGTTTCCAGTGGCTCGGTCTCAAGTATCACCTGCTGCACACTGACCATATCTTCATAAGCGCCAAAAAACCAAGCAGCTATAACTTTGCCTTTCGGTGATTCTTTTTCACCAATCCAATAATAGGGGTTATGGTAATTGTTGTAGACACTGCCCCTTACCGCAATCGCGGTACCTAGTGCCGCCGCCTGATCTTCATCGCCACAAGCCTCTAGCGCACAAGAAAACAGCGGTTTAAAGCCCGCCTGTTTGGCAGCAACAATGTAATTCTCATACACCTTGAGCGATGAAACATTTTCAATTTCATAATTGTGCAAATACAAATCGCCCACCACATCCAACCGGGTAAAGGAGTACGGTTCTTTGCTGACATCCACTATAGAAATCGGGAAGGTGTATTTTTCATAGTCATACATTTTTGCCTGCTCAAGATCCGCATTGGGATAAGCCGCAAACAGCGGATGATCTTGATCGTAACTCGCATACAACGGTGAGCTTATTAGTGCAAAAGAAAGCACAACAGGGTGTGATAACAGCGACAGTGCACGAGAAAACATAACAACTCCTTGGTTAATTTTTAGTGTGATATTGACAGGTATCTCTATGACAGAAAATAGGCAAGATTAATACTGGGCGCTTAACACGCAGTGAATACAGATCACAAATTTGATGCGGGTGTAATATGCTTAAACTAATATCAGCTTTATTAGCGTGAAACAGCAACCGTATCCCTTAGTACAATCTATTCGCCATACAATCACGGGCAGAGGTCAGGCGACTGCATCAAATGTCGCAAAAATACAATTCATTGAACCTGGAAACAGTCATAGTAAAGATACCCCCCCTATGGAACTTATCACATGCAACCAAATCAGTTATTCCGTTCACTGCTAGTTACAATATTTGTATTAATTGCTCCCTGGGTACAGGCCAAACCACTGAATTTTGAAACGGAATATCAAACATTTGAGAAGCAACCCGTTTCACTGCAGGCATTAATCGGGAAAAAACCGATCTATCTGAAATTCTGGGCAACCTGGTGCCTGGATTGCCGCCGCGAGCTACCAAGCCTTGAGAGAACCTATCAACAATACAACGATAAAATTGCCATCTTTGCCGTGAATTTAAATATCAACGAAACCGATGAAACAATTCGTTCGCTGCAACAAAAAAATAAACTCACTATCCCAATATTAATGGATAACAATGGCACCATTGCAGGAAACTTTGAATTTAAAGGAACACCTTTTCATGTATTGATTAATAACCAAGGAGACGTGGTTTACACTACCTACACAGACGACGAACAACTCGCCGATCAATTAGCCAAGCTCGCAAGCAACTCCAAACCGGCAGCAACACCTGCAGATGCAACAGTAGAAATCAGCTCTGTTGCCAAAACATCCTTACCTAAAGGTGCTGCGGTAATGTATTTTTCGGCAACCTGGTGTGATTGGTACATGAAAGACATACATCCTGAACTGAGCAGCAATTGCATCAATGCCCTGAAAATTATTGATAAACTTTATCGCTCAACACCAAAGCTACAACTATCTGCCTATGTCACTCATTTATGGACAGAGCAGACGGATGTGAATGATTACAGTAAAAAATTCTCACTTCCTTATAATGTCAGCGTGGACAAAAACAACGAACAATTCCGCCGCTTTAAAGCCACAGGTTATCCCACAGTGATTGTGTTGAAAGACGGCAATGAAATCGCCCGCATTACCGAATTTGACGGCAGTGAGAAGCCACTGCAAGTGATTAAGGCCGCGCTAGCTACACATTAAGGATAGGGATTAAAATTACTAAATAAAAAAGCGCCCCCTTTATCCGGTTGCGCTTTTCTATTTACAACAGTTGAACCCAGAAAACGATTCTTAGCATTTAACTATTTTGGCCTGTGCGACCATCACTATCTATAGCGGATAGGTCAATAGCGAAAAATGGATTTGGTTTACCAGAAAGTGAATAGTAATCGGATAAAGGATATTTTTACTCAAGGTATAACTCAACCCATATAAAAATCCCGCTAGCGCATAAATCCAAATAGCAGCACCACTCAAACCCACATGTATTGCTACAAAAATTACTGTTACCAGCAACAAAGGTAATAATTCTTGTACCCAGCGGTTAGTCGTCATACCGGCCACAGCATTGCACAGCGACTGCTGTAGCAACAGGCGCATAAATGCCTCTTCTGCCAAAGCGATAACAAACAAATTGACCAGAGCAAATAACACCATGTGTTCTATTGCTTTTGGCTGAAAACGCAAATCCAAGACCGGGATAGCAATCGCCACAATCAGCGCTGGAGCAAGCAATGCAATTAAAAATTGCCATGATGGTGAAGCCACAAATTCGCAGTTACGCAATCTAGGCCAAAGCAAAAATAACAAACATAGACCAACCAATAGCTTGGAAAAATTTACAAACATCTCAAAGCGTGGTTCAGAACCGGTTTCATGTGCGAGCGACAATAATAGTGGATAAGAAAACCCTTCCGGGCGATAGGTCGCCACAAAAAACACCAGTGGCACCAACAATATAAAGACGCCAACTTTTATCCAGCGATTTAACGCCTCTTTCCGAAAAAACATGGCAAGGCAAACAACACCTGCCAGGCCAATCATATTGACCCAAGGCATCCAACCCACAATAACCAAAACTGCAACAACAAGCGCGAGCAGGACACCCGCTATCAATTCTTTTTTATTCACGATAATTTTTCTTCTTGGTATCCGTAGGTTGGGCCGAGCCTCGCAGGATGAGCGTAGCGATGCCCAACACATTAAGGTAAAAGTATCGGCGCAGGATCAAGATAAAACGCTTTTTTCCACCCCTGTGTTGCGCCATCAATTTTCCAGAGGTAAGGCACCAGTGTCACAATAGAATAATGCAAATGCGGCGACTTGCCTTTGGCATTGCCGCTATCCCCCAAACTCGCAATTGGTTTACCGCTCCACACCGGTTCGCCGATAAAAACTGAATCTGCATTCAAGTGCGCGTAATAATGAACTCGCCATTTTGGCCCCAGCACCGCGACTACTTTCCCCCCACGCGGTAACTCGCCCGCAAAAATCACCAATCCATAAGTGGTCGATACAATCGGCGTATTCATCTTGCCAAAAATATCAATTCCTTTATGCACCCCGGACTTCCCCCAAGGCTCAAACCAAAAGGATTTCGCATTCCAATCTTTTGCAGTGGCATTTTGAACGGGAATTTTGGGGGATTCAGGCAGGAATAAAATGATTACGAAAATGAGGAGGAATATTTTTAACGCTTTGCGTTTTTTGGTCATAGCACTTTATCTGTTGCTTTTGTAGGTTGGTGCTGAGCGCAGCGATGCCCAACATTGGCTCAACATTTAACCACAAACTAGCGATCAAATAAATTTCTCGCCTCCAAAATAAACTCACGATACGCATCGACAACCAGCTCCTCATACTTCAGGATGGAATCAACCTGCTCATCCTCAAAACTGTACCCATCAACAACCCTTATACCCTGAACAACTAATGACGCCATCTCAGAAACCCTAGTCAGCAGCTCATTTCTTTTTTCATTCAACTCATCTTCATAAAACATATTTTCTACAGCAGCCAATTCATAGATGAATTTTCTTAATCTATCAAACTTTTCCATACTGATGGAACGCAAATCACTTATTGAATAAAACAATTCTCTAAGTTTTTGCTCATTGAAAAATGAAATTAGCTTGTTATATACACTGATATCCCTATTTTTACTCGTGATACCAGCCTCCATTTCAAAATTATCTCGCTCTTTAACCAGCAAATCAGTTTTTACGTCCTCTAATTTTTCTTTTTCTTTAATAATTCTTTTCTCATTTTTTATATTCTGAATCTTGTATTCAGTTAATGCATAACTTTGCATTTTATGCACTAAAAGGCTAGCTAGAGGAGAAAAAAACAGATACACAAGCGTCAAAAGAGCACTAACAGAAACCTTTACCGCCAACTCATACAAATCCATCGACCACAAAAATATAAATCTCTGGTAAGAAAATTCAGACAAAAAGAATACAGCAATTACCCTTTCCCAATTTAACGCCATATAAAAAAGCACAAACGTACCAATAAATTTATTTTGGTAACGTGATTTATATGCGCCAAAAACGCTCTCAAAAAAATCCTTCATGCTATTCCCCCAAGCAAAAAAGCCGATTCTCTCGAATCGGCTTTTTGATTTAAACCATCAATCACTCACCAAAAAACTTCTTAACCCCATCGAACCAACTCGACTGTTTGGGCGAGTATTTCCCGCCTTTCATGGTCGTTTGGAATTCTTTGAGTAAATCTTTTTGTTTGCTTGTGAGATTCACCGGTGTTTCTACTACAACACGGCAGAGCAAGTCACCCACTCCACCACCGCGCACTGGCGTTACACCTTTACCGCGCAATTTGAAAAGTTTGCCGGTTTGGGTTTCAGGTGGAACTTTTAATTTTACGCGACCATCCAGTGTTGGAACTTCCAATTCACCACCCAATGCAGCATCGACAAAATCGATGGGGACTTCGCAGTACAGGTCGGCGCCGTCGCGTTTAAATATATTGTGCTCGCGTACATTTACCTGCACGTACAGGTCGCCGCTGGGGCCGCCATCGGCACCGGCTTCGCCTTCACCGGACAAACGAATACGATCACCCGTATCAACACCCGGCGGTACTTTTACCGACAAGGTTTTGGTTTCTTCTACACGACCCTGACCGTGGCAAGGCTTGCATGGATCAGAAATAATAGTGCCGCGACCACGACAGGTGGGGCAGGTTTGTTGCACTGAGAAAAAGCCCTGCTGCATACGCACCTGGCCATGGCCGCCACAAGTGGAACAGGTAACAGGTTTGCTGCCGGGTTTTGCACCGGAGCCGTCACACACTTTACAGCTAACGAGCGTGGGCACTTTAATTTGTACGCTGGTGCCTTTTACCGCTTCTTCCAAACTCAGTTCAAGGTTGTAGCGTAAATCGGAGCCGCGCGCCGGGCCGCCGCGACCACCACGCCCGCCGCCACCAAAAATATCGCCGAACACATCGCCAAAAATATCGCTGAAATTGTTAAAGCCAGCACCGCCACCGCCGCCCATGCCTGACTGACCATCCACACCAGCGTGACCAAACCGGTCATAGGCTGCGCGCTTATTGTCATCGGAAAGTACTTCGTAGGCCTCATTGGCTTCTTTGAATTTTTCTTCCGCAGAGGGGTCATCCGGATTTCTGTCCGGGTGAAATTTCATCGCCACACGACGGTAAGCTTTTTTCAATTCTGCTGCGTCTACATCTTTTTTGACGCCGAGCACTTCGTAGTAATCGCGTTTTGCCATGGTTACACCGATAGTAGAAATGTCTTTTGCATTTCAGTTAATAATTCATTTGCTTCTTACATGACAAATGCGGGCAAGCCCGCATTTGTTTTTGTTACTTCCTGATCAGTGATCGAAAACTTATTTATTGTCTTCTTTCACTTCTTCGAATTCAGCATCTACGACACCGTCATCTGCCGCTTTGTTGCCGCCGGCTTGTTGGGCACCAGCACCTGCGTTAGCACCTGCAGCTTGCTGCTCGGCGTAAAGTTTTTGCGCGAGTGAGCCTGATGCTTCGGTCAACTTGGTAGTTGCCGCTTCAATTTTTGCCAGATCTTCCGACTTGGCTGCATCGCGACCTTCAGTCAGTGCTGCTTCGATAGCAGATTTTTCATCAGCAGTCGCTTTGTCACCAGCATCCTTCAAGGTTTTTTCTGTAGCGTGGATCAAACCTTCCAAGGTGTTGCGCGCTGCAACTACTTCGGCAAACTTGCGGTCAGCATCAGCGTTGGCTTCTGCGTCTTTAATCATTTTCTGGATTTCATCGTCGCTCAAACCGGAAGAGGCTTTGATCACGATGGATTGCTCTTTACCAGTGGCCTTGTCTTTCGCGCTTACATTCAAAATACCGTTGGCGTCGATGTCGAAAGTCACTTCAATTTGTGGCATACCGCGTTGCGCTGGTGGAATATCGCTGAGGTCAAAACGACCCAGTGATTTATTTTGCGACGCTTGTTTACGCTCACCTTGTACTACGTGAATAGTCACAGCCGTTTGGTTGTCATCCGCAGTCGAGAAAATTTGCGATTTCTTGGTAGGAATCGTGGTGTTTTTGTCGATCAACGGAGTCGCAACGCCACCCATGGTTTCAATACCAAGCGTCAATGGAGTCACGTCCAACAACAATACGTTGGTGGTATCGCCTGACAATACTGAACCTTGAATTGCCGCACCGATGGCTACCGCTTCATCCGGGTTTACATCTTTACGTGCTTCTTTACCAAAGAAATCCGCAACGGCTTTTTGTACCAATGGCATACGGGTTTGACCGCCAACCAAAATCACGTCATCAATTTCGCTCAGCGATTTACCGGAATCTTTAATCGCTTGTTTTACTGGCTCCATGGAGCGAGTCACCAAATCTTCCACCAGCGATTCCAACTTGGCGCGAGTCAGTTTGACCACCAAGTGTTTTGGACCGGTTGCATCAGCAGTGATGTAAGGCAGGTTCACTTCAGTTTGCTGACTGGATGACAATTCAATTTTGGCTTTCTCTGCTGCTTCTTTTAAGCGTTGCAGCGCCAGTGGATCGTTGTGCAAATCGATACCGGTATCTTTCTTGAAAGTTTCCGCGAGGAATTCAATCAAGCGCATATCAAAGTCTTCACCGCCGAGGAAAGTATCGCCGTTGGTTGAAAGCACTTCGAATTGGTGTTCGCCATCTACGTCTGCAATTTCGATAATGGAAATATCGAAAGTACCACCACCCAGATCGTATACCGCGATAGTGCGATCGCCCACGCCTTTATCCAAACCGTAAGCCAGTGCTGCAGCAGTAGGTTCGTTGATGATACGTTTTACATCCAAGCCCGCGATGCGACCGGCATCTTTGGTGGCTTGACGCTGTGAATCATTGAAATAAGCCGGAACGGTAATGACCGCTTCGGTTACTGTCTCGCCGAGATAATCTTCAGCGGTCTTTTTCATTTTCTTCAGCACTTCAGCAGAAATTTGTGGCGGTGCTTTTTTATCGCCTTTCACTTCTACCCATGCATCGCCGTTGTCGGCGGCAACAATTTTATACGGCACCATGGAGATGTCTTTTTGCACCACATCGTCTTTGAATTTACGGCCGATCAAACGCTTAACCGCGTACAACGTATTGTGCGGGTTAGTGACTGATTGACGCTTGGCAGATTGACCCACCAGAATTTCATCGTCGTTGGTGAACGCAATGATCGACGGCGTAGTGCGATCGCCTTCGGCGTTTTCGATCACTTTTGGTTTGCCGCCTTCGAGTACAGATACGCAAGAGTTGGTAGTACCCAAGTCGATGCCGATAATTTTGCCCATGGTGTTGCTCCTAAAAATCTATGTGTTGCCGGGCGCGTGATCACTGGCTGGTATGTGCGTGACCTGCGCCGAATTGTTAACTTAAAAGTCGGTTATTTACTGGCTGGATCAGCACCAATCGCCGTGGATTTATGCTTTTGCCGGTAGTTGTTTCCTATATTGGCGCCAACGCGATGAATTCAAGTGCAGCGCCAAAAAAATCCTTACACTTCCTGCGGATATCCAAAAAAAATCAAGGTGCCTTGGACACGACTACCATCGCCGGACGCACTAAACGACCATGCAGGGTGTAACCTTTTTGGAAGCAGTTGAGCACAGTATTGGGCTCTACGTCAGGGTTGGGAACTGCAGAAACCGCTTGATGTAAATTCGGATCAAAAGGTTCACCTTCAGGGTTCACTACCGCCACTTGATGACGGAGCAGTGCATCCACAAAGGATTTATGGGTGAGCTGAATACCTTCAATAAACGCAGCAAAAGCTTCATTGGCCGGATCGATACTCGCCAATGCACGCTCCAGGTTATCCACTACGGGCAACAGGTCGTTGACCATTTTTTCCAAACCAAACTTATGCGCTTTTTCCACATCTTGCTCGGCGCGACGACGCGCATTTTGCGCATCCGCCTGCGCGCGCAGGGATTGCTCTTTGGCTGACTCATAAGCCGTAGCCAAAGTGGCGAGTTGCGCTTGCAGGGTTTCAATACTCAGCTCGGCATTGGCCTCGGGTTGACCTTGAGCCTCGGCAGTTTCCTGCGCTTGCTGCTCGGTTGCTTGTTGAATATCGGAATAATCTTGAGTTGACACAGTGTTCTCCAATGATCAGTTGGGCGGAGTTCTCGGCAATGGAGCAGGCTCCGCAATAATGGCCACAGCACAGGCGTCGGTGTCCAGTGCAGGCTATATGGGGCTGAGGTGGGCAGATTCAAGCAAAGTGCGGCGAAGTTTTTGCCACCCCCCCTGCTGGCGGCAATTGACCCTAACTACGGATTGCCAGAATTGACGCCACCCTGAAAGCACCATCATGGCGCACAAATCATTGTTTTGATCGTCGTCTATTACGCCCAGATTCTGTGCATATCCCCACTTTTATGCGGTTTTTGACGCCTTTTCATAGCCTTAATAACCAAGGCCCACCAAAAAACACAGCCACCTGAAAATACCTTGCGACCACCATTGACAACGTTGTCTCATGCGGCTACTGTCAATCCATCTGATCACAACTTAGCCGCCTTCGGAGGCCCCATGTCATTACGCGTCAAAATCTGGATTGTCTCCGCCCAAATCCTGCTCGGCCTGCTGGGGATAATGTTGATTGGGCTATTTACCCTGCGCTATTCCAATAATCAGGATAATGAAGCGCGTGTGGAGCAGTTACTGAATAGCACCTATGCGACGGTGATCCAGATGGAACAGCTGGCCGCGCGCGGCGAACTAAGCGATGAGCAAGCCAAAAAAATTGCGACGGATTTGCTGCGCAACAACATCTATCACAAGTCCGAGTATGTGTACGTCGCCGATGAAAAATTGAATTTTGTCGCCGCACCGCTCGACCCGCAAATTCACGGCACCAGCTTCCATGAATTTAAGGATGGCAATGGCCGCAGTGTGGGTGAGATCCTGCAAAAAGCGGTGGAAAAATCGCGCGGTCAAACAGCGCGTTATAAATGGACCCAACGTCAGGCCGATGGCTCCATCGAAAATAAATTGTCTATTGCCAAACTCTCACCGCGCTGGAATTGGGTAGTGGGCACTGGCATTGGCTTTAACGAAGTCAACGCGCGCTTTTGGGAAACCGCCAAATGGCAACTGACCATTTGTTTACTGGTGATGCTGATTATTGTGGTTCCCGTGGTGCTGTTTGCGCGCAAGCTGGATAACGGTTTGGGCGCGGAATTAAAAGAAGTGCTGGCGCTGGTGCGCGCCGTTGCCAACGGCGACCTGACTGAGCGCAATGTACGTCGCGCAGCAGAGGACAGTATTTATGGTTCGGTAGTGAAAATGCGCCATGCCTTGCGCGAGATGATCGGCAGCATTTCGCACATGGTCGCGCGCCTGCATGCGATTAGCGATGACATAGTCCATAAAGCTGAAACCAGTACCGCCATGGCTGAAGACCAGAGCGCCAATACCATCAAAATCGCGTCTTCTGCGGAAGAATTTAATCTGCAAACCAAGGACGCCATGCAGCAGGCAAAAATTGCCACTAACCAAACCGATCACGCCTCCAAAACCGCCAACCAGGGGCAAAAATTGATTTCCAGTGCGGTAAAAAGTTTTGTTGAAATCGACAACAGCGTGACCCAAACCCAAACCAGTATTGATGACCTCGCGGCGCGGATTAACAGCATTTCTGCAGTGATTTCGGTGATTAGCGAAGTCGCCAACCAAACCAATTTGCTCGCACTGAACGCCGCGATTGAAGCGGCGCGCGCGGGTGAACAGGGGCGCGGTTTTGCGGTAGTGGCCGACGAAGTGCGCCAGCTCGCGCAGCGCACCACCCAAGCCACCAGCGAAATTGGCGAGACCATTACCGCTGTGCAGAACTCCAGCCGCGTCGCCAAACAAAATATGGATGACATGGTGGTGCAGTTAAAAGATGGCATAGGCCAAACCCGTCAGGGCGGTGAAATTGTGGAGAGCGTGCGGCAGGAGACTGATGAAGTCGCCAAGATGGTCGCGCACATTGGCAACTCACTCATCGAACATGTACAGGCGAGCAGTTTGATTCTGGAGTATGTAAGCCAGGTCGAGCAGTCATCGCTGGGCACCAAAGATGCTGCGCGCGGTACGCTGCTGGCGTCCCAACAAATTCGCGACGCCTCCGACGAACTGAGCCGCCAATTGGAAGGTTTCCGCCTCTAGCATTCCGGAACGGCTTATCGCTCCCCCCACTTGCCGCCGCCTGCGCAAATACTGTATATATAGCCAGACAATTATTCACCATAATGTCTGGCTTTTTTAGTGGCGCACTTCATCGCCGCTGCCGGATTTGCGAGGCGCTGATGCTGACTCACCTGAATATCCAAAACTTTACGCTGGTCGATCAACTGGATCTGGACATCAAACCCGGTATGACCGTGATTACCGGCGAAACGGGGGCGGGTAAATCCATCATGCTCGATGCACTCGGGCAGGCGCTGGGTGATAAAGCCGATGGCGAGCGCGTGCGCACGGGTGCCAGCCGCGCCGATATCTGCGCCAGTTTTGATACCAGCCAAATCCCCGCAGCACAGGAGTGGCTACAAAGCCACGATTTGCAGCAGAGCGATAATCCGCACGAGTGTTTGCTGCGCCGGGTAATCAATGCCGATGGCAAATCCAAAGCCTATATCAACGGTCAACCGGCGACGCTGCAGCAACTGCGTGCGCTGGGTGAAATGCTGATTGATATTCACAGCCAACATGAGCATCAATCGCTGTTGGTAAAAGATACCCATCGCCGCCTGGTGGATGAATTTGCCGGCCAAACCGAATTAGCCAAACAGGTGCGCCTCGCCTTTCGCGAGTGGCACAGCCGGTTAGAGCATTTTATTAACCTGCGCGATAACGCCGCCGATGTGAGCGCACGCTTCCAATTGCTTAGCTATCAATTTAACGAACTGGAACAGCTGGGTTTACAGCAAGGTGAACTCGCCAAGCTCGAAGCGGAGCAGCGCAGCCTGTCCAACGCCGAAGAAATTTTGCGCGGCAGCCAGCAACTCGCCGCGTTTTGTGGCGATGACGAACAGGGTTTGAGCGTAAACCTGCATCGCGCACTGCATATTTTGCGCAGCCTGCCGGAAAAATCCACCGCATTGCAGGCGGCCGAAGAGTTACTCACCAGCGCGCAGATTCAAGTGGAAGAAGCGCAACACGAAATTGAGCGCCATATCGATACCTTTAACCTCGATCCTGCGCGTTTGACGGTGGTGGAAGACCGCCTCTCAGCAATTTACGACATAGCGCGCAAGCACCGCATCCAGCCGGAAGCACTACCGTCATTTATCGATAAACTCAGCGCCGAACTGGAACAACTGCAAGGCGGCGATGCCAAGCTGGATCAATTGGCACAGCAAGTGGAGCAGGCGGAAAAAGCCTATCGCCAACTGGCCGAGCAGCTATCAGCCAAACGCACCAAAGCCGGCGCAACACTGGCCAAACAGGTTAATGAACAACTCAAATTACTGGCAATGGAAAATGCCAAGCTCACCATTAGCTTATTACCACTGACCGACAAACCCGGCCCCAATGGTTTGGAAGAGGTGGAGTTTTTAATCAGCACCAACCCCGGCCAAGCGCCGCGCCCGCTGGCAAAAATTGCCTCGGGCGGCGAACTCTCGCGCATCAGCCTCGCCATTCAGGTGATTACCGCCAAAACCTCCGCGACGCCCACACTGGTATTCGATGAAGTCGATGTCGGCATCGGCGGTGCCACCGGTGATGTCGTGGGCCAACTATTGCGTCAGCTGGGTGAGCGCGGGCAAGTGATTTGTGTAACCCACTTGGCGCAGGTGGCAAGCAAGGGCCACCAGCATTTGCAGGTAGTGAAAACCGCGAGCAAAAAAAGCGCGGAATCCACCCTGGTGGAATTAGCGGGCGATAGCAAAGTGGAGGAAATTGCACGCATGCTGGGCGGCTTGAAAATTACCGATCAATCCATCGCCCATGCTCGTGAAATGCTGAGTTTTTAAGGGTATTAACCAGCGGTCAGCAAACTGTGAGCAAATAAAAAAGGGCGCTATGCACTGCGCCCTTTTATTCAACCACCCAATCAACTAACAACATTCACTATCAGGATGGGCGTTTTTTTCTCACGTAGAGCACCAGACTGTGATCGGTGAGTTCGTAGCCGTATTCCGCCACTATACGTTTTTGCAATGCCTCAATTTCATCGTTATGGAACTCAATGATGGTGCCGGCATCTATATCCACCATGTGATCATGATGTTCGCCGCGCGCCACTTCAAATACCGAGTGGCCGCCATCGAAATTGTGCCGCACTACCAAACCGGCAGATTCAAATTGGGTTAATACCCGATAGACAGTTGCCAAACCGACATCGTCGCCCTGCTCCATTAGCGCTTTATATACATCTTCCGCGCTCATGTGATGCTGTTCAGAGGACTCCAGCATTTGCAAAATTTTCACACGAGGCAAGGTCACTTTAAGACCCGCTTTGCGCAGTTCGTGGTTACCGTCTGCCATTATTTCCCCCAAACCCTTCTCAGTGTTCCTGTGGTTCGGGTATTATCCGCGTTCATTTTCGTTAGTGGAAGCCCTAGTATGAAATTAGCCAGCCGTGTATTTCTGGCCCTTGTGTTTATTGCGGGCCTCACCGCCTGCTCCAGCTTCCGCTTTCCTGGTGTGTATAAAGTTGGCATTCAGCAGGGCCACATCATTACCCAGGAAATGGTCGATCAATTAAAACTGGGCATGAACAAACGCCAGGTACGCTTTGTACTCGGCAATACTTTACTGCCGAATACCTTTAACGATGACCGCTGGGATTACCCTTACAGCGTGCGTCGCGGTTCACAGGGTGAAATTACCCAATACCTTTACACCGTTTATTTTGAAAACGATAAGCTGGTAAAAACCGAGGGCGATTTCCTGCCTGGTAAAGCACCCATGAGCGGTGAAAAATCCAAGCGTTATTTGGATGATATGCAGCGCGATGTCCCGGTGCCAACAGAAGATAGTACACCGCCAGATTTGCCCGATCCCGAAGAGTTGGAATAAATACACTTAAGCATCTGGCAAAAAATAACTACCCAAAAACAACCGCCTAAAAAACTAACGCCCGGATCTCCGGGCGTTGTTGTTTTTGGGTAGTGGTTTTTAGAGGGTTGTTTTTGCAGGACTGGCTTGCTCTGGTAAACATTTACGCTTCACACAGGCGCCACATCTGCCCCGCGCAAACTGCACACGCGATTACGTCCCTCGCTTTTCGCGCGATAGAGCGCCGCATCGGCCTCTTGCAATAATTGCTCAGCGCGCTCTATACCCGATTCAAAAGATGCCACTCCCGCGCTCAGGGTGACGTGAAAGATTTTTTGATCGACCGTAAAGGTAAGGTCGCGAAAACGTTTGCGGATATCTTCCATTAATAAATGCGCTTCAGCGCGGGTGCAGCGCGGCAATACCGCCACAAATTCTTCACCGCCGTAACGCCCCACTGCATCCATTTTACGCAGCCGTTGGCGCAATAAATGGGCGATGGCTTTAATGACTTTGTCACCTGCCGGATGACCGTAGCTGTCGTTGATTTGTTTGAAATGATCCAAATCCAGCATCACCAGGCTCAGTGCTTCACCGGTGCGCTGGGCGCGGCTCAGCTCTATATCCACCTGCTCTTTAATGCGCGAATGCTTCAGTAAGCCGGTCAAACTGTCGCGATCCAGTGCATCGCTTAACTGGCGGCTGCGCGCAGCGCGCACGGAAACTGCCGTTACCAATTCCAGATCGCTGAGCGGTTTGCTGAGGAAATCGTCGCCCGCGCGCCCCATGGCTAACGCGCGTTTTTGTTCGTCCTGCTCGGAGGATAAATAAGTAATGGGAACCCGCAGCCAATCCTGATTCAAGCGAATGACCTGCGCCAGTTCTATGCCGCTGCACACCGGCATATTGATATCGAGCAAAATCAGTTCGGGGTGAAAGTCATTGAGCAAGGCAAAAATATCGCGTGGGCTATTGCTCACTTCGGCGCGAATATCGGCACCGCCAAGCACCAGTTTATAGTGCTCTGCGAGGGCGAGATCATCATCAATAATCAATACACGATAGGGGGTACTGCGGTGGCGATCCAGATAATTTTCAAAGCAGTCTACCAGCCGGATGATATCCAGTGGCTTCACAAAATAACCCACCGCACCGGCACGCACGGCGGCATGGTAGGCGTCAAAATCAGTGCGACTGGAGACAAAAATCACCGGCACCGAGGCGGGTAATTGGTGCTGTAACCGAGCAATCGCCTCCGGGGTTTCGCGCCCCTCATCGATGAACATGACATCGCAGATCATAAAATCCGGCGGGCGGCGCAAAATCTCGCCCTCGGCAGCGGCGATGGTGCCAAAGTGCTCTACCTGATGGCCGAAATGGCGCAGGGTGATGCAGAGTTCATTGGCCACATCCGGATCATCTTCCAGTACATAAATGAGCGAGCTGACCGCCCCCGATGGTGTTGCCGGTGGTGGCAGCGCGACACTGGTAGCAGGCGCTATTTGAAGTTCGCCCCCCAGCGCTGTCACCGCCACTGAAAATACCCGCAGCATGCCAGTGTCTACGGTGCCAGCGGCTACCCAGTCCAACACCTGTAGCTCCAGTTTTTTGGCTTGTTTACCCAAGTCAGGAAAGCCAAAACTGCCCGCTGAGCCGGCCAATTTGTGCAATTTTTGCCCCAATTCCTGCAGGGCGGCGGCTTGGCTTTCCGGCACTAATGCCAGGGCTACCAGTTCGCGCAAGCGCGCGATTTCAGCGGGCAGCCGCGCCGCATAATCGGCGCGCAGAGCCTCAAGGCGCGCGGCGATTTCGGTTTTTTTGTCCATAGAAAAACTGTACCCGATGGTTTGCATTGGTGTCTGATTCTGTAACAGCAAAAGGGATACGCCCCGCAACGACAGGCGCCAGTTGTCAAATAATAGAAGTGTTGCGCACGAATAGCCAATGTCCGCCAATGGGATATTTACGGCGCTGAATTTAATATCTGGGTAGCCGGAACTGCATCACAGCAAAGCGCGTCTATACTAGCCTTAGCGCCACCCACTTCCGACCAACTAATAATCCATTTTGCCAGCCACTGCAGGGCTTCATGCTAAAAAGAATCGCCGTAAAAGACATCAAACTCGGTATGTTTATCTGTGAATTTTGCGGTTCATGGATGGAGCATCCCTTTTGGAAAACGCGTTTTTTACTGGACGATGAAAAAGACCTGCACGCGATTCAGGCGAGCGGGATCAAGGAGCTGTGGATTGATGTCAGCCAGGGAATAGATGCCAGCGATGCCGCCGCAGCCAAGACCGAAGCCGAAGTAGCACAGGAAGCAGAAGCGCTGTTGCTGGGCGCAGATAAAGCCGCCGTAGGCGAAAAGCTATCGCTTGACGAGGAAATCCAGACTGCCGCCAAACTGTGCGCCAAAGCCAAAGAAGCGGTGATTGAAATGTTCAGCGATGCGCGCATGGGCCGCGCCATTCAGGTGGAACAGGCGCGCGCGCTAGTGGAGGAAATTTCCAACTCGGTACTGCGCCAACCTCACGCCCTGATCAGCCTCGCGCGCCTTAAAAATGCCGATGAATACACCTACATGCACTCGGTAGCCGTCTGTGCGTTGATGATTGCGCTGGCGCGCCAGTTGAATATTGACGAAGAGATGGTGCGCGAAGCCGGTTTTGCCGGTCTGCTGCACGATTTGGGCAAAGTGGGTATCCCCATGAAAGTGCTCAATAAACCCGGGAAACTCACCGACGCCGAGTTTTCGGTGGTCAAATCCCACCCTGAAGTGGGGGCACGTATTTTGATGGAAAACTACGACGTCAGCCCCATGGTGCTGGACGTATGCCTGCATCACCACGAAAAGGTGGACGGCACCGGCTACCCTCACGGCCTGAAGGGCGACACCATCAGCCTGTTTGCCAAGATGGGCGCGGTGTGCGATGTCTATGATGCCATCACCTCCAATCGCCCCTATAAAAAAGGCTGGGCACCCGCAGACTCGATTCGCAAAATGGCGGAGTGGAGCAAGGGGCATTTTGATGAGGCGGTGTTTCAGGCCTTTGTCAAAACCGTGGGTATTTACCCCACGGGTTCATTGGTACGACTGGAAAGCGGCCGCCTGGCGGTAGTGGTGGAACAGAACGAGCACTCGCTGCTCAACCCCACAGTAAAAGTGTTTTTTTCCGCCAAAACCAAAATGCCGATTATTCAGGAAACCCTGGATCTGGCAGCCCTCAAGGGCAAAGACAAAATCATCGGGCGCGAATCACCCGATGACTGGGGCTTTAAAAACCTGGATATGCTCTGGTCGGGCCTGGGCTAGCCCCCACACCAATAGCGCTAGCGCTTCTCCCAAATACTGACCAGCTGCTGCGCCAGAGTCATGGGGTCAAAGGGTTTGGCGATCACCCCCAGCGCGCCCAAATTCAGATACCCCTGCACCTCCTGCGGCTGCACTTTGGCGGTCATAAACACCACCGGTACAGCGACCATTTCCGGAAATGCACGCAGGTGCTTCAGGGTTTCGGGGCCGTCCATACCCGGCATCATCACATCCAGCAGAATCAAATCCGGCTTGAAGGCCACCGCTTTTTGCAGGGCTTCCGCCCCGGAGCTGCAGGCTTCCATCACAAAACCATGAATTGTCTCCAGTACCATCATGGCGATGGCTTGAATATCCGGGTCATCCTCTACATACAAAATACGGCTGAGTTCCTGTGTCATAAATCGAACCTGATTGACGGTTAGTGATGGGGTACAAGATCGGTAGCGCGGTTGGTGAGCGGGAAGATAGCGTAAAAGGTAGCGCCCTGCCCCGGTATAGAATCAAAGCCTATGCGGCCATGCATGCGCTCCACAAAGGTTTTGCTAATGGCCAAACCCAACCCGGTGCCACCGCGCTGGCGCGAGGCCGAAGAGTCAGCTTGGGTAAATTTCTGGAACAAGCGCTCGCGAAACTCCTCGCTAATACCCGGGCCGTGATCCACTACGGCAATTTTTACCTCGCCTTGCAGCTGGATTAACTGGATTTCCACCCGCCCTTGGGGAGGAGAGTACTTGACGGCGTTGGAGATAAAATTGGCCATGACCTGCTGCAGGCGGTGGGCGTCCAGCGAGACCATTAACGGCACATCCTGTTCATTGGCGCAGACACTCAGGTGCAAGCTGACGTTAAAGCTGTCGGCGTAGGCTTTATTGGTTTCCAGTGACTGTTCAATGATGGGCACCAGCGGCTGGCGCTCCAGATCGAACCCCATTTTACCGGCGATGAGTTTTTCCATATCCAGCAGGTCATTAATCAACTGGGTCAGGCGCAGCGCGTTTTTGTGCGCAATCACCAGCATGTTTTGCATTTTTTCCGGCGGCGCGCCCAACATCCCGCCCACAATTAACCCGAGTGAACCGGAAATTGCGGTCAGCGGGGTGCGCAACTCATGGCTCACGGCGGACACAAAATCATTTTTGATCTGTTCCGCACGCTTGCGTTCGCTGATGTCCCAGATAAAACCATCGATGTATTTCAGCGCGCCACTGGCATCAAACACACCGCAGCCAAGCTCTTCGATCCAGCACCAGTCGCCATTGCCATCGCGCAGGCGGTAGATAATCTGAAAGGCCTGCTGCTGCCTCAGCGCCTCCTGTACCTGCTGGTACACCATAGGCACATCCTCGGGATGGGTGATGTCGGAGATGCTTAACGCACCATCGCCCATAAAACGCGTTGAGGGATAGCCGGTCAGTTGTTCCACCTTGTCGCTCAGGTAGAGCATGGTCCAGCGGGCATCGTTGAGGCAGCGGTACACCGCGCCGGGAAAGTTACTGAGGATGGTATTGAGTTGTTCACTGCGCTCCTGCAGTTGCAGCTGCGATGCTTGCAGCGCCTGATTGGCCTCGCGCAGCTCAAGCAGCTGGATCACTTGCCCGGCGAGCAGTTTCAGGGCCATCGCCTGGGAGGAGCCGAACCGGCGCGGTGTGGTATCAATCACACAGAGGGTGCCAAAGGCATAACCCTCTTCCGATACCAGCGGCGCGCCGGCATAAAACCGGATATGCGGCTCGCCCAAGACCAGCGGATTGTCGCTAAACCGCGGGTCGCGGATCGCATCCTCCACAACCAACAGGTCGCCCGGCTGCAAAATGGCATGGGCGCAAAAGGCGAGATCGCGCGGGGTTTCGGTCACATCCAGACCAATACAGCTTTTGAACCATTGGCGCTCGTGGTCTATCAGGCTAACCAGTGCAATCGGCACCTCGCAGATCATCGCGGCCAACTGGGCAAGGTCATCAAAGCTCTGTTCCCGACCGGTGTCGAGAATATTGAGCGCATGCAAATGGGCGAGGCGGGTTAATTCATTGCCTGGCAGGGCGGCTTTCATAGGGAGTCCTCCGGAGTTTTCTGGTCGGCGCGCGCCAGTACCCGGTTTAACAAGGTATCAAATTCAATGTACGACAAGGGTTTGGGCTGCCAGAACAGCTCCTCCGTCACACCCGTGCCATTGAGCAGCGCCTTGGTTGGTTCAAGATCGCCACTGACAATAATAATGGGCAGCGGTTTGTTGCTCTCCGCTTGCCGCAACCCGGCCTCGCGCACATGGTGCACTATGTTGATGCCATCCATATCCGGCAGGTTCAAATCCAGGGTCATCAGGTCATAGTCGCGCAGTTGCAGCAATTCCAGCGCCGCTTGGCCAGTTGCCGCGCAATCTATGTCGTAATGCTCGCCGGGCAGCAGCGCACTGAGGATTTCCGCGGTGGCTTGATCATCCTCCACGATCAACAAATGCGGCTTGTTTTTTACCGGCTCGACGCGCGAGGCAGGTACTTTTTGAGTGGCGTCCTCGCAGGGTAGTTCAAAATAAAAACAGGCACCTTGGCCTGCATCCGGCTCGACCCCCAAGCTGCCCCCCATGCGCTCGATGATCTCTTTGCAAATGGCCAGCCCCAGACCGGTGCCGCCTTTTTGGCGGGTATCGGAAGAGTCAGCCTGGGAGAACTTCTGGAACAGGCGCGGGCGGAACTCCTCGCTCACACCCGGCCCCTTGTCGCTCACTCTCACCCTGACCCGTCCGAACTTGGCCTCCAGCTGGATAGTCACTACATCCTTGGCGGGGGAAAATTTGGCCGCGTTGGACAGGTAATTGGCGAGCACCTGCAATAACCGCTGCTGATCCACGGTCACCTGCGCATCGCCGTGTCCAATCAGCTCGTAGCTGACCGAATACTGTTCGGCAAAGGCGGTGTTCTCTTCGATGCTTTGCAGTATTAGCGCGCGCAAGCTGTGGGGGCGCATGTCAAAGTTCATTTTACCCGCCACCAGTTTCTCCATATCAAGCAGGTCATTGACCAAATAAATCAGCCGGTGAGAGTTGCTGTGGGCGATGTGGATCATGCGCTGCGCCTGCTCCGGGACTGTGCCCGCCAGGCCGTTGGCGACAATTCCCAAGGCGCCACTGATGGCGGTCAGCGGCGTGCGCAGTTCATGGCTAACGGTGGAGATAAATTCGGTTTTCATCTGGTCGATACGTTTGATCTCACTGATATCGCGCCCTATGCCCAGAAAGCCGGTGACATCGCCCTCGCCATCGCGCAGTGCGGAGACCGCCAACAACACCGGAAAACGAACCCCGTCTTTGCGCACGTAGGTCCACTCCCGTTCATCGCCAAAGCCTTCGCGCGCCTTAGCGACAAAGGCATCAAAACCGGGTTTCACGGCGTACCCCAGCTCAGCCGTCAGTTGCGCGGCGTAGGCGATATTTTCGGCCTCCAGATGAAACAGCGCGGGGGTCTGCTGTTCGATTACCTCTTCCGCGCGGTAGCCGAGCATTAACTCGGCGCCCAGGTTGAAGGTTTTGATAAAGCCCTGGGTATCGGTAGAAATAATCGCAATATTGGCCGCATCCAGGATCGCCTTGCGCAGGGCATTGGTCTCTTTTAACTGCAGTTCGGTCTCTTTAAGCGAGGTGACATCGGATACATAACCATTCCACAGCACCCCGCCGTCCTCCAGCTTTTCCGGCAGGGACTCAAAATGCGCCCAGATCAGGCCGCGTGTCGGATGGTTGATGCGCACCGTGGACACCCAGGGCGTCAGCTTGCTGGCAGAGAAGGAAATCGTCTCGCCTACCCAGCCCACATCCTCCGGGTGAATGAGCGGAAATATTCGCTCCGCCGACGCCGACACATCCTCCGGCTCGATGTTAAAAAGATTTTTGATGCCCGCGCTGGCATAGGGAAAAAAAGAGGTGCCGTCGGGGCGCATTTGGTACTGGTACAAAAAGCCGGGCAGGCGTTCGCTCAGTTTATGGAAGCGTTCGATAATGACTTTTTTGTCTATGTCCTGCTGCCAGCGCTCTACCACCGAGCTGATCCAGCGCGCGAGCAAGCGCACAAAGTCCTTATCCAGCGCATCGTATTGGTGATGGCGGGTTTTGCGCGAGCTAAACGCCAGAGTGCCGCAGATTTCACCATTGATCCACAGCGGCGCGCCGATGTAGGACTCCACCTGAGTCAGGCGATAGGCCGCGTGCTGGCGATACTGACTGGTGGGCATATCGTCCTCAGCCACGACATCGCGGTTTGCCACTGTGAGGCTGCAATACTGGTCTGCCAAGCGATTGCTGGAGGGCAATGGGTCGCGCTGGCTCTGCGCGGTAAAGGCTACCCGCACGCGATAACTGCTGCCGTTAATGGCGCTGATCACTGCGCAACTGAGCCCTAGGTAGCGGGCGCCCAAGGCGAGGGCGCGCTGTAACTGGGCATCCGGGTCAACCCCGGAGAGCGAGGCGATTTCATTGAGGGAGTGCAGCGCCGCCTGCTGGCGAATGCTGATCAATTCGGTATTTTTGCGCTCGGTAATATCGGTGTAGACACCCACTACCAGCGCGGCCTTGCCGTTGGGTTGCCACTCCACCACCTTGCCGCGGGTGAGAATCCACTTGTAGCTGCCATCGTGAATTTTGAGCCGGTATTCGTTCTCATACATGGGCGTTTCGCCCTTGATGTGGCGGATGATATCGCTGTAGCTGGCTCGCTTATCCGCTGGGTGCACCCGGCTCATCCACTCATCCAGATCGAGCGAATTGGCCGTTTCCGGCCCCAAACCGCAGAGCTGGCGCCACTCGGGGGAAAAGCGGGCGCGGTCGTTGACTATGTCCCACTCCCAAAAGCCCGAGTCGCTGGAGCGCAGCGCCAGTGCCAAGCGCTGACGCGCCTGTTCGGTCTGTTGGTGCTCCGCCTGCAACTGCTCGGCGTGGGCGGCAATGACCTCGCGCAGGTAACTGCGCTGCAGGCGGATAAAACCAACCATCAGCAGCAGCGCGCACAGCAGTGCCGCCGCCCACTTGGCCACTACCTGCCGCACACTGGCCTGATAAGCCGCGTATTCGCCGGTAATTTCATGCCATACCAGCACCGCCATGGGCGCGTTTTCGCGCAGGATGTCGGGTTGGCCCAGTGCAATCCAGGAGGTGAGGTACACCTGATCATCGCTGTGCAGCAAGTGCCCCTGGCGATTAATCGCTACCTTGCCGCGATTCCACCAGTCGTGCAGTTGGGCATTGTTGGTACTTTCCAGCCGCCAGTTGTCCACCGCCGTCGGGTTGGTTTTGTGCAGGCTCTGCCGGGCGCTATCCCACAGCAGTTGTTCAACCGCATCTTTTTGCAGGAAGCTGGCCATTTGGATGCCGCCGGGGCGATTGTCGGCGGCCGCCAGCGGTGCCATACCTACTTCCACCACGGCAATCACCTCGCCGCTTTGATCGCTGTTGGCCATGATGGGAATGGCAGCACTCGGGCCGCTGCCACTGCGGGAAATTTCGGTGCCCCACACCGGCAGGCCGGAGCTGAACGCCTGGATGATAAGCGGGCGCACCGCACTGACGCTGTCGCCGGCGCGCTCGGGCAAATGCATACGCAAAAAACTGACGGCGCCTGGCGCCACATAGATGGACAGTCGCTGCACGCCCAAATCGCGCATGCCCTGCCAGTAATCATCCAGCTGTTGACGCAAGCGAACTTGCGCGGCGCGGGTCTGTGGCGCCGCCATACGCCCTTGTCCGGCGACAAACTGTTGCTGGGCGTCGCGCAGTAAATTGAGCACCGAGGTGTCACGCACAATAAGCTGGGCAAGCAGCATGGCCTGCTGGGTCATATCGCGGCTATGGCTATCCACCCGATCCTGATGGCGCTGGGTCCATAGCTGGATCCGCTCTTGCCAAACCTGTTCATGGTGGTGCAGGTCGGCACGCATAAATCCGCCAAAGGCCAAAGCCAACCCCAAGGCAGCAAGCCAGGGTAGCCATGAATACCAACCTTTGCGAATCAAGGGCATGAAGAGTCTCTGGGATAAAAATGTGCGGACAGCGCATTACCCCAGTGTAGTGCAAATTTTTTGTGAAGCAGGTTTAACGCGAAGGGTTGTATAACGCCAGCCCGAGCGGGCTGGCGGGGGGTTTATTCATCCACCGCGGCGGCGCTTTCATCACTCGCCGCTGCCGTCTTTTCCGCGCGTTTGCGGCGCGCCTCTTTCGGGTCAGACGCCAGTGGGCGATAAATTTCCACCCGGTCGCCGGCATGCAATATGTGCTTGTCGGCAGTATCCAGCCCCTTGGTGCCGAGCGACTGGCCAAAAATGCCCAGTTTGGCACTGGCGAGATCCAGCTCGGGAAAGTGGTCGGTGATTTTAGAGCGCTGCACGGCCTCCAGCGCGGTGGTGCCCGGCTCGACCAGCAGGGCAATAATTTTCTGTTTGTGGGGCAGCGCGTAAGCCACTTCCACAGTGATAAGGTCAAAATCGGCCATGGTTACTCAGTCCACTGTTGCTATGGGTTTATTGATAGATATGTTTGGCGCGCGCACACAAGGAATCCACCTGTCTATTGCTCACGGCCTCAAATAATTTGCCCGCCGCCAGCCCCAGCAAGCGGTTGCCCAGCTCAAACTCCAAACTGAGCGACACCTTGCAAGCCTTATCCCCCAAGGGGGTAAAGCGCCAGGCGCCGGTGAGGAATTTAAACGGGCCATCCACCAGCGAGAGCATCATGCACAGCGGTGGCTGCAATTGGTTGCGGGTCACAAAACTCTGGCTGACACCGGCCTTGCTTAACTCCAGCCGCGCCTCCAGCCAGTCATCGCCACGGGCGAGAATTTTGGCACCCACACAGCCATCCATAAACTGCGGATAGGCTTCGATATCGTTGATTAGGTCAAACATCTGTTGCGCCGAATAATTCACCAGCGCGCTTCGCTCTACTTTATGCACCACGGCGTTTACCTATTTTTATGCTTGCCCATCTAAAAAGCCTATTCCACTAATACGCCGCGCAGCACCGGGAAGATGCCGTTAATAAGCACAATCAATACTGCCAGTGGCGAGATGTAACGCAAGATCGGCCGCCACCAGCGCAATAGCCAGCTGGATTCGTATTTCAATTCATGCAGCAGGTGTTCATCGCGCAGTTTCCAGCCCACAAACAGGGCGATCAGCAAACCGCCGAGCGGCAGCATAATGTTGGTGGCGATAAAGTCCATGCTGTCGAACCAGGTTTTCCCCCAGAGGAAGGGTTTGTCGGCCCAATCGTTAAACGACAACAGCGACCCCAAACCCAGCGCCCAGGCAATGAAACCCAGGAGCAAGCTGGCAAACACCCGATGCAGGCCAAAGCGTTCATTCAGATAGGCCACACCCGGCTCCAATAGCGAGATAGTGGAGGTCCAGGCGGCGAGCATTACCATCGCAAAAAAGACCGAGCCTATCACCAGCCCCGCACTCATATTGCCGAAGGCCACCGGCAGGGTCACAAACATCAACCCCGGCCCGCTGCCCGCCGAAATGCCCGGCGTGGCAAATACAAACGCAAAAATGGCCACCCCGGCAATCAGGGCGATCAGGGTATCCAACAGTGCCACCACCAGCACCGTCTGGCCTACAGATTGGTTGCTGGGCATATAGGCGCCGTACGCCATTATCGCGCCCATGCCCAAACTCAGGGTAAAAAACGAATGGCCCATGGCGGTCAGGGCCGACTCCCAGGAGATATCCTGCGGATTAAAACTGAACATAAAGCGCAGCGAGGTGGCAAACTCACCTTCCCTCATGGCGTAGACCAACAGGCACAGCAGCAATACAAATAGCAGCGGCATCATCAGCCGCACCGAGGATTCCAGCCCGCGCGACACCCCCAGCGCCAAAATCACCACCGTCATGGCGGTAAACACTGTGTGCCACAACAGCATCTGGTCGTTATTGGCGAGCAAAGTGTCAAACAGCTGCTGGGAACTCTCGCCCGTTAAACCGGCAAAGCGGCCATCGAGCGCCTGACTTAAATACTCCAGCGTCCAACCGGCAATTACCGTGTAAAACGACAGGATTACCAAGCCAGCCAGCGCGCCCATCCAACCAATCACCGTCCAGCCCTTACTCACCCTGGCGGTTTCGCAGAGTTCAGTAGTGGCGAGGATCGGGTTGGCGCGAGCACGGCGCCCCATGAGGATTTCCGCCATCATGATCGGCACGCCAATCAGCAAAATACAGCAGAGGTACATGAGTACAAACGCGCCACCACCGTTCTCGCCAGTGATATAGGGGAACTTCCAGATATTGCCCAACCCCACGGCCGAACCGGTCGCCGCCAGAATAAAACTGCCGCGCTGGCCCCAAATCACATGCTGTTTGAGTCGCTTCACCGGCTCGCCCCCAGGAGTATTGTCATTATTAACGCTCGGATAAGTGATTGTACCCAGATTCCCCCGCAGGGCATAATGCCCGCCCGTTTTTGCTTCACTCAAGTAGCGTCCAGTCATGGCCAAAAAAGCACAAAAGAATCAAGGCAATACCATTGCCCTCAACAAAAAAGCCAAGTTCGACTACGAACTGCACGACCGTTTTGAAGCGGGTATCGCGCTCACCGGTTGGGAAGTCAAAAGCCTGCGCGCCGGCAAAGGCAACATTACCGACTGCTATGTGATTTTCAAAAATGACGAAGCCTGGCTGCTGGCGGCACAAATCCAGCCCCTGCAAACCGCCTCCACCCACTTTGTGACCGACCCCTTCCGCACCCGTAAACTGCTACTCAATCGCCGCGAAATTAGCCGTTTGCAGGAAGCCGTGGAGCAAAAAGGCTATACCGTAGTGCCTACAGCACTTTATTGGAAAGACCATCTGATCAAACTGGAAATTGCCATCGCCAAGGGCAAACAACAGCACGACAAACGCGAAACCGAAAAAGAGCGCGACTGGGCGCGCGATAAACAGCGCCTGTTCCAGAAGGATTTACGCAAGTAACTGACCGCATTGCATTTTCTATCGCGCTACTTCCCCCCCTTTCCCGCCAAGCGAACACTAACTCACCTCTACCAACCCTCAACTTGAGGGTTGGTCGCACTTTCTGGTCACTAAATCTGCATTTGCCAGCGTCGTTCTGGCGCTTGAATCTCCGTATTTTTGAGCTATTCTGCTGAATCGTGTCGCGTAAATTATCTGTATAAATCTGTATAAAAATGCCTCTCAATTAACGATAAGGTGCATCTATGAATAAATGCTTTCAGCAAGGACTTTTGTCCGCCATGGTTATCAGCCTCGTTGCCTGCGGTGGCGGTGGAAGTGGAGGCGGTAATAAATCGTCGGCTCCCGCCAGCAGCGTGGCGCCCAGTTCAGTAGCCGCGAGCTCAGTGGCTATGTCCTCATCCAGCTCGACCGAAACCAGCTCCTCTATGGATGCCAGCTCATCAGTAGAGGTGAGCTCGACGCCAGCGTCTTCCGCAGCACCCAGTTCAACCCCGGCCTCATCCAGCGAGGCTAGCTCCGTCGCACTTTCATCTACCAGCAGCAGTTCGCTAGAGGCAAGCTCATCGGCGCCCGCCAGCTCTGCACCAGCAAGCTCATCACCAGCATCTTCCAGTGCTGCCAGCAGCTCCTCTACTCCGGCCTTGACCGGGGTATTTTTGGACAGCGCAGTGGCAGGTATCGGGTATCGCACCAGCCCTAGCGGGAAAGGCGGCTTTACCAGTGCTCAGGGCGAGTACGAATATGAAACTGGCGATAAAGTGACGTTCTTCATCGGCGACCTGGAGCTGCCCGAAGTAGATGCCAAGGGTGTGATTACCCCGCTCGACATCGCCCAGACCGACGAGCTGACCGATCAAGTAGTATTGAATATTGCGATTTTGTTGCAATCACTCGATAGCGATGGCGACGCCTCCAATGGCATTACTATCAATTATGAGCTGGCTGAGACTAGCGCAACGGCAATTAACTTCGAGCAGGATGCAAGCACCTTTTCCAGCGCCATCACCCCACTGGTTACTGCGGCTGAAGGCACCCTGAAAACCGTAGAAGCCGCACAGGAACACTTGCAAGGCACGGTTGAATCACTGGACAGCCTCAGCGCCGAACGTCTGGTTGGCACCTGGTTAATTGAAGGTGACGATTACAAAGCCGTGGTCGCGTTCCTGGATACCAGCCGCTATATGAGCGTGGAAGTTACCGAGACCGAAGGCACCAATCTGGAAGTCGGTAGCTATGTGTGGGATGCCAGCACCGGCGTTATTACTGCAACACCCAATGATGAAACTGGTAATGCCGACCTCGGCCTGCAGTCAGAGCAAAGCATTTATGTAATTAGCTCTGCTGGCGAGCAATTGCTGATCAGCGAGCAAGGTGATGAAGAACCACCCACAGTGATGACCAAACTCACCAGCGAAAGCGGCATAGTGGGCGGTTGGTATTTAGCTGATTCCGGTTTTATCGCTCTCGCGGCGTTCACCGGTACCCACTACCTGATGGGCCAATACGAGCCTAACCCGGAAGACACCAACGGCCAAAGCGGTGTTGAATACGGTACCTATAGCCATAATGCTGAAACCAATGCTTTCGTGGTTGATACCTTAGAAGATACCAACGGCCAATGGGGCTTCTCGCACCCCTGTGCAATTCTCGATCAGGAGACCAGTAACGACCTGAGCTGCGGTCCCAATGGTGCCGATATAGTGCAAACCATCACTCGCACCGGTACAGCGATCCGGTTTGTGAGCCAGGCAGACACTATTGCCAACAACGGTGTGGAAGATCCGGTAGATTTCATCGAGGTGGGCTCGCCCACTACCAACGAGCCTATCGAACTGGAAGTAGAAGTTACCAACACCGTGACCGCCGCCGCCCAAGGGGAGTTGTTCACCGTCAATGGTGCAACCATGCAGTGCGGGCTGATAGAGGAACATCAGGTTGGCCAGACTGAAACCTTCCCTGAAACCTGGATACTCAACCCTAACTACGGCCAACTGAGCAGCGTGTCAGACGAAAAATATGAAACCGAAGAACCTTACACTGATACCGGGGCATTTGACCCAGTGTTCAACAAACTGCAAATCAGCAATGCCGGTGCCAAGGTAAACCTCTGTGCTACAGGTGAAGCCCAATGTTCGGGTGATACCGTTTTCTACGAACGCGCCAGCTACACCTGGACTGCCGATATCAATCTGGATGAGGGAGCTCCAACCCTGGCGAGCGGTGAGATAGTAGAAACCCGCAGACTTAGCTGGAACCTGACGTCGGATGTCTCAATCTGCACCATCCGCTACAGCGTCAGCGCTACACGGTTACCACAACCCTAAGCCTGACCAACCTTAAAACAACAAACCCGCCAGCTGGCGGGTTTGTTGTAGAGGGCACCCTCTATTGTCATGGTGTTACGCATGGTTTGTAATCTCACCGAATCAAATAAGATTCAGCCTTGCATCATTTTTGATGCAAACACAAACAACAACTATTCCCTCTGTGCTTGTTCCCATACCTTGAATTCAGAAGGCCGCAGGCCGTAGCGGGCTAATACGCCTTCGTGCAGGCGGCGCAGCTCTTCGATAATCAGTGCTTGCACATTGGCGCGTTCAGCGTCGGGGACCTGCCTTGCAACGGCATCGCTGATTGTTGTCATTGCATCTGCTTCGGGGTGAGTGACTACATCCTTGATTGTCGTTTTGATCAGTTCACGCCATATCAACCTGGCCGGATCAGGCTCTGCCAAGCCTTGTTTAATCGCCAGATATTCTTGGGTAGAGCGCTCGTAGGCCCATACATAAAGGTCGCGTAATAGTTCCACCCGGGTGAGTTCGTAAACACCGAGAGTGGCACAGCTATAAGCCTGTTCGGGCACATCCAAGAATGTCAGCGGGCACAGGTTGGCGCGGAATAACGGCAGGTTGGCGGTCAGTCTGGAGGTGCGCTTGTTGATATCGGCAAAAGGTTGCAAATAAGGCAAATGCACCATCATAAAAAATGATTGCTCAAAGGGATCCTGTATTGCGTTGGATTTTGCCAACAGCATGTCGAGTGCGGTTTGTATCTGCTGGGGGGTGGATAAAGGGCGGTACACACTTTTACTGATATCTACCGCGTGCATTCTGATCCGACCTTCATCAGCAGGGTTGGGCAGCAGGTTTTCGGCGAGCGCACTGTGCAAATTCATCAGTGTGTAATGATTGAACCCGGCGCTTTCACTATTTTCAACAAGCAATTCAATGGCAGCTTTGTGGTTCAAGATCATCTGTGTTTCGAGCACCGCTTTACCTTGGGCAACCTTGCCCTGCTCAATCAATTCGACAGTATCCAGTCGTGAATAGGTATTGCCTTCCAAATGACTGGAAGCCCAGGACAAATCAATCAGCAGGCGATTGAGTATGGCGCGGCTGTAGGTGCCAGCGGGCGCCTGATGTTGCGTTGTACGCCCCATTTTATGGAGCTGAAGGCGCAAGGATTGGGAAAGGTAATAGCTGTGGTTGGGTTCGTAAGCGGCCAGAAAATCCTGTTGGTAACCCACGGGTTTGCGCGCAGCAAGCGGTTGGTTGATATAGGCCAGTATGTCCCTGCTATCCGTAGACAGCGGAATGTAATCCGGAAAGTGATTACTGTCTGCCGGGGTGGCTATCGCGCTGTTTGCAATTGCGAAGTAGCGACGCGCACGGCCCTTGCCTGTCGCCACAACCTGGCCAGATGTCATTAATTCGCTGATTAATCGCTGTACCGTTCTGCGAGGAATATTCGGATGTTGTTCGAGTAGTTCATTCAGGGCAAGACCACTGCGAGACCGGATACTATGGTGCAACACGTCGATATTTTTCATGCCACTGGCGCCGTTTGAACCTATTTGGCGTCATTCTGGCGCAGTTATACAAACTGCGCCAGTTTTATCTCTGAATCGCGCCACATTTCACCCAAACTGCGCCAAAATGGTGGCGCAGTTTAGTGGCTCATCTATCTCTATTTGTTGTCCTTCAGCATCACCTTGCGGAAATGTTCGCCTTGCATGGTGGGTTCATAGTTGTCGTAGCTGGTGAAAAGTTGGGGCGACCAATCCGGGTCGAAGACCCAGGCTACCCAGCTGATGCCTTTGCTGTTGAAGTAGTCGGTGATGCGTGGGCCGTAGCCGCCTTCGTCGATAACCGGGATGTGGGCGCCTTTGTCGGTGGCGCGTTGGTAACCGATCTCGGTGGCGAATACCGGGTATTTATCGGCCATAAAACCAAAGTCGCGCTCCCAGTTGGCTTGGTAAGGCGCGCCGACTTTTTGTGGGTAGGGGTGACTTACATAGGCGATGTTTTGGCGATCTATAGGGTCGGCCGCCGCTTCCTTGAGGTCATAGGCCCAGTTAAAACCGGCAACCAGTGCAATGGCTTTGGGGTTGTGGGCTTGAATAATGGTGATGGCCTCTTCGTTAATGGCTTTCCAATCCGCCCAACTCACTACCCCCAAACGACCATTGAATACCGTTGGCTCGTTGAAAATCTCATAGAAGGCGACGGAGTTAACGCCGTTGTAGCGCTCGGAAACACGGCGCCAGAAATCAAAGGTTTCGCCTTTGGTGGTGTGGTAGGAACTGTTTTGGAACATTTCGGATTTGAGGTTGCCGATGGAGTGCCAGTCGATAATGGTGTACATGCCCAGTTCGTTGTTCCAGGCCACTACCTGATCCAGCAGCTCTAAATAGCCTTTTACGCCGCGCTCTTTCCATGCGCGCGGGTGCACTGGCACCCGCACCACGTTGGCGCCCCAGCTGCGAATCACTTCAAAGTGTTTTTTGGTGAAGCGTTTGTCCTTGGCGATTTTGTCGGGGTCGGAAATATTGACGCCGCGAAACACCAGAGTCTTGCCCTGCTCATCCACAAAGCGATTGCCGTCCACTTTGATCAGCGGGAGCTGACGGCTGACTTTGGTTTTATCAAACGCGGGAACATCGCTGGCATTCCACCAGCCGCTGGCGGTTTCCCAGGCGTTGTCGGCCTGCACCAAGCCGCTGAAGGCAAATGCCAAGGCGGCCAGTAGCAGGCGCGGGAGGGTAAGTGCGGTATGCATAGTTGGGTCTCTTTGGTTATTGTTGGAGAGACAATATGTAACCGATGACAGCCGGTTATGCCACGAGGTTTGCGCTAATTTACGCCGCGGGCTATTGCGGGCGCCGCTTAGCGTTCGATTTTATAAATCAGATCCACGGTTTTGGTTTCGCCGGACTCCGCCTCAATGCGGAAGCTGTCGGTGAGTTGATATTCAATGCCAAAGCTGAACGCCTGATCAAAAATGCCCACCACGTAGCGCACCAGCAGTTTGGGGGTCAGGTATTTGCCCACCCACAATTGACTCTGGTCGATGCCGTCATCGGATTTCACTTCCAGCTGATCGACGCGGAAGAAGCGGTTGATCTCGGCGGTGATGGAGCCGCCCGAATCCATGCCCAAGCCGCTCATGGCGCTGAGCAGCAGCGAGGCGTCGGCATCGGAGGCGTCTTTGATAGGTTTGCCAGTGAGCAACATCATCATCGCTTCGCTGTCACTGCGGCTGGGCGAAGAGAAAACTTTGGCTTTCGGGCGCTGCAGGGTGCCGTCGATATCCAAGCCCACTTTGGTACTGTCGCTGTCGCGGATTTGGCGGGTGGCGCGAATATCCAACCCGGGGTTGTCGTAAGGGCCTTGAAACGCCAGGCGGCCGCGCTCGATGGTCAGGGTTTGGCCGTAGGCTTTATAGCTACCTTCGGACACACTCACATAACCGTTGGTAAAGAAGGGGCGATGGGCCTCCTTAAGCAAATTCAGACGGCCTGTGAGTTTACTGCTCAGGCCGAAGCCTTTGAAACTCACGTCCTTACCCAGGGATAAGTTCAGGTTGCTGTACACGCTGAAGGGCGATACCGACTGCTCTTGCAGGAATTTCTCATCCACGATCACGACGTCGGAGGACACCTGGGTCGCCGAGGGCGGCAGGCTTTTGATATTGGCGCGCGCCCAGGGAATCACCGCGTCGCCGGTGAGGTGCATAGCGCTGGCATCGGCGGTGACTTTGATATCGGGCGACAGATTGGCCTTGAGTTGCGGCAGGGATACCACGCGGAAATCCGTGCCATTAATAAACGCCTGGGCGCGCCAGTTGGCGGTGCCAAAACCGTTGAGATCGCCCACCAGCGTCATCCGTCCATCACCCGACTGCACCTGACTGACCAGGCTGATAACGCCGGCACGGGTGGAATTGAGGTTCAGCTCTATGCCCTGCAAGTCCAACCCCAGACGCGTCATGTTGGCGCCGCCATTGCGCAGGTTGATATCGCCCAGCAGATAGGGCGCGCTGAAACTGCCACCGGCAGTCAGGTCGGCGCTGAGCTGGCCTTTCACGTCATTGGTAAAGGGCAAGAGGGTTTCCAGCGGGGCAATATTGTGGAAGTTCACCTGCAAGCGCGCGCGCTCGATGGCCTGTTGTTGCAAGTCCAACAGGCTGTCCAGATCCATCCGCCCGTAACCCACCCACTCCAGCCCGGCGGTGGCGCTCAGTTGCGCGTTTTGCAATTGCGCGCGCAGGGCAAAATCTTTCCAGGGGTAAATATCGGTCACACCACCGGCGTATTGGTAGCGCAGCTCGGCGTTGCGGGTCGTCACATTAAAGTTGGCGCTGGTGCCGGCGAGGGACAAATCGGGCGACCTGAGCGTGAGGTTGC
The DNA here is from genome assembly GCF_000263355.1 of Cellvibrio sp. BR. Classification (NCBI taxonomy): domain Bacteria; kingdom Pseudomonadati; phylum Pseudomonadota; class Gammaproteobacteria; order Cellvibrionales; family Cellvibrionaceae; genus Cellvibrio; species Cellvibrio sp. BR. The sequence goes on along the minus strand of NZ_JH668200.1, from coordinate 866,377 downwards.
CATCCATCACCCCGGCAAAATAGACCTCGGTTTTAAACAGCGATAAAAACTGGCGCAGGGGCACGGCGTCCAATTGGGCATCCAGACTGGCACCGGTGGCGCTCGCCCAATCGCCCCCAATACACAGGCGCGGCAGGTTGTATTTTTCGATTGTGCTGGCTGGCAGCGCCGGTTGATTAACCAGCCAGGCGTAAGGGGTTGTCGGTAGCGGCGATTGATTGGGCAGCCACTCAGCGCGCAGCTGCTCGTTCTCAATATCAGTGTCGCGCACCACAGCGGCAGTGAGGTTGGTGCGGGTAGTCAGGCATTGCTCACCCAACAATAGCCCCGTCGCACTCACCCGAATCGGTTTGCTGGAGGTGAGCCACCAGCGCGGCACTTTGGTCAGTTTCACCGCCAGCTGGTTCAGGCTGCCCTGCCAGGCGTAATCCTCGTACTCGCCTTGTACCCCGATCTCGGCGCGGCCCAAGCTGGGGCTGCGCACTATGGCCTGCAGCTGGTGTTTGGCCACCGAGCCGGAACCTTTTAGCGTGAGGCTGGAAAAATACTGCTGCGCCAACTGCACGCGGTTAGCGACAAAATTGAGCTGGTAGCGCTCCTGCAGCAGCTCACCCGTGAGCAGGTTGATAGGGTTTGCCAAGGGCGGCGCGACGCTGGATGCCTGCACCGCCGGTGTTTCTGCCGCCAGCGCTGGCCCAACCAAAGGCTCCGCCTGGGGCGCTTGCGGGGCGAGGGATAACTCCAGTTTTTCCAGCGCATAGCGCCGTCCCCAGGAGAATTTGTTGGCGCTGGCGGTGAGGCTGATACGCGGATGGGTGCGGTCGCCGCGCAGCTCGCCTTTACTGATCACACTGCCGGAGATACTTTCATCGATTTGCTGCAACAGCGGCGCATTGATATTCCACTGCAGATTGATGTCATTGCCCACTTCCCCTTTAAGCTGTAGTTGGTTGGCGCCGACTATCAACTCCAGCGCGTCGCTGCGCAGGCTGTTGCCATCCACCGCCAATTCACCGCTACCCAGCACATTCACTCCGCGCAATTCGCCCTCGATGCGCAAGTCGCGCAGCGCCGCCTGCCACTGCGATTCCTTGAGGCTGCCGCTGGTGCTAAAACTGGCGTTGAGGTGGCTCGGCCAGTTATCGACGATACCCGCGAGGTTAAAGGCTTTGGTTTCCACCGCGAGCTGCCACTCCAGCGCGGGCAACCAGTTGACACTGCCGGTGATGTTCAAACGCGCCGCGCTGTTGGGCGAAGCCTCATCACTGACTGCCGGGGTGTTGGCACTGGCAAAGGGGTGCGGGGCGACATCCGCTGTGGTATCGGTCATGGCCGGTGCACTGGATGCCGCTGCCGAGCTGCTCGTGGCGATAGCCTGCAGGCGTTCACCCAATTCGCGGATACTCAGGTTCTGTATTTGCAGGCCATCCAGATTGCCATTTACCTGGCTATTGAGCGCCAGCGCGGGGGCATCGGGCAGCTGGATCGCCCCCTCTACAGTCGCGCGATAGGCCTGCCAATTCCCCTCGGCTTTGAGCAGACCGCGTGTTACCGGCGCAGTTTTCTCTGCCATCCACCAGGCGGCGGGCAGGGTTTGGGCGGGCCACTCCAGCACCAGTTGCAAGGCGGGTGCAAGATCCAACTCGCGCTGTTCGTTGACCAAAGCCCCCGAGGCCTGGGCGCTCAGCTGCACCGGCGAGTCAAGTTGATTATCCAGCTGCAGCTGCAACAGGCTGCCCTCCAGCTGGCTCAGGCCGCGATAAAGTAAGCCCTCGGTGTTAGCGTCTGGCGCGGGCTGTTGCCACTGCCAGTTCAGCGCCGCATGGGAATCGTAGGGGTAATCCAGACTGGTGCGGCCGGTCAGGCGCAGTTGGTAGTCGCGGTGAATCAGGCTCAGGTCGCGGTAGCGCAGGTGAAAAGTACCCAAGCTTAAATCGCCACTGAGCCTTTCCCACTGCAGCGGCTGCTCACCTTGCTGGAAGCTGATGTGGCGCAGATCCAAATTGCGCAGTTGCACCCGCACCGGTAGCCGCAGGCTGGGCCAAGCGCTAAAAGGGGCGGCAGCGGGTTGCTCCTCCGGAGCGACGGGTAGTTTCAGGCTGATGCGCTGGGCGCTGAGGGAATCGATCATCAACGCGCTGTAAAGCAAGTCGATAGGACGCCAGCGAAAAGAGACCTGCTCGGCGTGAAACTCCACCTCGCCCTGCTGGTAATCCACCGTTTCGATATCCAGGCCAGTGCGCAAGTTGCCCGTCATAGGCCCCAGGGCGACATCGGCCAGCGCCGCAAGACGCGTGACCACCCAGCGGCTGCCGGTTTGGGTTTCCAGCAGCGCACTCAGGGTCGCAAGCAGAATTAACAGCAGCGCGACAAGACTAAAAAAACCAATTGCGAAACTTGCGTAAGGTCATGATTACAAATCCGGCCCCATGCTGATGTGCCACATCCAGGACTTTTCATCGTCCAGCGCTTTGGCCACATCGATACGAATCGGGCCGATGGGAGAGATCCAGCGCACACCGACACCGGCGCTACGCTTGAAATCAATATTGGTATCGTCAGCGGCGTTACCCTGATCGTAAAACAGCGCCGCCACCCAATTGGAATCCTCCAAGCGGTAGTCGTATTCAATACTGGTCACCAACAGGTTATTGCCACCAATCACTTCCTCGGCGGCGGCCGGGTCCTCCAGCGGGCCGGCAAAATCCTCACCATAGATATTGCGCGTTGGCCCCAGGGATTTATATTCATAGCCGCGCACGCTGGAATCGCCACCGGCAAAAAAGCGCACCGAGGCCGGCAGTTGATCCACATTATCGGTCTCGGTGATGCCCAGCTCGGTGCGCAGCAAAATCCGCCCATAGGCAAAGCCCTTCACGTATTTGGCGCGGCCATAAAACTGCGCAAAACTGAAGTCCGAGCCGATACTTTTGGGGGAGCCGGAAATGCGCCCAAGCGCCGACCACCCGCTCAAGGGGTAGGGCGAACCGTCGGTTTTGGTGCGCAAAACCGACCAGGACGGGATAATCAAATCGCTGCGCTGGGGCAACATACGCCCAATGGTAGATTCCTCCTGAATGTAATCCAGCGCATAGGTCTGCAGCCATTTGTTGTCGTGATAATAGGAATAGCTGCTGCCGTAGGTGTATTTTTCGCTGAGCGAGGTCACCGTCTCCTCTTCCAGATAGCCGGTGTAAAAGCGCAGAAATTCATAGGCCGGGCGACGCATGGGAATGGTGTAGGTGGCTTGCGCGCTTTTTTTGATGTCGGACGCCGCCAGGTCCGCGTTAAAGCGGTGGCCGCGCCGGTTTACATAGCGATCCTCAAAACCGAGCAATACCCGCGGCTCATCGGCTTCAATACCAGCACCCATGGAGTAGGCATGACGCTTGCGCTGCTCCAGGTCGATATTGATAGGCACCTGATGATCCTCCAGCGCCTGCAGGTCGGGCGACACGCTCGCCACTGCAAAATAATTGCTGGCGTTGTACACATTTTTTAACTCCAGCAATTCATCGGTATCGTAATAATCGCCGGGTTTGATGTTGTAGTAGCGCTGCAGAAAATCCTCATCGAGGATCGAGTGCTGCAGGTTGATCTCGCCAATCCGGTAGCGCTTGCCGGTGTCGTACACCAGCGCAATGACCGCACTTTTTTCCGCGACATTGACCGATACCTGCGACTGCTTGAACTCGGCATCAAAATAACCGTGCAGTGATGCGAGCGAACTGAAGCGCGCCTTGAGGGTTTCATAGCGGCCGTGATTGAGGCGATTGCCCAGTTTGATGCCGGGTTTGTCGTAGAGTGATTGGAAAATTGAATCCTGGCTGCCCTCGCCGAGGATTTCAATGCGCAGCTCGGTCACCAGGATCGGGTCGCCCGGCGTGAGCTGCATATTCAAGCCCCAGCAATCTTTATTGCGCACCAGCTTGGCCTCGTACTCCAATTCGTAAAAGCCGAGCGCCTGGGCGGCAGCGGTGATTTCTGCCGCGCTGTCATTGAGCATGGTATTCAGCCGCCACAGCGGCGTGGTGCAGCTCTCCTCGGCCAGGCTCAGGTGCAGGCGCACATTTTCGCGCAGGCCTTTGGTGCCGCCAGTGATATCGATTTCCGGCTCGGCGGCCTGCACCTGCGGGCTGCCCGTCAGCCACAGCGCAGCCACGGACAACACCGCCACCACAGAGCGCATGCGAAATGGAAAAATAAAGCGAGTGACTGGGGGAGAGAACAATCCGGGTATCTTCATGATGTAGACGCAGGCGTTACTGTAACTGCTTGGTTCCTTCACTAAAAGGTTAATCGTGTGACAATCTTGTTCGGGTATTTATCCCCTTGGGCCGCTATAATTCCGCCCCCTTGCCTGTCTCCCTGGATCGCCCCCTATGCTCAGCTACCGCCACGGTTATCACGCCGGCAATTTTGCCGATATTCTCAAACACACCGTGCTGGTACACATGCTGGAGTATATGACGCAAAAAGATAAACCCCTGCGCATTATCGATACCCACGCGGGCGCCGGTGTGTACAAACTGAGCGGCCCACAGGCGCAAAAGAACCGCGAGTTTGATACGGGCATAGGCCCGCTCTGGACTAGCAGTGAAAAACCCGCCGCCCTCGCCCGCCTGCTGGAGCTGGTACACACCCTGAACGAGCGCGGACCACTGCAAATTTACCCCGGCTCACCGCTGATTGCGCAGACCCTGATGCGCCCCATCGACCGCCTTTTCCTGCACGAACTGCACCCCAGCGACTACCAATTCCTGCGCGATGCCATGCGCAGCGACAAGCGCGTCAAAGTGCTGGATGAAGACGGCTTCGCCAGCCTGCAAGCACTGCTGCCGCCACTGGAGCGCCGCGCGCTGGTATTAATCGACCCCTCCTATGAAATCAAAAGTGACTACCACCAGCTGGTGAAACAGGTGATTAACGCCCACAAACGTTTTGCCGTGGGCAGTTTTGCGATTTGGTACCCGGTGGTGAATCGCGCGCGGATTGACGAAATGGAGCTGGCACTGAAAAAATCCGGCATCAAAAATATTCAATTGATGGAATTCGGTATCGCACCCGACAGCCTTGAACACGGCATGACCTCCAGCGGCATGATAGTCATCAACCCGCCCTGGACACTCTGGGGCGCGATGGAGGAAACCCTGCCCTGGTTAGTGGATAACCTGAGTGAACCGGGTCAGGGGTTTTACCGCCTGGAACAACTGGTCGCCGAAAAGTAGTTTCCGCAACAGAGACGTTAACCCGCACGGGAGCAAGAAATCGCTATGAGCACCATGACTCACGCCAAACGCGCCGCCATCGCCAGTGCATTTATCTTTCCTGGCGCTGGCCTGTTTATGCTCGGCCAGCGGCTACGCGGCTGCGTATTCGCGGTGCCCGCCGCGCTGATTATCGGGCTGCTGTTTATCAACCTGTTGCAGGTTGCGCTGCAGCTTTCCAACGAGTTGGATGCCAAAGCCAAACGCGGTGATTTTGGCTTGGACATCCCCTATCTGTGGAATAGCCTGCACGGCGCCGTGTTTGAATCGCCCTATTGGGCCGAGGGCAAATGGCTGCTACTTGCCGCCTGGCTGTTCAGCATTATGAGCTCCTACGCGGTGGGCAAAAAACGCGATCTGGAAGAGCAGCACGCCACCACAACCCCCGACACCCACGAACAACACTAAACCATCCAGCGCTGGAGCAACCATGCAGGCATCCCTTATCGCCATAGGCCTATTGTTTTGCAGCAATATTTTTATGACCTTCGCCTGGTACGCCCACCTCAAGGAGCTGAATAACAAACCCTGGATTATCGCCGCCTTTATCAGCTGGGGCATTGCACTGTTTGAGTACCTGTTGCAGGTGCCGGCCAATCGCATTGGTTACACGGTGATGTCAGTGGGCCAGCTCAAAATCCTGCAGGAAGTGATCACCCTCAGCGTGTTTGTACCCTTTGCGCTCTTCTACCTCAAAGAGCCGCTCAAGCTGGATTACCTCTGGGCTGGCTTATGCCTTTTGGGCGCAGTATTTTTTATGTTTAGGGACAAAATAACAGGATAAAGCCCCTCGCTTTTCCGGCAAATGGCGCGAATATCAACTATAAATAACTAATACGCGAATGCCATTTGCTCCCGGACATAACCACAACAACTCCGCAGCCAGGGCGTCAGCATCAACCGCTTACCCGTAGCAGACCTGCCCCTCATCACAACGGAACCTGTACTCAGTCAGAGCGGAACTTGTCTCAGCCACACTGGCGCAGCGCCGCTGGCAGGTCGCTATCATTATGACCAAGGCCAGATCGTGGATCATCAACCGCCCAACACCAAGGCTGTAAGCGACCCATTACAGCCACTGCCCGCAGCCAAAGGCGCCCAACCCGCCCGCACCGGCGTCGCCTGCGACAGTTTTACCAAAACCAAAACCAAACGCCTGGTGCAAATTCTGCGCGTCACCCAAATCGCCCTGCTGCTGGTAAGCATTATCACCATGACCGCCGCGCGTTATGACGACAGTTTTATCATGATCGCCACCGGCATTTTTTTATTCAGTGTGGACTGGGCGATTTATAAAAAACGCGCGCTGCTGGGTGCGACGATTTTTCTCATCACCCTCACCCTGATGCTCTCTTATCTCGCGTGGATGGGCAGCGGCATTCGCGATACCGCGCTGCTGGGTTACTGCGGGGTAATGGTATTTGCCGCCATGCTCGGCAACAAACGCCTGCTCGTGTGTTTAGTCGCACTAATGGTGGCCGTACTCGCCGCCATCAGCTACGTCAACCACTTCCAACTGCATCAACATGCGATTGCGCCAACCAACCTCGCCACCGGCAGTATTACTATTATTATTTTATGTGTGATTGCAATTGCAGTGGCTCTGCTCGCGCAGGACTACCGCGCGGCACTCAATGAATTAGCGCGCGAAAACGAGCGCATGATCAATATTCAAAATCATATAGAGCGCCTCATCAGCCACGATTCACTCACCGGCCTGCCCAACCGCAATTTGGCGCAGCGCAATTTTCAAAAAATTTATACACAAGCCAAACAACAGCGGCAATTGCTCGGCATTATTTTTATCGATCTGGATAATTTAAAACCCATCAACGATTCACTCGGGCATCAAGCGGGCGATCAGATTTTAAAAGAAGTGGCGCTGCGCCTGCTCAGCTACACCAAAAAAGTCGATTCGGTATGTCGCTATGGCGGCGATGAATTTATTGTATTTTTGCCCAACATTGAATCCGCCGACCAAGCATCACAAGCGAGTTTGGACATACTGCAATTGGTGTCAGAAAATTACCTCTACCGCAATATTGAAATTTTCTGCACCTGCTCCATCGGTATCGCCCTCGCCCCACAAGACGGTGAAGACCTGGATACACTGATTAAAAAAGCCGACATCGCCATGTATCACTCCAAGGATTCCGGGCGCAACAGTTTCCGCTTTTTTAACCCGGCGATTAATCGCAACATGCTCGACCATATCAGTTTAATTTCCGGCATGCGCAAAGCGCTGCAAGAAAAAAATTTCAGTTTGCACTACCAACCCAAAATTGATTTACGCACCAATCGCATTTGCGGCTTTGAAGCACTGCTGCGCTGGCAACACCCCGAACAGGGTTTTATTTCACCCACTATTTTTATCCCGCTCGCGGAATCCTCAGGTTTAATTATTCAATTGGGCGAATGGGTTATTCAAGAAGCCTGTCGCCAAGCCAAACACTGGTACGACAGTGGCCTGCTGCAATTTACCATCGCTATTAATATTTCCTCCATTCAATTCAAACGCGGCAATATCGACAACCTGGTATTAGGCGCACTCGCCACCAGCGGCCTGCCACCGCAATATCTGGAATTGGAATTAACCGAATCACTATTAATTGAAGACAGCGACCGTTTGGCGAGCACACTGGCACACCTGCGCAGCGAAGGTGTTCACCTATCCATCGACGATTTTGGCACCGGCTATTCCAACTTGGGGTATTTGAAAAAATTTGAAGTAGAAGCACTGAAAATTGATCAGTCCTTCGTGCGCAAAATGGATGACCAAAGTAACGACGCCGCCATAGTGCGCGCCATCATCCAAATGGCCAACAGCCTCGGCCTAAAAACCATCGCCGAAGGCGTAGAAGACGCCCCCACCCTCGCCCTGCTGCGCAGCCTGGGCTGCACCCAAGCACAAGGCTATTATTGGGCACGCCCCATGGCCGCCGATGAAGTCCCTATTTTTTGTGAGCTGTGGGACAAAAACCACTCTGCTTAAATTAGCGTCAAGACTCGGAGCGGTAAAGATTTTTACCGCAGGTTTTACATACATGCAGATTTAATACTTTGGAACCAATATTACCGGCCTGCCTAATATAAATTTGCCGTCCACCGCAACGAAAACACTCAACCCCATGGGCATGCACTAACTGCGGGTGCTGATTTTTATAACATTCAAACGTAGCAAGTGCCTTGTATTTTCGTAGCGACGAGAAAATCGCATAACCGATAATGACGGCTACGAAAATAATAAAAAATGGCACCAAAATTAAAAGCGTAGCCGACATAAATAGTCCCTATCTCACAAATAGATTAAACCATCACCTTGGTCATAAACATACTGTAAGGGTCTTCCGGGTAATCACCAAACGGGCCGCAGTATTCAAAGCCGTAGCGCTCGTAAAGTTTACGTGCAGGGATGAAAAAATCCGGTGATCCGGTCTCCAAACTCAAGCGGGTGTAATTGCGTTCGCGCGCCACCGTTAAAATATGCTCCAACATCGCCTTACCCACACCCTGCCCGCGAAACCGGTTCGCCGAGCGCATGGATTTAATCTCTGCATGCTGTGCATCCAACTCTTTCAGGGCACCACACCCCATTAACTGCTCACCATCCCATAAGCTCCAAAAGGTAATTTCTGGCTTACGCAATTTTTCCAAATCCAACGCATATACACATTCTGGCGGCGACGCGGCATACATATCCTGTAAGTGCTCAGTCAATAAATCTGCAATTGCAGGGCTGGTCAGGTCATCAACTTTTATTAACATAATTACATTTCCTTTTTAGTAATAAAAAACTCAATTCCACAACGATACTGCTCCTCACTCCACTCAAAGCGATTGCACATGCTTTTTAACTTATAAGGTGCAAGCTGCTTTTCGATGGTGGCAACCCATAGCGCCGCGCTTTCAATATAGGCGTCTTTTACCAAGCTTTCTGCGACTGCAGACAGCGAGGTTTTATCGCCATCGGCGACAATCAAACCTACGTATAAAAACTTATCGTAAGCGACTTTGCATTCGGCATGAACGGGTAATGAGCGGCCGAGATTTGGCAAGCTGGCGATAATCTGCGCGTAAGAATTTTCACCCTTCGCGCCTGCCAAATAGATTGCCGCCAGAATCCATGCATCGGTAAAGTTAAAGATATACATGGATCTATTCCCCGTTCAGTGAGGGCAATTAGTGCTTGGTTAGATTATTCATCCACTTACGGCTCGCAATGCGTTTGATGACGGGAATAAATTTTAAGCCGTCTTCAAGGAACATGAGTGCGTATAAATAGATAAACGATATTTTAGTGAGAAAGACGGCGGCGATATAAATCGGCAAGCCAAAAACCCACATCACTATAGTGTCTGTAATAAGCGTGAAGCGGTTATCGCCACCGGCGCGTAGTACGCCGATAATACGCATCATGTTGATGACTTTTACCCACACCAGCAAACAGAATACACCGAGGGTATTAAATAATAATTCGGTGGATTTAGCATCCAGCTGATCGAATATGTGCAGCATCAGCGGGCGGGCGAACCAGAGTGCGCTGCAAAAAATAATTAATAAGATGAAGGTGATGCGGTCAAAAAACTGATGCAGCTGCCACGCGGTGTCATTGTTACCCGCACCCAGTTCGCGCCCGATTAATACTGCCGAGGCATTGGCGAGGCCGACAAATAATGCAAAAAAGGCGCTTTCAATGGGCACTATAACGCCCATCACCGCCAGCGCTTCGGTGCCTGCAAAACCCGTTACTAAATGATAGGTGGAATTGCCCACCGCCCAGATGGCGTAGTTGGCAACCAGTGGCAATGAGAAGGCGAGATAGCGATTAATTTGGGTTTTATCCAAACCCATTTTTAATTGCGCAAGATTCAATGCAAAGCCATGTTTTTTTGCGTAAACCCAGCCCACTACAATTAATAATTGCAATGCACGTGCACCCAGTGTTGCCCACGCCGCACCGGCAACACCGAGCGCAGGAAACCCCCAATTGCCACCAATCAGCGCGTAGTTACCGGCAATATTTAATGCGGCGGCAAATACGCCGGCAATTAAGGGCATAGTGGTATTACCCAGCGCGCGCAGCGAGGCTTCGTAAATCACAATCCACTGGGTAAATAATAACGCGGGCGCGGTGATGATGAGGTATTGCGCGGCCAGCTCTACCACTTGCGGGTCAGGGTTGATCCAGCTAACCCAGGTGCGCGAGCCAAAACCAAATACTAAAACAAAAGGCAACATCACCAGGGTGCCCACAATCAAGGTTACGGCAAGGCTGCGCTGACAACTCACAAAATCTTTAGCACCAATGTATTGCGCGACCAGAATACTGCATCCAGTGGCAAGGCCACTCATTAGCACTAACAATAAAAAATGGATTTTTGCCGCAAGCCCCACCGCGGCAATGGCGCTGGAACCTAAATCGCCCACCATAATTACGTCGGCCATTCCCAGCAGCGATTGCAATAACATCTGCGCCGCCACTGGTAGCGACAATAAAATTACACCGCGCCAAAACGCGCGCTTGTCAGTGAGGGAAATTAATTCGGGAGGCGTGTGCACAGCTGGCTCCAGTGCGGATAAGGAACCAGCATTATAGTGGTTATCAACAAAGGCGATTGTTAATAAGTGGTAAGAGCCTAAACAATGGCACTACCCAACGGCGTAGTTACGATGTAGCGTCCGGGTTATTTCCTTGCACACCATTCGCTTGCGAATCAGGCTCTTGCAAACCATTGCTGACCAATCTATCTACCACCACACTGCCCACCATATCGCCCTGCACGTTTACCGCAGTGCGGATGGTGTCGAGCAGGCGATCAATCGGCAATAAAATGGCGATAGCTTCTGCCGGCAAGCCTACCGACTGCAGCACCATTACCATAGTGACCATGCCCGCACTGGGCACACCGGGTGCACCCATAGAGGCGATCATCGCGGTGCAAAATACAATTAACTGCTGCGCGAGGCTTAATTCAATTCCCACCAGGTTTGCGACAAATAAGGCGGCGGCAGCTTCATACAGCGCAGTGCCATCCATATTAATGGTGGCGCCCAGAGGCACTACAAAACCGGCAATATTTTTGCGCACCTGTAAATTAGTTTCCACACAGCGCAGCGTAATCGGCACAGTGGCAGAACTGGAACTGGTGGCAAAGGCGGTAATTAATGCCTCGCGTGCACCACGCCAAAACCAGAGCGGCGATTTTTTGGTAAACAGATACAAAATGAATGGCAGTACCACCATCGCATGAAATAAGGTGGTGGCAAATACCAACACAATAAAACCGCCTACCGTAGTGAGTAATTCAGTATTTTGGGTGGCCACTAATTTAAATAACAGCGCAAAAATTCCCAGTGGGGCCAACCGCATAATCCAGCCCACCATACGCATAATCAAATCCAGAAATTCCTGCATCATATTCAGGATATGCTGGTAGCGCGCACCGCCCATCACCAAGGCTACACCCAAAAATAATGCAAACACCACCACGGGCAAAATATTGCCTTGAGCCAGGGCGGCAAACGGGTTTTGAAATAAACTGCGCAGGAATTGGGCAAAAAAATCGGCGGGAGTTAATTGTTTGGCCTGAAAGTTGTGCATGGCATCAGCAAACATCGCCAAGTGCAAACCAGCGCCGGGCTTAAATATATTACTCGCCACCAGCGCAACCACCATTGCCAGTGCCATGGTGGAAACAAAAAATAGTAGTGTGTATTGCCACACACGTCGTGCCTGATGATGCGCTTGCAAATTAGCAACACCCACGACGATGGAGGTGAAGATCAGCGGAATCATCACCATTTTTAATAAATCGACAAATACATTCCCCACAATACCGCTGCCGTAAAACAGATACTCTTTGGTGAGCGAGTCATCACCCAGCAGGCCGATACTCGCGCCAAGCAGTATGCCCAGCAGTGCGGCGATGAGAATTTGGGTATTTAAACGGGGCATGGTGGAATCCACTGGGAATGTCCACCCATTAAAGCGGAAAACGGCTGATTGCTCAAACGCCTGCAGCCATCAACAGAATTTAACCAATAATTGTTAACGGCCTATCCGGTTTGGCATAGGACAAGCGCGCAATTTTCTGGGTGTGATGATAAGAGTCCAAACCCGACAGAGTCACAGTGCCCGCCGCTTCCAAATCGACAAAACCATCGCTGCCCACAATCTCATCGGGCAGATAGACATCGAGAATATTGCCAATCAATAAAATTGTCCCATTGACTTGCAGGTCGATGCGCTGTGCTAATTGCACCGCCATTTTTACACGACTCTCTTTCACAAAGGGCGCAAAAAATCCGCCCAGCCATTCTTCACTCAAACCCGTCGCCGCAAATTCCGATTGCGCGGCCGGGTAACTGGCCGAAGTCTGGTGTGCCTGCTGGTAAATCGCCTCATGCACATGGTTAAGGGTGTACAGTTCCGTATTCATAATATTGTTGAGTGTGTGGCGATTGCCATTGTCGGGGCGCACAATCAAGCCGCACAGCGCCGGGCTTGCACCCAAGTGAAAAAATGAACTGAACAGCGCGAGGTTAGTTTGACCCTGCAGGCTCTGGGTGCCGAGCATCACCAAACTTTTAAAGCCACCGAGAGAATTAATAAAATGCGCGCGATAGCGCTGTTCCAGCTGCGCCATGTCATCGAGATTGATATGCATACCACCAGATTCCTTTTGAAAAACTCAGGATTTAATCGCCGACATACCGCCATCCATCGCAATGATTTGCCCGGTCATCCAGCGCGCGTGCGGCGATAATAAAAATGCTGCCATCGCTGCTATGTCTTCAGCCTCGCCAACTTGTTGCAGCGGATGACGCTTGGCAGCAGCCTCGAGTTTTTCCGGTGAGTTAATTAATTTTTCGGCGAGTGAGGTTTTGGTGAGTGAGGGCGCGATTGCATTTACCCGAATGGCGGGTGCCCACTCCGCCGCCAGACTTTTTACCAGCCCCTCCACGGCGGCTTTACTCGCCGCAATACTCGCATGGAAAGGCATGCCCAGTGCGACCGCAACGGTGCTGAATAACACCACACTCGCGTGCGGGGATTTTTTTAACAGCGGCGCTACCGCTTGTAATGCACGCACCGCGCCAAGTAAATTAATGTGAAAATCTTGCAGGAAATCCTCTGCCGCAATACGCGCAAAGGGTTTTAAATTAATGGTGCCGGGGCAATAGACCACACCATCTAACACTTCGGGCAAACCACTGATATCCGGCGCTTGTTCGGCGGGGTTATTCACTATCACGCTGGCTCCGGCAACGTCCACCGCATTGCGCGCCCACACAGTGACATTGTGTCCCTGTGCCAACAACTGCATCGCCAGGGCGCGGCCAATTCCGCGGGTGCCACCCACAATTAAATAGTTGCTCACACTCGTCACCTTTTACCTAATCGAATTTCGGGATTATTGGTAACTATACGTGGCGGGTGACAAACTGGATCTACTGTAGTTGGTTCACTCCGCGTCGCTCTTGCCAATCACCCGAAAGCGGCGCTGCAGGCGATAGCCCTGCTGATCCACCAGTACCAATTGGTGTAAGCCCGGCTCCAATGCGATTTCACGCTCGTGAAAAATTTTTGTCTCGCCGATAAATTCATCGTTCAAGTGCCAGTACAAAATCGCTTCGGGATTGCGGTGTACCGCTTTTAATACCGCGCGGCTGCGCTTGCCGTCCAAATCCATCGGGATATAAATGCGGCTTTGCAATTGCGGATAAATTAATTCGATGGGTTGGTCATCATCCAATTGATTGAGATTCGCCAAACAATCGCTGCGCCAGGGTGGCAGCGGTTGGTAATTGCTGTGATGCTGACGCCAATAAAATTCCTGTGCTGGCGGCAATACAAACCAGTTTTTGGATTGCATATTACTTACCGCTTCACATTGGCTATGCACGCGAAATTGCGCGTTTGTATCCAGGTGAATACGCCGATGATTGGCGGTGACTTTGGCAAAATGGCTGTTGCGCGGCACTTCAATATCCACCGCTGTGCATTGCCCGCCCGCGAGATAACCGTCGTCATCGCAGACTGAAATGGTTTTCAAACTGTGCAGCGGTTTGGCAAACCAATTTATTTTGGGCAGCGCATCAAATACATCAAACAATACTGGTGCGGCGCTACTCTGCCCGCTTAAAAATGTCGCCGGTTCACCGCTGGCATTGCCCACCCACACACCCAAGGTGTAGCGGCCATTGCTGCCAATCGCCCAGGCATCGCGCAGGCCATAACTGGTGCCGGTTTTCCAGGCGATAGTTTGGCTGCCGGAAAAATCGCGCCAGTAATTGTCGTAACCGGGGCGCGCCACATCGATCAATGCCTGCAAGGTGAGCCAGGCGGCGCCTTGTTGTATCACCGGCTTAAGCACAGGTTTTATAACCGGTTTAGCAAAATGCCTAGCGGGTAAATTAGTTGCATCCGCGGTTAATAATTTCACCGGTGTTTGCGCTAAATCGCCATCGCGTGCGCTGGCGGCGAGGCGCGCATAAATCCCAGTGAGTTCCCACAGGGTTCCCTCGGCACCACCCAAAATTAACGTGAGCCCGTAATCCTCAGCGGGGCGAAACAAGGTGCTCATGCCCATGGTTTGCAATTGTTTTTGCAAACGCCCGATACCGTAATCGCGCAACATATAAACCGCAGGGATATTCAGCGAATGGGCGAGCGCAAATTGCGCCGGTACCGCACCGCGAAATTGACGGTCGTAATTGCGTGGACTGTAACCACCAAACTGGCTGGGAATATCGGGAATTAAACTGGTGGGCGCCAGCTCGCCGGATTGCAACATCAAACCATAAAGCAGTGGTTTTAAAATGCTGCCGGTGGAACGCGGGCGCTGGATTAAATCCAGATCCGCAGCAAAAGGAGCCGTGTTATTCCAAGGCTGGTTGCCAACATAGGCCAAAGTCTCCATGGTGCTGTGATCCAGCAATAACAGCGCGAGATTGTGCGCACCTTCATTGGCTAAACGCGCACTGTGACGCGCGGCAATTTGATTCAATACTTGCTGTAAACCAGCATCAATAGTGGATTCAAATAGCGCGTGATGAGCATGTTGTTTTTTTAATGTCACCAACAAATGGGCGGCGCTTTGTGGCAAGGGTGCAGGCCGCTCCGGCAGCGGTTCCAATAATGCGAGCTGTAAATCCAACGCCGACAAATAGCCCTGCTGTTGCAAACGGGTTAACAAACGATTGCGTTTGTGCAGTAATTTATCGCGCTGACGACCGGGATGGATTAATGCCGGACTATTGGGCAATACCGCAAGCAATGCCGATTCCGCCCAGGAAAGATTTTCCGGCGCACGCCCAAAGTAGCGCCAGGCCGCTGCCCGTAAACCGACAATATTCCCGCCAAAGGGCGCGTGGCTGGTGTAGTGAATTAATAATTCATCTTTACTGAAGCGCCACTCCAATTGCAGGGCGCGCGTTGCCTCAATTATTTTACTGGACAAGTTGCGCGCAGGCGTTGGCAAGTTGCGCTGTTGATAATCCGCCTGCCGCAATAGCCGCGCCAATTGCATGCTGATTGTGCTGCCGCCACTGGTGACTTTTCCCGCCGCATAATTGCCGCGCAGCGCACGCACCAACGCAACTGGATTTATACCCGGATGCTGATAAAAATAATGGTCTTCAAATAACAACAACGCTTTTTTGTATTTTTGTGGCAGGGTGGTGACAGGGGCAAAACGCCATTGCTGATCCGCCGCGATGCTGGCGCCCAACAAACTGCCGTCGCGCGCCACCAACATAGTCGCATAGGGGGTATGCGCGAGGGATTTAGGCAGGGGAAAATATTGCAGTGTCAGCGCTAAAACAACGACACAGCCAATCACCCAAAATAAAAACCAGCGCGTGCGATGCAACGCCCAACTCCTTTAGTGCCAGCGGTTGGCAACTATGTGCAATACACGCCGCTTGCTGGCAGCAATTATTTTTTCTGTTCGGCGAGCAACAAACCCTGCTGGTATAAATCCGAACTTTTTTTATGGTCGCCCATTTTTTCCATCAGGCGCGCCATTTCCATGGTGGTCTCTACACTCGCCTGTAAATTCATACTGCGCTGGAAATAATCGCGCGCCAATTCCCACTGCTGGTTGCGCAACATCACACGCCCCATGCTGAGCAAGAGTGTTGCATCCTGGGGTTTTTGTTTGAGCCAAGCTTCCAAGGTGCGAATTTGACCGTGAATTTCCTTCACCTGCAATCGACCATAGAGGTTTATCAAGGGCTCATACCAATCATTGTTAAGCGCTTTACGCACCAGTACTTCTGCATCCTGATCCTGATAGTGAGTCGCCAATGCCTCGGCATACACAGCAATCACCGCCGGATTTTTTTGCAGGCTGCGCGAGTAGGATTTCCACAGGCTTTGCAACGCTGGTAAACGTTCGGCCACCAGAAGCGATTTAACTTGCTCGCTCAGGGCTCTCATTTTTTCACAGGCCAGCAATTGCTCCAGCGCGTCAAATTCCACGTTCGACAAAACCTTGGCTTTACGCATCGCCGGGAACATATCTTCCAAAGCGCGCCAATTTTTTTGTGCGATATAAATGTGGTGCATTAAATCCAGCACCGCTGCCTGGCGCGGCATTTTTATATCGATAGGTTTGAGGATATTAATCGCTTCTTCATAGCGCTCTGCCTGTACATGCAAGCGCGCACGGGTGAGCGCTACCGGCAATTCGCTATGACTGATACTCAAGGCTTTGTCGAGAATGTTATCGGCTTCCGCTTCATCGCCCATTTCAAAACTACTGCGTGCAGCCGCAATATAATTCGCCAGTGGGTACTCCACTTTATCCAGCGTGCGCAGTAATTTTTTGCGCGCCTCCAGCCAGTCACCGGTAAGATAATCCACCATGCCGTTGGCGGCGCGCTTTTGCGCGCGCTCTACACTGCCGAATAAAAATATCTCACGGAAACGACGCACCATTTCTGCACTGCCCAGTAATAACTTGCGCGCAAACCACAGCACCAGATAAAGCGCGACCACCGCCAGTGCGGCAACCCATAGTGTCATTTCAATCGTTTTTGTGCCGTAGGCAATCAGCAGATAACCATCACCACGCCAGAGTAAAAATAATAATCCGGCGGCGAGCAATAAAAAAACAATCGCTTTTAGCAGACGTAATCTCATTAGCGCACCCCGCGGCGTGCTGCAGCCATTTTTTCACGCTTGGCAATATATTCTGTAAGCGCGGCGGAAGAGTTACTGAAGTTGGTGAGTTCTGGCGCAATGATTTCAGACTCCAATGCTTTAAGCTCCTGCAACACCGCTGCGGCTTTTTCATTGAGGCTGAAATATTGGTTAATCCAGTTTTGGGCTTTAACCAAACTTTCCTGATAAATGCCTGCCTCGTTGCGCAACAGAGCGACCTGCGCCTGCTCCAGCATTAAACGTAAATTTTGTTGCAAATATTTTTGTTCTGCCGGTGGTAATACCGCATTAATTGTTTTGCCGTGGTCGCGCACCCGTACATAGGAGCCAAGCTTGTGGAGCAGATCGTAAAAACCGCGCGTAATACGCTGTTTAACAGTTTCGTTCTCGGGCACTTCTTCCGTTTCAAATACATCGCCCTGATTTCCCAGCGGTTCAATAAAGGGAATAGCATCGATTTGATTTGCAACAGCGGACAAGCGCAAATAAATACCTTCGCGATCAATAATCCCTGCAACTTTTAGTACCGCAATTTCCTCAGCCAGCAGTTTGCGCACACCGACCAAATCAGCCTGATCAATATCGCGCAATACATCATCTGCTGAGATTGCCAATGCCAATGCATTTTGACTGTCTTGTTCCAACAAAATCCGCTGATCCGCCAAGCGCAACAAATACTGCGCTTCCTGCAATTTCCATTCGTCGCGATTTGCGCTGGACAAAGCCAATACGCGGGCATTGTTGCTATCAACTTGCTCCGCCAATTCATTGAGATTTAGTTGAATTGCCGCTTGCTGCTCAATAAATTCTTTATTGAGTGAATCTTCCAGTGCTTGCTGGCGACGCTCAAACAACGCCACCTGTTCTTCCAGCTGGATGCGCAAACTATCCACCAATTGCTGCTGGCTTTTCCCCTGTTGTAATAATTGCCAGGCACCAAACGATAATGCCGCAATAATCAGCAACACAAACAACCACAGGAAGGCAAAATTTACTGTGTGTTTTTTTACCGGTACGGGAGCAGGAGCCGGGCTAATTGGCGCGGCGTTAGCAGGCACTGCTGAGCTGGAGGTTTCAATATCAGTCACTGGATTAATCCTGTAATAAATTGCACTTATGAGTGAATCAATTGCTGTGAATTCAAGGGCGACGCGTTCACTGATTGCCAGTGTAATTGAGCAGCGCTGCCGTCATTGCATGATCAGTCGCATTTTCTGCGGTAATCAGGTGTTTAAATCCCGCTGTTCTCGCCGTTTCGGCCACGCGGACACTCGGCACTAATAAAGGCAGAGTTTGCAGCTGCGCGAGCGCATTGGCTTGTGCTGTTCTTTGTGCCGGGCTATTCAGATTTTCACCCAGGTTAGCCGTTAGCCTTAATAAATTTTGCAAACTTTCACCGCTGTGTAGGGCCAGAATAAATCGCTCCTTCACGCCGGTGCCCGCTGGCTCATTGCCAATGGCCTCTGCCAATAACTGCTGCAGTTGCTCCTGTGCTTCACTTGGGATCAACCGCTCATAAAGTTCGCAGTAGTCAACCCAGGCACCGCGTTCGCGCAAGGTTTCGGCGAGATGCCCGCGCCCGCCAAGACCGCGAAAAATTAATATCTTGTCGCCCTGCACATCTTGCAACTGCGGCGCGCGCAGCAAATCCTCACTGGTCATGCCGCCGCTTTCACTTATCGCTAAATCCGTTACGGCAATACCGTAGTGCGCAAGTTTTTTGGCCGTTGTCGCACCCACCGCAAAATAGTCTATACCGATGGGCAATTGCGGCCAGTAATCTTCCAGCCATGCCATGCCGTAATCCACTGCGTTTTGGCTGACAAAAATAACTTTCTGGTACAAATCAAAATCCAGAATTTTATTTTTAATCGCGCGCTGTTGCGCCTCATCCTGCACGACGCGCAATTCCAGTAGCGGCAAGCGACGGCTGGCAAAACCCAGCGTTTGCAAGTCCGCCGCCCAGGTTTCGGCCTGAGCTTGCGGGCGGGTAATCACGACACAAGGTTTAGATGCTAACAGCATAGTGCTATTCAGCGTCGGCATAGACGGCAGCGAGAATTTTATCGGCACCTGCAGCGAGCAGGCGATCCGCCAGCGCTATGCCCATTTGCTCCGCCTCGGCCACCGGGCCGGTGATTTCATCAAATAACATCTGGCTGCCATCGGGCGCCCCCACCAAACCGCGCAGCCAGAGCTGGCCATTGCGATGCAGCGCGTAACAGGCAATCGGCACCTGACAACCGCCCTGTAAATGGCGATTCATGGCGCGCTCGGCACTGACTTGCTCGGCGGTGCTGCTGTGATGCAAGGGTTTGAGCAATTCAATCGCCGCCAGATCATCCATCCGGCATTCAATGCCAACCGCCCCCTGGCCACCAGCAGGCAAGCTCAGCTCGGGTTCAATATAAGCGCGGATACGGTCTTTCAATTCCAGACGAATAAGCCCCGCAGCAGCGAGGATAATTGCATCGTATTCGCCATCGTCGAGCTTTTGCAGGCGCGTTTGCACGTTGCCGCGCAGGAATTTGATCTGCAGATCCGGACGCGCGGCCAACAATTGGCACTGGCGGCGCAAACTGGAGGTGCCCACCACCGCACCCTGCGGCAGT
Organism: Cellvibrio sp. BR; assembly: GCF_000263355.1. NCBI lineage: Bacteria > Pseudomonadati > Pseudomonadota > Gammaproteobacteria > Cellvibrionales > Cellvibrionaceae > Cellvibrio > Cellvibrio sp. BR. The sequence goes on along the minus strand of NZ_JH668200.1, from coordinate 846,329 downwards.
TCATCCAACGACGCAAAACGATGGGAAACAAAGGCATCGCGGGCATCTTCGCGCGGGCAAATGACGGCCAAACCCAAACCCGCCGGGAACTCCATGGGCACATCTTTCATCGAATGCACGGCGATATCGGCATCGCCTTCAAGCAGCGCGGTTTCCAGTTCTTTAACAAACAGCCCCTTGCCACCCACCTTGGCGAGGGGAACGTCGAGAATTTTGTCACCCCGACTGGTAAGGGGAACCAGCTCCACTACCAACCCCGGGTGGTGTTTTTCCAATTCGGCTTTGACATATTCCGCCTGCCACAGGGCAAGGAGGCTTTTACGGGTGGCGATGCGCAGTGGACGCGATGAAGAGTAGGACATGGTAGATCACGCGATAAAAAAGTTAACGCAATCATACCACTATGAAAACCGCTCTGGGTTTGGGCATTGGGGTTTGCGGATCGGGTTTTACTTTTTTGTTCAGGGGCTGCGCCCTGATCCTGGCCACCAGAAAAAACGCCAGCACAGGGCTGGCGTTGTCAGGGTTATGCAATCGCGCGGCTTATTGGCCCGCTTTCAACAGCTCCCAGTATTTTTCGTAAACCAGAACGGTATCACCCAGATCCTGATGGAAACTGCCTTTGGCAATGTCTCCAGCAGCAGGGAATACAGTTTTGTTGGTGCGCAGGGCTTCGTCCAATAACGCGATGCCAGCGGTGTTGGGTGCGGCATAACCCAGTTCTTCAATTGCCGCTTTGGCGCTTTCGGCACGCAGCATAAAGTCGATGAACTTGTGTGCATTTTCCACGTTGGCGGCACCTTTGGGAATCACAAAGCTGTCTACCCACAACACGGCACCCTCTTCCGGATAAATGTATTGCAGGTTTTCCATCTCTTGTTGCGCCATGTAGGCTTCGCCGTTCCAGATAGCACCAATGCTCACATTGCCCTGGATCAACGGGGTTTTGGGCGAGTCAGAGTTGATGACTTTGATGCTGGGCCAGAGGGCTTTTAACTTCTCGTAAGCAGCTTTGATTTCCTCTTCATTAGTGCTGTTGTTTTGGAAACCCGCCACGCGCAGACCGACGTAGAAGTTATCGCGCACATCATCCATGATCATCAATTTACCGGCGTATTCCGGCTTCCATAAATCCGCCCACTTGGTGATCTGGCTGGCATCCACATCGTTGCCATTGATCGCAATTGAAGTGGCGCCCCACAGGTAGGGCACACTGAAATCGTTATTCGGGTCGTAGGGTTTGTTCATCATGTTGGCGTCGAGGTTGCCGTAATTCGCCAGTAATTCTTTTTTGATCGGCTGGATCAAACCCTCTTTGCGCATTTTTTCTACGTAGAAAGTGGACGGCACAGCAACGTCATAACCCTTGCCTTCCATCAATTTGATTTTGGCGTACATCGCCTCATTACTTTCGTAAGTGGCGTATTCAACCTCAATGCCCGTCTCTTTGGTAAAGGCTTCCAATACTTCCGCAGGAATGTATTCAGTCCAGTTGTAGATAACCACTTTTTGCGGAGTAGCCGGGGCGACGGCGGTATCGGCGGTTGCCGGGGTGTCGGACTTTTCTGAACATCCAGTGATAACGAGGGCTGCGGCCAAGGCCAACCATTTTTTCATCTTATTTATCCTCACGTAAGAGAAGTTGGGAAACAATAACCAGAACCAGAGACACTACCAGCAAAATGGTCGATATCGCATTCACTTCCGGTGACACGCCCACCCGCACCATGGAGTAAACCTTGAGTGGCAGGATTTCATAACCCGGGCCAGTCACAAAAGCACTGACAATCACGTCATCCAATGACAGGGTAAAACTTAACAACCAACCCGCCGCGACCGCTGGCAGCGCCAGAGGCAGGATGATTTTCCAGAAAATGCTGCTTTCACTCGCGCCCAGATCGCGCGCTGCCTCCAGCATTTTCATATCAAAGCCTTTGAGACGCGAGTAAACCGCGACTATCACAAAGGGCAAACAGAAGGTGATGTGGCCTATCACCAGCGACACAAAACCCAACTTGATACCCAGCGCCATAAATACAATCAGCAGCGAAATGGCCATCACAATTTCCGGCGTCAGCATGCTCACAAACACCATGGAGGAGAGTAGCGCCTTGCCTTTGAACTGGTAGCGATGTAAAGCAACAGCAGCAAGCGTGCCAATAATAGTTGCGACCGTCGCCGCCACAATTGAAACGGTGAGTGAATTGAGCGCGGCGGTCATTAAACCGTCGTTATTCCAGAATTTTTCGTACCATTTGAAAGTGAAACCGCCCCATTTGATGCCGTACTTGGATGCATTAAATGAGTTCACTACCAGCACCAAAATGGGGATGTAAATCAGGGTCAGGATCAACCCCATAAAACCCCATCTAAAAATCGGAGCCATTGAGTCCTCCTTGTTTATTCACAAAACGCGCGGCGCGGAAATAAAGCCACAGCATGAAGCCGAGCAGCACTATCAGGATGACACTGAACGCCGAACCAAAGGGCCAATCGCGAGTGTGCAGGAATTGGGTTTTAATCACATTACCGAGCAGCAGGTTCTTGGCGCCACCGAGCAAATCAGAAATGTAGAACATGCCCATCGCGGGCAAGAGCACCATCAGGCAACCCGCCACAATCCCCGGCGATGTCAGTGGCACGGTGATATGCCAAAACCGGCTGAGTGGGCCGGCACCCAAATCTTTGGCGGCGTGGTGCAGGCGCACATCAAGCTTTTCCAGCGCCGAATAAAGCGGCAACACCATAAACGGCAAGAGGATGTAAACCAAACCCAGAATCACTGCAAATTGGGTGTAAAGCAGCTGTATCGGTTTATCAATCAAGCCCAACCCCAGCAGCGACTTATTGATAATGCCTTGATTGCCCAAAATAAATTGGATGGCATAGGTGCGCACCAGCGAGTTGGTCCAAAACGGCAGTATCACCAAAAATAAAATCACGGGTTGCCAGCGTTTGGGCAGGCTTACGATTGCCATCGCAAAGGGGTAACCAATCAGCAGGCAGGCGATCATCGCCAACAGTGACATGCGCAGCGAATCCCACAACACTTTTAAATAGAGCAGATCCAGAGTGCGCACATAGCTGTCGACATTCACCGGCAGGCTGACTGTCGCCTGCGGATCGCGGGTAAGGAAACTGGTGAAAATAACCAGTAAATTCGGGAAAAAGACAAACAGCGTCAGCCAGACACTGGCGAGGCCAATTGCCCAAAAACGAAATTGGCTGACACTAGACTTCATAAGGCAACACCACTTCCCAACCCGGCACCCACTTAATGGCCACCTTCTGGTTCAAGCTGTAGTCGAATGAGGGGGCGTCTTCATCGAAGAATTCACTGGCGATCACTTCCATACCGGAAGGCAAACGAATTAACGAATCGAGTGTTTTACCTTTGTAGTTGCGCTCCACTACGGTGCCCACCAGGTATTGGTCGGGGTGCGGGTCGTCGATGTATTCCACACGCACATCTTCCGGGCGCAACAGTACGTTGACCTTATCACCTGCTTTGAAGTTGTGCTCGGCGTGCAAACGCCACTGCAGCCCTTCCACTTTTACTTCGTATTCATGATTGCCGTCCACCGCGACAATTTCACCGTCGAGCTGATTGATTTCGCCGATAAATTTCGCCACAAACAAGTTGGCAGGCTGTTCATAAATCTCGCGCGGCGTACCTAACTGCTGCACCTTGCCCTTGTTCATTACCACTACGCGATCCGACATGGACAATGCCTCTTCCTGATCGTGGGTTACATAGACAAAGGTGATGCCGAGTTTACGCTGCAGGCGCTTCAGTTCGATCTGCATTTGTTGGCGCAGTTTGTAATCCAGCGCCGAAAGGGATTCGTCGAGCAACAGTAATTTGGGGCGATTCACTACCGCACGTGCGATAGCCACACGCTGCTGCTGGCCACCGGAGAGCTGCGCCGGTTTGCGCTCGGCAAATTCGCCCAGGCGCACCATTTCCAGCGCTTCCATCACCCGGGGTTTAATTTCTTCTTTCGCCACACCGCCCATGCGCAAACCAAAAGCAACATTGTCGAACACAGTCATGTGCGGGAATAACGCGTAGCTCTGAAATACAGTGTTGATGGGGCGCTTTTCAGCGGGCACAGCGCCAATGTCCTGCCCCTCCAGTTTAATCACACCGGTATCCGTATCCTCGAGACCGGCAATCATGCGCAGCACGGTAGTTTTACCGCAACCGGAAGGACCGAGCAGCGTAAAAAACTCACCGTCAAAAATCGTGAGATCGAAGTTATCAAGAACCCGATTACTGCCATAGGTTTTAGACAGATTATTGAGAATCAGCAGGGGGCGCGGATCATTCACCTAGACAGTGCTCCTCTAGTTATTTCACAAAAGCCGTATCGATGCACAAATGCACGGGGCTATACAGGTAATCAGGAGCAACCAGGGACACGCAACTTACAAACACAGGCAGACGCACTGAACTCGTCAGGACATACCTCGTTGCCGGGCAAGCGCCCCAGGTTTACTCGAAAATGTTCGTTCTTTTGCGCCGCTTTGAATGGTGCGAATGGCACAGGATCACAGTAAACCTTGCAACGATTTAAGGGTGTGGAGCCTACGCAAAAGACAGGCCATTCTACTCAATCGGCCCGCTAAAAATCCAGCATTCACACGCTTAAAAACTGATCGACAAAAGCAATAGGGCTTAAAAACAAATCGGCTCCGTAAAGGAGCCGATTGGTGCAACAGGTTCAGCGCTAGATTATTCCGTAAGCGCCTGACAAAGACTTAAATGGGACGGCCACCGTAATCCGGTGTCGGCTTTTTCGGTGGGTCGGCAGTGACATTGGCAGGGACTTCATTGATCTTGCCCCCCCGCGCCAAAAAGGCCGCAATTTGCGCTTCCAGTTCATCTCGCGCTTTTTGTCGTGACGCTATGCTGAAATCCTCCAAAGCCTCGGTTTCTACAACCTTGGTTTTGGCTGCATAACTGACCTCATCGCTTTCCAGCGCCTCTTCTACGTCATCGGCGTCATCTTCCCCGTCTACGCCGGTTTCATCTAATTCTTCATCGGTAATGGGGTCTTCATCAGTCATAATGTCACCTGAAAACTTGTACAATTAAATTCTTTGTTGCTGCAGTCGTTTGGCCAGCCCGCGCGTTCACCTGCAACACGGCTAATATATAGCGCAGACTTATTTAAACGTCATGATGATTTGCGATGAATTTTTAGGCTTTTTTTGTCTTACCATCGGCAATCGCGGCGGATTTTAGTTATTAACCCTGAGCAAGTCTAGCACCGCCCGGAGCAGGCAAAAAAAATAATAACAACCGGTCAAAACAGCTGCGCAACTTCTGCACAGCTTCGCTCGGTACAGGTATAGATACCACACAAGAATTGAGAATTTTTTACCCGGAGCAATAAAGCCCTATGAATCCAAAACGTTTGATCAAACACTTTCCGGAGCTGGCCAATTTGCCAGAAACCGAACAGCGCGCTCTGCTGGACAAAGCCTATAAAGATGTTTTCAGCCAGGAAAATAAAATGAAAAACTGGCGCTCTAATTTAATCAGCGCCGCACTGATGACCAGCCTGTGTTTTTTGTTTGTATTGGTGTTGCGCCCGGCGCTGGGCATATCCTCACAAACTAGCGCCTGGGTGCTGATGTTGGTGGCCTTACCCGTGTATTTTTTCATCCAGCAGCGCCGTTATATTCAACAGCTGCGCGCCAGTTTGAAAAAAATTCAGGCATAAAAATGGCTAGGGGCATGGATCACACGCCATAAAAAAACGCCACACTGGGTGGCGTTTTTTTATTCACTGCGAGTGCAGCAAAACATTAAACAGCATCTGAACCGGTTTCACCGGTGCGGATACGAATAATCTCATCCAATGGTGCGATGAAGATTTTACCGTCGCCGATTTTTCCGGTTTGTGCTGCTTTGGTAATGGCTTCTACCGCTTGCTCAACCATGGAATCGTCTACGGCCAATTCAATTTTCACTTTTGGCAGGAAGTCCACCACATATTCAGCACCGCGATAAAGTTCAGTGTGACCTTTCTGACGGCCAAAGCCCTTTACTTCGGTGACCGTCATACCCTGCACACCCACGTCGGACAGTGCAGTACGCACGTCGTCGAGCTTGAAAGGTTTTACGACAGCTGTAATCAATTTCATTATTAAATCCTTTGCTGGAGTTTTGCGAATGCTGATGCCGGAACAGCGGGAGTAAGACTGGCTCCTGCCCAGCGGCTTGAGGCTAAAGATACACCCAAGCTTTACCGATCAACAACAACTTTATAGCAGATCAAATTGCAACGGCGACCAGCGCTGACGCTGATCGCCGTTATTAGGCATTATTTGCTGCGAGTAAACTCTGGGTAAGCTTCCATACCGCACTCGGCAATGTCCACGCCCTCAAACTCATCTTCTTCAGATACACGGATACCCATGATCAGTTTGATGATGTACCAAACTACCAGGCTCGCACCGAATACCCAGGCAAAAATGACTGCTGCACCCACCAGCTGTCCGAAGAAAGTAGTACCTTCGGCAGTGAATGGAACTACCAACAGACCGAACAAACCTGCGGTACCGTGAACAGAGATAGCACCAACCGGGTCATCGATACGCAGCTTGTCCAAACCAAGGATGGAGAACACCACCAGAGCACCAGCCACTGCACCGATAATGGTGGCAACCAACGCACTTGGAGTATCCGGGCTGGCAGTGATGGCAACCAGGCCAGCCAGCGCGCCGTTGAGAATCATGGTCAAGTCAGCTTTGCCGAACAGCAGACGCGCAACACACAGTGCACCGATCAAACCACCGGCAGCGGCAGCGTTAGTATTGAGGAACACCATAGCAACAGTGTTGGCATTGCCGATATCGCCAAGCTTCAGTACAGAACCGCCGTTGAAACCGAACCAGCCCATCCACAGGATGAATGTACCCAGAGTTGCCAGTGGCAAGTTTGCACCGGTGATGGCATGGATTTCGCCGTTAGGGCCATATTTGCCTTTACGTGCACCCAGCAACAACACACCAGCCAAAGCAGCAGAAGCACCGGCCAAGTGGACAATACCTGAACCAGCAAAGTCTTTGAAACCGAATTGATCATCGAGATTCAAACCAAACATACCTTCAGCACCCCAGGTCCATGAACCTTCCATTGGGTAGATGAAGCCAGTCATTACGATGGCGAACAACAGGAATGCCCACAGCTTCATACGCTCGGCAACCGCACCAGACACGATTGACATAGCGGTAGCTACAAACACCACCTGGAAGAAGAAGTCAGATGCACCAGAGTAGATAGAGCCACCGGTGAAACCATCTTCGCGCTCAGCGAAACTTTTCAGGGTTTCAGCGGCGTCCACATCACCAATACCGGTAAGGAAAATACTACCGCCGTACATAATCGCGTAACCACACACCAAATACATGATGCACGACGTAGCATAGAGCGTGATATTTTTGGTCAAAATTTCAGTGGTGTTTTTAGCGCGCACCAAACCCGCTTCCAACATGGCAAAACCAGCCGCCATCCACATCACGAGAGCACCGCATACTAAAAAGTAAAAGGTGTCCATCGCGTATTGAAGATGAAAAATATTCTCTTCCATTGGTTGTTCCCCGTTTCGTTTATTAAAGTGAATTACAACGCTTGGTCGCCGGTTTCGCCGGTGCGAATACGCACCACCTGCTCCAAACTGGATACAAAGATTTTGCCGTCGCCAATCTTGGAACTGTTGGCCGCTTTGCTGATCGCTTCAACCACTGCATCGGTCTCGGCATCTGAAACGGCAATTTCCACTTTGGTTTTGGGTAAAAAATCGACTACGTATTCCGCGCCACGATAAAGTTCGGAATGGCCTTTCTGGCGACCGAAGCCTTTCACTTCAGTCACGGTCATGCCATGCACACCGATATCGGACAGGGCTTCACGCACTACATCCAGCTTGAACGGCTTGATGATTGCTGTTACCAATTTCATTTACTGCGCTCCTGAAAAAATCCCCGCACCGGAGGGTGCGGGCAACACCGGAAATACTGCCCAAGTAAAAACCTGCCGCTGCATGCGCCAAAGCAGCGCTTACTCTTTGCCAAAACCCGCTTGGCCAGATCGGCGATCTCTACCCGCATCAACTGCTCGGGAAGGTTTTTGCATAGAGCAGGCCAATTTCATAATTTCTATATAAAACAAATAGATAAGCTAATTTATTGATCCAGATTGCATAAAAAATCACATTCCCTCAAAACGCCCGCACCAACTTGGAACAGTTGCGCAAATAACAAGCACCAATAAGGGACATAAATAGAAAAACAGAAACAATAGGGGAATTGGGCGACAGCATTCCGTGCACAGCACTGCGTGATCGCCCTCAAAAAAGGTACACTGACATCCCGAAAACCGGGGTTTAATGGCGGCAGAACCGCCCAGCAGGAGAGGATATGCTCAAAGATCTGGCGCAACGCCTGTTTGAAGAACTGCAACAACAACTGCCTAACAACACAGCGAGCCTGCCCCAACGCGAACTGCATATCGCTTTGCAGGCGGCGCTGGCGCGCTTGGATTTGGTCACGCGCGAGGAATTTGATGCACAAGCGGCTGTGCTCCTGCGCACACGGCAGAAATTGGAGGCGCTGGAGCAGCAATTGGCGCAATTGGAAAAGTAAAACTGTGGCCTGTGCCAATTGTGCACAGCGCCGGGCTTGTTTTATAGTCGAACATCGAGCGTAACCAGCGCCCGGAGGATTCCCCTCATTTATCACAAGGATTGTTTATGTCTCTCGCCATAGTTCATTCACGCGCCAAATTAGGCATTCATGCCCCTCAGGTTACGGTGGAAGTCCATATTTCCAATGGTTTACCGGGCTTATCCATAGTTGGCCTGCCCGAAACAGCCGTGAAAGAAAGTAAAGACCGGGTGCGCAGCGCGATCATCAATAGCCACCTCGAATTCCCCGCCCAGCGGATTACCGTCAACCTTGCCCCTGCCGACCTGCCCAAAGAGGGTGGTCGCTACGATTTACCCATAGCCTTGGGAATACTGGCCGCCTCCGGACAAATTCCACTGGAAGCCCTGGAGCAAAGCGAATTTTTGGGAGAGCTGGCGCTGTCCGGTGAATTGCGGCCGATAAGCGCCGCATTACCCGCAGCGTTGGCAGCAGGTGATGCGCAACGAAACCTGATTATCAGTGGAACCAATGCCAACGAAGCCGCCTTTAGCAGTATTACGCGCGTTTTTGGTGCAGAAAACCTGTTACAGGTTTGCGCCCACCTGCATGGGCGTGAGCTTTTACCGCGCGCCGAAGCAATCCGCGACCAACAGGACAAGCTGCTGCATGCACTGGATATTCTGGATGTTAAGGGGCAATCGCAAGCCAAGCGGGCATTGGAGATAGCCGCCAGCGGTGGTCATAACCTGTTGTTTTACGGCCCGCCGGGCACGGGTAAAACCATGCTCGCCAGCCGCTTGCCGGGAATTCTGCCGCGCTTGAATGAACGCGAGATGCTCGATGTCGCCGCAATCTATTCAGTTGCCTCCCAGAGCAAAGACTATCAATGGCAGCAGCGCCCCTTTCGCGCACCGCACCATACCGCCTCCGCTATTGCGCTGGTAGGTGGTGGCTCCAATCCCAAACCGGGCGAGATTTCCCTCGCCCATGCCGGGGTATTATTTTTGGATGAGCTGCCCGAATTTTCGCGCCAAGTGTTGGAAGTGCTACGCGAACCGCTGGAGAGCGGCGAGGTGCGCATCTCCCGCGCACGCAGCCAGGCGTGCTTCCCCGCACGTTTCCAGTTAGTCGCGGCCATGAATCCTTGTCCCTGTGGTTATCACGGCAGCGATGCCAATCGCTGCCGCTGCACCCCGGATCAGGTAAAACGCTATCGCGATAAGATATCGGGGCCATTATTGGATCGTATCGACATGCATGTGCCGGTGCGCGCCCTGCGGCAGGGGGAATTGCAAACCAAAACCCTGGGCGATGGCAGTGAGGCGATTCGCCAGCGGGTAGAGGCGGCGCGCAATCTGCAGTTGGCGCGCCAGGGCAAAGCCAACCACCAGCTGAGTGCACCGGAATTGGAAACTTACTGCGAGTTGACGCAAGCGGATAAGAACTTGCTGGAGCAGGCAATTGAAAAGCTGGGCTTGTCGACGCGGGCTTACCACCGGGTATTAAAACTGGCGCGCACCCTGGCGGACATGGCCGCGCGCGAACACTTAACTACGGTGGATATCAGTGAAGCGCTGAGCTATCGCACGTTGGATCGACAACTCAGCCAATAGCCAATTCACCGATAACCGGGCGCCCTATCAGTTCAATTTGGATTGATGGGGTACGCTGGTTTCCTGCAGCCATGCCAGCATTTCAGCATAGGATTTGGACTCAGCGATGTAACGCCCCTGCATCAAATTGCAGCCCATCTCTTTCAGCCAATCTTTCTGCTCTTTGGTTTCCACCCCTTCTGCTACTACCAATTTACCCAGGTTGTGCGCCAGACTTATCATTGCCGACACCAGCCGTTTATCGGTATGGCTGCGGTTTAACTCCTGCAAAAACCCCAGATCAATTTTGACGGTGCTGATTGGTAAACGCTGTAAATGCAGCAGTGATGAATTGCCCGCACCAAAATTATCGAGCAGGAAGTTGATGCCAAAAAACGACAGCGGGCGCATGCACAGCGATACCAAATCGATATTGTCGGCAAACACTGTCTCGGTAATTTCAAATTCGATATCGCCCGGTTGGATATCGTTATCCGCAAAAATCCGCGCGACTTCGTGCACCAGATTCTCGTCTTTGAATTGGCGCATCGACAAATGGATCGACATCATCAACTGCTCATCCCAAAAACCCTGCAGTAATTTGATGTCGTGACAGGCCTGGCGCAACACCCAATAGCCAATCGCAGTAATCACACCCGTCTCTTCGGCGGTGGCGATAAACTCGCTGGGGTTGAGTAGCCCTACGCCCGGTTTATCCCACCGCAATTGTGCTTCGATGGCAACAACTTTGCCGGTTGCCATATCGATGCGCGGGCTGTAGTGCAGGACAAATTGTTGGTAGCGCAAGGCCGCACGCAGATCCGCCTCTTGACGCAGCTGGCGGCGCACATCCTGATTCATCATTTCCGTAAAGAAGCGGTAGTTGCTGCCCGACACTTGCTTGGCTTTGTACATCGCCATATCCGCATGTTTGAGCAGGCTATCGGCATCACGCCCGGCTTCGGGGTAAATGGCGATGCCAATACTGCAGCCCACCACCACTTCGTGACCGTTGATATCGGCCGGTTGTTGAATGGAATCAATCACTTTTTGCGCGATATGGGCTACATCGGTGCTGTTGGCGATATTTTGCAGCAGCAGGGTAAACTCATCGCCGCCCATGCGCGCCACCGAATCGCTGCGGCGCAAGCAGGAATTCAACCGCTCGGCGCAGATGCGGATGATGGCATCGCCCGCATCGTGGCCAAAGTTGTCATTGACTTGTTTGAAACCGTTGAGGTCGATAAACATCAGGGTAAAACTGGTGTGATCGCGCTCGGCCAAATGCACTGCGTGCTCCAGACGATCGCGAAACAAAATGCGGTTGGGAATATCGGTCAGGGAGTCGTAGTGGGCGAGACGGGTGAGGTGCTGCTCGGTTTGTTTGCGCTCGATGGCATAGCGCAGCGCGCGCTCCAGCAGCAGGTGATCGATTTGGCCTTTAATTAAATAGTCGGCGGCGCCGGCGCGAATCGCCTCGCGATCCACCTCAGTTTCCATTTCATCGGTCATTACCACTATCGGGGTTTGGCAGGCTTGGAGCCGTGCGGCGTTGAGCAAATCGCGCGCACTTTCCGCACCCCAGTAGTAGTCCAGCAACACCACATCGAACTCTTGCGACAGAATTTTAGGCAGTGCGGCGTCCAGTTGATCGCACCACACCAGCTCGTAATTGACTTGCCGGATATGGGATAAAATTTCGGCGATGAGCAGGTATTCACCCTGTTCACGGTCGACAAATAGAATTTTTACTTTGTTGCTCATGGAACTCCATCCCTCACACAACTTGCTTCACGCTTGAACCAATTGGCTCAATGGTAACAGCGCACCCAGGCAAACTAAACGGCTTGCCTATAACAAAAAAACACTCAAATCACGCTAAATCACTAATGCAGTTATAGCGATTAGCCATACTTCAAACCCGTGCAATCTGCATTACAACCGGGGGGTAGCTTGCTAGAATGCACCCCCATTTGACCCAGGCATTACCCGTGACCCAACTCAACCCGCGCCAAAAAGAAGCCGTGCTCTACATCGATGGCCCCTGTCTGGTTCTAGCGGGGGCGGGCAGTGGCAAAACCAGCGTAATTACCCGCAAAATCGCCTATTTGATTGAACAGTGCGATATACCCGCACGTCATATCGCCGCCCTGACGTTTACCAACAAGGCCGCGCGCGAGATGAAAGAGCGCGCCAGCAAATTGGTCAAAGGCAGCGCCTCGCGCGGTTTGACCGTATCGACCTTCCACAACCTCGGCCTGAATATCATTCGCCGCGAACACAAAAGCCTCGGGTTTAAACCCGGTTTTTCCATCTTCGACTCCGAAGATGCGCGCTCCCTGCTCAAAGATTTAATGATGAAAGATGGCGATTTAGACAGCGACCATCTGGACTTGGTGCAGCACCAGATCTCCAATTGGAAAAACGACCTTGTCATTCCCGCGCGCGCCTTGAGCATGGCGCAGAGCCCCGGCGAGCAGGCCATCGCGCTGATTTACCAGCGCTACAACCAAGCCCTGCGCGCCTATAACGCCGTGGACTTTGATGATTTGATCCTTATCCCGGTGGAATTGTTCCAGACCAATGCCGAGGTGCTCGCGCGCTGGCAGCGTAAAATCCGCTACCTGTTGGTGGATGAATATCAAGATACCAACTCCAGCCAATACCTCTTAGTGCAGTTGATTGTGGGCAATCGCGGCGCGCTCACGGTGGTGGGCGACGACGACCAGTCCATCTACGCCTGGCGCGGTGCGCGCCCGGAAAACATGTCACTGTTAAAGCAGGACTACCCCAGCCTGCGGGTGATCAAACTGGAACAGAACTATCGCTCCACCAGCCGCATCCTGCGAGTGGCCAACCATTTAATCGCCAACAACCCCCATGAATTTGACAAGGCGCTGTGGAGTGAAATGGGCTTGGGCGATCCGATCCGCGTGCTGCGCTGCAAAAACGAGGACGCCGAGTCCGAGCGCGTCGCCACCGAAATCCTTACCCAGCGCATGCGCAACCAGTACAAGTACCGCGATTTTGCGGTGCTCTATCGCGGCAACCATCAGGCGCGCCTGCTGGAGATGAAACTACAACAGCATCAGATTCCCTACAAAATCAGCGGCGGCTCCTCGTTTTTTGCCAAAACCGAAATCAAGGATGTGATGGCCTATTTGCGCCTGATTGTTAACCCTGATGACGACAACGCCTTTTTGCGCATTATCAACACCCCGCGCCGCCAGATCGGCACCAGCACCTTGGAGGCGCTGGGTGGTTACGCCGGCGAACGCAACATCAGTTTATTTGCCGCGCTCGATGAGCTTGGCCTACAAAGTCGCATTCCCGAGAAAAATCTGGAGCGATTACAACGATTTGCGCACTGGATCAAACAAGTGACCCGTAATTGCGGCGGCGACAGGCCGGTGGATGCTATCCGCGAGATGCTTAACGATATTGATTACGAAGGCTGGCTGCACCAAAACTCGGCAAGTAGCAAAGCCGCCGAGAAGCGCATGGAGAACGTGTTTTATCTGGTTGAATCGCTGCAAAAAACTATCGACAAAAATAGCAGCGATGACGACGACGGCGAGGAGTCACGTATTGAAGATGCCGTCGCCAAACTGGTATTGCGCGACATGATGGAACGGCAAGAAGAGGAAGACCTGAGCGATCAGGTACAGCTCATGACCTTGCACGCCTCCAAAGGGCTGGAGTTCCCCCATGTATTTATGGTGGGTATGGAAGAGGAACTGCTGCCCCATCGCAATAGTATTGAAGACAATAACATTGAAGAAGAACGCCGCCTGACCTATGTGGGCATCACCCGCGCCCAGCGCACCCTGACCATGACCCTCGCCGGCAAACGCAAACAGTTTGGCGAGATGAGCGAAACCACCCCCAGCCGCTTTCTGGATGAGTTGCCAGTAGAGGATGTGGAGTGGGAAGGTTTTGGCGAACAGAGCCCGGAGAAGAATCTGGCCAAAGGCGAGGAGACCCTGGCGAACCTGCTCAATCTATTCGATTAGCCTGCCCCACCAGCACTTTTCACCGCACCAGTTTGCCACCTCTGCGCAAACTGGCATCTGCAACAGTCGCATTTTATTAGTCATCGCTCCGACAGGTTTAGCCTCACAAACCGAGCCTCGCCTGGACAACAGCCCCCAATTTACACCCGCCGCAATAGCTCACCCCGCTATACCCGCCTTGGTTTTTCAAAATAGTCACCAGTTTGCGCTGCCTGATCAAACTGGTGCGACGGCATCGCCAGATAAGCCGAGCATGGCGCCCATGTCCTCGTTCCATTGAGCGGCATCCATCGCAGTACTTAATTCAGAAGCACCTAATAATGAAAACGAGAGGTTAGCTATGCTCCCCCACAACCCTAAACAAGGTCATTACGCTTTCAACGCAGCTCCAGTCTTTCATCGCTCCCTGTTAACCCTGTGCATCATGGCGCTGACTGCCCCTGTGTTGGCCCAGACAGGCGACAACGGCAGCCTGGAAGAAGTGGTTGTCACCGGTGTGCGCGCCAATTTGCAAAACGCGCAAGATATCAAACGCAACGCCAACACCGTGGTGGATTCCATCTCCGCCGACGACATAGGCTCCTTACCCGACCGCAGTGTGCTCGAAGCTATGCAGCGCATTCCCGGTGTGTCCATTGAGCGCTTTGCCTCAGCCAACGACCCGGACCATTTCAGTGTGGAAGGTTCAGCGGCGGTCATTCGCGGTATGAACGCCACCCGCTCGGAATTCAACGGCCGCGATTCCTTCACCGCCAACTCAGGTCGCGGGTTGAGTTTTCAGGATGTACCACCCGAATTGATGGGTGGAGTGGATATCTACAAAAACCAGACGGCTGACATGATCGAAGGCGGCATTGGCGGCACCGTCAGCCTGCGCACCCGCAAGCCGTTTGACTCCAATTCCCGGCAAATCGCCGTCTCTGCCGACTACTCCTATGGCGACATGGCAGAAGAATGGACACCCACCATTTCCGCCCTCTACAGCGACCGCTGGGAAACGGCGGCGGGCGAATTTGGTGTGTTATTCAATGTTGCCGATTCATCACTCACCGGCATGTCCAACGGTATCCAGAGCGATGCCTATGTGAAATACGATGCAGCGGTATTGCCCGGCGCCGAGCGTTTTGTGGGTGAAGACGGCAAAGGTACCGTGTGGATGCCTAACGGCTCCAACGCCTTGATGAAAACTGACGAGCGCGATCGTCAGGGTTTCGCCACTGCCATTCAATGGGGCAACAACGACGACACACTGCTTGGTACTTTTCAATTTATGCGTTCAGACGCTCAGCTGAACTGGACCGAATACGCCATCAAATACCAAGGTGGCTACTACGATGAAGGCGCCAAACAAGATATCCGCCGCACTCGTCCGCTTGAAGGAACCGAGTTCGAATTCGACAATGACGGTATTTTCCTCGGTGGCACTCTGGTGGATTCCGATGGCTGGCGTGCCGCTGACGGCAACACCAATCGCATCCCGCGCGCCTGGGGCGATGACCCGGTCAATATTCCGCAGTGGGGTCACTTCTTCTCCACCGATACCCGCTTTAAAAGCACACGTACACTGGTGGACGATTATGCGTTCAATCTGAAATTCACTCCCAACGACAACTGGGAATACAGCCTCGACTTGCAGTATATCGACGCCACTACTGAAGATGATGACGTCACTGTGATGATGGCGACCCACGCCATGCAGGATTACGACACCCGTGGCAGCACCCCATCGCTGACCCTGATCGAACCCTGGAACGGCTACCGCACCAACAACCCGGACATTTATGCCAGCGGCTTCCCAGGCTTCTCGGATGATCCAGCGGGCGACAGCAACTACTTCCAGGACCCAACCTCCTACCTCTGGCAATCGGCGATGGACCACTACGAGCGCTCCGAAGGTGACTCGCTGGCGAGCCGTATCGATATCAAACACACCCTCGATGATAGCTTCATCACCGCACTGAGCGGTGGTCTGCGTGTGGCCGAACGCGAGCAAACCGTGCGCTACAGCGTCTACAACTGGGGTGGGCTGGGTCCGCGCTGGCAATCAGATATCTACTGGGCCGACCTGGAAAAAGTCTCAGGTCAGGAATACACCCTGGTAGATTGGAGCGACTTCCACCGCGGTGGCGTAGTGACTATTCCCGGCAACGGCATGCTGCACGCATCGCCATCTCTGGTGAAGGATGTCATCAAAGGGCGCGAGCTGCTGGCTGATGCCGGTTCATTTGTGCCCGCCAATAAGCGCGCTGGCACCACCGACTACTTCACTCCGTCGGAAATCTTTGTCACCAAAGAAACCAACGAAGCAGCCTATGTGAAAGTGGATTTTGGTTCCGACGATTACGCAATGCGTTTCAGCGGTAACCTCGGTCTGCGTTATGTACGCCTGGAGCGCGATGCCCAAGGCTCGGTGCAATACCCGGATTTGGTACCGGATTTCGCCGCACCTGCAGATATGAGCCTACCGTTGACTGCCGCCTCAGTAGAGGCCTGGGCAACCCAAGCCAGCCAGGCACTTTATGACCAAGGTGGGTACGCCGACTTGGCCGCTGCACGCACTGCGCTGATGGCAATGGATTCATCGCGCTGGGCAAGCGATCCGAACAACTTCCTGAGCAATGACGAGCGCGGTTTTGCCAACAACGCCTTTAGCGTACAAAACGCCATCGCCGACTATTCCACTACCCTGCCCAGCTTCAACCTGAAAGTGGAGTTGACCGATGATTTGATCTCCCGCTTTGCGGTCGCCAAAGCCATCGCCCTGCCGGATATGGAAGCGGTAAAAAGTCAGGCGAACCTGAGCCAGATCGGCTTGAACATCGAGCAACCGGAGCAGGATCCTAACAACCCATCTGCCGGTGGCGGAATTTTAGGTGCAGAAGTGGCAGGCTGGCGCGGAAGCTCAGGCAATCCTGGCCTCAAGCCAATGGAATCTACCCAGTTTGACGCATCGCTTGAGTGGTATTTCGCCAATGTTGGCTCGCTCACCACTACCCTGTTCTATAAGGATCTGACCAACTTCTTTGTCTATGGCACCTTCGCGCGGGACTTCACCAACCCGGTGTCGGGCGTCACCCAAACCGTTGAGGTAGAGGGCACCCGCAATGGTGGCGATGGCACCATGCAGGGCTTTGAAATTGCTTATCAGCAGTTCTACGACATGCTGCCCGCCCCTTGGGACGGTTTAGGTTTGCAGATGAACTACACCTATATCGATGCCAGCGGTGTACCCAATGGTGGCGATGGTAGCGCCGATGGTTTTGCTGGCACGGCCAACGATACCGGTGCGCGCGTCGACTTCGATAAGGTGCCGCTGCAAGGCCAATCCAAAGACACCTTCAACATTGTCGCCATGTACGACAAAAATGACTGGTCGCTGCGGTTAGCCTACAACTGGCGCTCCAAGTACCTGCTGACTACCCGCGATGTGATCAGTAAGTATCCGCTGTGGAACGACGATTCAGGCTTCCTCGACGGCTCGGCGTTTTACAACATCAACGACAATGTGACCGTTGGCCTGCAGTTGACCAACATCGCCAATACCCAGACCAAAACCATCATGATTCTCGATGGCCAGGGCGCGGAAGCGGGTCGTTCATGGTTTGTAAATGACCGTCGTGCGGCGTTGATTCTCAAAGCCAACTTCTAACCCGCAATCCGGTTGCCCCTGACGGGGCAACCCAAACAGGGTGTTAAAAAACAAAACCCCCGCCATGGCAACCATGGCGGGGGTTTTTCGTTCTAGCTAGGCGACAGCTTACTTGCTGTTTTCAACCATGTAATCCACGGCGCCTTTGATTTCATCATCAGAACAGGCGGCACACATACCCTTGGCAGGCATAGCATTAAAACCACCAATCGCATGGGTGTAGAGGGTTTCCAAACCCTTGCCCGCCCGCGCAGTCCAATCGGCAGCATCACCCAATTTAGGCGCGCCCATTACCCCGGCACCATGGCAGGTAGTGCAGAAGCTGCTGTATACATCTTTACCTGACTTGGGGCCAGCAGCGGCTGCCGGCGCTGGTGCTGCGGCGCAATCATCGCCTGACATACAGCTGGTACCCACCGGAGCAATACGCGCCTTGATGTCATCTTCACTGTTGGCAACAGCAGACGCCGCCACCAAACCTGCAACAAACAGAATTCCGAACAATTTTTTCATCTGGATCACGGCGTTTTCCTCGTTGGTATAAAGGCCGCTGAAGTTGCTTCAGCAAGGCCCAAGTAAAATCTGCCCCCGCGCATGGGGCTGGTTAAGCGTCGGCGCGCATTATAGCGGCAAATACCCACACAGGCGATGCCAGTATTCGCCCCGGTACCCGGATGCCCGGGGCAATGATTTTATCTACCAATCGCAGCTGTTATGCTTATCGCCAGGATTTATACCTACTACTTATTACCTACTTCGGGATTTCGCCCACAATGGAATATAACAGCGTCACCTTTGTCGCCTACTTTAGTGCGGCAGTGGTAGCCTCCCTACTCACTGGGACCTATCTCTTCCAGTTGCTGCGCGGGCAGAAAACCTGGGTTTTCCTCTGGGCGGCAGCGCTGCACACCATCCATTTGGGCGTGATCGCCCTGTCCTTTTCCGGTTACGAGATCCCGCTCTACCTGCTGATTATTTTTGAATACCTGCACTTTAATGCCTGGGTGTTCTGTATCTGGCTCAGCCTGCGACACAACAGCCATCGCCGCCAACTACCCGCCAGTCTGCAGCTGCTGTTCAGCGGCGGCTGGCCGATTACCGCGCTGGCGATCGCGATGTTGTTTATGCCCAATATGAACCAGGCCGGATTATCGATCTGGTTTGCCTTGGGGCTGGCGGTGATTGCGCTGGTAAGCGTTGAGCAGCTCTACCGCTTTGCGGCCGAAAATGATCGCCAGATCAAACTGTTGTGCATGAACCTCGCCGCTATTTTCCTCTACGATATTTACCTGTTTACCCATGCGCTGATTTTCAAGGGGCTCGATCCCATGCTCTGGCAGTCGCGCGCTGCGGTTTCCATCGCCACCTGCTTATTTATGGCACTGGGCGGAATTTTGCTGCTCCAGCGCACTGACCGCCCTGCCAACTTTAATTTATCGCGTCCGATTGCCTTCTACACCACCTCATTAGTGGGTGTGGGCATTTTGATCACCGTGTTGTCGCTCGGCGGTTACTATGTCCGTTTATACGGCGGCAACTGGGGAACGGTTTTCTACAGCTTGTTATTAGTGGGCGCCGTACTACTGATTGCCACGGTGTTTATTTCCAGCCGTATTCGCATGAAATTGTCGGTGCTGATCAATAAACACCTGTTCCGCTATAAATACGACTATCGCAACGAATGGTTGCGTTTGATTAACTATCTCGCCCAACCCGCCGAAGCCAGTGAAGTCAACCAGCGCGCCTTTTATGCCGTCGCCTCCACGACCAAAGCCCCCGGTGGCGCTATCTGGCTGCAGAAACAGGGCTTTTACGAGCCGGTCTATCGCACCAACCTGCCCAATTACGTGACGCTGCAAGAAGAACCGGTCGACAGCCCGTTTTGCCGCGCATTTATCGACGCCGAATGGGTGTTTATCCCCGACAGTGGCGACAACAAAGCCCTCAGCCAACACAATGAGTTACTGCCGCACTGGGCACACAATATTCCCGATCTCTGGCTACTATTCCCGCTAATTGTGGGCGAAGAGCTGGTGGGCTTTATGGCACTTACCAAACCGGCGGGCGATCAAACCCTGACCTGGGAAGATCTGGATCTGCTCAAAACCATGGGGCGTCAAATCGGCAGCTATCTGAAACGACATCAGCAGGCGGAGCAGTTGGTGGAAGGGCGCCAGTTTGATACCTACAACAAACTCGTAGCCTTTATTATCCACGACCTGAACAACCTTATCGCCCAGCAGGCACTTGTGGTGCGCAACGCCGAAAAACACAAAGGCAATCCGGCGTTTTTTGAAGATGCCATCAAAACCATCAGCAACTCTGTCGACCGCATGAACAACCTGCTCAAAAAACTCCGCCGCGACGAGTCGGATCTGGTCAAACGGCTATCGATTCTGGAAGTCGTAAACCAGGCAGTTAGTGAATGCCAGCGCGCCAAACTCACTGCCGATATTGAACCCACCACCCGCACCCTCAATGCTGACCAGGTGCGGTTAGTGATGACTATCACCAACTTCATCAAAAACGCGCTCGAGGCCACGCCAGACGATGGCCGGGTTCATGTTACACTGCGCGTCAATAACGACTGGGCCACAGTTATTATCGAAGACAACGGCTCAGGCATGGATTGGGATTTTATCCACAACCGCTTATTCAAACCCTTTGAAACCACTAAATCCGGTAAAGGTATGGGAATCGGGGTTTACCTGTCGCGGGAATACATCAGCGAACTGAGCGGCACCCTCAACGTCGCCAGTGAGCCAGGCGAAGGCACCACCATCACCATCACACTCCCACTGAACAAGGATTAACGGGGCCGCATGAGTAAAACAACTGCATCCAAACCTATTCTGCTAATCGTAGAAGACGACGCGGGCTTGCAAAGCCAATTGCGCTGGCACTTTGATCAGTACGAAACCGTGGTTGCCGACAACCGCCAGGACGCTATTGCCGCCATGCGTCTGCATGAAGCGTCGGTAGTGATTCAGGATCTCGGCTTACCCCCGGACGAAGACGGTGTCGATGAAGGCTTCAAGTGCATTCAGGACATACTCCGCATCTCCCCCAACACTAAAATTATCGTAATGACGGGGAAAACCGACCGCGATAACGCCCTGCGCGCCGTTGCCATGGGCGCCTACGACTTCTACCAAAAGCCGGTCGACCCCAACACCCTGGATTTGATTGTGCAGCGCGCCTTCCACATTTTTGAGTTGGAGGACTACAACCGCCGTCTGAATCTGTCGCAACAGGAACCATTGGAAGGGCTAATCACTAACGACCCCCAACTACTCAAGATTTGTCGCCAACTGGAAAAAATATCGCCCACCACCGTTACTTGCACCCTGCTGGGTGAAAGTGGCACAGGCAAAGAAGTTTTGGCGCGCGCTATTCACCAACTCAGCCCGCGCAAGACCAAGCGATTTGTAGCTATTAACTGCGCGGCAGTGCCGGAAAATCTGATCGAAAGCGAACTCTTTGGCTATGAAAAAGGCGCTTTCACCGGCGCGAATAAAACTACGTTAGGCAAAGTGGAAACCGCTAATGAGGGCACCCTGTTTCTGGATGAAATCGGTGATATGCCACTCAACCTGCAAGCTAAACTGCTGCGTTTTTTACAGGAGCGCGTGATCGAGCGGGTTGGCGGGCGCAGTGAAATCCCGGTGGATGTGCGTGTGATCTGCGCTACCAACAAAGATCTCGAAGCCATGGTTAAAGCGGGCAGCTTCCGCGAGGATTTGTTCTATCGCATCTGTGAAATGACCGTAAATATCCCCCCCTTACGTAACCGCCTGGGTGACAAAGTACTACTCGCGCGCCACTTCAAACTCAAGTTCGCGAAGGAGCACGGCCAGAACGTCACTGGCTTCACTCCCGATGCCATTGCCGCCATCGAAAATTACAACTGGCCGGGCAATATCCGCGAAATGGAAAATAAAATAAAACGCGCTGTGATCATGGCGGATGGCAAATATGTGACGCGCGAAGATTTAGGTTTGGCTGAGGCAGGAGAACTCTCACTCAACTTGCGCCATGTCCGCCAGGAAGCCGAGCGCGGGGCGATTCTGCGTGCCCTGAGCATGACCGATAACAACATCTCTGCCGCTGCCAAATTGCTGGGAATCACCCGCCCTACTTTCTACGACCTGATTAAGAAATACGACATGAATGTGGTGGCAGCAGTACACCTTGATGACACAGACCCGAGCAGCGAATAGGGTTGCCCCCAGCACCGATATAATCAAAAGATATATAAATTACCGTTATACACAGAACCAATTATCTCAATATGGATCGACCATTTCGCTTTATGAAAAAAAACTCCCCATCAAGGTCATGGCACCCCCGTGATCCTGCTAAATGTGACACCTCGCCGTAAAGCCGCGCGATACAAGCCTTTACCCGCTGCATCCAATCGATGATTCCACTAAGCACACACGCTTTTTCAGGTAGTTAGAATGATTTTTAGCTTCAAGAAATATTGTACTTTTGAGTTTGCTATCACCGGCTTACTAACAATCATCCTAACCGGTTGCGGCGGAGGTGGCTCCGAGGGTAGTAATACACAGGGAAACAGCAATAGCAGCATCCCGACAGCTCTACCCAGCTCTACCCCAGTGGTAGTGGCTTCCTCTGTGCCGATAAGTAGTTCAGCACCTTCAAGCAGTAGTTTGGCGATAAGCGTAACAACCAGCAGCAGCGCACCAAGCAGCACCCCGATACAGGCTACCAAGTCGTCATCACCCACCCAATCAAGTTATGCCCGCTCCTCGCGTGCAAGTAGTTCCTTGGCCGACATGGATGACGATGTTATCTACCCGGAAGAGCCGGAAGAATTCTTTGACTTACCGCCAACTGCACCGCGCAACGTAAAACTCGAGGTTATTTCATCAAATACTGCAATTATTAGCTGGAGTCCAGCAACCGACGATGTTGCACTGTCACGCTATGAAATACGCCGCGATGGTGTTGCCATAGGGACCAGTGTCGCTTCAAATCTTGAATATGAAGATACTGGGCTAAACCACAACACCTATTACACCTATACGGTGCGTGCCATCGATACTTCCGGCAACAGATCAAACTTTTCCACTGCCCTAATTGTCAAAACCACCTCAATTAACACCCACAACACTTCAAGTAATAGTTCAACCACAACAAGCTCAGTCAGCTCGATCAACAATACAAGTAGCAGCGTGTCAGAAACAAGCTCAACTAACAGCACAAGCAATAGCTCGGTTGCTCTAAGTTCAAGCGAAGCAACAAGTAGCAGCACGGCTTCGATAAGTGCAAGTAGCGAAGCTAATGCAAGCAACTCAAGTACGAGTGCAGAGACTAGCAGCAGCGCAACCGCAATAAGCTCAAGTAGCGAAGCGAATGCGAGCAGCTCAAGCAGCGATAATTTAGTTAGCGTAGAGTGGATTACACCATCACAACGCGAAAATGGTGACTATCTGGAATTGGATGAAATCGGTGGATACGAATTACGTTATAAGCCGATTAATAGCAGCGTATATATTCGTGAGATCATTACTGATAAATATGCAACAAGCTATGAAACCACCAATGCATCAACAGACGGTCTATTTCAAATCGCTGCATTTGATACCAACGGACTCTATAGTCGCTTCATCACCTTATCGCCGCGATAGTACGACTGCAAAATTAGCTATCTTCTATAAACATAATAGATAATCAGCGCCCGAAATCTCTCTTAAGGAAGCCACATGAGGTTACAGGCGCTCGATTTACTCCGATTTATTGCCGCACTGGCAGTAGTGCTCTATCACTACACAGCACAACCAAACCCTACATTCCCTCAAATAGCCCAATTCACGCAATTTGGTTATTTGGGTGTGCCGCTGTTCTTCATGATAAGCGGCTTTGTAATTGCAGCATCAGCAGAGCGTCGCTCACCCCTGATATTCATGATTTCGCGCGCCGCACGACTGTATCCCGCTTTTTGGATAGGCGTATTATTTACCACGACGATAATGTTCGCGCTGGGAGCATCGACACCAAGTACTACAGATATTCTTCTCAACTTGACCATGCTCAACGATTACGTAGGCGTTAACAATATCGATGGGGTCTATTGGACGCTGCAGGTAGAACTTAAATTCTACGGCTGCATATTTTTATTGATGATATTTAGGTTATTTACCCGCTATTCGTTGTGGTTACCGATTTGGCTAGCTATCACCTTAAGCTATTTGCTATTCGGCCAACCATCCAAAATGGGTTGGGTTATTAACCCAGGTTATTCCTGTTACTTCATCTCGGGCATCTGTCTGTATCTGCTCTGGAATCAGAAGCACACCCCGGTTACCAATGCTACATTGATCATTTCAAGCTTACTCTGCAGCTACCAAAGCTATCATCAAGCAGCGGGGTTCATGCACTCCAGCGAACCTTATGAGTGGGTAATCGCCGCGATTATTGCAGGGATTTTTCATGGGTTTTTTCTATTGATCGCCCTAAGCAAATTTACATTGTCACCACTTAATATCTACACCATTCTGGGCGGGCTAACCTACCCTCTCTACTTACTCCACAATCACGCCGGAAAATTATTAATTGATAGACTCAAACCACTGCTAAGCGAGTCAATTGCGATCTTTTTTACCACGTTGTTGATGCTAGCTCTGTCGTATTTGATTTACCGATTCATCGAACCCCAAGGTGCAAGATTCTTTAAAACAAGCTTTGAGCAACTCTTTCGTATTAAACGTAAATCACCGAGCGAGGCGATTAGTAAAAACAACTAAGAAAGTGAAGCGGATCGCATAAGCAGTCGAAAAAATTTACATCGCCAGTCTTAATAATTCGAAAAATAAACATATGCATATGATTTTAATAGTCTTTTTAAAATAGGCACGGTTTATGCTTTATGTACATGCAGCTTAGGCTACTTTTAACTCACTCATTAGCAACAAATTAAAGGATGACCCTCATGAAACTTATCAAATTTGCAGCGGCAGCGCTTTTGGCTCTGAGTTCGCTGAGCGCAAGTGCTGGCTTAATCACCGTTGTCAATAACGGAATGACAGTTAACCCTGGCGACTTCAAGCCAGACGAGCCCGTTTCTTTGGTTAACGACTTCACAAATAATGGCTACGTGGACGCAACGAGCTATACGATAGCTGGCAGCCTAAAAGCGAACGAGAAACTTAAAGTAACATATTACTACTTGGGCCAAGAAGCCAGCTGGACGAACCTTCTCTCAGTTCCAGGTGACGACGAAGCTGCTCTCAGTGTTTTTAACAAAAAAACTATCACTACATATGTTGAAAAAGATGCTCTATTCGACTTTGTTTTCTCAACACCTAGCGTTGGATACAGTGCCAGCAATGCTCAAGGATCAACTGTCGCTGGAAGCCGTATATATTCTTTTGCAGTCGCATTAGATGCGTCTTTCACCGGCCAAGGCCCAGGCGCTAAAGCAGCTCACGCAGGAAGCTACGATGCTATTTTGTTTCTTGATGATACAGGCCCATCTAAAAAGGACGATGACAACCATGATGACTTGGTAATAGGTATCAAAGTTACTCAAGTTCCAGAACCAACTACTCTGCTCTTGATGAGCATGGGCTTGCTTGGTTTGTTTGGTGCGCGTCGCCTGAAAGCTTAATTAGCCTTCAAAGCATAAAAAACCCAGCGTTAAGCTGGGTTTTTTTATGGGTGCAATCTTTACGACACAACTATTTTCGCAAAAGACCGCCACACACCTAATGAAAAAGGGTTAATACCCAAGGCTATGCGAATAGCTTTATAGGCTTCTTTTTTATCGCTAGCCGCATAATGGCGAGCTTTGCGAGTATAAAATGCGGTCAACCCTGCTTTTTTCTCATATTCGCTAACTGCATCAGGAAAAGCGGCGAGAAAATCCAGAATAATTTTTTCGTTGGTTTCAAACCGTAGCTTTTTGTTGCTAGAGATCTGATTCTCCATAACACGGTAATAAGCCAAAAACTCCGGAATATATTGAAAGCGATAACGCGCAGAAAATTTAAGCCACAAATCATAGTCATCCGCTACACGACGCTTACCGCTCATTCCCCCCATTTCATTGAAGCACTTACGGCGAGTCATCGTGGTATTCATGCTTACAAAGTTATCTTTTAACAAAAGTGCAGCTATGTTCCCGGAATAACGGCGCATATTATTACGATGTAACTCATTGCCCTGCTCATCGATAGTAATACAATCCCCATAAACAATATCCGCCTCGGGATGTTGCTCAAAGGCTTTGAGTGACTTTTCAAGTTTATCGTGTGGCCAATAATTATCTGAATCAAGAAAACAAATAAAATCACCCTTGGCAATAGACAATGCATAATTACGCGCAACACTTTGACGCTGGTTTTCCTGATATAAATACTTAACACGCTGATCCTTGTCAGCATACGCGTTAATTAACTCACGACTGTTATCGGTAGAGCCATCATCTACAATAATTAGCTCAAACTCTTTATAGCTTTGTGCAAGAACACTCTCTATCGCGGCAGGAAGGAATGCCTCGCGATTATAGGTTGGAGTAATAATCGAAATGAGCATAGTTTTATCCATAAATAAGCGGCCTTTACCAACTAAAGTGAGCGAAAACTATAGTTTTTTAATTGCTATTGCCAGATTGTTATAAAAATCTTGTTTCAAGGCCGTGGGCCTTAGCTGGGCATTCCCAGTGAGCTGTTGGATTCTTTCAGAGCTCAACTGCAACGCACATTCTACTGCTGACTCAAGCGCAGAAACTCCTACAGAAAATCGAGGGGAAAACCATTTCTGCCCGGAATAACTAGCACCTATTAACAACGCACAATCTGAATTTGCTATTTCGTTCATAGGCGGGGCATCTGTTACCAAAACTACCGAGCCGTACCCCATAGCTTCAACAATCGAGTGGCCGAACCCTTCCGTCTCTGTTGCATAAATATGAAACAACGCAGAGCTTGCACAGGCAGTGTATTCTTCGGCACTAGAAAAAATATCAATATACTCCACATTTTGCGGAGGGCTTTCCGGCCGGCATGAAACATCTATTACCAATTTTAATATTGGCCACTCTGGGTGAAGCCGCCAAACCTCCACTAGCTTATCCGCACCACGAAAACGACTTAACCCCACTCGAGAGAAAAAGTAATTGGCAGACTTTTCAATCCTGTAGTGCGAATCAACGTTAGAGCAAAAACCTATGCGATCCACTTTTGATTTAAATTCCGAGAAAATATCTTTTGCGAACCAGGTTTTAGTCCAGACGTGATCAATACAATACAGCAGAGGAAAATATCGGGGATTGAACCATTCCTGATTAGGTATCAATATCTGCTTTCGATGAGAAAATAGCCTCCAATAGAATATTTTTTCCAGATGAATAGAAACAATATCCGGCTTTCCCAACAATAACCGCTGTAATTTCCTATAAAAAAATAAAATCCCGCAATGCATCAATATTGTCACCAGAGTTTCAAAAAACCTCCCGGTAAAAGTTTTATTAAGCAAAGGCACTTCATTAACGATTACCTTATGCCCCAACAACAGCAAGGCCTCTTCTAATATTTTTGCATCCTTCGCCAACCCTAACCCAGCGCGAGAATAGTAAATGTAGAAATTCATATACCTCCCCTTTGCGAGCGACTAACAAGATTCATTATTTTTTTGGTATAAAACTTCAACCAAAGGCGACTACAATATACAGCACCTACCCACGGCGAGGAAAAGTATTGCAGAGTATAGAATTGGGTCAAATCGCCCCGATAATGCTTTTTATAATCTTCGGCGCGCCCGAAACCAGCAAGAAAGTCAAAATAGTTCACTTCGGGAGATTTGAATGCATATTCCAAAAGCCAGCCCATATGCAACGTACCGAGAGAGATTTTTTTATCAAAATCTTCAAGATATCCAGATTGAATATTATAAATGACATCATCTATCTGAATATTATACGACGCAGAAACAATCAAACCATCAACCACCAAATAAGATAATAAAGCATTAACACCAAGAGCACTTTGCAATAGTTGCTTATGAAACTCTACTGCACGTTGTTCAAAACAAGGCTTACCCCAACGCAACAGATGGAAAGAATTTAAATGATTGAAAAATTCATCCAGTTTTTTTTCCTCAAGAGTAATCAATACAAATTCTACATGTGCATAATGTTCCTCAAGATAACTTCGGCGATTAAATGCCTTAAGGCGTGTCATTCGTCCTAATGATGCGATGTAATGATCAAAGTCTCCTGACACAGGAGTTCTATAACCAAAATCTTTCCTATGCTGCCAATAGCTTAACATTGGCATTTGATTGGTTGGTGTATCAGAAAATATATAACTAGTATTACAAGGTCGGGATAGAATATATGCCTGCAAACTTTTATATAATTTTTTTTCTTTTTCACGATCAAAAATAGGAGAGATATACTCTGATCGGACAGTAGGAAAAATGCCCCAGGCATTTCCAATAAACTGATAATTTTCCATAAGAACCCTTTTATATTTATAAAAAGGCAATATTCCAATCAGGCGATCTTTTTCGAAGACAAGAAAAATACTCAGATCTAATTTTAAGTAACTACCCCATTGCCGCCACCAACTCACCATCCACTGCCAACTCATGAACAATGCATTAGCATCCGCCCTGTCCATTAATTCACGCCAAGCAACCTCCATAGCATAAAACTCTTGCTCGGTGATCTGCCGATAAACCAACGCCTCAGCACAATAATAAATCGGTTTTCCAAGGAGATTCACGGCAGGTAGAGCCGCAGGATTTTCCGCAAATACATTATCTATAACTGTTGGAAAAACAAACTGCTCCTTAGCAACGCGCAAAAAGTCACCGTCAGAATCGCCAGCAACTAGCCCCCAATTGCCCTTCACATGATCGGATAGTGTGGCAAAACGTGAACCGTAACTTTTTTTAACGAACCCATTAGCAATCAACCCAGGGCGTAGCGCAGAAATAGACGTATTCCAGTGAATTGCAAAGACCGATGCGTAACATCGCAACCAAAATGAACATGCCGCCGAAACCACCTCGGATTTTTTTGAACCAATAAAATCGACCACTTCCAGGCTGTTACCTGGTGTAATACGAAAAATGATTAGCGCTTGTGCTCCTTTATTGGCAGAACCGACATGTAAAAAGCGATACACATTAAACGGACAATCAACATAACGCCATTTTAAATATTCGTAATCTCGTAAAATCTCTACATCGTTTGAATGCTCACGATGTAATTGCCACAAATGCTGGATAACTGCTTTTTGCGGCAGCTGGTTTAGCTCTTCAACACGATATTTTCTATATAAATTTCTTGTGGTAAGGAATAAATATGCCCGACAAATTTTTGACCAACTGAACAACATAATTTGTTTTAATGTTCTGGGATGATTCATTAAATCCCAAACATCAAGACGTGCAGGAGAATGCCATCCTTTTTTCAATAATAATGGAAACGCACTGTCGCTAATACCCAACGACATGATTGGCATTTTGAATGCATTTGCCATTTCGTCTTTTATAGATTGCCCTAATCCCTTACCACGGTATGCAGGCGCAACAATAAAATCACAGCTCCATATAGCATCCATAACCTGATTGGACTCTGCGACGAGCTTTATGGGCATAGTCGCGTTAAAACCAACTATACGATCACCATCCCGCGCAACAATACATTGTACATCTCGACCAAACCGCGGACAAAACTGCCATTCCCATAAGGATTTTTTATATTTATCCGCCGCATACAAACTAGCAACTTCAGTTAGCAACGCAGCAGTAATAATTTCCGTGGAAACGGTGATTGTCATAATTACATATATTTCCTGTGCCAGGATTGGAACATCAGCACTGACCATAAATGGAAGGAGTAATCATGACTGGTGGTCAGATGTGCCTGCCATTTTTGACGAATTAAGTCGCTATTAAATACATTGCTATCAGCAAGCGACTTTTCGGATAACAAATCCTCTGCCCATTCACGTAATTCATTTTTTAACCAATGCCCCACCGGAACCGCAAAACCTTGTTTTGGTCGATCAACCAATTCGCGCGGAACATACTGGTATAAAATATTGCGCAAGGGTTGCTTGGTCACACCATTCACCACATTAATCGCAGTGGGTACAGTTAAAGATAACTCAACCAAACGATGATCCAGTAAAGGCACACGAGTTTCCAAACTGTTTGCCATAGCGGCACGGTCAACTTTCACAAGAATGTCATCGGGCAGATAGGAATTAATATCACACCACTGAAACGTCGATGTGGGATCTTCACGCAGTGGCATATCATCCAACGCATAGGGCAAACGTGTGGCAGATTTCAAATGAGCTTCAGGATTAAGCCAGTAGCCAATCTGATTTTGATAGTAATTACGCGCGTCAGGTGATTTAAAGCCCACGCTATAACGCTGTACTTTTTCCAATAGCAACGCTTGTGATAATTCGCGCTGGTTTGATTTAAGTACGCGAGTCAACTGCACAACCAAGGATGCCGGTAAACCATTCATTAATTTATTTACAAGACCCTGTTGGCGTGATGCGAAACCGCGTGCATAACTGGCATAACGGCTATAACCGGCAAACAACTCATCACCACCGTCACCGGATAAAGCAACCGTAACCTGCTGCCGAGTCATGCGGCTCACAATAAAGGTCGGAATCTGCGACGAATCTGCAAATGGTTCATCATAAATTTCAGGAAGTTGACTAATGATATTCAAAGCATCCTGAGGTTCTACATAAAATTCGCTGTGATCTGTTCCTAAATGTTTAGCTACTGCTTTCGCATGCTCAGCTTCATTAAAGCCAGATACATTAAAACCAACTGAGAATGTTTTTACCGGGCGTGAGGATTGCCGCTGCATGAGTGACACAATTGTGGAGGAGTCTATACCACCGGATAAAAACGCACCGAGCGGTGCATCTGAAATCATTTGATCAGCAATAACCTGACTTAAGAGCGGTTCCAACTGCTCATGCAGCGCTTGTGTAGTAAGCGACTGATTCCAGTTTAACGATGGCTGCCAGTAACATTTTTTTACCGGCGTCGCTGCGATATTTAATAAATCAAAGCGCAAATAATGGGCCGGCTCCAACTTGAAAGTATTTTTAAAAATACTCCACGGTGCAGGAATATAGTTGTGGCGCATTAACAAACCAACCGCGCCCTGCTCTATGTCCTTTTTAAATAAAGGGCACAACATCAAGGGTTTTAGCTCTGAGGCAAACAACAGGTTGCCATCTGCCTGATAATAATAAAGCGGC
Organism: Cellvibrio sp. BR; assembly: GCF_000263355.1. Classification (NCBI taxonomy): domain Bacteria; kingdom Pseudomonadati; phylum Pseudomonadota; class Gammaproteobacteria; order Cellvibrionales; family Cellvibrionaceae; genus Cellvibrio; species Cellvibrio sp. BR. The sequence goes on along the minus strand of NZ_JH668200.1, from coordinate 815,146 downwards.
TTCTCTCCCATGCGGTCGCGAATTAACCACAGCTGCTTTTCTTGATGATCAATCAACGCAATCGAAAACATACCCACAAATTCAATCAGCGCTGCATCGACCCCCCAGGCCTCAAACGCCGCTAAAATAACTTCGGTATCTGAGCCACCTTTGAACTGAAAACCTAGGGCAACCAAACGGGCTTTAAGTTGTTTAAAATTATAAATTTCGCCATTGAAAGCAATAGTAAAGCGATTGGTGCTGGACTGCATAGGCTGAGCACCCAAAGGTGATAAGTCCTGAATGGCAAGGCGCTGATGCACCAAACCCACACCAAGTTTGGCATCTAACCAAACACCCTGATCATCAGGCCCACGCAACCGAATACTATTACCCATTGCACGCAGCAATTCAGGTGTTAGCGCACCTATCGCTTTGGAAGTCACCACCATTCCGGCATAACCGCACATAAATTTCCTTACCCTTGATGTTTCTTGCGTTTCAGAATAGCAGCTAACTGTGAACGCTCATTTACCGTTAATGCAAATAACCAACCAAATAATATAAATACGAGAGTTGCACTAGCGGCAACCATCAACAGCACCAAATAATTGTTAATAAGGAAAAACTCTTTGGCGAAAAAAATAGCTATTAGCATACCGACGCAAGGAACCAACCAAGGGAGAAGTGCGGCATGCAGATACACAACAGGGGAAAAACCCAAATTTTTGCAACAAATACTCAATAATATTGGCTGAAAAACCAAGGCAGGAATGAGTGAACCCAACGCAACCCCTAAAATACCTAAGGGATAAATTAGTAGTACACTCAAGCCCAAATTCGCCAATGCAACTATGGGCTGCCATTTAGCAAAAAAGCCATGCTTGTCAATGGCGGTCAGATACCGACTTGCCATAGGATTAAATAATGGTAAAACCAGAAATGCTATTAGCACACCGAGAAAACTATTCGCTGAATTAGCAATCTCCTCCCCTACCCACAACGCAAGAAAATCAGCGCCCAAGGCGTAGGCACCAATCGCCAGAATTAAACAGGGCGCCACCGTAAACTTGCTGCCAGTCAAATACACTTCCTGTATTTTTTTCTGATCATTCAGTGCGCCAAGGGAGCTGAAATAAGGCATAAATACATGGGTGAAATTATAGGAAATAAGGCGAATATAACTCACTAAATTTGCAGGGATACTATAAAGCGGCACAGAAGCCGGCCCCATAATAAAACCTATTACCAAGGTATCGGTTGCATTTTCAATTTTAGTAGCAACGCCTTGAACCAGGGTTTTAACACTAAACCTTAATAATTCTTTCAATTGTGCCAGCGAAAAATAGGTGCGACGCAAGCGTAAAAATTTACGTCGATACTGCATTAGCCAGACCAGGAAAAGATATTTACTGCAAGTTCCTACAGCGTTTACACCGGCCAATAGCAGCAGTGCATTCTCTGGCGTAATAAACACGAAAATAATAGTACTGCCAATTATTGAATTAAAAATAGTGACATTATTTTTTAGGTAGTATTCTTGATACGCCTCCAAATAACTTTCTGCGGTGTAAGAGGGAAATGTAATCAGTAACTGTGCCGCGAGTATCAGCAAAAACCAGGTGTAGCGTAAATTATCTGAGCTATCTGCCGGTGCGATTAAATCTGCAAAGAAAAATCCGGCAACCGATAAAATAATCGCAATAAAAACTCCCACTACCAATAAAAAAAACCAAGCTGTCGCATAGAGAGTGGTGAGCGCTGCCTCATCTTTTTGGGCAATAAAACGGGATGCAAACCGGCTAACAGCGGGGCGGATACCTAAATCCAGCATACCCATATAACCGATAACAGCACCCACCATTTCCCACAAGCCGTAATCGTAATTGCCCATGTTTGTTATTAGAATCGGCGTCATCACAAAGGTGATGCCCAACTTTAAAAACAGGGTTCCAAGATTAGAAGCAGTATTAAAAGCGAGACGCTTATACATTGGGTGGAGTTCCGGATATTTCACGATAAAGTTCGTGTAATACCTGTGCGTGCTCATGAGCTGAAAACCTTTTTAGTGCCAAAGGTTGGTACTCAAAAAACCGTTCGCCGCCTTCTTGCAATTGTTCGGAAATGGCAACCGCCAATTGCTCTGCATTACCCACAGAAACTACCTTTGCAGGGGTATTTGACAACACCTCGCGCAACCCAACACAATCAGTCCCGACAATAGGCACACCACAACTTAACACCTCCATCGGTAGCAAGGGACACGCCTCCCAACGGGAAGGCATCACTACCAGATCAACTCCGCGAATCGCCGCAGGCATATCGTTAGTCCCAGGCAGCTGGATAAAATAATCTTTTAAACCCTTGGACTCAATTAAAGCAAAGTCCTCACGAATAAAGCCACCCCATCCAAATGTCAGCACCAATGGCTTCATAGCAGCTGGAGATTGGTTTACCAAAATTTCAATCGCTTGTACGAGTTGTCGAAATCCTTTTTGTGCCATAAACCGCCCAAAAAAACCAATAATCGGTCGATGACCCGCATTCAACTCAGTCCGCAAATCGCGAGCTAATCCCTTGGAAAAAAAATCGGTATCTATGCCGTTGGTAATGTTCTTTACCTGTTTAGACGGCAGCCGAGGAAAATATTCATATATATTGTTGCGCGCGTCTTGAGATACGGACAATACCCGGAAAACAGATCCTAGCAGCCAACGCATAGCGAGCTTTTTAAGCCACCCGCCGCCACCCTTAAATGTACCGGGTAAAAACACATCATGCGCAGTCATAATATGAGGGACCTTCCTTTTCCACATAACTTGCTGCACAAAAAAGGAGGCTGAAAAACCATGCGAATGAACCAAGTCATAATTACCAGTCGCCAACTCAACTTTAAGTCTAGCCCTGATTGATTTTCCATCGCCTTTTACCGGCAATAGTTTTATTCGGCCGACAGGAAGTTGGGTATCAAGAAATTCTTTCAAACCGTCTGCCGGTGCAATCAAGGAAATTTCTACATTTTCAAACGTTCTTCTACCATAAATGTAGCGAAAATAAGTTTTTATTCCGCCAACTGGCCAGCGTGCCACCAATAATACTTTCACGCTTTCACCCCCTTGATTTCATTTACTCTCATTAATAGAGAGGCCGCCACTACAAAACCTGCCAAGTTGTACCAGTAATACTGGCTTAATCCCCAATAGTTGATGCTATATACAGCAAACATCCAAAAAACAATGTTAAGTATCTTGAATAGGATTTTATAAAATGGATAGCTATCATTGGTATTAAGTATCGACACATTAAGCTGACGTTTAATCGCAAAAATAAAACGACCAAAGAAAATCATACCTACAATTCCAACTTCTATAAGTAATTCCATATACATGTTATGACTTGCTTGCGACCTACCAAAAGTATTAAATTTCGCCTCATTTGTGGTCCCCAAACCGTAACCGAAAATTGGCCGCGTTAAACCCAACTCAAATTCCTGAATCATGCCGTTAATGCGCCCCTCCGCAGTATTTGATTGTTTTGCCTCTGATGAAAACAACGACAGATAACGATCACGCTGTATATCATTCATAACACTTAAGGCAGCCACAACACCAACTGCAGCAAAAACAAGAAGGAACATCTTTTTTTTGCTTTCCTTAAATATAAACCAGCAAACCACAAGTAAAGCCAAGAATGCTCCACGAGACATGGTTAATATCAATGCATAGAGTAGAAATGCTAGCAATAAAAAATAGAATAGCTTTACTAGAATAGCGCGACTTATAAGAAAATAGTGAAGAAACGGAATAGCGGTTACTATTACAAACCCTAGTTCATTCGGATTAATTATATCTGCTGGAGCACCTCCCAATCGGTTTGCAAACTCACCCTCCCCCATATAAGTAGAGCTGCCCCAATAACCACTAGTGAGATTCAAATACAATGGTTCCAACACCCTAAATACCTGTAGTACAACAAATACTAATAGTGCTATTTTCAACCTCTTTTCTGTATCTAGAATGAGCGCAGTAAAGTAGAGGAACACAATTGCTTTTAGGAAAGTGGAAAAATTAACTTTTAATACACTACCTGGAAAAGTCACGAAGGGTAAGGTAACAAAAATCATAATAATGAAAACACCCAGAGCTTTAAAAATTGGGTGTGCTAATTTTTCACTGAACTTATCACGTTGAAAGAAAAGCAACATGGATATAATAAAAAACAACAAAAACGTCGGGCGCAGCACTCCTAAACCAGGAATACGCGCTGGTAGGTTTAGAAAAAATACAGCGAGGTAACAGATATAAAAGAAAAATGTCGCTGCCGATACACTGAGCAACTGATTGCCGCCAAAATTATTACGCGAAATATAACCAGCCATTAGGATGCCCTTTAAACTCGTGACAGCCACGAAACTATTTCAGCATTAAATGCTTCTACAGCAGCGCAATAATAGTTTTCCTCAATAAGAGCAAACTTGGCACCTGAATAGAGTGACGCCGACGGGGAGTTCCTATCCGACGGCACATACCTTCCGTAGACTTTAGTAAAACCTTTGTTTCTTAGGAAGAATACAACTTCATTGATGAGTGCTTTCTCTAACGAAAAACCCATTGCCCTACAACTCATAACAAAAGTATCTATTTCCGCAACGCCCTCTTCCTTGAGTGCCACGACGATTACCGCCACCAAACCCAAGTCACCGAACTTATCGCCTAAGCTCGACGTAAACACGAGATGACGCTTGCTTGAATAGAATTCAAGCACTTCCTTTTTTGAGTAGCGAATGGTTGTGAGGTTAAATTGATTAGTTCTATTGATAAGCTCTAACACCCGCTCTATATTTTCCAGCTTCGCTTCATTAAATGTATACCACAAGCCTAAGGCGCTTAAATTCTCCAGCGAACCAGCCACTGGTGCAAGAGCTGCATTACGCGCGGCTTGCTCCTGATACATTGCAGTTCGTTTCATTGCTTCTTCTGTGGCTTGCGTATTTGGATAGCTCTTTAAGCGCTCTAACGCGACCCAAGTTGAATCTGCTTCAGCATCTAAAATAATTACATCGGGATGAGCATCTGCCACCAGGGCACGTTCATGTCTATTATCATCAATAAATACGAAGCTATCTTTACCAATATTTAATGCGCCGACAGTAGCACTCACTGACTCAGCTTTTGGATTCCAATGAATCTGTAAAAACGCAAAATCTTCCCTTTTTAGTAACATTTCATGCCAACGGATATTCTCTTCCGTATTTTTGCTAACAGCCACCAGAATTATCCCAACATTTTTTAATTCTTTTAATAGCTGCTGCCTTGCCGTAAAGTGCTTCACCTCTCCGTCAGCCATAACACCTGACCAAAGAGTATTATCGAAGTCAACCAAGATTGCTTTGCATTTTTTTAGTGAAAGATATGCTTCCGCTTCTTGAATATATATTTCAGAAAGGTATACACCAAAATATGAGGTATGAAACATGCCGTGGTATTTACGCTGAGGGGCAATTTCTTTTGCGCAATGCTTTATGCCCTTTTCTATTGATACACTTAACTCATCAACCAGAATTATATTTTCAATATTGCGAATAACCTCAATCAATTTTTCATTGAGGTATTTAACTGCATTTTTTTTCTTTGGCCCCATGGGAGGTACTAGCGGCAAATATTTACGCCAACGCCCCAAAGGTAATCCGGAAACATTATGAACCAGAAAGGTTTTATTAGTTTGCGCGCGCAACCCTATTAAAAATAGCTGGACCTGACTAATCATTCCATCACAAAAATGTTCTATCTCCTGGTAGGTCATCTTCTCGGCATGAGAAATAATTCTTGAATACTCAGGAAGCGCCTCGAAACTAAAGAAACTAAAACTGACAATATCAATATTGTTGGCGTTTACATACTCTAAAATACTCTCCGAATTTAACCCACCACTAGAATTAGCGCTAAAATAGATACACCTAAAGTCTATGGAAAAATCTTTTTTAAAATAACTCGGGTTTGAAAAAACCCTCACCTCGTTCATCAAGCAGTCACCCACCGCTAGAACTTTTACCGTATTGTTATTTATTGATATCAGCGGTGCATGCAATGCCATCCAATCTTCATACTTTGGCGCTCTTTCAAGCAATATGTCGCAAAGTATTCTGTAGTCTGCCTTTACCATATATGTATGATAGGACAACTGTATTTCGGAAGTGGACAGATGGGGGCTATAACGCTTTCTCTCGTCAAGATAGATATAAAGCAATTCGCGCCGTGAGCTACGCAGATATTCAATCAATATCTTTAATAATGGAATTACGAATCCAACTCGCATTTCCTCAATATTTTCTTTTTTTTGAATTCCAAACTGCGTTATAGAAAATTCAGAGAAATAACTATCAGCCATTTTTTCGGACAGCAATGAAATTTTATCTTGCATGCCTGAAGCAATATTTTTCAACATACTCAATTCCTTTAACGCCCATATAGAATAAGGGCTCAGATTTTTGTTCTTTCATGCTTCTTGATGATATTGCCCATATGCTCAACACCATAGAGCGACTTTTTAAATTGAAAGCTTTCCTCTGCGGCGGTAAACCTTCTCCAACTATTTTCCAAAGCAATATTATGGCGATCAGAGAAGGCGGTTACCGCTGTTAAATAGCCAGCCTCTTTTACTACCGACTTAACCGCTTCGGTGTAGTCCTGAGGCTGCCCATTGGGATAACAGAATGTTCTAGCCGCTAAACCAAGTTCGCGCTCAATATCTTTTTTGGACCCTATTATTTCCAATCTTGCCTCATCAATAGATGCCATACCGAGTGATGGGTGAGTTACCGTATGCCCGCCTATTTCAATTCCCTCCCGCTGCATTTCGGCTAACTGTGCCCAAGTCACCGCTTCATATTCACGTGGAGCCACTGCCGGAACACTGACATTACACCCACTAATTAACTCTTCCATTCCCAGCAACCGATCCCTATTACTGATTTGCAGAAAATGGTTAACAATTAGCGACCATAGGCTATCGCTATCTTTATCTAGATCGACACTTAACCGTGAAACTGTGATTCTTTTATGGCTATTTTTTTTGTTTAATAATACCCATCGCACCTGGTCGTACCACAGCCACAGATCCTGATTTACAAACCCCGTAGTCACAAAAAATGTAGCGGGCACCGCGTAGTGTTTTAACAGCGGATAAGCAACTTCATAAAAATCGCGATAGCCATCATCAACCGTAATTACCACTGCATTCTTGGGCGCATTACCAGTCTGTTGAATAGACTGCGCGAGTGTTGCCAATGTCATTGGCTGAAAATAACGTTTCATCAACTGCAATTGGCGCTCGAAGGTAGCTGCCGTAACTTCATGACCTTTTTTTTCTGCAGAGAAACGGTGATACATAAGAATTTTGGGTTGGTTGCGGGTAAGTACGCGCGCGATTTGATAGCCGCCCAATTTACCCGCCAACTCAATAACGGCTGACTTCATGACTTAACTCCGATTAACTCGCGGTACAGCGACAAGTGCTGGTTCAGCATCGCATCAATGGTGTAACGCGATTCCGCTTCTTTTTTTGCAGTAGTACCCATTGCCTTCGCACGCTCTGGTGTATTTAGTACTGCAGCCATAGCCTTGCTCAATTCAGCCACATCACCGACCTCATACAACCAACCGGTTTGATCTTGTGTAACTGCTTCCGGGTTGCCGCCGGTTCGGCTGCAAATAACGGGTAGCCCCGCGAATTGATATTCCACGATTGCGTTAGAAAAACCCTCAGACTCCGAACACAAAAGCCCTGCAGAGAGGTATTGCAAACAGTCAGGGATATCACTGCGAGAACCAAAAAAATGTACACGTTCGCCAACACTCAGGTTACTCGCCAGAGATTTCAATTCAGTTGTATCACCGGCACCAATAATTACCAGGTGCGGGTTATGGCTGTTGAGATCCAACTGAGCCAGTGCAGCAATTGCATCTTGCATACGTTTTATCGGGCGGATATTGGCAACCAAACCGAAAATAGTCGCACCAGACACCTTAAGCGCTTCCAACTCGGGAACTCTCGCCTCAGCAGAAAGCGTACGATTAAAACCGTTATAAATAACTCGCAATTTGGATTGGGGAATACGCTCAACCTCGCCGGTGACATTTGCCACTGCACGGCTGTTGCTCAGCGCGCAGGACACAAATTTTCCAGTGAATGGAAGGACCGCGCGATAAATACTGTTATACCAAAAGCCCATATCACGGCGCGAGATAATGGATTTGATACCCGCCAGCGAAAACATGGGAGGGCACACCACGGAGGCGTCATTAAAAAAAATGTGTGCTAATTGAAAGCCATCCACTTCTGCCTGGCGCGCCTGCCTGTAAACGCGCCACCATGTTTTGGGGGATTTAATTGACGATGAGCCGATAACAGCAGTCGAGCACGACAGCGGATTTTTATTCAGCCAGTCACTGTTTGCCAATATTACTACTCGCAATTCACATCCCGCGTTTTGCAGTAGATTAATCAGCAACAAAAACTGACCCTCAGTACCCGCATGAGGGTTTGTAAGGCGGTCAATGACCAACAAAATTTTCATCTAATTTTCTCTTTGCCAGTCACGACCGCAATCGATCTTACCGGATCTAACAACCCTGCCAATAACATCCGCCACACCATTTCAAAACGATTGGTTTTCTTTTGATAGAGCGCTTGAGCCAAACGAAAGTTGACCAAGGCGCGACGCTTACGCAAGGTTGATTTTTGGTAGGGATACCGCTGTGCGGCTTTTTCAAGAATAATCAGGCCACACCGCCAGCGGGTCTCTGTTCCTTTGGCACTGATTGAGTCACCGTGGCGGCGATAACGGAAGGAATCTATCGATTGGTGGGCGATTTTAGTTTTTTCGGCCAAGCGGATGAGCATGTCATGATCCTGACCAGAGCGTAGTGTCTCATCAAAATTACCAGCTTGTTGGTAAACCGAAGCACGCACCAATGAATTTTGTGGCAATAAAAAATAGCAATCCAGCAGCAGGTCATTGGGGTCGCTGCGCTCTATACGATTATCGTAATTAATTTCGTATATCACATTGCCGGCAGCATCAATGCCCTTACCGTTACCATAAACCAAACCCACTTCAGGGTTTTGCTGGAAAAACGCTACTTGCTTAGCAATTTTCCCGGGAGCATAGAGGTCATCGCTGTCCAACACGGCAATAAATTCACCGGTCGCCATCGTTAAACCAAGATTTAAAGCTGCCGCCTGGCCTTTATTTACATTGCCAGGGTGACGTAAAAGAATTAGTTTTGTTTGATCCGCTATTGCTTGGACTAATAAGTCGCCGCCATCAGAGGAACCGTCATCAATAACAATTAACTGAATGTTTGGATAGTCCTGAGAAAGAACTGAATGAATGGTTTCTTCTATGTATTGCGCACGGTTAAAAAGAGGGATCAAAACTGAGACCAAACTGGGAGTGTAACTCATGCTACCTAATCCTTTTCAAACTCGATAATAGGTGCGCATCTTAACAAAATTAGTGGTTGCTTACATTATGTCCCGCTCTAACCGAAACAATATGATGATCAACCAGACCTATTTTGTTCTGTGAGCAGACATTGCCTGCTGAAAACTCTATTATTTAGCCCCCCCAAAAAACCTTTCGTCTTATCGGATGAGAACAAATGGAAAAAAACCAAGCACCATCTTTAAGTGCACAAGACAGTGAATATGTAAACTACCTAAAGGGAGCGTCAATTCTAAGGGTTGTATTAGTTCATCTAGGGCTGAGCTGGGCATATCTTCCCTACAGCTCTTACATCGGCATTTTTTTACCCGTTTTATTTTTTTGTTCTGGGTTTATATGTATTTCGCTTTTCCTAAAGAGGAAAACCACCAAAGCTTATCTGATAAAAGCTTTGATTGGTTGCGTAACACCCTTTTATCTCATTTATATTTTGTCGCTAGCGGTCAAGTCGACTTTTGCAGAAGTCGACTTATCGGTTGAACACTTGTTTAGAGTAATATTGCTCTCTCCGAGTTCAGACCAGATGCCCTACCCATTAGGCCAAATTTGGTACCTACGTGTTTTGCTATTTTGCCTAATCTTGAGCCCTTTGATTTTTACTATATCAGCTAACAAGCACTATTTAATTCTTATACCCGCAATTACTGGACTAGCTCTCTCATCATTTCAGTTCTTTATTCCGTTTGGGAAAGAGTTAAATTTCTTTGGCCACAGCTTCTTCCAAGAATTAGTTTACTCATCCTATTTCTTTATTGGTGCCTATTGTTTTTTGATTGATTGGAGGAAAAAGTTAAGGGGAATTACTTATTTGTTTGGCATATGCATTCTAGGATTGCTAGCCATCATATCCCTTACAAATACAAGCAATAACCTTTCTGATCACGCGTACTACCCAGATATCTATTATTTTCTTTTCGGATTAGTAGGTGTTTTACTCTGCCTTTTAAGTGCGAATATCGTTCAGCCTTTAATATCGCATTTGAGCTTGCTAAAAGTTATTCTCAACTATTTTGCAAGGCACTCATACGGAATATTTTTGATACATTCACTGCTCATAGTTGCTACTGAAGAATTTTTTGGCTGGAAGGATATTGGTGAAAACTGGCATATTGCGTTATTCAAAATAGCGACAGTGGTGATTGGCTCGATGCTTCTTGCATACCCTATAACTCTTACTTCAAAAAAAATAGGGTCCCTCATTTTTAATGCCGTAAAGGCTTGATATACATTTTAAATCTCAATATGGCTTGACCCCAAGCGGGATCAAGCCTGTAGACTTATCTAATTGTCCATTTTTGGCGGACTTTCAAATGCTATACCAGCTTCATTGGGAATGTCGTCATCAGAGAAAATATAGATATAAGCTGGCTTTTTGCGATCAAGCCCTCCGTAATATGGTTTAAATCTGATTTCCTCATTTTTCCAAGAGCTAAAAAATTGTACTTCTTGATGAGTTACATCAGAAAACTTGGGGGCATTGCCCAGCACAATACGACGAAAAGATCCATCCAGATAAATATCATCCATCCAAATTTCTTGATGCATCTCAATCTGATTCACGTCTTGCCCAATCAAGCCTATGGTTGGCGAATAACCTGCAGCGTCAGATGGCTCGGAATAACTCCCCTCAGCATCAATAAGACCGTTGACCTTGGTCTTAATGTGCCCCTTTACCTGATCGATAAACAACTCCATGAAATTCCACTCCCGAGGAATAACATTCGACCTATTTACTACACTGAAGTCTGCCTGATGAACAGAAAAGTTGGTCCATGAGAGACGGAAAGTCCCCTCAGTTCCATCACTCTCCCAAACACGTATGTATTTGTTGGAGCCAGGCCCGCGGGTATTCACTGCAAGCAGCGCAGATTTATTGGTAGAGCTTAATGTAAGACGGTTACCAGTTAAGCGATTGGTATTGTATTGGCCATAAAAATTAGCATGTAAAGTTTTGGTTGCGGGGTAGTACGCTATTACCCTTCCATAAATCGTGGTAACACCTGACCAATGAGCACCGGCATCAACCACAAACTCCTCTCCCTCTGACGGATTAAATTCAGTATCGACATCACTCAATTCAAATTGAAAATAATTGCGCGTCTCATTTTGTTGCCGAAACCACCAGCTTATGTAGGTTTTTTTGACCTCAGGGGAAGTGCCAGAACGCGAATGTACACGAGGGTTCTGTAAATTAACCTTTACTCCAATGCCGTTGTAATACTTACCTGTCGCCGCCCCTCGAGCCAAAACGGGATCACTACGAATAAATAGTGCACCATAAGAATTGGACCATGGAGAACTTGTGTTCCCCATCGTATCTTTTTGGGTAATCTCACGATCAGGAGGAAAACTATCGAAATATGAATTGAGCAGGCCTTTTTCATACACGGGGCCAACCTGATCATAGAATATAGGAACAGATTTAGCACCAAAGCCACTACCTTTAAGGATAACACTGGCAATCTGACCATCACCAGTTTTCTCCAAGGAGACCAGACTAACCACTTGAGCAAATCCCAACACTGGAATTATTGACAGAACCAACAATAGGGCTCTCATTATTTACATCCCCTCATTTAACGATATACAGCGCACAATATAACCACTTAATCATAGTAGCTATGTTTCAGCGAAGGCATATCAATTTATTTCTAATAGCGACTTTTTTATCATTAATAATATTGAGCTTAGTTAGTATACCTTTTCCTCAGGAAGCGCCGAACCACCCCTTGAAAGAGCCCAACAGTTCACTGCTAAGAGACTGACCTGGCTTCTTAGCATCACTTAAACAGAATTACTTTAGAAAATATGGTAATTCAGTTATTAAGATATACTTTTTAAGTCTGATGATTAGAAAAAAGGTCATTTATACTGAATAACATTCTTTTTGAGTCAATCCCCCAATTAAAGCTGTTAAGAATAGCCGCTTGACCTTTGCTTCCAAGATCATTTCTAAGCTCAAAGTCTGTGAGACTTATCAGATTGGCTGCAATCTCATCGATATCTCCATTTATCGTAGTCAAACCGCAACCGACTGAGTTTAGTATCCTAGCTATAGGAATCACATTAGTGCTTAACACAGGTAAGCCAGAAGCCATATAGTCGAAAATTTTATTAGGTATTGTGTGATTCCAATGTCCGCAAAATCTGTAGGTGAGAGCCCCCACATTCGCTTTAGCCATAATCGCTCTAACTTCGTTGTGATCAAGCCAACCATGAACTGTAATATGATCACTTAACCCTAGTTCATTTACCAAACTCTCAATTTCTTTTTTAGCTAAGCCAGTACCAATTATGTCGACAGTGATTCCCCTGTCACCATCCACACGCGCAATAAATTGTGATACAGCCTTAACCAATAGATCGATTCCCCTGATTTTAGTAATGAAGCCCACATAAACAATATGCAATTCTTTACCACTATGTTTTTTAAGTGCAAGAGAAGCACTCGACAGAACAGGGGTATTGCTTACGATTGTTATTTTCTTAGGATCGACTCCCTTGTTAATAAGTCGATCTCTCGATTCTTCGATCATGACAAAAATATGATCGCATAACCTCAAGCATATCTTTTCATAAAGATCTGCTGCACTGGGATTTTTCAACAAACGATTTATTTTTGACTCAGAACCATATTCAGCTACCGATCTATACATTTCAGGATAGCATTCTGCCATGTCGAAAATAACTTTCTTACCAGATAAGCGAGCAACAATGATTCCAGCAAGCATTAACGGCAAATCTCTTATGATGATTCCATCACATCGCTTCGCAATAGCAATTTTTGCAATTAAATAGAGCCAGAACGGATTGAACCAAAGAGGATAATTAATGATAGAAGCTATTACTTTCGGAAGCCTTTCAGTTCTTGGCAGTCGATAAACATCAAAATCTTCCATCCTCTCTATGGGATCTCTTTGATTTATATTTCTACAAACCAAATTTATAGCGTGCCCATTGATACTTAAAGTTTTTACAATTTTTTCTACCCTTACATCCCAAGGATAATCTTCTTTATAAACAAAACAAAAATTCATGCAGGGTTAACTCCGTAGGCGTGATTATAGGCATTACCTTTTTCATTGGATGCATACCTAGTAACCGGACTAGAAATTCTATTTATCCTTAGAAATTAGGACTGCGGGATTTCCGCAAACTATAGAACAGGATGGAACATCATTTTTTACAACACTATTAGCTGAAATAATTGCACCTTTCCCAATTTTTACTCCGGGAAAAATCAATACATTACACCCAATCCAAACATCATCTTCGATAACAATTTCTTTTGGTTCATCAACAGACAAATATCTCTTTTCCACATCGCTCAAGAACGCCCTATGCCCATGAGAATCAATAATGTTTGTGTTTGCAGCTATTAAACATCGCTTACCTATACTAATTCCCTTTCTCGCATGAATACACGAGCCATGAATCCTTGTTTTTTCACCTATTCTTATAAAAGCTCCGTCACCTTCAACATACAGCTTGATAGGACCATACATATTTACATGATAATCATCATTAAAGGAATTAAGTATAACATCACCACCTATCTTTATAGATGCGTTGTCATCTATGTTAATAATAGGAACTCCAAAAACTTTAACACCTCTCATTATTTCAATATTATTAAAAATCCTTAATATGGATATATATAAATTACCCACTAAAAGATAGAAGGCTTTTTTAATCTTTATTCTTGTAATTTTCATATATCTTAATCTTAAATATTTTGTTTAAAATTTTCCCGAAAATGAATTTTATTTTAAGAAAAAATTCACCACGAAAAATGTTTTTTATAAAGAATATATTTTTTTGAAAACCAATTCTGGAAAAATCAGGACTATTGCTATAAGGATCAAAAACTCCCTCACCTAAACATTTTGTAGAGCCCGAAATGGATGGAACTCCATTTCTATCTAAAGAAATGGGAGTGAATGCAGCAGTGAAAGTGCTTGCATTTAGCTCCAAATGTAAAACACCAGATTTCATTAACCGCTCATCCCAGCAAAGATCAAATACAAAATTTCCTAAAGAAGGCGCAGATAAAAACTTCTCGGAAGCCTCAATTGGATAAAATATATGTGGATGATGGCCAATAATAAAATTGGCACCGTCTAACTTAAATGCATCAATAAGATTCATTTGATGTGGATTAGGAAGCACACAATCTTCCTTACCCCAATGCAAAAACAAAATAACCCAATTAACCTTATCTTTAACATTTCTTATCTGATTTTTTATTTTTTCAGAATCGAGCACATCATAAGAAGATTGATTTTTATCAGTGTTATCAGGAACATCTGACGCTACGATAATAGCAACTTTAATTCCATTCTTTTCAAAGATTGGAGTGTCTCTACCAGAAACCCCCATAGGAACAATTTTATTCTTTTCAAGTTCTTTTATCGTATCTCTAAAAACATCTTCACCATGCTGCACGATGTGATTGTTTGCTATCGATAATGCTTTAAATCCAGCATCAGCGAGCATTGACAAGTGATTTGGATCACCGCGCAAGACTGCACTCTCGGGATTTTTACCATCTAATCCAATGTTGGATACAGGCGTCTCTAAGTTACCAAAAACAAAATCCGCATCGGATAACACATCTTTAACATTTTCAAAAATGTTTCTTTTATGTGCATAAGATTTAGGTCCATGACCAAAGCTTAGATAATATTCTCCTAAGGAAATATCCCCTACAAAAGCTAGCTTCATATAGTCCTCACAAACCTACTTACAACCGATTTAAATTTTCCATTTTTAGATTTTTCAATTTCATTCACTAAAACTAGGTTAATCACACAATCACAACCCACTCTTTTGATAAGTTCATTTTTTAATGCAACGCCAAGACTTTCCGAATAACTATCATCTGGAAGTATACGTAACTCAACATTCCCATCCTCACTCTGAAAGATCTGCGCAGCTTTAATACCAGAACCACCTTTAAAAATGGGATCTAACCGCCCGACCGGAGTCCCGTCACGCATATAAATAACATCATCCTTTCTGCCCTGAACGTCTAACAACTGCATAAAACCATTGTTGTTATAAGTTCCTAATTCAACATTGTCGCCAATAACATAGCGAATAACCGGCATTGAAAAATTTACTAGCCCAGTAACTACAAGCTCTCCTTCTCCACCATCTTGTAACGCACCAGATGAATCTCTTACTTCTGCTATCCCGTGTTCCGGGTGCAGACAGAAATCGCCGCTAGGAAGGGTTGATGCAAAGAAGGCCATTTCGGTACAGCCGTACTGGTTAACAATTGGCGCATCAAAGGCGCGCGCCAGCTTTTCGCGCTGATGATTATGCAGATGCTCTGCTGTTGTCATGAGCAACTTTAGTTTAATCGGCTTTAAATTTTCTTTAATAATAAAATCAGCAAGCTGCACGATACTTGAGGGATAGCTAAATATTTCCTGCGGTTTGTAATCAATTAACGTGTTGTAGTAATGAATCAGGTTTTCATTTTTTAAATGGTATGAGGACATTAGCAGGTTTTTGTTTATAGCGTCGTAACGCCAAAACGGCGGTTCTTTTTGTGAAGCAGGCATAATAATTCGGCCAAACATTGTAGCCCTTCGATCAACTGGCTGTAGGCCATACCATGAACGTAGCCGCGAAAAAAAGGCATAGTGTTCACTTCTGGAATCTTGATCGGTATAAACACTCAACGGTGTACCCGTAGTACCGCTGGTGTGCAATGTAAATTGTTTTGATTTACCAGATATTGGTTGCGCCCTGAATTCTTGGGCATTTTCGCGAATATAGGACTTTTCAATAACAGGAAAGAGATTTAGATCCTCTATCGATTTTATATCCCCTGCAACTATTCCATTCCTACTCGCCCAGTTGTTATAAAAAGCGGTATTGTTGATAGCGTGCTGAGCTATTTTTACAAATGCTTCTGATTGATATTTCAACATTTGATCAGCACTGAAGTATTGTGTTTTTATTAGCTCTGCTAATTTTTTCTCGCCTGCGACCCGATAGCGCTCATTACGCAGTTTAAATCCCATTGCTGTAACTGCAAGATTCTGAAAGAAAACCGGACTTTTATAGTAAACACTTTCCATCCAGGGGTTCATTGTTTACCTCCCAGCGACATAAGCTGTTGATACAGGCTCATATAGTTGATTGCCATTTTTTCAGCAGAAAATCCTTCGGTGAAACGGCGATAATTGTCATCAACAAGCTGTTGCTTGTGTGTCTCCTCTTTAGAAAACCAGGCGCGAACTTTATTCACAACCTCGCTAACACTGGCTGGCTTGATTAGAAATTCGCTATTTGCACCCAGCACCTCAGGAATGCCACCTACCGCCGATGCAATAATAGGTGTTCTATTTCTCATGGCTTCCAATAAAGTGACTGGAATACCTTCGGTTAATGACGGCATTACAATCAACTGGTATTTGTGAAAATATTGTTGCGCGTCTGCAACGAAACCGGCGAGTGTTATGTTGTTTTGCTCTCCAAGTTCATTAACCAATACACTCAAAGAATCGCGCAGCATTCCGTCACCAAAAATAGTGAGCTGGCACACAACTGCATTCTTATTCAGCTCAGCAATGGCGCGAATCAGATAATCAAACCCCTTTTCCGGTGACAACCTGCCGATGGCCAGTAATTGATAGGGATCAGCCTCTAGTGAGGAGTCAAGCAAAGGAGCATTTGCGCTAATGCCATTTTTTATCACGTATATTTTTTTACCGTTGCGAAATGCAGATATGTCCTGCATTTTTTCACTCACTAGCACGATTGCATCAAACCGTTTGAGAAAAATACGGTCCAGTAATTCGTAAACCCACATTTTTTTCGGGAATTTGGCTTTGACATAACCGTGCACGGTGGACACTAAAGGCAAGCCAATTTCTTTTTTTCCGAGAATACCGAGCAGGATATTGAATTTATAACCATGCGAATGAAGCAAAACCACATTTTGACTTTTTAACTGCGCGATCAAGTCCCTAGTACTGCGTAGATTTATACCTGCAGGCATTCGCCAAACAAACAAATCAATACCCTGTTTGCGCGCAGCCTCCTCGATAGGCTTTTGAACTTCGCCCGGTAAGCCACAGCTTACAATAAGAGGATGCAAGCCTTGTTTCTGCTGCTCCTTGCACAACATTAATAAAACTTGCTCAGCGCCATACAGGCCTCCGCTGTCAATAAGATGGGCTACTTTCATCATCCTACCCGCGGCTTCCACATGACAATTTTTTCGCGTTTTATGAATTTGATGAATGCCATGGCTGCTGCAATGTTGATGAGGCAAAAATAATTAACCAGCGCGAGCCAACGGTTTTTAGTGCCATCGTTAAGCGATACGAATGCCGCAACAGAATAAAAAATAATTTGCGCGAGGAATGTCAGCTGATATAACCAGCCCTCACCGGTAATAAGGCCATTACTAACCAACGCAAGGAACAATGGAATAAAAGCGAGGTAGCGGAGTAGTTTATGCGAGGTAATTTGCAAGGAAAATAAACCGTACTTAAACGGATTAAATAAGTGTTTCATATCCCACATCGCCCAATACGCTCTTAGTGAAACACGCACCCGCATGCGAAATTCCGATTGTGAACTGCTAAGTGACTCTTCATTTAATAACGCCTTTTCACAATAGATAACACGCTTGCCTTGGGTAATCACTTTTAATGGCAAAACAAAATCGGGTAATTGATCAGCATTCATTGGTTGATACAACGATTTACGAATCGCGTCTATACCACCATCCACACCAACTACGGAAGACACATTGGCCTCCAGGCTGCGCAGATGATTTTCATATTTCATGTAGGCACTGCAACCATCGCCAATTACGTTACCTTCTTCATTTACGTAAACCATTTTTCCAGTTACGTAACCTACTTCCGGGTCGTTAAAACAGTTGACCAATTGACGCACGGCATCGGACTGATAGTGGCTATTGGCGTCGGAAAAAATAACTATCTCACCGTTTGCGTGAGGCATTGCCAAATTTAAACCGGAGGTTTTTCCTTGACGCGGCACTTGTCTAACAAGGCGAACACGTGAATCTTGTGCGGCGATTTCTTTCACTATGTCGTCGGTGGCGTCTTCGGATTCATCGGAGATTACAATAATCTCCAAACGATCGCTGGGGTAATCCTGGCTTAACTTATTTTGAATAGTCTGACCAATTACGGCGGCTTCGTTAAACGCCGGAATCAGTATGGTCACAGTAGGAAGCTCATTTAACCCTGCCGATTGCACAGGTGGACGCCTGGGTAAATAGCGCAATAAAATCGGATAGCCGATGTAGATATAAACTATCAACAATGCTGACAACCAAAAAAGCAGTTCCATAAATTACCTTTCTATTGAATTGATTCGCTAAAATGCAGCAGGGATTGGAGGGTTTTATCACAATCAAGTTGCATGCATTCTGCTTGTAACGTAAATACCGAAAAATATTGCTTTCCACTCAGTACAGCCGGAATTTGGAGCAGCTTGGCCTGCGCCACTGTTGCTGTTGTATATCCACCCACATCAAACCACTGTGCCTGTATAACCCGCTTTAATCCGGACTTTTGTCGCAGCTGTTCAACGCGGACTTTTTTACCACCAACGACAATAACCTTTACGCTTTCCTGTAACCAAAATTGGCTGTCATATTGGCGCGCGATGTAGGGCACCAAACGATCCCGTGGTGTTTGAGGAATATATTGATTAATTTGTAGATAAATATTATTCGGAGCAATAAATTTTCGTGTAAGCCTTGCTGCAGGCAACGAAGGAGGCAAAGGTAAACTCGATGTATGTGATACAAACCCTATATCGCCCAAACTGTAAGTGGGCGCTGTAGTGTCATTAGTAGCAGCGACCAATTTTCCCATTAAAAAACCGGGCATTAATAACAAAGTTAATAGCAAAACTCTTTTGGACCCAAGAGACTCACCTGCAACGCCTGTGGTTGCTTGCACTCTCTTTATAACGGGGGCGAAATAAATTGCGGGAAAACAAATCAACGCAAAGACAATCCAACCAAAGGTTTCATGATCTTCCATTAACGAGCTTTGCATTTCGGTGTAGTAGCCCACCAGAATCAGGACAAATATTCTTATCCAGTTTGCCAACAACCCCAATGCACCCGCAATTAACAGAGAAAGGATCAGACCTTTTTCACGATAACCATTGAGGTAACTAATGGTGTAACCCAGCGCAAGCGATATAATTAAATACCGCAGCCCGGAGCAACCATCGGCAATCATAATGTGACCGGAAGGAATAAAAATACTACTGCCATCGATCAATGCCGGGATGCGGATCATGCGCACCATTTCACCTACCACAGCACTGGCAAGCTGAACCAAAGTATTGTTTAGGTAATCCCAAATAGGAAGAGCGAACACAGGCATTAGCAATAGGAATCGTAATTGCCATAATATTTTAACGCCAAAAGCGAAAGCTAATGCCAGAAAGAGTATCGGCAAAAGAATTAACTGTTCCAGAATTTTTATCTGGATGGTGTTAAACAAAAACCAACAAATAGATACGACGACTAATCCAATCGCCAACAATAAATCTATCCATAAATTCTGACGTGCATGACATAGAGGTCCAACCTTATACAGCAACACCAAAAACCAAAGTAATAACGGATAGGCATGCGAAAGCGACTCATCCCATTGAGTCCATTGTGCTGAAAGACCGACGAATGTTGGCAAGTAAATAGCAACTATAATAGTAATAACCATAAACGGTGCTACGCGCTGCCATACTTCCTGCTTCTGCAATTTAACCTCCATCACATCTATCCTTCAGTGTCCATAATGTAATACCTATTTCTGTTCGGAGAGCGGGAATTTGATTTTTGTTATAAACAAAACTGGGCCAAAACTGGCCCAGTGTTTTATACAACTTAATATAAAAATACCTACTGGTTTTTAAGCCTTTCACGCGCTTGTGTAAGATGCTCCTGGATCTCGGCATTATCTGCAGCGAGATTGGCAGCGCGCTCCAAATAACTAATTCCTTCACTTACCTTGCCATTCTCTACCAAAATCCATCCGTAGGTATCTAATACCGCTGCGGAATTTGGAGCCAGCTCATAAGCCTTTTTTGCCGTTTCTTCTGCGCGCGAATCCTTTTCAAGGTAATAACTCCACGCGAGGTTATTTAATATAACGGGGGAATTGGGTGCTTTTTGTAAGGCACTCTCATAACCTTCAATAGCGGCGGGAACGTCATTATTTTCCTGGGCATCCAAAGCTTTCAATAAACTGGCCCGGTAACTTTGTGGGAACTTTTCCAACCATTCCCCAACAAATTTTTCGGCCTGCTCTTTTTGATCCTGTGCCAGATAATGTTTATAAATAGAATCGGCCGCCAGTTCAGTTGGCCTGGATTGCCAGGACTGCTGATAAAATGTAAAGGCTTCATCTGCTTTACCTTCTGCACTACGGATCATCCCTTGTAAATAAAGCAACCCTGACTCTGTTTGTTTATTTTTTTCAAATTGATCGAGAAGTTTTTGTGCTTCTGCATAATTACCCGCTGCAATTTCTGTCTCGACTAATCCGGCAAGATAGGTGATGTTGTCGGGAAATAATGCACTTGCCTTGAGCAGATAATTTCTCGCTTCCCCAACATTATCAGCCGCAAGCAATTCACCAGCATAGGTGGTGTACAGATTGGCTGCTATTTGCTGCACATTTTGTGCGTTATTACTTTTTCCCAGAGCACGCTCCAAATGAACCAGCGCCGCTTTATTTTGTTTCTGCGAGGATAACAACTGAGCCAGCACAGCGGACGGTTGCCAGTCGCTGCTGTTTTGTTCCAGGTTTTCCAGGAAGCTGATCGCCTCTTTAATACGATCCAAACGCACCATTTGAACTAACCACAAACGGTATGAGTTTAAGTTTTTAGGATCTAACTCAATGATAGATTGCCATGCAACAACTGCTTTGTGCGGCAATTTTTGCTCATTGTAAACTTGGGCAAGACCAGCAAAGGACAACTGCTTTTCGTTATTCCCTTTAATAGATAACGCCTGCTCAAAGAATTTTTCTGCTTCTTTGTAATCTTTTTTATACAGAGAAAACCAGCCCTGCAAAAATGCACCGCGTGGGCTACCCGGGTTTTGACGCTGAAACTCCTTTAAAACTTCTTCTGCGCGATCATCAAAGCCATTTGCGAGCAGAGTTTTAAAATAGGTTTGTTGCACCATCAAATCCATTGGTTGCTCTTCAAAGGCTTTTTGCAGTTGTGCAATTGCCTGTTCGGGCTGCTCTATCGCCATATATCGCTTAGCTAAGGCAATGCGAATGCGCTGCTGTTTTGGCTCCAATGCGAGGCTCTTTTCCAGCGCGATAGCTCCATCAGCACTGGCAGGGTCGCGATCCAACAGCGCCAAACCATAGGTTGCTAAAATAGTAGGGTTGTTTGGTTGACGCTCGGCCGCATTTTTTAATAGGGTAATCGCCTCATCCATTTGATTACTGCGGAATTTTGCCAATGCGGCGGCCTGGATAACTGACGGCGCTGCAGTTTCTGGGTCAATAAACTGATCAAACAAATCTATCGCGTTTTGATCTGCGCCCTGTTGAAATTCAACCATTCCCAACAGCGTCGCTGTATTTCTGTCATCTGGATAGTCTTTACGTAATTCTTTCAACAGCTTTTCGGCGTCGCTGAATTTTCCCTGTTGATACAATTCCATCGCATCGTTAAATTTTTGCTGGGCAACATTACGCTCAGGGTTGGCATCCGCTAACAGTTTTTGATAGGTGTAAGCTTCGCTGGTGCGACCCTGCTGGATAAGCACTTCTGTTAATTGCGTTAATACTTTTGCGCGATCGACTGTGATGACATCAGTGTTTGGAACCAGCGCCAACGCTTTGGTTAAGTATTCTTCTGCAGCGGTTAATTTATTTTCATAAAGCGATAAATTACCCAGCAAAACCAGCGCTTCAAAATGTGTTTCATTTTGCGCTACAACTTCTTGCAATAATAGAAGTGCAGCTTCGGATTGACCTTGTGCGAGCAGAATACTGGCTTCCAGATATTTTACATCCTGCGCGCTATTCGGCAGCGACTTGAATGACTCCAATGCTTTGGCGTAAGCATCCTTCTCACCCAAGGCGATATTAGCTTTGACAGTTAAATAAGATTGTTGATAGTGAAGTGCAGCATCGCTGACTGCGGCCGGATGCGTTTGCATTACATCAAGCGCTGTACGGTACTTTTTCATCTCAATATGGGCGCTGGCAAGCTCTGCTGAAACGCTCGGCAACTCTGCCACCACATTGTCGAGCATGGTTACAACGGATGAATAAGCGCCTGTGGCATTGAGTATGCGCGCGAGTGAAATGTACGCATCCGCCGAATCTGGAGCCAACTGGATCGCGTTACGCGCTTCAAGCATCGCCGCACGCAACTGCCCTTGCTGTTGATAGACTTTGGCAGAATTTTGATGGCGCAATGCCGTTTCTGCATTTTCGCTTTTGTCTTCACCACATCCTATCAATGCAACACCCAGTGTAATGGCTGCAATCTGTGCAATTTTTTTCATGGAATTTACCATTCCTATTGTTAATGAAGGTTGGTGAAGCGATTAAAACCTGTAGCCAATTGTGGCTCCAGCTCTTAACTCCTGATATTCGTTGCTGGCATCTACAGAACTACGCTCGTATTCGGCGGCAAATAACCGCAGGTTAAAGCCACCCGCAAATGCATAGTTGTAGTACACCGTTATTTGATCAAGAGTGAACTCGCTGTCGTTCACCGTGGCTGCAAATTTGTTCTCGACCCTACTGGCATTAAACCCCAGTGTTGCGCTGCGCGATAATTGGTATCCCAAACCCAAGGCACCACCTAAACGCTCTTCATCGCGCTCCAGGGATTGGAATTGGTGCTCATCGCGATACACGCTCAGGTAAAAATCGCAGCGTCCACACAGCACCGAAGTAGACCAACGCAACTCTGCATGGCGCAACAACACCTGATCCAATTGATCAGCAGTTACATCGCTGCCACCGGGGATTTCACCCGGCGCCGCATTGGCATCAAAACCACGCGATGAATCAGTAATTTGTTGATTAAACGCTAGCCCGAGCTGATGATGACCGGCGTCATAATTCATTTGCACGGCGTAATAGGGATCATCACTTTTGCCGAGACGAGATGAGTCTGTACGACTCTGCCCTAACTCAATCCGATAATTTATTTTGCGCAGACGCGTTTCCAAAGCCACGACAGCCATGGTTTGGCTGTAATCAACATCAGGGTTAAATTCAAATTCAACATCGCTTTGGGTGAGATATACCGAGAGCGAATCGACCGCCGAGAATGCGTGAATTACACCAGTGCTACCGCCTGTACGCGATGAGTTTTTTTGCTCTTCAAAACGGTATTCAACTTCGGTGGCATTGGCGTTAATAAAAAAATTATCGGCGCCAGTAATACGTGTGCGAAAGCCCGGTTGAACACTTAATATTTGTTTTTCATCTGTATTGGATTCCAGCTCAAGTGCGGCGGATGACTTGGGCAGCTTTTGCAGACTGTGTGAAATTTTTAAATCAAACGGATTGTGTGGTTTACCCAAAACAAAATCGGTTTTACCAATAGTTGTGGTTCGCTCTTCCTGACTGTCTTTTTCATAGCGCATTTGACTTACGGCGTAGTCCGAGTTGAGCGCAATATACTCGTTGTTATAGAGCGCAAACGCACTTGCCATCAGCTGGTTTTGTTGCTCTGACAGTTCATCAGTTTGGGTTTTGAGCGCGTTATCCGTTTGCTGCGCACTCAGGGATATAGTTGCACCAAAATCACTGCCCGCAACCTCAGTTGGTGCCGCGAGTGCAGATGCACTGGCATAGGCGGCAACCAGAAAAGCAATTGGCGATTTGTTCATTTGAGCATCCCTCACACAATTACTGCGTTAGTTATTGAACACCAGCCCTGCAAAACGCTCTTTCCCTACTGCATCTACTGCAGCGAGAACCTCATCCGTCACAGCAGAACCGTAAGGCACTACCAGAAGCGCATGATCACAGTATTTGGCGAGAATTCGCGCCTCTGTAGACTGCTGTACCGAAGGAGCATCCAGCACGATGAAACGATCGGGATAGCGCGATTTAATTTCTGCCACAAATACTTCCATGCGTTTTGAGTTAAAAAACTCAGCGGCTGATTCACTGGAACCCCCGGAAGGAATTACCCGCAACCGCTCAATACCACTGGGATAAATAATGTTTTTTAACGGCACAGTGTAATCAGTGAGATATTGGGTTAATCCCTCATTTACTTCTTGAGTGACATATTTGTCTGCCGCCGATGAGTAGGGATTGCAATCGACATAAAGCGCGGTCTTGTGTTGATCCAGTGCGAAAGTAGCAGCGAGATTAAAACCAACAAAACTTGAACCGCCATGGGTAGACACAGAGCTGACCAGTACCACCATGTTGTCGCTTTTGCTGCGCTCCAACAAACGAATGCGGACTTCACGAAATGCATTTAGCAGTTCGCGTTGGCGCATACCGGTGAAGATAACTTTCTTTTCATAAAGCTCGTCTTGCGTCCATAAACAAGGCAGCTCCATGTTTTTAATTTTTTCACGCTTGCGATGTTCAAGTACGGCGGTTTTGACTAATTGATCACTCGTCTCCACCAACGCGTCGACGCCTGCCATCAACTGTTTAAGACTGCGCTCTTTTGCCTGTTCCATGTTACCTACCCGGTATTAACCTGTGGTTATTTGCCAATAGACAGCGATTGCAACATACAAGGTCATTGCGAGTACGCTGGCGGCCAATATCAACAACATATCCTTCTTCAACAAACGATCACCCAGTGGTGAACGATAATGGGGAATAACACCAATCAACTGGATATCGTCCGGCAATTGTTTTTGCAAGGTGCGCGCCGAACGTAAATGCGGATCAAACATAACGTAGGCAACCAACAAACCTATAGGCAATAACAATCCAAGCAGCGGGCCGAGAAGTGCGAAGTGAATAAAATGTAATCCTGAAGGTTTGAGCGGGAAAGTGGCCGGTTCCTGAATACGATAGCTAACACCCTGCCCTTCTATATCGAGCGTCATAGACAGACGTGCAGCTTCTTTTTTCTGCAACATATCGTCATAGGTTTTGCGAATAACATCGTAGTCGCGCGTTAATTCAGAAAGTTGTGCCTGATTGGCGGCGACGCGCTGTTGACGAGCGAACTCTTGCTCTTGCAAAGCCATCAGCGATTGCATACGGCGTTTTTGTGAGCGCAACTCCACATCGGCGTTGGCGAGCTGTTTGCGCAATTCTTCATACAGCGGATTTTCGGCTTTTTGCGTATCGGCATACATATCGCCAGAACCTTGCAGGCGAGCGATAGTTGTATCCAACTCAGCGATCTGCGTGCGGATAGAAATAATATCCGGATAACCTTCTTCGTAGCTGAGCAGTAGCTGCTCCAACTGAATTGCGAGGGTTTGGCGGCGCTGACGCAAATCATCTACCTGACCCTTGGCCTGTAAATATTGCCCTTCTGAACCCAATTGCTGCTGGATAGTCTTGTAACGCGCCTGGGATTCTTCAATGGTGATATTTAACATTTCAATTTCTTGTCGCAGCCCCGCAATACGCGACGCAACCTCAGATTCGGTACCATCGGTATTTTGCGAATTGAAATCTTTCAGGCGCGATTCCGCTTGCTCCAACTGCTTTTTATAGGACTGCACCTGGGCATCGATAAAGTTATAGGCACCCAAACTTTCTGCCCGCTTTTTCTTCACCGTATCTTCCATAAACACATTAACGACGGTGTTCAGGACTTCAAAGGAACGATCCGGATCACTGGCAATGTAGCTGATTCTGAAATAGGAGCGATTGCCTTCCGCTTTCACGCTGAGGCCACTGCGAATCCGGCGAATTGCCTGTTCTTCCTGCTCCTGGGTTGCATTTTTATCGACCATCCCGACTTCTCTGGCCACTGACAGCATAATGCCGCGCGTCCAGATAATTTCACGCGCCTGTTCAGAGCGATCAATTTTGGTCATTTCAGCAGAGCCCTTCAGCAGCGGCTCAATAATGGTTGTCTGGTCGGCAAACAACACCGCTGAAGTGGTGAACTTTTTAGGCCAGGTAATCCCCAGCAGTAACACCAGAGCACTGACGGCGATAAACAGCACCACGCAGATGTAGCGAAACCTGACCAACTCCGCCCGCAATGAATTCAATAAGTCTTTGAGATAGGCTTTATCCATGAAACATCTCTTGATATGCAAGCACCGGAGCGCTCACCAATTTAGTTATCTGACTCACACAGTAGAAAACCAGGAAAATTAAAAGGCGCGCTCCGGGATGCTAACAATATCCGAGGGCTGCAAATCGTAATTTGTTGCCACCTCGCCATCGGCCATCAGGTCATCCAGACGAATGCGGTAAACCTTTACCTCACCGTTGATACGGCGGTAGAGCTTGGCATTGTTGGCCGACGCAAACTCGTTCGGGCCGCCCGCCATAAGTACCAGATCCAGCACCGTCATACCCTCGCGATAGGGGATAGACTGGGGCGCCCGGACCGCACCGGTAATACGCACGCGACGCTGGAAATCAGAACTGCTGGGATTGGCCACAATCACCGTCACTTGAGGATTGCGTACATAAGAAGACAAACCCGTGGTAATCGCTGCCGAAAGTTCGGTGGCGGTTTGGTTGGCTGCCAAAATATCACCGATTAGCGGCATGGAGACCTTGCCATCCGGGCGCACCGGAACTGCCAGCGATAACTCGGGGTTGCGCCAGACGTTAATCTGAATGGAATCGCCTACACCAATGCGATACTCGCTAAGTAAACCCGTCTCCGAGAGGGGTGGCATATCGGAGGGCTTGCTGCTACTACAGCCCGCCAGAACTACCAGACTTATTAACTGAACAAACCAGACGATTTTTCTCACGAGACATCTCCTTCGCAGTGGTTGCGATAATAATGGCGGTACAGATCGATCAATGCACACCCTTGCCTAACAAAACTATTTCCACCGTCTGGATCATGATCAACATATCCATGAGAAAACTGTGGTTTTTGGTGTAGTAGAGATCGTACTGAAGCTTGTTCTTGGCATCTTCGACGGAGGCGCCATAGGGATATTTAAGCTGCGCCCACCCCATTAACCCGGGCTTCACTTTGTGACGAGTTTCATAGAAAGGGATCTGCTTTGCAAGATCTACCACAAATTCAGGGCGCTCAGGGCGCGGTCCGACGAAAGACATCTCGCCCACGAGTACGTTGTAAAGCTGGGGCAACTCATCCAAACGGGTATTGCGGATAAAAGCGCCGACGCGGGTAACGCGCGCATCGTTTTTCTTCGCCCATACCGCCCCGTTCTTTTCCGCGTCCTGACGCATACTGCGAAACTTGTAAATGCGAAAGCTTTTCCCGTTAAGCCCGACGCGGGTTTGGAAATAGAGCACTGAGCCCGGGCTTTCCAAACGCACGGCAATAGCGGTAAGCAACATAAAAGGCCACAGCACCAGAAAAAATAATGACGCCAGCGTCAGGTCAAAAATCCGCTTGGCAATCGAGCGTCGCTTGGAGTATTTGAAACCGTCAGAGAACAGCATCCAACTGGGCTGCAACAACGTGATATCAATCTTACCCAGCTCACGCTCACAAAAACTCAGCGCATCGCTGGAAGGTACGCCAGCCAATTTGCAATCGAGAAATTCACTCAGCGGGAATGCATTACCACCGCTGCGGCGACGCTCATCAGGAGCGATAACAATTTCGGAAATCTGTGCGGCTTTTACATAGGCCAACCAATCAGAGGGCTCGGCGATAATCAATTCAGAGTTCACTGCCAGCACTTCACTGGCACTAGGCACACAGCCAACAATTTTCACGCCTAAGGCATTGACCTCTGGCGCCAGGTCTTCGAGCAACTTTTGCGCGCGGGCGCCTGCACCGTAAATGATGACCCGACGCTTGAGTTGATTAGCATCAACCATTTTTACAAAGATAAAGCGGGTGACTATGACAACCGCGGTTGAAATCAATACCCCCCAAAAAATCAATGCCTGCGGGATCAGCCCCCCCAATAGCGCACTGATAACAAATAAACCCAAACTACCCAAAAGGAAAAAACTAACCAGTGTGCGCAATACCATGCTCGAGAATCCCTCTCGCACCAATGCGGTATAGACACCCATCGATAAAGTACAACAGCTCAACAGCGCCGCGAAAATCACCAGCGCCAAGGGCGAATATTCCAACTCACGAGCCGGATCGGCAGACGCTATTAATTGGCTTGCCGCCCAAAAGGACAAACCCAATAAAATAGCTTCAGCAATACCGAGGAAGAGATAAGGCAGATGAATATAATGTTTATTAAGTCTGATATAAGACAAATGCGATTCCTTCAGGCGAATTGTGTGGGTAAATCTTTTGAAGCCGCGCATTATAGCGACATTGTGTTACAAAAGCTCGACCAATAGTGACGGCATTTTGTCACATCAATCAAACACCTCACGGCAAACCCAACAAGTGTCAGGATACATGTAGAGTGATGCAAAAATTCACCTCAAATGTGGTAACTTAGCGCACCTCTGGATTCACCCTTCGCTAAGGAATTTTCCCATGCTCGCAAGCAGCCCTTCGCTTTGCATTATTGGTTTAGGTTATGTCGGTCTGCCGCTCGCCGTAGAGTTCGGTAAAAAAATTAACACCATTGGCTTTGACATTAACCCTGCGCGGGTAGATGCCCTGCTTCAAGGTGTGGATAGCACCCTCGAACTCACCACCGCCGAACTGGCCGAAGCAACACACATCAGTTACACCACCCGTGAAGAAGATATTAGAGGGCGTGACGTATATATAGTCACAGTCCCCA
Organism: Cellvibrio sp. BR; assembly: GCF_000263355.1. Taxonomy (NCBI): domain Bacteria; kingdom Pseudomonadati; phylum Pseudomonadota; class Gammaproteobacteria; order Cellvibrionales; family Cellvibrionaceae; genus Cellvibrio; species Cellvibrio sp. BR. The sequence goes on along the minus strand of NZ_JH668200.1, from coordinate 785,801 downwards.
CCCCCATCAACGACAGCAAACAACCAGACCTGACACCACTGGAAAAAGCTTCCGCATTGCTAGGTCGAGTCATCAGCAAAAATGCCGTGGTGGTCTTTGAATCCACTGTTTACCCTGGTTGCACCGAGGAGATTTGTGTACCGATCATCGAAAAAGTTTCCGGGCTGAAATTCAATGTGGATTTTTTTGCTGGCTACAGCCCCGAGCGCATCAACCCGGGCGACAAACAACACCGCGTACACAACATCACCAAAATCACCTCAGGCTCAACACCGGAAGTAGCAGAGTTCGTCGATCAGCTATACCGCAAAATTGTAGTAGTGGGCACCCACAAAGCCAGCAGCATTAAGGTTGCCGAAGCCGCCAAGGTGATCGAAAACACCCAGCGCGACATTAATATTGCCCTGATTAACGAGCTGTCGCTGATTTTCAAGCGTCTCGATATCGACACTATTGAAGTGCTGGAAGCCGCAGGGACCAAATGGAACTTTCTACCCTTTCGTCCCGGCTTGGTCGGCGGCCACTGTATCAGTGTTGACCCTTATTATCTGACCCACAAAGCACAACAAGTGGGCTATAACCCCGAAGTGATCCTCGCTGGCCGCCGTATTAACGATGGCATGGGCACCTTTGTGGCTGAGTCAGTCGTGAAAATGATGACCCAACGCAAATGCCACGTGGTGGACTCCAACATCCTGATCATGGGTCTGACCTTTAAAGAAAACTGCCCCGACCTGCGCAACACTCGCGTAATCGACATTATTAACGAGCTCAAAAACTACAACGCCAATGTCCATGTATTCGACCCTTGGGCCGACGCTGCCGAAGCGCAACATGAATATGGCCTGGACTTGATTGAGTCACCCAAAGCCAACAGCTATGACGCCATTATTTTGTGTGTTGGCCACGACAAATTCCGCGCGATGGGCGCCGCTGAAATACGCGCTCTCGGCAAAGACAATCATGTGCTGTTTGATGTAAAACATATTCTCCCCAAAGACGCGGTAGATGCCCGTCTCTAAGCTCAAGGAAAACTCATGAAAGTATTGGTCACAGGCACCGCCGGTTTTATCGGCTCCACACTTGCCAAACGTTTACTCGCTCGCGGCGACGAGGTTATCGGAATCGATAACCTCAACAACTACTATGATGTACAAATCAAAAAAGATCGCTTGGCACACCTGACCGGCAATAGCGCGTTTACCGATATTCGTTGCAATCTGGAAGATAAAGCCGCTATCGATAACGTGTTTAAAACCCACAAGCCGGATCGCGTAGTTAACCTCGCCGCTCAAGCAGGCGTGCGCTACTCACTGGAAAACCCCCAAGCCTATATTGATGCCAACATCACCGGCTTTTTGAATATTCTGGAAGGTTGCCGCCATTTTGGCACTGACAACCTGGTCTATGCCTCCAGCAGCTCGGTCTATGGCATGAATACCTCCATGCCATTTGATGTGCACAACAACGTCGACCACCCCGTTAGCCTCTACGCGACCAGCAAAAAAGCCAATGAATTGATGGCCCATACCTACAGCCATCTGTTTAAGATCCCCACCACCGGCCTACGCTTTTTTACCGTTTACGGCCCTTGGGGCCGCCCGGACATGGCACTGTTTATCTTTACCAAAAAGATTCTTGCCGGTGAACCGATTGATGTATTCAACTACGGCAATCATCGCCGCGACTTCACTTACATTGATGACATAGTGGAAGGCGTAGTGCGCACCCTGGATAACGTTGCCACACCCAACAGCAACTGGAGCGGCAACCAACCCGACCCCGCCACCTCCAGCGCGCCGTACCGCATTTACAACATCGGCTCTAACAACCCGGTTGAACTGTTGCGCTACATTGAAGTGCTGGAAAATTGCTTGGGTAAAAAAGCGATCAAGAACTTGCTGCCACTACAAGCGGGCGATGTACCGGACACCTACGCCAATGTGGACGCACTGATTGAAGATGTGGGCTACAAACCAACTACGCCGGTAGAAGTGGGCATTGAAAACTTTGTGAAGTGGTATAGAGATTATTACAAGGTCTAAATAAAGAGCCACAAGGTTTAAATGAAGAACTACGAAACTTAAAGAATCAAAACGGCATCGCAAGATGCCGTTTTGCTGACCGGATACCACTGCAACCCAAGAGCAGCCAATGATGAACAAAAACACCATCACCCATGCAATGACCGTTGATGTAGAGGATTATTATCAAGTCGCCGCGTTTGCCAAGGTGATAAAGCCCAGTGACTGGGATAACTGGCCATCCCGGGTTGAACAGAACACTGAGCGGTTACTGCAGCTTTTTGCAAATCACAATATAAAAATTACATTTTTTATTCTTGGCTGGGTGGCGGAGAAATACCCGCAACTGGTAAAAACCATCAGACAACAGGGTCATGAAATAGCATCCCACGGTTTCAGCCATCAACTTATTTATAACCAATCACCGGAAGTCTTTCGCGCTGAAACCGCAAAATCCAAACAAATTCTGGAAAATCTGACCCAAATCCCGATTACCGGTTATCGCGCTGCCAGCTACTCCATCACACGTAAATCACTATGGGCATTGGATATTTTGGCTGAACTGGGGTTCACCTGGGACTCCAGTATTTTCCCCACACACCACGACAACTACGGCATTTCCGGTAGCCCCGAAGAGCCCTACCGGATTATCACCACCAACGGCGCCAGCCTGCTTGAATTCCCACTTACTACCGCCAAAGTAATGGGCCAAGCCATTCCAGCTGCAGGTGGCGGTTATTTTCGTCAGTACCCTTACGCACTATCCAAATGGCTATTTGAGCGCGCCAGTTTGAATCAGACCAAACCACAAATTTTTTATCTGCACCCCTGGGAAATAGACCCGGAACAGCCACGCGTGCCTAACGCCAGCTGGTTCAGTAACTTTCGCCACTACACTAACCTTAAACGTTGCCTGCCACGTTTGGAACAAATGATTAGCGATTTCCAATTTGGCACTATGAGCGAGAGCCTAGGCACAGCCAAAGTGCACAAAACACTTACTATTCATGAGCTCGCCGCCAACACCGGCAATAAACAATCGCCAGCGCCGACCTAGACGACGTTGATCAACAACAGTAGAATCGCGCCCCTCACAGTAAGGTTGGACGATTATTTGCAAGTAATATCGCGCAGAAGTCGTCGTTGACAGGTCGAAAACTGCAAGAACAGAGTTATTTCATTCAGCACCCGTAGCTCAGCTGGATAGAGTAGCGGCTTCCGAAGCCGTTGGTCACAGGTTCGAATCCTGTCGGGTGCGCCACTTTTTATTCTTCATTTACACTCTAGGCACCGTTTGGCTCTGTCTGCCCACATAAAACAAGGTGTCGGGCATACACACACCCCCAAGGAGGCAGTGATGATATTACCCGTAATAATGGCTGGTGGTTCAGGGAGTCGCTTATGGCCACTATCCCGCGATTTAATGCCCAAGCAGTTTTTAAATCTGGATGGCAAATCCACCATGCTACAGGCGACAGTCAAACGCCTGAATGGCTTGGATACCCTGCCACCGCTGGTAATTTGCAATGAAGAGCACCGCTTTATTGCGGCCGAGCAACTGCGCCAAATTAACCAACTCAACAACAATATTATCCTTGAACCCGCCGGTAGAAATACCGCCCCTGCCATCGCCCTGGCGGCTATGGCTGCGCTGAAAAAAGGCTTGGATCCACTGCTGCTGGTTCTGGCTGCCGATCATATTATTGTGGATGAGCAGGAGTTCAGGCGTATTGTTTCAGCCGCCATTCCCTGCGCACAGCAAAACAAACTGGTTACCTTTGGCATAGTGCCGACCGCCCCCGAAACCGGTTACGGCTACATCCAAGCGTCAAGCTCCATGGCAATTGCCGGTGAAGAGACCGCTTATGCGGTTAAACAATTTGTCGAAAAACCCAACTTGCAGACCGCCGAGCAATACCTTGCCAGTGGCGATTACTACTGGAATAGTGGCATGTTTTTGTTTAAAGCCAGCGTGTATCTGGACAACCTCAAACAATACCGTCCGGATATTTTTACGGCGTGCGACCTGGCGATGGCCGATGTCGATCCGGATCTGGACTTTATCCGCGTCAATAAAGAAGCTTTCTTACAGTGCCCCGATGACTCCATTGATTACGCGGTGATGGAAAAAACCGACAGTGCGGTGGTCATTCCTCTGGACGCAGGGTGGAGCGATGTCGGTTCCTGGTCATCGCTGTGGGAGGTATCGGAAAAAAATACCGACGGCAATTCACACAAGGGCGATGTGCTGTCGTTTGAGAGCCACAACAATTATGTGTTTGCCGAGACTGGCCTGGTCGCTACGGTTGGCCTGGAAAATACCATTGTGGTGCAAACCAAAGATGCAGTACTGGTGGCCTCAAAAGAGCACGTCCAGGATGTAAAAGCCATCGTAAATAGCCTGAAAAAAAGTAGTCGCCCGGAGCATCGCGTGCATCGCGAAGTCTATCGCCGCTGGGGCAAGCAGGATTCTATCGATACCGGCTATCGCTATCAGGTAAAACGCATCACCGTGATGCCGGAACAAAAAGTCTCCATGCAAATGCACCATCATCGCTCTGAACATTGGATTGTAGTGTCTGGCACCGCCAAGGTTAGCATTGATGGACAAGAGGCGTTGCTGTCTGAAAATCAGTCGGTGTACATCCCCTTGGGTACTGCGCATGCACTGGAAAATCCCGGCAAAATTCCCCTTGAACTGATTGAAGTTCAATCCGGCGCCTACTTAGGCGAAGACGACATTGTGCGTTTCTCTGAACGTTGAGGCGGGCTTGATTATGACAAAATCACTAGAACAGATTATTGGCGAGAGCGGCATCAGCTTCGGCACTTCCGGTGCGCGCGGTCTGGTGAGCGACTTTAGCGACGATGTTGTCGCAAGCTTTGCACAAAGTTTCCTGAGAGTCATGCAGGGCGAATTTCAGGTTAGCCGTGTCGCGATTGGTATTGATAATCGCCCCAGCAGTCCGGCCATGGCCGCCGCCTGCGCGGGTGCTGCTCAGGCACTAGGTATCGCCGTGGATTACTACGGTATTCTGCCCACGCCAGCACTGGCCTATCAGGCAATGCAAAACAGTGTGCCGGCAATTATGGTGACCGGCAGCCATATCCCTTTTGATCGCAACGGCCTGAAGTTTTATCGACCCACCGGTGAAATTACCAAGGCCGATGAGCTGGCAATTATTAGCACTGATAGCGAATTGACGAGCTATACAGCCGTATTGCCCGCAATCAACCCGCTGGCGGCCGCGAACTATATCCAGCGCTACCGCGATGTTTTTGCCCCCGGCATTATGCAGGGTTTGCATATCGGCCTCTATGAACACTCCAGCGCCGGGCGCGATCTCTATGCAGACCTGTTTCGCAGCTTGGGCGCGCAAGTGACTAGCCTGGAGCGCACCGATACCTTTGTGCCCATAGATACCGAAGCTGTGGCGGAGGCCGATGTAGAAAAAGGCCGCCGTTGGTCACAGGAATATGGGTTTGATGCGCTTTTTTCCACCGATGGTGACGGCGATAGACCACTGATCGCCGATGAAAATGGTCAGTGGCTGCGCGGGGACATTGTCGGATTGCTCTGCGCGCGCCAACTAGAGATCAGCGCCTTGGCCGTTCCCGTTAGCTGCAATACCGCCATCGAGAAATGTGGCGCCTTTGCCAAGGTGACTCGCACCAAAATTGGCTCGCCCTATGTGATTGCAGCGCTGGAAGAACTCGCGCCGCACTTCTCAGCCATTGCCGGCTTTGAAGCGAACGGCGGCTTTTTATTAGGCTCGGATGTGCAACTCAACGGCAAACTACTGAAAGCCCTGCCCACCCGCGATGCCCTGTTGCCGGGCATCGCCTTGATTGCGACAGCGGCCAAAACCAAACTTTCGGCTCAAGTTGCCACCCTGCCAGCGCGCTTTACCGCCAGCGATAGAATCCAAAACATCCCCACCAGCAATAGCAAAGCTTTTCTGGCTGAAGCCAGTGAGGATCAGTCAGCCCTGTTAAACCTGCTGGAGATGAGCAGTAAAACTGTCGATTCCATCAATACCACCGACGGCCTGCGCATCAGCTTTCGCGAAGGTGAGATTATCCACCTGCGCCCATCGGGTAACGCCCCGGAGCTGCGCTGTTATGCCGAGGCGGACAACCAAAAGACCGCTGCCACATTGGTGAAAAACGTACTTGATAAACTTCAGGTTAGATTGACCCAAACATCGACCTGAATATGAACCGCTTTTTCTCTTTGTCTTATAAAGCTTCTTATTTACAAGGAATAAACTCACCATGAAAGTTACCGTATTTGGAATTGGTTATGTTGGCTTGGTACAAGCCGCAATTCTCGCCGAAGTAGGCCACGATGTTGTCTGCGTCGATGTGGATGCTGACAAAGTGGAAGCCTTGAAGAAAGGCCAGATCCCTATTTACGAACCAGGCTTGGAACCCTTGGTAAAAGAAAACTTCGCCGCAGGCCGACTGAGCTTCACTATCGACGCCGCATTGGGTGTTAAACACGGTGAAGTACAGTTTATCGCTGTTGGTACACCGCCCGATGAAGACGGCTCCGCCGATTTGAAATATGTACTCGCGGTTGCCAGCACCATTGCCGAGCACATGGAGTCGCACAAGATTGTGGTGGATAAATCCACCGTTCCGGTAGGTACCGGTGACAGAGTCAAAGCCAAAATGGCCGAGGTGCTTGAAAGCAAGGGCAAATCGCAAATGACCTTTGATGTGATTTCCAACCCGGAATTCCTGAAAGAAGGCTCGGCAGTTGCCGACTGCATGAAGCCAGATCGCATCGTTATCGGCACTGACAACAAAGATGCCGAAGATGTGATGCGTGAACTCTATGCCCCCTTCAACCGCAACCACGAAAAAATTATCGTGATGGATGTGCGTAGCGCCGAGCTGACCAAATATGCCGCCAACTGCATGCTGGCCACCAAAATCAGCTTTATGAATGAAATGGCCAACCTCGCCGAAATTCTGGGTGCCGATATTGAAGCGGTACGTCACGGCATAGGCAGCGACCCCCGCATTGGCTACCACTTTATTTACCCCGGTGTTGGCTACGGTGGCTCCTGTTTCCCCAAAGATGTTCAGGCGCTGATCCAGACTGCCGATCAAATCAAGTTCGATGCCAAAGTCTTAAAAGCGGTAGAAGCACGTAACAACGAACAAAAAACCACCTTGTTTGCCAAAATTAACAAGCACTTCAATGGTGACCTCAAAGGCAAAACCTTTGCATTGTGGGGGCTGAGCTTCAAACCCAATACCGACGACATGCGCGAAGCACCCGCACGCGTAGTGATGGAAGCGCTCTGGGAAGCCGGTGCCAAAGTGCAAGCATTCGACCCGGAAGCCATGAACGAAACCCAACGTATCTACGGCAATCGCGATGATCTGTTGCTCTGCGGCACTAAAGAAAGCGCCCTGAAACATGCCGATAGCCTAATAATTGTCACCGAATGGCAGGCCTTCCGCGCCCCGGATTTTGACCTGATCAAAAACATGCTCAGCCAAGCAACCATTTTTGATGGTCGCAACATGTACGACCCCAAACGCTTGGCAAAACGTGGCTTTACCTACTACTCGGTCGGCCGGTAGTAATAGCCGCTGCCAGGATTATTGCCAGTGAAGCTGAATCAGTCAGGCTCACTGGCAATAATCTACGCACACGCCGAACAAAAACAGGCAACAAAAAACAATGACTATTCTTATTAGCGGCGCAAATGGCAAAGTGGGTACGGCGCTAACAGCACAACTTAAGAGTAGGAAATTAGCCTATATTGCGCTTGACCACGCCCAGTTGGACATCACCAACAGCACAGCCATTAAACAGCGCCTGCGCGAATACCGCCCCAGCATCATCATCAATACCGCCGCCTTTACCCATGTAGATCTTGCCGAGCAGCAACAGGAAAAAGCCTTCGAAACAAATGAACGAGGAGCAGAGCTACTCGCGCAAACAGCAGCCAGTCAACAGATTCCGATTATTCACCTGTCAACAGACTATGTATTTTCTGGCGATAAGCCACTAGCGGAATCTTACGTAGAGGGCGATGCAGCAGAGCCAGCAAGCATTTATGGCAAAAGTAAACTTGCAGGCGAACAAGCCGTACGCAACGCGAATGCTCACCATATTATTATTCGCACGGCGTGGCTATTTGATGAGCACAGCGATAACTTTGCCAAAAAACTCATTACAGCAGCCAAACAGCAACTCGATTTGCCCAGCCCCACATTACGTATAGCTGCCAACCAGTATGGCTGCCCGACCGACACAAGTGATCTAGCCAGCGCTATTGTCCACTTGCTACAAACCTACGCATCCAAAACAACACTGCCTTGGGGAACCTATCACTACGCCGGGGAACCTGCCATATCACGCCTCGAATGGGCGCAGGAAATTTTGGCAACTGCGCAGACACACGGGCTTATCACACACCAGCCAATACTTGGCCCCACTACAGATTCCCTTTATATAGGTCGCGCACCAAGGCCAGTAAACTCAGCACTCAACTGCACTAAAATCCAACAGCTTTTGGGGATAAAACCCAGCCAATGGCGCAATCGCATGAGTCGATTAATACAAACAATGAACCACTATGAAAATAACTAACACCGCGATACCCGATGTAAAAATTATTCAGCCGCAACTATTTGAGGACGAGCGTGGATTCATTTATGAAAGTTACAATCAACAGCAATTTGAGCTTGCACTAGGGCAGCAGGTCAATTTTGTGCAAGACAATCACTCGCTATCCTATAAAGGGGTGTTGCGCGGCCTCCACTACCAATTAGCACCTATGGCACAAGCCAAGCTAGTTAGAGTCACACGCGGTGAAGTGTTCGATGTAGCCGTAGACCTGAGAAAAGCATCCCCCTCATACCAGCAATGGGTGGGCGTTTATTTATCCGCAGAAAACCGCCAGCAGTTATGGATTCCCGAGGGTTTTGCACATGGTTTTTATGTGCTGAGTGATGTAGCCGAATGCCTTTATAAAGTGACCAATCATTACGCTAAAAACCATGAACGAATTATTGCTTGGAACGACCCGCAATTGAATATTAACTGGCCCCTAAACGGAGCGCCAAACCTATCCGACAAGGATCGAAACGCCAAAATAATGACCAGCCTGGATAATTAATCACTGCAGGATTAATAACTGTCAACAGACTGCTGTCATGAGCCAACCAATCATTTTTTAACATGGAAAAACAGGTTCAAAAGCTTTACTGGCTGCGAAATTATTTAAACCTGCTAGAATATGCCACCTCAAATCATACCTTTCTGCGCTATCAATCAGCGAACTGCTTGCCATTGCCAATACCTATGGAAGTCAGCGCAAATACTGTGCGGGTAACACACCGCTCATGTATGGATTAGTAAATTATCAGTAGGATCTAATCAATGAAGATTATTGTTACTGGCGGCGCCGGTTTTATCGGCTCAGCTGTCATTCGGCACATTATCAACAACACCAGGGATGAAGTAATCAACCTTGATAAGCTCACCTACGCCGGCAATCTGGAATCCTTAACCAGTATCGATAGCCATGAGCGCTACCGCTTCGAGCAAGTAGATATTTGTGACCGCAACAAACTGGATAGAGTTTTTACCCAATACCAGCCAGATGCCATTATGCATCTCGCTGCCGAAAGCCACGTGGATCGCTCCATCGATGGCCCCGCCGCGTTTATTGAAACCAATATTGTGGGCACTTATCAATTACTGGAAGCCAGCCGCAATTATTGGAAGGACTTGCCGGAAACACGCAAAGCCGCCTTTCGCTTTCACCATATTTCCACTGATGAAGTCTATGGCGACCTGGAAGGGCCAGAGGATCTGTTCACCGAAACAACACCCTATGCTCCAAGCTCACCATACTCCGCCAGCAAAGCCAGCTCGGATCACTTGGTCCGCGCCTGGCGCCGCACTTACGGCCTCCCCACACTGGTGACTAATTGCTCCAACAACTATGGCCCCTACCACTTCCCCGAGAAGCTCATCCCGCTGGTCATCCTCAACGCACTGGAAGGCAAACCACTGCCGGTCTATGGCAAAGGTAATCAAATCCGCGATTGGTTATTTGTAGAGGATCACGCCCGCGCACTTTACAAAGTCGTTACCGAAGGCAAAATCGGCGAGACCTACAATATTGGCGGCCATAATGAAAAGCAAAATATCGACGTGGTGAATAAGATTTGTGAACTGCTGGATGAATTAAACCCGGCTACAAATCTAAACATCAAATCCTACAAAGAACTTATAACATTCGTGCAAGATCGCCCAGGCCACGACCTTCGCTACGCCATTGATGCAAGCAAAATCAAACGCGAACTCGGCTGGACTCCAGAAGAAACATTTGAAAGCGGCATCCGCAAAACGGTTATGTGGTATTTAGCGAACCTGCCATGGGCACAGCGCGTTCAAGATGGCAGTTATCAGCGTGAACGTTTAGGCACAAAATAGGAAGATATATGAAAGGTATTATTCTTGCTGGCGGCAGCGGCACAAGGTTGTATCCAATCACCAAGGGAGTTTCGAAACAATTACTCCCTATATACGACAAGCCAATGATTTATTATCCGCTCTCTGTGCTCATGCTGGCGGGCATACAAGATATTTTAATCATCACCACACCTGAAGATCTGGCGAGTTTTGAGCGATTATTAGGTGACGGTAGCCAATTTGGAATACGCCTACAATTTAAAGTGCAACCGAGCCCGGATGGATTAGCTCAAGCTTTTATTATCGGTGAAGAATTTATCGGCAACGATTCTGTATGCCTAGTCCTTGGCGACAATATTTTTTATGGTCAGGGCTTCACCCCTATGCTGCGTGAAGCAGCAGCGAGACCAAGTGGCGCCACTGTTTTTGGTTATCAGGTAAAAGACCCTGAACGCTTTGGTGTGGTTGAATTTGATAAAAACCAAAAAGCCATTTCAATCGAAGAAAAACCCGCAAAACCCAAATCCAATTTTGCTGTAACCGGTTTATATTTTTACGACAACGCTGTTATAGAAATCGCAAAAAACGTTAAGCCATCCCACCGCGGCGAGCTTGAGATTACCAGCGTTAACCAAGCTTATCTTGAACAGGGAAATTTACACGTAGAATTACTAGGGCGCGGTTTTGCGTGGTTAGATACCGGGACTCACGAGAGTTTGCTTGAAGCAGGAATGTTTGTACAAACCATTGAGCATCGTCAGGGTTACAAAATTGCATGCTTGGAAGAAATTTCCTTTCACAATAAGTGGCTTTCTGCCGATGACTTAAAGAAAGTTGGCAACCAGTTAAGTAAAAATAGTTATGGACAATATCTTTTGGATTTGGCGGTGGAATCTTTATGAGTCTGTTAAAACGTATAGATTTAAATTCATTAGGCGATGAACGAGGCCAACTCTCGATACTAGAAGCGCAAAAAAATATCCCGTTCTCTATAAAGCGAGTCTATTACCTGACCAACATGAAGCATGATGTTCCCCGTGGTTTCCATGCACACAAAGAGTTAGAGCAAGTAGCAGTATGTGTGGCAGGAAAATGCCGCATGCTACTGGATAACGGGCAAGCAAAAGAAGATGTGTGGTTAGATGCACCGAACAAAGCTATTCGTATAGAGCCAATGGTTTGGCATGAAATGCACGACTTTAGCGAAGACTGCGTTTTACTGGTTCTTGCTAGCGAACACTACGATGAATCAGATTATATTCGCAACTATTCAGATTTTATTGAGATGGTATAAATGCCTCAAATACATGATCTCGCTGATGTAAAAAGCATCAATATCGGAACCGACACCCGCATATGGCAATACAGTGTCATTTTTGAAAAAGCGCGAATAGGTAGTAATTGTAATATCTGCGCTCACACTTTAATCGAAAATGATGTGATTATTGGAAACAATGTAACCGTGAAATCCGGCGTGTTTATTTGGGATGGATCTCGCATAGAGGATGATGTTTTTATTGGCCCGAACGCAACATTCACCAATGACATTATGCCTCGCTCCAAGATATATCCCGATACATTTAAAGGAATCACTGTAAAAAAAGGAGCAAGTATTGGTGCAAATGCAACTATTCTGCCCGGCATAGAAATTGGTGAGTACGCCATGATAGGTGCTGGCGCAGTAGTAACTAAAGATGTTCCTGATCGCGCAGTTGTAGTAGGCAACCCTGCAAAAATTATTAGGTATATAACAGAATGATTTCTTTCCTTGATCTTAAATCAATAAACGCCCAGTCCCGCTCTGAGCTTATAGATGCCTGCACACGAGTAATAGACTCTGGTTGGTATATCTGCGGCAACGAACTAATCACATTCGAAAAAGAATTTGCAGAGTATTGTGGTACTAAATATTGTATTGGTGTAGCAAATGGGCTCGATGCGTTAATTCTGACGTTACGCGCATGGAAAGAGCAGGGCAAACTAAAAGACGGCGATGAGGTCATTGTCCCTGCCAATACTTATATTGCCAGCATTCTTGCTATAACAGAGAACAACCTCACCCCAGTGCTTGTTGAGCCAGACCCAGCAACTTACAACCTTTGCCCGATTAACACCAAAGCGGCAATCACCCCAAAAACCCGCGCAATTTTAGCGGTACATTTGTATGGCCAATTAGCAGATATGCCAGAATTAATTGATATCGCTAACAACCATAATTTATTAGTGCTGGAGGATTGCGCTCAAGCTCACGGTGCAAGTATCGATAACCGCAAAGCAGGAAACTGGGGACATGCTGCTGGCTTTAGCTTCTACCCAGGTAAAAATCTGGGTGCGCTGGGCGATGCAGGAGCAATAACCACAAACGATGACGAACTTGCAAAAACACTCTTTGCTTTGCGCAATTACGGCTCACATGAAAAGTATAAAAACTTGTATCAGGGTGTAAATAGTCGTCTGGACGAAATCCAAGCAGCCATACTCAGCGTTAAATTAAAATATTTGGATGTGCAAACACAACACCGTCGCCAAATCGCACAAATTTATATGGACGGGATTAAAAATCCAGCAATCAAATTACCTCTCGCAGAGGGAACATCACCCCTAACACTCAATAGCCATGTGTGGCATTTATTTGTTATACGCAGTGAGCATCGAGATAATCTTCAACAGTTTCTTGCGGAAAATGGCATACAAACGTTAATTCACTACCCCATCCCGCCCCACAAACAAAAAGCCTATGCAGCATGGGGAAATCTTAGCCTTCCCATCACTGAGTCTATACACCAACAGGTATTAAGTTTACCTCTGGGACCGACACTGAACGAAAAAGATGCATTGAGAGTTACTGATACAATCAACTCAATGGAAATTTGAAAATGCCAAATAAACTTGCGACTCTTGAAGCTAAATCACTACACGTGTCAGTAATAGTTCCTTGCTTCAATAATGGCAACTTTCTCCATCAGTGCGTAGCTTCACTAAACAACGGAGTACACCCAAATGAAATTATTATTATTGATGACAGCTCCACTGATAATTCAGTAGCCATTGCTAAAGAGCTAGCATCACATTACGACAACATAAAATTAATTGAGCGCAATAAAAATGGCGGTGCAGCAGCTGCACGTTATGACGGATTTAAAGTTGCAAAAAACGAATGGATCGCAATAGTAGATGCAGATGATTATATAGAGGATGATGCGCTGTTATCAGCATACAATAAAGTAAAAGCTCACGGTGCAGACATGTGTATCTGGAACTTATGGCGATTTGACACCGAAAAACAATGGCCTCAGATAACATTTAATGAAACAGACTTCCCCAAAACGGGTAGGCAATCAGTATTAGCAACACTTGGTAGATGGCAGATTCACCCTTTGGGGATAGCACAAAAGAAACTATACCTTGAAGCATATAAATCATTTCCAAACGAAAACATTCACCTCATGAATGCAGACGAATTGATAACACGGCTCGTTTTTTCTAAAGCCAAAAAAGTTACTTTTACTGAGGAGAGGTACTTTTACAGGGTGAACCTAAGCTCAACAACGCTAAAAAAATCACCCAAACAACTGTCAACAATACATTCAGATATTTGGTTATTGAGCTTTATTAAAGAATACAATGAAATATCTTCCGGCACTATTGCAAAGGGTACAATAGGGAAATTGTTCCAATTTCATCTGGACCGTAACCATTATGGCCATGAAGCCGTTCAAACAGAAATAAAATATGCGCTCATAAAAATAAAGGAGCTTGCTCCACCATGGAAATGGCTTTGGCGTCACCCCAAACATCTCATCGCATACATATATATATCCCTGATTTATCGAAAAGCCATTTGGAATACAAAACCCAGTGAATAATGAAGAAAAAAGCAACTATTCAACAATATTGAAAGTTACGAAAGTAATTGGCTCTTCAACGCTAATAAGCATGATCCTTAACATGGTCAGGATGAAAGTAGCAGCAGTTTTCTTAGGTCCAGCTGGCGTTGGGTTTATCGGCCTACTACAAAGCTTTGTTCTTTTAGTATCTTCTATCATTGGAGCCGGACTCAATCAATCAGCAATCAGACAAGTTGCTCAAGTAGCAGTAAGCGATGATGAAAAGAAAAAGGCATCGACACAGAATGCAGTTAACTCTCTATCTGCAATATTGGTCATTGTAGGAACAACTCTTCTTTTTTATTTTAGAGATTTAATTGAGCCACACATTGCGGTGTCCGATCAATACGTATTTGGATATAGCTGGATAGTCCTGTGTATAGCACTAGTCACCTTATCAGGCATTTTTACTGCACAACTAAATGGCTATAGAAAAATAAAAGAATTAGCGCTGATTAATGTACTCTCCGCTTTTTTTTCTCTAACTTTGGGCTCATTGGGATTATACTTTTCTGATGCATATGGGTTTTTGATATTTTTCGTCTCCTTTTTTCTATTAAGATTTTTATTTGCAAGTTTTTTTTTAAAAACAATCTATCTCAATTCCTACGACTTTAGCAATTTAAAATCTCTTGCCATCGAGTATCAGCCACTTTTAAAGCTTGGTTTTGCAATGATGATAGGGGCGCTTGCTTGGAACTTTGCACATCTTTTTGTTAAGAAATTGATAGAGGAGGATATAGGCCTATCAGAGGTTGGAGTATTTGAGGCAGGCTGGACATTGGGCACGGTGTATTTGGGCTTCTTGCTAGCCTCAATTGGCGCCGACTATTTACCCAGATTAACAGCCGCATGCGAAGATCCAAAAACATTCAACGATATAATTAATCATCAAACCGAGGTGATTTTTTTATTTGCAGGCCCTATTGTTATTTTAACAGTTGGCCTTGCCCCTTGGATTGTAGTTTTAGCATATAGTCCTGAGTTTTCACGCTCAAGTGACTTGTTAAGGCTGTTCATTGTTGGAGACACACTAAAACTGCTCACATGGCCATTAACATATGCGATTATAGCTTCAGGGTATTCACGCTATTTTCTTTTTGTTGAACTTACTTCTGTATTTTTCTATTGTTTCGTGATTTTTCTATTCTTAGATTATCTAGGGGCATCTTCCGCTGGCCTTTCCATCATATTCATTTATTTAGCAGCGCTCCCGCTCTGTTACTTTAAATTGAGAAAAAACTTCGCATTTAAGTGGTCAACGTTTTCCATAAAGCTTTTTACCGTCATATTCTGCACCACACTACTAGTTTTTTTGATTGGTGAATTTTCACCAGTTTATGCAGCGCTTTCATCCGTAGCTCTTTCAATAATAATCGCTATTTATTCTTTTCTTAGTTTTTGTAAACGAACAGGACGCCCCCATCGGTTGCAACGATTTACAAGACAAAAGCTTTAACTGACATTTTTTGGTGATTCATATGCATCTTAATACAGAAAAACTAGTATCGGTTGTTATACCTTGTTACAACCATGAAAAATATGTGCAAGACTGCATAAAAAGTATTATTGCGCAAAATTATAAAAATATAGAGTTAATAATCATTGATGATGGTTCCAAAGATAGCTCAGTTGAAAGAATTAAAGAGCTCGTGCCCGCGTGCGAAAAGCGATTTGTAAGATTTCACTTTAGAAGTCGGCCAAACAAAGGATTATGCGCAACACTTAACGAAGCAATTGACTGGTGTGAAGGTGAATACTATTGCGCAATAGCATCAGATGATGTGATGCTTCATGATAAAACAACAAAACAAGTGACTTATTTAAATGAAAATCCTTTATGTGCTGGAGTTTTTGGAGGCGCACAAATATTAAAATCAGATGGAACTATGGTAGCTGAACGCCCATGCAAACCAAACAGGTATAAATTTAAAGACATCATATTAAATAATTTTAACTTTTTTACGCCCACACAAATGCTTCGAATGCATATAGTTAAAGCAGTGGGAGGCTATAAACCTGATGTTTTACTTGAGGATTGGTATATGTATCTTAAGATCACTAGTGAGGGACATAGCCTAGACGCATTACAAGGCATGCTTGTGGGATATAGGCGCCATGAAGAAAATATGTCCAACAAAGTTTATTTAATGCACGCGGACAGAAGAAAAATTCTTGATCAATATAAAGAAAGTGAACTATACACCAGAGCTTTGATTGAGTTTAATTATACTCGTGCTATCGAACTGGTTTATTTCAACAAAAAAGAGTCCTTTGGCATTTTTTTACGCGCACTAGTTAAAAACCCAAAAATTTCATGGAGAGCGGGCTCTCTAAAATATATAGTTAAACTTTTCTGCAGTAAAAAATACCTTCTCGGGCGAGTTAAAGGATTTTGATGTTATTTAGCTTAACTGGAGATGAAAAATGAAAGTAATGATGATAATCACTGGTCTTGGCATGGGCGGCGCAGAACAAGTAACAATAAATTTAGCCGATGAACTAACAAAACTAGGCCATAAAGTGATGATCGCCTATCTAACGGGCAAAGCTTTAGTATTACCCGCAAATACCGGCACTGAAATTATCTCCATCGGGATGACAGGGCCCAAAGATTTTTTCATAGCCTACCTCAAGTTAAGAAGACTTGTTCGTGATTTTAAGCCGGACGTAGTGCACAGCCATATGGTACACGCCAATATTATGTCTCGGCTTTTAAGAATCAGTATTCATATTCCCCGACTAATTTGCTCGGCACACAGTAACAATGAAGGCGGCCCAGCGAGAATGTTGGCCTACAGGCTAACAGATTCATTAGCTGATATTTCGACAAATGTAAGCAATGATGCAGTGAGAGCATTTATTGCTCAAGGCGCAGTTAAAGAAGGGCGCATGATATGTACACCAAATGGTATAGATACTGATAAGTTTTTTTTTAATTTGTTGGCGAGACAACAAATCCGCTCAGACTTAGCTTTAAATTGTAAACTTATGATTTTGGCCGTCGGTCGACTAGATACTGCAAAAGACTACCCAAACTTGCTTCACTCGGTTGCATTAATCAAAAATCAACGTGCGGATTTTAAGGTGTTCATTGCTGGCGATGGACCACTAAATACCGAACTCAAAAGCCTAGCTACAAAGCTTAACATAGATAGCCATGTGTGTTTTTTGGGCGTTAGATATGACATCGCCTCATTGATGTCAGCTGCCGATATATTTGTGCTTTCATCAGCATGGGAAGGCTTCGGTTTAGTTGTCGCCGAAGCAATGGCATGTGAGCGCTTAGTCGTAGCGACGGATTGTGGTGGCACAAAAGAGATCTTGGGAGATACTGGACGACTCGTTCAGTCTCGAAACCCCACCTTACTCGCCGAAGCAATACTTGATTGTTTTAATATTAGCGAAACAGAATATTCATCACTGGGCAAATCCGCAAGACTTAGAATAATCAACAATTACTCCCACAAGATAACACTCAAAAAATACCTGCAAGCTTATTCAGGCCAGATAATTTAAATTTTATTTAATTGAAAATTAAAAATATGTTATTACATAAATTAAGGTGTAGTTTATTTTCTATCTTTTTTTGTCTTTTTTTTATAGGGTCTTTTTCATATTTTATCGAAGATATTCGATTTCTTAGAACCCCACTCGTATCCTCCTCTATGATTTTCGCACTATTAGGGTTCATTTTAAATTCTAAAAGCTTTTCAAAAACGCCCAGCAATATCGCACTATTTACATTTGCATCTATAAGTATAATATTTTATATTGCGTATGCGCATATCACCTATGAGGTAGATTTTGATTCTACAATTGCATTAGGGTCATTTTGGCTTTTATTTTTTTATACGCAATCACTACAAAAAGACGAACTATACGTCAATAGCTTTTTAATTAGCCTCACGCTTATAACAAGCTTGTTTATTCTACTATTGTTACAGCTAGGTATTTTGAGCGCAATAAATCCAAATGCCATCGGTATTCTCGCTGTTGCAGTCTTATTGCTTTCCTCATACTCTCACCTGATAAAAAGAATTAATTTTTGGGCTTGGATAATTATCAGCTTCAGCTCTTTGTATATTTCCATATACCACCAATCAAGAGTATCTTTTGTAATTGTTTTCGCAATATCGTTACTTTATTCATCGCACTACCTGAATAAAAAATATTTTTTTTACTACGCTATCATTGGATTGATTTCAGCGCTTTCCTTCTATTATTTAACCTCAGATTACATGAATGATCTGACACTGAAAAACAGTAGTACATCAGGCGCTGGAGACATTACCAATGGAAGAATGCATGTTTGGGAGGTAGCCATACAAAACTTAAATTGGTTTGGTCATCACCCTATCCAAATTGATGCTTTTTTGCCATATGGGGTTCACAATTCCTATCTAGCCTTTATATTAAAATTCGGCCTCTTTCAATTTTATATTATAATATTTCTACTGTTAATATTTTTTATGAAGAACTTCTTCAGGCTTTTTAAAAACATTAGAATTGTTGCGTTTATTATTCCATTTCTTTTGATCGGTATGTTTGAGGAAATCTTAGGCAGCCATATTTTTCTTTTTCTTTTACTGGCTTTTGCGATCGTCAGGCTTAGAGTTAAGGTTTTTTAATTGTATTAGTAGTCCCCCGGCAGGGCGAACATTCCATTCAAATACAAAAATGAGCTTTTATGAAAATAGTACATGTAATTACTCGATCAGATGAAATAGGTGGGGCTCAAATACATCTAAAGGATTTATGCGTCGGTCTTAACAGTATGGGCCATAATGTTACAATTGCAGCAGGAGGTAATGGGATTTTTTTTGAAAAATTATCGCAGTCAGGAATTAAATATTTCTCATTAAAACACTTAGTTCGCCCCATCAATATTATATCGGACATAAGAGCCATATCAGAATTAATACATTTACTACGAGAAGTAAATCCAGATATTGTTACGGCACACTCATTTAAAGCGGGATTAGTAGCTCGCCTTTCCTGCCTTCTAATACACAAACAATGTATTTTCACCGTACATGGATGGTCATTCATTAAATGCGCCACTTCATTAACGAAATTGATTTATATTTGCATAGAAAAGATTTTATCGATAGCGTCATATCAGATTATTACTGTATGCGAAAACGATAAGCTCTATGCTATCACTAGTGGGATATCTAATAAAAAAAAGTTGTCGATGATTTATAATGGAGCACCCGATATTGATAAATCTCTCATTGCACACCATAGAAATATTTCCCCGAAAATAGTGATGATTGCTCGTTTCGACTGGCCCAAAGATCATAAATCTTTAATCGAGGCATTAAGTGAGTTAAAAAAATTTGACTGGATTCTACAACTTGTCGGTGATGGACCTCAAATAGAAAAAATCAAAGATGATGTTAGACGATTGGGACTTACAGATCGTGTTGAATTTCTAGGAAGACGCGAGAATATTGCGGAAATACTTAGAGACTCAGATATTTTCGTTTTAACGAGTCACTCAGAAGGTTTTCCCATTAGTATAATAGAGGCGATGAGAGCATCGTTACCCGTAATTGCAACTGATACGGGAGGGATATCCGAGTCAGTAATTGACGGTAAAACTGGCTTCATCGTTAAAGATAAAAACATTATCGACCTTAGAGAAAAACTAACTATATTACTTTGTGATTCTAATCTACGAAAGAATATGGGGCTTTGTGGCCGAGATCTCTACTTGGAATTATTTACCATTGAAAAAATGACCTGCTCAACTGCTGCCATTTATGAACTAGCGCTTAATAAAATACACTCTAGAAAGGTATAGATTTTATGCCAACTCAAAAAAAAAATATGATAATAACCGGCGCAAGTGGCTTCATTGGAAGACACTTAGTTTATGAGCTTCTTAAAAACGGGGAAAATTATAAAATATTTGCCGTAGTTAGAAAGCCAACATTCACCGACGCAGATGTACATGAGATTATAATAAATGACATAGATGACATTACGTGGATAGAGAGTTTTCCGGAAGAAATTGATTGCATCATTCATACCGCAGGTCTTGCTCACAATAAGCTGACCGACCGAAGGAAAAAGTTAGAGCACTTTAGAAAAATCAATACGATTTGCACACAACGCCTAGCTGAAGCCGCAATAAAAAAAGGTGCCAAGAGATTTATATTTTTGAGCTCTGTAGGAGTGCTGGGAGCATCTACAAAGTCAAATCCATTTAACGACTTTTCTCCCGTATTGCCTTTTTCTGAATACGCAATTTCAAAGCGCGAAGCAGAAATAGAAATTACAAGGCTGTGTACTAATACATCTATGGATTATGTAATAATACGCCCACCACTAGTTTATGGCTTTGATGCGCCTGGTAATTTTGCAAGCCTATTACGCCTCATCCACACAGGTATTCCGTTACCTTTAGGTTTGGTGAATAATAAAAAAACCTTTATTAGCTGCTCGAATTTGGCAAGTTTCATAGTTTGCTGCGCCAACAACCCCTTAGCATCAAATCAAATTTTTCTAATAGCTGATGACCAAAATATATCCACACCTGAACTTGTCAAAGTGCTAGCTTTAGGAATGGGTATAAAGCCTCTTTTACTTCCTATTCCCATATTTTGGATAAAAACAATATGCACACTGGGAAGAAAGCTTAACACCTATGAACAACTTTGTTGTTCTTTAGAAATCGACTCCACAAGAGCAAAGCAACTACTGCAGTGGACTCCTCCGACTAATACTATTGACGGCCTAATCAGAGCTGCATCCGAATACAATAAGTCACTACCAAGCAATATTTGACATTCGATACCAACCTAATGAGTAATAACTGCCTATACACCCTTAACTATTTTGGCTATTTATTTAAAGGCAGGCGATACTACCTGCTCTGGAATAAAAAATGATTAAAATTCGAATATGGTTACCATTGGTATTATTATTATTATTATTCATAATAGAACGTAAGGGTTACTTAAAGAAGCCAGAATCCTTAGAAATAATACCAACTGTGGCTCAACACCCCGTTTCTGAAATTAATGCGAATATAAGCGTAGAAATAAACGATCTATTAATGATCGTTTATGCCCTAGAACGCTATAAAAGAGATCACTGGAGTTACCCGAAAAGTTCGCATGGAGGAACCAAATGGGATGGGATTTTTAGTATTTATGGCGAAAGTCGGGAAGATTGGGTTCCCGAAATTGTTCCAAAATATATCAATCAATTGCCTAGAGATCCTAGGATGTTAGCAGACGGAACTAAGCAATATATATATGTGTCTAATGGCATTAGTTACAAACTAATTGCTCACAATGTAGATAATTGTGCGCATATTAAAAACATTTATCCTATTTTGGTGGACCCTAAAAGAGATTGTTTTGCTTATGGTTTTTGGACAAAAAATGCGGCACTTTGGTAGCAGTTGACCCTGCAGTATAAAACCCAATTAGGATTGATAATTTATGGTAAGAGTTTTTGATTTTCTTTTTTCTTTTTTTGGAATACTAATAGGCATGCCTATTTTTATTATTATTTTTATTGTTGGTATGTTTGATACTGGCTCACCACTTTTCTTTCAGCAGCGAGTAGGGAAAAATAAAAAGCCCTTTGTCCTGATTAAGTTCCGAACGATGGCAATTGACACAAAAGATATTGCCAGCCATTTAGCTCCAGCGGCTTCAATCACATCCCTAGGAAAGTTTTTACGCAAAACAAAGCTGGATGAATTACCTCAATTATGGAATGTTCTGATTGGAGACATGAGCTTGGTTGGACCAAGACCATGCCTATTTAACCAAACGGAACTAATATCTGCACGCGAGGCACTGGCAGTATTCAATGTAAGACCCGGCATAACCGGCCTTGCGCAAGTCAAGAATATTGACATGTCGACACCAGACTATTTAGCCAAGACTGATAAAAAAATGTTGGATTCACTCAACACAATAAACTATTTTAAATATATTTATTTAACTGTATTAGGAGGTGGTCGCGGAGACGCGATCAAGTAAATAGCTCATATTGAGAGTTACACTATCAAACAACTCTCAATTTACTACCCTTGTCTTTTCTTACCCAAACTGAATCATCTAATGATTCAGTTGAGCGGTATCCTGCAGGTGCAGCCAGTAAAATGCTTTTTACATCATCACACTTATAACTGTCACAAGCTGTTGCAAGCGATAAAATAAGAGACTCTGCTTCTGGCCAACTCAAACACACTTCTTGCGCAGACATAATTCTTGAATGCTCGGTACCGCTCACATTATCGCCAATCAATAACTCTTCATACAGTTTTTCACCAGGGCGCAAGCCAGTGTATTCAATTGCAATATCACCATCTAGATGCGCTTCATCTTTAATTTCCAAGCCAGACAAATGAATCATACGGCGCGCAAGGTCGACAATTTTTACCGGGTCCCCCATATCCAGAACAAATACATCACCACCCAATCCCATTGAACCGGCTTGAATTACCAACTCTGCGGCTTCGGGAATCGTCATAAAATAACGAATAATATCCGGGTGAGTAACGGTTACAGGGCCGCCTGCTTTGATCTGTTTGCGAAACAAAGGAACAACAGACCCCGACGAGCCCAGCACGTTACCAAAGCGAACCATAGTGAAGCGGGTTGTTTTTTGGCGCTGCGCCAGTGCCTGTAATACAAGCTCTGCCATACGCTTGGTCGCACCCATAATATTGGTTGGGCGCACGGCTTTATCTGTTGAGATAAGCACAAAAGATTCAACCTTGGCAGCAATAGCGGCCTCTGCGCAGTACCACGTACCAAATATATTATTGCGTACACCTTCAACAATATTGTGTTCAACCAAAGGAACGTGCTTATAAGCAGCGGCGTGGTAAACGGTTTGTACAGCAAAGATGCTCATTACAGACTCAAGGCGCTCTCTGTTTTGCACTGAGCCCAACAAAGGCACTAACTCTATTTCCTGACCACATATTTCACTGCGTAATTCCTGCTCTATGCTATAGAGTGCGTATTCATTAAGCTCAAATAAAATAAGAGTTTTAGGGCGCTGCTTAACAATTTGCCGGCACAATTCAGAACCAATTGAACCACCGGCTCCCGTTACCATAACAATTTTATTTTCTATGCAAGCATGCATAAGTTTGGGGTTTGGTTTAACGGGGTCACGCCCTAACAGGTCTTCAATATCTACATCTTTAATTTGTTCAATTTTGGTTTTACCACTGAGAATATCGGCAACGGCTGGAACCGTTTGCACCTCAATGGCCAAAGGTTCCAACTTCTTTAATACTGTGGCGCGCGCGGCATGGCTTGCACTGCCCAACGCCAATAAGACTTTTTCTGCATTTTTATTTTGCAACAATTGCGGCAGTGAATGAGCGCCGTAAACTTTAATGCCTGCTACTGTTGTGCGATGCAATAAGGGGTTGTCATCTATAAAACCTACCACCTTATAAGGAGTTGCCTGTAAGGCTACAGCTAATTGGTGACCGGTATGCCCAGCACCATAGATCAATACAGATGTCGTTCTGTCTACAACCCGGTGATTGAGCATCTGGACAATGCTGCGCACCAGCAGCCTGGGCGTACCAATAGTAATAAAAAGCAATAGGGAATAAATAAAGGGAACAGAACGCGGCACATAGGAGTTCACGTAAAAGCTAACAATTGCCAGTACCAAACCAGAAACGCAGGCGCAAATACCTATTGTGATCATTGCCTGTGCCGACATATAGCGTAATACAGCTCTATACATTCCCAGCCGAATAAATATAAACAGACTAATAGCAATGGTGATGCTTATAGTAAACACCTCCCTGCTCTGAATTGGCGGTACTAATGTACCTAGCCGCATACAGCTGGCCAAATAATAGGCTGCAGCCATGGCTAGAGCATCAAAACTGACAGATAGGAAGCGTTTAACTATTCGCGGGGCGTTAAATAATGCGTGAATCATATAGTTCCTGGCTTAATGCGGTGTCCATACTGGCGCTGAATTCTTTGAATAAACCGAACATTTATAGTAGAAGAAAGGCTTTCTGGAAGCTTAACTTAACAATCTGGAAGCAACTGTAAATATATGCACCAACACCAAAGTAGTCAGCTGTTTCACCGTGGGAATCTGCGACTCAATATTGTTTTGCATCCCAATGGGACCCCAGAAAAGTGGCGAACTATACCGACAAGCTGAAAAGTTTTGAAATACTATTTTAGTGGTAATATGCCGTCATTAAATCGATCTTGGACTAGCGCTACCGCGTAATTTGCAAAGGATTAGCAATATAGCAACTTTCCCCCTAATCCAGCCCTTTAAGGAGCTCATCTTGTCACAGAACAACCCAGCGCCAATAATCCCAAATAGCACCTATGATAAAGATGATGAAATAGACCTTCTTGGTTTGTTGCGCGCATTGCTAAAAACCTGGAAAGTCTGGCTTGTTGCTTTAATAGTTGTGTCTTGCATATTTGGTACTGTGAAAGCAATACAAACACTAGCGACAACACCAGAAATCGCTTACAGCAAGCCCATTCGTTTAACATTTCCTAATGTGCACTTACAAAAATTCCCCAGCGGTGCAAAATTTGTACACAGCGATATAATTGCTCCTGCGATAGCACAGCAAGTATTTGAGCGCAACAACTTAAGCTCTTATGGACTAAAGGTCTCTGATTTTCAGGGTGGATTAAGTGCTACGCCCTACTCGCCTAGCTACCCGTTGATTATTGAACGCTACAATCGTCGCCTTAGCGACAAACGACTCACCGCAGAGAATATCGCCGATCTGCAAAAACAAATGAATGAAGAGATTGCACAAGTAACCGCAGGTGAAGTACTTATTAGCTGGCGCCTAGATAAGCACGTGGTACCGAGGGATGTCGCTGAAAAAGTTCTAGCCGACCTACCTGCTCTTTGGGCAGAAAAAGCAATTAAAGAGAAGGGTGTTCTTGAAATACAAGCCCATTTAACAACAGCTAAATCATTGAATCTGGCACTTATCAAAGAAGAAGAGCTGCTGATTGCCGGGGATATATTGACCGATAAAATTAATCTACTAAGGGGCAATATTAACGAGCTGAGCCAGTTTGAGGGCTCTCAAACCATCGCCGACCCCAAAACTGGTATGCGCTTAAATGATCTTAATAACGCTCTGGATGACTTGAGCAACTATGATATTGCCAGTGTTTTAGCCTCTATTCGCATACAGGGTTTAAGCAACTTTCCAGAACTGTCTAAGTATTATTACACCGACAAACTGAACCGCTTAAATATCAAACTCAAAGGCCTTGAGTATGAAGCGTCATCGGTGCGAGACTCCTATCGCCAACCTAACACCAGTGCTGGTTTAGGCGCTGATGGAAATACCAATAACCAGATGCTAGCTCCCCAGCTTAACAGTGACATACTTGACAAGCTGGCCAGTCTTTCCGGTGATCTGGAGCGTGAAAAGTACAACCAACAACTCAACCAAAGGTGGTTAAGCCTAACCAGACAAATCAGCACGGTTAAAAGCACTATTGCTGAGACCGAACAGTTACTAGCGGCAATCAAACATCCTACCAATGCAAATCCAGGCGCAATTGAAGCGCTTGCGCAGGCAAAAGCACGCCTACCTGGAATTCTAAATCAACTGACTGAGTATTTTGATGTTTCAGAGCGAATTGCCTCCCAAATGCGTACAGAGCTAGTGGGAATCAAAGACGAATTGTTTGTACCTGTTTCTAATTCTGTATTGGAAAACAAAGCATCTATTAGTATAAAAGAACTACTAATAACCTGGATTGCCTTGATGTTTTTGACAAGCGTAGTAGTGATCCCAACCTGTATGATGCGCAATGCATTGAAGGCAAAAAGCCTACAGCAAACTAATCTGTAATAATTCGCCAATCACATATGCACGCTTTGGATAATTGTTAGTTCTGAAGCGTGCCTATTAATTTATACGCCCTACCATTTCAGTGTGACTTTATGAATTCTTCTGCACGAAACATTTGAAATATCGAATGCCAAAAAATAATAACAGCTGCACACCAATCACTATGACAGTATTTCTAACCTAACTGGACTTCCTAGGCTTTACTCAACACTTTCGAGCTTCTCAAAATACACTTAGTCAAAGCTATTAGTAGCGAAACTATTCCTTTTATCCAATAATCAATTGTCCTATTGCACACATATAGAACGACCAACCGCGCCAATACTGCTAACCTTAGAGCGGCGATAAAAACAAAAGCAGCGCCAATAGGCAAGGTAATTCACTACTCTAGATGATTATACCAATCCATGAATGACAAGCGTTTCAATTCCATATTGCTGCTCGCCATAGCCGCCACGCTTATCGCGCTGTTATTACAGCAATACCTACCGCAAAAACGCCTGACCCTCTTACCTAGCAACACCCCCAGTTATTTTTTTCATGCCGGCCCAGGCGAGGATGGATCCCCAGCGGCATTTTGGGTGGATGAACGCAAGCTTCACTGGCGCTGTACGCCTCCCCGCGATAACACCACTCCCTATTTCCCTTGCAGCTTCAACTTACTGCTGACCAATGACGGGCTGCGGGGAACCGATTTATCAGGCTACTCATACCTGAATGTCAAACTGAGGGTGATCGGCAAATCGCGCAAAATTCGCTTTGCAATGCGCAATTTCAACCCCGCCTATTCCACACCGGAGGATGCCAACAGCGGCAAGTTTATCTCCGTCAATATCCCTGTCGGCGACCTGCAAGGTGAGACGCGTATTGAACTGAGTGAGTTCAAGGTGGCCGACTGGTGGTTGGATCAACTCAACATTCCCCGCATCCATGCACAACCCGAGCGCAGCAATATTACTACCCTGGGTATTGATTACACCGAGAGTATGGAACCGGGTAACTACGACATGATCATCGAGAAAATTGAATTTGTGGGTGAATGGGTGAGTGCGGAGACCTGGTATTTAGCGATTCTCACTGCTTGGCTGCTGGGTATTTTTAGCTACGCCATCATCCATTTAATCCGCCTGCGCGAGCAGTCACGCCACGATGTACAGGTGATCAATACCCTTAATCAATACACTACTGAACTACGCCGCGAGACCGACAAGTTCCGCCGTTTGTCTACCGTCGACCCACTGACCCAAGCCTACAATCGCTTTGGTATTGACCAGATTGTCAGCACTATGATCGCGCTGAATGAACGCGAAAGCGGTGCCGGCACGAATCCGGATTTTGCCTTGATCCTGATCGATATAGATCACTTCAAGCGCATCAATGATCGGCGCGGCCACGACACTGGCGACCGGGTTTTACAAGCGGTGGCCACCATTATCGCCAAGGCCATCGGCCGCAAGGATTATCTTGGGCGCTGGGGCGGTGAAGAATTTATTGTGCTGCTACCCAATAAACGCAAGGAATTTGCTATCGCCATGGCGGAGAAAATCCGCCTGTCAATTGATGGAACCCTATTTGAACCGGACAACCCACTCGCGGTAACTGCCAGTT
Source organism: Cellvibrio sp. BR (assembly GCF_000263355.1). NCBI lineage: Bacteria > Pseudomonadati > Pseudomonadota > Gammaproteobacteria > Cellvibrionales > Cellvibrionaceae > Cellvibrio > Cellvibrio sp. BR. The sequence continues at coordinate 757,976 of NZ_JH668200.1, read as the reverse complement.
TTGGGGTGAGCGACCGCTTGCCGGGAGAAGAGTTTAATGACACCTTCAAGCGCGCCGATATAGCGCTCTATCAAGCCAAAGCCCAAGGGCGCAACTGTTCAGTGATGGCAAGCGATCGCCTTGATGACCACTGAGTTTGCAGTACCCGCCCATTAAAAAACCCGCCGTAGCGGGTTTTTTAATGCTTGCCAATACCATTTGTCCTAGAGCTTGTCGAAGGAGTCAGTAATCAGGCAATCGAAACGGCGCGCATCATAATCCACCACTCGCGCCACATCTTGCGGTTGAATGATGTTTTTAGCAGCCGCATCTTTGGCCAGCTCTTCAATAGAAGAGCCACTGATCTTGCCGGTATTTTTCGCCTTGAGGAATGACTGCCACACAGGACCAAGTGACAAAAGCATTTGATAGGTACCCTCCACGCGACCAAATGCATCCTCCGGGTCGTGACTGACATAGAGGTACTGGCCGAGCATGGTGCGCACCGGATTCTCCTCCATGATTAAATCTCCCAGTTCGCGAATCAGATGATCATTGGGTTTCTTCACAATACTGCCAAACGGCATAGCGACAAAACTGATCACTTTGGCGAGGAATTTCACCGGGAAATTATCGGCAAAGTCACGCAGCGCCTCCTGTGCAATATAAAGTGCCCGGGTTAAGGCGTACTCTGCGTGCGCATCTTCTGCGCGGGTGCGTGCATGAGCAGAGTGGAATTTCAAAATCGCACAGGCGATAAACAACTGGCTGTGCACATCACCCAAGCGCGCTGATAGCAACTCGCGGCGCTTGAGATTGCCACCCAGAACCCCGAGGGCAATATCCGACATGGACGCTAAGGCCGCACTCAACAAATTAATGCGCTGATACCAGCGCTTGCTGAAATCATCGGCATTGGCGGGCAGGCTGCTGAACCGGCCGCCCACTATGCCCAGCAATTTGGTGCGTAGCATGTTGTTGGCGATATGGCCAAGGTGCGAAGTAAACAACTTATCGAACTTTTTCAGGCCCTCGCTGCCGTTTTCCAACTGCATGGCTTGCATCTCTTCAAACAGGAAAGGATGGCAACGCATAGCGCCCTGACCAAAGATCATCAGCGAGCGGGTAAGAATATTGGCACCCTCAACAGTAATCGCCACCGGTACCGAGTGGTAAGAAGCGACTAAAAAATTGCGCGGGCCTTTTTGAATGGCGCGGCCACCCACCACATCCATCGAGTGCTCGACCGATTTACGCATCAGTTCAGTGGCGTGATATTTAGCCATGGCGGTCATTACCGATGGTGCGCCGGTTTCCAAGCCCTTGGTAACGAACTGGCGCATCGCCTCCAGGGTATAACCGGTCGCCGCGATTTCGGCAGTAGCTTCTTGCACCCCTTCAAACTTGCCGACTTCGGTATTGAACTGGCGACGAATACGCGCATAGGCGCCGACCATGCGGTAGTTCATTTCACCGCTGGCGGTAGACAGTGCCGGTAGCGAAACCCCGCGACCAGCGCCGAGACATTCAATCAACATGCGCCAACCCTTACCGGCCATGGCGGCACCGCCGATAATCCAATCCACGGGGATAAATACATCCGTCCCGTAAATGGGGCCATTCATAAAGGGTGAGCCGGGGTTGTGGCGCTTGCCAATCTCTACACCGGGGTGGTTGGCGGGGATCAATGCACAGGTAATACCGTAGTCAGTTTTGCTGGCATCCCCCAACAAACCTTCAGGGTCGTACACTTTAAAGGCCAAACCCACTACCGTTGCCACCGGGGCGAGGGTGATCCAGCGCTTGCTAAAGGTGAGCTTCAGGCCGATGACTTCCTGCCCTTCAAACATACCCTTGCAGACAATACCGGTATCGGGAATTGAGCCCGCATCGGAGCCCGCTTCGGGGCCAGTCAGGCCAAAACAGGGAATCTCGGTACCGTTCGCCAAACCGGGCAACCAGCGCTGGCGCTGCTCTTCGGTGCCGTATTTGACCAGCAACTCACCTGGGCCGAGGGAGTTGGGAACCATCGCCGTAACCGCCGCCGTGCCGGAACGGCTGGCGATTTTGCTCATAATGCGGCTTTGTGCGTAGGGGCTAAAATCGCGCCCGCCGTACTCTTTGGGGATAATCAACCCAAAGAAATTTTTGTCTTTGAGGAACTGCCATGCCTCTGGCGGCAGGTCTTTAAGGTCATTCTGGATCTTCCATTCGTCCAACAAAGCACAGAGTTCACTGACCTCGTTATCAATAAAGGACTGCTCTTCGGCGGTGAGCTGCGGCAGGCTGATTTCGGCAAACTCATTCCAATCGGGACGGCCGCTAAACAGCTGCTTTTCCCACCAGGTAGTACCCGCTTCCAGGGCATCGCGCTCAGTGGCGCTAATGGGCGGCATGGATTTTTTGAGCATGGCAAACACCGGTTTGGTGAGCAATGCGCGGCGCACGGAACCTACATTGAGCACAACCAGAATCAATGCCAAGGGCACCACTAACCAAGGGGAGAGCATAGCCGGGGTGATAGCACCGAGCACCAGCCAGGCGATAATCACAATCGATGACGCAGCAGCCAAAGCCACCTGACGGTAAGTCAGCACGGCGACCAATATCCATATCGCGAGTAAAGAAAGCAGTAACATCATTTTATTGACCTCTGATCCGTCTATCTGTGTTGGTTTTTATTGCTGATTTATTCTAATCATGGTTTTGCGGCGCAAACCCTACCACTAACCTTAGCCCAATACCGTTAAGTCGGTGATATTTCCATTGCAACACCCAAAACCTTGCCTTGCTTGCGGGCTGGCACAATTTACAACCGGCGTGCACCCAACAGCTGTTGCTCCAACTCATCTACCGCGAGCAATCGATCATCTATTAACTCAATACGACTATCGAGCAGATCCAGCTCAGCGTCCGCGTCCAGTGGTTTCACACTCAGTACACCCTGCTCGGCATTAAACATGTAGACACCCTGATCAGTATTCATCACCGCTTTGGCGCGCACCAGCGCCAACCCGGTCATCCAGCCGAAGAGTTGATTGAAGTCAAACACGATTGCGGGTTGGAACATCCAGCCACAGGAGTAAAACCCCTGCCCGCTATTTTCGCGGCGCAGATACTCCTTACCTTCCGGCAACTTAATTGCCGCATTGTAAAGCTCACGCTGGGGACTGAGGCGGTTGGGTTTGGCTGCCGCGTGTAAACCGGGGTGAGTCAGTGTGTGAGCCTGGCGCGGATAATCCAGCCAGGGCAATTGTAGAGCCCCCTGCTCCACCGCAAACGACGCTTGTTTAGGCGGTGTAAAACTGGCGACAAGATCGTCGAAATTGGCGCGATCCAGCGGCGAACACTGGTCGATCTTGTTGGCAACCAGCACATCGGCCACGGCGATTTGATCGTTAAATGTCGCATTGCCGGTATAGCGCTCGTCACTCAACTTGCGCGGATCAACGAGAGTCAGGGTCGCGCGCAAATCCAGCACTGTGTCGTAATATTCGCCGGTCAGGGTATTGATGATTTCTTCCGGGTGACCAAGGCCGGTGGGCTCAATCAAAATGCGGTCGGGTTTGGTGCGGGCAATAAGCATGTTCAGCGCCATTTTCATCGGCAGCCCCGCCACACAGCAAATGCAACCGCCCGGCACCTCACGCACATGGGCGTTACTCTCTTTGAGCAGCGCGCCATCGATACCGATTTCACCAAACTCGTTCACCAGCACCGACCAAACCTCGCCCGCCGGTTTAGTCGCAAGCAAGTGTTTAATCGCCGTGGTTTTACCCACCCCTAAAAAGCCGGTGATGATATTGGTTGGAATCATGAAACATCCTTAACACGTTAAATGCCAAACAGGGTTGATGCAGGCAGGCTGCGCGGCCGCCAGTCTAGTGATAATCCCTCCCCACTGAAACAGAGCGCGATAAATACTCCCCCCAAGACCATGACTATTTTTTATCAATACTGTGTAAAAATGTAACTTAATGTAATCGGTTGCAAATTTTTGTATGGATGACATAGGTCATAGTTTTAACTATTAAGCCCAAAGCCGCCCTCAAATAAAACTAACAAGTTGTTATTTTTCATATAGATAAATAAAAAACGTTAGAAGCCAATATTTTTATCTATCAAAAGACCCGCTTTTTTATAATTTTTTTTACGCACAAATCATTTGAAAATGTAAACGATTACAAATAGGATTCCGCCTTCTCGAGCATGGGACGGCAATTCATATACAAGCCTCACCCGACCGAGCGCCTGGTCTTGAGCAACCTCACGAGCAATAGACGACATAACAAATCAAAAAACTAGAGGACGTACGCATGAAGAGTTCTGCAAGTTTTAACCGGAAGTTACTTTCCACCCTGATCGCCGCCAGCCTTGCCACGGGTACCTACGCACAAGACCAAGGCTTGGAAGAAGTAGTGGTCACCGGTATTCGCGCCTCCCTGACCAACTCTGTCAGTGTTAAACGCAATTCTGCCTCGGTAGTGGACGCCATCAGCGCCGAAGACATTGGCAAGCTGCCGGATACCACCATCGCCGACTCACTACAGCGCGTACCCGGCATTCAAATTCGCCGCAATGCAGGTGAAGGCTCAACCGTGAACGTGCGCGGTATGCCACAAGTGAGTACGCTGCTGAATGGTGAACAATTCCTCAGCGCGGGTTCTATCACTACTGCCCAACCCGAATTTACCGATATTCCCGCCGAACTGCTGTCGCGCGTGGATGTCATTAAATCTGCCCAGGCCTCAACCCTGGCGGCCGGTGTTGCCGGTACTATCGACCTGAAAACCCGTCGCCCCTTTGACCTGGATTCAGGCTGGACTTTTGCGGGTTCTGCCGAAGCCTCACAAGGCCAGTACACCGATGACGATACCGGCCATAAAGTGAATGGTTTTGCCGGTTTTAATAACGGTGACAACTTTGGCGCCCTGGTCAGTGTTTCCAATTCCGAAGCCACCCTGGCCAACTACCGTTACGGTATGTACAGCGACTGGTGGTTCCGCGGTTATAACGAGTCATCCCAGCCTGTTAGAGGCACAGATCCGCTGTGGCCAGCTTACGGTACTCCTACCGATCTCACTGGCGATGGCGATACCAACGACCAGGTTTTTGGCACCATCGACTACGGCGTTACCAACCGTATGGCCGAGCGCGAGCGCACCGGTGTCTCGGCAACGGCCCAATTCCAGGTAAATGATCGCGTTGAATTATTGGCCGATGTTTTTTACACCAAGATGGACCAAGGCGACTATGTTAATGGCTTGATCGCCGATAACTCCTGGGCACAGTACGATTGGGTAAGGCCGGCCCCGTCCACCCTGATCAATCGCGGCCCAGCTGCGGACGCGAACGGCACCGGTAAAGATTTCTACACCTCATCCATTACCAATCTGGATGCCTTGCGGGTTATCGCCAAAGGTGAAACCCAAATGGATGAGCGCGAATCGCTGAACTTTAACCTGCAGGCCAATGTAGAACTGACCGACAAGCTGAGCGGCTCGGTGCGCTACGCTCACGGTAATGCGACTAACGATCACACCGGCAGTTTTGCCGATGCACTGCTGACCAGCGGCATGCAATCCGGTCTGCAAACCAGCTATGGTGGGGTAAAAGCGCCGGTTAACCCGGGTGGTTACGGCCCTAATGGCGAGCGCGTACCGGTAGTAGCCGACTTCTCTGGCAAACACCCCAGCATTCAATACCCCGCCGGTTTTGGTCAGGATATTAATAGCTACGGCTTGGTCTCCTCTTTCGCGCATCAAAACCGCGAAGAAGAATCGACGCTGGACGTGTTCCGCGTTGACGGTACTTACGACTTCCAGGACGGGGTAAAACTGGACTTCGGCTATCGCTTTGCCGACCGCGAAATCGAACGCTACCAATATGATCTGATCGCTCCCTTTACCGTGAAAGATGCCAATGGCGCGGATGTCACTGTCTACTCCAAATGGAAAGACTCAGGTATCGCCGGTGTGAAAGATGGCGACACCATTGCCCGCACCTTCAAGTTCACCGAGCTGCAAGAGCTGGGCTATATCCATCAGGTGAGCGATTTTGGCCCGGCTAGCGATGGCAATAGCTACTACTTCATCAACCCCAAAGCGATGAAAAATACGGCGGCGTTCCACGAGGCGCTCTACCCCGGCAACGTGCGACAAAAAGATGGCTCACAAAGTTTTGTAGTGGGCGACCAAACCCAAACCTTCTACATTCAAGGTTCATTTGAAGGTGAAGCTGGCCTGCCATATCAAGCCAACTTCGGTATGCAGTACGTAGAAACCAGCCTCGACATCACCCAATTTATCCCTTCGGTCGATACGACCAAGGTGACAGTGGATGGCGTGGTGTATCCGGCACTGGATGGTGTTGCACCGACTATCGCCGATACCGAGGTAGTTGAACGCAAATTCAATGACTTCCTGCCACGTTTCAATATCGCCTTTGATACCAGCGAAGACACCAAGTTGCGCTTGGCCTACTCCAAAACCATGACCCAGTTGGATGCCAACGATCTGGGCTTGGGCCGCACCTATACCACCAATAACAACCCCGAATTGGGTGTGTTCCAGGTGGTTAGCGCGTCGCAAAACGGCAACCCCTACATGGAGCCATGGCGCGCCGATAACCTGGATTTGAGCTACGAGTGGTATTTCACCGAGAGCGGCATCCTGAGCCTGGGCATGTTCCGTGTGGATGTAGAAACCTCTATCGCCACTACCACGGTTCGAATTCCAACTGTCGCCGACTCGGACGGCGTCAACCGCAGACCGGGTGAAACCATGGATTTGACTACCCGTGGCAATACCGACGGCGGCGTGGTGAAGGGAATGGAATTGGGCTATCAGCAAGCGTTTGATTTCTTGCCTGGCGCCTGGGGTGGTTTGGGTGCAACGGTAAACTACACCTTTACTGATGGCACCGGCGGCGAAAAAGACTTCTACGGCGCAACCATGCCGATGGCCGATAACTCGGAAGATCAGGTCAACGCCGTGCTCTGGTACGAATACGACCGGTGGCAAGCGCGTGTTGCCTACAACTACCGCAGCGAGCGTTTTATTGGTCGCGCCTGGAACGACGGCAGCCCGGCCGCTTGGTGGCAAGCGCCTACCTCATACGTGGATGTTTCGGTTAGTTATGACATCAACGATAACCTGACGGTCTATGCGCAAGGCACAAATGTCACCGAAGAGTATGAAGAGACTTACATGCAATGGAGCGACGTAGTCGTTAACCAAAATGTGTATGAAGCTCGTTATACCCTGGGTGTCCGCGCCAAGTTCTAGGTAGAACGGGAGCCAGCCTCCCGTTCAAATAATCCGGAAGCCCATAAAAAAACTCTGCCTGGTGCAGAGTTTTTTTATGGGTATAAGAATCAGGCCGAAAAGCACCTCAACCCGATAATTGCCAGCGCATCAACAGCGCGCGATGGTCGTTAAAGTTCAAACTGCAGCGACGCAAAAATTCATCGACAGCAGCGATGTCGAAACACGCCTCCTCCGCAGTTGCCCTACGCAGCTGTTCACCTTTGGGCACAATTCCCATGCCGGTAAAAATGCTGTACCAGGAAGGTGCCGGATAATAATTGCCCAGCTGGAGCCGATTAATTTCCGCCGCTAAATCCTTACCGGCATACCAGCTGCGGTACAACTCCAACATAACTGGCGATACATCCTGCTGATTGGCAGTGTTAGCGCACCAATAGTCAGTGTCGCGCCGCGAACTGGTTTTGTAGTGGGTAACAATATAATCGCGCACGCCATCAAAATGATTATTCATACGTTGATTAAATTCAGCCTGTAGCCGATTGGTAAATTCCCCACGCGCAAAACATTCCGCAAAAATCGCGACCGTCTGCTGCACCAAAAATAACGCGGTCGCTTCCAACGGTTCGATAAAACCCTGCGCTAATCCCACCGCCAAACAATTGTGCGCCCAGTGCTGCTTCACCCGCCCAACTTTCATTTTCAAATGACGCACCGGTACGTCAGCATCCAATAACCCCAAGTGCGCACGCAATTCTGTTTCGGCTTGATCTGCCGAGCAAAAATCAGCGCTATACACATAACCATTGCCATAGCGATTGGTGAGTGGAATTTGCCAGGCCCAACCGCATGACATTGCAGTCGCCAGTGTTTGCGATGGAATTTTTTCTCCGATAACCGAAGGCATAGCCACAGCCGCATTGTTCAACAAATTATTGGCGTAACTTATAAAGGGAACCTGCAAGGTTTGTTGCAGCAACAAGCTGGAAAAACCGGTGCAGTCGACAAAAAAATCAGCAGCAATAATGCGCTCGTCCGCCAACTGCACGCTGGCAATATCACCATTTTCCCGTTGCTGTACCGCAACGACATGCGCAGACTCATGAATAACCCCCAGAGCCAGCGCTTTTTTCCGCAAAAATTGCCCGAGCAATGTGGAGTCAAAGTGATAGCCATAATGCACGTCAAACGGAAAATGCTCCGGCGCTACAGGTGCAAGGCATTGTTGTGCCAGACGCGCAGCAATAAAAAAGCGATCGGGTTGAGCGTAAACATCCGCACCACGCAAACGCATTTGCGCGTTGTGCATAAACATCGGCAAGGTCTGGCGATCCAAGGCCGCCGAAAAAGGATGGAAATAGGATTCAAAACCAGCGTGGGTTGACCAGCCATCAAAGCGAATACCGCACTTGTAGGTGGCGTTGCATGCGGGCATCCACTCACTTTCAGCGATATTCAAACGATCAAAAAATAATTTAAGTGCAGGTGTTGAACCTTCACCCACGCCGATAATGCCAATGTCGGGAGATTCAATTACACGAATACTGACGCCCTGCTGAATCCACTCGCGCGCCATAACCAACGCACTCATCCAGCCAGCGGTACCACCACCGACAATCACGATATTTTTCATAATAATTCTTTAGCAAACTTGCGAAGGATTCATCTTAACCTTACCAGCGGGAGATGTAACCGTTATCATAAATTTCGCGCAGGAATTTTTCGTAAAGCGTCGTATAGTTACGACATGCTCTCTCAAACTGTGTGGTGACAAATGATGGCTTCTGCTCAAGTGTTGATTACGCGTGTCCTTTGCGTGATAGGCATGATCGCGTTTTCCACGCTTGCCCAGGCTAATAGCGACTTATTACAGGTTAAATATATTGGCAATAACCATCAGGTCAGCGAACAATATTATCTTGCGCTGATTGCCGCCGCGTTAGAAACAACACGGGCTAGCCATGGTCCCTATCAGATTAATTTTACCGAACAGACGCTCCCGTCTGAACGCAAACACGAGTTATTAATTGCTGGGGACGCAGTTAATATTGATCGCTTGGTTGGCTTTCCGGTAGCGCAGGGGCCGCGCTTGAAATTGTTGCGGGTAGACCACCCCATTTTGCAGGGGGCCATGGGCTATAGGGTATTGGTGATTCACAAAAACAAACAAGCGCGGTTTAACAAAATTCATTCGTTAAATGAACTGCGCCAATTACGCATGGGCTTTGGGCGCGGCTGGGAGGGGCATGTCTACACCCATAATGGATTAAATGTGACTGAGTCACTCAACATGAGCAGTCTGTTAAAAATGTTGGCGGCGCAGCGCTACGCGTTTGTGCCGTTGAGCATTATTGAAGTTGAAGACAATTACCTGCTGGACGGTAGACGTGCGAATAACCTGGTGATTGAAAATAATCTGCTGCTCTATATGCCGCTGCCAGTATATTTTTATGTGAGCCCCAGCGCTCCCGAGTTAGCAGAGCGGCTGCAAATCGGCTTACAAATATTGACCGAATCAGGCGCAATAGATGATTTATTTCAGCACTACTTTGGCGCTCGATTAGCGCGCTTGAATTTATCCAAGCGCCGTTTGATTCCGCTAGAAAACCCCGATAAAAATGACAACCACCCCGAAGCAGACCATGAGTGGCTGAACAATTTTTAATACCTAGTGATACACAATATCTTTATAAGTCGGCGCCAGTTTAGCGAGTAATCTGTTTTGCGTGGCGACTGGCACATCGCATTGCTCCATGGCCAAAATCAAATCATCCACAATCGCATTAAATTCGGTATTGGTGTAGTTATACCCGGCGTGAATGGTTTTCATGGAGTCACCCTGGTATTCGCAAGGGCCTTGCACCAGGGCGCAGACATAATTGGTAAATCCGATTTTAAATTTCTGCATATTCACTCCCTTAAAGCGATGTTTTACCCGCTCATCTTGCGCGAAATTTAAAATCATCTGATGGGTGATATTGGCAATGCCCTCCTGTTGACCCAGCGCGTCGTAAAGCGACTGCTCTCTGGGTGAATTTGTGCAGGCGGATAGCAACAAGAAAATGCAAATGATGAATATCTGGCGCAGTAACATTATTAAAAACTCCCCTGCAGCGATAAATACCAACCGGTTTGATCTTTAAAGGTGGCCACTTCACCCAAGTCCACATAAGCAGCAACCAGCGCTACGCGTTTGTTAGGAAACCAGCCAACAAATACTGTCTGCCAGTCATCCTCTTTAATGAAGGATAAATTGTTGGGCTTCTGGCGATATTCCGCTCCCACTAACCAATGGCGATTGACTAAGACACCCGCGGATATCTCCGGCAGCAATTCATAGTCATCATTTTTATCGCCGCCAAAACCCACCAATCCGGTTTGATTGGCCTTGGTATAACGCAAGTTGGCATTGAGTAATAAATTGCGATGCAACAATCCACCCAGAATTAATTTGGTGGCAGTGAAATTGATATCGGTGCCTGAGTCGTCTTTTGCACCAACCGCCGCTGGCACCAAAAAATCCAAATTCTTTTTATGCTGAACACCGATACTCAGTTGCGGCATTGGTGTGTAAATTAAATCGCCCGCTACCCGCACCTTGGCAGAAACAATTCGCTGGCTAATGGAATCACTCGGCAGGGACAGCGCGGTAGTTAATGAATCGTGAGTCAATTTTTGCTGCGCGATGGATAGCTCCACACGATTGCGCCAACTCCAGCTACCGCCAATCGCTTCCAATTGATAATCGCCAGTATCCACATAACTCGCAAAGGCGGTAGCACTCTGCTCTTCCTGCGCGCCGTAACCGGAAATAACCGCCATAGGCACTATGCCACCACCGGCACTGCCTTCAATAGTTGTTGCGCCGCCGGTTGCCAATAAGCGACTGCGCTCAACGGGTTTATCAGCGGCCAAATCAGCTTCGGTCACCGCTTGCGCAAACAATGCTGGCAGCAATAACACAATACTCAATAATATTTTTTGCACAGTCATTTTTTGATAGCCCTTATTTTCATGCGCGCAGCTCCGCCAGATACCGATTCACCCACTGAATAAAATCTTCCGCTGGTAGCGGCTTGCTATACAAGTAGCCTTGAGCGGTATCGCAGCCGTAATCTTTTAATAACGTTTTAATCGCCTCAGATTCAACACCTTCCGCCGTAATGCTCAAGCCGAGGGTATGCCCTAAATCAATCGTGGAGCGCACAATCAATTGATCATCAGCGCTGGTGTCCAAATTTAAAATAAAGGATTTATCAATTTTTAATTCCGAAACCGGCAATTTTTTTAATTGCGAGAGCGACGAATAACCAGTGCCAAAATCATCAATCGACAAGGTCAAACCCAGGTCGCGCAAACGGCGCAAATTATTCAGGCATTTATCGGCCTCGCGCATGATGGCGCTCTCGGTAATTTCCAATACCAAATGCTCGGCAGGCACACGTTGTGACTGCAACAACTCGGCGACATAGGCGGGCAGGTCATCCACTAACAGGTCAAGCGCCGAGAGATTTACCGAGCAGGTGATATTAATTTGCATATCCAATAAACGACGCAAATGCGTTACTGCCGTTTTTAACGCCCAGCGCGTAAGCAAAGTAATTTGCCCGGAACTTTCTATGACGCTGATAAATTCATCCGGGCTGACAAAACCCATCTCCGGATGGTGCCAGCGCACCAGCGCTTCCGAACCCAGTTTGTCGGGCTGATCCAAATTAATTTTCGGCTGGTAATACAGGCTGATATGACCGGCATTTAACGAGGACTCAAATTCACGAAACAAATGCAAACGACGCAAATGTTTTTCATCCCACCCCGATTGATACCAACAGCTGCGCTGCTCACTCGCGCGTCCCTCATTTAAGGCGAGATTAGCGCGACGCAATAACGAATCCGCCGAATCGGCATCCGCCGGATAGGTCGCCAAACCGATATTCATTTCCACACTGACTTGAATACCGCTGACCTGTAGCGGCGTTTTAAACCCGGCATGGATCAATTCAACCAGCTCATTCACCGTCTCTTTATCGGGCGCCATTAAAATAGCTAAAAACTCATCGCTACCAAACCGCAATACTTCACCGTGCGTTAACAACCGGTGAATTTTTTGGCCGACTTCGCGCAACACCGCATCGCCAATTTCCTGGCTGAGTTCATCGTTGATCTGGGTGAAATTTTTAATATCTATCACTAACAAAAATACGGCTTGTTTCAGCGGTCGCGAGCGCGAAATCGCCTCTTCCAAACGCGGAAAAATCACCAGCCGGTTGGGCAGGCCGGTCAGCGGATCATGCTCTGATTGATACAATACTTGCTGTTCACGCTCGCCAATCGCTTTTTGCATGCTGATAAAAGCGCGTGCCAAATCGCCCAACTCATCATTGGATTTCACCGCAATCGGGGTGGAATAAAAACCACCGGCAATGCGCCGCGCAATTGTGGCTAACAAGGTCACCGGGCGCGTGACGCTGCGCGCTAAAAATAATGCCGCTATACCGGCAAGCACAGAAAACACCAACGCCAGCACAAACAACTGCACATTTAAATGCGAAAAGTGCGCGAGGGATTGGCTTAAAGATACCTGTAATACGGCAATCAACTGCTGGTTTTGACGCGCCGCCGGCACCGCCAGGGAAATAAAATCGTCATAGATAAATACATCGCCCAACTTCTCGCGCTGTGTTAATTGGCGAATTAAATTCTGTGGTTGCTCATGGCTAAGCGTGCCGTTGAGATAATGAAAGCCATCGTCTAACTGACTGACAAACGACACTTCCAGACCGGTCAGTTTGCGCAGTTCTGCGCTGAAATCCTGTTTTATTTCAAAACCCATTCCCGCAAGGCCAATTACCACTGGCGCCTTGACCGTAAACATTACAAATTGGTAGGCGCGACCATCCACAAAAATAATGTCATACGCCTGACCGCGACGCTGGGCCTGATCTTGCAAGTTGGCAAATTCATCGCCCACCTGCAATGCAAAACTTTCACTGCTAGCCACTAATTTGCCATCGCGACCAATCATCACACCGATATCCGCTTTTACCCGCGCCGAGTGATTCATTAATGCCGAGGCAATGGTTTTTTCGTCGTTAGTGGCTACCGCATCTTTAAAGCCAAAATCTTCCGTAAGCACTTTTACCGAGAGCGCCAACTGCTCAACATTTTTTTGCATGATGCGCGTAAACAACTCGCCACCAGCGAGTAATTCAACACGCGCATTTTGTGTCACCGCTTTATTAATGATGACACGTGTCGCGAGGTAGGAAATCGTTTCCAGCACAATCACTAACCCGATTAAAAAAGTTAGTAATTTGAGCAGATAACTAAACTTTGGCATTCCGGGTTCCGGTTAAAACAAGTTGGAGTAATCGTCTGCTGGCGCAGCGTTATCGGGAGGGTTCAGCTTCTCCAGGCGAATAGTCTGCGCTGCTGCACTCTCATTCAATTGCACCGCACTTGCCGGATAGTCGCCGGGCAAACGGGGATGATAGACCTGTAATTGATAGCTGCCTGCAGGTGCGCTGATGCTCACCTTGCCGGTGTTATCGGTCACTGCAAAATACTCGCTGTCCACCACATAAATATAGGCCACCATGGAATCGTGAATATTGCAGCCCAGCACTACAGTGCCGGGTTTATCAAACACTACTGGCTCCGCGGTCATACCGTGATAGAGACGCAACTCAAATTTTTTCGCTGGCGAAAAGGAATAGACGTGGTGGCGAACATCGTCGCCATTGGGAAAACGCACCTGGGTATTGGTACGAATGGCGAGCACCTTCGGCACAAACATATTCTGCCGCTGGTCCATCAGTGCGGTAGGTACATCGGTGTAATTGGGTTGCTGCGCGGGAATCAGGGCGATAACCCCATCTGCCAGCGGTGCACCGTCGGCGTCTACCAAGGTCGCCGTAAATTGCGCCGCAGCGACATTCATGGAAATAAGAAAAAAGCTGCACCACAAGGGGACTTTGCTAACCCAAAAAAAATATTTCATTGTGCAATATCTCTTATTAATTCGCAGCGATTGCGACCATTGGCTTTGGCGCGGTACAGCGCTTTGTCGGCACGTTCAAATGCACTGGCTAAATCATCGCCCGCTTTAAATTCGGTTAATCCAATAGAGATGCTGATGGACATAGGTTGGTTTTTGTAATTAAACGCCGCCTTGGCAATTGCCTCACGCAATTTTTCCAACACCACGAGCGCAGAGTCGGCATCGGTTTCCGGCATAAATGCCACAAATTCTTCGCCGCCATAGCGACAGAAAAAATCCACTTCACGCAGGCGTTTGGCAATCGAGCGGCCAATCACTTTAATCACTCGGTCGCCCGCCTGATGACCAAAGTTATCGTTTATCTTTTTAAAATAATCGATATCAAAAATCGCAATCGTCAATGGCCGTTGATAGCGCTGCCAGCGCTGAACTTCTGCTACGGCGCGTTCGTTATAGGCCTCGCGGTTAGGCAGCTCAGTGAGCGGGTCATGCAATGCTTTGTGCCGATGTTTTTCCAAACTGGAGCGATTTTGCTCCGCTTCGGTTTCCATCAGTTTTATTTTTTCGCCCAGCGTCGCTAACTGCTGCGCCAATTGATGTTGGTTGATATCGCTGCTCTGGTACTGATCAATTGCCTGGCGAATATTGCCAATCTGGGATTTCACCCGGTCTTTGAGTTGATTGATGTCGGTGGCACTATTGGCACTGGTTTCCAAATCACTCATCTCGCGCATTACGTCGTCTTGTAACTTGCGCGATGCCGCGAGTTCCTGTTGGTTATTTTTAACCGCGCCGCCCAACAACCCATAAATTTCGGCCAATTCCTGATTGACGTTTTTTAAATAATTGGCAAACGCCCGATTCGCCGCGAGGTAGGCCTCCATCACCAGATCACGCACAGCCTCCAGTGTTGGGATTAGCGCTGTTTGTGCCAACCCATTCGCCACCTGGCGGCGGATAGCGTCAACCTTTTCCTTTATCGCCGCTTCATTTTCAAGGCTGAGTAAAAACTGGTTCAGCACCCGTGCAATTTCCTCAGCATATTCCGGTGCCAGTTCAGGCACCTGACTTTTGGCGCGCGGGGCAATGTTCAGGGAAACGCGCGCCTCCTCGCGATGCTGTTCCAGCGCCGCTTGCGATTCTTCCTGTGCCAATGCATCAGGGTTATCCATATCTGCCAAGAGATCGGCGGCAGTCGTTTTAGGCTCCGCTTTGGCTCCCAGTAAGCGTTCAAAAAAACCGGTCTTTGGCTGTTCGATTTCCTCCAGCGCCAACTGTTGGATTTTGGCCAGCTGCTGCAACAGCGCCGGATAGAGGCGCACTTTCTTACTACGCTGGGGCAGCTGGGAAAGATAATCGCCCAACTCTTTTTTTACACTGCGCGACAATTTGAATTGCTGCAACGGTTTGGTCACGTCCATCAACGCCTGGCGCACATCCTGCGAGCCCTGTTCGCGCTGCTGCTCAAAGCTCAACGCCGCACGCTCCAACTGTTGGAGAATGTCGGACATATCCACCGTGCTCATATCGCCACGCAGCTTTTCACGCAGGCTGGCGAGAATCCGATCCAGTACTTCATCCTGTCCATCGGCGGCAATGCTCACGCGCACCAACGCGCTGCGCAAAATGGCCTGCTGCTCGGCAAACTTTTTTTCCAGCTGATCCTGTTCATCAAGCGCATTCAAATACTTTTCGCGCCAGTTATTTTTATCGCTGTTATTTGCTGTCATACAACCTGTGGGGACCTGCTTAATCGGGGCGTTGAAAAGGGAGTCTGTTGAGTATAGCCAGTGCTGCTTAAATCACATTTTTAGCGTCACAGAAAAACAAAACCCGCGCAGCGTAACGCGGCGCGGGTTTCAGGCAACAGCCTGGAAAAAGTTATTGCGCGGGCGCTGTGGTACCGCGTTCAGCGCGAATCTTGGCGACCAGAAAATCCACTACTTTCAGCATCTCGGCATGGCCACCCGCCAAACGCGAGCTGATGCGATATTTGCCATCAACTACCATTTCCGGTGTGCCGGTGATTTTGTAGCTGCGTGCACGGGCTTCGGCTTGTTTGATCTGGCTGGTAACACCAAAGGAGTTATAGGTGCTCAGTGCCTTGGCCTTGTCAACGCCGTAGGTAGCGAAAAAGTCAGCCCACTGTTCAGCACTATTGATTTGTTTGCGCTCCAAATGCAGGGCGTTAAAAACGGCCATGTGGGTTTTTTCTTTCAGCTTAAGCGCTACAGAGGTGTAGTAACCACGCACCAGCGGCTCCATCTGCGGATTCCACATAGCATGGGTTTGACTCAGGTAAACATCTGACCCCTGCTTTTTTTCCCAGGCTTGCAGCATGGGTTCAAAATCAAAGCAATGCGGGCAGGAATAGGCGAATACTTCCGCTACTTCAATTTTGCTGGGGTCACTGGTGCGTACCGGCTGCTCCAGTACCACGTAGTGTTGACCTTCTTTATAAGTATCAGCTGATTCCTGGGCACAGGCACTCAGCGAAAACACCAGCCCTAACAGGGCAACCAAAATACGCATAAACCGCTCCTCAATACTTATATTGTTGATGTAATAGTTGTGCAAAAACCTGTGGGTTTAGTCCTGCAATAGACTGACTAGTTCCCAACTTGGGCCGGATTCTGCGACCCAAGGTCATATCTGTAAAGAGCAGATACAAAAAAGGCGACCGGAGTCGCCTTTTTTAACACTTGTTAACTCTCGCCGCGATCAGTGCAAACCGGCGATGTAGTTAGCCAAAGCAACTATCTCGGCATCACTCAACGGGGCAGCAATCGAACGCATGGTCATTTGGTCGCCATCGTTAGTGCGATCACCCGCGCGGAAAGCGCGCAATTGTTTTTCGATATATTCCGGATGTTGCCCGCTTAAGCGTGGGAAACCAGCAGCAACGTTGCCCTTGGCATCCGGTGCGTGACAACCGGTACAAGCAGGGACACCCGTACTGATATTACCTGCGCGAAAGGTGCGTGCACCCAAGGCCAGGGCATCCACTTTCAAACCGGAGTTGACCTGCACTTGCAATGGTTTGGAACCAGACAGTTGCATAGTTTGAGCCGCGTAGTGAGCGGCTATGTCTGCCAGATCCTGCTCATTCAAGTTGGCCAACAAACCTACCATTTCCGGCACTTTACGGCCGGTAGTTTCTTTTTTGGCGGCATCCTGCTCCAGGTCCCAGGCTTGAATATCCTGCAACTGTTTAACAAGGTATTTCTCGCCCAAACCAGCCAATTTCGGGAAGGTTCCAACCAGGCTATTGCCGTCGGCGCCGTGACAGGCACCACATACGGCTGCCTTGGCAGCACCCGCTGTAGCATCACCAGCCGCCATAGCGCCCTGGGCAACCGCTACCAGACCCAGTGATAAAAGTGCATTTCGTACGATATGTTTCATTGGCTAATCCGATTTGATCGATGAATCTGATTGTTATGCGTGCGTCTTTGGTGGCAAGTATATACGCAAGAAATTCGGGTTAGGTTCGCTTAATGACAAGTCAACAAGCTACAATCTCACCCCTATTCCGCATGAATCCCGCTTTTGGCGCGCACGGCGGCCCGAAAAGCGCCGGCATTATATTACCAACGCGCTAATAACACACTATTTTGAAGGGTTATTATCTTGACCGAGATCGTATTTACCAAGGCTTATTTCACCAAGAGCGCACCCAGTATCCGCGAGTGTCCTCCAGAGACTGGCTATGAAGTCGCCTTTGCGGGTCGCTCCAACGCCGGTAAATCCAGTGCGATTAATGCGCTGACCAACCAAAAGCTGGCGCGCACCAGTAAAACCCCCGGTCGCACCCAGTTAATCAACTTTTTCAACCTGAGCGATACCCAGCGCCTGGTGGACTTGCCCGGTTACGGCTACGCCAAGGTTTCGCGCGATCAAAAAGAAAAATGGCAGCGCGACTTGTCGGAATACCTGCAAAAACGCCAGTGTTTGCAAGGTTTGATCCTGCTGATGGATATTCGTCACCCACTGCAGGACTTTGACACCACCATGCTCAACTGGGCGATCAAGGGCAATATGCCGGTGCACATCCTGCTCACCAAAGCCGACAAACTCAGTCGTATGCAGGCCAATAATTCCCTATTCGCGGTGCAAAAGCAGCTCAAACAAGCGAAGCTCGATCAATTGGTCAGTATCCAGTGTTTTTCAGCGTTGAAATATGCTGGCCTCGATGAACTCAAAGCGAAATTACAATCCTGGCTCGCACCGGAATCGGCCCAATTGGATACAGCTGGCACAGCGCTAGGCCCGACATCGCAGCAATAGAACCCCCAATAAAAAAATCCGATGATTTGTGAAAATCATCGGATAAAAAACTGGCACCCTTGGGGTGGCGCCAGATGGGCTAGAGTAAAACAACCAAAGACGGGAGGAAAATACACACGTTAAATCAATAAGTTGGCTTAACTGGTTACTCTGACCTAAGGGCTGGCAATAAAGTTCAGTGAAATTTTTCAAATACGCTCGGTGCAACATTTTTTGCACAATTTAGTGATCGAGATCACCTCTCGCGGCATCAAAACCATCCAATCGTCACCTTATCCCCCTGAATACCGCGCCTGTGATGACCAAATAACAGGCAAAAAAAACCCCGATAAAATCGGGGTTGGCTTAGCTTAATTGACTTCATGCTCAGCTGGCTTAAACGCCATTAGGGGAGGAGTTAGCTCATGATCGTAAAACACACATAACTGAGACCCACCCCTTTCAAATTAAGTTCAACAAATTTGTAAATAAATTTGCACAATCTTTGGTTAATTCAGTAAACATTAATAAAAACAAAGCCTTAGCTTGTTAAAAAAATTTACACAGCGCTTAATGTGCCTCATCCCAGTTATCGCCCACACCCGCTTCCACCAGTAACGGCACCTTCAGCGACGCTGCCGCCGACATGCGTTCAATTAACCCTGCACGTACGCTATCGAGTTGTGACTCAGCGACTTCCAGTACCAATTCATCGTGTACTTGCATGATGATTTTGGCATCCAATCCCGTTTCATCCAGCCAGGCCTGCACCTTAATCATCGCGGTTTTGATGATATCGGCAGCCGTACCCTGCATGGGGGCATTAATAGCGGTGCGCTCGGCGCCCATTTGCAGGTTTTTGTTTTTGGCGTTGATCTCCGGCAGATATAGGCGACGACCAAACAAGGTCTCCACATAACCCTGCTCATGGGCAAGCGCGCGGATATTGTTCATATAGCGCTGCACACCCGGGTAGCGCTCAAAGTAGCGGTCGATATATTGCTGTGCTTCGTTGCGCCCGAGATGTAGTTGTTTGGCGAGACCAAAGGCCGACATGCCGTAGATCAAACCAAAGTTGATCGCCTTGGCACTGCGACGCATTTCCGGGCTGACCGCATCCAACGCCACGCCAAATACTTCGGCGGCGGTGGCACGGTGTACATCCAGCCCTTTTTCAAAGGCGCTGAGCAGGCCGGCGTCATCCGACAAGTGCGCCATAATGCGCAGTTCAATTTGCGAGTAGTCCGCCGCTACCAATTTATAACCTTGGGGGGCGATAAACGCCTGGCGAATACGGCGCCCCTCTTCCGTTTTAATCGGAATATTTTGCAGGTTGGGATCTTGCGAGGATAAACGCCCGGTCGCAGCTACCGCTTGATGATAGCTGGTATGTATGCGGCCAGTGCGCGGGTTAATCACCAGCGGCAATTTATCGGTGTAGGTCGATTTTAATTTTGCCAGACCGCGATACTCCATCAACACTTTGGGCAGCGGATAATCCAGTGCCAACTCTTGCAACACCTCCTCTGCAGTTGAAGGCGTACCTGTCGGTGTTTTTTTAATAACGGGCAGCTTCTGTTGTTCAAATAAAATCGCGCCTAATTGTTTGGGCGAACTTAAATTAAATTCTTGCCCGGCAATCTCATAGGCTTTGCGCTCAAGTTGTGTTAATCGCTCACCTAATTCAATACTGTGTTTGCCGAGCAACTTGGCATCCACCAAAGCGCCGTTGCGCTCAATACGCGACAACACTGGCACCAACGGCATTTCAATATTTTCAAATACATTTTTTAGCGATTCGATTTTTTCTAACTGCGGCCAAAAAAATTGATGCAAGCGCAGAGTGATATCGGCGTCTTCCGCCGCGTAGTGTCCGGCGTCCTCAATTTTTAATTGGTTAAAGCTGAGCTGTTTTACACCTTTGCCCGCCAGCTCTTCAAAGGTGACGGTTTTGTAATCCAGATAATTTTGGGCTAGGTCATCCATATTGTGGCGACTGCCTATGGAGTTCCATACATAGGATTCCAGCATGGTATCGAATTTAATACCGCGCAATTCGATGTTGTAATTGAGCAGCACACTGCGATCGTATTTTAAATTCTGACCAATTTTTATTTTATTGGCATCTTCCAAAATGGGTTTTAATTGCTCCAGCACCCACTCCAGCGGCAGTTGCTCGGGTGCGCCCATGTAGTCATGACCGCAAGGCACATAGGCGGCAATACCGGCTTCAATCGCAAAATTCACCCCGACAATTTTGGCATCCATAATTTCCAGCGCGGTGGTTTCAGTATCAAACGAAAAAGCGCTGGCGTTTTGCAGGCGCAGCAACCACTCGGCAAATAAATTTTTATCAGTAATGATGTCGTAGCGAATTTCCTGCGGAGCAGCAGCACTAACAGGTTCAATTTTTTCTTCATCATTACTGAGCGTAAGATTATTCGCGGCGCCAGGTTGCTCTGCGGCATGTTGCGCGATGGCGCTTTCACCTAAATCTTTTACCCAACTTTTAAATTCCAACTCTTCAAATAATTCGCGCAAGCGCTGATTATCAGGTGCTGAAAGATGAATAGATTTCGGGCTCAGCGGCAATTCCACATCCACTTTAATCGTGGCCAAGCGATAAGACAGATAAGCCATATCGCGATGTTCAATTAATTTTTCCGGCATGGTTTTGGCGCCGCGAAATGACAGGGTGCGCACTTTTTCCAAATCGGCATAAATTGCATCCAACCCGCCCATGCCCTGAATTAATCCCTGCGCGGTTTTTTCACCCACACCGGGCACACCGGGAATATTGTCGACCTTGTCGCCCATAAGCGCGAGGTAATCAATCATCAACTCCGGACCAAAACCGTACTTGGCATTAACGCCGGGAATATCCAATACCGTTTCAGTCATGGTATTGACCAAAGTGACATGCTCATTCACCAGCTGCGCCATGTCTTTATCGCCGGTGGAAATCACCACATCGCGTTTTTGTTCGGTGGCTTGGCGCGCGAGGGTGCCAATCACATCGTCGGCCTCTACTCCCTCTATTACCAATAGCGGCAACCCCATGGCTTGCACTATGTCGTGAATGGGTTGCACCTGGGGGCGCAAATCGTCGGGCATAGGCGGGCGATTGGCTTTGTATTCGGCAAACATGTCGTCGCGGAAGGTTTTGCCTTTAGCATCAAAGACTACGGCGATAGGGCTGCGTGGGTAGTCCTTCACCAACCGACGCATCATATTTACCACCCCTTTGACCGCACCCGTGGGCTGGCCTTTGGAATTGGTGAGTGGTGGCAGGGCGTGATAGGCGCGATAGAGGTAGGAAGAACCATCAACAAGCACCAGAGGCGGCTGATTTTGGAGAGTCTCGGTCATAGAAATATCTGCACTAAAGGGGCTGTAAATAGGCCGCAGGATACACCAAAGGCCCAGCGATCGAGCCAGAGCCATAATGCAATCCCCCCAAAGGTAACAATCAGGGAAGCGATGATTACAAAAGTGTTACCACAACAAAAATGTGTTACCAGACGACAAAGCTCGTGCGATTTATAGGATAACCGGCTAAGTTTCGGTATTTATTCACATTTTATAGATTTCAATAACAAAAAGATTTAACCAACCACTAGCCAATCAAATTTAATGTGTTACCATGAGTAACATAAGGTAACAAAAGAGCTTAACCCGCTTCTGATGTTACCCAAACGCAAGACCTAAACACTTTACCCAAGACAACTAGGTTGCTCACAAGGCAACTGGAATTGAATGATCCATCGGAGGAACCCACGATGAAAAAGACCACACTGATATTTGCCACTTTGTTACTGACCGCAACCGGCGCTTATGCCGATGATGCCAAGAATCAAGAATTGACCCTGGCCGCTGCCGATTTAGGCGTAAAGGCGACTTGGGTTGAAACTCAGGAAGACGCGGAAGCGCGTATTGCTGATGAATTGACTGCTAAAGAAGATGCTCTGAACGACAAGGCACACGCCAAACTCGAAGAGCAATTGGAAGCCAAACTGGCCAAGCAGTTCGAACTCTGATTGAAACACTGAAACACCGGTTGTAGCCGGATTGGTCAACCGCTAATCCGGCAAGTATTTTCTCGTTATTGTTTTGTTTGACCCTTTATTTTCTCCTCGTGTATTAGCCCTGCAAAGACTTGATAAGTGTTATCGAGCCGCTGCGGGGCTCTTTTTTTGTACAGAATCACAAATTTGTCATTTGCTTTTTAGGTTGGCGTCAAAACAAACATCAGTAACTGGCAGCTGACCTAGACTGATCAGGAACGCTGCTTTTGTAAGCCGTTTTTGCGTGCAGATGTATCAGCCACAGCAATAAACCATCGCGATGTTTATTCTTTCTGTCGGGTATTAACCCCTATTTGCACAGGACTGTTTATGGATACTTTAATCTTCTCGCAAACGGCGATTTTTCGCCTGCAACAATTAGCCAGCTGCATTTATCACAAAACAGGAATTCGCCATCGCATGGCGACACAAGAAGGAATGCTGGAACTGCTGCGCGATGGCAGCGCGTCACGCGATGCGGAGGTGCGCGAGTATTACGATTCATTTGTGCTGGAGTTAAACAAACGCCAGCTGGACATGCTGGAAGCGCGCAATGTAAAACTGCGCAAACCCTTTCACAGCTCAGTGATTGGCGGCGCCACTGTCAGCACTATCCGCAAGACAGCGTAAAAAACTCTGCCCTAATTGCTCCATCAACATGCGATAGCTGGATACTTGCTCATTACCCACAGGGTCCAGCATACCGATATTCAAGCCCAACGAATGCGCCATTTCCTCTAGCGAACTGCTGTTATGGTAGGGCTCCAAAAAGACACAGCGCCCCTCTTTTGCTAGTACATCGCGCAATTCCTGCAAATGTTTCGCGCCCGGGCGACGCTCCGGCGTGAACGTTACATAGGCCAATTGATGCAGGCCGTAATGGCTAACAAAGTGGCTGTAGCCCTCGTGATACACCGCAAAACCCAAGGGCTTTACCGGCGCCAACTGCTTGAGCAACTGCGCATCCAACTCCACTAACGACTGACTAAAACGCTCGGCATTGAGGGTAAATTGTGCGCCCGACTCAGGCGCAATTTGAGTCAGGCGCTCGGCCAGTGCACGGGCGATAACCGCCGCATTGCGCGGATCCAGCCAGATATGTGGATCGCCGCTGGTGTGCTGATGCTGATTGTCGCGACTGGTATGGGCATGATCGTGATTATCGAGTTCAGGCCAAAATAAATCGCCCAAGCCATAGGTTGTCAGCACTTGTTGCGCCGGCAAACTGGCGAGTGGGCGCGCCAGAAAACTCTCCAATTCCGCTCCCACCCACAGCACCAAATCCGCATCGCGCAGGCGACGGTGATCGGACATTTTGAGCGGATAATCATGGGCTGAAGCTGTTACAGGTAGCAGAGTATCGATATCCGCATGACCGCCAGCCACCTCCTGGGCGATAAGCGCCAGTGGTTTAATGCTGGCCAACACCTTGGGTTTGGCCGCCGCCGTGCTCGCCAATGAACATAGCAACAACGCCACCAAGGTGCGACGAATAAAGGCTAGGGGGAAAACAAAACCCAAGCGGGGTAAACCCATGATTGTGAATCCTGTAACACCGCGCAACGGCGGCAGTGAAATAAATGCCCGAACAAAGGTTATATAGTAACATAGCCAACTCATTCCTCGCCTGCCCCACACAGAGATGGGCGCGCGCCAACCGACAGTGACAACGCTATGGAACACACACCGCTCGCCTGCAGCCATCACGATCACGGCCATTGTATTAGCGATGCATTAGAAGCCGCGCGCCAACTGTGCCTGAGCCGCAGTGTGCGCCTGACCGATTTGCGCTTGCAGGTGCTGGAGCTGATCTGGCAAAACCACAAACCGCTCGGCGCCTATACCCTGATGGAGATGTTGGCCAAAGCCAATACCCGCCGTGTGGCGCCGCCAACGGTGTATCGCGCGCTGGATTTCCTGCTGGAGCAGGGGCTGATCCATCGTATTAATGTACTCAATGCCTTTATCGGCTGCCCGTCGCCCGGCACCAAACACCAGAGTCATTTTTTGATCTGCCGCGCCTGTGGCATTGCGGTGGAACTGGATCAACCGCAGTTGAGCGAACAGATTCTGGCGGTCGCGCAAGACGCAGGTTTTACCGTGGAAACCCAGGCGCTGGAAGTATCTGGACTCTGCGCCAACTGTGCCAACCACACACCTGAGCGAGCGACGGCATGAGTGAGTTATTGATTAAAGCCCGCGGCCTGGGTGTGCTGCGCAATGGACGGCAGATTCTGCAAAACGCCGATCTGGATCTCGCGGCAGGCAAAATCGTTACCCTGATTGGCCCTAATGGCGCAGGCAAAACCACACTGGTGCGTGCCGTACTTGGGCTGATTAAGATCGATCAGGGCAGCATCGAAAAAGCAGCGGATTTACGCATTGGCTATATGCCGCAAAAGCTCCATTTGGATGCCAGCTTGCCGCTCACTGTGGCGCGCTTTCTGGCGTTGGGTGGCAAAGCGCGGGTGGATTTGGGCGAGATACTACAACTGACCGGTATCGATAAACTGATCAACATGCCGATCCAATCCCTCTCGGGCGGCGAAACCCAACGGGTCTTGCTCGCGCGCGCGCTATTGCGCGACCCACAACTTCTGGTACTGGACGAACCGGTGCAAGGTGTGGATGTGGGCGGTCAATCGGCGCTCTATGCTCTGATTAACGAGATCCGCAACCAGCGCCAATGCGGCGTGTTATTAGTCTCCCACGACCTGCATTTGGTGATGGCAACTACCGACACCGTGATCTGCCTCAACCAGCATGTGTGCTGCCACGGCCACCCGGAACAGGTCACCAATCACCCGGCCTACCTGGCGCTCTTTGGCGATGCGCTGGGCGGGGCGGTGGTGACGCCGCAAGTCGCCATTTACACCCATCACCACGATCACCAACACGATGCCCACGGTAATGTCATTAACGCCGCACCCGGCGACCATGTACATACCAGCAGCTGCGGACACAACCACCATGCCTGATTTTTTACTGCTCGCCTTGCTCGCCGGTATCGCGGTGGCGCTCGTCGCTGGCCCACTGGGTGCATTTGCTGTGTGGCGACGCATGGCTTATTTTGGCGACACCCTCGCCCACTCGGCACTGCTGGGTGTGACCTTTGGTTTGCTGCTGGATATCAACCTCAACCTCGCCATCGCGCTCGGCTGCCTGCTTCTGGCGCTGATTTTGGTCGCGCTGCAAAACAACCGTTTTCTCGCCACCGATACGCTGCTGGGCATTCTCTCCCACTCCACTCTCGCCCTCGGTTTGGTATGTGTCAGTGTATTTAGCGAGAGCCGCATCGACCTGCTCGCCTATTTATTTGGTGATATTTTGTCGGTCAGCCAAGGAGACGTGATCAGCATCTGGGTAATTTCCCTTGCGGTACTGGCGGCGCTGATCTGGCTCTGGCGGCCCTTATTGGCGATTACTGTGCACGAGGAATTGGCGCAGGTGGAAGGTGTACCGGTGACGCGGGTGCGCACCGCACTGATGTTATTGATGGCGCTGGTAATTGCGATTGCGATGAAAGTGGTCGGTGTATTGCTGATTACCGCGCTGCTGATTATCCCCGCTGCCGCAAGCCGCCGCCTGAGCCGCACCCCGGAACAGATGGCCATTATCGCCAGCCTGTTGGGCATGCTGGCCGTAGTTGCCGGTTTGGGCGCGTCTTATTTATGGGACAGCCCCGCCGGGCCCGCGATAGTGCTGTCAGCCACCGTTATGTTCAGCCTGACCCTGCTTAAAAAGCAGCAGAATTGAATCGGCGATGATCGGTTTGTAAGCCAAAGCGCACAAACAATAGCGAAATTTGCGACTGTTTTCACATTGTCGCTTGGTAGATACTGCGATCTGTCGTGCCGCACCCAATGACTGGAGTGGCGGCTAAATCAGCAAGGACAGAACCGATGACTACCCTCAATATTGGCAATCAGGCATACAACAGTCAGGATGTTGCGCACAAAGTGCAAAGCGACATCCAGTTTTTGGAGTCACGTATCGCCCTGCTGCGCGAGCAAACTAACCCCAACCCGCAAGTGCTGCAAATCTACGCACAAATGCTGGAGAGCCGTCAGGCCGTACTCGGCTGGCTCAACCAGAGTGAAATGCAAAAAGCCCTGGATAAATTGGGCTAGCTGTCACCCAAACTTCATCAAAATGTTGCGTTTCCGTCATGTTTTCGCCGCAATATGCTGCGAAACAGCTCAGGAAACGCACTATGAATACTTCTGCCAATCACCTCGCTGCTGCTCTAGCCCTACCTGTTGTCGCTGTGGACAACACCCCCAAACCCACCGCCAGTTTGATTAATGCGCGCACCGTGTGGATCTCCGATATCCACCTGGGCTTTCGCGATTGCAAGGCCGATTACCTGCTCGATTTTCTCAACCGGATTCACTGCGACACGCTTTATCTGGTGGGTGATATTGTTGATTTATGGTCACTCAAACGCCGCTTCTGCTGGCCCGCCAAACACTATCAAGTGATGCTCAAATTCTACGAACTGGCGGCTAAGGGTATGCGTGTAGTCTATGTGCCAGGCAATCACGACGACCCCATGCGCCACTTCAGCGGCGAACTCTTTGGCCCAATCGAAATCGCCCACGAACATGAATATGTCACTGCCGATGGCAAGCGTTTACTGATCATGCACGGTGATGCGATGGACGCCTACATCAATCACAGCTGGTTAAAACGCGTGATTGGCGATCACGGTTACGAGTTATTGCTGTTTATCAACCGCTGGTCAGACCGGTTGCGCAAGCTGGTGGGACGACCTTATTTTTCGCTCGCGGGTCTGATTAAAAGCAATATCAAAGGCGCCAAAGCGGCGATAGCAACTTACGAGAAAGAAGCCTTAGCGGAGGCAAAACGGCGCGGCTACGACGGTGTGGTGTGCGGACACATTCACTACCCGGCGCTGCGTGAAGAAGGGGGTTTGCGCTACGCCAATTGCGGCGATTGGATCGAAAGCTGCACGGCACTGGTGGAGGATCACCAAGGTGTGATGCGCCTGTTGCATCACAGCGACACCATTCAATGGCAGGAGCTGGAGCAGCTGCGCCAGGCTTAAGGCACAAGCTATACAACAAAAGGCGCCGCCACTGGCGCCTTACTCATCGAATTGTCATATTTACTGATTAAGCTGGCGCGCTAGTTAACTGCGAGACTTGCCACCATGCTTGATCCTCATCGACCTGGCCTTGAGCCAGCACCACTGGATGAGCGCCTGACTTCTGCGACTGGCCCGCTCAAGCGTTATATCCAGCGAGTTGCACCGAATAGCAGCGATGCAGCTGATATCTACCAAGAATCTATCCTGCGGGTGATAGAGCAAGCCCGCACCCAACCACTGCGCAACCCGCTGGCCTATGCGGTGCGTGTAGCGCGCAATTTGCTGCTGGGTGGCAAACGCCAAACCTTGTCACTGGACACCCTGGATGACCTCAGCAGCCCACTCCCCTGCCCTGAAGAGCGCACCAGCCAACACCAGCGCGCCGAACTGCTCAAGGGCTTTTTAGCGACCATGCCCGCCCAGCGGCGCGAAGTGTTAATTCGCCGCCGCCTGCGGGGTGAATCACGCGAGCAGATAGCAGCCGCGATGGGCTTGAGCCAGGAAGCCGTTAAAAAACACATGACCCGCGCGCTCGCCGATTTGCAGCGTTTTTTAGACAACCATCGCCACTTTTAAGCCTTTTGATTGCAATGAATACGATTCCTGTGAATAGCGACAATGATGATTACCAGACGGCGGCCGAATGGCTGGAACAGCTGAGTGAACAACCGCTGGATGAACTTTCCAAACGCCGCCTATTGCTCTGGCTGGATGGCGACAACGAACGCCGCGCGCTGTTTGAACGCATGCTGGACACCTGGGGTGACCCGGCGCTCAGCGCCGCCGTGCAAACTGCAACAGGGGTCAAGCGCCAGACGCGCGACAAACCCGTCACCGATTTCCGCCGCGGCGCCAGCTGGGCACTGTGCTTGAGCCTGTGTATCGCCCTGCTGGTGAGCACCCGGTTTTTAGGCGATGCTCCGGCGACCGGCAAAACCCTACCCTTTGCCACCGCCACGGGCATTCGGCACGACCTGCAACTGGAAGATGGATCAGTGTTGGAAATCAGCCCCGCCAGTCGCCTGGCGATCACTATTGATGGACAACAGCGCAATATCGAGCTGCAAGCGGGGGCCGCCTATTTCCGCGTCGCCAGGGACAAAAATCGCCCCTTTGCAGTCAGTATCGGCACGGCCAGTGTGGTGGCGGTGGGCACTGAATTTAATATCGACAGATTGGCGCAAGCAACCGAGGTCACTGTGTACGAAGGTGCCATAGACCTGCGCGCTCATCCCGCAGACACACCGACCCGCCTGGTCGCGGGGGATAGGGCGCAGGTCAGCGACTATGGCATAGCGCTACAAAAAGTGGAGCTGGCCGGACTAGTGGACTGGCGCTCCGGCTGGCTGGAATTGGATGAGGGCAACCTGGGGCTTTTGGTAGAGCAGCTCAATCGCTACAGCAGTAACCAGATCCAACTAGCCGACCCGGGCTTGGCCGCGCTGCCGCTGGCTGGTCGCTTCCAACTGAAAAATGTGACCGCCAGCCTCGAACTCCTCACCGAATTGCACCCATTGGAGCAGCGGCGCATCAACCGACAGGGCGTCGCCATAATCCAGCTGGCGGCGCGCAACTAGGCCGCCAGACCGGTGCCGCCAATGACATCGGGCCTCAGCAACCTCCTGACAGGGTTGATTATTAGCGGCCTGCTACTGACGCTCGCCACCAGCGGGCCAAGGGCAGAAACCCAAACAAGGTCGCCCGCTTACGCTTGGCAATTACCCGCGCAGCCATTGGGTGACACCCTTACCCACGCGGCGCGCCAACTGCAGGTGAGTATTGTGTTCGACCCACGCGCACTGGCAGGTGCCACAGCACCGGCGCTACAAGGATATTTCAGCCCGGAACAAGCACTGCAGAAATTGCTGGCGAACACCGATTTTATCGCCCTGCAGCGTCCCTCCGGCTGGTTGATTCAAACGCGTCCACCGCTCATCCCCCCTGTGCCACCGGCAGTACCAACCAGCACAACACAAACTGTGGAGCAGCTGTTGGTGCTGGGTAGTTACAGCAACAACCAGCAGACCGCCATCGATCAGAAACGCAGCAATATTCGCTTCATGGAGAGCATTTTCGCCGAAGATATCGCCAAATTCCCCGCCCACAATATTGCCGAGGCGATTCAGCGCAGCCCCGGTATTTCGGTGGTGCGCGACCGCGGCGAGGCACTGTTTTTAAGCATTCGCGGCCTACCCACCCAGTTCAATCGCGTCAGCCTGAATGGCCACCCGCTCACGGTGAACGAAAATGTACGCAACTCCGAGCAGTACGGGCGCCGCTTCCACTACGACACCTTCCCCGCCGAGTTGGTGGCCGGGGTTGAGGTGCGCAAAAGCACAGCGGCGAGCGATGAAGAAGGGGCAATTGGCGGCAGTGTGGATATCCGCTCCTTTGCGCCGCTGACGATTGGAGAGCCGCGCCTAAGCCTGAGTGCAAGCGCCAACAGCGCCGAGCTAGTGGGTGATTGGCGCCCCAAGTTGGCGGCGCTGGGCAACTGGGTCAACGGCGACCGAACGTTGGGTTTTACTCTCGCAGGCGCTTACAACCAACACCATTTGCGACAGGATCGCGCACTCAATTTCCGCTGGGAGCACCTATCTGTAAACCAATTGCCAACAGGGGGCGACCGCGACATGTTAGTCACCCCCGCCGGGGTGCGCCCCACCCTGGAACTGGAACAGCGTGAACGCTTGGGGTTGAGCAGCAGCGTGCAGTGGCACCCCAGCGAATCCTGGCAGTTGGATGTGCATTGGCTGCAGCTGCACCAGCAGATCGATTATCAGGAATACAGCTACAGCGCCGACTATGACAGCGAGGGTTTGCTGGGCGATGCCATCCAAACCCGCGGCAATGCCTTGGTCGCGGGCAGCACCCACACCGGCTCAGTGCAAATCGGCCACGAATCTGCCGGTTTGGAAGATAACAATCGCATGCTGGATATCACCCTCGGCTGGCAGGGCGACGACTGGCAACTTAGCACCAGTTGGGTGAACAGCCGCGCCAACAGCGGCAACCCAGAGGCGGTAAAACGCACCCGCCTGCGCCGCACCCGGGATGTGAGTTTCAGTTTTGATTACACCGCCAACAAGGCGCTGCCGCAAATTGACTATCAGAATATCGACCTGCTCGACCCTAGCAATTTCCCCGGACGTCGCCTGGAATGGCGCAGCACCCGCAGCACAGACAGTGACAATGCGCTCAAGCTGGATAGCACCCGCACACTCGATCACCCGCTCTGGCACAGCCTGGACATAGGCCTGCACTGGCGCCGCCACAGCCGCGACTACTGGCGCAAGGATCGCCTCGTGAGCGAAGGCATAACCGGCGTTTATTTCCCCAGCGACTATTTTGTCGCCCTGCCGGTCGCTGACTTTTTGGGCAATACCCGCCTCCTGCCCCACAACTGGTTGGTGCCGAGGGCGGAAAAATTTTGGCAAGGTGTTGATGAACAAGCGTTTTATCAATCCTCCTTAAGCAACGAGGACTTACAAAATAGCTACCGCATTAGGGAGGACAGCCGCGCGCTTTATCTCCAGCTGAATTTGGATGCCAGCCAAGGCCGCTGGCCGCTGCGCGGCGGTATAGGATTGCGCTGGGTGGCAACCGACCAAGAGGCACAGAGCGGCGTACAAACCGCGACCAACGAGCAGAGCTATAAGCAGACCTACCAGCAACTGTTGCCTGCCGCGAATCTGGTACTGGAGCTGGACGAACAACTGCTATGGCGCTCCGCACTGGCAAAGGTGATGGCGCGCCCCGAGTTTCAGGACCTGGCGCCAAGGCTCACCCTCAACTCCGGCGACATAGCCACCGCCACCGGCGGCAACCCCGAATTAAAACCCGTCACCGGCTGGCAATGGGACAGCGCACTGGAATACTACCCTGCCGAAAAAATGCTGTTATCGGCAGGGATATTTGCCAAAAACCTGGATAACTTCTTCCAAACCAGCACCCGTACTCAAGTGATTAACGGTACTGCCTACGAACTCACCCGCCCCGACAATGGCGCTCGCGCCGACATCGCCGGCATCGAACTCGCGTGGCAACAAACCCTGCCCGAACCACTGCAACACTGGGGTGTAAACGCCAATTACACCCACACCTGGACGCGCGCCAGCTATCGCACCGCAACAGGAACTGGCGATAATTTAACCGCTGGCATTACCCGCGACCGGCTCGCCGATGTCGCCCGCAACAGCGTCAACCTGGGAATCTATCGCGAAACCGACCAGTGGCACTGGCGCGCCCACTACAACTGGCGCGATCAAGTTCTCAATCAGGTCGCCAGCACCAACCTCTCGGCACAAAACATAGAAGCTTTCGGCACCCTGGACATGCACCTGAGCTGGCATCTGAATTCCAATCTCAGCCTCAGCATGGACGCCACCAACCTCACCAACGCCGCCCAGTGGGAAAGTGTGTTGGATGGCGAATTCGCTGGTTACACCCACTACGGGCGCAGTTTTTGGGTGGGTGTGCAGTGGCGACTGGAGGAGTAGTATCGTCTAAGCTAACAACTCATTCATTAGCAGATATTTCCTGCCTTCATAAATCATAGGTTGTCACTTGACAACCAATCAACTCAGGATTAGCCTATAACCATCAACAAGGAGTGATGATGCCCAGACGTAAACACCCTCACAAAACCATTGAGGCCGCACTTGATTATGCCGAACAACACGGCTGGCAAGTTGAGCCGGGAGGCAGCCATGCCTGGGGCAAAATCTATTGCCCATTCAATGATCAGCAGTGCCGCTGTGGAGAATTCTGTATCGCAAGTATCTGGAGCACACCCAAAAATCCGGAAAATCACGCCAAACAGATTCGCCGAGTCGTCGATAACTGCACGACTAAAACGGAGAAATGACATGCAAACATTCACGTTCACGTTGAAATTTACCCTACCATCAGGGCTGAATGCGGATCAGTGTATCAGCCGATTAGAGGCAGTCGATTGTGATGATGCATTGGTTGGTATAGGCCAGTCAGGTCGACTTGCATTGCAATTTGACCGCACCGCCGCGAATGCACTAGAGGCACTGGTCAGCGCCTTGAGTGCAATAAAAATAGCTATTCCCGACGCGCGTTTGGTAGAAGTAGCACCGGATTTGGTAGGGCTAAGTGATATTGCCGGACTATTGGGTTTTAGCCGCCAGAACATGCGCAAACTCATGATCAAACACAGCAGTGAGTTTCCCGCACCAGTCCATGACGGCAGTGCCACAATCTGGCACTTGGCGACTGTGCTGGAATGGTTCGTTCAACATCAACAAAAGCCGGTAGCACCAGATTTATTAGCCATTGCCAAGGCGGCAATGCAACTGAATATTGTCAAGGAAAGCGCACATTTAGAAGCTGGCCTTTCCCAACGGCTCATCGCATTAACCGCTTGACGATCAGGTCAGCCCAACTTATCAATCCCCTTGGCGCGGCTGCGCAGGTTGCCCCAGGGGCCGGTAATGGCGAGGGTGAAGCCGGGGCGCTGGATATTAACGAACAGTGTGGTGCCGTCGGGGGAGAAACAGGCGCCGCAGAATTCACCTTTGTCGGGGTGGGCGTTCATCGCGAGGGTGTAGATGCGCCCGTCCGGAGTGAGGCCGCGCAGGTAGTTCACCGTATCCGGGTTTTCCGAGTAGCTGTCTTCGCAGATGATCAGGTCGCCCCACGGCGCCACCGCGATGTTATCGCAGGATTCCAAAATGGCGCGGTTGTGGGTTTCGTAAACTAATTCCATCACCCCCGGCTGCTCTGTTTCTCGCGCCGTGCCTTCAAAGGCGCTGGGTTGATAGCGCCACACCTGGCCGATTTTGAGCGGGCCGCCACCAGTCGCCGCAAAGAGTACTTCGCGGGTTTTGTCGTCGCGCAGGGCAAAGGCGATACCTTCGCCGCGTGCAAAAATCGCCGCACCTTTGGCTTCCCCGCGAGTATTCAAATCACCCTCGGGTGCGGTGACATTCTCCAGGTCGATCCACTCACATTCAAAGCGCTGGCGCATAGCGACGGGTTGCGCATTCTTGTCCTGCGCGTCTTCCTTCCAATTGCGGGTATTGGCGCTTGGCCAGCCGCGGATGGCGAGGGCTTGCAGCTGTCCGCCCTCCGCCAGTTTGCCCGGGGTTTTGGGGATAAAGCGGTAAAACAGGCTGCGATCCGTATCTTCCGAGAGGTACACAATGCCGTTGGTGCTATCGACCGCCGCCGCTTCGTGTACAAAACGCCCCATATCCTTGAGCGGCACCGGGTCGACCAAGCCCTTGCCGAGTGACGGCACTTCAAAGATATAGCCGTGTTCGCGGCCGTAGCCCTGGGCTTTGCCGACCAGCGTCTCCTCACAGCTGAGCCAACTGCCCCAAGGCGTGGCGCCACCGGCACAGTTGCGTGCGGTGCCCACCAAACTCAGGTGACTGCGCTCCACCCGCTGGCTGCGATGGCTGTAAACCAGGGTGCTGGTGCCGCCATTGACGGGCAGACCGCCGAAGCTGTCGTAACCTTTGCGGCCGACATGTTTGCGCGCCAAATCCTTATCGCCGCCGAAGGCATCAATTTCCTCGCCCACGGAATCCAGTTCGTGGTTGCGCACCAGAATGCATTTGCTCAGATCACCCGGCAGCGGGAAGGCGGCCATACCGTCCATCGCGCTGGGGGTAATCAACCCATCGCTCATGCGGTCGCCGGTGCGGGCGATAATTTTGTAACTGAAATCGCGCGGCAAATTGAGAATGCCCGCCGGGTCGGCCAGCAGCTGGCCGACTTTATCGATCCCGTAAACCGGGTCTTGGGCGTAGACCTGTGCCTGCAGTTGCAAACTGCGCAGGCCGCCCAGTGCGATGGCGGTAGCGCTGGCATTTTTAAGAAAGTGACGACGGGTTAAACGCATAAAAAAACATCCACAAAAGTAAATAACAGACATTGGAAAACCAGCGCTGTTTTTGACGCAAAAATATGACTATTAGATG
The DNA here is from genome assembly GCF_000263355.1 of Cellvibrio sp. BR. Taxonomy (NCBI): domain Bacteria; kingdom Pseudomonadati; phylum Pseudomonadota; class Gammaproteobacteria; order Cellvibrionales; family Cellvibrionaceae; genus Cellvibrio; species Cellvibrio sp. BR. The sequence continues at coordinate 723,339 of NZ_JH668200.1, read as the reverse complement.
ACAACCAAGCACAGCGCCAAAAAAAGGCTGAGCTGAAATGACTGCCAAGCCTGAAATTGGGAAATGCAAACTTCGTCATACCCGCGAACGCGGGTATCCACAAAATGCCTCTGGACTACTGCGTTCGCAGGAGTGACGAATGGCTTAGAAACTGGCGCGCACCCCCAAGGAATAGGTGCTGCCGTAGTCGGTATAACTGCGGAATTCATCGCCCTGCACAAAATCCTGCTGGGCTTGGTCGGTGATGTTGATACCTTCCACAAATACCGTGACATTGTCCGACAGGTCATAAGACGCGCTTAAATCCAGGGTGCCGAACTCCGCTTTGTTTTCCGAGGCGAGGCTGTTGGTGCCGATCTGGTTGAGCACACCATCGCGCCAGCTGTAGCTCAGGCGCAGACCGAAGCCGTCCTTTTCATAAAAGGCGGTGATGTTGTAGCTGTTTTTGGCGACATCTTCCAACTCGCCTTTGACCGATTGGTCGTTGTCCACATAGACGGCGCTAGAGTCGGTCCAGGTGTAGTTGGCCTGCAGACCCAGACCATCAAACGGCGCGGGCAGTTGGTCAAATACCTGTTGATAAGCCACTTCCATCCCGGTCACTTCGGCGTTGGAGCCGTTGACCTTGGAGCTGAGTTCATAGACCACACCGTTGAACAGCAAATCCGACTTTTGGGTTTGGATAAAGGTTTCAATATCCTTGTAGAAAACACCGGCCGAGAGCGCGGTTACCTTGTCCAGATACCATTCCAGCGTCAGGTCGTACTGCCAGGCTTCAAAGGGGTTGAGCAGCGGGTTGCCGCCACTGGCGGTGTTGACGTCACCGGAGTTAAAGGTCAGGCGCGGCGCCATGTCTTGCAGATCCGGGCGGGTAATTACCTTGGCCACGGCAGCGCGGGTGAGCAAATCGTCCGTCCAGTTGAGGGTGAAGTTGGCCGAGGGCAGCACATCGGTATAGTCCTCGTCAAAGCTCACCGGCGTAGTCACACCGCCTACAGACGCATGACCGGAAGAGGTCTGTTCAGTTTGGGCGACGCGCACACCAACATTACCTTTGAGTGGCAAACCGCCCAGCTGGTGCTCCATATCCACCATCCCATAGGCCGAGGTGATGGTCTCTTCGATGCGGTAGGAGTTGCGCAAATCGCCCGAGGACAGGGGCGCTGCCAAGTCGGTCGCGCTGGGGTAGTTGCTCCAGAATTTACTTTCATCCGGCACCAGCCACAGGGTGGGGAATTCGCCTTTGGCGTCGCCGAGGAAACCACTCACCGGGAAGGGTTCAAAGTAGCTATCGTCAAACACCTCACCTTCAATGCCATTGATCAGCACCAGGTCGCGGCGGTCATAGTTGCGCGAGCGCTCACGCAGTTTGATGCCAGTGGTGAATTTGGTAAGACCGGCAACATTCAGCTCGCGCTCGGCATCAAACTTAAGCGCCTGCTCTTCGTCTTCCGCGCGGATGGTGCGCCATTCCAAACGGCGCCCCAACCATTGCTCGGGGTCGGTCAGGTCAGCGTTTTGATAGGTGATGCTGGGCACCGAGTCGCCATCCACTTTGGGGAAGTAAAAATCAAACGCCACGCCGCTGGTGCGACGAAAACGGGTGCGGATAATCGGGTCGGCGTCTTCGCTGTCGGCGGTGGAGTGGAACAGGTCGCCGGAGAGTTTCCAGTTGCCCAGATAGAGCGCGCCGTTTAAGCCCAGCGCCAGGTTTTCGTCGTTGATGCCCGAGCTTTCGCGGCCGATTTGCACCGCGCCATCGGTGGTGGAGCCGCCAATCAAAGCGCCGTTGCGAATCACCGCCGAACCGGGGGTGAGTTTGTTGACGTTGTAATCCGCGCTGTAGGTGAATTCGTCGTAGTTCACCGTTTGATCGACGTAGAAAATGTCGAAGTTGACTTCGGCTATGTCACTCGGGCGCCATTGTAACGCCGAGGCGATACCCATGCGCTCGCGGTCTTCCAATTCCAGGGTCGGGCGAATACCGCCGGGGGTGATTATAGGGCCTGAATCAACTGTGCCATCGCCGTCTGTATCAATCCCGGCGGATTGGGTCCAGCCAAAGTTGAGCGAGCGATCCTGACGCACACTGCGCTCGGCGTAAGCGGCGGAAACCAGCGCGCCAAAGGTGTTGTCGCTGTTGGTCCAACTCGCCAAACCGGACAGCCGCGGGTCGGTTTTGTCGGCTAATTCAGCGTGGCTGGCTTGCAGCGAGCCGGTGTATTTGCTGCCGTCCAAATCCAGCGGCTTGAAGGTTTTGATATTGACCGTGCCGCCGATGGCGCCTTCATCCAAATCGGCGGTGGGGCTTTTGATCACTTCCACGCTGGAGACCAGCTCGGCGGGCAAGGTGTCAAAACGGAACTGACGGCCAAATTGCCCGGAGGTGCGCACGTTTTCGTTGACCGCCATGGCGCGGTTGTTGAGGCTGGTCACCTGAAAGTTGGAACCCAGACCACGCACCCGCACATACACACCTTCGCCCCGGTCGCGCACCACCGCCACACCGGTTACGCGCTGCAGGGCTTCGGCGATATTTTGTGCGGGGAACTTACCGATATCTTCCGAGGCGATGGCATCCACCACGCCCACGGCGTTGCGCTTGGTATCCAACGCCGATTGCAAACTTCTGCTGTAACTACCCTGCACGACCACTTCTTCGAGCAGGTCGGCTTGCGCCACATCATTTTGGGCAACAGTGTTTTGGGAAAAAACAGAAAGGCTGGTTAAGGCAATACTGCCGATGGCAGCGGCCAATAAATTACTGGGGAAAAATGGGGTTTTCATGAGTCTCTCTCTGGTTAGTGGTATTGGCCGCAAGGCCTCTGGCAACTACCAAGAGAGAGATGGAACGCAAAAGGGGACACATTTTTTTATATTTTTAACGGCGCGTTCAATTCACCGTTTTTGTCATGCAACTGCAACTTGCCACTGGTTGAATAGCGCGTTTTTTTACGCCTCCAGCGCTTGTAATGCCACTGCCACCACAAAACCCAGCGCCGCAATCAACCCCGACATTTCATGGGTTTCGGCAAAGGCTTCAGGGATCATGGTTTCCACCACCATCGCAAAAATACCGCCAGCGGCCACACAGGTGATCAGCGCTTTTACCTGCAGCGGAGCAGCGCCAAAAAACACCGCGCCCAGAATCGCAAATACACCCGAGCAAAACGCGATGCCGCCCCACAGGCGCAACATAAACCAGCCGCTGCGCCCGGCACGACGCATACCGGCAGTGCTGGATAGCGCCTCGGGAATATTGGAGATAAAAATCGCGGCGATGGTGGCCAAACTGAGTTTGCCTCCGCTCGCCACTAGCAACCCTATGGCGATGGATTCCGGGATGCCGTCCAGCAGGGTGCCAGCGGCTATGGCAACACCGGTATTTTCCGCCGCCGGTTGCTGGGTGTGGGAGCGTTTGCGGTGTTTTACACCGGGGCTATTCAACCGATGATTCACCAGCGAGAACACCAGTGCGCCGCCCATAAAACCACCGGCAATCCACAGCACACTGGCCTGCGCCAACGCCTCGCCCACCAATTCAAAACTGAGCGCTGCAACCAGAATACCGCTGCCAAACGCCATGACATAGGCGACAGCTTTGGGCGGGAAGCGGATAAACCACCCCAAGAGCGCGCCGATCAACAGCGCACTGGAGGCGACAAAGCCCCAAAATCCCGCCTCCAGCCATGCCGGTATCACTGGGGGTCGAACCAGCAGCGCACATTGTCCGGCAGGGGCACGGATTTTCCGTCCACTGCACTCACCCACACCACTTTGGAATAGCCTTCAGCGGCGGGTGTATCCGGGTGGGACTGGGTGTAAACCAGGTACTTGACCATAAAGCTGGAGCGCCCCGGCTCACTCAAAAACACATCGATACGCAGCAGTTCCGGGTGGAAAATCGGCCGCATAAAAGTGCAGCCAATAGTGACCACCACCGGATGGGTGTCACTTTTGAGTGGCAGGCCTTTTTCCAGCATCCACTGGAAACGCGCCTCTTCAAAATAGCGAAAGTAGAGGGTGTTATTCACATGGCCGTAAGCGTCCATATCGCCCCAGCGCACGGGAATCTGGCAGGAATAAAAGGGTTTAACAGCGGTTTCGTTACTCATAATAGCTCCTTAGTTTGCCTTCCTTGGGGTAAAACTGACTTCCATACTGCCCAGACCAGCATAGTCGATCTTGATCGCGCTATTCACCGGTACTTCAATCACTCCGGCATAGGAACCGGTAATCACCGCCTGCCCGGCCACTATGCCCTCGCCGCGGCTGCGCAGAAATTCCGCCAGCCAGTAGAGCGGCGCACGCGGATGGGTATTGGGGTGCTGGCCCTGGCGCTCAATTATTTCGCCGTTAGCGCAGGTCATGGTCACGGTAAAACTGCTGGCGCTGCGCGCGTTGCGGGAATCCACTTCCGGGCCGATAAACAGGCCCTGATTCACCAAACCGTCGGCGAGCATTTCGGGGAATTCACAGCTGGACGGGTCGGTGTAGCGGCTGTTGATCAGCTCCAGCGCCATATGGGTGCGGGCGATGGCGGCATCCACCTCCTCCGGGGTATAGGGTTCAGGGCGCGGGGGCAGATCCTGATCAAAGAAAAACGCCAGTTCCGGTTCGATGCGCGCACGCTCACCCTCTGCTGTCGTTTTAGTCCACAGACTCACCGGCGGAACCGAATCGATAGTGCGGGTATAAATAGGGCCGACGATCAGCTTATCTTCCGGCGGCAACAGGCATTTCCAACCACCAATGCTGTCGTCCATTTGCTCGCACCACTGCTCGCTAACGACAGCCTGAATCGCCAGCGCCTGCTCCAGATTTTGCGGGCGGCAGGCAAGTGGTAGGCGTTCACCTTGGGAACCCTTGATACGGCGCTCAACCAGAATGGCGGCCGCCTCAGCAGCGGGAAATAAATTGCTCATTAGAATTCTCTCACTTGTGGGGCGGAAGGCTTAAACCTCCCGTATACAAATTCAGCTTACACATTGGGCGATTAATCAGGGAATAAAACAGGTCGTACTATAAACACAAAACCCCTCGCAAAAGGGGTTTTGTGTCACGCGCATTAACGGCAGCAGCTTAGTGGTGTGGAGCCAGCTCGTTGGCGATGTGCTTTAAATCGTCGCTGCTCTCAATGATATTGGCTACCGTGGTATAGGCTTTTTCCGGGTCCAAATGCAGGTCTTCAAACACTTGTGGTGGAATCGCTAGCTTGGGGCCACGGCCAATATTGTGTTGATGCAACAGGCGCTGGGCGACAAAAATCAGCTTGGCGTAGGCAGAGTATTCACCTTGGTAATGCGGGTTGGCCTGATGGCGCAAACCCACCACCACCTCCTCCGGCATGGACCAGAGCGACATCAATGACGCCGCCAGCTGCTCGCGGGTAATACCCAGCAAATGGCGTTCAATAACCTGATGCTCCACGTGGGGGTTGGCATCCGCCAGTTCACAGTAGTTGTGGAAATAAGGTGGGAATACCTCGGCCAGAATCAAATAACCAAAGTTATGCAGCAGGCCGCACAGGTAGGCCATACCAAAACTGGGGCGGTGATCGCGCGGGATTGCCGTCACCAAACCCTCAATGGTCGCCGCCATGTATACCGCTTGTTGCCAGTAAGGCAGCGCGCCGTGGGGGCCTTCTTTGGGGATGGTCATGGCTTTGCCGAGCGATAAACCCAGTGCGAGGTTGAGCACCATGTCAAACCCCAGCACGCGCACTATAGCATCGTGGATGGATTTGATTTTGCCCGGTGCTGAATAATAGGGTGATGCCGCCCAGCTAACGACCTGCGCCGCGAGGCTCGGGTCGGTCTCTACGATTTGCGCCAAATCGCTGATATCCGCATTGGGGTTTACTCGCAATTTGATGATGCGCTGGGCGGTATCGGATAAGGGCGGTAATTCCAGGGTTTCTTCCAACCGCTGTTTGATACGCAATTGGGTGAAGTTGCGCACCGCACCCAGAATCTGGTCGCTATCGCTACTGCTGGTATCGTCAATTTCCAGCGGCTCCAGCGGTACGGCGAAATCGCAAATAGTCGCGTCATCCATAATCTGTTGGAATTCTTCGCGGCTGAAACGCAGCAGTTGCTGCTCATCGCCCGAGTCGGCCAGCAGCTCACTGCGCTCGACCAGGCTGCGGTCAATCAGGGTCAAGAGCCCCGCCAACTTGGGCAGCGCGGGTATGGATTGTAAATTGTGGGACAGGCAAAACTTGTGAATATCCTCCGGCTTGGCGGCGTGAAGTTCGCGCCCCAGCTGCCGGTTCACGGCCTTGAGATCCAACAGGCGGTCGGCGGCAAAAATCACCTGCACACGGCCTTTGGTGTCTTGCAGTATTACGGATTTGGCTGCGCTCATAGTGCGTAGATGCTGGTCATGCCAGAGCGCTCGTTCATTCTCATCGAACGGCACCTCAGACACCTGATAATGCACATTCTGTTTGCTGAGCAATGATTGAACACTGGAAGGGACTGGCACGGCCTACTCCTCTTATTGACGATAACTGATTGATATACATAGGGTTAGGCGACTCCTGAGCTAGTCGTGAACGGGAGTGTAATGCAGTAAAAACATTTCTCATATAGCGCACGAAAAGAATTGTTAGCACCCGCTGGCCCTTGCACACGTGTTTTCAAGCATAGCCGAGATTTTGGAGGCGAGAATGACAAACAAGGGGCAATGGCGAATAAATGCGCCAAAAATACGACAATCATTCCTGCTTATGCAGAAAAATACGCCAAACCGTCAAAAGCAATCAATACACCTGTGTTAAAACCAGCCCTGTTAAGCAAACCCTAGACCTGAAGGTAGCGCTGGTTTTGCCCCAACCAACGCAATACCAACTGTTCGCAAAGTTGCGGATAATCGCTCATTAATAACAGCGCGGCATCTTTTACTACCGGCAGTAAATGGCCATCGCGCTGCAGGTCGGCGATTTTGAATTGCATCTCACCGGTCTGGCGCGTGCCCAGCACCTCGCCGGGGCCGCGCAACTGTAGATCCTGTTCGGCGATATAAAAGCCGTCGCTGCTTTCGCGCATCACCCGCAAGCGCTCGCGCCCGTTGTGCGATAGCGGCGAGCCATACAGCAATACACAGTGACTGGCCGCCGAACCGCGCCCCACTCGCCCGCGCAGCTGGTGCAACTGGGCAAGGCCGAGGCGCTCGGGGTTTTCGATAATCATCAAACTGGCGTTGGGTACATCCACCCCTACTTCAATCACCGTCGTCGCCACCAGTAAATCCAATTCATTGGCTTTAAAGGCCGCCATCACCGCCTCTTTTTCCGCGGGTTTCAAGCGCCCGTGGATCAGCCCGATACGCAAGTGCGGCAGGGATTCCGTAAGGTTCGCCGCAGTCGCCTCGGCCGCCTGCGCCTCCAGCGCCTCGGACTCTTCAATCAGCGTACACACCCAATAGGCCTGCCGCCCCTGTTCACAGCCCAGGCGCACCCGCTCGATCACCTCCTCGCGGCGGTTGTCGCTAATCACCACCGTAGTAACCGGCGTGCGGCCGGGCGGTAGCTCATCGATCACCGAGCAGTCCAAATCGGCATAAGCGCTCATCGCCAAGGTACGCGGGATGGGGGTAGCGGTCATGATCAACTGATGGGGGCGCAGCAACCCGGAGCGGTGCTGTTCGTCGCTGTTAGTACCTTTTTCGGAGAGTGTTAGCCGCTGATGCACGCCAAATCGATGCTGTTCATCAATCACAATCAAACCCAAGTTGGCAAAACTCACCGCCTCCTGAAACAGCGCATGGGTGCCGACCACCACCTGTGCTTCGCCGCTGGCAATCGCCGCCAATTGGGTGCGACGCTCCGATACTTTGAGTTTGCCAGTGAGCCAACCAAGCTTGATGCCGAGTGGCTCCAACCATTTGCCAAAGTTGAGGCGATGCTGCTCGGCGAGGATTTCCGTGGGCGCCATAATCGCCGCCTGTTTACCACTGGCGACGGCCGCCAGTGCTGCAAGCGCCGCCACCACCGTTTTACCCGAGCCGACATCGCCCTGCACCAAGCGCAACATGGGAATCGGTTTAGCCAAGTCATCGGCGATTTCACCCACCACCCGGCGCTGGGCGCGGGTCAGGTCAAACCCCAAACCGGCAAGAAACCGCTGCTGCAAGGCGGCATCCAGCTTCAAACGGGCAGCGCCATCAGCCTGGGTTTCGCGGCGCAGCAATAACAAACTCAGGTGATGAGCAAGCAGTTCCTCAAACGCCAACCGCTCTTGGTAAGGGTGTTCGCCAGCCATTAACTGCTGGATATTGGCGCTGGTGGGCGGCTGATGCAGGTAGCGCAGCGCCTCGGCCAGCGGCACCTGATTGAGCTGGCGGCGCACCACCTCGGGCAGCAATTCTTTCAGCGCGTGTTTGTCCAGCCAGGTCAATGCCTGCACCGCCAGCGAGCGCAGGCGCGGTTGGGTCAAGCCTTCGGTGGCGGGGTAAATCGGGGTGAGCGACTGTTCCAGCGGCAGCGGCGCGGCGCTATCCAGCTCGTCGTATTCGGGGTGGTAAATCTCCAAACCCGCGGCACCACGCCGCGTCTCACCAAAAATACGCAGGCGGGTGCCCTGCACCAACCGCTGTTTTTGCGCATTGTTGAAATGATAAAAACGCAGGGTAATAGTGCCAGTGCCGTCCTGCACCTTGCATACCAGACTGCGGCGCTTGCCAAATACCACGTCGCAGGCGCGCACCTCCGCCTCCAACACCGCATTGATATTGGGCTGTAGCGCGCCAATCGGCGTAATACGGGTGCGATCCATATAGCGCAGGGGCAGATGGAGCAGAATGTCTTGCACGCTAAACAGGCCGATCTTTGCCAATTTAGCCGCTAAAATGGCACCAACCCCCTTTATCGCGGTGACCGGGATCTGGTCGAGAGTTTTACTGGTATTGATGGCTATGCTCACATTGGACATCAAAGATCATGCCTAATGGCGACAGGCCTTGATCGCCGTGCGCAGCGCGTCAATCGCTTTGTGACGGGGGAAACTCGCGCGCCAGGCCAGAGCCACAGTGCGGCTGGGTGAAGGTTCGGTAAAGGGGCGAGTGACCAGTACTTCGGCGCTGTAGAGTGAACTTTCAGCGGCAGACGCGGGCAGAATGGTCAGGCCGAGACCCGAGGCCACCATGTGGCGCAGGGTTTCAAGGGAACTGCCCTCGGCGGCGGTGCGCACGTTGCTGCTATTGGCGCTGGCTTCGGCGCTGTGTTGCAGGCTCGGGCAGGTAGTGAGCACCTGATCGCGGAAGCAGTGACCTTCGCCGAGCAATAACAGCTGCTCACTATTGAGATCGAGCGGGTCGATGGCGGTTTTGGCGGCGAGAGGGTGATCCTTGGGCATCAATACCACAAAGGGTTCGTCGTACAGCGCCTGGGTGACTACGTCCGGTTCCACAAATGGCAGGGCGACAATAATCACATCCAGCTCACCGTTGCGCAGTTTTTTGCGCAGGTTGTGGGTATAACCCTCTTCCACATAGAGCGGCATTTTGCTCGCCAGCTGTTGTAGATGGGGGATAAATTTGGGCAGCAAATAAGGCCCGATGGTGAAAATCGCACCCACTGACAGCGGGCTGCTGAGCTGGTCTTTACCGGCGTCAGCCAGGTCTTTAATCGCCGCCGTTTGCTCCAGCACTAAATTGGCCTGGGCGACAATTTGTTCGCCAAGTGGCGTAGGCTGCACCCGCGACTTGGTGCGTTCAAACAGGGCTACCCCCAGCTCGTCCTCCAGCTTTTTCACCGCAATACTCAAGGTGGGCTGGCTGACATAACAGCGGTCGGCGGCGCGGCCAAAATGTTGTTCCTGTGCAAGGGTGACTATATAGCGCAGTTCGGTCAGGGTCATAATACAGCTCCGCAGGATGGGCTTTTTTAAAAAGCGAGGGGCGTTTCTTGGAATAGCCTAAAACTATCAGATAAGCACCATTTATCAAATACTAATTAACGCAACTTCACACCATCGCACCATCGCACCATCACACTATCACCCAAATGAAACCGAACCTATGAATGAACCTGTGTTGAGTGAAAAGTTATTAATTATCGGCTGCGGCGATATAGGCCAGCGCCTCGCACAGCAGGTGGCGCCGCGCGGCTATGACATAACCGGCCTGCGCCGCCGCGCCTTTAGCGACCTGCCCTATCTCCGCTATCGCCAATGCGATGTGACCCAAACCGGCCAACTGGCGCCGATCCTGGCTGAGGGTTTTGACGTGATTGTGATCAGCATGACGCCCGCCGAGCGCAGCGATGCGGGCTATCAACAAGCCTATGTGCAGAGCTGCCAGCAGTTGGTTGCCGGGCTAAAACAACAGACACACACACCGCGCCTGATCCTCTTTGTGTCCAGCACGGCGGTTTACGGCCAAAACGATGGCAGCTGGGTGGATGAAACATCGCCCACCCAGCCCGAGGGCTTTAGCGGTCAACGGTTACTGGAAGCGGAGCAAACCCTGCTTAATAGCGGATATAACAGCAGTATCCTGCGTTTTAGCGGCATTTACGGTCCCGGCAGGAATCGCTTGATTGAGCAGGTGATCAACCACCGCGCCTCCGCCAGCCCCCATTACACCAATCGCATCCACGTTGAGGATTGCGCCGGGGTGCTCGCCCACCTGATCGAATTGGCCAAAGATCAAACGCTGGAGCCGGTTTATCTGGCCACAGATTCCAGCCCCACCCCCATGCGGGAAGTGGTGAGTTGGATTGCGCAGCAACTGGATGTTAGCGACTTTTTGGCCGCCGATGCCGTCAACGAGCGCGGTAATAAACGTATCAGCAACCAGCGCTTACTCAGCACTGGCTACGTACTGCGCTACCCGGATTTCAGGCTGGGCTATCGCGAGTTAATCGCCGACTATCGCCGTTAATGGGCGGGTTGGAGGAGCGGAATCAATCCATCCACTACCAGTTTGGCGGTGACGGCAGCGCCCTCGGCTTGGAAGTGGGTATTGTCCTTGAGGCCGTCGGGATAGGCCGGATACTTACCGGCGGGCAAGTTCATAAAATAATGGCTGCTGACGTAGGCTTCGCCCTTGGCGCTAAAAAATTCAGCCGATAACAAACCCAAATCCAGCAGCGGCACCGCTAACTCCTGCGCCACGTCCCGGGCGGCGGCGGGATAGTCGCCGTGGGCATTGCCTAATTTACCCTCCATCCAAGGGTAGTTGCGGCTCACCGGGGTAAGCACTACCGGCCGTGCTTGTCGCCCCCGAGCCTGCTGCACAAACAAGCGCAAATACTGTTTATAGGCGGCGATGTTGGTGTAGCGCTCGGTTTTGTCGATGGCGGCATCGTTGTGGCCAAACTGTATCAATACCCAATCACCCGGCTGCAGGTTGCGATAAATTTCATCCCAGCGCCCCTCTTCAAAAAAAGTCCGTGTGCTGCGCCCGCCGCGCGCTTTATTCGCCACAAGCAGTTGTTTTGCACCAAAGAGCTGCTGGCGCTGCGCCACTGGCAGCACATCAAGTTGCGCCTGCAACGCCTGGCCCCAGCCGGTGACCGGGTAGCGTTTGGCTTGATAGTCTTCATTCAAGGTGTGGTCAGCGGCGGTGGAATCCGAGGCGATATAAATAGTGCTACTACTGGTCTTGGGCAATTGACTGCAACCGCCCACGACTAAACACAGGCTCATCAACACAACATAGATTTTCACGGACTACTCCTGGTTGTTAAAAAAACCGGAGCACAGGGCTCCGGAAAGGGTCATTGGCATCATGACAACAGCGGGGAAACTGCCGGCTTACACCGGCAGGTGGTACTTTCAATTACCTAAGCGCATTCACTTAAATGCAATCATCTAAACACAATCACCTGAGCGGGCTTAGAACTTGTAGCGCGCGCCCAGGTAGTACTGACGGCCCGTATGCGAGTATCTGAGCGGGGTCATTAGCTCGGAGTTATCGTAACGGTCATCAAACTCATCGGTCAGGTTGATGGCTTCAAAGGTCATGGTCAGCTGGTCGCTCAACTTGTACGACATATTAAAATCGTAGTTAGTGGTCGCTTGCTTACCCTGCACATCAGCGGTGTAGACATCATTACCATCCAAATCAAAACCCAGCTCGGGCACCAGAATGCCGGTCAGGTAGCGGTCGCGATAGGAAGTGGAGATACGCGCGCTGAAGGTGCCATCATCGTAGTAGAAGGTGGCGTTATAGGATTTGGGCGACATATTCACCAGATCATTGGTCTTATACACCGTGGTCACTTCACGGGTAGTGTTGTTCACAGAACTGCTTTCCACATAATCCAGTTCCGACTCCACCTGGGTGTAGTTTGCCTGGAAACCAAAGTTCTGCCACAGGCCGGGCAGGAAGGTGAACGGCTGCTGATAAGTCAACTCAAAACCCTGCAGCGGACCGCCGGGGGTGTTGTAGTAGCTCTGTACACTGAAGGATTCATTGCCATCAAACCCTTCCGGCAGTAGTTCCACTGGCCAGCCGGTCTGGTCCCAGGTTTGCACCTGACGCACGCGCTGGATATAGCTCTTGATGTCCTTGTAAAACACCGCTGCCGACAGCAATGCACCCTCGGAGAAATACCATTCCGCACCCAAGTCGTAGGTATCAGCGCGGTAGGGGTTTACCTGGGGGTTGCCCGCATTGATGCTGTAGAGCGCATCGTCATTGCTATAAGTGCTGGGGTTGCCGCTGATGGTGGGCGACAAGTGGTTGAGGTTAGGGCGCGCCATGGTTTTAGCCGCACCAAACCGCAATACCACATCCTCGGCCAGATCCCAGGCGAGGTTGATGGAGGGCAGCCAATCGTCGTAGTCATGGGTCGCCTCAATCGGTAAGTAATAACGCATACCCGGGGTCGCCGTTGCACTGGCGATACCGTAAAACTCCTCACTGCCCTCACAATTATTGTCGCCCGCCGGGATGGCCGGAATAGCAGGTGTAGTGTCTGTGGCCGGTACCGCGCGCACGCCGGGACAGGTCACATAACCGGAGGAGGTAATATTAGTTTTGCTGTAGCGTGTGCCCAGGTTGCCGCGCAGGTCGCGATCCCAAAGATTGGCGGTAAAATCGATTTGGAAATAGGCGCCGTAGGTTTCTTCGTTCACGTCATAATTATTGCCCGAAGCACCAAAGTGACCAACGCTGGCCAGGGTGTAGTTACCGCCGGGTTGCCCGTTATCCTCATTGTTGTAGATGCCGAGCAGATCGGCGACCTGGCCAAAGTCGGGTACCAGCCAGCTGTCCACTGCACCATCCAACCCTTTGCCATAACCATCCAATACTTCACTGATATCGGCAACTGTCACCCCGCTGGGCAGGGCTTGGGGCAAGAGGCCATAACTCAGATGGCGGAACTCCTGCGAGCGCATGGTGTAATCCTTGTAATTGACACCCGCGGTAAATTTCACCGCGTCATTCAGGTCGTAACTTAAATCGACCTTAGCCGTATCAAAGGTGTTATCCACATACATTGGGTTCAGACGCACTTCGCTGATATTGGAACCACGCGCCGAACCGTTGGAGTTTACGGGTACTTCGCCGTAACCCAGCCAGTCCCAGTTGTTGCTGTCCGTCAAGTCAAAGGGGAATACCATCGTGGGTTCTTTGAAACTCTGGCGCGCATCCCATACAAAACCGTCAAGGTCGGTATTGTCGAGGGTAATCAGCGAGTTGACCGGGCGCTCGTAATTGGACTCGGAAGTACCCACAATCGCATCCAGACGCAACTGGTCGTTAAACTCATGCTCCATGCTCAGGCTGTACTGCGCAAACTCGGTAGTTTCTTCAAACATCGCCGATTCGGTGCGGAAATCCACGTTATCCATCACCGCGTAAGTCAGGCGATTCAGTGAATCCTTCTCTGCTTCACGCACCACAATCTGGGTTTTACCCCCCAAATTTACCGCGCGATGCAGGTTGACCCCCAGGGTATCCTCGCGCTGGTTTTTTTCGTAATTGGAGTAAAGGATATCCAGGTTAAACAGCGTGGAATCACTCGGCTGGAATTGGAAAGCCGCGGTCACACCCAAACGGCTCAAGTCATGCTCCTGGCGGCGCCAGCCAGGGTAGCGCGGGTGCCAGGATTCCGTTGCGGTTTCATAGGCGGCGATATTTTCCGGCGTATTGGCCGGGCGCGGCAGGCCTGTGGCACAGTTGTTCTCATCGATACCAAAAGTGCCGTAGCCGTTATTGCGATTGAGGTTGGCTGCACTGCCGGTTTCATTGCTAATCGGGTTGCGCGGTGTTTGTGGGTCATAGCCCACTGGCGAGCAAAAACCGTACATGTTGTTCGGATTGGCAGTCCCCGTTACCGGGCGACCAGTATTGGCGTTGCCGCCAGTACCAAAACCATTGCCCCAGTCAAAGCGCACCGGGTTGAAGCCCTCTTCCAAAATTTCCCGCTCGCTGTAAGACAGCGACATCAAGGCACCAAAGCGGCCATCCTCGGTTTTATTGCTGATCAATCCAGAGAAACGGGGGTCGGTGCTTTCACTCAGTTCGTTGTAACCACCCTGGGCGCTGGCTGAAAATTGAAAGCCATCAAAATCAAAGGGGCGCGATCCGCGTAAATCCACGGTAGACCCCAAAGAACCCTCATCGATTTGAGCTGATTGGGTTTTATTCACCTTCACCTCACTAAAGAGTTCGGAGGCGAAGGTATTGAAATCAAAGCCGCGACTGCGGTTGGGACCGTTGGAACCCTGCCCGGCGGTGGACAAGGCCTCCAGGCCATTGATGCGTACCCGGGTAAAATCCGAACCCAAACCGCGGATCGAAATCTGGCGCCCTTCGCCACCATCGCGGTCAATAGAGACGCCGGCGATGCGCTGCATGGATTCTGCCAGGTTCATATCGGGGAATTTACCTATATCTTCGGCAACAATCGCATCCACCTGGGTGGTGCTATTGCGCTTGATATCCAGTGCCTGCGCCAAACTGGCGCGGTAGCTACCGGTTACTACCACTTCTTCCAAATCTTTATTGTTCTCTTGCGCAAATACAGCCGGAGCACTCGCTGCACAGGCAATGGCAACTGCCAGCAATTTTTGGTGATAGGTGTGAGTTGTGGCCGCAGGGGCCTTGTCTTTGTTGAACACAGCGTGATCTCCCTCATTATCTTTATGGTTTTGGTATCAATCATTAACTTCATCAATCACAACCCCCGAGAATAATGCTTAAAACTATTCCCGGATGATGCTAACTCGAAAAAGCTAAGTTTTAGTATAAAAGACCATTTGATAAAAAGAGTCAACAGCTTGGAGGTTGGTCGCAAAATAAGGCGCCAAACAGGAAACATATCCTAAAAATGGGGCTTTTATATTAAGTGGAATTTGAAACAAGGCGGCGAGCGATCCATTTAATGGAGCTAATTTGATTAGCACGCAATTTTTGTCATCTATCGGGTTATTCAGCCATGTTCTTTACTTACGGCACAAGTGAAAACGATTACATATTGTGCGATGGCAAAACTGATCAAGTTACATGGGGAACAAGGTCACAACTGGCGCCAATATCAACATAACAGAGCAGGTTTTTTCCTTAGTTGCCGCAAACGAATTTACTGGTAGGGCAGATTTGCTACCTGCCCTACCAGTTATAAAATGTATAAAAAAATATGCGTAATCGATTACACAGCACCCAATCAAGGTTGAATCCCGTCACCTTGGGTAACATCCACGGGAATCACCCAAATCGCAGGCAATAAAAAACCGGCACTCAGGCCGGTTTTTTAACAAGCAAGAAACTATTAATTGCGAGTTTCGGTCTTAGTTACCTTGGTAGACACTTGACCAACTACGCGACGGTTTTGCTCGCGACCATCAGCAGTCATGTTGTCTGCAACCGGTTTGGCTTCACCGTAACCAATTGCATTTACGCGATCAGCAGCAATACCGTACTTGGTAATCAGCGCTGCTTTCACTGCATCAGCACGGCTTTGTGACAGCTTTTGGTTGTAGGCATCAGAACCTTGGCTATCAGTGTGGCCTTCAACAGTCACTTGAGTATCAGCATACTGATCCATAAAGGTAGCCAGTTTAGCTACTTCACCTTCAAAATCAGGCTTGATAACTGACTTGGCAGTATCGAAGGTAATGTTCAGTTCAATGGCAACAGTTTCAGTCAACTTCAAAGAACAACCAACAGCGTCAACCTTGTGAGTTGATGGGGTGTTAGGGCACTGGTCTTTGGAGTCAAATACACCGTCGCCATCGCTGTCTTTTTCAACAACCGGTGCTGGTGCTGGCGCTGCTTTTACTGGCGCAGGTGAACCGCCAAACAGATAGCTAATACCAGCATTCAGGGCCAGATCGGTGTACTCATTGTCCAGGCTATTGAAAGCGCGAACATCGGTGCGGAATTCCCAATTACCGCCCAGTGAACGCTTAACACCGGCACCGAGGTTCAACAGGGTGTCGCGCTCGGATGATGGAATAGCGGCGTTGAATTCACGCTCCTGGTCACCTACACCAAAGGCAACATAAGGGCGCCACAGGCTTTCAGTGTTGATGTTGTACAGGGCATCCAAACGGTATTGAGTGCCATCTACGTCAACAGCGCCCGCTTGGGTTTCACTGTCCCACTTGCTGGCAACGGCTTCCAAAGTCCAGTTTTCGTTCAACACGTAACCAAAACCCAGACCCCAGGTATTGGCATCTTCAAGAGCTTCGTCAAAGAATACACGGCCAGCATCGGCACGTACTTCGAATTTGTGGTTATCGGCGCTAGCGCCTGCTGATAAGGCGGCAATTACTGCAGATAAAGCTAATACTTGTGTGTGTTTCATAGTCATAGTTCTCCGTTGAAAATAGCGAGTTCCAAAAAAACAATCGGGCTGGTTACTTTATACATACCCGGATTGATAAAAAATGATCAAAACGATCAGTCAACTACACCGGCTTAAAATCCGTTTCATGATTATTTTCAGTCGCTTACATTAACAAATTAAAGTGCTGTCTGCCAATTTAAGCGACTTTGAACGCCAGTTTATGCTGTTTTCTTGAACAAAAGATCCCAAACACCATGCCCCAGGCGCTCACCGCGCTTTTCAAACTTGGTGATTGGCCGATACTCCGGTCGTGGTGCATAGCCGGTTTCTTTAAATTCAGTGGCAAATCCCGGCGCCCCATTCATCACTTCCAGCATATGCTCCGCATAGGCTTGCCAGTCAGTGGCCATGTGAAATATGCCGCCGTCGACGAGTTTAGGGCGGAGTTTCTGAACAAAGGCTGACTGCAGGATTCGCCGTTTGTGATGCTTCTTTTTATGCCAAGGGTCAGGAAAGTAAAGTTGCAGGCGATCTATGCTGCCGTCGGGAATACAATCTTCCAGTACATCCATGGCATCAGCCATGTACACCCGCAGGTTGGTTAACCCCTCCTGCCCGGCTACGTTAATCAAGCGCCCGACACCTGGCGGGTGTACTTCAATACCGATAAAGTTTTTTTCCGGCTCGTTGCGCGCCATCTCCAACAGGGAATCGCCCATGCCAAAACCGATTTCCAATACCAGTGGCGCATTGCGGGCAAACACCACTGCCGGGTCAATTCGCCCCTTAAACAGGCTCAAACCAAAGCTCGGCCAATAGGTATCAAAGGCATTTTTTTGCCCAACAGTAATACGCCCGGCGCGGATCACAAAACTGCGAATCGCTTTGGGTTTAAATTCAGGCTTGATAAGAAACCCTTGCTCACCGCCTTCAAGGTCGGGAGTTAACTCAGGAAAATCAGACATAGAGGTTATCAATCGTTAGATAAGAAAAAGGCCGCGCCATCAGGCATCCGGTTTGGTTTGCCAGGCCGCCAGCAGTAGCAACAGCCAGCCCAGCAGGAGGCACAGACCACCAAGCGGAGTCACTGGCCCCAGCCAGCGCGGTGCACCCAGCGCCAATCCGTAAAGGCTGCCACTGAATAACAGGATGCCCAGTATAAAGGCTAGGCCAGCAGCTTTTAACCCTGGTGTTGCCGGTTTATGTAACAACCACAACCCCAGAAACAACAAGGCAAAGGTGTGATAGAACTGGTACTGCACCCCCGTTTTTACAGTCGCCAAGGCGCTGGTTGAAAGTAGTTGCGCCAAGCCATGTGCCGCGAATGCGCCGATAATTACCGCTAAAAAACCGCTAATTGCAGCGATTATAATCAATAAACGCGCCATTCATTCCTCCGCAAAAGGCTTGTTATAAAACGAAAAAGCAATAAAAAAGCCGCGCAATGCGCGGCTTTTTAGTAGTCAATAATCGCTGTTGGTCAGGCTTCCAACATCATGGTTTTGACTTTATTCATAGCATTTTTTTCCAACTGGCGGATGCGCTCCGCTGAAACACCGTATTCGGCAGCCAGGTCATGGAGTGTCGCCTTGTCTTCATTTAACCAGCGGCGCTGCAAAATCACACGGCTGCGATCATCCAACTGTTCAATCGCTTTTTCCAAACTGTTGACATTGGACTCCTCCCAATTGGACTCCTCCAAACGCACAGCAGGGTCGTAGCGATTATCTTCGAGGTAATGGGCTGGCGCCACATAACCATCGTCTTCGTCATCTTCACCGGCATCAAAACCGGCGTCATAAGAAGCGAGGCGGCCTTCCATTTCGCGTACTTGCTTAACATCAACACCCAGATCTGCCGCGACGGCGTGGGCTTCGTCGTTGCTCAACCAAGCCAGACGCTTCTTGGCGCCGCGCAGATTGAAGAACAATTTGCGTTGGGCTTTGGTGGTGGCGATTTTCACGATGCGCCAGTTTTTCAGGATAAATTCATGGATTTCGGCTTTGATCCAATGCACGGCAAAAGACACCAAACGCACGCCCTTATCGGGATCGAAACGTTTAACGGCTTTCATCAGGCCGACATTGCCTTCTTGCACCAAATCGCCCAACGGCAAACCATAACCATTGTATGAACGTGCAATGTGCACGACAAAACGCAGATGGGCCATTACCAATTTACGCGCGGCATCAAGATTGCCGTTGTGGTGCAGATCGCGCGCCAGCTCTTGCTCCTCCTCCACAGTGAGGATAGAAAAAGCACTGACCGCTTGAACATAGGCGTTCAGGTTTGCACCAGGGGCAAGGATGCCAATAGGTTGCAGACTTGTACTTGCGCTCATGTATACCTCCAATAACTGTGGTCCGAGTGTACCACCGGCTATTTAGTTGTGCTAGCACCGAAAAAGTTCACTTTACGCGAATGTTGCACCGGCTAGGGACACCAGATTTACCCGCCGATTTAACGTGGTTGGATCTGGTACAAGTGGCGCGCCACCGCGATCCAGGCGCCGATCAACCCCGTTACTCCCGCAAACAGGATTAACTGTAAGCTCTCTATAAAACCTAAGCCTTGTAAACGAAAGCTGCTTTGATACAGATCAGCCAACTGTACAACTGGCGCCGCTAACCACCAAAAACCCAGGCCCAATAAAATGGCCGCGACAATGCCCCCGCCGACACCAAACCAAAGACCGGTATAGAGAAACGGGCGGCGCACATAGGCGTCGGTGCCACCTACCAGTTTCACGACCAGAATTTCATCGCGGCGATTTTCAATCGCCATACGAATGGTATTACCGATAACCAACAACACCCCCAGCGCCAGCAGCCCCGCCAAGGCGGTGACAAAACGCTCGGCCAAGGCAATAAATTGATGCAAGCGCTTCACCCAGAGCATATCCAGTCGCACATCCGCAACCAGCGGGTTGGCGATCAAGGTCTGCTGCAGATCGGCCAGCGCCGCCGGTGTATTTTCGACCATTTTCGGGGTAACCAAAATCACCCCGGGCAGTGGATTTTCATCCAAATGATTGGCAAGTTCACCCAACCCGGAACCCTGCTTGAACTCTGCAAGTGCCTGTTCGGGCGAGATATAATTTGCCTGTAACACATCCGGGCGCTGGGCCACACGGCCGCGTAAATCCTGGGCTTGGGTAGCAGTGACATCCTTCTTTAAAAACACCGATACCTGACTGGAATCCTGCCAGGTTTGGCCAATTTGCTGCAGATTATTGAAAACCACAAACAGCGCAGCGGGCAGTGCGATAGCAATCGCAATCACCAACCAGGTCATGGCACTTTGCAGCGGCGTTTCAAACATGCGCAGCAAGCTTTCAATAGCCGAGTTGCTGTGATGGGCACTCCAGGCGTCAAACTTGTCGCGCCAGGACATTTGGCTCTGCACCGCACCTTGCGGACGCACAGTTTCTACACGCGGCGGCGCTTCGCGGCGCGGGCGATCAGCACGGCTAGTGGTGCTCGCGCCCATACGATTGCGGCGCTCGGGTTTTGCGGGACGATTCGATTTCACCAGAGCACCCCGTCGTGTACCAGTTTACCTTGCACCAAGCCCAACACCCGTTTGTTCATCCGCTTTAACAATTCCACGTCGTGGGTGGCGATCATCACGGTGGTGCCCACCTCGTTGAACTGACGAAACAAGGTCATGATTTCATTGGCTAACTCAGGGTCTAGGTTGCCGGTGGGTTCATCGGCCAGTAATAAGGTAGGTTTATTGACTACGGCCCGGGCGATGCCCACACGCTGTTGTTCACCACCGGAGAGCACCACTGGGTTGCTGCGTTCTTTATCCAGCAGGTCAACCTTGTCGAGCGCGGCGCGCACGCGTTTGCCGATTTCCTGATGGGGGTAACCGGCAACCTGCAGAGGCAGGGCAACATTATCGAACACCGTGCGATCAAAGAGCAGTTGGTGGTTTTGGAAGACTACGCCGATATTGCGGCGAAAATAGGGGATCTGGCTTTTGGGCATGGTTTCCAGATGATGACCATCCACAAATACCTGCCCCAGCGATGGCTGCTCCATGAGCATGATCATTTTCATCAGCGTGCTTTTGCCCGCCCCCGAGTGGCCGGTGAGGAAAACCATCTCCCCCGCCTGCACTTCAAAGTCGACGCGTGCCAAGGCTTCGTAGCCGGTGTCGTAGCGCTTGCTTACGGTTTCAAATCGAATCACAACAAACCCTGTTTGCTAAATAGTTAAGCGGCATCCGTTTGGTTAAACAGCGCCTTGATAAACGGCTCAGCCGCAAACGGCTGTAAATCATCAATCGCCTCGCCGACACCAATAAAACGCACCGGCAGGCCGAATTTCTTGCTCAGGGCAAAAATTACTCCGCCTTTGGCGGTGCCATCGAGCTTGGTTAATACCAACCCGGTTACCCCGGCAGCGTCGCGGAAGGTTTCGGTTTGGTTGACCGCGTTCTGGCCGGTTCCAGCATCCAGTACCAACAACACTTCGTGAGGCGCAGAGCCATCAACCTTGGCCATCACTCGTTTGACCTTGGACAACTCATCCATCAAATGGTTTTTGTTGTGCAGGCGGCCCGCAGTATCGGCGATGATCACATCAATTCCCCGCGATTTGGCCGCTTGCAGGGCGTCGAATATTACCGACGCCGAATCCGCACCGGTATGCTGGGCAATCACCGGGACATTGTTGCGCTCACCCCAAACCTGCAGCTGTTCGACCGCCGCCGCGCGGAAAGTATCCCCCGCCGCCAACATGACTTTTTTACCCTCGTTTTGCAGGCGCTTGGCAAGTTTGCCGATGGTGGTCGTTTTGCCCACCCCATTCACACCCACCACCAGAATCACATAGGGTTGCCTGCTGCTGTTATCGATCACCAGCGGTTTTTCCACCGGGCGCAGCAGGTCAGTAAGCTGGTCGCGCAGGGCTTGATAAAGTGCATCCACATCGTTGAGCTGCTTACGGGCGACGCGGGCTGTCAGGCTATCGATAATTTCTGTGGTTGCATCCATCCCCACATCGGCAACCAATAATTGGGTTTCCAGCTCTTCAAACAGCTCATCATCGATGGTTTTGCGACCGAGAAACAGATTGCCCAAACCCTCGGCAAAGTGACTGCTGGTGCGGCTTAAACCCTGTTTGATACGGGCAAAAAAGCCGAGTTTCGCGGGGGCTTCCGGTGGGTTAACTACTACCGGGGACTCGACAACGGGTGCGGGTTCGCTCTCGCTGACCACCTCGACAGCAGGCGATTCGATAAGCGGGTTGTTATCGGAATTGTTATCGAAACTGCCATCGGGCTTGGCATCAACCTTAGCGTCAGGCTTATCGGATTTTTTAAAGAGATTGAAAAACATAAGTGTGATCTGGGGTGTTGGCAAAAATGGATGAGTGGCGCACAGCAGCAGATATGGATTCTGCAAAGCCAGCAAAGGCGCTATCCTACCACTTCTTCACCGCCCGCAGAGAAAAAGCCTTGTCCAAACCCGTCGCAAAATCGCTCACAAAATCACCCAAGGGTAGCAACCAACTGCGCATTATTGGCGGCCTGTGGCGCGGGCGAAAACTCGGTTTTCCTGATGTGGATGGCCTGCGCCCCACCGGTGACCGGATTCGCGAAACCCTGTTCAATTGGCTGGCGCCGGATATTCAAGGCGCTCACTGCCTGGATTTGTTTGCCGGTTCCGGTGCCTTGGGGTTGGAGGCACTGTCGCGTGGTGCCGCGAGCAGCCTGCTGATTGAACGCGATAGCCGCGCCGCTGCTCAGCTCAACGCCAACCTTGAGTTACTCAAGGCAGATGGTGGGAAAGTATTGCAGATGGATGCACTGGGGTATTTAGGTACTGCAACGGCACAACGCCAGACACCGCGGTTCGATGTAGTGTTTATCGACCCGCCGTTCCAATTAAACCTGTGGCAAGCCGTGATCGACCGGATAGAACAGCAGCAATTATTAAGCGAAGGGGCGGCGATTTATATTGAGTCCGGCCTGCATGACCAGTACCTACCCCCTGCCAGCTGGCGCTTGCACCGAGATAAAACCTCCGGCAGCGTTCACTACCGGTTGTTCTATCGCGATGCCCCCTGACCAAACGCAAACCTCGACCTAAATCACGGCCATCACTCAGTTAGGTGCGATTTTGATAAAACGGCTGTAGAGACCATTTTTATCAAACGCGGCCACCTCAAACACATAAGTCCCTTCCAACCAAGCTAGATTCAGCTCATTGGTGTAGGCATTCTCGACGCTCACATAGGTGTACTCGGTATCAGTCAGCCGGCGATAGCGCACCTCATAACCACCTAACTCACTGATGTCGAGTGTGGTTCCGTCTTCACGCAAGCTTGGGATATTCCAGCGCAGATACACCGGCCCTGCAACCGCGCTGCCCTCTGAACCCAGTGAACTTGCAGCTGACGAACTTGATGAACTGGTGATCGGTGCTGCCGAACTGGAGGATGAACTGGATACCACCGGCGCGCTGCTGGTTTGCGAGGAAGTTGATGAGGCAACCGACGAAGTGGAGCTGGACGAACTGGACGAGCTGGAAACTGGCTCCGTATTACTCGGTACCGAACCGGCAGGTGCCTCCTCAATTTTAAACCAGTTAATGTTGTAACCCTTGGCAAGCGCGGTCATGCCAAAAATATGGGAGCCAGCCTCCAATGTGACTATACGCTCCACATCCACCCATTTTTGGAAACCTCCGGTTTTGGGCACGGCAACCACATCGTACTGTTTGCTGCCATCCGCCTCATGAAACGCAAAACTGCCGCCGCCGTAGAGGCTGGAAGTGCGATAAGTGACTTTGTAATTACCGGTAACGGGAATATCGATCACCTTATTTTCATAGGACAACCAATCGCCCGCGTCGATAGCGCCAATGTTTGAACCACCACCCACATCGGTCGTGGCCTCCACTTTGATACCAGACATAGCAGCAAAATCTTCCGCCTGGATTGTGACTGGCAGAGCTATGCCTTTGTAGTCCACTTGCATCCAATTGAGATTAAAACCCTTGACGAGGGCAGTGATGCCCAACTTATGAGTGCCCGCTGGCAGGGTAATGGTCTGTTCGATGGTAATCCATTTCTGGAATCCGCCCGTTTTGGGCACGGCCACGGGTGCAAATTGATGGCCCGTATCCAGATTGTAGAGGTAGAAACTTCCGCCCCCATAAAGGCTGGAAACGCGATAGCTCACCTTGTAATTACCGGCGGTAGGCGCATGGATTTCATGGTTGCCATAGGCCAGCCAATCACTGGCATCTATCGCACCGATATTGAAGCCGCCACCTTCATCAGTGGTGGGTTCAACTTTAATACCCCCCATCGCGGTATAAGCTTCTGATTCGATGCGCAGCGAGGTAGTCGGCGCAGTGCCCGTGCTGCTTGCCGTGCTGGATACCGCAGCGCTGCTGGGCTGCGATGAACTCGATACGGCCACACTGCTCGGTTGTGACGAGCTGGATACCGCAACACTGCTGGGCTGGGAGGAACTTGACACTGCCACACTGCTCGGTTGCGATGAGCTGGATACCGCTACGCTGCTGGGCTGGGAGGAGCTCGACACGGCCACACTACTCGGCTGTGACGAGCTGGATACCGCAACACTGCTGGGCTGCGATGAACTGGATACGGCAACACTACTCGGCTGTGACGAACTGGAGGTGGGGGCCGGTGCCTCTTCCGCTATCTTGTCCAATTTAAACCAATTGATATTAAAACCCTTGCTCAAGGCTTTAATACCCAAAGTGTGGCGCCCCGCGGGCAAGGTCACTGTCTGCTCCACGCTAACCCAAGTTTGCCAACTACCGGTTTTGGGAACTGTAACCCTGTCATATTCGGTATCGGTGTCGAGCTCGTACAAATAGAAACTACTGCCGCCCTGCGGGCTGGATAGGCGATAAGTGATTTTGTAAGTGGTAGGTACCGCTATCTCGATAACCGTATTTTCATAAGCAAGCCAATCGCCCGGATCTATCGCACCAATATTCGAGCCACCGCCCGTATCTTTGGTGGCCTCAACCTTGATCCCTTTCATGGCCGAAAAGTTTTCCGCCTGAATCACCAGCGAACTGGTCGTTGAGCTGCTGCTCGTGGTGGTATTCGTCGTCGTGGTCTGGGCCACCGCACCACCGGCGGCACTCATCATCGGCGCCACCAGGCTCATCACCAGGGTCATTTTCCGCAGGTACATCTGCCAATTCAGACCGCGCTTCAATTGTTGGCGCGTGATGTAGCCCATTTCAATCAGGATTTCACCCAAAGAGGTTGCATCCATCATGCGTTTATCGCTGGGGTCTACCGTGGCACGACGGCGTTTTTGCTCCGCGATGGCCAGTTGCAATTGATCCTCTCGCAGTAGTCCCTTCTCTCGCAGGATGTCCCCTAACCGCGTCGCCTTGATGTTGCCAGCCATCTCACACCTCCAAAAACCCTTGTCTATACTTCAGTTCGTCCATCGAGAACTGAAACCTCTGTTCAGTCTAGTAGAGGCTAACCCAGGTTTGTGGAGCGCCTATAGACAAATTGGTGATTTACAGTTTGCTGGTCAGTTCATTACGAATTTTGTACCATGCCGGCCCCGCCAGCCGGCGTCTTCTCTGGAACTATCCCTATGCGCACAGTGGTCTATCCGGGCACTTTTGACCCCATCACCAACGGCCACATCGATTTAGTGGAGCGCGCCTGTCGCCTGTTCGACAAAGTGATAGTCGCCGTCGCAGCGAGCAATCGTAAAAACCCGCTGTTCAGTCTGGACGAGCGTGTAGCACTCGCGCAGCAAACGCTCAGCCACTTAACCAATGTGACCGTCGTGGGGTTTGATATTTTGTTGGTGGAGTTTGTGCGCCAGCAGAATGCGCAGGCGGTATTGCGGGGGTTGCGTGCGGTATCGGATTTTGAATACGAGTTTCAGCTGGCCAATATGAACCGCGCACTGGCGCCAACCATGGAGAGTATCTTTCTCACCCCGGCGGAACACCTTTCTTATATATCTTCGTCAATCGTGCGGGAAATCGCCATTTTGGGCGGTGATGTCAGCAAGTTTGTCGCCGCTCCCGTAGAAGCGGCACTCAAGCAAAAATTTGGTCGCTGATCAATTCTCATCCGCCATTACGGACGAATACCGGCTTAAGGCGATCAATGTTTTTAGGCCCATTTTTGGTGCTGTTGCAGGAAGTACACATGGGCTGTAGGTTGCTAAAATCGTTGTATGCCTCAATCACATCGCTTTTACGCAGCCCTTCCCAATAGCCATTAGCAGCCCTGACACTTATCCAGTCACATTGATCGAGCACGTGGCTCGTCCAATTTTTGCGGTGATCAATACTGTCTGCCGCTTTGCCACATTTCACACAGGCGACTTTTCCTCGGCCGCCCCATTTATTCCAAACATCGTCCGCATTCTGCCATCCCGGACGCGTACCTTTGAATAGATAAGAGGGAGCGGCAGGCTGAATGAAATACTCCCCACTCTCAAACTCCCGCAATACTTTGGCTTTACTGCGCGTATTGCGAGGGTTGCGCAAAGCAGCCTGCCTGGGTTTATCCAACCCGAATTGACTCTTCATCCGCGCCTTGCGCAGGGTTCTCGCTTTTGTATCTGAATGGGGCATAACCTATCTCCTTATGATTGATCGATATCGCTGATTCTACGTCTCTACCCACGGCACACCATTACACCAGATAACGTCAGCCTATTTCTGGCACGCCACGCAATACACCGTGGTGCGATCACTCATGCGCACCTCTTTGAGCGGTTTTTTACAGGTCATACAGGGCTGATTACCGCGCCCGTAGACCAGTAGTTGCTGCTTGAAGTACCCCGGTTTGCCATCACCACCGACAAAATCGCGCAATGTCGTGCCGCCCTGATCAATGGAGCGTTGCAGTACAAATTTAATATCGCGCACCAGTTGCTCACAATCCTTACGCGTCAGTGCGCTCGCTTTGCGAATCGGTTTGATGCCCGCCATAAATAGCGATTCATTGGCGTAGATGTTCCCCACCCCCACCACGATTTTGCTGTCCATGATGAACTGTTTCACCGCCTGGCTGCGCTTGCGGCTGCGCTCGTATAAATAGTCTGCAGTGAATGTATCGGTAAGCGGCTCCGGCCCTAAATCGGCCAATAGCTTGTGAGTTTTGGGGTCGCCCTCCACCCATAACCAGCAACCGAAACGGCGCGGATCGCAATAACGCAGCGCCTGTTTACCGAAGATCAGGTCAACATGATCGTGAAACAGCGGCGGCTCGTCGGCTTGCACAATACGCAGGCTGCCGGACATACCCAAGTGGATCAACGCATGGCCGTGACCGAAATCCAGCAATAGATATTTGCCGCGCCGGTAAGCACCGCGCAGTGAATGGCCGACAACCCGCTCCTGCAAGTCGGTGGGGATAGGCCAGCGCAGGCGCGGCTGGCGCACAATCAATGCCGTGGTTTTACGGCCGACGACGTGGGGCGCAATACCGCGCAGGGTAGTTTCAACTTCGGGCAACTCGGGCATAGGTAATCCTGTGAGCGGTAGACGCCGCTATTATGCCAGCGGCGCTCACTGGGTACCCGCATTCAAACGCATCATCAGGTTTAATTGATTGGCGATCAGCTGGAATTCCTCAAATTGGCGTGCGTTCAAACCACTGCGTTCACCATCGGCATAAGCGATAGCCAGGAGCCGTTTATTGAGCTGCAAGGGCGCCAGAAATAAACCACCAGTAGCTCCCATCACTTGTAACGCCCCCATGTCTTTTAACGCCACCTTGGGTTGATACCAATAAGGTTCCTGCTGGCGCAAAAACTCATGCAGTAATTCACCTTTGTGCAATTGTTCCAAGTTGATTTTGACCTGCTGCCGCCACAGGTGCGTTCCCTTGCCCGCCACGTAACGCACGTCCAGTTGTTTGGTTTTATGATCGACAAACAAAATGGCGACCCGCGCTATAGCCGCGCCCTCATGCAGGGCCGCGAGCGACAATTGAGTCACTTTGGGCAAGCTGTCACCAGCCATCATCGCTTTGTGGATCTGGTTCAAGCGCTGCTGGAACAGGTAGTCAGCCACATCGCTGGAGGGCTGCTCTTTGGCATCTATATCATCGGGGTCAGGTAAGGCGCTGATGAGCATATCCACGCCGTAAATCTTGGCGATTACCGACGCCTCATCTGCCATCAATAGAATCTGCTGCTGGGCGTCTTCCAGTGGCAACTTACAGAGGCTGGCCGTCTGCTGGCAGAGCTTATGCATTTCGGGGCTTTTAATCCCGCGCTGGATATAGGTCGCAATCTGGTTGCCCAGATTCACGGCGCGTGCCGCGGCGCTGGAATGCACATGATTCTCGCAGGCCTCGCTCAGCAAATCGCCCAGGGTCCAGTCTTTGATCAAATGGCGGGAGAGCAGGCTGGTATCCACCCCCAAATACTCCAGGGCAAGGCTGTGCTCCGCCTGCGGTTCGCGGTCGCGCGCCTCGATAAACTCCGCCACCACCGGCAAGCCAGTCGATATAAGCGCCAACTCGCTGATATTGCGCAACAGCGCCGCGATAAATATCTGTTCTTTTTTATCGCCATCCAAAAACGGCACCATCGCCTTGGCTTGCACTGCGGCGTGGAAGGAGCGTGCGAGACTTTGGATCAAGAGCGCTTTGGGTTTGCCCTGCAAAAAGTTCTCGATCAGGGTAGTAGCGAGTGTGATATTACGCAGGTTGTCAAAACCCAAGTGCACTATCGCGCGCGATACCGTCTTAATCGATGCAAATGCCGGATTATAATGCACAGAATTGGCGATTTTTAACACTTTGGAGGTTAAGTCCGCATCGCGCAGGATGATTTTGGTGAGATCCTCTGCGCGACACTTTTCGTTTTCACTCAGCTCGCAAATTTCCCGCACCACCGCATTCAAGGTGGGTAACTCCTGCTCCGCGAGTGTGTCCATCCACTCCTGTAAACCCTGGGGGTTGATCATAGTTGGCACCGGGAACTCGTCACTGAAATAGGTTTTTTTATTCTGTCTTGAGTGTAGTTCAGCGCCGGATTTACGCCGACCTTGGCGCGAATTTCTTTTTTGGGTGTATGCAGCGGCGCAAATTGGCGCCTAAGTAGCGTCGGAAAAGGCTGGGGGAAAGCTGGAGCAGGTACACAGGCAATAAAAAACCCGGCGCTGGTTAACCAGGGCCGGGTTTTTAAAGCAGATCAAGTAATTACTTGATTTTGCCTTCTTTGTAGACCACGTGCTTACGCACTACTGGGTCAAACTTTTTGATTTCCATCTTTTCTGGCATGGTGCGCTTGTTCTTGTCAGTGGTGTAGAAGTGACCAGTACCAGCAGAAGAGTTCAGACGAATTTTTTCGCGCATGACAATAGCTCCTAATTACACTTTGTGGCCGTTGGCACGAACATCAGCCAACACAGCGTCAATGCCACGCTTGTCGATGATACGCATACCTTTTGGAGTCAGGCGCAGAGTTACGAAACGCTTCTCAGCTTCTACCCAAAAACGGTGGGATTGCAGGTTTGGCAAAAAACGACGCTTGGTGTGGTTTTTTGCGTGGGAAACATTGTTGCCGGTAATGGGACGTTTACCAGTAACTTGACATACCTTGGACATTTTAGTGCCTCATTAAATAAATCAGCGCGCTAAGCTGGAAGCGCTGTGCTAGAACCGTAAAACAGACTAACAACCAGCCTAGAGCATTGTTGTAAGCAGCCTATTCTTTCCTAAACGCGGCTTGAAAACGGGGTCGGCGCAGCAAATTTCATAGGGGGAAACTTGCGCGAAAGTGGCGCTCTTTTATACGCCTTCACAACCCTGCCGCAAAGAGCCGCGTTTTATACCAAAACAGCCCTTCAATAGCAATGAAAAGCTGTTTTTTTGACCAAAAAATCTAATCCTCTGCGCTTTACAGTATGCCTCGCTCGGCAAACGACACCACTTCGCTATCGCCCACTACCATGTGATCCAGCACCCGCACATCGATCAGATCGAGCGCCGCCATCAACCGCTGGGTAATGCGCTGGTCCGCTTGACTGGGCTCGGCCACACCACTGGGATGATTATGCGCCAGAATGACCGCGGCAGCGTTGTGCGCCAAGGCGCGACGAACCACTTCGCGCGGGTAGACTGAGGCGCCATCGATAGTGCCGAAAAACAGCTCTTCATAAACAATCAGGCGATTTTGGTTATCCAGAAACAACACCGCAAACACTTCGCGGGGTTGATGGCGCAACTGGGCGCTAAGATAGCGCCGCACCAGTTCAGGGCTATTGAGCATATCGCCGGACTTCATCGAGGCTGACAGGTGCCGCCGCCCCATTTCCAATACGGCCTGCAATTGGGCATATTTTGCGTCACCCAGCCCCAAGCCTTTGCAGAAGTCGCGTTGTGATGCCTCCAGTAGCGGGCGCAGGCCACCATATTGTTGCAATAGTTCCCGCGCCAGATCCACCGCTGATTTCCCCACGCAGCCAACGCGCAGGAAAATGGCGAGCAATTCGGCATCGGACAGGGCTCGCGGGCCGAGGGTGAGTAGTTTTTCGCGTGGACGCTCAGCGGCGGGCCAATGGGCGATGGACATAATCGTCTCCTTTATATAAGCGCCATTAAAAAGCGCGATTCCTTGTAGTAGCAACTGTTGCTCACTGGCGCAGATAGACGCGCCAGCGGATACGAAAACGCTGGCAAGAATGGTATCTTAGCCAGCTTTCGTCAAGCCCTGCGCGGTCAGCGCCGTAAGTGGCCAATTACGTCAATGCAAGCTAAGGTTTGCACTAGCTGCTTGTTTATTCACCCGTGCGTGTAGCGCCAGAGCTTTGTGGGTACCTATGTCATCCCTTACCAATAAACAGATTCTCCTCGGTGTCACCGGCGGTATTGCGGCCTATAAAAGTGCCGATCTGGTGCGCCGCCTGCAAGATGCGGGTGCCAGCGTGCAAGTGGTGATGACGCCGGCGGCGCAGGAATTTATTACGCCGCTGACCCTGCAAGCGCTATCGGGGAACCCGGTACATACCCAATTGCTCGACCCCGAAGCGGAAGCGGGCATGGGCCATATCCAGCTGGCGCGCTGGGCGGATTTAGTATTGATCGCCCCCGCCAGCGCCGATTTTATGGCACGCCTGACCCAAGGCATGGGTAATGATTTGCTCACCAGCATTTGCCTCGCGACCGCCGCCCCTATTGCGCTGGCGCCGGCGATGAACCAGGGGATGTGGCGCAATCAGGCGACACAAGCCAATCTGGATTTGCTAATCGAGCGCAAAATTCATATTTTTGGCCCCGCCGACGGCGGTCAGGCCTGTGGCGATATCGGTCCCGGGCGGATGCTGGAACCTTTACAGTTGGTCGATGCCACCGCCAGCCTGTTTGCGACCGGTAGCCTCGCGGGCAAAACGCTTGTGATTACCGCTGGCCCCACCCGCGAAGCGATTGACCCAGTGCGCTACCTGAGCAATCACAGCTCCGGCAAAATGGGTTATGCCCTCGCCGAGGCTGCTGCAGAAGCGGGCGCCAAGACGATTCTCATTAGCGGCCCGACCCAGCTGAAAACACCGCCGCGGGTGCAGCGCATTGATGTCACCAGCGCGCAGCAAATGTTCGACGCCAGCATGGCCGCTGCCGACAGCTGCGATGTGTTTATCGCCGCTGCCGCCGTGGCCGATTATCGCCCCGCGCAGGTTGCGCCCCAAAAGCTTAAAAAAGGTGCTGATGAAAGCATCACCCTGACCCTGGTCAAAAATCCGGACATAGTCGCCAGCGTTGCCGCTCTGCCCAAGCGCCCTTTTACCGTCGGTTTTGCCGCCGAGAGTGAAAACCTGCTGGACTATGGCCGGGCGAAGCTGGTGCACAAAAAGCTGGATCTGGTGATTGCCAACAATATCAGCGACAGCCGCATTGGCTTTAATAGTGATGAGAATGCCGTAACGGTGATTGATGAACACTCAAACCACGAACTGAGCCAGCGCAGCAAACAGCAGCTGGCACGGGAATTGATTGCACTGATCGCACGCAAAGTGACAGCACCTACACAATAACGACGACTGAATTAGCAAAAGGTAACTACGTGAAACCACGGGATATCACTATAAAAGCAACAGGTACGGCGCCCCTATCACGCAGCGCCCAACGTGCACTGGAGCAAGCCAAACGCAAAGCAGCGGTGCAGCAAAAAATCCTCCTCACCCTGCTGGGAATTGCGCTAGTGGTTAATTTGTTGGCTGCCTATTTCCTGCACCAGCAGCTGGTAGTGGTAAAAAATCACGAAAACCTGCAACGGCTTACCCAGGAAACGGTCAATGAGCGCAAAAGTGCGCTTGAAAACCATTTGCGCGAGCAGGCCAATGCGGTTGAATTGCTGGCCAATAACCCGGCCTGGCTGGCAGCGCTGGATAGCAGCAACCCGGACAATAGCGATGAAACGCGCCAACAATTAACGCAGCGCCTGGCGGCCGACAACCCGGGGATCCTGCATATCCGCCTGACCCCGACGGGAACAGCGGCCCTTGATCGAGAGGCTGAATTCCCGGTGCGCTATCTGGAATTGGACTTGATCCAGCGTGCCGAGCAGCGCAAACCCGCCCTGCCTGAATTGATCGAACTGGATAACCGCTGGATGCTGCAATGGGTAAAACCGCTGGCAGCCAACCCTGAGTCCGCCCCCTTGGGTACGCTCCTCATCACCACTGATGCCAGCCAACTGGTGGAACTGTCAGCCGGTGGGAACCAAAGTGTGGGCGAGACAATATTGTTACAACAGTTCAGCGGCAGCCCGGTGCAGACCATTCGCAAATCCGGCAGCGGCAACGCGGGAGCCAAAGCGAGCGCCAATATCGACCAAAGCCACCTTGTGGTGCAATTTACCCCTTCTGAACAACTTAAAAACACCGCCGAAGAAATGCCAACACTCTGGCTGCTGGTTGTCAGCCTGATCGCCGCCGCCAGTTTGGCGCTCTGCTGGTTCCTCAGCAAAGTGATTACTCGCGCCACATTTAAAGATACAGATAGCCCAACACCTAGCCTGCAAGACACAGTGAAAGCCAGTAAAGATTCTGTGGACGAAGAAAACCTTATCAATCCACTGTTCCAAACCCAGGACATTCTGGATATTGCGGTTATCGATGAAGATGAGGATATCCTCGGGCTGAGCGAAAACTCGGGCAAAAAAGCCAGCAGTGCCAAACGCAGCAGCCTCACCGAGAGTGATGTGCCTCTGGAGATCTTCCGCTCTTATGACATTCGCGGTTTGGTAAACAGCCAAATTACGCCGCAGCTGGCACAGCTAATCGGCCAGGCAGTGGGAAGCGAAGCAATCGATCAGGGTGAACACAGCATTGTGGTCGCACGCGACGGTCGCACTCACAGCGAAGCACTCACCCAGGCGTTGATTAAAGGTATTTTGCGCACCGGCTGTAATGTAATTAATGTGGGCGTGGTCCCGACGCCGCTCATGTACTTCGCCACCTTTCATTTTGACGATACCCACAGCGGTGTGATGGTGACCGCCAGCCACAACCCCAAGGAATACAACGGTTTTAAAGTGGTGATCAACAATCGCGCGCTGGCCGATGACGCGGTAGTGGAATTGCGCTCGCGTATTATCGCGCAGCGCTTCCATCAAGGCTTGGGTGAGGAGACTCCGCGCGCAATTATACCCGACTATATCGAACGCATTTTTTCCGACGTGGCGCTGGCGGGAAATATCAGCATCGTGGTGGACGCCGGCAATGCGGTGCCCGGTTTGGTCGCACCGCAATTATTTGAAGAATTGGGCTGTGATGTCACATCGCTTTTTTGCGATCTGGATGGCGAATTCCCCAATCACAATCCCGATCCAACCATCGAAGAAAACTTGCAAGCACTGATCGCCAAAGTCAAAGAGGTCAAGGCCGATATTGGTGTCGCTTTCGACGGTGATGGCGACCGCTTGGTGGTGGTCACTCCCAAGGGCGATATTATTTGGCCCGACCGTTTATTGATGTTATTTGCCAAAGATATTCTCGCGCGCAACCCCGGCGCCGATGTACTGTTCGACGTAAAATGCTCACGCCAGTTGAACCAGGTAATCAGCAGTTATGGCGGCCGGCCGATCATGTGGAAAACGGGTCACTCACCGATGAAAGCGAAAATGGAAGAGACGCAAGCGCTTATCGGCGGCGAATATTCCGGCCATATTTTTATCAAGGATCGCTGGTACGGCTTCGACGACGGTATCTACGCCATGGCCCGTCTGTTGGAAATTATTACCCTGCGCGATCAAAACATCGATGACATTTTTGCCGGTTTCCCGCAGTTGCATGCAACACCGGAAATCAAGATCAACATCAGTGATCAGGACAAATTTGGCTTGATTAAAAAACTCGCCGAAACCGGCGATTTTGCCAATGGTGCACTCACCACTATCGATGGTTTACGCGTGGATTACACCAAGGGTTGGGGCTTGGTGCGCGCGTCAAATACCTCACCCGCACTCACCCTGCGCTTTGAAGCGGAATCACCCGAAGCACTGGAAAAAATACAACAGATTTTCAAACGCGAATTAATTAAAGTTGATGCCAATCTGCACATCGATTTTTGAATTATTAGCGGTTATCAAACACTTTTCATCAACGACTTTTTATTATTTACAGGATATTTGAGTTATGTCTTTAAACCGCGAATCGGCAATGAATATCGCCAACGTATTAACCGAAGCCCTGCCCTACATCCAACGTTTTACCGGCAAAACGGTGGTGGTGAAATTTGGTGGCAATGCGATGGAAGGCGAAGAGCTGCAAAACAGTTTTGCGCGCGACATAGTATTGATGAAACTGGTGGGTATGAACCCGGTAGTGGTTCACGGCGGCGGGCCACAAATTGGCAGCCTGTTGGAAAAACTCAATATTAAATCGGAATTCATCAATGGTATGCGCGTGACCGACAGCGCGACGATGGATGTAGTCGAAATGGTATTGGGCGGTACAGTCAATAAACAAATCGTCAGCTTGATCAATCGCAATGGCGGCCAGGCGATTGGTTTGACCGGTAAAGATGGCAAATTAATTCGCGCAAAAAAACTCACCGTTACCCATAAAACACCGGAAATGTTAGCGCCGGAAATTTTGGATATAGGTCACGTAGGTGAAGTGGAGCATGTCAATACCTCGGTCATTGATATGCTGATCAACAGCGATTTTATTCCGGTGATTGCACCCATTGGTGTGGGCGAAGACGGTGCTTCCTACAATATCAACGCCGATTTGGTCGCGGGAAAAATCGCAGAATTTTTGCGCGCCGAAAAATTAATGCTACTCACCAACGTGTCTGGCCTGCAAGACAAACAAGGCAATGTATTAACCGGCTTGAGCACTGAACAAGTAGACGGCTTAATTGCCGACGGCACGATCTACGGTGGCATGCTGCCAAAAATCGCCTGCGCACTGGATGCCGTAAAAGGTGGTGTCACCAGCGCCCACATTGTGGATGGTCGCGTCAATCACGCCGTGCTGTTGGAAATTTTCACCGACGCCGGTGTGGGTACACTAATTACCAATAAAGCCAAAGCGTAATGAAATGGCAGGCTGCATTGGCAAAAGCAGGTGCAGCCTGCGATGAATGGAGGCTCTATGATTAAAACCCCAAACACAACAACACCGCGCCGTCAGCAAATATTGGAATGTCTGGCGCGGATGCTGGAAGCCAGCCCCGGCGAGCGCATTACCACGGCGGCACTGGCGAAAGAAGTCGGCGTGTCGGAAGCGGCGCTCTATCGCCACTTTCCCAGCAAATCCAAAATGTTTGAGGGTTTAATTGAATTTATTGAAGAGACGATTTTTTCGCGTATTACGCTAATCTTGGCAGATGAAAAATCCACCCTTAAACGCTGCGAAAAGATTCTTTCCCTGCTACTTAATTTTGCCGAGCGCAATCCGGGCTTAACACGCTTGCTCACCGGCGATGCTCTCACCGGTGAAACCGAGCGACTGCGCACACGCATCGAACAATTTTTTGATCGCATCGAAACCCAACTCAAACAAATTTTGCGCGAAGCAGAATTGCGTGAGGGCGTGCATCCCCAATTGCCCATCGCCGCTGCGGCCAACTTATTAATCGCCTTGGTGGATGGCCGAATCGCCGAATTTGTACGCACCGGTTTTCGACGCCGCCCTACCGAGCACTGGCAAGAACAGTGGCAATTAATCGCCCAGGGATTTTTAGTGTCCAGTGCAGTACAGGCGTAAAAAAACCGGCAATTGCCGGTTTTAATTACTACTAGATGAAGATGCAAAATACTTATTGGGTAATTTCAATAAACCGTTTGCGATCTTCATCAAACTTTTTAGACATCTCACTGTATTCCTGCTCGCGCTGCTGGATTTGCAACTGAATATCCTTTTCTTCCTGGGTGAGATTGTTAATGCTTTTAAGCAGGTCTTCCGGTAGTTGACGGCCGCTGCGCTCAACCGCTGCCGCTTGCGATTGATAATCCTGCAAGCGTTTATTAGCTGAGTGTAAATTGGCTTCCAGAATGCTGATATTGCCGCGCAAACTCTCAAGGTTACGCTGCTTGGCAGCATCTATATCACCGACATTGCTATAGCTGCGGCGCAACTGTATATCCTCGCGCTCGCGCTGTTCGCGCAATTGCTTTTCGTGCAGCGCACGCTTGGCAGCATCGCCCTCGGGAGCGGGCGGCACCACTTCAATCACCTTGCCGCTAATACTGACAACTTCATAACCCTTACTGACAAACTCAGCGGGAATATTACTGTCCATCACGGTGACACCTTCGCTGTTTTTGTAGCGATAGATTACCTTGGCTGATTTGTTAGCCTGTGCCGCAACACCCTGCGCAAACATCACTCCAATAGCAAACACCACCAACAGTTTACGCATCTGGATTCATCACCTCGTTAGCGTTATCGACAACAGAATGGTAGATCACGCCAGATCCACACCGTAGGTTGCACGATAAGTTTTAATTTTTTCCACCATCGCCTCTTGCCCTGCCTGACCTTGCAGATAATCGATGATGTGATTCAAATTGATAATGCTAATGACCGGAATCCCAAAGGTCTGTTCCACTTCCTGAATGGCCGATAACTCACCCTGGCCTTTTTCCTGACGGTTCAAACCAATCAATACGGCCGCTGGTTTGGCACCGGCCCCATTAATAATAGTCATCACCTCGCGCACCGCGGTGCCTGCGGTAATTACATCGTCCACAATCAGAACTTTTCCCTGCAGCGGCGCTCCTACCAAGGTGCCGCCTTCGCCGTGATCTTTGGCTTCTTTGCGGTTATAGCAGTAGGGCAAGTCGCGTCCGTGCTGGTCAGCCAAGGCAATCGCGGTGGTGGCTGCCAGAGGGATGCCTTTATAAGCCGGGCCAAAGACTATATCGAATTCCACGCCAGATGCCGTGATCGCCGCCGCATAGTAACGTCCCAACTCAGCCAGTGCCTGACCGGTTTGAAAGCGGCCGGCATTAAAGAAGTAAGGGCTGGTGCGCCCGGACTTGAGCAAAAACTCACCAAAGCATAGGGCTTGATGTTTGACTGCCAGCTGAATGAAGTCAAATTGGTATTTTTCCATGCAAAGTATCCGACTATGAACTAAGTTTGAGGTGACAAAAATAAATACAACGAGGTCTCAACCATGAGTGAGACCCGCATTTGGATCAACCCGCCGAGCCAAATGTAAGGATGTGAAAAATAGTAACACCTACCACAAAAAACCCAACCGTAGCGGTAACACAATCACACCAAGCTCGGGTATGATACACAGTCCGTAATCAAGGGGCTAACATGAGAGTTATCAGTCTTAGCGTCGATGGCATTTTTCAGGCGGCGCAACGCGGCCTATACACTTGGCTCGCGAATCAGGATGCAGATTTCATCTGTCTACAAGATCTTCGCGCGCTTGAGCGTGAACTGGAAAAACCCGAGTTCCAACTCAAGGGCTACCACGCCTATTTTTTCGATTCAGGTACCAAACACTACAACGGTGTCGCTATTTATTCGCGTATGCAACCCAAAGCACTAATTTACGGGTTAGGTTTTGCGTCGGGCGTGGATATGGAAGGCCGCTATTTACAAGTCGATTTTGAGCAGTTGAGCATTGGCTCACTGCTCGCGCCAAGCGCCAGCTCGGAATTGGAATCGCAAGAAGTCAAAATCAAATTTTTTGACGACTTCCAGGCCCATCTGGACAAAATTACCCGCAAACGCCGTGAATATATTTTCTGCGGCAACTGGCAAATGGCCCACACGCCCAAAGAT
Organism: Cellvibrio sp. BR; assembly: GCF_000263355.1. Taxonomy (NCBI): domain Bacteria; kingdom Pseudomonadati; phylum Pseudomonadota; class Gammaproteobacteria; order Cellvibrionales; family Cellvibrionaceae; genus Cellvibrio; species Cellvibrio sp. BR. Next base: position 685,351 of record NZ_JH668200.1, on the reverse strand, counting down.
GTGAGTAACAGCGCGGAAAACCAACACAACTCCGGGTTTTTACCCCACGAGCGTCAATGGTTGAGCCAACTGTTTAACCAAATTGGTTACGTCGATGCCTTCCGCAAGGTCAACAAAGACAGCGATGAATACAGCTGGTGGCCGAATGGTTTAAAAGATGATGGCGACGGTTGGCGCACCGATTTTCAAGTGGTGTCCAACAGTCTCGGCGGCAAAGTGGAGTATGCGGCAATTTATAAAACCCAGCAGTTCTCCAGCCATATGCCGGTAATTATCGATTACGACATAGAGCTGTAAATCGCACCCAATTAAATACCGTAAAATGTAAAAAAGCCCGCTGCGGTAATCCGAAGCGGGCTTTTTTATTATCTGCCATTTGGCAAAAATGGTTTAAACCGCAAGTGCGTCGTACACCACAACTTTGCTCCACAGGTGTTTATGCTCATCGATAAACTTTTGATGCAGTGGATGAACCTGATAAATATCCTGCCCCGCCACATCATCAAAACCGAGCAATTCGGAAACATGGTAGGAGTTATCCACCACGTCACGCTTTTCCGTAGAGGCAGGCACACCCACGTGGATGCTGCGCACGGTTTCAATCGCCGCAAGTGATTTCACCCCAGCTATTAATTTTTCCAGATCTTCTTTTGAATCCGGATTTTTCAACCAGAAAAAAACATGGTGCAACAATTTCGGCATAGCATTGGCTCCGGCTACAGGTTTGGCGAGTGCATCGCCCGCCACCAACGCGGCACCGGCGATAGCACTGGTGGTAAGAAAATCACGGCGTGTAGTTGTCATAGTCGCTCCTTTTTATCGATTCATTGTCATTAACGAATGTGTTTTGATAGAGCAGTAAAGTTGCCGCGAATCCCCCTTTGACGCAAAGTTATTTACGCAAGATTACCCAATCAGCACCACAACACAGCTTACCAAACCCGCACAGGTGCGAGCGGCTGTGTTTATTCACTGATAAAAGTTTGCAATACCCGATTTAAAAAGCGACGCCCTAAAGCGGTTGGGCGCGCGCAGCCTTGTGCAATTTCTACCAAACCTTGTTGCGTTAATGTGTGCCACTGGGGCTCAAGTTGTTGCCAATCAAGGCCGGTGCGCTCAGTGAAATAATTTACTGGCACTCCCCCGTGCAAGCGCAGTGCATTCATCATAAATTCCAGCGGTAGCGCTGCAGGCAGCAACAAATCGCTGCCGCCGCCAAATGTATTTTGATGACCGCCAAGATTGGTGGAGATTTTTTGGGAAGTGACCGCATCCAAATAATGTTTGGGTAAGCGGGTTTTCCATAAGCGCAGAATTTTATCTTCGGCAGGTAAAGTAATTTTGCCGTGAGCGCCCGCCCCTATTCCTAGATAATCGCCAAACTCCCAGTAATTGAGATTGTGGCGTGCGTATTTTTTAGCGCGCGCATAAGCAGAAATTTCATATTGCGCGTAGCCAGCCGCAGCTAATAATTCCACCCCTGCATCCTGAATATCGGCGAGGATTTCCTCTTCCGGCAATACCGGCGGTGCGGAATAAAAGGCGGTGTTTTGTTCGATGGTGAGTTGATACCAGGAGAGATGCTCCGGCGCCAAGTCAATCGCCTGTTGCAAATCCGCCTTGGCAGCAGCAACGGATTGTTCCGGTAAACCGTGCATTAAATCCAGATTGATATTGTCGAACCCGGCAGTGCGTGCAACACCTACAGCGCGCAGTGCTTCTTCACGACCATGTACACGGCCGAGCAATTTTAATTGTTGATCATTAAAACTTTGAATGCCGATGGATAAACGATTCACCCCTGCCGCGCGAAAACCGGAAAATTTTTCCTGCTCAAACGTACCGGGGTTTGCTTCGAGGGTAATTTCTATATCAGGTTCAAAACCGATAATTGTTTCTGCATCTTTTAATATCTGCCCAATCGCCTGCGCCGACAACATACTGGGTGTACCGCCGCCAAAAAAAATGCTGGTGAGTTTGCGACCTTGCGCGAGCACTTGATCCTGTTGTAAATCCAAACGCAGTGCATTTACATATTCTGCTTCAGGAATATCATTGTTGGCTTGATGTGAATTAAAATCGCAATAAGGGCATTTGCGAATGCACCAGGGCACGTGGACATAGAGCGCTAGTGGTGGTAATTGTAGTGATAGCGACGGCAGTATCAGTGACATTATTGGCTCTTCAGTGCAGATAATTTTTGTAACATTTCCTGCATGGCTTTACCGCGATGACTGATGCGATTTTTTTCGGCTTTATCCAATTCAGCCGATGCACAATTGTGGCTGGGCACAAAAAATAACGGATCATAACCAAAACCACCGTCGCCGCGCGGTTCAGTAAGAATCACGCCCTCCCACACGCCGTGACATAAAATCGGCGTTGGATCTTCTGCATGGCGCATAAACGCCAGCACCGCATGGTAGCGCGCCGTGCGTTTTTCTGTAGCAACGCCATTTAATTCCTGCAAAAGTTTTGCATTGTTGTCTGCGTCTTTTGCAGCTTCACCCGCATAGCGCGCGGAATAAATGCCGGGGCGACCATTAAGCGCATCAACTTCAATACCCGAGTCATCAGCAATGGCTGGCAAGCCGGTTTTGGCGCAGGCATAACGCGCTTTGATAATCGCATTTTCAACAAAAGTTAAACCGGTTTCTTCCGCGTTTTCACTAAAAAAATCAGATTGCGGTACCACCTCAAAACCGCAGCCATTGAGTAACTGCTGGAACTCACGCAATTTACCTGCATTGCCACTGGCCAATACTATTTTTTGCATTGCATTTTTTCCTGAGAATCATCATTAGAAACAAAAGGCGCCCGCAGGCGCCTTTGTCATTCAATAGGTGCTGTTATTTATCCGCATAAAGTGTGCGATTAAAAGTAATCTTAAGCGGCCGCGCCGCGCCATCCACATTTAATTCGATATCAAAATGCAATAACTCTTCATTGTTAAAAACAAAGGGGGCTAAATAATAGGTGGCGTCACCTTCGCTCACTTCAATAAATTTTAGCGTTTGTTTTTGCTGCATTAAATTGCGACGCACACCACTGACCTGTGCTGGCAAACCCAAACTCGTTGCACCATTTTCAGTTTTGGTCACACTGATATTGACCAGCGCCCGATCCTTACCGCGCACCAACTTATAGGCTTCCGCTACGTTTGCCGGAATATCAGTGCTGTTAAATACGTTGTAATGCACGGTGTAAACACCAAACTGCTGCTGGGTAGCGATTTCTTTGGGTTGATCAATTTGGGCCTGAGCTGTTAGGGCAATCAGGCTTAACAAAAAACCCTGTAGTAACTTTTTCATAACAACACTCCTGTAATGAATGAATCACGACGGTACAGGTAAAAATGCAAAGTAGTATTTGCCTGAAGCCATTATTTACTTAAATGATAAATCGCCGTCTCACCGAACAGATTGGGCATAAAATCTTTGAGCGTCTGACCGGACTGTTCGTTCACCACCTGGCGATGGATCACTTTGATATTACGCTCGCGGCACAGCACTTCAAAGTCTTTAAACGTACAGAAGTGAATGTTGGGTGTGTCGTACCACTCGTAGGGCAGCAAGTCTGATACCGGCATACGGCCGCGCGTCGCTAAATAGAAGCGCGCTTTCCAGTGGCCAAAATTGGGGAAGGTGACAATACATTCTTTGCCCACGCGCAACATTTCATCCAATACCAAATGGGGGAAATGCAGGGTTTGCAGCGCTTGGGTCATGAGCACTGTATCAAAACTTTTATCGGCGAAATTGCCGAGGCCGCGATCCAGGTTTTGCTCGATTACATTCAAGCCTTTATCGATACAGGTATTGATTTGCTCTGCATCAATTTCCAAACCATAACCTTGCACTTGTTTGGTATCGATTAAAAATTTTAGCAGCGTGCCATCGCCGCAACCCAAGTCGAGAATGCGGCTGCCTTGGGTGATCCAGTGTTGGATTTCATTGAGATCAATACGCATCAGATTTCCACTCCGGCAAGGTAGCGACTAAACACTTGCTTGTAGCGTTCGTCCGGCAATAAAAAGGCATCGTGGCCGTGTTTGGATTCAATTTCCGCGTAGGTCACTGCACGATTAGCGCCCACCAATGCGTTGACAATTTCGTGCGAACGTTCGGGTGCAAAACGCCAGTCAGTACTGAAGGAAATCACCAAATAGTTTGCCTGGGTTTGTTTAAAGGCGAGCACCGGGTCGTCGTTGTATTCGCGCGCCAAGTCAAAATAATCCAGCGCTTTGGTAATGCGGATATACGAATTGGCATCGAAGGCATTGGCAAAACTATCGCCCTGATAACGCAGGTAACTTTCGATTTGAAATTCCACCGGCTCCGCGATGCCCAGTTCAAAACTGCCGCTGCGCAAATCGCGGCCGAATTTTTCACCCATCGCATAATCCGACAAGTAAGTGATGTGGCCAATCATGCGCGCGACTGCCAAACCGTTTTTGGGAATGGTGTTGTGCGCGAGGTAATCGCCGTCAAAAAAGTTGGGGTCGCTAACAATCGCTTTGCGCGCCGCTTCGTTGAACGCGATGTTTTGCGCCGAGAGTTTCATTGCCGAGGCGATCACCACTGCATGGCGAATCCGCTGCGGGAAATCCAGCGCCCAGCGCATCACTTGCATACCGCCGAGGCTGCCACCAATCACGGCGGCCCAGACATCAATACCCAATACATCGGCCAAACGCGCCTGACTGGCGACCCAATCGCGCACGCGGATCATCGGGAAATCTGCGCCCCAGGCTTTGCCTGTTGCGGGGTTGATGGAGCGCGGCCCGGTGGAGCCATGACAGCCGCCGAGATTATTGAGCGCAACGACAAAAAATTTGTTGGTATCAATCGGTTTGCCAGGGCCGATATAGGCATCCCACCAGCCGGGGCGTTTGTCGTCCATGCTGTGATAACCTGCAGCGTGATGATGGCCGGAAAGCGCGTGGCAAATCAGTATCGCATTGGATTTTGCCGCATTTAACTGGCCGTAGGTTTCGTAGACCAATTCATACTCATCGAGCGTGCGCCCGCAGGCCAGCAACAGCGGCGCCGTGAAGTGATGAGTCCGGGGAGTAACAAGACCCACCGAATTGGCGGGTAGTTCGTTTGGCATGGTGATCTCTTACCGCAAGCAGTGGGCGCGCCAGTGGCGGCGCGCTCATCGACATTAAATGATGCGACAGTCTAAAGAGAGCACCTGCCTGCTGCAAGGTAGAGTTTATGAGTTGCCCTGCAACACCGCTTTGCTTTTGGCAAAGGGCAGCACACGCGCGCCGGTGGTGTCGGTGGTGGCAGGTAGATCATCCATCAATTCTGGCTCCAGGGGTTCGGCCAGAATTTCGCGGTAGAGCGGTTCGATACTCATCAGCGCCGATTGCAACTGGTAAAGGTTGGTCTGCAGGGTTTGCAACTGCTCGGCGTGACTATTGCGCTGGGACTGCATTTGCGTCAGCCGCAGCATGTGGTGTTCCAGCAGCTGCTTTTGATATTGGTTTTGATGGAACAGCGGCGCCAATGCTTCCTGCATCCAGTGATTGATGTGCTGATGCAGATCCATATATACCGCGCGCACCTCCTGCACCAACGTATTGATAAAACGGCTGATCAGCGCACTTTTATGGGTGAGTACGGTAGTGAGCGACTTGCGGAACTCCTCGGCGCGGGTCTGTAACTGACGTAACTGGCGGCGCTGCTTCTGGATTTTAAGCAGGTGCCGCATCATCAAATCATCACCCGACAGGCTGTGCTCCGGGCGTTCGTAAATGGAGGTGAGCACGCGGTTACAGCGCTCAATCTCCCGCTCAAGGTGATTAATGTTGCTGTCCACCGCGTCAAAGAAACTGGCGATGGCGCGCGCTAACCCCAAGGTTGTCCAACTCTGGGCGAGGTTGCTGTGCGCCTCCTCGATTTGCCGGTCCAGTGACGGCATGCCAATCGGGCTTAACAGCGACAATTGCTGGGATTCCAATAAGCGCTGACTGGTGCGCAGCGACAGTGCTTGTTTATGGTATTCGTGATGGGTGCGCCGAATAGTGTCGCGCAAAGCCTGTAACTTTTCGTTAGCTTGCTCGGGTGCGGTAGTCCGCAAACTCTCCAACTCTGCCTCGCACTCGGCGATGCGTTTGGCCAACCCGCTGCGGGTATTGATCACCATGGCGTAGCTGTCACCAATCAGCGCGTGGCCGATAATTTGTTGCTGGTTGCGCAATACCGCTTCCGCAAGCATGGATTCCAACTGCGGGAAGTTGCTGCGCGCCAGTTGCGCCTGATTGCGCCCGACTTTGCCGAGCAGCCCCTGTTTGGCCGACACCGCCACCACATGCTGTGACGCGAGGCCAAGCTGATGCGCCGTGAGCTGACGCAGGCGATCGATGCTCGCCGCCACTTCATCGGCGGGAGTAAGGTCGTCCCACAGGCTATCGATTTTGTTGAGCAGGGCGATGACGGCGGTGCAGTTATTGTCGCGCAGGCCCTGAATATGCTCGCGCCAGATCTCCATATCGCTCGCAGTCACGCCAGCATCGGCAGAGAGCAAAAACAGAATCGCCTGGGCATCGGGCAGGGTTTTTAAGGTGAGTTCAGGTTCGTTGCCCAGCGCGTTCAGGCCGGGGGTGTCCACAATGCGCAGACCTTGGCGCAGCAATGGGTGATCGAGGCTAATCAGCGCGTGGCGCCAGGCCGGGAGAGTGACCATGCCCTGGGCATCGCGCTCACCCAGCTCGTCCTCGGCAAAGCCTAATTTAATTGCATCGGCCACGCTGACCTGTTTACTGGCTGAGACTTGATTGATCGCCGCGCGGGTCTGTTCGTAATCCCTGGCATCAAACTGAATAGTCACCCACTTTTGCGGGATTCGCTTGAAACTCTGCAGGCTGGTATTACTGCGGCGGGTTTCGATGGGGAGCAGGCGCACGCAATTGGCGGGCTGGCTAGCATCCCAGAAAATTTCGGTCGGGCACATGGTGGTGCGGCCCGGTTGCGATGGCAACAGGCGACGACCGCCGCCAGCGTAGAGCAGCGCGTTAATCAGCTCGGTTTTACCGCGCGAGAATTCGCCGACGCAGGCGATGGTAAAACTCTCGCCGCGCAACAGCTGACGGGCGCGGTGCAGGGTTTTGTCCATGCTCTGGCCAAACAGGCTGTGCGCCTTGCCCCAATGCTCAAACCGCTGCAGGCGCTCATCCAACTGGCGCTTCCAACGGTTGTAATGGGTCATTTGGCGATGCAAGGATCTGACGTCCATAACGCGAATCTCGTCTGTTGTTAGTAATAACCCAGCGAAATAACCAAAGGGTGATTACATAATTATTTTAGGTAGAGAAGCATTAAAGCCGAAAAACGCGCCATTGGCTAGAAGTTGAGCAGCCAGCGGTTAATTGCGGGGGCTGAGTGGCGGCTAAATTGCGACTTTACAACATCTTTCTGTCAGGGAATTGCGAAGCGCACCGCTCGCGATGAGGGAATTGTTGGGGCAAAAAAAACGCAGCGAGCTGCTGCGTTTTTCAGGGTTTGCAAAGCTGTCTTACTTAGACATTTTGCTTGCGACGACGCAGGCAGACCAATCCAGCCAATGCAATCGCCATTAACACCAGGGAGGATGACTCTGGCACGCTGGTGCTATTAATCTGGATATCATCAACCAGAAAATAATAGCTGGAGGTGATTTGCAAGGTATCGATATTGGCGAAGTTCAGCGCCACGTTCTGCCAGGGGCTACTGAAACTGACTTCAACCATATCTACCAGGCTACCATTGAACCAGCCGATAACAGCGCCGGTTTGCCATTCAGCTTGCCAACCGTGCAGCCACAGGTCCTGCACGCTGAAGCTACCGCCGCCCTGCTGGGTCATGAACATATCATCGCCATAGTTGTTCAACGCAGCAAACTTGCCACTGTGGCCACCACCGGTACCAGTACCCCACCAACCACCGGTTTCACTTACATCAATCACATCCATATTAGTGCTGAATACAAAACCTGAGTCCACAAAACCAGCACCGGAACTTGGCCCAAAAGTACCAGGCGCGACCTGGCTGTCAAAATCAATAATGGTGGCGCTGGCGCTAATGCTGACCAACAACATAAAGGGAATTAATAAGAGCTGCTTCAGTTTCATAGGTATGTCCGTTTATAAGCATCTAAATAGAATAGTTAATATTTCTACTAACTATAATGAACCCCCTTTTATATGCAAAAAATGATCCACGCGCCAAATTCGGTTTTCTAGATAAAATAAATCCTTAATAATCATTAAGTTAAATAAATTTCACTGCAGTGGATAAAAGCTTGAAATATCACAATCTGTAAAAAAAACCGACACCCGCAATCAAAAATCCAGCTGCACCGACACGCGTAGGCTGCGCGGTTCGAGCGGATGAAAATGCACATCCTCCACCCCCTCGTCCACCTCGCCCGGCAGGCGCGAGGGGTAAAAATAGGTGATGTCGTGATCGCGGCTGTTGGCCAGATTGAGCAGATCCAACCCCAGCGACCACTGCGCCCAGCGATAGCCTAGACCCAGGTTAACCACACTGGTGGACGACGCGCGCTGCTGATTAAAACTGTCCAAAACCCGCGCGCCAAAATAGCGGTAGCGCAAATTGCCATGAAAGCCCTGTGCCGCCGGCGCATAACTCACACCGGCACTGGCGACAAACGGCAGCGAACCATCCACATACTTGCCCTGCCCGGTTTGTTGTTCGCTAAAACGCGAGTGGGTCCAGGCCAGTTCGGTATCCAGGCTCCAACCCTCGGCAAACCAGACATAGCTGGCGATTTCGATACCCGAGCGCTCAGAGGCGCGACTCGCCTCGGTATTGCCCGCATCGCCCACAAACAATAATTCTGAATCCAGCGCCAGGTACCAAATCGATGCGGAAATACTGTAGCGCCGGTTATCGAATAATTTTGCCCCCAACTCTGCCCCTTGTGAGCGCGATAATAAATCCACCGGTTCACTCAGCTCACCCGATAGCGGATCAATCACAATTGTTGCACCGCGTGCATCGTTGGAATGAAAACCCTGACCGAGGTTTAAATAGGTTTCAACATTATCGCTAAAGCTATAACTCACACCCGCTTTAATATTAGTGATGTCATCTGATGCCCTGCCGGAGTTTTGTGCAAGATCGCTATCTACCTCCACTTGCAGATAATCATGACGCAAGCCCAGATGAGCACGAATTTTCTCGCTTAGTTGAATATCACTCTGCGCAAAAAGCGCCAGCGATGTTTCATCAATTGCATCCACGCGTGTCGCTGACAAACGTTCGCGCGCGCGGGTTTTATACAAGCCCACTTCATCGATCGCATCGTGGCGAATTTGCACACCGAGTTTATGGGTTGCGGATTTTCCGGCGAGGCTGGTTTGCCAGTTGCGCACCAACTCACCGCCGAGCAGTTGCCGATCATCCACTTGCTCAAACTCATCACCGTTAACCGGGTCATCCAAAAAATAGGTGAAGTTGGAAAATAAATGTAATGTTGAATCAACAAGGTAAGCGCTGATCGACCAATTGGAGTTCAGCCATTGTGTTGACAGACTGTAACGGCTGGCATCACCGCCCACATGGGTATCCAGCGAGCCTAGTGCATCAATCATGCCCTGCTCCACCGCGCGCTGTGGAATTTGATCGGCCGAGTTCCAACGATTGCGATAGCCCATCGCTGTAAGTGAAAATTCACCGCCGGCAAGGCGCGATGAATAACGCGCAAGCAGATTGGTTTTGCGCAGGTCTTCATCAATATCTTTCCAGGGGCCCGCGTAAGCTTGCGCCTCTATTCCAACTAATAAATGCCCATCATCAATAATGATTGGTGTCGCGCTGTATAAACGCTGATAGCCGTAATCACCTGCGGTAAGCGCGAGTTCACTGTTATCCAAGGTATTTTTTACTACAAACACTGCCGCTCCTGCACCGGAAAAATCACCGACCTCGGCGTAATAAGTGCCTTTGCGATAATGAATGGTGTGAATTAATTCAGGGATAATAAAATTTAAATCCGTATAGCCCTGACCGTGACCGTGGCTGCGCATATTTACCGGCATAGTGTCGATGCTGGTGGCAAAATCAGTGCCGTGATCCAAATTAAAACCGCGCAAAAAATATTGGTTCGCTTTACCGGAACCACTGTGCTGGGTAACCACCATACCGGGAACCATTTCCAGAATTTCACCGGTGCGCGCAAGTGGTCGGTTGGCAATTTCAGCACTGCCGATAACACCCTCTGCGGCCGCCAAGCTGCTGCCCACTAAATTCAGGCGATGGCCGTAGACCACTAAATTCTCCAGTGCTGGCATTGGCCTTGTCGCGGTGGCAAGCGCAAGTCGCTCCGGCTCACTGGCGCTGCCGTAAAGTGGAATAACAATCGCTGCAAAAAAATACTGTATTTTTTTCATCATCACTTTCCTAGGCTGCCCAGCGCTGCAAAATCCATTGCACTGCCACCAACGCAATCACTGCCGAGGTGCCTCCCAAGGCATAGCGCGCATACCAAAAGTAATGGCGCAATAACATCAACACCGGTAACAGCAGTAATACGATTGTCATTTGCCCCAACTCCACGCCCAGATTAAAGGCCAACACCGCCAACAGTTGTTGATCGGCAGGCAAACCCAATTCACCTAACACGCCGGCAAAACCCATCCCGTGTAGCAAACCAAACCCAAAGGTGAGCCAACCCAAACGCAGCAACAGCGGGAAAATATTATTGAGGGCAACCAGCAATACCGAGACTGCAATACCCAATTCCACCCAGCGGCTCGGCAGTTGAATAATGTGTAGCGCCGTAAGTGTCAGGGTGATGGAATGCGCGAGGGTAAATGCAGTGACAATCCAGCAAGCGTTAATAATAATTTGCCGATTATTGCTGACCGCCTGCCAGCGATGGTTGCGCCGCTCCACCACACAGGCGACTAACAACAACAGCAAAAATAAAATATGGTCCAGTCCAATCCAAATATGCAGCACGCCCTGATAAATAAATTCACCCAGCGTCGCAAGTTTACTGCCCTGCTCCGCCTGCCAGTTTATCTGGCGCTGTGTATCGTCCAGCACTCTGATACTGGATGATTTGTTATTGCTGGTACTGGAAAGTGTCAGCAATAATTTATGGTCGGCATCGTCTTTAAACATTGCGCTGTAGTGAACAGCTATATCGCCAGCAAGTGAACACTGCGCACGCAGCGGAATTACCACATAAGCTTCATTAAAATGCGCATCAATTTGCCAGTCATCACCCAATACCACCGGGCACTCGCTGCCGCGCGTCAATTGCAAGTGGTTGGTTAAATATTTTTTTACGGCATCTGCACGATTTTGTAATTCTTGCCAGCGCAATTGGCCGTCGCCATCCACATCCACCAGTAGCGCACGCTCCAAATCATACAGGCGCACTTGCAGCTCACCGGTTACTAATCCCTGCGAATTAATTTGCACATTCGCGTAGGCGGTACTGAGTTGGTGGGCCGCAGCGTGGTTGGTAAAAGCCCAGCTGATCAACAGCAATACAAAAAATCGATGCAACATTTTTATCTGCGTCATGCTTAACCCTCCTGCTGCAAATGAGTCAGGTCAAGCGCAACGGCTTGTTGCGCACGTTCCAGCAATAATTTATCGCTTGCTTCCCGCGCCAGTTGCCAATTGCGTTCAGCCCAGTAGAGCGCTTGTTGTGCATCCGGTTGCACTTGCAAAAAAAACAGTGCCACTTCAGCGGCATGCGCTTGATCATCGCGTGCAATACGCAACTGCATTCGCTGCGCAAGCTGTTCGTGTATTGGTGAATCCTGCAGCAGATTTTTTTCCGCTATCACTAGGCGCAACAACAGCGCATCATCCTGCTGCGGCGCATTATTTATTAAAGGCGTTAATTGCTGGATTACCGCAGGCGAATCGCCCAGCGCCAGATTAATATCAGCCCACTGCACCCAATAGCTGAGGGAATTTTTATTACTAACCTGCTGTAAATGCTGCAAGGCGCGCTCGGGTTGATTCAAACGCAGCGCCATATCCGCCAACATTTGTAATAGCCAGAGGTTGCGTTCATCCGTGGGTAAACCTTGGCTCACAATTAATTGTTGTAACTGCGCATAGCTTTCGCGCAATGCCTGCTCACTTTCACTGCTGCGTACTTCCAAACTGCACGCACCCAGGGACACTAAATCCACTTTGCCGAGTAAGGCCATACAGGTTTTTTTGGCGGCGGATAATTCGCCCTGAATTAAATGCAAGCGCGCTTTTAATAACAGCGCCGTTGGTTGTGCTGCGTCTTGCTGCAAAATAAGGCTGAGGGTTTGCTGCGCCAAACTAAAACGATGTTGATGTTGTTGTACCTGCGCCCAGGCCAGGAGTATTGGCAAGTGATTACTGCCGGATTCAACCTGCGGCTTTAACACTGCTTCAGCTATACCGTAAAGATGGCTATAACCCGGTTGTGATGCTTTGCTTAAATAATCATTCGCTAATTGGCTGATGCTATCAGCATTCATCACCCGCGTTGTGTTAGTTACTTGCGCGGCAGTTGTATCCCAACGCGCAATAATTTGCTCTGGTGAGTGGGGTTGATAACGTGCGTTTGATTGGGTCAATGTTTGTGCATTTGTTGTCGCCAACACATTGGCGGTTGGCAACAATAGGGCAAGATAAAATCCAACCCAGATTAACAAAGATAATGTTTTCATCGGTCACACCCGCTGCAATTCAGCTAATAAAATAGAGTCGTTTTTAACGGAGATATTTTTATGAATTTTAAAAAGCCTGCCATCCATAGCGGGCATCAAGGTAAGGAACTTTTTAATCAACAACTATTTCACGTTAAGGCGCCAACAGATCATCAAACGCGTTCTCATCACTTACATCTTGCGTGATGTTGCGGCTGTTGAGTGACAAGGGTGTATCGTTGGGCTGTTGATTAAATACCGTGCGGGTATAACTGCTCATGGCAACCGTCAGTAAATCAATAGTGATATTGACTGTGGCTACCGCCGAGCTGGTTTTGCCATCGCTCACACTAAAGGTAAATTGATCAGCACCCACAAAATCCGGCGCCGGGGTGTAACTAAAACTACCGTCGGTTTGCAGGCTAAGCATGCCGTTTTGTGGTGCTGTCACCACTGCAAAACTGAGCATGTCTTTATCCAAATCACTCGCCATTAATTTTCCGGTAAATGGCGTGTCGGCCTTGGTACTGAGCGCCGCATTATTTGCCGTGGGTGGCGCATTGACTTTTGGTTTTTTAGCGCCGTCACCACCACAAGCCGTGATGAATAAACTGCCCGACAAAATCAGCGGTAAGAGTGCGTTAGAAATTTTCATGACAACTCCTTAGTTAGAACCGGGCAGTGGATCGGCCAGATAAGGGAAGGAATTTTTCATCATCATCGCGTTAAGTGGTGCACCGTCGGTGAAAGGCACATTACCCACATTGGCGTCTTCGGGTTTACACAATCCCAAATCGGTATCTACACCGCCAACAGGAATTGGATAACACAAACGCCCCATAACAACGCGCAACGCAATATCCACCACATCGTCACCCGGGCGACGGCCATTGGGGAAACCGGCCAAGTCATTTCCCGCCACACCAAAATTGGATTGCTCCGCTTGTGCCGTTGCAGTAATGCCAGTGTTCAAGCGCAACATTTCTGACGGCGTAACGGTTTTTAACTGATTGACGCCGGGGAAACCGGTGAGAAAAGCAGTGACTAAATCCATGCGCGGGAAATTAGTGGGCGCAAGCGTGGGCAAATTGGCACCGAGCGTGGTGTTAACCGCATCTTTAAATAAAATATTTAATAATTCAGGTAGCGAGGGATGTGTAACGTAATCGGCAAACTGACCATCATTTTTTGGTTCGGCAGTGGAAAAGCGATCCTTATCTTTTAAACCAATCACCAATTCATTCACCAGTGGGTTGCCCAAACGCGACACCTGGGTGAGCGCACCGCCATTTACTTCCGTTTTATTAAACGATGCCTGCGGATTTAAAATACGCGCCTGTGGCAAGCTTGCAGTTGTCCAGGTACCTATCACACCATTGCCACTGCCCACCAAACAACTTTTGGGAATTTCGAGCGAAATGGCGGTGACATTTTTATCGAGCAAATCATCATTCATTGCCGATTGGGTAATACCACCGGGGAAGCCGCCGCCGTCGCCAGCACCGGCGCTGCTATCGCCCTCCACAGGAACATAATTGACTAAATCAAAAGTTTTTCCGAGATTGACCACAAAGGGATCTTTGCGCTGACCGACAAATACTTTGCCGTTGGCACTACAGCCGGGAATCGCAATTTCATAAATAAAACTGTTGGCGTAGCTTGCATATTCTGCCGGTGAAGTGAAGGTTTTATTACCGATAAAATCCAGTGGTTTGTTAAATGTCATACCCATGCCCGACGCCATAGTGACATCGGCACGCATACCGGTTTTACGATCACCTGTGCGCAATTTAACGGTATAACTTTCACTGAAATTAGCAGCAGCCATATCGCTTGCAGAAATGCCGCCGACATTTTTCAAAGGAACCGCAACTGAACGGCTGTTACCTTCCGGCCCTACCGTCAGCTTTACACCTTCACCGCCTGCCAGTGCCTGGCTGAAACGAAATTCAAAGGTCAGGTCTTCTACTGCATCGCCGGTGTTATCCACGTGGATGCTATACACCGCGTGTGGGTCCATCGCAAAATAATTGGGGCCGCCGTAAGCATCCTGTAGCGGAATATAGTTGGCGATCAGCGTGACATAATCTTCGCGCCCGCTTTCATAGGAATTAAACGCGTAAAAATCGGTTGAATCGAGCGCGGGTGCGCGGGTGATATTCGGCGCTTCGCGGTGGGACGATGCAAAACTGCCCGTGGCAAGCAGGCTTGCACAGAGGGTACCAATAACGGCCGATAAATAATTATGTTTCATGATGACTCCGTTGGTTGTTGTGACATTCACAACAGCAAACGGCTCAAGTTGATTTTTGGATTCAACTTTTTGTGATTATTTTTTAATTATCGTGTAAGTGCGCAAAAATATTTTTTAGCGGGCATAAAAAAACCCGCGCGGGGCGGGGTTTGGATACAACAAAATCAACACACTATTCTTTTTTGGGCTTGGTATTAATAGTTTTAGCAGTAGGCGGTAAAAAATTGGTATCGCTAATTACCGACTTACCGGTCTTTTGCTCCAGTGCAATACGCGCCTGTTTGGCAATGCCACCGCCCTGACTGGCTGCGGCTTTATTTTCATCCATACCGGTTGCATCTTCTGCTTCCGCTATTTGGCGAGTAGATAATTCGGCCAGTGCGGTAAAAATCAGTTCGGCTTCACTCATATGATCGCGCAGATTTTGGCTTTCCAAACCTTTCAGCGCTTTATGCTCCTTGACATTCACATCGGCCCACTCGCGGTGAATAATATTCGTCAGGATGGCAAATTCATCACCTTTATTAACACCGTGACTTGCCCAATAATCAGTGAGTTTATTGCGCGTCTCCTGCCCCGTCATGCGCTGCTGAATCCACTTTTCGCTGCGCCCCTGCTGCTGCCAGGTTTCGCGGGCACGATTTAGCGACAGCCCCGGATCTGACATTTCCTGCATACGTTCGTAACCGACCTTCGCCAGCCAGAGTTTGATGGGTTCGGCTTTAGGGCTGGGAATGGATTGCACAATGCGCAGTAAGCTTTTTGCAGTTGCCGCGTCAGTCAGGCGTTGCTTGCCATCAGAAGCAGGCATTTTCAACTGTCGACAAAATGTCGACAGTTCAACACCGTCCTCTTGATGTACACGCAGCTTCATTTTGAACCAGTAATCCCGGGCATTGACGCTATCAGTCAGCACCTGCACCACATCAATCACCGAGAACCACCAGGTTTCAGTTTCTTCGTCGTAAACGCGACGAATAGGTTTTCCATCAAATTCTGTTGGTAAGATTTTCATCTATTAACATCCTGTAAATTGTTGTTAGCACATCGAAATACTGTCCGGTTGATAAGCAAGATCACCAACCGGACAAATCAGGAGTCTAACTTTTTATCCCTGCAAAAACACTTACATCGCCACCAATTCCGCCGTGTACAACACTGTTGTCGGTTGGCCCGTAGGCGAGCCGCCCAGCGGTTCCAAACTCACTGCGAGTGCGGCGACTTGTAGCTGATCGAACAGTGCCGAACGCGGCAAACTCAACTTGCCAGTTTTGGGGAGCAGGCCGAGTGAGATTGGCGCGCGACCATCGGCGGCGACCATCCACAATTCATAGTCCTGATTGTCCAGCGGGGTGAACTTGTCGGTGGCGCTCACCACTAGTTGGTCCTCGCGTAATTCAATCAACCACAGGGCTTGGGCTTTTTCGCTTTGCACCACGGCGATTTGGGCCGGCGATAAAGGTTCGACCGGTTGCAGATTCACCAGCAAGACCGCCATCAGGATTGCCGCGGCGGTGGCTAACCCGGCGAACCATTGCAAGGCGCGTGGTTTGCGTTGCGGCAGTGCCAGCACATTACTGACCCTGTCGGTGCTAGCACCGGTGCTGACAAAACCCAACTGCTGTTGGATACGCTCCCACACCTCGGGCGCGGGCTGGACATTGGGCAGTGCAGCACCCAACTCATTCAGGCGACTCTCCCAGCGCCACAGGCTGGAGCGCAGGCTTGGGTGTTGCATCAGCAGTCGCTGGTAGCGAATACGCGCAGGGCCTTGCAAGCTGCCGAGCACATATTCCGCCGAGAGTGCATTTTGACGTTCATCGGTAAGGTAATTCATGATTCAAGGCACCTCTTTAAACGTTCCAATCCGCGACGAATCCAGGTTTTGATGGTGCCTAGTGGCAGCTCCATCCGGGCGCAGACTTCCACGTGGGTCAAACCGCGAAAATAGGCCAGTTCGATGGCGCTGCGCTGGCTGTCTTCCAACCGATCCATGCAGCGGTCGATGCGCACCCGGTCGCGCTGCTCATACAACTCTTGCTCGGGTGTCTGATGATGAACTGCCTCTTCCAATTCCTCGGCGCCAGTCTCGCGCCGACTCTTGGTGGCGCGCAGCATATCCAGCGCGCGGTAGCGCACTATGCTGATCATCCAGGTGAGCACTTCGCCCTTCTCCTGCTGATACTCGCCCGCGTTGTGCCATATCCGCACAAATGCCTCCTGTACCGCCTCTTCCGCCAAATCGCGACGGCGCAACATCTGCAGGCTGACGGCGTAAAGTTTGCCCGCACTGCGCTGGTAGAGGTTGGCGAAAGCCTGCCTATCGCCCTGCGCGGTGGCGCTGAGCAGCTGCAAAAACTCCTGATTCGGATCCATAGTCATTCTCGTTGTTATCAACCGTTAAGGATTCATCGGGCCACTGGACTCCGCCAGAATGTGGCCCATTCAGTTGCTTTACGGCCTGCCGCGGGTTTTGGATTCAATTTTTTTACAGAATTGCTGAAGTGAGACGCCCTGCGCACTCGCAAGGCAGTATCGGAGGAATAGAAAAGAAGGGAGATAGCCGCTGGCAGTTGCATAAGCGCCACTGCCAGCAGGTAATGAGGGAGCAACAAGAAAGAAACTAGTACCAGTAACCCAGCACCACTTGCGGGTTGAGTTGCAGCCAAATGGCCAGTTCACGGATCAGGATTTTCTCCACGATCTGCAGGCCGAGCAGCACGACAATCGGCGAGACATCAATCACCCCACCTAGCGGTGGAATCACTTTGCGGATAGGTTTGCAGAGCGGATCGATAATTTGATTGGCGAGGCTGAGCAGCGGGTGATGGCTCATGGGCGCGATAAAACTGCCGATGATGCTGATAATCATGCACCAGAAGAACACGTTTACGATGATGGTGAGCGCGCCCACAAACCCCCAGGTCAGCAAGATATGCGGCAGCGCAATCAAACCGGTTAAGCCCATAATCAGGCACAAAATCGCACTGGCAATAAATTGCACCAGCAGGATCAACACCACCGAAGCGGTATCTATACCCAAAATGCTGGGAATCACTTTGCGCAGCGGGCGCAGCAGCGGCATGGTGACTTTTACCAGCGCCTGGGAAATAGGGTTATAAAAATCGGCGCGCACCAGTTGGAGCAAAAAACGCAGCACCACAATTAACAGAAACAGCGACAAGAGGCTGTAGGCAATCAAATGCAAAATATTGGCAAACATGCAAAGCTCCGGTGATGAAAGAAATTCTGGCCTGACAACAGACGCTGTTACTTACCTACAGGCGCCGTTACTTACCTACAAGCGCCGTTACTTACCTAATAGTTCCGATAATTCCACCGCGCGATTGCTGCAGGCCGTCATGGCGCGTGCGACAACGGCGCGGATATTATCCTGCTCAAATGACAATATCGCCTGCTCGGTAGTGCCCTTGGGCGAGGTAACGCGGCGGCGCAGCTCGGCCACATCATACTCACTTTCCTTGGCGAGCATGGCGGCACCCAGCGCGGTTTGCAAGGTCAACTCCGTCGCACATTCACGGCTCAACCCCAGCTCCACACCGGCATCAATCATGGCTTCCATCATTAAAAAGAAATAGGCGGGGCCGGAGCCGGAGACGGCAGTGACCGGGTTTAATAAGGCTTCGTCATCCAACCATTGCACTATGCCAACAGCACCCAAAATCGCATTGGCGAGGGATTTATGTTCATCATTCACACGACTGTTAGCAAATAAACCACTGGCACCGGCGCGCAATTGTGAAGGCGTGTTGGGCATGCAGCGCACGATGGGCAAGTCGCCGTCCAACCAAACGCCGATACTGTCGGTGGTAATGCCCGCCGCGAGCGAAATAACCAGCGGCTGATGCGACAGCGAATCGCGCAGCGCCAGAGTCACTTCTTTAAGCATTTGCGGTTTAACCGCCAGCACTATTACATCCGCCCAGGCCGCCGCCGCGTTATTGTCAGTGGTGGTTTCAATAGCAAATTCCTGCTGCACTTTATCCAGCGTTTCCTGACGCGGGCCGGCAGCGAGAATCTGGCTGTGATTAAAACCTTCGGCAAGCAGGCCGCCGATAATGGCCTTGGCCATATTGCCCGCGCCGATAAAGGCAATCTTGGGTGCTGTCTTGGGTACTGCGATTTTTGGTGTAGCCACAATAAATCCTTAACAAAAAGTAAAAGTAATCACGCGGTCGCCGGTTTGGCGCGCGCGCCAAAAATATCGGTGCCGACCCGCACATGGGTCGCGCCTTCGGCAATGGCCGCTTCCATATCGCCGGACATGCCCATGGACAGGCAATCCAGCCCATAGCCCTGCTGGTTCAATGCTTCCAGCGCCAGGCGCAATTTGGCAAAGGCCACACGCTGCTGATCGGTATTATTCGTCGCCGCCGGAATTGCCATCAAACCGCGCAGCTTTAGGCGATTCAACGGCGCTATGGCGGCAACTAACGCGGGTAATTCGATGAGGCTGATACCCGACTTGGTGGTTTCATCGTCTATATTCACCTGCACACAGATATTCAGCGGCGGCAGGGATTCAGGCCGCTGCTCATGCAAACGCTGGGCGATTTTAAGCCGGTCGACCGAGTGCACCCAGTCAAAGTGCTCGGCAATCGGGCGGGTTTTGTTGGATTGAATCGGGCCGATAAAGTGCCATTCGATATCCGTCAAACCCGCCAGCTGGACTTGTTTGTCCAGCGCCTCCTGCAGGTAGTTTTCACCGAAGGCGCGCTGGCCCCAAGCATAGGCTTCGCTCAAGGCTTGTGCAGGTTGGGTTTTGCTCACAGCGATCAACTGCACAGTTTGCGGATTTCGCCCGGCAGCTGTGGCAGCTTGATGAATTCGTGCGGTGACTTTCGCGAGCTGGTCGTCTATCTTGTGCATATTCCGTTTTCTTAAAAATCGCTGAAATTGCCCACAAACGTCTGCGGCGCAGACGAATAACAAAAGGTTGCTCTGATGGATATCACCGAACTGCTGGCGTTTAGTGCCAAACAAGGCGCGTCTGACTTGCACCTCTCGGCGGGTTTGCCGCCGATGATTCGTGTCGACGGCGACGTGCGCCGTATCAACCTGCCGCCCATGGAGCACAAGCAGGTGCACGGCTTGATTTACGACATTATGAATGACAAGCAGCGCAAGGACTACGAAGAATTTCTGGAAACCGACTTCTCGTTCGAAGTGCCCGGTGTGGCGCGCTTCCGGGTTAACGCCTTCAACCAGAACCGCGGTGCCGGCGCCGTGTTCCGTACCATTCCCTCCAAAGTATTAACCATGGAAGAATTGGGCATGGGCAATGTGTTCCGCGATATCTGCGCGGTACCGCGTGGATTAGTGTTAGTGACCGGGCCGACCGGTTCGGGTAAATCCACCACGCTCGCAGCGATGATCGACTACATCAACGACAACAAATACGAACACGTACTCACCATTGAAGACCCGATTGAATTCGTACACGAATCCAAAAAGTGTTTGATCAACCAGCGTGAAGTTCACCGCGATACCCACGGTTTTAACGAAGCACTGCGCTCGGCACTGCGTGAAGACCCGGACATTATTCTCGTCGGTGAGATGCGCGATTTGGAAACCATTCGTTTGGCACTCACCGCCGCCGAAACCGGCCACTTGGTATTCGGTACCCTGCACACGACCTCGGCGGCCAAAACCATCGACCGTATCGTGGACGTATTCCCCGCGAACGAAAAATCCATGGTGCGTTCAATGTTGTCGGAATCGCTGCAAGCGGTAATCTCACAAACCCTGATGAAGAAAAATGGCGGCGGCCGTGTCGCGGCGCACGAAATTATGCGCGGCACCTCGGCGATCCGTAACCTGATTCGCGAAGACAAAGTGGCGCAAATGTATTCGGCAATCCAAACCGGCGCATCGCTCGGTATGCAGACCATGGATCAGTGCTTGGCCGATTTGGTCGCGCGCCGTATTATCAGCCGCGATGCCGCCAAATCCAAAGCCAAATTCCCGGAAAACTTCTAACTAAAATCCCCTGAAAACGTCTAGTTAGAAACAAAAGGTTTAATCATTTTTTGCGGCACAACTTTTCAATAATATTTAAGGTGCATTGTTATGGATTTTGATCGGTTATTGTCCTTGATGGTAGAAAAAGGCGCGTCGGATTTATTTATCACCGCCGGTGTACCGCCTTCGATCAAAGTCCACGGCAAGGTTGTGCCCGTGACCGCCACACCACTCGCGCCAGAAAAAGCGCGCGAGCTGGTGCTGAGTGTAATGAATGAAAAACAGCGCAATGAATTTCTGGAGAAAAAAGAACTCAACTTTGCGGTAAGCGCACGCGGTATTGGCCGTTTCCGCGCCAGCGCGTTTTACCAGCGCAACCTCGCGGGCATGGTATTGCGCCGTATTGAAACCAAAATTCCGCAAGTGGATGAATTGGGCCTGCCAGAAATTATTAAAGAATTGGCCATGACCAAACGTGGCCTGATTATTTTTGTAGGCGCGACCGGCACCGGTAAATCCACGTCACTCGCTTCCATGATTGGCCATCGCAACCAGAATAGCAAAGGCCATATTATTTCCATCGAAGACCCAATTGAATTTATCCATCAGCATCAAGGCTGCATCATCACCCAACGCGAAGTGGGTATTGATACCGAATCCTTTGAGGTTGCACTGAAAAATACCCTGCGCCAGGCGCCCGATGTGATTTTGATTGGCGAGGTGCGCTCGCGCGAAACCATGGACCACGCCATCGCCTTTGCGGAAACCGGTCACTTGTGTTTGTGTACGCTGCACGCCAACAACGCCAACCAGGCGCTGGACCGTATCATTCACTTCTTCCCGGCGGATCGCCATCGCCAATTGTGGATGGATTTATCACTGAACTTAAAAGCGATTGTGGCGCAGCAATTAATCCCCACACCCGACGGCAATGGCCGCCGCGCCTGTCTGGAAATTATGATCAACACCCCACTGGCGCAGGATTTAATTCGCAAAGGGGAAGTATCAGAATTAAAAGAATTGATGAAACGCTCCACCGAATTAGGAATGCAGACCTTCGACCAAGCGCTTTATGCACTCTACGACGCCGGTGAAATCACCTACGAAGACGCGCTGCTGCACGCCGACTCACCCAACGACTTGCGCCTGATGATTAAACTCGCCTCGGAAACCGATTCAAATTATTTGTCCCATGCGGCAGATAGTTTGTCGATCCAATCTGACGATCAAAATAATCGCGGGAAAATGTTTTAGCCTTCCACGCTTACATAATTATTTTTTTGTAATAACCCCGCTAGGATTTTCCGGCGGGGGAGTTAACTCGATAGCCTACATTCGATAACCAAAAAAGTAGTTATTATCCACCCAGATCGATTACTAAAAATCCCCCCACAAATACTGCACCAAACTAATTGCCGCAACCGGCGCAGTTTCTGTGCGCAATACTCTTGGCCCGAGGGTGAGCGCGTTAAAATTTTTCGCCAAGGCCTGTTCGATTTCACTCTCGCTTAATCCACCTTCTGGACCAATCAACAAGGTAATGTTTTGCGGTTTTTGTTCAGCGGGTAGCGTTTTGCTGTCGCGGTGATGTAAGACAAAACGCAAATCGGAATTGACGCTAGGAAGCCAATCGGAAATCTGGATTGGGGCGGATAATTGCGGCAATAAATTGCGTTGGCACTGCTCGCAGGCGCTGATGAGAATATGTTGCCAGCGATCATGCATTTTTTCCTGGCGGTCACCATTCACTTTGACTTCGGTGCGTTCAGTAATTAACGGGGTGATTTTTGTTACGCCCAACTCGGTAGCTTTTTGTAGCACCCATTCAAACCGTTCACCGCGCGAAATACCAATCGCAAGCTCCAGTTTCAATGGCGATTCACGGTTGTCGGCGCTGTGTTCTTGCACACTGACGATAACGTGTTTTTTAGTGACTTCATGAATGGTTGCAGCGAATTCTCCACCGGCGCCGTTGAATAAAATCAATTCGCGCCCGGCTTGCATGCGCAGAACTTTGCTTAAATGGTGCGAAGCGGATTCTTCCAGTTCGATCTGTTCGCCGCTCAGCAAATTTTGTTCGGTAAAAATTCGTGGGATTCGCATAGTCGCTAGTTTCTTAAAAGATCAATTAATTTCGCAAAAATCAATGCTCGGTTTTGGCATGCAGTGATTGGTCTGTATCATCCAATACAGATTCCATTAATGCAGATTGAATAAATAAGCGCGCCGCGCCTGTGTGTTCGGTGAGCGCATCGGCGGCTAATAAAATTGCGCCGGTGGTCCAGGTAGTTTTTTCGCGCGGCCAGATTACGTCATCGCGGAAATTGTAGCCGGTCCAGTAGCCACCATCTGCGTCCATAAATTGGAATAACCAGCTAAATAAATTTACCGCTTTGGCGTGTTCGCCTGCTGCTAATAATGCGAGTGTTAATTCACAGGATTCTGCAACGGTTACCCAGGGTTCATCGCTTACGCAGCGGCAGCCGATATTGGGTTCAACAAAAGTATGCCATTTACTGTCGATGCGTTGCTGCGCAGATTTGCCCTGCACGATTCCCGTGAGAATCGGATAGAACCAATCCATGGAGAAACGGGTTTTGGGTTCCCAGGTGCGGTCAAAACATTCGGGATGATGACGCAATGTATTTCCGAGATGTTGATACGCTTTATACCAATGCGTCGGTTCTTCGCCGAGCGTTCGTGCAATTAAAACGGCGCATTCAAGACTTTTATAAATTGAACTGGACGCTGTTACCAACGCATCTTTTTTTGCGCTGCCATCTTCAGCGACTGCCCAATAGATTTCGCCCGTCGGTGCCTGGTAGCGCAAGACAAATTCAATCGCTTTTTTTACCGTCGGAAAAAATTCGCGCAGAACGCTTGCATCTTCCGTCACTAAATAATAATGCCAAACGCCAGTGGCGATATAGGCAATAAAATTGGTTTCGCGATGATTTTTATCGACAAGCTTTTCATCTAAATAATTCGCCCACCAACTGCCATCTTCCAGTTGTTCTTGCGCAAGCCATTGATAGGCGCGGCGCGCAGCTGCTAATTCACCGCCAATGGTTAAACCCATGGCAGCTTCAATATGGTCCCAGGGATCAGCTTTGCCGCCGGTGAACCAGGGAATACAGCCGTTCGGCAATTGCGTTTGCAGAATATAATTAACCGTGGGGCGCAGAAGCGACTCGGGGAAAAATCCTTTAGTGAGTAATAAATTTTTCATTGTGAATTCTCTTTCCTGAAATACATCACCACACTTTTTCCCATAATCGGATTCAGCCATTTTTCCAGGGTTTGTGTTAGCAAGGGTTTTTCCATTAAATCCCAAACTAATAAACGATGATAGCTTTTGATCAGCGGATTGGTATCCTGGGTTTTCCACCAGAGGCATTTTAGCCACCAAAAAGGTGAATGCAGTGCATGCGCCCAGTGGCGTTTATAAAATTGAAATGATTGTTTTTCTATTTCGCGACGCAGATGTGATCCATTAAAAATGCGGATATGGCCACCTTCGACTTGATGGTATTCATGACTTAACCACCAGCAAATTCTTTCCGGCCAGGCGCGTGGTACGGTGATAGCCAACAGGCCGCCGGGTTTTAAAATGCGTTCGATTTCGGTTAGCACACCTTGGTAGTTGGGAATATGTTCCAGTACTTCGCTGCAAATAATTTTATCGATACTGTGATCGGCAAATGGCAATTGGGTTGCATCGGCTTGTTGCAGATAAAATTGTTTATTACCTGAAGCTTGTGCAAAAGGTAAAAAGCGTTCGCGGCTGGTGAGTAAATCGCGGTGATTTAAATCGACACCGATGGCGGTGACATCGCCGTGCAAATAGGCGTTGATCACATGACGGCCTTCGCCGCAGCCGAGATCCAACACCAGATCGCCGTCATTGAGCGGAAAATCGCGAAAATTAATCGTAAGCATTTTGTACCTGCCCGCGCGATAATTGACGATCTTCTACTGCTTCACCCTGTGCTTGTTGCTGCAAGACCTGATAGTAATAAGCTTCCATTTTTTTACCAACGCAATCCCAACTCAGTTGTTGCAGTATATGCGCACGACCCTGGGCACCTAATTGCTCACGTGCATTTTCGTCGATTAATAATTCGTGCAGCGCGGTTTGAAGATCATCCACATTGCCAGCGCGCACCAACCGCGCTGCATTACCTACCACTTCCGGTAACGCGCCACCGTCGCTGCAAATTAATGGCACGGCACAGGCCATAGCTTCTGCAGCGGGCAAACCAAAACCTTCATAAAGCGAAGGTACTATAGCTATACTTGCCTGCGCATATTCTTCGACTAGTTGTTGGTTACTGATGCCGGATTTAAATTGCACCACGTCTTGCAAATTTAGCGCCTGCAACTCCTTTTGTGTTTCACCATTTTCTTTTAATTTTCCGATCACGATTAAATGCAGCTCGGGAAATTCACTGCGCAATTGCGCCAGCGCACGCAAAAGTACACTCAAGCCTTTTAAGGGTTGATCCGATGAGGCGGTGGTTATTAAACGAAAAGGTGTGCGCGAAATATTGTCGAGCGGTTTAAAAATACGGGTATCCACACCGTTGGGAATCACCTGAATGTTTTGCGCCGGGCGATCAAATGCGGCGGCGATATCGCGCTGCGATTGCTGCGATACGGTGATCACATGGCTGAGTTGCTGCACCACGTTTTTTTGCATCGCAAGAAAACTGTACCAACGATTGATCAACCAGCGCTGGCCTTTTTCCGTCGCCGCGGCCAGTGCAAGATCGCGGTCTTGCGTAATGGGGTGATGCACGGTGGCGACAATATTCACTCCGCGTTTTTGCAAATCTAACAAACCATAACAAAGGCTTTGATTGTCGTGGACGATATCGTACTGCGGTTTATGTTGCTTAAAGTGCGCGCACAACCGGCGACCAAAACTATAAGGCTCACCAAAAGCGCCACTCAATTTGCTCCACCACTCGTAAAAATCCGCGAGCGATAAAAAATGTTGTGGCCGCAACGCGCGCGTGGGATTGGGGTGTGCGTATAAATCGAGACTTGGCAATTGGATCAAGCGCACACGCGGATCTAATTCAGGATAGGGTGGGCCGGAAATGACATCAACGCTGTGCCCCAGCTCCACCAGCGCTTTGCTCAAATACTGCAAGTAAATCCCCTGCCCGCCCACATGCGGATGACTGCGATAGCCCAATAACGCAATACGCAAGGCACGCGGTTTAGCCGGCGAAACATCGGCGCGTGCTGCAGACGGCGCTGCGCCAGTAGTTTTGGGCTGGTCATTGGTGACGGGGAAATAAGACATGGACAACAGACACCTGAATGTTTTGTGCATTATAGGTGTTTGTTGCCAACAGGTGTTTGTCGGTGCTGCCCGACAGTTTTCTGGCTGGTGCTATTCGCTGGGTAGAGATTCGGGCGCGGTAACAGGTTCCTTACTCGGTAATTTCGTAGCAGGGGCTGCAACAACCCGAAAGCGCAGGATACCAATGACCTGATTGGCTTCTGTTACCACCCGGATATTCCAACGCCCGACGGAATCCTCGGGGAAATTTTCTTTACGCGACCAGGAGCGATAGCCCGCCTCGCGCGCACCGCTGATATGCAGCGCCACTTTATCAATGACTTTGCCGTTATGAGTCCACACATGGTAAATGCGCTCATTTAACCCGCGCGGAGCGTGGATCGCCGTGTAGGCATAAATACCGTTACGCAGCTGCTCAGCGGACACCTTTTTATAGACACGCATCGGTACGCGATCTTCGGTATTCATTTCATCGGTAATCGCCACCTCGGTGAGCCAAAGCGTCGCCGGTGGAATCCAGGGGCGCATCAATAATCCCAAGGCACCAGCGGCAGCCGCCAGCAAGATCACCGCAAAAAAGCGCTTCCACCACACTAATTGCAGTGAGCGCGCCACATTGGGCAGGGTGAGCGCTACCGCAATAAGTAGCGAATAGAGATACGCCTTGGGTGTTGGCAGTTGGAAAATAATCGGCAAGGCGGTGAGCGATACCGCAAAAATCGTAACGCCGTGATAAATAAAATACAGCCAACGACGCGGCGCCAGCCAGCGATAGTAAATAGGGTCAACAATCGAGACGAACGCGGCGACGATTAAAAATGCAGTAAATACCATCTGCCCGCTATTCCAGGCAGTGGTGATAAAAAAGAAGGGAACAACAAAGAACAGGCTTTCCTGATGCACCATCTGCGTGGCAAAACTGACCAACGCGGGCGGTAACTTAAAACCAAACCAATGAAATATGCCGCGCGTTAACAACACCTCTGATGCCAGCCATACCCAACTCACCAGCATCAGGATGGCAATGACTTTCACCAACTCCTGATTGCGCTCCACCATCACAAAACTGAGCACACCTGAGACAAAACCAAACAGCGCTATCGCAAACGGATAGCGCTGCGCAAACGCAAATAGCCACTCAACTAGCGCTGTAATTCTCGCACGCACCGACAACATCATTCGCTATTACTCGTTGTTATCGACAAAATAGCCAATAAGTCACTGCAGTGTATAGGTTAACCGCTGCCGGGCTGTGAACTATCGCAAAAGTTAGTGCTCGCGCCCCGCATCAAAATGTTTATCCACCGCCGCAAGCGCCAAACCGCCTACCAACAAGAGTACCAACACAGCCACTAAGGATGCAGTTGCAACAATACCTGAAATTAACATGGTGATTTCTCCATCGGTTATTGCACTGGTCTGTTAATGGAAAGACAGTGCCTTCAGGAGTAGATTGCGCGCGTCAGGACCGGGTGTTGTTGATCTCGATCAATTGTGCGTGGCCGCACTTGCACGCGCGCAATATTATTTGATCCAGCACAAATTCCACTTGTGCCAGTATTGCGCAGAGCATTTGGTGGAATTTAATTTGCGCATAAAAAAACCGGGCTTAAATGGCCCGGTTTTTTATCTATCACTTGTGTTCAATCGCACATGCATATTAATGCTCGCGCTTTGGCTCCAGGCGTTTTTCAACGAATGAGAGAGCAAAACCGATGAGGATGATAAGTGCAAACGTACCCATTAACAGGCCAGGCCCAACAATAGCGGATGTCGCCATGATTACTACTCCAGTCAGGTTTAGGGCGATAGTCGCCGCTGATTAAAAAATTACGCCAGATTACAAACCATCTGCCGTAAACGTCTTCATTACATAATCCACCCGCTGTTCGGCGGTGCGGTGCATGCGTTCTTTGAGCGATTCAACATGGCGCAGGCGCGGCAATAAACCGCGGCCATTGGCTACTTGAATTGCGAGACCCGGGCGAGCGTTGAGTTCAAGCAGTTGCGCGCCGCGCACTTTGTCCAATACCAGATCGGTGCCGATATAGCCGAGGCCGGTCATTTCGTAGCACTTGGAGGCCAGCAACAGCCAGTTGCGCCAATCGGCAATCTGGATCTCGTTGAGTGCGCGCTTGGTATCCGGGTGATGGGTTACCGGTTTGGAGTGCTGCACCGCTTTGAGTGCGCGGCCAGTGGCGATATCCAAACCCACGCCCACCGCACCTTGGTGCAGGTTGGCTTTGCCGTCGGACTTGTGGGTCGCGAGGCGCAGCATGGCCATTACCGGGTAACCTCTGAAGATGATGATGCGGATGTCCGGCACACCTTCATAGGAGTAATCCTTGAAGTAGTCATCGAACTGGATCAGGTCTTCAACGATCACCACATCCGGCTTGCCGCCCAATGAATAGAGGCCAGCAAGGGCATTGGTCATATGGCGGCGAATATCTTCGATGGTGATTTCCACACCCGACGATTTGATGAACTTGTCGCCACGGCGGCCAATGATGACCAAAATCCCCTTGCCGCCCGAACCCTTGGCGGGTTTCACCGCAAAAGCTTCCAACGCCATCAGTTTGTTTTCAATGGTGGCGATTTCATGCTGCGCATTGACCACAAAAAACAGCTGGGGAGTGGCGACTTCGTACTCTTCCGCGAGCAGTTTGGTTTTGAGTTTGTTATCCACCAAGGGAAACAGACTGCGCGGGTTGTAGGTAGCAATAAAGTCGTGGTTGCGGCAATTCATGCCGAGTATGCCCATGCGCTTTAAACGCCAGGGGCTAACCCAGGAGTTCCACCAGCGCTTGATACCGTTAGGTGCTGCCGGTGCCAGTGGTGTAGTGCTGCTTGGTGCAGTGGGAGCCTGACTCATGCATCGGCTCCTTTGGCTGGGTCAGCGGCTTTGGTTGGCTCGTTTAATTTGCCCACCTCGGCGTTATCCACCATGGCGCGGAAACGACGCAATTCGGAAAGTTTGTAGCCGGTGTATTGACCCATCAACATAATCAGCGCGAGTGCCACCAAATTCAGTTCGGGGAAGTTGAAGGTCAGGTGCCCCACCAGCGACAGCTGCATCAGTGCATAGGCCAAGACTGCTACCAGCAAGCTGCCACCGCCCTGCACCAATACTTCTTTGGGGCCCTCTTCTTCCCACAGGATCGACATACGCTCAATCGTCCAGGCGATGATGATCATTGGGAAGAAAGTGATGGTCATGCCGGTATTCAGGCCCATTTGATAGCCGACCAAACTGAGCACCGAGATGATAAAAATCACCAGCACTACCAGCGTCGCAATCCGCGAGATCAATAACAGGTTGAGCCGTGACAAGTAGGTGCGCAGCACCAAACCCATGGCCACCACCGTCACAAAACTGACCACCCCCAATACCAATGAAGTCTGCAAAAAGGCCATGGCGATCAGGATCGGCATAAAGGTGCCCGAGGTTTTAAGGCCGATAATGATGCGCATAAACACCACCACCAACGCGCCCATAGGCAAGAGCAGCAGCAGTTTAAACATGCTCTGCTCTTCAATCGGCAAGTGCTGGATGCTGAGCACACTGAAAGCGCTGTCCTTATTCTGTGCATTGACAAGATCCAGCGCCGGTACGGTCTGGTGGATCATGGAGAAGCTGACCCGCGAACGGTTGCCGCCGGCCACATCCAGAATCGATTCACTGCCGGTGTGCCACAACAGCAGGTTGTGGGGCACGCCTTGCTCCCCGGTATAGGGATTGAACAGCACCCAATGTTTATCATCGTAAACCTGCACCAGACGGGTCAGGTTCTGGTGGCGGCGTGCGTCTTCCAGATACAAACCCAGCGCCGGGCGCGCGGGTATGCCCGCTTGATTGAGCAGCTTTTCCAGCAGCTGGGACTTTTCACTCTGGGCAGCCAGCAACAGGGCGGCATTTTGATCCAGGGTTTCGCTATTGAGCAGTTTGATCAGTTCCCGTGCCAGGCTGCGCGGGCTGCTGGATTTTGCCCAAGCGGTATCCAATACCTGCTGGGCTGCGGTCTCCTGCGATGAACCGTCCCAATCAACCAGTCGGCTCAGCGGCTCCTCCAGCACTTCATCGGCCTGGGCGTCTTCCGCTTCCATAAATTGGGTTTTGTAGTAAATGGTCTGCGGGCCCACGGCTTCGCGCTTGGACCACTCCCCGCGGCGCACACCATTTTCACTCACTACCGAATAGCCATAACCCGGTGCAGCCGCTTGCTCACTGAAGCTGCGATAGCCGGGTGGGCTGTCGGGCAGACCCAAGCGCGCCGTCACCGGTTCGCCAGTGGCGTCAAAGTCGATACGCGCCTCAATCAACCACACCGGTTTTTGCACACCCGGCACAAAGGGGATTTCCATTTGGCTATGGCGCATCCAGGCGGTTACCACACCGACCAGAACTAACAGGCCGATCACGGTGTAAAAGGGAGCACGGGAAGGTTTTTTCATTGGGGGATCCTTAACAGGCGGGTCTTGCACGGCCGGTGCGGTGCACCGGCCTGGGATTAATCGGTATTAGTTTTTCCCGGCGTCATCGCTGCGCTGGAGTGGTGCGAGGTTATTGCCACTCACATCTACCAGCATCACATCGCGCAGCAAGTTGCGGCCAATCAGGATGGGAAACTCAGAGTCGCTGCGATCTGCCAGCACAAATTCACCGCGCTGGCTGAGCTTGCCAATGGTGAAACGGATCTCTACCACCGGACGGCGGTCAGGGTTAGCACTGGTGGCGGTTTGCACAGTTTGGAAACGCAGACGTTTACGTTCCAGTACATGGGGCTCTTTGGTGTCGGGGTTGTAGATGGTAAAACGCACCCACTCTTCGCTGTTGCGCTCAAACATTTGGATGTTGCGCGCATCTATCACCGAGTGCGGCACATTGGTACTGATGCGCGCCTGCATCACCACGTTCAGACCGGCGATGAGCGCTTGCTCGCGCAGACCGACAATTTGTTTATCGCTCAACGGCGGCTGGCTGCTGAGGAACTTTTCGGGCGGTGGTGGTGGCGGGCAATCGGTTTTGGGCTGCGCCGCCATTTGGATCACTTGTGGACGCTCTGCCAGCATAGTCTGCTGTACGTTGAGTTGGGTTTGTACTTTCTGCAGCTGTTCCATTAGCGTCGCCTGTTGCGACACCATCAACTGGCCCTGCTGTTCCTGTTTGACAAGGCACTCGCGCGCGCTGGTTAATTCAGTTTGGGTTTGCACCAGTTTTTGCTGGGTGCAAGCACTTAGGGATACCACCGCCATCGCGGCCAAGGTCAAGGTGCGCGCCGAGCGACCTGCCATCAACAGAGTTTTTTTATTCATCACCACAACCGGAAGTTTTTAGAAAAGCGTTATTGAGATTACAAGTGCGCTAATTGTAGCCGCTGGTGTTTGCTAAAACACCCTCGCCACAGGATTTATCCTTTAAATCTATAGTGTTTGGGGTACTCGGGCGGCAGGCGACGAAAGCGTTTGTATTCCCATTGATACTGGGCCGGAGCGCGCTGCACACAGGCCGCCACGCTGGCATTCAAACCAGCCACCGAGGTGAGCTGATCCTCGCTGTAAATCGCCGGGTCAGCTTCCATCACCACCATTTTGAACCCCCCGGCAACACGCTCGGCATAACATGAACACACCGCGCAGCCGGTACGCTGGATTAACCCGTGCACCAGCGTCATGGTCAGCGCAGGCTGCCCCATAAAAGGTGCCACTTCGCCGCCGGCATCAGCAGCGGGCACTTGATCGGGCAAAATACCCACAATAGTGCCGCCCTGCAGCGCCTTGAATAACATCATTACACCTTTGCGATTGGTGGGCGCCATGGAGATGTTTAACTTGCTGCGCCCCGCCAGAACCAGCGCATCCATTTTGGGATTTTCCACCGGTTGATACATGGCCGTAAGCCGTGCCACGCTCGCCAAATAGGGTGCCACCACTTCCCAGTTGCCATGGTGCGGAGCGAGTACTAATACGCCCTTCCCCTCCGCCAATTTACGGCGCAGCAAATCGTCGCCCTCTTTGGTGACAATTTTGCTATCCAGCCACTCCCAGGAGTTGCGCCAGATAGCGCCAGCTTCCATCGCTGTTTTGGCAGTTTCCTGCAAACTTTGTTTGGCCAGTAAACGCTGCTCGGCAGGCGATAATTGGGGGAAACACAAACGGATATTTTCAGTAGTGATTTTGGCAGCGCGACCATTCACCAGCCACCAGCAGCGCCCGAGTGTGGCGCCGATAACACGCAAAAATCCCAGCGGCAGCAGCGCAAATAATTTAATTAACAATGGAGCTATGTTGTCTTTCATGGTGCAACTACCCGATCAACACAAAGTGCGCGCAGCTTACCGGAAAAACACCGCAGGTACATTATTCCGCCAGAAACGAGGCGCATAAAAAAACCGGCGCTGTCATGCGCCGGTCAAGCGGTTGGAGGAGAAAACTGAAGGGCTTACTGCACAATCCACTGATGTGGCTGATTGTTATTGTTTGCCTCACCGCGGGTGGCGGTGCTTACCGTGAAGTAATAGCTGATCGCTGTACCCGGAGCCACATTGGGGATAGTCACCTCAAAGCTATTGCCTTGTACCCGTGTCATGTTGTTCCAACCGGGGGTGAATACCCATGCCCAGTTGAGGTTTTCACTGGTAGTAAAGGTGATTTTCACCCCGCCGTTGCTGTAGTTCGCAGTAGTGGTGTAAGCCACTGGCGCGCCATTCGGCATTACCGCGTTCGCCGAGTAGCCGGTGGTGGCGGAGGACGAGGAGCTGGAACTGCTTGATGACAGCGATGAGCTGGAAACGCTGGAGGGTACCGATGAACTGGATACACTCGAAGGTGCCGACGAACTGGAGCTGGATACACTCGATGCCGAAGAAGCTCCCGCGTAGGTCATTGCCGTCCAACTATTTTCGATTGGCCCCGGGTAGAACAGCTGGCCGCTCGCTGGCGTGAAGGTATAGAAGCGCGCCTCGACCAAATCACCTGCCGCATACACACCACTGCGGCTGGCTTGGTAGGTGTAGGTGCCATCGCCATTATTGATTTCACCACCAGCTTGCGCATGCAGGTCAATTCTCACAAAGTCCTGCGCACCATTGCGACGGGCAAATAAATGCACTTGTTGTTTACGCTCTGGCAGACGGATGCTGAATTGCATACCGCCGCCCGCCAACGCGGTCATTTGCACCACACCCGTTGTCACTGCCGATGAAGACGAACTGGAGACGGATGAAGTTGACGACATACTGGAGGCAGACGATTCGCTGGATGAGCTGCTCATTGAGGTGGCCGAACTGCTACTTACCGAAGACAAACTGCTCGCTGACGACAGGCTGCTCAGGGAAGACGCACTGCTTGGCGCCGAACTGCTGCTGGAAGATACAGGTACTACCACCCCGGTATAAACCTTCAGCTCACCCGGGCTGACCAGCAGGCTGGTGCCATCGTTAAAAGTCACGTTTTTGGCATCGGTAGCACTGGCGTTGTAGGCCACGTAGGTGCGCTCATTGTCCTTGCGGAACACCGCAAAGGTGGCGTGATTGGTGGCAACTACCTCGTTGTCGATACGACCAAAGCGGTGGAAGGTTTTGATCCAGGCAAAGGTATTGGCCAGTGAGTTGCCTTCCTCGGTGTAAGACGCCGGGCCAGCAACCGAATTGCGCATCCGCCCTTCGTTGGCATTAAAGTTAGCCAGCGCAGTGGTCGGGTCATACACCGCTTGGTAGGCATAGAAAATCGCATCCCACATAGTAAACATGGTGCGACCGTTTGCCATGTAGTCAAAGTTTTTGCGCGCATACTCGGGGTATTGGCCCAGATAGAGCGAACCAGACTGGATCGGCAGCAGAATAATGCCGTGCATGGCTTCTGCCAGCGGGCTGAACCAGGTGGCGTAATCTGTTTTGCCGCCCCACACCAGCGACGCCATGGGGCGTTTGTAGGCGGGGTGGTAGTTCTCTTCGTGCACGTTGTTCCAGTATTCCTGGATGGCAGTCATCTCGGTGGTATAAAGGAAGATACCGGCATCACGCACAGCGGTATTACCGGTTTCTTCGCCCCAGAGGATCATCGCAGTCCAGGCATTCATCGCTTCAGAGGATGACTCGTTGTTATTGCCCGCACCAAAACGCGCATGGCCTGAAGCCCAGGAATGGCCGGCATAAATATCGAAGTTGCGCAGGAAGGGAAACATTTTACCGGTAGTGCCGGTAGCCGGATGACGTGGACGCTCCCAGTTGCCGTAGTCGCGCATCAGCAATTCAATCATGCCGCCAAACTGTTGGGGTTGCGCCCAGTTTTTGTCGTTGCGTGCCACTTCAGCCGCCGCTCGCACAAAGTAACCATAGTGGAAGTGGTGATCGTTCAGCTCTTTTAAACTGCCGAAGCTGCCATCAATACCAAGCAAAGTGCCCCAGTTACTGTTGTAGTAGAACAGGTTTTTGGCGAAGGGCGATGGCTCCAAATCATCGATCACATCCGCCTTTAACCAGCCTTCCAACCGCCACTTCAACTCATCTTTAAATTGGGTTTCGGCGGCGGTATTGCCCGCCTGTTGTGCCAGTGGGATAAGGGTTGCCACCTTGCCCAGGCGCTTACCGGTGTAATAGGTGTCGCGGTTGCTGAATACTTCCGAGCGCACATTGTTAACCAGACCGGATAAACGGGTTTTGTCCGCCTGATCGGTCAGGGCTGGCAGCGAGGGAATCACCCCCTGGTAGGTAATGGCGGTAGTGAACGAAGCACCCTCAGCCAATTTCATATAACCGCGAGGAGTGAAATAGCTGTCGCCCGTCAGGCTGGCGCCACCGGCCAGTTTGCGCCACTGGTGCGGGTACAGGCCCATCAGGGTGCCAGTGCCGGTTGATTCGGGGTAGTTGTTGGTTGTTACCGCATAGGTACTAAGCAACTTGCTATTGCTCGCTTGATAGTTCCAGCTCACTTGCGATCCGGTCACGTGGTTGTAGGCATATTTGCTCACCACAGGCAGAGCCGCACGACTGGGAAGCGCCGCCACCGAGAAGTATTTTTTACCTGCTGGCAGGTTGGCGGTGATTTTGGAGGTGCCAAGCCCGGACCAAGTGGTGCCAGCCGGAGCAAAAGCAGCGTAGTTGCGGCCCTGTACCGAGAAACCGATAACCGCCGAACTGCTATTGCCCGACCAGATTTCCGGTGTGCTCGCGGCGACCGGGGCGGTGCTGTGGGTGGCAAAACTCAGGGTGGGATTACCGTTGCTATAGTTAGCAAACACGTAGGGCGAGCCATGACCAAAGGTCACATCCATCGCCGCCGTACCCGCCTCCATACGGGTGGTGACATACCAGTCGCTGTAGTCGTGCACCTTGGCCGTAAAGTTGCCGCTGGCCGCGCTGTTACCCAGCACAAAATCGAGTTCTTTAAAGTAAACCGTGTCGTGCATAGGCTGTTCTACACCGTTTACCCACTGGGTGGCCGGTGCCGGCATGGTGCCCACAAATGCGTAATCGATAGCCCAAAAATCCTCCAAGCGTGGCGAATAGAGACGAATACCGTTGATTTCCGGCTTAATCGCAAAGGGGTGGGCGTAACTCACATTGTGTGAGCCACGGGTGCCCCAATCCTGCCAGGGGGAGTTGGTGCCTTCCCACAGAATCGAGCTCCACCAGGAATTGGTGGGCATGGGTTGGTTGGCCAGGTTGCTGGTGATGTGTTTGGTGGTTTGCACATCGCGGTTATCGGGAATCGCCAAATCGATGCGGCCATCCCAATTGGTCAAATAGCTACCGCTTCCCACCGCTACCGGGTTAATGGTCGGGGTAGTGCTGGGTGGTGGGTTGGGTACTTGCGCTGTTAATTGTGTTGCCGTCAGCAAAAGCGCTGCAGCCGAAATGATTGCTTTCATGTTCACCTCATCAGTGACAGGGAGTCGTTATCTATTATTTGAATACACCGTAAGGGGTTATCGCGCCCTGTGAGCCTGTCGCAGTGGCTGCTGCGACCTGTTGTTATGGGTGGAATGACTCACGAATCAATAACCCTGTGTTAGCAGAATCTACCTCTGCCGCACCAGCGTCGTCCCAGTTTTGAACTGCACCCCAAGGTGGCATTGGCAAGCTGCAGAAATGGAAAAATAGACAATAAAATCAAAAAGATAGGCTAGTTACCGGGGGTAACAGCCGGTAGCAATATGGCATCGGTCTCAACCCACGCCAGAGGCGCTTACCGCCTTTAGGACGAGTGCTGCACAAGTTGGGACAAAAAAAGAGCGCCTTGCGGCGCCCGTAAAGGAGTATGCGAACCGAGGGAAGTAAAATGCGGGGGTTTAGTGCGCTTTGACGGCGGAGAAAATATCCATAAAGGTGAGTTCTTTTTCGATCTCCACCGGTACATGCAAACGGCTGGCGATGTCGCGCGCCGCAACTATGCCGCGAATATGGTGCGCCTCTTTGTCCACCACCAGCAGGTATTCCTGATGGGATTTTTTAAGGGTAGAAACCACATCGCCCACAGTGCATTTTTTGAATTGGTCAAAATCGATGGCGCGAATCTCGCCGCGGGGGTGCATTAAATCGCGAACCAGCAGCTCATCGTGTTTCAATTGCAGCGCCATTTGTTTCAGCAGCATTTTGTGATGTGACAGGTCATCCACACTGATCACCCCCACAAACTCTTTATGGTCATCTACCACCAGCTTGATCCGGACATCCTCCGCACGCATCAGCTCCAACGCTTCAGCGGCTTCCAGATGGCTATCCACCATATGCGGTTTGTGGCTGCGAAAGTCCGTCAAAATGGCCAGTGCCGGCGTGGCCGGTTTAATGTCTTCAAACTCTTCTGGTTGAACCAGGTGATCGTTAAACGCCAATGCAAACACAGATAAATTTTTCATGATAAGTCCCGAAGTTCCAAGGGCGCGCCTGTTGTTTGGCGCCGTAATACCAACATAGGCGCTCATCACCCCAATTAAAACCCGCCCAACCCGGCTTTTACGCGCCCTTTACTCGCACTTTACGAGGCGTTTACTGTGTTTACGCGGCTGTTACTCGCTGTTTACGCGCGTTTTACTCACCCGGACTTTTACTCACAAATTTCCGTTTAACGCCCGACCATGCGCAGCAAGGTGCGATCCTTATCAAACAGATGATGCTTGAGCGCGCCCGCAATATGCAGTACGACCGCCACCACCAATAAATAGCCCAACCATTCATGGGTAAAGGCGCCCAACTGCGCTAGACCGGCGTGGATGGGTTCGGTCTGGCCGGTAGCGGGATTTTTGTTGCCTGCCACCATCACCCAGCCAAACACTTTGATGCCGTATCCCCCCAAACCGGAATACATCATGCCCGAGATCGGCATCAATACTGTGCCCACAATCAGCACCCAATGGGTCGCCCGCGCCAGCCGATGTTCCAGCGCCGGATAAGCACGCACCGGCACCGGCCAACCGTTTCTCATCCGCCACCAAACCCGCAGCAATATCACCGCAAAAATCACTACGCCGATGGATTTATGCCAGTCGTACAGCGGGTAATACTCGTTGATCGACATATAAAAACCGATGCCAAGCATGGCGATTATGGTTAACGCAATCACCCAATGCAGGGCGATGGTCAGGGGGCTTAGGGTTTGTTGGGTATCCATAATTGTTACTCAATGACAGGTAAGGATGCGGACCAAAAGCCCGCAGCAGAAAATAGAAACGCCTAACGGACATCCCAAATAGCTAACAGCCGGGATTCATCAAAAATGGCGAAACCGCCAACTAATATTCCATCAATAATCTGTGCCTCTACTAGAACTTGTGCGTTTTTATCAGTCACCAGTAACAGCGGAACTCCATCTACAAGTTCCGTTTTTCCAGCGAGAGCTTCCTGTAGGCGCGACAATGTTGCTGGCGGGTTTTGCAGGTCAATAGCTCCCGTTGCAAGTGGATAGATCACTAAACCAGTGCCTTTTTGCTCGATTAACCCGGGGAATAACCATGGAAAATCCAATGGGGTTTGCCCATCAATATCAATGGTCAGATCTTGCTTTATATCCCTTGCCGTAAACGTTTCAATCAGAGAGTCACCGCGCGCGCCCAAATTACCGGATGCAAACCCTCGATAAATTCTCAGCTCCGCTGGAGCA
The DNA here is from genome assembly GCF_000263355.1 of Cellvibrio sp. BR. Classification (NCBI taxonomy): domain Bacteria; kingdom Pseudomonadati; phylum Pseudomonadota; class Gammaproteobacteria; order Cellvibrionales; family Cellvibrionaceae; genus Cellvibrio; species Cellvibrio sp. BR. Next base: position 647,047 of record NZ_JH668200.1, on the reverse strand, counting down.
AAGAGTTCTACAAATTTTTCCCGTTCTTTATTTGCAAGCACATCACTAAATTGCCTGATAACTGTCACATCTGCTTTTTGCAGGGTTACCGGCTCTTTTTGCCCCCCTTGTTGCTGTGAAAAACAGCCCGTTGAAGCTAGTGCTAAGGTGACATACAAAAATAGTCCTAATATTTTTTTCATCATTTTAAATTCCACTTGTTCATTATCGTGATTAATTTCTCCAAAAATTGGTTCTTGCCGGTTTATCTACCGAATAACTCAATTCATAACCCTTCTGCTTGTTAATTTCAAATTGATCAAAAACTTACGATCATCGCCGAAAATATGTGCTGAGGAGCCAAGTTTCATTTTAAACAGGAAATTGCTGTCCATTTATCCCATATACGCAAAGACAAGCCCCTACAGGAAAGAACTAGTGATAAACCTCCGTTTTTGAACATACAAACCCCCTTCTAATACCGCTATAATCGCCGCCATTTTCCAATTTCTTCGATCACTTTTCTTAACTGAGTCTGCCATGTCTGACAAACGCTATGACGTAAGCACCTTCCAGGGTTTGATTCTCGCCCTGCAAGATTATTGGGCGCGCCAGGGTTGCGTGATTCTGCAACCGCTCGACCTTGAAGTCGGCGCCGGTACTTTTCACCCTGCGACTTTCCTGCGCGCTATTGGCCCGGAAACCTGGAATACCGCCTACGTGCAGCCCTGCCGCCGCCCGAAAGATGGCCGCTACGGTGAAAACCCCAATCGCTTACAGCACTACTATCAATTCCAGGTGGCGATGAAACCCTCGCCCGCCGATATTCAGGATTTGTATTTAGGTTCACTGCGCGAAATGGGTATCGACACCAACGTGCATGACATTCGCTTTGTGGAAGACAACTGGGAATCGCCCACCCTCGGCGCCTGGGGTCTGGGTTGGGAAGTCTGGTTGAACGGAATGGAAGTAACGCAATTCACTTACTTCCAACAAGTTGGCGGCCTTGAGTGCTTCCCGGTGACTGGCGAAATCACCTACGGTATCGAGCGTATCGCCATGTACCTGCAAGGTGTGGATTCAATTTTTGATCTGGTATGGACGATTAATCCTAACGGCGACAAAGTTACCTACGGCGATGTGTTCCATCAAAACGAAGTGGAGCAATCCACTTACAACTTTGAAGAAGCCGACACCACATTCTTGTTCAATAATTTCGATTTCTACGAAAAAGAAAGCCAGCGCTTGATGGAAAAAAACCTGCCGCTGCCCGCTTACGAAATGGTGATGAAAGCCTCGCACGCCTTTAACTTGCTCGACGCGCGCCACGCAATTTCCGTTACCGAGCGCCAACGTTTTATTTTGCGCGTGCGCACACTGTCCCGCGCTGTTGCTCAAGCTTACTACGATAGCCGCAAAGCCCTCGGCTTCCCACTTGCGCCTGAAGCCCTGCGAAACGAAATGCTCGCTGCAATTGCGGAGGAAAAATAATGTCTGCCGATTTTTTAGTTGAACTGGGTACCGAAGAGTTACCGCCAAAAGCATTGAAAAATTTGATGACTTCGTTTGCTGAAACTATCGAAGCGAATTTAAAAGCGGCTGAATTATCGTTCACCGCAATTAAACCTTTTGCTGCACCGCGCCGCTTAGCCGTGCTGGTGGAAAATCTCGCCAGCGAAACCCCATCAAAAGAATTGGTTGTTTGGGGCCCACCAGCAGCCATCGCGTTTGATAAAGAAGGCCAGCCCACCAAAGCAGCGCTCGCCTTTGCTGAAAAAAATGGCATCGCTGCTTCTGAATTAAAAGCCGAGAACGATGGCAAAGCGGAAAAACTGGTTGCACGGATTACAGCCGAAGGTAAAAAAACCGTTGAATTGCTTGAAGCCGTTGTCGCCGATGCCTTGGCAAAATTGCCCATCGCCAAACGCATGAAATGGGGCGCAAAACGCGAAGAGTTTGTACGCCCGGTTCATTGGTTGGTGATGTTGTTTGGTAGCGATGTAATCAACGCATCCATTCTTGGCTTAACGGCTGGCCGCACCACACGCGGCCACCGCTTCCATTACAACAACACCATCGACCTTGCTAAAGCGAGCGATTACGCTAGCGTATTAAAAAATACCGGCTTTGTTGTCGCTGATTTTGCTGAGCGCGGCGCAACCATCAAACAACAAGTGGAAGCCGAAGCGAAAAAAGTCGGCGGTGTAGCGGTTATCGACCCTGCCCTGCTCGATGAAGTTACTGCCTTGGTTGAATGGCCAGTCGCGCTGACCGGAAAATTTGAAGAGCGTTTCCTCGCTGTTCCAGCGGAAGCATTAATTGCTTCCATGAAAGAACACCAAAAGTATTTCCATGTGGTAGATGCCAACGGCAAGTTGAAAAACAATTTCATCACCGTAGCCAATATTCAAAGCAAAGACCCGTCGCAAATTATCGACGGTAACGAGCGCGTTATTCGCCCACGTTTATCCGATGCGGCCTTCTTCTTTGAAACTGATAAGAAAACCACGCTCGCTTCATTGCGTGATCGTTTAAAAACGATCGTGTTCCAAGCGCAGCTCGGCACCATTTACGATAAAACCGAACGCGTCGCTGGCCTGGCAAAATTAATTGCCGGTAAATTAAATGCTGATGCCGCATCAGCAGAACGTGCCGCACAATTGTGTAAGTCTGATCTGGTCACCAATATGGTCGGCGAGTTTGACGATATGCAAGGCATCGCCGGTTACTACTACGCGGTTAACGACGGCGAAAATGCCGAAGTCGCCGCGGCGATGAACGAACAATATATGCCGCGTTTTGCGGGCGACCAATTACCGGCAACCACCACCGGCGCGATTATCGCGCTTGCAGATCGCCTCGATACCATCACCGGTATTTTTGGAATTGGCCAACAGCCTACTGGCTCAAAAGACCCGTTTGCTTTGCGTCGTGCGAGTATTGCTGTTTTGCGCATTCTTGTTGAGAAAAATCTCGCGTTGGATTTGCGTGATCTGCTGACCTTCGCTAAAAACCAACACAAAAATCTTACCGTCGGCGACGAGTTGGTCGAGCAAGTATTGGCTTATATGTTGGAACGTTTCCGTGCCTTCTTTGAAGATGCCAATATCCCTGCCGAAGTTTTCCAATCGGTAACCGCAAAACAATTGTCGCAACCTTTGGATATCAACCAGCGTGTACTCGCGGTCAATGAATTCAGCAAATTGCCGCAAGCACAGGCGCTCGCTGCGGCGAACAAACGTGTATCCAATATTCTTGCTAAACAAAATGCGACGCTTAGTACGGAAGTTAATGCTGCACTCTTGCAAGAAGATGCAGAGAAAACTCTCGCTGCAGCAGTAAGCGCAAAAGCCGCTGTAGTGGCTCCGCTGTTCGCTGCACGTGAATACACCAAAGCACTCGCGGCACTCGCCGACTTGCAACAACCGGTAGATGCATTTTTTGACAGTGTGATGGTGATGAGCGATGACCCAGCGCTGCAACAAAACCGCTTGGCGTTGTTGCAACAATTGCGCGGATTGTTTTTGGAAGTGGCGGATATTTCGTATTTGGTTCCGGCGAAAAATTAATTGGCATTAAATCTGGGCGTGATAAATCACGCCCCTACGTAAGGGCGCAATTTATTGCGCCCTATACATTGGGAACGGCATGAAACTAATTATTCTCGACCGCGACGGTGTGATTAATCACGACCGCGATGACTATGTAAAATCCGCCGATGAATGCGTGCCGATTGAAGGTAGCATTGCAGCAATTGTACGTTTAAATAAAGCGGGGTTTACGGTAGTTATTGCAACGAATCAGGCTGGCCTCGCTAAAGGTAAATTTGAACTGGAAGACCTGGAGGCGATGCACGAAAAAATTACGCGCCTGGTTGAAGAACAAGGCGGCGAGTTGGGTGGTATTTTTTATTGCCCGCATCATCCGGATGATAAATGTAAATGCCGCAAGCCTATGCCGGGCATGCTCGATGCGATTGAAGCGGAGTTTAATACCTCGGTGGAATCGAGTTATTTTATAGGCGATAGTTTGCGCGATTTGCAAGCGGCAATTACCAAGGCGTGTAAACCTGTTTTAGTACGCACCGGCAATGGCATAAAAACGCTCGCACAGCTCGCCGATGCCAAACTGCAAACAGACGCGCCCCTGCTCTCTCCAGATCATGTACAAGTTTTTGATAATCTTGCTACCGCTGTCGATTTTATTTTGGCCGAATCTCTCTCACCAAATGCATAACAGGATTTAACGTGCTCAAACTTCGCAGTTTACTTTTTACTATCGGCTACAACGTTAGCAGCGTATTAATTGGTTTTATCGGTGTGATTATTTGGCCGATTTTTCCCTACGCCTGGCGTTGGCGAATTGTGACTCTGTGGAATCGGTTTGTGATGTTTTGGCTGCGGGTGTGCTGCGGGATTCGTTTTGAAATTCACGGCGAGCGCCGCCGCGATGTGTTTCCCTGTGTGGTTATGGCCAAACACCAAAGCACATGGGAAACCATGTTCTTGCAATATTATTTTGGCCCGGTCAGCACCATCCTGAAAAAAGAATTGTTCCGTATTCCTTTTTTTGGTTGGGGCCTCGCCAGCTTGCGCCCGATTGCAATTGACCGCAGCAACCCTATGCAGGCATTAAAAGACATTAAACGTATTGGCCTGCGTCGTTTGCAGCAAGGCAATAATTTACTGATTTTCCCTGAAGGCACACGCACCCCTGTAGGCCAAATTGGCAACTACGCACGCAGCGGTGCCGATATTGCCATCAGCGCCGGTGTACCTATTGTCGCCATAGCGCACAATGCCGGTGAATGTTGGCCAACCAAACATTTTATTAAATATCCCGGCACTATCCGGGTGGTGATCAGCGAACCTTTTGAAACAGCAGGCAAGGATCGCAAACAACTGACCGAAGACGTGAAAAACTGGATTGAAAGCGAAATCGCCAAAATGCCACCGGCTAGAAAAGATGGTGTGCGGGTATTGGCAAGCGAATAATCACTTAATCTTCCCGCGTTAATACTTCCAAGAGTTCAATCTCGAATACCAGATTCGAATGGGGTTTGATATGGGCGCCGATCTGGCGCTCGCCATAGGCTAGATGGGCGGGAACGTAAAGTTTACGTTTACCGCCGACTTGCATGCCAATGAGGCCTTGATCCCAGCCTTTAATCACTCGACCGGTGCCAATCACACATTGGAAGGGTTTGCCTTTGCGGTGGGAGGAATCGAATTCGGTGCCGTCTTCAAGCCAGCCGGTGTAATGAGTGGTGATCAGCGCGCCTTTGACCAGGGTTTTGCCGTCGCCTTGGTGCAAGTCTTCAATAATCAATTCGTTCATAAACTTTCGTATCTGCTGCCCGCAGGCATAGCAGTAGTTATCCAATAGGCTTAATTGTCTAAATGCAGGTAATCCAAAAACGCGCGCTCCATGGCTTCCACATTAGGGATCACCGCTTCTTCGCCCGCCCAGGAGACGTGCATTAGCTCAAAGGCTTTGTTATCGGCGTCTTCACGCGCGGTGATTTCCTCTTCCGTCACACGTGCAAGACGCGGCAAGCCCTGGGTGAGAATGGCGATAAAGGGCAGTGACTCGTTGACGCCGGTGGTGTTGATTACGGCAAAACGCGAGCGCTGGGCAACACCGGGTTTGTCTTCGCCGTTCATGACTTCAAACGACAGCAGGGGAATAGTCTGTTCGCGCCAGGTGCAGTTGCCCAAATACCAGGCCGGGGCGTTTTCTACCGGGACAACCTGTGCCACCGGTACGATTTCGGCGATGGTGACGTTGGGGGCGAGCAGCATGCGGCCCTGTAGCGGGATTAGCAGGCTGGCGACTTCCTCAATTTTTTTCTCAATGCGTTGCGGCGCTCTCATGAAAATAATGTCCTGCGGTCAATTGGTCTTGATCAATTATTAGGAATTCAGGCCAAGCGGCGAGTTTGCACCAGCGCCTTGGCCAGATATTCGGGTGTGCCGCTCAAGCTGACACAGCCAGTGGCCAGCGCCGATACGGGCATGGAATCGCTGGTGCAGTCATCCGGGCTTTGTACCCAGACTTTGCCGCCAACCTGTTTGATCAGGCGACAACTCGCGGCACCATCATCCCCCATGCCGGTAAAAATTATCAGGTTACAGCGCTCGCGGTAAATTCGCGCGGCGTTGGCTGTTATCTGGTCGATGGAAGGTGCGTAGCTGCCTTTCCAATGCTGGCCGTAGTTGAGCATGAGCGTACCGTTGTCGAGCAATTCCACCGGGTCGCGCGCGGTAATCAGTGTCAAGCTGTTGGCCGCTAGCACTAGCCCCTGGGTTGCCACCATCGCCGGATAGTGCCCAGCGTTGCTCATCATGCGATTAAGCGTGACGGCTTGCTGGGCATCGATATGCTGTACATACAAAAAAGCGACCCCCAGATTGGCAGGCAATTCTGCCAAAAACCGCTTCACTGCGGCTGGCCCACCGGTGGAGGCGGCGAGCAGCCAGAGTTCGCTGGCGGGTGTACTCTGCTGCAGGTTGATATCGCTACGCAGCCGTTGCAGGCGCATGCCTATGCGACGCAGCCAAGCCGTATGCCCCTCGGAACCAACCGCGAATTCACTGCTATCGCTGAGGATAATAGGTATCCGACTCTGGGCGAATAAGGTATCCAGATGCTGCCCGTCGTGGCTCTCTTCAGCTACATCCACTAGCCAGGCATCCAGCTCCGCGTGGGCTTCAAGCGGGGCGTCGGTATTACCTTCCAACACCACACTCAACCCCACTTTATGGCCTGCCTGTGCGACCAGTTGCGCCAAGGCTTTTTGTTTGGTGGTGTTATCCACCAGTAACCCCAAGCGCAGCATGGCAGCCCTGCCTTATTTGGTGCGAATGTGCAGCAATTCCTGGATGTTGCTCAGCAGCAGATCTTCCTGATACGGCTTACCCAGATACTTGTTCACGCCCAGACTAAAGGCGCGCTCGCGGTGTTTTTCACCGGTACGCGAGGTGATCATAATGATCGGCAAATCTTTCAGGCGCGAGCTGGTACGGATATTTTTGGCCACTTCGAAACCATCCATACGCGGCATTTCGATATCGAGCAACATCACATCCGGCATATGGTCTTGCAATACTTGCAGCGCCTCTACCCCGTCTTTGGCGGTGATTACGCGGAAACCTTCGCGCTCCAGGAAACGGCTGGTTACCTTGCGTACTGTTACCGAGTCGTCCACCACCATTACCGTCTTCTCGCTCAGGTCTTCGTCTTTGAGCGCTGCCAAACTGAGCGGTTCGAGCTGGATAGCGTTTTGCAGGCCCAATGCCAGTTGTTCGCGGATCATGGCGTGCAAATCGAGAATTACTACCACATTACCATCGCCCATGACTGTGGCGCCGGATACTCCGCGCACCGCACTGAACTGGGCGCCAAGGGTTTTTACCACAATCTCGCGCGAGCCCAGCAGGCGATCCACCTGCAGCGCTACGGTGTGTTCGGTACTGCGCACCAATACCACCGGTAGCGGCAGCATCTGGCCATCGAGCTTGGGTTGGGCGCTGGAGTCCAGCAGGCTGCCGAGGTAGCGCACCAGATACTGCTCGCCCGCGTAATCAAAACGCGCGGTTTCGTCCTGGTAATAATGCTCCAGCTCAAAGGGGCTGACGCGCACAATACCTTCAATCGAGTTGAGCGGGATGGCGTAGAGGTCATCGCCAATCTGCACCATCAGCGCGCGGTTAACCGATACGGTAAACGGCAGGCGGATGGTAAATTCAGTGCCTGAACCCCAGTTGGAGTCGATAAACATGGCGCCGCCGAGCTGTTTGATCTCGGAGTGCACCACGTCCATGCCTACGCCGCGACCGGAAATCTGGGTGACTTTGTCGGCGGTACTGAAACCGGCGTGCAGGATGAATTGAATCACGTCCTGATCATTGAGCTGGGCGTCAGCAGACATCAAACCGCGCTCGATGGCTTTTTCACGCACGCGCTTGAGGTTAATACCGCGACCGTCGTCGATCAGGCGCAGGATAACATCGCCCCCTTCGCGTCCGAGGGTAAGCAGAATGCGGCCATTCGGATTTTTGCCGGCAGCGATACGCTCATCCGGCATTTCAATACCGTGGTCAACCGCGTTGCGCAGCATATGTTCGAGCGGCGCAACCATACGCTCAAGTACACTTCTATCCAGTTCGCCTTCGACGTTGTCCAGCTCAAAATCCACCTCTTTGCCCAGTTCGGTGGCGGCTTGGCGCACGATCCGGCGCAGGCGCGGCACCAGGCGCGAGAAAGGCACCATGCGCGAGCGCATGAGACCCTCTTGCAGGTCGGTGTTAATGCGCGACTGTTGCAACAACAGGGTTTCGGTGTCGCGGGTTTTATCCGCGAGGGTGAATTTCAAGTCCATCAAATCCGAGGCGGACTCAATCAGCGAGCGCGACAGTTGTTGCAGCTGGGAATAACGGTCCATCTCCAGCGGGTCGAATTCTTCGTGTTGCGCCATCTGCTCCTGGCGGAACAATACTTGCGCTTCAGTTTCAATATCGAGTCGACGCAGCTGTTCTTGCAATCGCTGGATGGTGGCATCCATCTCTTCGATCGAGCCGCTCAAGTCGCTAACCTGCTGTTCCATACGGCCGCGGCTAATGGAGGTTTCACCGGCGAGGTTAACCAATTCTTCCAGCAATTCGGCGGAGACTTTAACCACTTCCTGCGGGCCGGTGCGGCGCGCTGCCAAATGCTGTACCTGGGCAGGGCCGGTATTACCGGAGCGCAGGCCACCACCATATTCACTGCCGGGAATCTGTGGCAGGTTGCCCGTGGCCGGTTTGGCCTTGGGCGCAAAAGTCAGCACATTCGGTTTTTCACTGGGTGTGCCGTCGGTTTCAAATGCGCGAATTTGGTCGGCGCGGGTATTGTCGACCACCACCGTGGGTTTGCTGTAAACCGGCTGAGGTTCATCGGCATCGCTAACCGTATAACCCTGGGTCAACTCATCCGCCTCATCGCCCAGTTCAACACTGGTATCGAGCAGTGGAATATCCAACTCTTGCGCTTCGCTGGCCGTGGGCGCTGCGCCCATTGCCGCCGGAGTAGTGGCAGCTGTGCCATTCAGAAGTTTGCTCGCCTGTTCCACGCCACTGTGCATGCGATCCTGGAAGTCGTGCAGGCGCGCAAAAAAGGCCTGATCCAACTCGGCGTCCTGATCCATCTCGATCAGCATGGTCTCAAAGTCGTGGGACAGATCACCCAGCGCCATCAAGCCAGCCAGACGCGCGCCACCTTTGAAAGTGTGCAGCGAGCGTTTTAGCTGCTCAACACAGTCGCTATTGTTCCAATCGTCCTGCCATTCGTTGAGTGAACCGTCGATTTCCTCAAGGATTTCGCCCGCTTCCTCAATAAAGATTTCCACGATTTCGGGATCGTAATCCTCGTCGAACCCGGCAGCATTTTCCGCATCGTGAGTGGTTGGTTCTGGTTCTGGTTCTGGTTCTGGTTCTGGTTCTGGTTCTGGTTCTGTTAGTAATTCTGGCTCGGCCCCGATTTCCACCAGCGGTAAATCGAGAAGGTCCGACGTATCTGCAGCCATGTCATAACCGGCCACAGCATTTTCCAGCGCAGGGTAATCGTAATCTTCTTCGGCTTGCGCAACCTCCACCGGAGGGTAATCAATCAGCTCGATGCTGTCTTCGTCGCTATCGCCAGTGTCGTCAACCAGCTCTATCCCGGTGTATTCGCTGTCAGTGTCGGTTTCGGTGTGGCTATCTATTGCGGTATAGCTGTCTAGCCCGGTATAGGTATCTACAGCATCGCTATCGATTAAATCTTCTTCCACCGCTTCCATGAGCGGAATTTCTTCGTCAAATCCACCCAGTTCGTGGGTGCTCAGGGCCGTGAGCGTCACAACTTCGGTGCTGAGCAAATCGTCCAGGGCATCGTTGATGCTGTCGGGGATGCCATTGAGATTCTGGCCGGCGGCGATGGCGTCCACCATATCCAGCAGCGCAACATGAGCCAGGTTGAGTGAACTGCAAACCTGTGCTGAACAGCTGAGCTGATCGGCAATGATCGCTTCATAGACACTGTGAATCTTCTCGCTCAGCTCCGCCATAGCTGGCAAGTAAGCATGGGCCGCCGCTTTGGTGAGCTTGCCCAGCTCATCCATCACGGGAATCAGCTCAACTGTGTCCGCCGGGTTGGCTTGCCACTGGGCAATAATCTTGTCTGCATCCAGCAGCAGGTTCATTTCCTCGGCCATAAAGATAGCGAGTAATTCCGGGTCAACCGGGCGCTTGCCGGTTTCGTCCAGTTCCTGCTGGCGTACCAACGGTGCGACGTGAATGTCGCGCAGCTCATTGACGCGTGCAATAAATTGCTGCAAGCGCGGAATATTGACGGTTTCACCGTCCTCGATTTGTTGCAGGGCAATTTGGGTATAACTGACGGCATCACGCAACAGTTGGAGGATATCGTCGTTGATATTGACGTGATAAGAACGCAACTCTTTAGCGAAACGCTCCAGTGGCGTCGCCAATTCAGCCACTTGGGTAATTTCCGCCATATGCGCACTGCCCTTGAGGGTGTGCAAGGCGCGCTGCATTTCTTCACTGGGCGGTTCGTAGATGGGGGCTTCGGCCTCCATCCGCGCGATAAATTCTTCCACCACCTGCAGATGAGTAATAGCTTCAGCGCCAAAAATATCCCACAGTTGGGCATCCGGATCGTCTAGATCCAGCGCCTCATCGACAGACTCTTCAACCATTAACAGCGGTGGAGTTTCGGCATCAAGTAGCTCTTCATTTGCTGATTCGCTGTGCAAATCCTGCTCCAGCTGGAGCTCGTCGATGACTGCATCAACCAGATCTTCCTGTTCGCTGATTTCATGACCCAGATCCAACACATAGGCATCTGCGTCCTCTTCTTGCTCCGGTAATTGATCCTCGGCAATCGCCGTCAGCAGATACTCATCGTTATCTGCCGAATCGTTGAGACTGATCTCTTCAGATTCAAACTCCGCCTCGGCAGCCACTTCCTCTGGAGTGGCTTCGAAGGTGTTGTCGGTTGACGATTCCTGTGCATCGCTGTCTGACTCTTCTTGCTCCAGCGCGTCGGGAATAATCCCCTGCGACAGGGATTGGGCTTGCTGGCGATAAGTTTCAGCCAGGGCCGCTTGCGGGTAGAGTTCGTTGTCGCGGAAGGCGGCAATCATGCCCGGCAGCAAGCTGCAGACATTTTCAATAATGCACACATGCGCCGCTTGTGGGCTGATCGTGTGATCGAGCACGCGATTGAGCATATTTTCAATCGACCAGGCCAGCTCGCCGATCTCATTGGCGCCCACCATGCGGCCACTGCCTTTGAGGGTGTGGAAGGCGCGACGGAATTCAATCAGCGCCTCGCTATCGTCGAAATTCTGCGCCCAGCGTGGGAAATATTCACTGATAGTTTCAGTGACTTCGGTGGCCTCTTCGATGAAAATCTCGATAATTTCATCGTCGATGTCTTCATTATCGCGCTCAATCACCGGCGCATTGTTGGTGGCAATCAGGGTGGGTTCGGGATCTTCTTCGACCTCTTCCTCTACCTCTTGATCAATCGCTTCTTGCCACTGATCACTTGGGGCCGAAGTAGTTTCGGCTGCCTCAGTCGATTCAATGTTGTACTCCGTCACCTCAGGCAGCGAGTATTCAATGGTTTCACTTTCACCGCTGGGCACATCGCCGGTAGCGCTGGCATACACCGCTTCCAGATAGGCGGATTCATCTTCGGCAGCCACCTCATCAGCTGCGCTTTCGCTGCCATGCGCTTGTTCATAGGCGGCCGCTAACTCAGCTTCTGCCGCACTAACTTCACTGCTGGGCGATACGCTTTCCAGGGCAGCGGCGGGCTGTTCATCGCGCTCAATATTACTGACTTTGGCGACGGCATAACCCAGGGTGGCAACACTTTCTTCCGCCACAGTGAGGAGTAAGTCGATTTCCTCTTTACGGCCACCACTGCTCAGTCGCTCCAAATAGTATTCAACGCTGGTAATAGCGTCGGCCAAGGTGTCCAGGGTAGACCATTGGGGTGTGGTGTCCTGCGCCAGTAACTGCTCTTCAATAAAGCGGGCGCAGGCGCCAAGAATTCTGGCGGGGCGGGGCAGCGGCATAATATCCAGACCGCCGCGAATTTCGCGCAAAGTAGTAGGCACCGCTTGCAAATGCTGGCGGTTCCACTGGGAGGCAATGTATTCAATGATCGCGTCTTTGGCATGCTCCAGGCCATTGCGCGATTCGCGCAATACTGATTCCTTGGCGCGACTCAGGGTGATATCGCCCTCATCGCCACCAGCATCCTGAGCGCCGTATTCAGACAAGCTGTCGAGTGAGTTTTCGATGGAAATAATCTGGCTGGCCACGGCCAATAGTTGCTCATCCGACAACTGGCTGTCGGACTCAACCACTAACTCCAATGCCGCGCCCTGCTCCAGCAAACGCTTGCGTAAATCACCCAAACCAAGAACCGCCATGGTATCGGCAACCCGCTTGACGATAGGCAGTGCTTCTTTGAGCGTGTTCTGGGTATTACCGCCCGCGAGGCATACATCCAGACCGTTTTTGATCAGTCCCAATTCTTCTTTGATCGCGCCCACGACCGAGCGCATCGCGTCTGCGTCCGGCACCGAAATCATGTCCTGGATTTCTTCGCCGGTCTCTTTGCCCTCCAGCAGCGCCTCTTCCAGCTGATAAGTATCGTAAATACGTTGCAGATGGGAGTTAGGGGGGAAGCCGGGTGCGTGTTTGCCTGCACGCGCCACGTAATACAGCAGGTTTTTGATCAGTTCATCATTGGTGAAACTATTCAGCGCTTTGGTGCCGTGTACTGCCAGCACTTTGATTTCTTTATCCAATTGACGCAGTAGGTTTTTAACGGCCACGCTCATCTCAATCGCATCAATTTCGATGGCTTCCACCAGCGCAAGGCAGATGTCCCATAGCGCAAAACGCGCGGTGCCGTGGGTCAGTTTTTGCAGGCGTGAGAAGGCTTTTTGCAGGTAGGCAAGATTTTCTTCCGGGTTTACGCCGCGGATAAACCCCGAGGCGGCGTATTGGTACATCTGGCGCAGTTTGAGCACCATGGCCTGGAATTGCACATTGTCATTAGTAACCGGCAGGCGTGCGCCGCTGACCTTTTTGGCGGGCGTTAAATTGGGCACAAACAGTTTGGTATCGGTGAGCAGGCTTTCGCCGCGCACTGCACGCAGGTCGTTGAGCAGTGGCAGCACCACCAGCGGGTTGTCTTTGCGGGTGGCTTTGACCTGATCCAGATACAGCGGAAATTGCAAAATAGCGCGCATCAACACTTCCTGCGCTTCGCTGCTATTGCCCACAGTACCGGCGATCATCGCCTGGGTGAGCTGCTCCATCTCGCTCGCGAGCATCGCGGCGCCATAGAACTCCACCATCTGCAGGCTGCCATGCACCTGATGGATATGGGTCAAGCAAAAGCGGATACGCGCAGCATCTTTCGGATTTTCAACATAGCTTTCGAGGGCTTGGCGCGCTTCTTTCAGCGTCTCACTGATCTCGTGGATCAACCAATCCAACGCGGCAAAATTGCGATTGTCTGCCATGCAGAGCTTTCCTCTCGTTATTCTCGCTCGGTGCGACTTTTTAGCGTTCTACGCGAACGTAGGCTTGCACTTGATCATCGTCAGTGCGCTGCATTTCGGGATGTTCCCAGTCCATCACTTCACCCAGGCCGACTACTAACAAGCCGCCCGGTTTTAACCGTTCCACCAAGGCATTCAGTACATCGCGGCGCAGCCAGCGACGGAAATACACCAAGAGGTTTTGACAGAAAATCACATCCACACTCACCTGGGGTAATTGGCGCGCGTGGATAATATTACTTTGGGTAAAACACACGCGGTCGCGCAGCTTGCTCACTACTTCATAGCTACCGTCAGTACAAACCTGCAGATAGCGTTTGGCTTCGTCCGGTTTTACCTGCTCGGTGCGACGTTTGCTATAACGCCCCTTCCGACCGGCTGCCAGCGCCGACGAACTGATATCCATAGCGGTAATGCCGTAGTAGGGGCTAATCGCCGCCAACTCAAAACAGTCGTTTACTACCATCGCCAGCGAGTAGGGTTCCTCACCCGTCGCACAGCCCAAACTCCAGACATCAAAACTGCCTTGCAGCGACTGATTGTTAATCTTTTGCTGTAAGTAGCTGCGCACATACTCGATAGATTCACGATGGCGGAAAAAGCTGGTTTCCTTGACCGCGATTCGGTCAATCAAGCGCGCCCATTCGAGCTTGGAATCGATACTGTCCTGCGCCACAAAGTGATAATAGCTGTCGTAGTCGTCATAGCCCAGATCGCGCAAGCGCGAGTAGATCTGCGACTCCAGCCAGGCTTTTTGTTGAAAAACCAGTTGGATACCGGTGCGCTCCTCCAGCAGTTTGCCCCACTGGACAAACTGGTCCTGGCTGAGTGTCGGTAGTGTGCGTAGAGACCAGGCCATAGGTACTTTCTGTAAGTTACAGGCTGCGCCGCCAGGATCGCTGGCGGCGACTGCTTATCAGGCTTTTGAGGCGTTGGCGAAGATATCGTCGTCGGGCAACAACTCTTCATCCAAATCAATGACATCCGCGTTCTGGTCAAAGTCCATGGCTGGAGTAGTCGCCATGGCTTTGCGCGCGGCATTAGCGCGGCCTTCCGACATGTCCTCTTCCGGCAGTTTGAAACCAGCTACGGATTCACGCAGGTCAAGTGCCATTTCGGCGAGGTTACCAATCGACTGCGCGGTAGCAGAAGTACCGGCAGAGGTTTGGGTAGTAATTTCTTGAATAACATTCATCGTGTTGGAGATGTGACCCGCAGACGATGCTTGTTGGCGCGCGGCATTCGAAATGTTCTGGATCAATTCCGCCAAGCTTGAAGATACGTTTTCAATTTCTTCCAGTGCCACACCCGCATCCTGTGCAAGGCGCGCACCGCGCACCACTTCAGAAGTGGTTTGTTCCATCGAAATTACCGCTTCGTTGGTATCGTTCTGAATGGTTTTTACCAGCGCTTCAATCTGCTTGGTTGCGGCTGCGGAACGTTCCGCAAGGCGTTGAACTTCGTCCGCTACCACCGCAAAGCCGCGGCCCGCGTCACCGGCCATCGATGCCTGAATTGCCGCGTTAAGTGCGAGGATGTTGGTTTGGTCCGCAATGTCGTTAATCAAACTTACGATATCACCGATCTCTTGTGACGATTCACCGAGGCGCTTAATACGTTTGGAGGTGTCCTGGATCTGTTCACGGATGGTATCCATCCCGTGGATAGTATTTTGTACCACTTTCGCGCCGTTGCCCGCGATCGATACCGCGCGCTCCGCTACCGCTGCCGATTCGGCGGCGTTGGCCGATACCTGGTCGATGGTGACCGCCATTTCGTTTACCGCGGCGGATGCACCGGCAATTTCTTGCGCCTGATGTTCAGAGGCTTCAGCGAGGTGCAACGCGGTTTGCTGGGTTTCTTGCGCAGCGGCCGATACGTTTACCGCGGTTTCGTTGATTCGCGCTACCAGAATACGCAGCTGGTCGATGGTGAAGTTGATAGAGTCAGCGATCGCACCGGTGAAGTCCTCGGTTACGGTTGCAGTAGTGGTCAAGTCACCGTCCGCAAGGTCGGCCAGTTCGTCGAGCAGACGCAAAATCGCAGTCTGGTTACGTTCGTTGGTTTCGGTGGTTTCGTCAGCGCGTTTACGGGCGCCGCGATACTGGTTGAAGCCGAGGAAGAAGAGTGAAATCAGGGTGATGGCAGCAAACACAATTACCCAGGTGTTGTTAACAAAGGGGCGGTTATCGGCTTGCTGGGCAATTTTATCGGAGATAGCGGCCAGACTTTGCAGCAGCTGGGGAGTATCAACCAGCAGTGCATCGGCGGCTTGACGAGCGCGGGTCAGGGTTGCAGAACCATCAACCATTTCCTGAATTGACTTGCTTACACCATCAAACAACAGTGTGATTTGATCGAGACTGGCGCGGGCTTGCGGATCAGATACGCGAGTGATGCGCAGTGCCGGGTCGCCCTCTTTCATCGCGCTCAGTACACGGGCATAGAAGTTGGCATCGCGGTTAAACTGGTCGGCCGCATTGCCAGCATCGGCATCACCGCGCAGCATTTTATCCACGTTACGACCAATACGTTCGGCGCGCCAGGAGAGCAGCTGGGCCTGAATCGCCTGATCGGCAGGAGCGCCGGATTCGAGCAGGATATCCACAATATTATTGTGTTCGGTCTGCAGCGTTGGCAGGTTGTCATTCAGGGTATTACCCACATTGTTGAGCGATACAATCAGATCCTTGTTGGTGGCTATATCCTGGGCGTTGTTTTGCACACCCTTCCAGATAGCACCGAACTTATCAAACTCGACACTGAGTGCCTTGCGAGTGCGCTCGTCGCTAGTGCGCAACATGTCCCAGGTGCCGCTCATGCTGCTCACCACCCCGGTCAACTCACCAAAGGCTTGTTCATCGCCCGAGGTGGCGTCACGTGCCAAAGACGTCAGGCGATACGCTTGCGCACGCAAGTCACTCGCCTGTTGCAAGTAGCGTTGGTCGTTCGTTTTACCCTGGTTAATCAGCACCAGGAGTACTACCGCCGCCACAAACGATCCGATCAGCAAGACCGTAGCGATGATAGTCGCGGGTTTCGCCCGGAAAGCGGCAATTTTTGACTCAGTTTTCATCTACACACTCCTACACCAGCATTCGGTTTTATTTTTTCTGTCCACTATGCTTTTTGCGCGGGTCAAAAAGCCTGATATTGCCTTGCGATTGTGAATCTACTACGACTTGGCCGCGTTGGTGAAACGCGGATCCTCGGCCAACAATGCAGGTCTGAATAGCGACCAGCGCTCGCCTCCTTGAGGATAACTGCCCGTGACAAACGGCAGGATGGCATTAGGTACAGCGCCAGCCTGTTCAGTGTATTCATCCATGGGGAAATGTTGCATACCAAACACCTGATCGACGATAAGGCCAGAATAAAGTGTTTCGGTTTCGAGAATTAAGACGCGACGGTGTTTGCGTGAACTGCCCAGGCGATCGCCAAAAAACATCGCCAGATCAAACAGCGGCAGCAGACGACCGCGCACGTTAGCAACGCCTTTGACCCAGGGCTGAACACCGGGCAAGTGCGTATGATTGGGAACTTCGAGCATTTCCGACACTTCGCCGATGGGAGCGACAAAATAGCTGCCCATCAGGGAAAAGCCAATGCCGCTCCAGTGGGGGCGAATATCTGCCTGTGCCGGCAAGCCGCGCGCGGCGGCCCGGCTGCGCTGGGCTAATGTAAGCAGGGCCTGAAACGCGGCCTGTGGTTCTGACATATCTCTGTCCATAACTGTCGTGCATCAACACAGAGATTTTCGGCCCGGCGAGCCTGAGGTCGGTGAATGATGCTTGTTGTTATTGTCTATTCATCATCCCGGATGGTGACAAGCTTGTCCTTTATTACGCCAGTACTTCGGCCATAGCGGCCATCAGCACTTCCTGGGTGATCGGTTTGGATAAATAGGCTTTGGCGCCTTGGCGCATACCCCAAACACGGTCAGTTTGCTGGTCTTTGGTGGTGACGATAATCACCGGAATATGGGCAGTTTCCGGGGTTTTGGACAGCTGGCGAGTCGCCTGGAAGCCGTTTAGGCCAGGCATCACCACATCCATCAACACTACATCGGGTAGCTCTTTTTGCGCCATGGCAATACCGGCTTCACCATTATCGGCCGTCATTACAACATGGCCGTTTTTTTCCAACATGCTGGTGAGCTTGTAAGTTTCGGTGGGTGAGTCGTCAATAATTAATACTCTGGCCATAAATGCTCCAAAAAAACATATTAGGTAGCCGCAGTGGTTGCGGTTAATCGTCAGTAATTATTTGGATGAAGCCCCAGCTGACCCTGTTGGTATTATTGCGTTTGAGCACAGCGGGAGAACAACCAAACTCGCCCCGAGAGGATCGGGGCTTGCCTATCAGGATGCTTTCAAATGCTTGACATGGGCTTCAATGGCGCCCAGCAACTCGCTTTTACTAAAGGGTTTGGTGAGGTATTGATCGGAGCCGACAATACGCCCTTTGGCTTTGTCGAACAGACCGTCTTTACTGGACAACATGATTACCGGCGTAGTCTTGAATTCACTATTATTTTTGATTAACGCACAGGTTTGATAGCCGTCGAGGCGCGGCATCATGATGTCGACAAAGATGATATCGGGGCGGGTGTCGGCAATTTTCGCCAGGGCATCAAAGCCATCGGTAGCGGTAATCACCATACAGCCTGCTTTTTTAAGCAGTGTTTCAGCCGTGCGACGGATGGTTTTACTGTCGTCTATCACCATCACTTTGAGGCTTTCGTAAGTTACTTCCATACTCTGACCTTGCCTTTTGTTATTGCCACAGCTGATTTATTGACTGTAGCTGCCAGATATACGCGTGATTTATTGAGATCTATGGACGCGCCAGATAGTCACCGGTTAGCAGGCGTCAAAATAACGCCACTAAAATGGAGCTAAACTTTTAACATAGTTTTTAGGCTTGCGCCATAACTAGTTGAATATATGAGTAATCCGTACAGTTTTTATAATCATTTGAGAGGTAGAAACACGCGGCAATAACCTTGCTTTAATTCTACCTAGCCTTTAACTTTAGTTCCCACTTGGTGCGCTGCAGGGTTTTTATGCCGGCGGCAAATCCCACTTTCCGTATTTTCAGTTGAGCATCCTTTATGGCTATCTCTCTTGGCGTGGTGATGGATCCCATCGCGGATATTACTTTTTATAAAGACACCACCCTCGCGCTGCTATTGGCGGCGCAGGAGCGCGGCTGGGATTTGCACTACATGGAGCAGAAAGATCTCTACCTATTACAGGGTGAAGCGCGCGCCAGTACGCGCAATTTGTTTGTCGCCGATAACAGCGACAGCTGGTACGAATTAGGGCTGCAAGAAGATAAAAAACTCGGCGATCTGGATGTGATCCTGATGCGCAAAGACCCACCGTTTGACAATGAGTACATTTATAGCACTTATATTCTCGAAGCAGCGCAACAGCAAGGTGCGCTGGTGGTGAATGACCCACGCAGCCTGCGCGACTGCAACGAGAAAATCTTTGCCACCCAATTTCCGCAGTGCTGCCCGCCGGTGTTAGTGAGCCGCGATATGCTGCGCCTGCGCGAGTTCCACAAACACTATGGCGATGTGATTTTTAAGCCGCTCGATGGCATGGGCGGCAGCCGTATCTTCCGCTGCCGTCAGGACGACCCCAACGTAGGTGTGATCCTTGAAACCCTGACCGAATTTGGCCAGCAGTTGATTATGGCGCAGCGTTACATCCCCGCCATCAGCGAAGGCGACAAGCGTATTTTGGTGGTGGACGGCGAAGCCGTGCCCTACTGCCTGGCGCGTATTCCCGCGCAGGGCGAAACCCGTGGCAATCTGGCGGCAGGCGGTACCGGTGTCGCCCAGCCACTGACTGAAAAAGACCGCTGGATAGTTGCGCAAGTTGCGCCCGTATTAAAAGCCAAAGGGCTGATGTTTGTCGGCCTGGATGTGATTGGTGAATACCTCACTGAAATCAATGTCACCAGCCCGACCTGCGCCCGTGAAATCGATAAGGCCTACAACACCGGAATTGGGTCACGGCTTGTCGATGCCATAGCGCGTAAATTAGCGCTCCGTTAAACCTGCCCCTTCAGTGACACGCCAGAACTAGTCGCCGGTGAAAAAAACCAGAGTCAGCAGCATGAATCAGGCCATTGCCTTTGAACAGCAAACCTTAGCGACCGCACCGGTGGATAGTGGCGATCGCCTGAGTTTTACCTTTTTTCTGGCGATAGTGGTGCATGCATTATTGATTCTGGGCATCAGCTTTAAATTGCCCGATCACAGCAATACCTCACAGACCATTGAAATTACCCTCGCCACTCACAAAGCGGCGCGCTCGCCGGATGACGCCAATTTTTTAGCCCAGCACAATCAGGAAGCCAGCGGTACGCTGGATGAAGCCAAACAGCTCACGACCGAGCGCCAGGCTGAATTTGCCGATACACAAGTGCGCGACGTTAACCCGGTGCCACAGCAAGCCGCTGCCACCCAAAAACTCAAAGAGCAGCAGCTGATTACCACCCAGTCGCGCAGCACCCATGTTGCGCAAATGACGCAGAACCCGGATGAGCGCACGGAAGTGCAACAGCGCGAAGGACTGACGGACGATCAACTGATGGTTTCCGCCGAAATTGCCAGCCTGCAAGCCAAATTGGATAAACAGCGTCAGGAGTACGCCAAGCGTCCGCGGGTACGCACCCTGACCTCGGTATCCACCAAAGAATCTTTCGATGCCAAATACCTGCATGACTGGAGTACCAAAGTTGAGCAGGTTGGTAATCGCAATTACCCCAAAGAAGCGCTGAACCGCAAAATAACCGGGCATTTGCGCCTGTCGGTGGTAATCAACCCCGATGGCACCATCTATGAAATTAAAGTATTACAGTCCTCCGGCCAGCGCATTCTGGATGATGCCGCGCGCCAAATAGTGCGCCTGTCCGCGCCCTTTGCCCAATTTCCCGCCGAGATCCGCAAGCAGGCCGATCGCTTGCAAATCATCCGCACCTGGAATTTTGAGATCACCGGCAAACAATCGACCATCACGACCACAGCCAATTAGGGACAGGAATAAATTTTCCCCCAGCGCTTGTTTTAGCTCCTGTTGGCCTCATACTGAATCCATGAACGATAAACCTGACTTTCCAACCGATATTGACGAGCTCACTCCCGGCAGCCTGCGCGATCACTTTTTGATTGCCATGCCCGGGCTCAACGACTCGTCTTTTGCGCACACCGTGACTTACATTTGTGAGCACAGTGAACAAGGCGCCATGGGCGTAGTGATTAATATGGCGACACCCATGTTGCTCAAAGAAATTTTTGCGCAAATGGCACTGAGCGATGTGTCCGATCTGGGTGAGCAAATTGTGATGAGCGGCGGCCCGGTGCAACCGGAGCGCGGTTTTGTATTGCACAGCCCGGATACCAAATGGCAATCCACACTGGAAATCTCTCCCGAGATCAGCCTCACTGCCTCGCGCGATATTATCGTGGCGCTCGCCGAAGGGCATGGCCCCAAGCATTCGCTGATTGCACTGGGTTATGCCGGTTGGGGCGAAGGCCAGTTGGAAGCAGAAATTGCTGCAAACTCCTGGCTCACCGTGCCAGCGGACAAAAATATTATTTTCAACACCCCACTTGAACAGCGTTGGACGGCGGCGGCCCAAGCCTTGGGTATTGATGTGAATTTAATTGCCAGCACCGCTGGTCACGCCTGATCGATACCCATCCTCCATGACGATTAAATCCCTGCTCGCGTTTGATTACGGCACCAAAAATATTGGTGTCGCCACCGGTCAAACCATTACTCGCTCCGCCAACGCCCAAGCGCAATTAAAAGCCCGAGATGGCGTACCCGACTGGACCCAGATCGAAAAGCTGTTGCAGGAGTGGCAACCGGATTTGGTATTGGTAGGCTTGCCACTCAATATGGATGGCAGCGAAAGCGAATTGAGTACACGCGCACGCAAATTTGCCAACCGCCTGCATGGCCGCTTTGGCGTAAAAGTGGAATTGGTGGACGAGCGCCTAAGTAGTTTTGAAGCCAAAGGTGAAGTGATGGAACAGGGCGGATCACGTCACTATAAACATAACCCGGTGGATTCTATTGCCGCGCGCTTGATTTTGGAAAGCTGGTTTGAGCGGCAACCTGCCTAAAATTACCGCTCTGCAATTGCGCTGCTGCGTTTTTTATTTTTCAACACGCTGATAATTTTTAATCACAAACTGCGCCACAAAACCCAGGTTGCGATACAGCGGCTCACCCGCTGCTGAAGCCTGCAAGGTCAAATATTTTCCACCCATCACCACCGCTTGCTGAATTACCAACAGCATCAGATTTTTGGCGATGCCCTGCCCGCGAAAATTCTCCCGCACCCCCACCAAATGCGCACCAATAATTTCACCGGTTTTATAAATCAACGCTGTTGCTGCGGGCTGATCATTTTTTTTGACGAGCAATAACTGGACATTGCTGTCGGCAATTAAGGGTTGCAGCGCATTGATATCGATCCAATAACCAAATGCTGCACTAGCAGTCTCCGTCCATGCAATCAGTTCTGGTGTCGTTTGCACTTTAATAATATTCAAGGGTGAAAAGTCTTGTTGCGTTAGAGTTTGAAAGTCTTGTTGCACAATTGTTTGCAAATCAAGATACATCGCCAACTGCTCAAACAAAATTTGAAAACATTCATCCTGTAAATACCGCTCCAACTGCGCGGCTTGTTCACCTGCGCCAGTCCACACCGGAATTACCGCGCGCGTAGGCAGGCAATGTAAAAAATGGTTGAGCTCATTAATTTGTGCCGAGGTTGCATGCCATTCAAACCAAAAACGATTGGGCCAGGTGGGCGAAATACTTAATCCATCAGTAGCAAATTCTGAATGATCTTCCACGCCCATTTTTTGCCACAGCGATGTCAGGTTAGCGATATTCAATTGATCTAATGCTTGCATATTTATCACTCTGCGTTAACGTCGATTAATTAATACGATTCCTGCAATCATGGCGAGTACACCCATCGATTTTGAAAAGGTGATAGATGTTTTGGGTAAATCAAACCAACCATAATGACTGATTAACATCGCAATCAATAATTGCCCGGTGAGTGCAAAAGACATCATCGGGCCAACACCCATGCGCGGAATCAAAAAATAAAAAGATGCGACACCAAAAGCGCTAATTGCACCGGAAAACCATAAATAACCCGGCACAGTGTAAATGCTTGTCGCCGATGGAAATTGACGCGCAGTCATAGCAGCCACAATCAGCGCACAACCACAGGCCACCATAAAAGTCACCGCTGCCGCAAGCAGCGGACTTTTTAATAACACCCCCAACTGCGCATTCATGCCCGCCTGAATTGCGATAGCGGCGCCCGCTAGCAAGGCAAGCAACGCAACATAATTCACAGCCTTGTCACCATGTCCTGTAGTTCAAAGCGCACTTTGCGCTCCTGTGCAGTGCGATCTTGCGGGTGGCGTTTACCAATCGGGCAAACCGCCGTAGTGGTAAGATTTTTTTCGCGCAGACCTAATACCCAATCGTAACCTTCAGCTTCAATACCGGTCATTGGGCAAGTGTCAATTTCCAGTAGCGCGGCGCAGGTAAGCAAATTTCCCAATGCGATATAAGCTTGTTGGTGCGCCCACTCCTGTCGCTGTGCATTGTTCATTTGCGCCAACGCCGCTTTGTAGTGCTGCGCCATATTGTGTAGCTGTGAGGGGACAACCTCGCGCACAGCTGAAAATTGTTGGATGTAGCGATAAACCGTTGCATCACCCACATTCGTATGCGCGGCAAAAATAATTAAGTGAGAACAATTGGCGACTTTGTCTTGCCCGAAAGAAAATTCAACTAATTGCTGGCGAATCCTGGGTGATTCAATCACCAGCAAATGATAAGGCTGCAAACCGTAAGAGGACGCACTCAAGCGTGTTGCTTCCAATAATTGCTGCAATTGTTCGGGGGCGATGCTATCGCTGGAGAATTCACGCACGGCGTAGCGCCAGTGCAAAGCCTTTATCAAGTTCATTCGTTATTCCTGCTGTGATAGTTGTTAATCAGCATAAAGAGCGAACAAACCCAAATCATTTACATAGGTTGATAAATTACAGTTTTTTGCGAATACGGCTGAGTTGGGTGGGGGTAATTCCCAAATGTGAGGCGATGTGGTGTTGTGATAAGCGTTCAAGTAAAAAGGGATATTCGCGCATAAAACGCAAGTAGCGCTGGGTGGCATCTTCCTGAACGATTGCAATTTCGCGCGCATCCTTGGCGAGCAACCAATTGCGTTCCAAATAATAGATCTGGAATAGTTTTAAATCATCGCGCTGCAATAAGAGTGCGCGATAGGCGGGAAAATCAATTTCAATAATCTGCGCAGGTTCAAGTGCAACAATGGTAAAGGCCGAGGGAGTATGGCGCAGCAAGGCTACCATTGAGCCGGGAAATGTGCCTTCGTAAAAAAAGTTTTTATTGTACTCAGCACCTTTTTCGTCGGTGATAAAAGATCTGAACAGCCCGGAATAAACAAACGAAAAAGAAGGTGGAATTTCACCCAGGGCGTACAGCACCTGATGTTTACTGAGCGTGCGAAATTTGCAAATCGTAACCAATGCCGCCCAGGTCTCCGGGCTAATGGGCGCGTAGGATTCCATGGTTTTTTTCAGTTCATTAAACGCATCAGCCGTTGCACTCATTCACTCTTATCCAAAAATCAGCGGGCGTTGATTCTAGGGAGTTTATGCAAGGTCATTCAAGGCGTGAATGCCATAAAAAATAAAAGAAAATAAAAAGCCCCGGTGTTGTGCACCGGGGCTGTTGTTGTCATGCGTTAAACCTTATCGAGTTTGGCACGGCACCTTGCCCAGACCCAACACGTAATAACGGTCGCCCGCCAATGGTGAGTTGTAGGGAATCTCGCCGTTTTTACCCGCCGTTGCACTCACGTAATCCACCAGATCCTGACCGGCGGCAAAGCGCCAGTTGTTGATAGTCGTCTGTGAAGCCGCGTTGTAATTGTTGGCAAGGTTGGCGACGGTTCCATTGTTCGCGGTGAGCGCGGTTTGGGTAGCTGCCGTTAAATTGCAGGCGGCGTCGCCGAACCAGAGGAAGTTGCGGTCGTTACGGAAGTAACCGTCGGCAATGTCTTTAAACAGGTTGACGCTGATTTCTGCGAGCGATAATTCCACTGTGCTCTTTTCCTGATGCTCGGCGTTCACCATAAATACACTGTCCTCCATCAGCGCACTGGCTCCAACCCGCAGGCTCAAAATCTGGTTGCGATAATTCACAAATACATTGTTGAACATGTGGGTGGTGCCGCGACGCAATAAGGGTACACGACGCAGGGTATTACCCAGCAACATGTAACTGTCGTCGGTGGTGACAAAGGCATTGTTGTGCATGGTGGTGGTGATTTGTGAATTGATGGTACGGCTGTCGCTGGAACCGTGCAGTACCGCGCGCTTCACATTTACCAAGCGGTTGAATGACATCGTTAGATCGTAAGCGCCGACTTTTACATCAAACGCCGAATCACCGGTGGTATCGAAGGTGTTTTTGTGGATCCAGATATCGTGCGATGCGCCGGTGGAGCGAATCATATCCGGGTCGACATAATGGTCTTCGGTGTGGCCTGCGCCCTGGAATTTCAGGTGGGTCAGGATCACGCTCTCGGAGGTTTGTGTCGGCACGCCGTTGCTGTCTTTACCGATCGCAAAACCGCTGAACAGGAAGTAGGCCTCACTGCCGCGACCATCGAGCGTTTTGTTAGAACCAATGGCCGGGATTCGAATCGGAATACTGCTCACGTTCATCGCCTTGTTGAAGAACTCGGTGCGACAAGTCGCCAGATCGTTAAAGCCTTTGCGTGCACACCATGAGTGATAGTCGATGCATTCCGCCTGACTTGCGCCCAGAATCGATTGCACTGTCGCGTTATCGCAATAGGTGCGATACATGCCCACTTCGTGCGGCTGTGCGAACTGGATTTTGTCGAACACAATCCAGTTGTGCGCGTTATCGGTTAAGGCATCCAACAATTGCTGCTCAACTGAAACGCTGCCATTTTTGGTGATGATGGTGAGTTTGCTATTGCCGTTAGGGTCGTATCCACCCTTGGCGTTTTCACCGTAACCCACCGGTTTGCCCAGGGTTTTGGACAGACACTCTACAATCGCCTGATCCGATTGCAGCGAAGTATCGCGCCAGTTCACCGAGGGGTTAGTCGCCAACTGGATACACTCGGCGCTGATGGCACCGCTGGAGGAATTCACCGAGGATGCGCTGCTGTTGACCTGGCTGGAAGCCACACTGGAACTGCTCTGAGCGGTTGATGAAGGTGCAACTGATGAAGGCGTTGAGGAGGCCACCGATGATGAGGCCGGTGTGCTGCTCGGCGCTACTGATGAAGCTACCGATGACTGGCTGCTGGAGGAGTTGCCCACCACCGTTCCACCGGTCACTGATAACTGATCCAGATTCGGGCCGCCATCGCTGGTGGTGGATACCGCGCGAATCACATTGCTACCGGCATTCAAATTAGCCGTGAGCGATTGTGTCGCCCAGGTAGCCCACGCGCCGGTGCCGTTAAACGCCAGCGCGGAATTGATCACCGTGCCATTGACACTGATCGCCATGGCGCGATTGCTGGTGGTGCCATTGGCATAGCGGAAGGTGATAGTCGCGGTGCCGGCACTGGCTTGATTGACGGTCCACTGGGCGGAACTGCCGACCAGATTGTCGAAGTTCACAAACCCGCTGCCGTTGTAGCCTGTGTGATTGGATTCCACTGCCGCTTGCGACAGGCTGCCACTCTCGGCTTCGTAGCTCACTGTCTGGCTCGCGGGTGCGCTGCTGGAAGCCGGGGTACTGGATGCGGCAATACTGGACGGCGCTGAACTTGAGGCGACGGCACTGGAAACAACTGAGCTGGAGCTGGCAGTACCACTGGCGTTGTACACCTCAATCTCCGCCATGCGCAGGGGTGAGCTGCCGCTGACAATCAGGTTCAGTTTTTTCATTGACACCGAACCCAGATTCACAGTGCGCGCGGCGCCTATGCCAGAACCTGTCGCCAATACCGCGCCGGTATCGTTGTTCACCAGCTCCCAGGCGCCCACGGTGCTGCCTGACTCGCGCAGGATCACCGTATTAAAGTTCACTGCACTGCCCCACTTAACCGAGACGCGTTGGTTGGAGGTGCCGCTGGCTTGGGTATAGGTGCCGGTGTCGCCATCGCGTACCAACTTGGTGTCGTTAAAACCCGAGCCATCGGCGCCCGCGCTGGGGCCGGTAATGGCAAGGTTGGTGCCCAGGGTTTGTGCGTGTACTGCAGTGGCAAGCAAGCTGGCGGCACTGAGCACCAATCCCCGGCTTAGCCAATGCATGCAGTGCTTGGACGTGTGTTTGAAAATAGTCATCTCGATTACCTTTGAATTTATTGTTTATCGAAAACGATTGGCGTCACTGCGAGGGGCAGCGCCGAAGCGGATGCCCCTGAAGACGGATTGGTAAAATCAATTACGGCGAGATTTTTCCTACCCCGGCATTGGCCATAACGATGGCCGGTACATTGGCAGCGGCATCCATTTGTACCGCGTAGGGCACCGACACCGAGCAAGTGGATTGCAATTGGCCACTCACCACTTCCGGAATAACCAAAGCGCCATTACCCACCGTGCGGCTGTAGTAGATGTAGGGCAATACCGTATTGTCGTTATTGGTTTGCCAGCAGCCGGCAACATCGGAATCGTCGGAGGCCAGCAACGGGTTGTTGACGTTGTAGAAGTAGTTGCTCTCCACCAGCGCCTTGGCGTTCATACGCGAGTTAATGGCATGGAACATGTGGTCAATACTGTCGTTCGACCAGTAGTTGTTGTACATGTGCACTAACGCGTGTCGGATCAGCGGGGTGCGCTGTTCGATGTTTTTGTACCAGTTGTGATGGAAGGTGATGTTGGTATTTTTGTTGTCGCTATCGCTCGAGCCAATTAATCCCGCACGGCTGGAATCGTTGTAGAGGTTGTAGGAAACCGTCACGTTAGTCACCCCAGCTTTCATATCCAGCAGCGAATCGTAACCGTCTTTTTCGCCACCCGAAGCTTCCAGCCAGTTGTGGTCGATCCACACGCGATCCACATTGGTTTCCAGGCCGATAGCATCACCGCCGTTGGAGGTGGGTGAACCGCTCTTCTTCACATTACGGATATGCACGTTTTGGATGATGATGTTGGATGCATCGCGCACATGGATGCCCATTTCATCAAACAGCGCATTGGTGCCCACCCCTAGAATCGAGATGTTGCTCATCGCCTTGATTTCAATCACATCCGCCTGGGTATTACAGCCCTGGGCAGTGGTATTGCCGTGATTGATAGTGCCATTGACCCGGATCACTATAGGTTCACTCATGGTGCTGCGACCGCAGAGCGCCGCATTCAATTCCGTACCCGTCGACACGGTAACGACGCTACCTCCGGCACCGCCAGTTACACCGGCATGGGCAGCAAAACCTTCCATTTTCGCCGGGCGAATCGCCCCATTGTTAGAGGATGCACTGCTGGAGGTGTTAGCCACCGAGCTGCTGCTTGGCGCAACCGATGAAGCGGGCACACTGCTCGGTGCAACGGACGACGCCGGTACACTGCTAGGTGCAACCGATGACTGGCTGCTGGAAGAGTTAACCACCACTGTTCCACCGGTCACTGACAGCTGATCCAGATTTGGGCCGCCATCGCTGGTGGTAGATACCGCGCGAATCACATTGCTGCCGGCATTCAACTGGGTTGTCATGCTTTGCTCAGCCCAGGTTGCCCAGGCGCCGGTGCCATTAAACGCCAGCGATGAATTGATCACCGTGCCGTTGACACTGATCGACATAGCGCGATTGCTGGTGGTGCCGTTGGCATAGCGGAAGGTGATAGTCGCAGTGCCCGCACTGGCTTGATTGACGGTCCACTGGGCGGAACTACCCAACAGATTATCGAAGTTCACAAAACCGCTGCCGGTAAAACCGCTGTGGTTGGACTCCACTGCCGCTTGCGACAAACTGCCGCTTTCAGCTTGGTACACAATCGTTTGGCTGGAAGGTGCGCTTGAAGCGGGGGTACTGGACGCGGCAACACTGGATGGGGCGGCGCTGGAAGCTGGCGCCGACGAAGCCGTGCCGCTGGCGTTATAAACTTCAAATTCGGCCATCGCCGGGGCGCTGGTCGCATTCACAATCAAATTGATTTTTTTGGTGCTGCGTGTGCCTAAATTTACCACCCGCTCGGCGCCGATACCGGTGCCCGTCGCCCACACAGTGCCGGTGTCGTTATCGACCAAACTCCAGCTGGTCACTTTGCTGCCCGCTTCACGCAGGATCACCGTATTAAACGTCACCGCACTGCCCCACTTGACCGACACGCGCTGGTTGCTGGTACCTGAGGCTTGGGTGGCGGTGCCGACATTGCCGTCGCGCACCAGTTTGGTGTCGTTAAAGCCGGAGCCATCGGCGCCAGCGCTGGGGCCAGTAATGGCAAGGTTGTCACCGAGTGTTTGTGCTTGAACGGCACTGGCCAGCAAACTGGTTGCCGCCGCGAACAGGGCGTAACGGCCCAGTGAGCGCACAGGGATATTGTTTTTCATTGTTGATACCTATTCCACTTTTAGTTATTGGTTTCTGCGGCGTCTCGCCCTGCACAGGTCAGGACTTGCAGCCGATGTCGTTAGGACATAGCGATAACACGGCCAATAAAGACCGGACGAGGTAGTGACCGAGGAGCCGATAGGTGCATACCAAAGGTCGCACCAGGCTTGAGGCTGCTGGGTTACAGCGCAGCACTTGTGGGGTATTGGTGTTCGTCTGTGAACGGGACCCGGGAATCAACCCACGGGGCTTTTTGAGCGACAGGGTTAAACCCGTCGTTCTGCCAAAGCTGTGGATTTGGGGCTTGCCGGTGCAGTGGGATTATTATGTTTTTACCCATCACACCCAGCGGGTGGAACTGAACGAAATGGTGCGCCTGACCGCTCATAGCGTCAAGAGGGAAATTGCCGTTTTCAGCCATACTTTGTGATGAAAACAACATTAACCGCCACAAAAACGATTACATATTTTAATAATAATTAATGTAATCGTTTACTTGTTTTTTGAAGAGCCGCTGGTGAAGGCGCCAAAGCGTCACATCAGCGGGCAATCGCCGCTACACTGCCAGGCAGAGAATTGAAGGAGTAAGCCATGCTAAAAACACTCAAACACAACTGGTTTATGTTGCTCTTTGCCCTGCCCTTTGCCGGGGTTGGCATCGGTTTACTCCTGTTCAGTATTATTCCCAACCTCTATACATGGCAGCAGATGAAATCCTGGCCGCAAGTGCAGGCGCAACTGCTGGAGGCCAATTTATCGGTCAATCGCGGCGACGATAGCAATACCTACCAGGCCACTGCGCGCTACACCTATCGCTACCAGATGCTGGACTATACCGGCGAGCGGGTAGCCATTATGGGCGGCAGCGACAACATTGGTGACTTCCAGCAACAGCTGGCCGCCCAGCTATCCTCTGCGCTGCAAAACCAACAGCCCGTTCCCGCCTGGGTCAACCCCACAGACCCCACCGACGCCGTGCTCAACCGCGACCTGCGCTGGAGCATGCTCGGCTTCAAACTGATTTTTGTGCTGGTGTTTGGCGGCGTAGGTATCGGCCTGATGCTGTGGACACTGCTCGCCAAAACCGGCGCTATCAACCACCCCGAGAGCACCAGCAAACCCTGGCTCGGGCAGCAGCAATGGGCAAACCGCGAAGTGACCTGCAATGGCAAAAGCGGCCTTTGGTTTCTCTGGGGCTTCACTCTTATTTGGAACCTCATCTCGCTACCCGCCGTGATTGCGATTCCCGGCGAACTGGATAAAGGTAACCAGCTAATCCTGATGGTTTTATTATTTCCCCTCTTCGGGGTGATTATGCTGGCGTGGGCCATCAATAACACCCGCAGCTGGCGCCGTTTTGGCCAGTTGCGTCTGATGCTCGACCCCTACCCCGGCCGTTTGGGTGGACAAGTGGGCGGTACCCTCACCCTGCCCCTGGCCTACAACAGCCAACAGCGTTTTCCCGTCAGCTTGCAATGCCTGCGCAGCTACGAAACCGGCAGCGGCAAAAACCGCAGTCGCCGTGAAACGGTGATCTGGCAAACCATCGGCTTGGCGCACACAAAACCTGCACCCGCCGGTGGCACCTTATTAGCGGTGTGTTTTGACGTGCCCGCCGACCTGCCCGCCTCGGAAACCTACAGCAGCGACTATCGTTTCTGGCGCCTGGACTTACATGCCGATTTACCCGGCGTGGATTTGCAGCGCCAATTTGAAATCCCTGTCTTTGCCACCGCCGAACCAGCGCACACGGCACTACCGATGAGCAGCCAACACCCGCAACTCATGGATGAGCGCGAAGCGCAAATTGAAGCCGTCGCCAATATCGAACAAATCCCCGGCGGCGTGCGCATGCATTTCCCGATGCTTCAAAACGCGGGCACTAACCTGACTGGGTTAATCGTGGGCGTATTTTTTGCGGGCGCCGGTATTCTCATGCGCCTTAAATCCGATGCCCCGGCAATCATGGTGTGGGTATTCACCCTGCTCGGCAGCCTGGTCACACTTATCTGCCTCAAACTGCTCTTCACCAGTTTGCGCGTCCAGCTGGATCACAATGGCCTGATCAGCAAACGCTACTGGCTGGGAATTCCCATTGGACGCAATCAAATTCCGCGCGCAGAAATTAGCAACTTACAAATCGCCACCAGCTACAGCACACAGAGCAGTAAAGGTCATCAAGAAATCTGCAAAATCATTGCCCTCACCCACAGCGGCAAAAAAATTCCCGTCGCGATCAATTTACAAGGCCGCGAAACAGCGCAGCTGGCGTTGGAGGCGATTGGAAGTTTGAGTGGGTATGCGATTGGTTAGGTCGATATGAATCCGCAATAAATTAAATAGTAATTGCAACAGTGCGACGGATATTTTTGAAAAGCATCGGGTAAAAAACCCATCCCGTGAAATAAAATTGACAGCTCAAAAAAACGGCGTATTATCGCGCCCAATTTCCAGAGTGCTAAAAACACTTTGCTGTTCAACCCGACAACTTGTTTGTCACAACTTATGGAGTACTCAATGATGACCTACGCGAACTATACCAACCGCTAACAACCTTTTGAGTATTCAGACTTGGAAGGTGATAACAAAACCTTCCAGTCAGGCGCAACACTAAAGCCCTGATTAGGAAACTAATCGGGGCTTTTTCTTTTCTGCGATTTAAAAAGCCAACTCGAAGGTTTCATTTTTTTAGTAACGCAAAGTGATTTATCAAAAAAGTCACTTAAGGGATTTCTATGCCTGTAAAAATTGAATTAAACAAAAATGCGGGGAATGGTTTTAAACCCGTAAAAATTTACACCCGCGATATTGAAAATGAGGCGCTGACGCAACTGAAAAAAATTGCCGAGTTGCCAATTATTCATTCGCATATAGCGGCGATGCCCGATGTGCATTTAGGTATTGGTGCGACCGTAGGCGCGGTGATACCGACCTTAAATGCCATTATTCCCGCTGCAGTGGGTGTGGATATTGGTTGCGGGATGAGTGCTGTGCGACTTTCGGTTAAATCGTCGCAACTGCCGGATAACCTCGCCGCAATGCGCAGTGCGATCGAACGTGCAGTGCCAGTAGGTTTGCAAGCGCATAAAACGGTGAGCATTCGTGAAAGCGCATGTAAACAAATGACAGCCGGTGTGGAGTGGCTTTTTGAAAAACATCCCACAGTGATGAAAATGTTAAAACAACCGAACACCCTGTGGACCAAACAAATGGGCACGCTCGGTAGCGGCAATCATTTTATTGAAGTCTGTGTGGATGAAAACAAAGACGTGTGGATCATGCTGCACACTGGCAGCCGTGGAATAGGCAATGCGATTGGGCAGTATTTTATCGCCCTCGCCAAAAAAGATATGGGCAAACAGTTTCACAACTTGCCCGATAAAGATTTGGCCTATTTCACCGAAGGCAGTGAGCACTTTGTGGATTACGTTACGGCGGTCAATTGGGCACAGGAATACGCGCGTCTAAATCGCAATGAAATTATGGGCTTGGTATTGCGTGCAATAGCGCCATTTTTGCCCAGGTTTCAGGCCGATCGCCACGCGCTTAACTGTCACCATAATTATGTGAGTCGCGAACATCATTTCGGTGCAGATGTAATTGTTACGCGCAAAGGAGCTATTAGTGCACGTGAAGGTGAGCTGGGAATTATTCCCGGCAGTATGGGCGCTAAATCTTTTATTGTGCGCGGAAAAGGCAATACCGATTCATTTTGTTCCTGTGCCCACGGCGCCGGTAGAAAAATGAGCCGCACTGCTGCACGTAACGCGTTTACCAAAGAAGATTTAATTGCACAAACCAAAGGCGTTGAATGTCGCAAAGATAAAGCAGTGATTGACGAAATCCCTGCGGCATACAAAGACATCGACGAGGTTATGCAAAACCAATCTGACTTGATAGAGGTGGTTCATACACTCAAACAAGTCTTGTGTATAAAAGGATAATGTTATGGACGATAGATTATTGGATGAAGTCATCGCCTGCCTTCCCAAGGAGCGCACGCAGTTTTGCTATTTTAAGGATCAGTATGCAGTTTATTTACTCAAACAGTATTTAAGCACTGCTACAAATAGTGATATTCACGGCATCAAACAATCAAAGCTGAAAAAGCTTTTGGATAAACCACTCGTGAAAGACACCCTTAAAAAATCAGGAAATGGACGGCTTGAGATAGCGCAATTGGATAGTGTGTGGTCAACACAAACCGAACACTATGTATTAACGCTCGGCAAGTGGGGCCACAAGAAACGTTATTCATGGAACCAAACATCGCGCCCCGGTGCGAACCTGGTGTTGCAATTAAATTTGAGTAATCAATTTGATGCAATGTTTAATGCAGTAACCGGTTGCCATTTGAATAGGCTGACAACCTCGGCTCACCCTAAAAGCCGGAAGCGTATGGCAACACTCGCATGGGCAAGGTTGGATATGGATTTCAATACCGGAGAAATTCTGATTGAAGAAATTCAATCCGATTTAATCCGGGACTTGGAGTACACCTACAAGCGAGCATTAAGTACAGGGAGCGGTAATGAAATGCATTTCTATTGGAGCCGCACTAGCCTAGACCGAAACAAGGTGGCGGCTTACTGCGAAAATGTGATCGCGGAGCAAAAAAAGATTTGGTCAGAAGCCATGATGACGGCAACGCTTTGGTTTGTGCAGCAGGAGCTGGGGTTTAGCAAAGTTTATTATCACACCTTCGATACCGGAAAAGTAATGAAGAAGATAAATGGCAGCGCACCACCCCGCTCTCTCTACACAGATTTACCAGAGAAGTTTTGTTTTGAAACTACAAAACAAGCGCCGCAATTTATCGCCAATGATGCAAAAGCAAAACGCCGCTTAAAAGCGGCAAATAATCCAGAGTGGTTTTTACTAGCCAGTTAACAGGAGGCAATCATGCCCAATCAGCAAGACGACAGGAACACAAAAGGTAAGAAACAGGAACGGCGCAACGGTCATGCATTTCACCCCATTATGAGCAAAGGTGGTGTGCATGAAAAAACGGAAAAGGCTAAACGTAAGGCTGCCAAACATGAAATAAAACGCAAAGTTAACGAGTGGCTCG
This sequence comes from Cellvibrio sp. BR, assembly GCF_000263355.1. NCBI lineage: Bacteria > Pseudomonadati > Pseudomonadota > Gammaproteobacteria > Cellvibrionales > Cellvibrionaceae > Cellvibrio > Cellvibrio sp. BR. Next base: position 612,746 of record NZ_JH668200.1, on the reverse strand, counting down.
ATGTAAAAGGAGGGTCATCGGCCACCCGTTCACCAGCGCGGAGCAGAATTAGTGTTAATAATTTCGATACGCAAGAGAGCAGCCCAAAGCGCGCGATAATCACCCTGCACTAAATGAAATCCGTGTTTTGGACTGCTCTGCTTGTACTCGTGTGAAATTGGCACTGCATAAACCAGTGCCATTTAGTTACAGCGATTAATTTTTTGCTTCCGACCAAACCGCAAACTCATTGCCACTCGGCTCGGTAAAATGAAACCGGCAACCGCCGGGGAAATCGAACAACGGTTTGATAATCGTGCCGCCGCAATTAATCACTTTTTGCAAAGTTGCTTGAATATCCGCGCTGTAAAAAACCAGCAATGCAGCGCCATTGCTGGTTTGGCTGCACATATCCGCTTGATAAAAACCACCATCCAAACCCTGATGGGAAAACGCGGTGTATTCAGGGCCATAATCGACAAACTCCCAACCGAATACGGCGGAGAAAAAGGTTTTGGTTGCCGGTAAATCACGCGCGGCGAATTCGACGTAGTTGAGTTTTTCGTGGTTATTCATTAATCACTTCTTTTGAAATTTACTTTTTAGCTGCTGTAGCTTCAAATGCTCGCTGCTTGGTTTTTTCCAAGAACGAAGCATCGCCAACTTTGCCATGCCCTGGCACAACTAGCTTTGCAGTGCCGTAGCGAGTGATAAGTTTTTCAGCGGAGGCAGGCCATTCTTCTATTACTGCGTGGCTAAGATTGCCGAGACCTTCGGGTTTGACAAAACAGCCGCCGAATAGAATTTTCTGCTCTGGCATCCACACCACGACATTATCTGAAGTGTGACCAGCGCCGGGATAAAACACTTCTATTTTTTTATTGACCAACCAAAAGGGATTTTTGATAAACGAATGAGTGGCTTGTGCTTCGCCTTTATTTTTAAGCAACTTGTTAGTTAGCTTGGAGGCGTAAGTTGGAATGGACTTTGAATTGAGAAATGCGATACCCCCACTACTGTCGCTGTGGAAATGGGTGGAAATACTTGCCTTGGCGGTCAAGCCCTGCGCGTCAATCCATTGCAGTAATACTTCAGTATCTTTAGCTGAAATAGGTGTATCAATCAGGTAAGCATCTTTGTTATCAAGCACGACTAATCCGTTAGAGCCAACAAGCCCCCAGCCTTCAATTTTTTCGTAAGCGGTGTACAGATAAACGCCCTCTTCGATTTTTTTAATTTCCAGCTCGGGTAAAGGGTCTTCAGCAAAAGTGATGTTTGATAAAAGAAATAAAATTGCTGCTAGAAACGCTTTCATTTTATTGAATTCCTTTAATTTATTGAAAAAGATGCTGCCTATAAATACTAAGATCAATACACCTGATCATGACTCATCTCAGCCAAACTGCTCCACCGCAAAATCAATAAAGCTACGCAACTTGGGCGTGATGCGGCGATCCGGTGCATAGAGGACATGCATGGGGCGGGTAGGGATTTTGTATTCAGGCAGCAGCGCAATCAAGCGACCAGTGATTAATTCGGCGCGCACCAATTCCATCGGCTGCAACAAAACACCCATTCCGGCAACGGCGATGGACAACAGTGCTTCTCCGCTATCCATCACCAAGCGCCCGGCGATGGGCACAACCATTTTTCCATCGGGGCCTTCGAAGGTCCAATGACTGCGCAGTACCGGATGCGAAAACGCCAGGCATTCATGGTGCTGCAAATCCATTGGGGTATTAATGGGTGGATGAGTTGCGATATACGCAGGCGCGGCGCACACCACTAGTTGATAAGGTGCCAGACTGCGCGCAATCAAACCGCTGTCGGATAAGTCGCCCACCCGAAAGATGGCGTCGTAGCCCTCTTCGACAACATCCACAAAACGATTGGACAGGGTCATTTCCACTGACACTTCCGGGTGACGCGCCAAATAATCTGGCAATTTTGGCGCTAAAGCATGGATACCAAAACTCACTGGCGCGTTAATTTTCAAACGTCCGCGCGGTGCGGTGCGCGCTTCGGCGGCAAGGCTATCCGCCGCTTCAACTTCCGCCAGAATAATGCGCACCCGTTCGTAATAGATTCTGCCCGCATCGGTCAGGCTCTGGCGCCGGGTAGTTCTATTCAGTAAACGAAGCCCCAGTTGTTGCTCCAGCACATTAACGTGTTTAGCCACCAACTGCGGCGACATAGATAAGGCTTCCGCCGCTGCCGAAAACGACCCCAAATCTACCGATTTGGCAAACACACTCATGCTGGTTAAACGATCCATTAACAACGCTCTGTTTAAAGTAAACCAATGAAATTGGAATTTATCCCATTACATTGTCAATTTATAGTGATTTCACATTAAACCCAGTGGAGATCACCCAAATGAAAGTCGCAATTATTGGTACCGGAAACATGGCAACAGGACTGGCTCAAGCATTGAGCGAAGCTAAGATTAACCTGGTTATTGGCAGCCGCGACCCAGCTAAAGCAGCCGAACTGGCGGCGAAAACTGGCGCGAATATTGAAGGCGGTGGCATTGCCGCCGCAGTGAAACTGGCCGATGTAATTATTCTTGCCCTGCCCTTTGGCGGGGTTGCAGACAGCTTGCAACAAGCTGGTGATCTGACCAACAAAATACTGGTGGATATCAGCAACCCCATCAGTGCCGATTACAAAACGCTGGTGATTGGCCATACTACTTCAGCCGCTGAAGAAATTCAGGCGCTCGCACCCAACGCAACAGTGGTTAAAGCGTTCAACACTATTTTTGCGCCCTTGCTGCCGCAGTCAGCGCGCCTGAGTAAAACACTGCAAGTGTTTATCGCCAGCGATGATGAAGATGCAAAAACGAAAGTTACACAACTTACAAAAGCATTAGGTTTTGATGCGGTAGATGCAGGCGCATTAAGCAATAGCCGCTTTATAGAACCCATCGGGGAGATGAATATTCATTTTGGATTTTTTCTCGGTAAGGGCACTGGTATAGCACCAGCATGGGTGACCTTATAAGTTAAATCCCGTATTTTTCAGTGAGGAGGCATCATGAAATTTTTTATCGCAGTTGTTATCAGTTTTTTACTGCCAACATTAAATGTTTTAGCAACTGAAATTAATTTAAATACTGCAAGATTAACAGCAGTCGATGTCTCTTATTCACTGGAAAATATTGATGACGTTAAGGCAATTAAAGTTGTTAAAAACCCCAAGGTAACAAAGTTTGATGAACCAACATTTGTGCGCATCCAAGGAGCTGATTTCAAAGACGGCACTATTGAAATCAAGGTGTTGAGCCGATTACTTGCCGATGCACCGGATTATGCACGCGGTTTTATTGGCATAGCATTTCGCATTAACAAGGATAACTCTGTATTTGAAAGTATCTACGTTCGCCCAACCAATGGACGTAGCGAGGATACAAAAAGGCGCAGCCATGCCACCCAGTATTTTTCCTATCCGGATTTCAAATTTGATCGATTGCGTACCGAGTTTCCAGGTCGCTACGAGTCACCTGCCGATATAGGACTGAATGAATGGATTCAATTAAAAATTGTGGTGACAGGTCGGCTAGCAACATTATTTATCAATGGTGCCGATAAGCCTTCGCTAATTGTTGAGGATTTAAAACACGGCGCAGATTCAACAGGTGCTATCGGATTATGGGTAGACATAGGTACCGAGGGTTATTTTTCCGATCTTCGAGTTTATCCCTGATTTTTCTGAATTTTTTATCTCCCGAAACACAACTCCATAACTGAGGAAAACGATATGCCGGTAGTTACTATCTCCATGTTTGAAGGCAGAAGCGATGAAGCAAAACAAAAGATCGCCAAAGACGTCACCGAATCGCTGGTAAAAAATACCGGTGTTGACGCCCATTATATTTACGTCATCTTTGAAGATGTCGCCACCAAAAACTGGGCAGTCGGCGGCGAGATTTATGCGGAAAAGGTTAAAAAGCAGGAATCATAATTAGCGTTTTATTTCCACGGTTTCCCCCGCGTCCGCTCCACTGCCTCCAAACGCAAATGCAGTGCCGCTTTGGCAACTATGTGGCAGCTAACGGGCGCAGTGATGAAGAGGAATAACGCGATCAGTAATTCATGCAGGCTCAGTCCATCGCCCTGGGTGGAGAAGAAAATCACTGAGCCGATGATGATGCCACCAACTCCCAGCGTGGTGGCTTTGGCGGGGCCGTGCAGGCGGAGGTAAAAATCCGGCAGGCGCATCAGCCCGATGGAGCCGATGAGCGCGAAGGCGGCACCGACGAGTAGGAAGAAGCTGATTAGGCCTTCCAGTAATGCAGAGTCGAGCGAAACAGGCATAAATCTCCCCTTATTCAATAATGTCGCCGCGCAGCAGATATTTGCTGAGCGCGACCGTGCCGACAAAACCCATCACCGCGATGAGTAGCGCCGCTTCGAAATACAACATGCTGCCCTGATAAATGCCGAACAACACCAACAGCGCGATGGCGTTGATGTACATGGTGTCGAGCGCGAGTATGCGGTCGGGCAATGAGGGGCCGAGTATCAGGCGCCAGAGGTTGAGGGCGATGGCGATGCCGAGCAGCAACATGGCGATGCTTATGGCTGTGGTGAGCATTCAAATACCTCCTTTAACGGGGCTTCGTAGCGCTGTTTCATTTCGGTTATGGCGGCGTCTATATCGGTCACGTGCAGGCTGTGCACCAGCAGGTAGCGACGGTCCAGACTCAGATCCGCCGACACAGTGCCGGGGGTGAGTGAAATAGTGCTGGCAAACAGGGTGATGGTGAATTCGTGGTGGATATCGAGCGGCACCTGCATAAAAGCCGGTTGCAGTTTGTTAATCGGGCCGAGGATGCGCACCGCCAGAATCAAGTTGGCGATGAGGATGTCCCAGAACACCACCAGCACAAATTTGATCAGCACCAGCGGGTGACGCAAGCGCAAGGACTCGGGCCAGAAACCTTGTGTAAGCCAGGGGATCACCCAAGCCAGAATACTGCCGAGTACGACTTGGCCGACGCTGACATCGTTCGCCAGCAGCAGCCAGAGCAAGAGCATAAATACACTCAACCCCGCGTGCGGAAACCAGCTGCGCACTTTAGGCGCCGTTGAGGAAGGTGTTGCCGGTTGTGGTTTCATTGTGAGTTGCCCTCAATTGCGGTGAATTCATGCATGGCTTGAATGTAAGCCTCGGGCGATAACAACTGGTGCGCTAGCGCCTGGGTGTAATCCAGCACAGTCGATGCGCCCAGCGTGACCATAAAAATAGAAAGTAGAAGCCCGATCACCGCCAATAGTTCACCTTTTTGCGCTAGGGGTTTACCCGCATCGAGACTATTCGCAACTGGACTAGTCGAGCCCCGGGTAGAAACTACATCGCCCTCTCCACGCCAGAAAAAAGTGGAGCCGCTGCGACTGAGCGCCATCAGCGTGGCGAGGCTGCCGGCGAGCAATAGCACCCACAGCCAGATTGCATTGCCTTGAGTACCAGCGGCGCTGAGCAACAATAACTTGCCGATAAACCCACTGAGCGGCGGTAGGCCAATCACACTCACAGCGGCGATAAAAAACAGGCTGCCAAGTAGTGCCGATTGCGCCATGCGCGGCCCTTTGGTGATGCGATCGCCCAGATCACCGCGTTGGCGCTGGATAAGATTGGCCAGCAGGAACAGTGCACCACAGATCCATGTCGAATGAATGAGATAGTAAAAACTCGCCGCCAGCGCCGCTTCGGTATTAAGCGCGATACCGGCGAGCAGTGTGCCGACCGACACCACCACCAAATAGGCGATCTGGACGCGTAGTTCGCGTGCCGCGAGTGCGCCCAGCAAACCCAGCGCCAGGGTAATCAGCGCTAGTGGCCAGAGCCAGGGCAACGCGAGATTTGCCAGCGGTCCAGCGCTATCGCCAAAGATCAGCGTGTAAGTGCGTACTATGGTGTAAACACCCACTTTGGTCATGATCGCAAAGAGCGCGGCCACCGGCGCACTGGCCGAGGCGTAGGCGCGCGGCAGCCAAAAATACAGCGGCGCTATGGCGGCTTTCAAGCCAAATACCACCAACAACAACACACCGGCGGTGGCGGCGAGGGGGGCATCGGCGGGGTCGAGTTGGGCGATGTTGGCGGCCATATCGGCCATATTGAGGCTGCCGGTAATGCCGTAAAGCGCCGATACCGCGATCAAAAACAGCGCCGAGCCCGCCAGATTAATCACCACATAATGCAAACCCGCACGCGCCCGCTCGGCGCCACGGCCATGGAGCAAAAGCGCGTAAGAGGCGATCAGCAGCACCTCGAAAAATACAAACAGGTTGAAAAGGTCGCCGGTCAGAAACGCGCCGTTCACCCCCAGCAACAGGAATTGCACCATGGCGTGCAGTTTGTCGCCGGGGCCGTCGGTACCGCGTGAAGCGTAGACGAGGCTGAACAGCGCGAGCACCGAAGTGACCAGCAACATCAATGCGCTCAGGCGATCCAACACCAGCACGATTCCGAACGGCGGTATCCAATTGCCCAAGGCGTAAAGGTGGATTTGACCGTCGTTGGCGATTTGCAGCAGGGCAACCGCAATCGCCACTAGCAGCGCGGCGGAGATGACACTGAGGCTACGAATCAGTAACAGCGAACGGCCGGAGAGGAAAATCAGCAATACCGCCGTCAACAACGGCAGCAGTAAAGGAGCGATCAGTAAATGACTCAAACTTCGTCCTCCTCTAGTGGGCGCACCGGCTTGACCGGTTTTTCGCCCAAGCCCGCCGTGCCGTCTACATGGTCATTACCCAGTTCGGCGCGGGCGCGCAAGGCGAGTACCAGCAGGAAGGCAGTCATCGCAAAACCGATCACAATCGCGGTGAGTACCAGTGCTTGCGGGAGTGGATCGGCATAGTTGAGGGTTGAGCTGAGGCTGTCGCCCTTGTTCACCACGGCCGGCGCGCCAGTGCGCAGGCGACCCATCACAAAAATAAACAGGTTGACCCCATAGGACAGCAGGGTCAGACCGAGAATGACCGGAAAGGTACGGGCGCGCAGCAGCAAGTACACACCGCAGCTCACCAATACCCCAATCACCAAAGCAATCAGCGCTTCCATTAGTGTGCCTCCTCTGAATCGCCATAAGCTGTACCGGACGATGTGTTGTAGGTGGTTTGCGCCAGATTGCCCAGCTGCGCCAGCATTAGCAGGGTCGCACCCACCACGGTGACATACACACCCGTATCAAAAATCATCGCCGTCGCCAGTTCAAACTTGCCCACCAGTGGCAAGCTCACGTAGGTAAAACTGGTGGTAAGGAAGGGGTAACCGAATAGCCAACTGCCAATGCCGGTGAGGGTGGCGATCAACACCCCCAACACCGCCACACGCCCGTAATCCAGCGGCAAGCGCTGTTGCACCCAGGCCGAGCCGCTGCACACATACTGCAAAATCAGCGCGATGCTGGTGATCAAACCGGCGATAAACCCCCCGCCCGGCTGGTTGTGGCCACGCAGGAAAATGTAAACCGAGACCAAAAGCGCGAGCGGCAGCAGAATCCGCGACAGCACCGTGAGGATGGGGGGATAAGGATCGCGCGCCCAGCGGCGGCCATCGCCGTCGGCACCCGGCAGCGGCAACTGCAGACCATTGAGCATCAGGTAGACACCCAAACCGGCGATCGCTAATACAGTGATTTCGCCGAGGGTATCAAAGCCGCGGAAATCCACCAGAATCACATTGACCACGTTAGTCCCGCCGCCGCCGCTGACACTGTTAGCGAGGAAGAAGTCGGCCAGACTTGTATCGTAGGGACGAGTGAGAATCGCCAGGGTCAGCAAAGCCACCCCCAAACCAGCGCCGCCCGCAAGCAGGATATCGCGCACAATCCGGCTCTTATCGGAATCGTGCGGGGTGATTTGCGGCAGGAAGTAGAGCGCCAGCATCAGCAGGATAATGGTCACTACTTCCACCGAGATTTGCGTGAGCGCCAGATCGGGTGCGGAAAAGCGCACAAACGCGAGCGATAAAATCAGCCCCACCCCGCCCAGCACCAGCAGCGCTGCAACCCGGTTGTGATGGATGATCACCGTCACTAGTGCAGCGATCATCATCACCACCGCGAGCAACAGACTGACCCAATCGACCGGGCTCAGGGCGACTTTGCCCAGTAGTTGCCCAAGCGGCCAGAACTCCACGGCGGCCAGCAGCAGCGCGGTGCCGATCAAGAGAGCGACCGAGCGCTGTAATGAGCCGTTTTCGATGGCATCCGTAAAGCGCTGGGCAAAACGCACCAGACTCTGGATGCGTTTTTCAAACTCTTCTTTTTGATCCACCCGATAGCCACGCTCATAAAACGCAAACAGCCCTTTGCGCTGATAGTAGAGCAGCAATCCACCAAGTAGCGCGCTGACACTCATCGCCAACGGCAGGTTGATGCCATGCCAAATGGCGATGTGATAGTCGGGAATACCCTCCCCCAACACCGCGTAACTGGCCGCCTCCAAAATGGGCGCGACCGTGAAATTGGGCAGGATACCGACCAGCAAACAAAGCACCCCCAAAATCGCCATGGGCAAGATCATAAAACCCGGCGGCTCGTGGGGCGGGAACTTGGGCAGGTTGATGGGTTGGCCGTTAAAGAACACATCGTGAATAAACCGGTAGGAATAGGCCACCGCAAAAATCCCGGCGAGCGTCGCCATCAGCGGGATAATCCAATCGAACCCGCCCATCAATTCCACCTGCAAGGTCTCGGTAAAAAACATCTCCTTACTCAGGAACCCGTTGAGCAGTGGCACCCCGGCCATGGCCGAGGCCGACACCATGGCCACGGTCGCGGTGATCGGCATGTACTGCCACATACCATTGATGCGACGCATATCGCGGGTGCCGGTTTCGTGGTCGATAATGCCCGCCGCCATAAACAGCGAGGCCTTGAAGGTCGCGTGATTGACGATATGAAACAGCGCCGCCACCGTCGCCAGTTCGCTGCTAAAACCCAACAACATGGTGATCAACCCGAGGTGGCTGATGGTGGAATAGGCGAGCAAGCCTTTGAGGTCGTGTTTAAAGAGCGCGGTATAGGCGCCAAACACCAGCGTTGCAAGGCCGGTAAAGGTGACAATGTAAAACCACAAATCCGAACCCGCCAATGCGGGATACAAACGCGCGAGCAAAAATACGCCCGCCTTCACCATTGTCGCGGAATGCAAATAGGCCGATACCGGCGTGGGTGCCGCCATGGCATGAGGCAGCCAGAAGTGGAAAGGAAACTGGGCTGATTTGGTAAAGGCGCCGATCAAAATCAGGATCAGCGCAACTGGATAGAGCGGATGCGCCTGGATTAAATCGGCCGAGTTAGTGATCACTTGCAAACTGTAAGAGCCAGTAATTTGGCCAAGAATCAACGCGCCCGCGAGTAACGTCAGCCCCCCTGCCCCGGTAATCGCCAACGCCATACGCGCGCCTTTACGCGCCTCACTCTTCTGGGACCAATAGCCAATCAGCAGGAATGAACTCAGGCTGGTCAGCTCCCAAAACACCACCAACAGCAGGATGTTATCGGCCAATACGATGCCGAGCATCGCCATCATAAACAGTTGCAACAGGGCGTAGAGGCGACCGAGGGAATCCTGTTTATCCAGGTAGTAGCGGGCGTAAAAAATCACCAGCAGGCCAATCACAAGGATCAAGAGCGCGAACATCATGCCCAGCCCGTCAAGGCGCAGGCTTAAATCCATACCCAGCTGCGGCAGCCAATCCAAATGGAAGAAAAACAGCTGCCGCTCAAACAGTGCGGGCAGATAGGACAGCAATAAGCCCAGCGCCAATAATGGCCCTATCGCCGCCGAAAATGCGCATATATTGCGCCCAAAGCGCTCGCATAAGGGCGGCAAAAACGCGCCCAGCAAGGGCAGTAAAATGATCCACAACAATTCCATGCGATATCCCCGGAATGCTTGATGACAATGCACAATCAATGCACAACAACAGCCAGCGCAACAGGCTGACTATAGGCATAAAACGCAGACGAGTTTTAGATTAACGCAGGTGGGTCGGTAAAAAAGGGATGGCGCTGACACAGCGGCGAGCGGCTGCGCAGCCAGAAGGCATTGGTGTACGGATGTTTTGCATCCGATGTGTGGACAAAACAGGAAGTCAACATGCTTCTGTTATACCCATTTTGGCGTGCAGATGCCAGTCAATGGCGTTTTTTTTCACAGTTCCTTACGCCCAAAAACACAAAAGCCACAGCCCCCTGATTGAGAGGTGGCTGTGGCTTTGCGGCCCTGGTTTTCAGTTAAAAAACTTAGGCAGGAGCTAATGCAAAAACAACGACGTGTGCAGTAATCAATAACCCGCAGAGCATGAGCTGCTGACGAATACTGAGAGTGGACATAAAGGGTACCTGCTAGGAAATCGGGCCGTGACCCGTGTCTATGTTTCTATTCTTATTAAAATGATCTGCAATCAATACGTTACCGCAAACGGAAAAGTTGATTGTTGCAAACCATGCCATTCCCTATAGACAAGTCATTTATAACATACAAATTTTTACAGACAAATATCGATTGACTATATAGACCATAGAAAATGATGAATATTGCGCCATTTCGCTATATAGCCAATCGTTTTGTCCCACTGCAATTACTGACAGGTCACCTTACCCAAACCCAGAACATAATGACGGTCGCCCGACAAAGGCGAATTAAACGGCACCTGACCATATTTACCTGCCGTAGCGCTCAGGTAATCCACCAGATCCTGCCCAGCCGCAAAATGCCAACTGCCCAATAGGCCCTGCGAGGTGGCGGAATAGTTCTCCGCCAAATTAGCCACTGCACCCGAGCTAATGGTAAAGCCGGTTTTGGTGGTTTCATCGAGATTACAGGCAGCGTCGCCAAACCAAACGAAGTTGCCTTCGCCGCGATAATTACCGCCGGTTACATCGCGAATCAAGTTCGTTTGTAACTCAGTGAGTGATGCAGCCAGATCCGCTTTTTCCTGATGGATGCGGTTAACTACAAACATATTGTCTTGCTGCAATATGCTCGCACCCACACGAATGCTGAGCAGGTCTTTGCGATAATTCACAAACACGTTGTTCAACATATGCGAGGTACCACGGCGGATCAGCGGTACGCGGCGCAAGGTATTGCCGAGCGCCATGTAACTCGCATCGCGTGTCACAAATAAATTGTGGTGCATGGTGGTTCTGATTTGCGCGTCGATTGTGTGACTGTCGCTGGAACTATGTAGCGTTGCGCGTTTCACATCGAGAATTTCGTTGAATGACATGGTGATGCCGTAGGCGCCGACTTTCACATCAAACGCGGAATCGCCGGTGGTATCAAAGGTATTTTTGTGAATCCAGATATCGTGTGATGCGCCGGTGGAGCGAATCATATCCGGGTCAACATAATGGTCTTCGGTGTGGCCTGCGCCTTTAAAGTTCAAGTGCGTGAGAATCACACTGGTTGCGGTCTGTGTCGGTTGGCCAGTGGAATCTTTACCAATCGCAAAACCGCTAAACAGGAAGTGCGCCTCGCTGCCGCGACCATCGATACTTTTGTTGGAGCCAATCACCGGATTGCGAATCGGGTTGTTGGATTTATTCATCGCCGTGTTAAAGAAAGTGCTCACACACGCCGATTCACTCACACTGTTTTTTGCGCACCACTGTTCGTAATTCACACACTCAGCTTCGGTTGCACCGAGAATGGATTGCACAGTCGGATTGCTGCAACCCAAACGGTACATACCAATTTCTGTTGGCTGCGCAAATTGGATTTTGTCGAACACTATCCAGTTGTGCGCTTCACCGCTAATTGCATCCAACACTTGCTGTTCAACCGAGGTGCTGGAATTTTTAGTGATGATAGTGAGTTTGCTGTTGCCGTTAGGATCGTATCCGCCTTTTGCATTTTCACCATAGCCCACTGGAGTACCGAGGGTTTTATATAAACACTCCACAATTTCCTGATCGCTTTGCAAGGCAGTATCGCGCCAGTTTACGTTGGGATTAGTGGCGAGAATAATACAGTCCGCACTCAGGTTTACATCGCCGGGAATATAAGGTGCGCTTGATGATGAACTGCTCAGGCTCGATGAAATAATCGATGAATTAGCACTTGAACTTACCCCGCCTGCCGCAGAACTGCTCGCACCTGCATTACCTGTGGATGACGCACTGCTGGATGAACCCGCCGCATCGGTATATTCAATGACCAGATTATCAATCGTCAAAGTCGCGGTGCTTTCTGCTCTAATCTGTATAAAAGAATTCGCCGTGCTATCGCTAGCGCTCAATACAAACCGTTGACCCACAACCAGAGTATTGGCATTTTCATTAAAGATTCTATCGCCGGAGGTGTTGGCGTTATCCACAAAAATCTGTACTTTTCCGGAACCGATGGCTTGCATCACATCAAATGAAATTTTGTAGGGCTTGCTTAAATCCAGATCTTTACCCACTTCACCAATGGTAAAACGCGCACCGGTTAAGGTAATGGTGCCATCTGCAAACACTGGCGTACCACCGGATTTTTTATAGAGCGATTGACCGCTGCCGTTAACGCGATAGGTTGTGTAGAAATTACTGGCAGTAGCGCCTTCAAAGGTTTCCGTAAAAAATACTTCGGCCACATTACCTGCAGAACTTGATGCAATAGGTTCTTCACTGCTAGCTGCAGAGGAACTGGATTCAACAACTATTTCACTACTATTAACTGAGGAACTTGAAGCAACAGCACCTTCACTACTATTCATAGATGAACTGGATTCAATAATCAGCGTTGATGATTGGCTCGAACTACTGGACGATGGCCCGTTAATTAATTCCAAAGTAGTTTGAAAATGCGCTACGGCTTGTTCCGCAGAAATCAGTTCCTGATTAATGCTACCGGATGCTTGCAATAATGCTTTTACCGCCGGTGATTCAGCAAACACTTCCGGCGCTGTAGTGAAATCCAAAACTGTTCCGGCTGCAATTGCAGCGGCAGTAATTTCAATACCGTTGCTTGCGTCACCATCCGCATCAAGGCTTTGTAATAAACGCAGTATATTAATGAGTTGGTTATCGGTAAGGCTTTCGGTGTTGACTATATCCAGCGGCGTAATAATGTCTTTTGCCACTACAATGGGCAATTCCAACCCACCAATAAAGAATGTAATTAATTCACCTATGCGATAGCTGAATTCACCATTAGTGTTGGTAAAACCTTCTTGGGTTTCCGTGCGGTAACCAATATTGGCAACCGCTGCATCGAGAAATACGCCTGTTGCTACCGGCGCCTGGCTACTGGTCTGTGCTGAGTTAGCTTCTGAACTCGCGATACTGCTTACAGATACTGTCAAACTGGAGATTGAGGATGCAACAGAACTCGTATTACTACTACCTGACCCAGAACCACCACAGGCGGTCATCAATACGCTGAGCATAGTGACTGAAATAATTAATTTCTTCATAGTTTTTCCTGATAAAACATTGTCGTTTTTATTGATTATCAAGACCAATAACTATTGCTGATTGATATGAGCCAATACTTGGCTTCTTTTTTTAGGGGGATAAAAAACGCCCGGAATTACTCCGGGCGTTTGTTTTTCTTTCAAATATTAATTTTGGGTGATTGAGATATCTTCAAAAATAAACGTTTGACTTGTTGCACCTGCAGCAGAGAAAGCACCAACTTTTAAGCTTGTCGGCAACGGTGCAGTAAAGGTTCCACTATTTAATAGAGTGTAGTTAATACCACCATCGGTTGAAAAGGACGAAATATAGCCAGTTCCTGAGCGTACCAATTTCAGATACAGAGTTTCACCGGGTGTAACACTGCTAGCAGCGTTGTTTTTTGCATAGCTGCCAGCGTCTGCAAGTATATGTCCATAAGCAGGTAATAGATTTACGGTAGTATCTGTAGTTTTATCAATTAACCCAGCTAATGCCATAACTTTAGTTCCTGCATCTGCAGCATTACAGACACACATAATCAGTCCAACAGGAAGCTGTGATGACGTGCTCTCATTTACTGTGCCTAACTGTTTCACTTTAGCAGTCAATACAAAGTCACCTGATACGGGGGTACTCACCAGATAAAGTGCTGTTTTGCCAGACTCAAACTTACCGCCCGTCGCTGTAAAACTTAGTGCTGTATCACTGGAGCTATCAACAGATCCACTAACATTGGTTGTGCTTCCACTAAGCTTCAACGCTTCGCCAGTCCAAACAATTGTGGATCCACTTGGCTCTTCCGGCTCTTCGTTCGCGGCTACTGGTGTACCACTTGCACTCACACTGTACTCACTGCTGCCGCTAGCATTCACTGCTCGAACAAATACAAAGTAAGGAGTGTCATTGGTTAAACCTGTAATGACTGCATTGGTACCCACAACAGGATTATTTTCAAATGCTGTTGCGCCATCCACTGAATCCACTGTGTTATAGAACACTTCGTAACTGGTAGCGCCGTTAACGGCACTCCAGGTTGCAGAGATTTGTGCATCACCAGCAGTTACCACGGGTGCATTGGGTGCAGCAGGTGTAGGTGCAACGCAAGTTTCCACCGCCGGTTCAGTGCTAGTGTCGGCTTGGTAACCAATCCACAGGTCGTCGATAGTTACCGATCCGCTGCTATCCGTACGAATTTGCACAAACGAATTCGAGTTACCAGTATTGGAGTTAATTACCACTCGCTGGCCTACGGCTATGCCACTGATGGACTGACTGTATATGCGACTGGCATTACCTTGGGCAGATGCACCTTGTGACGTAGTGTTGTTATTCACATACAACTGCAGATTACCCGCTGCATTGCTGGCAGAAACACAGAAAGAAATACGATAAGGCTGACTTAAATCCAGTTCGCCAAATGTTTCTGTATCTGTACCAAGGGTAGTCACAGTTGGTGTGGTATTACCCAAAGTAAAGCGAACACCTGCCACGGTAATTTTTCCATCAGCAAAAGCCGGTGTACTACCGCCACTAGTGCTGTAGTAAAAAGGCGATTCCTCTGTAGCCAATGCTTTGTAACCCACACTAAAGAAACCAGCAGCATCTACTACGTTGTCAAAGTTTTCTGTTAGCGGCAGCTGAGTATTCACAATGCTAGCTGATGAACTGCTTGATGATGCTTCACTGCTCGATTCAGAAGATACTTCTGAACTGGATGATGATTCAGCTTCACTGCTAGCGACTGAAGAACTTGAAGAGGCTTCTTCGCTGCTTACTGATGATTCCGCTGCGCTTGATTCAGCTTCACTGCTGACTGACGATGAACTTGAAGACACTGCACCACCCGCAGAAGATTCTGAAGACTCAGATGAACCTTCATCCAAATATTCCAGTTTCAAATTATCAATTGTAACGCTGGTAGAACTTTCGGTGCGGAATGCAATAAACGACGTTGCGGTGCCTACAGTGGGTGTAATTTCAATCAACTGTCCAGCAGTCAGGGTATTCACTGCTGCATCAAATACTCTGGAGCTACCTCCATGCATTGAGTTAGCAACGCTTGTCGTATTGTTATCAACATAAACTTGCAGCTTACCTGTACCGGAAGTAGCCACTACATTAAAACTGATGCGGTATGGGCGACTTAAATCAAAATCACCATTTGCACTGGTATCACTTGCCAAGGTATTAGTGCGCGGTGGACGATGACCAATAGTGAAACGGCCAGCAGAAATAGTTAACTCATTATTCGTTACAGTAATGCCACTATTGCCTCCAGTAACAAAGTAGCGTGCTGCGCTTGGATCGGTAGAAATGGATTGATAGGTCGCACTGAAGAGTGTGGCTTTATCAACATTAAAACTTTCATTCAGCGTACCCGCAGTACCTACTGACAAGGCACTGGATGACTGCTCACTTGATTCATTACTTGAGGTATTTGCTTCCGATGAATTTGCAGAAGAACTGCTAGTCGCTTCACCCTCATTGCCAATTTTACCCACACCCGCATTCGCCATCACAATTTCTGGTATAGATGCGGCCGGATCCATTTCGACAGTGTAAGGCACAGTTACTGCGCAGGTTGATTGCAATTGGCCATCAATAACTTCTGGAATAACCAAGGCACCATTACCGACGGTACGGCTGTAATAAATCGTCGGCAGTACTGTGTTGTCATTATTGGTTTGCCAACAGCCTGGTGTAGGTGAATCATCTGATGCAATCAGCGGATTATTGGTGTTGTAGAAGTAGTTACTTTCCACCAATACTTTTGCATTCGCACGCGAATTAATACCGTGGATCATGGTATTAATGTTGTCGTTCGAATAATAGTTGTTATACACATGCACCAGCGCATTGCGAACCAAGGGCGTGCGCTGCTCTATATTTTTATAATAGTTGTGATGGAAAGTAATATTGTTGTTGGTGTCGCTATCGTTAAAACCAACCAAACCTGCACGGCTCGAATCGTTAAACTTGTTGTAAGACACAGTTACGTTAGTCACACCGGATTTCATATCCAACAGTGAGTCATAACCATCTTTTTCGCCGCCCGATGCTTCCAACCAGTTGTGGTCGATCCAGACGCGATCCACATCCGTCTCCATACCAATGGCATCACCACCATTAGATATTGGTGAACCACTTTTCTTCACATTCCGGATATGTACGTTCTGGATTATGATGTTGGAGGCATCGCGCACATGAATGCCAATTTGATCAAACAATGCGTTGGAGCCTACACCAATAATCGAGACGTTACTCATTTGTTTTATTTCAATCACATCGGGCTGGGTATTACAACCCTGCGCAGTAGTATTACCGTGATTGATGGTGCCGTTTACCAAAATTATAACCGGTGCGGTTTTATTGCTACTGCGTACACCACACAATGCCGCATTTAATTCAGTACCTGTAGTCACAGTAATCACTGGACCACCAGCGCCGCCAGTCACTCCTGCATAGGCGGCAAAACCTTCCATTTTGGCAGGGCGAATCCCGGTGCTGCCACTATCAATACTGCTTGTCGATGAAGCGGAGCTGACTGCGGGTATTTCACTAATAGCACTGGAGCTGGAGCTCGCAACTACAGTTTCACTGGATGATGAACTTACAACAGACGCGCTGCTCACCGATGACCCTGGCACTGCAATTACGTCTTCGCTGGTGGCCGATGAACTGCTTTCTGCAGTTTGACTGGAACTGCTGGAAGACGTGCCGTTAATAAATGCCAACGTCTCTTGAAAGTGCGCGAGCGCCTGTTCGGTAGAAATCAATTCCTGATTAACACTTCCGGATGCTTGCAACAGCGCTTTTACGGCAGGCGATTCTGCAAATACATCGGGTGCTACAGTGAAATCCAACACAACACCGGCGGCAATCGCGGCGGCGGTAATTTCAATACCGTTTGAGAGATCGCCATCGGCATCGAGGCTTTGCAATAAACGCAAAATATTAATGAGTTGATTATCGTTAAGGCTTTCGGTATCGGCGATATCCATGGGCGTAATAATGTCGCTCGCTATTACACTGGGTAATTCCAACCCACCGATAAAAAAGGTAATTAATTCACCAGCAAGATAATTAAATTCGCCATTGGTATTGGTTACACCTTGCCGGGTTGCAGTGCGGTAACCAAGATTGGCCACGGCTGCATCGAGAAACACGCCGGTCAATACCGGTGCTGAACTACTTGCCTGATCTGAACTAGCAATACTGCTGACAGATACAGCAGTGCTGGATGATAACGATGAAGCTGAACTGGTGTTTTTACTGCCTGAGCCTGAGCCACCGCAACCAACCATCAACAGGCTGAGCACGAGGGTTGATACAATTGATGTTTTCATTGTTGATTCCTGATAAATCGCTGTAATTTTTATTGTTTCAACAACAAGAATTACTGCATTTGCATGCAATATTCTTGTTATTTATCAAGACCTTTTACTACTGCCGTTGTTACTGAGCTGGTTAGCCAACTTCTGCATATAAAAGCGTTAACACTCACAAAGCCTGCGAGTATTTATTGGAAAAATTATTCTATTTTTTTGAAAGTTAAAAATCGGGGGGGATTAATATAAGACAGTCTTAAAAAGACTATATGCAAACTGCATGGCTTGATAAACGATAAGCAACTATTGGCAAGAGAGAACGAACGCAGAAAGTATAAATTGGATAAATTAGTGCTGCTATCACAAGCAGCAAAAATTGACAGAATCAGTAGTAGAACTTTCATTGGTCGTTTTCTCTAGGTTATTGTAATAATTTGATAACCAAACCAATGCCGAGGTATTCGGGAACGTCCCTCCCAATTATATTTCTGAAGTTATTTTTATATTTTTCCGCCTTTGTTGGCGGGTGACTCGACAATTCTTGAATTTTTTAAACTATTAATCAAGTCACATTTCAATCTGTAAAGGGTTACAGCGTAAGATAGTATTTTGATGTTACATATCTACTCGAATTCACCGTTTTATTTGTCTGGCATTTATAAAAACGGCCAGCATGTACTGGCCGTTTTTAAGTAGAAGTTACTGGGTAACTTCAATATTCCAGATACGAATGCCACCGCCGCTGTCACCATTGCGGCTCATTAAAATAAACAATTCAGAGATAGTCGCATCGGCAATGGTCACGCTAACGGTTGATTGCTCCGGATTGCTGCAAGATGATGCGACCTTCCAGGTTTTTCCTGTCTGATCAACAATTGCTATTTGGCCATTTTGACAAGCACCTGCTGCTGTAGCACTGGCATTTGAATAGGTTACGGTCATGGTGATGGGATTACTGCTTGGCGCAAAAGCATAGGATACATAACGCGAAACGCCCGTCGCACCACTGAGCAAGGTTGGATTTACTTGGCCACTAGTGCCTTCCACCAAGGTGGTTGGCTCTGTGCGCAAAGATGATCCGTTGTAGTTAATCGCATAATCAGTACCTGCACCATTCAAATGCAATCGTAAATTGCCGGCACCAGATGATTGGAAATTGAAATCGCCAATTTTTATCGGTGTTGATGCTGTTGCATTGAAATTGGTATTTTCATTCGCTCCAGGTTGAGAGACAACGGCGGACGCTAACTCGGTATGGCTAGGCTTCCAATTAATGGCGATCCCGCTGGGAGCAGATGAAGATTGGGCAGAAGACGACGAGCTGCTGGCCTCCGGCAAATTCAAACAACTGTTAATTTTGTTGCGCCCGGCATAAGTCTGTACATGGTTTTTTACATCGGCACTTGCCATAACATTGTAGGTGTAAGGCGGTTGGTAATCTGTAGTAACAGAATCATTAGTACCGGCATAACAAGGTGCTGTGCTGCAGGATGCTACAGGGGTGTCGCTCCAAGTGACGCTGGTGAAACTATTACCCGTTGCATTCCAGTAACCAATGCTGGAACTATCCACTGACAGAATAGGATTTTTTACGTTTTCAAAAACGTTGTTATCAATACGTATCTTCGCACCCATGCGCGAGTTAATACCCGTACCCGTTACGTTCTGGTAGTAGTTGTTCCAGATATGGCCTTCGCCGAAACGGAAAAGTGGCAAACGCGATACCACATCTTTCCAGTGGTTGTGATGGAAACTGATTGTGCGGCCTACATCTTCCGCAACTGCATCATCTGAAGAACCCCAGAGGGAGGTTTTTTGACTATTGCGCAACAGGTTATAGGAAATAGTCACATTTTTAACATCACTGCGACCACTGACTAGCTCGTCATAAAGATCTTTATCGACGGTCAGATCGTTGTAAAACTCGTTGTGATCAATCCAGATATTGCTAACCGCGCCGTCTTGCCCATCCAGATGAATATGATCGCCTGCGCCGTTAGCTTGCGGTACTTCATGCATCAGTAAATTGCGCACAATAATATTGCTCGCACCGTGGCTAATGCGCATACCTACACCATCAAATTCGCCGCTATTTTCCAAACCAATAATAGAGACATTACTGCGACGCACACGAATTTCGGTATTGTTGGAATTCGCCCAGGTGATCGGCCCATCGATATACACAATTAAAGGCAAATCTTTGTAGGTCGCGTTGGTTGCACTTAACACACTATTTAATTGCACACCGTTGGTCACAGTCACTGTGTTATTGCCCAAACCGGTATCTGCACCACCAGTCACTCCATTGCCAGCCGCCGCAAAACCTTGCGCAGTATTAAAGTTATTACAACTGGTGAAGTCGAAAGCTACGCTGCTAGTACTGCTACTACTTAACGCTGCACTACTAACTGAGCTAGATGATAAAAGACTGCTGCTAGATTCAGTAACAACGCTAGAAGAGCTTGCGGTACTAGCAGCCAATGACGAGCTGCTCTCCACAGCTAGCGATGTGCTACTTACCACGGACGACGGGGTGGATGAGGCCGCTGGTGGACTAGAGCTAAGTTGAGCGGCAGATGAGTTACCTCCACTGCTACCACCACCTCCGCCGCAGGCTGTTAATGCAACTGCGGCGGCAAGACTGAGAACAAGATTACTGTGTTTCATAAAATATCTACCTCTATTACTGCTGTAGGTTTTGCATCCCAGCCTAAATACAAAACGATCGGACAATGCCGATCGTTTTCTCGGATTAATGTAAAATTTTATTTAGTGATTTCAATTTTCCAGATACGAATGCCACCACCACCGTCACCGTTGCGGCTCATTAAGACAAACAATTCGGATACTGTCGCATCAGTAATTGTGACACTGACCGTTGATTGCGCTGGATTACTGCAAGAGGATGCAACCTTCCAGGTTTTTCCAGTCTGATCAACAATAGCGATTTGGCCGTTCTGACATGCCCCTGCTGCAGTAGCACTGCCATTTGAATAGGTCACCGTTAAGGTCACTGGTGTTGCAACAGGTGTAAAAGGTACGGATACAAAACGGGTTACTCCACCGGCTAAATTCAGCGCGGTTGGATTGACCTGACTACTGCCTTCCACAAAAGTAACCGGATTGCCAGACGTATCGTCTTTGGCAGAGGTGCCGTTGTAATTCACGGCATACTCAGTGCCAGCGCTATTCAAATGTAAACGCAAACTACCTGAACCAGAGGAATAGAATTTAATTCCTCCGATGGTGACTGGGGCAATAGTCGCATTGAAGTTGGCATTGTTGTTAGTTGCTGGCGCAGCAGCTACCAGCGCTTGCAGATCGGTATAAGTAGGCATCCATGTCGTAGTCACTGGAGCCACACTGCTTGATGAACTGCTTGCATCACTTGAAGACCCACCTACCATGTCTGAGCTGGTTGATGAGCTGGCTTCACTGGAAGTCGCTGCACTGGATGTGCTGCTGCTTTCAGTAGACGACACGCTCGAAGCAGATGATGAAGTCACTACACCTTCTACATTCACACAGTCACTGATGTCATCCGGCAATGGATTCCAACCAGCGCCGCTGTTGTAGGCAGCAAATACTTGCGCACGGCTGCAATAACCCGCTGCTTCCGCGAGCGATAATGAATAGCCAAACTGACGACCAGTCAGACTCAGCGGTACACCACTCGAATCCATGCTGTTGTATTCGCGCCAGCCAGTGGTCGCAGTGCCCGTTGCCGGATTAGCGGCCGGTTGCGAATTGATACCTAAACCCGCCCAACCAATTGCATTAATGTGCGAACCGACTTTGGTATTAACAAACACGATGTTATCGAAGGTAGTTGTGCCACCTGGGCTGCGCGCCAAGTAGTGAGTGCCATCGATTGGCGTTTCACCGGTTGGACCTGCACCACTGGTCAGGCTGGAGTTGAGAAATACAAAACCTTTATCGCCCGCCGCTTCAACGCGCGCTTGCAATACATAACCGCCATTGTTGTTACCAGTAGAGCGACCCAGGGAGCGGATTTCACTTTTCTCAAACAATGAAGCCTTACTGTAACCCCAAATAAAATCCACATTCCCCGCAACCAGTGAGTTGTAGAACCAAGTCCAACCTTTTAGCAACAAGGTATCCTGCTCACTGATAAAGTTGGCGTTCTTCGCCACCAAACGGCCGTTAGTGCTATTGAAATAAATTGTTTCAGCCTGACCACCGGCACCAATTAACGTGGTGTTTTTCAGGGTGAGGTTTTCCAGCGTCAACATGTCTGCTGTTTCCACCAAAAATAACGCGCGCCCGGTAGAACCGGAGTTGAGCAATTCGTTGTTGGGATATTGAATCACCGTGTTATCGCGCGACTCACCAATCAACGTCACATTATTTTTGTTGCGCAGATACAGTGGCTCTTCATAAATACCATTATTGATGGTGATAGTGGCCGCATCGTCCAACGCGATATTCTTCATCGCATAATTCAGCGCACCTTGCACCGAACGGAAATGCGCGGTGGTGCCATTGTCATCCACCACCAAACTGGTTAACCCTGCTGCAAGCGCCGGGCGGGTGGTGAAATTCCAGTTGGCATTTTTACCCAAGCCTGTAAACGCTTGACCCGCTAAAGTTGCACCGGTAAATACTGATTCACTAATCGCTACATAGTAGCTGGTGCCAGGTTCCAATTTATTCGCGTGTAAACTAATGCTGGCGGTATTGCCGCTGATGCGAATGGGTTTGGTTTTCAGGTTGCGTAAAGTGCCAAAACCAATTGCATCACTTTCATCCACCAAGGCAATTTTATCGACCAATGAATCGTCGCTGGTTTTAAAAATGCGCACGCTACCGGCGGTTCCCAAGGTGGGAGCAGAATCAAACGTCAATTTCAGCGTTGCATCTTCATAGGCATAGGTTTCACCAGCAGCCGGTGAAAGCTGGTTAGTAAAAGTGTAGCTAGCAGTAGGCATCACAAATTGCGGTGCAATAGTCGCGGTAATGGTGCGCACCAAACCAGAATTGCTGGTGAAAGTGAGTGTTGCACTGCCCTCACCTACGGGCGTAAGTGTGGCAGTGTTGCCCGTCGTGCTCACACTTACCACCGCATTATCGCTGGATACCACTGTCACACTATCGTCAGCACCGGCATCGGTTTTAGCAGTGATGGTAATTGCACGGGGTGCATCGCCCACTTCCGCCGCATAGCTATTGGCTGCAGGTGAAATTAACAGTGATGCCGGTTTTTCATTGGCGTTACCCACTTTTACATCGTCAATTTCAAACGATTTATTCGCGGTCCATAAACCGATTAAACCGGCGGCAGTGAAATCTGCGTCGGTGTGAGTCGCGATGGTTTCGCCATCCAGATACACCGTGAGGTTACTGCCCAACGCTTCAATGCGCAGGGTATACCACTGGCCATCCAGCATTCCCAAGGTGCCTTGCTCAATGGGCTTTTTCACTTGTTTAGGCCGGCTGATGGAGCCGTCTTTCATCTTGGCAATTTCCACTTGGGTGCTGGTAGTCGCGTTTTGCACATTGAGTGCACCGGCATACCAGTTATTGCCATCCACATAGCGAGTGATCAAATAAATTTGTTTGTTACTGGTAGTGCCGTTAGCACGCGGGCGAATTTTTGCTTCGACGTAATAGTCAGCCGAGGTCACACCGGCAAAGGCTTCTGGTTTAACCAGTGCAATCACACCACCAACACTGTCAGCGGTATAACGTAATGTGTAGTTGCCATTGTCATCGGCAATATCAAATGCACCGGTGGGCACCAAAGTATTTAGGGTGGTGGGTTTTAAATTCCATTTGTCGCTGTTGTTCAAGCCAAAATCATCGCAGAAATACAGACCTGTTGCCGGGCACGCCCACGCAGTTGCAGGAGCAGAACTGCTCACGGCACTGGATGACGCTTCTTCACTGGAACTGCTTACCGAGCTGGACTCACTCGATTGTTCGCTCGATTGTTCACTTGATACCTCCACACTGGACAGCGCCACGGAGCTGCTGCTCAGGGCAGCGCTGGAAAGCTGAGCGCTGGAACTTGAGTTTGAATTGGATGAATTATTAGAACCGCCACAGGCAGTCAATGCACCTGCAGCACATAACAATGCAATCAGAGATGTAGTTTTCATAGTCGATAATCTGCTTTTATTATTAATCTTACGAACGTTTTTTGGTGGAAAAATAAGCCGATAAAAATCGGCTTATTTTTCGCAGTTAATTTCCCGATGCTAAACAGGACAAGGATTGATTTATCAGTTATAAGTTTTATCGATTGACGTGAGGTGCATACCGCCCACACCACCTTCGCGCGAGAAAAGTATTTTCACTTCTGTTTGGACATGGCCTGACGGCAAACTAAATGTTGTTGTAGTCGCCGCATTCACAGCAGCAGCAGATTTGTAGAGAATTGTGCCGTCACTACCCACAAACACAATAGATTCAGGGCCGCTACCAGCACTTGAGTTGCGATGTACAAGAGTCAAAGTCACCGCTCTGCCAGCATCAACAGGCACACCAATAAAGGCTCTCATTTCTGCAGCCACTTCACCCACTGCAGTTACAGGGTTACCAGAAGCCCAGCCTGAACCATTGAAGTTCCATTCGGGTGCCGTTCCACGATGCCGCAGGACTGTTGTAGCCTCTGCAACGTTATGGAAGAAAGACAGTCCATTTATACTGTGTGCAGTTGCCTGACGCTTAACCGGGTTATTACCTGAGTCTACGGCGTTGACCAAAATGCTGATGTAAGCATCATCCTCAAAACTCGCCCAGTTAAAGTTTGCGTCTGCACCACCAACCGGTGCGCTACTGCTGCTTGAACTAGCGGGAATGGAACTGCTTGCTGGCGCCGAAGAGCTCTCCGCTTCCGAGCTACTGGAAGAAGACGAGCTTGTTACAGGTGTCGAAGAGCTGGCGGCTTCTGAGCTTGATGGTGCTGAACTGCTCGCTGGAGTGGAAGAACTGGTTGCAGCTGAACTGGAAGATCCAGCAGTATCTTTTACGGGAGTTGTACCCAGATCAACTACTTTAAAGCTACTCAGTACAACACCCACTTCTCCACTTGCACCATCGGTATTCAACAAGAAAAACGAATTGGCTGTACCACGATGATTTGAGTCAACAAAATCCACACACTGCTCAGTATTAAGTGGAATATCTGTAATGGTTTGGTTGATCAAGCGGCTTGCTGTACCGTGAATGGAATTACCTGAAGTAGTAGACGTGTTATCAACATATACGCGGAACAACCCAGCAGTATGCTTTTCAACAACTGTGTAACAAATTTGATAGTTGTTGGTTAAATCAAACGTACCGCCGACAGGTGCAACATTTGCTGTGGTTGCTGTGTAGGTATAAGAGCCGTCTTCTTGTTTAACACCAGCAAGACCGATACTGAAGCGCGCGTTAGCAACACGCAGTCCATTTTCAGTCATCATCATGCGGCTCTCACCAGCCATCGCCAATGCAACTGCCTGGTCGTTGTCCAAACTAATGGTTTGCACCGCGGGAGTTGCAGCAAAAGCTGTGCTGGTTGCCGAATCAAAGAATTGTTCGCGAGTTACCGCAAAATTCGCTTGATACACATCGAACGCTGAAGGAGTTACTACTTGAGCTGCAGAATAAGGACTGCTACCAATCGCATTTACTGCTTTTAAAAACACATAGTAAGGAGTGTTGTTAACCAAATTTTTCAAGCGGAAGTTGGTATTGGTAATACCATCTGTCACGGTGGCAGTGGTCGTTTCATTTTGGGTGTTCACCGCCAATGAATAACTTTCTGCACCATCAGTTGCAGCCCAAGTCACCAATGCACGCTGATTATCGCCATAAACTGTTAAACCAGTTGGTGTTTGGGGTGCCGTTGCAGGCATTTCCGGTATTCCCACTGCACTGGGACCAAACGCACTTTCTCCACCAGCATTTATGGCTTTTACAAATACATAGTAGCTAGTGCCATTTTCTAAACCAGTAATGAGGGTGCTAGTACCAGTAATTCCTGCCAACAAGGTAGCACCTTCCAGTGAGTCAACGGTGTTGTAGGCAACTGTGTAGCTGGTTGCACGGGCTGGTGCTAACCAATTAACACGCAACTGATTACTACCTACTTCAAAAGTCGGTGCAACCGGTACATCTGGTGGTGGTGCAACATTCCAACCGGGCACACGCTCACCTGCGGTACAGGTACTGGCTGCTGGTTCTGTAGAAACATCAGCTTGGTAACCAACCCACATCTCACTCATAGTGACGACAGCCGCGCTAGGCACACGCAATTGAATAAACGATGTAGTTGTACCAGGGTTTTGCAGTACCGAGTCGATGCTTGCTCCACCAACCAGTACATCGCCAGGGAAGTTAATTTCAACACGCTTGCCAGCGGCAAAGTTAGTCACGTTAAGTTGTTTCGCCAAACTTTTGGAACCGTGAATCGAGAAGCTGGCATTCGATTGGTTGTTATCCACATACACCATAAATTGCTGGTTACTATCTGAACCAGGCAGCGCTTCGAATTCCTGTACACAGAAAGAAATTTTCCAGGGATTAGTTAAATCCAGCTCACCCCAGGTAGTAGTGGTGGGGAAGTTAGCAGCTGTACCATCGGTAGTGGTACCAGTTTTGTAATCAGCAGGCAAAGCTTCTGGATTGATATGGGTACCGGTAGTTTGTAGGCGTTGGCCCAGGGAAAAACGCGCATTACCAAAGGTCAATTTGCCCGGGACGCTGACAATACGGCCGGAATCCAACCCCGAGGTTGAGTAGTAAAATGCAGGGTTCAAGTCTTCTGTGTCAGGGTTTAACAAACTTTTATAGCCCTGCGTAAAAAATTGCGTGGCATTAGCAGCGGCAAAGGTTTCGGTAATCGGCAGAATGTTATTGATTGGTGGTGCAACTGAAGCAGCTGACGATGAAGTAGATGATGGAATTACCACCTGATTACAGTTAGTAACATTCAATTCGCTACACAAGTCGGTCTTGGCTGGGCTACCTGAGCCGCCACCACAAGCTACGAGGGCTGAGCCCAAGAGGGTTGTGCTGATTAAGCTGAGTTTTTTCATTTTTTATTACCTGTCTTTTTAACGTTTTGCGGTTAAACCCGCTCCGAAAATGGTGTGTCTCAAAATGCCACCGAGGCGGCACACTGATTACATAAATTTGTAATTGAGACCCACTTGGAACGAGCGACCGTAAACCTCAGAGTGATACATCATTTTTCCGCCTGAATATTCGTTACCGGTGTAATAAGTAGTCATGTACTCATCGGTGATATTCATCGCGTCGAAATAGACTTTCAGCTCATCCGTAATTTGGTAGGTAGCCTTAAAGTCCATGCTGAAGGTATCGCCAAGATACTGGTCAGCCCAAACTTTACAGGTGGTGCCAGAATTGCTCGGAGTAGAGATCAAGCGACCTTCGGAACCTGTTGGACAAGAACCGATACGCTTGAGGATTTCACTGGTGTAGTTACCAATCAGACGCACTGAGGTGCCGTCTCTTTCCCAACCTACGGTCAGGTTGCCAGTCGTATCGGCTTGATCAGGCAATTGAATTTCGCCTACACGAATAGAGTCACCCGCTTCCGCGGTACTGTTCATAAAGGTGGCGTTACTTTGGAAGAAAAACCCCGAGTCAAAGTTATAGACGTAGGTCAATTCAATACCGTATACCTCAGCCTTATCACCATTGGTGGTCCAGTTGACGTTATTCATGACCAGATCTTCAGGGATGATAAAGCCCGTCACACCCTCAACTGGCAAATCCATTGGCAGTTCATTCAGCGCAATTTGTGAACCTTGAACCTCAACAATGAAGTCGGTGATGTCCTTGTAGAACACCGCTGCTTGTAAGAATTGGTTGGAGTCGGCGTACCAGCCGATGGACGCATCCAGGTTTACAGAGTTCATCGGCTGCAGATTGGGGTTACCTAATTCCATGGCGCTGTCCGGGCCAAGCGTATAACTTGCCAGGTCTTCTGCGGTCAGGTTGGGTGAATCAGGGGTTGCGCTACAAACACCCGTCACTGGATTACACAATTGGAAATCGCTAGCGATAGTGGCGAAGGCGCGCGCTTGATCGAACGATGGACGAGTGAAGCTGGTCCAAATCGACGAGCGGATCAACACATCTTCGCGCGGCTCAAAGCGATAATGAATACTGGGGTATAAGTCGTCGTACTTATTCGCTTCTGCTTGGAGCGGAATTGAGTAGTCAAAGCTGACGGTATTACCTGAACCAATATCAAAGGCATCGTTGTTAATCGCGAAGTAACCAGTTGAACTGAATTCGGTTTGCTCCCAACGTACACCGGTGATCAAGGATTGATTCTCGCTCAGGCGGAACTCACCCATTACGTAAGCTGCGGCAGTATCTTCAGTGAGGGTGTAATCACGGAACACACTTTCCAAACCTTGTTGGGTACCTTGATTGGCGATGGCACGCACACTGGAAATTAACTGCTCGGCACCTGCTTTGGTAATCGCTGGATAAACGAAATCCGGTTGGCCAGGCATGGCGTATTCATGATCAGTCAGATTACTTTGAATATCGTAACGGCATTGCGCAACATCAGGCGCACCAGCACACTCAGGGCTGAAATCTTTTGGTACCAGACTCCAACGATCCTGATTGCGATCTCTTACACGGTTTTTAATGTTGAAACCGACTTTCCAGTAGCTTAGCCAACCGTCATCAAATTCACGCTTAAGGTCTACTTTAATCGCTTCCAACTCATCGGCACGTGAAGAGTTTTCCAAAAACAGGTTGTCGAATTCAAAACCGGCAAGGCTGACACCTTGAGCGCTGTAACCAGAAACTTGATCGCTAATAAAACCGGCACCTGTATAGGTAGTTCCCATGAGCGCTGCCAAATCATTGGGATTAATCGCCTGTGCCACAATCGACTCTTTGCCTGCACGCGCAATCAAGGGTACATCGCGCTCACGGAACTGCACCCGTTGGCCATCCGGTTTTTCATAGGTACTTTCTGACCAAGAATATTCGTAATCCAGTTTGTATTGGCCGTTGCTCATATCAAAATTATTTTTTCCACCCAGCGCGTAGGAGGTCGTCTTGGACGTACCATCCTGGATAAACATCTGCTGCTGGATATCGGCATCGACAACACCAAAGGTATTGGTTGCACGATCGATGTAAGCGATGTCATCCGCACCCGCTTGACCAAAACGATAGTATTCACGCCAGGCCACATCCATATCGGTGTATTCGGTATAGGAACCACGGGCGTAGTATTCAGAGTTTTCAGTTGGGCGATAACCAAAATCCAACGACAGCGCTGTACGCTCACGGTCAGCTACTTCCTGACGATTTTGGAATTCAAACGGGATCAGCATATAGCTGTCGAGATTTTCAACATCAGGTACAGACGTCAGCGTATCTTCTTGCACGTAACGTGGATCAGTAGTCTCGTGATGCAGCATTTCGTAGGTAACGGTTTTACGCTCTTCCCAAGAAGCAGAATAACCAATACCGATGGTGTCATCGGCAAACAAATTAGTGCCTTGCAGAGAAATCTTGGGCGAGTGCTCTTCACGATAATCCTGATAATAATCCTGAATATTCAAACGCAATGAGTCTTTCTTGCGATCAAAGGCGCTCACGGTTTTTACGTTAACCACACCACCAATCGAGTTCAAATCCATATCCGGGGTGAGTGATTTAAATACTTCAATCGAGCTCAGCAAATCAGCGGGAATCGCATCCAACGCAAAAGAACGGTCATCTGAACCAGCGGTTGCCAACTCGGCACCGTTTTGTTGAACCGTCACAAAGCCTGGGCCAAGACCGCGCACAGAAACGAACTTTCCTTCACCTTCAGACTTCTGCAACGTAATACCAGGCAAGCGCTGTAAAGATTCCGCCACGTTTTGGTCGGCGAAGTTACCCGCATCATCCTGCGAAATAACCGAGCTGAAAATATTTTTAGCACGCTCTTCTTCGCGGGCATTTAACTCAGCAGCACGCACACCGGTAACTTCAACCTCCTCAACAACATCGTTAGAAGATGATTCATTGGTTTGTGCATACAACTGGCCACTCGCGACCAACGCAATACACAGTGGTAATAAACGTTTCTTATGCATAGTCTTCCCCTCTTTTACAGCTTGAAAAAATTGTTAAATAATTTTTAACAGAGGGCTGTTACTGGTGTGCGTATTAAACAGGCGCAACAAAACAGCCCTGAAGAGCGGCACAAAGAAGGACGAGGGAAAATACAGCGCAAAGGTATACTCGGGGCTTAGCAATGATGCTAGCCAAGGCGAACCAACCTTTGAAGGTTGAAATGTAGTTGATGCTGTTTTCATTTATCTCGTGGCTTTTTTGCAAGCTCTGGAATTCAGAATGCTTAGGAGCCACCACCAAAATCAGTGGTGATTTTGGTATTAACCGAGATAGAAATTACATTGCCAGATTTTAGTTTTATAGTGCCAGGCGAATGGCGGGAGCATTGCTCCATGGTGCTCTAGGGCACTCTGATTATTAATTTTCTTTGCCGAGGGATTGAGTAATACGACCGGGACAACTCTTATTATTTTGCAAATCGAGACATCGATCACAGGTGATGGATACTACACCTATCATTTAAAAATTGACTAGCTCGATACCCGATTCTGGTGAAAATAGTGCAATATTTCAACAGAAAACGAAAAATGCGCCATTTTTTGATATAAAAGTGTTTCGATTGGAAACATTTTTGTCAGCTAAATCTACTATTTGTTCAGTTACTGGCGCTCCAGCTGCCGACAGAAGCGCTCATCACACACTGCTGGACACCTATTTCGGCCACCGAATCTCCGCCCGCGCGCCGCTCAGGGTCTGGGGGTCAACAAATACCGCGCCACCGTGATGCCACTGCATAATGCGTTTTACTATGGCAAGACCCAGGCCAAAACCGCCAGTGGCGGTATTGCTGGTGCTTTCGCCATAAAGGCGTACAAAGGATTCAAAAACTTTGTCGCGTTGTTCGGCAGCAATTCCGGGGCCGTCATCTTCTACCGCAACACAATAGTGAATAGCAGTTTGTGTCAGCTCCACGCGAATGGTGTGAGTGGCGTAGCGCGCGGCATTGTTGATCAGGTTTTGCAGCACGGTTTCCATCAGCTTCCACTCGCAGCTAAATTCCTGGCCTTGGGTTTTGTCGATAATTTCCAACTGCAACTGCCGCTCATTGTGGCGATGAAAACGCGCGCCGATCTCAGCGAGCATATCCATCATATGTCCCGGTGTTTGCTGCAGTTGTTGGGTTTTTTGTTCAAAGCCGGCATACATTAACAGCGCGCTAATCAGTGCCTCCATTTCCGCCACATCCTGCTCCACACTGCGCAATTGACGGCGATTTTTTTCATCGAGCTGTTGTTCATCGAGTAATGCCAAAGCAAATTTCATCCGCGCCAGCGGCGTGCGCAATTCGTGGGATACAGCGTTGGTCATTTCGCGGTGCGAAGCAATTAATTCGCGCAACCGCTGCGCCATGTGATTAAACGCTTGCGCCAGAGGGTAGAGGGTAGAGGCAGGGGAAATTTTTAGGGTGTCGGGCACACCGTCTTTGCCCAGAGTGCGGGTTTGTAATTCCAGTTTTTTACTATCGCGCGAGAGTGGCCACACCCAAATATAAATCACCAGCGCAATCGCGAGATAAAACAAAATTAGCAACAGCCGATACAAAGGCGCGCCGCTTTCATCGCCTAAGGGCAACATCAACATCATCACTTGATCAGTTTGCGCAAGGCGTTGATACCAAATGATATGACTGTCACTGCGACTCGCCAGAATTTCACCGGCGTGCAATTGCTGCAGCGCGGCCGATTGCGCCACATCGTCCAGCGATAATAACTCCAGATCCACCGCGAGGTGCGCGGCAATTTGCTGCGCGCGCTGTGCATAGCCATCATTTGGCTGTGGTTGTTGGCTTAATAAATCCTGCTCGATCAATTGCAGCAGCGCCACGATTTCCGCTGTCGGTTGCTGCTCGGGCGCGAGGTTTTCCCAAAATTGATTGAGCCCCCAGCCAATTAATACTACCGAGGCGACAATAAAAAAATACAGGGAAATAAAGGCGCGGTTCATCAGAATTTATTGCCAGGCATCAGCAATAAATAAATAGCCCTTACCCCAAATGGTTTTGATGCGCGTCGGGTTATCGGGATTATCATTTAATTTTTTGCGCAATTGGGAGATGCGTACATCGATAGTGCGATCAAGGCCATCGTACTCGCGGTTGTATATATGGTTAAACAAAAATTCGCGACTGAGAATTTGCCCCGCTTGCGCGGCGAGCGCGAGCAGTAAATCGTATTCATGACTGGATAACACCACTTCCTGCCCTGCCAATAATACTTTACGTGCGGTGGGCTGAATGCACAATTCACCAAAGTTTAAGGCTTCCTGTTCACGCGGATCATTTTGGTAATAGCGGCGCAGCAGTGCGCGAATTCGGGCAAGCAATACACGTGGCTCCGCCGGTTTAATCACATAATCGTCGGCGCCATATTCCAAACCCAATACTTGATCCACATCGGAATCGCGCGCGGTGAGCATTAAAATCGGGCCTTTGAATTGCGGGCGCAATTCTTTGCACAGGGTCAGTCCATCTTTACCGGGCAACATCAAGTCCAATACGATCAAAGCGGGATTCAAGTTTTGCGCTTGACGCAATACCCGATTGCCGTTTTCCTCAATTGCAACCTGAAAATCATTGCTCTCTAGAAAATCTTTTACCAGCTGCGCCAGACGGCGGTCATCTTCAACCAATAAAATTAAATTGTTGTGCGACATGGAGCCAGACCCGGAAGATAGAAATAGATTAATCGAAATACTGTTATCAACGAAAATTTTTACCGGCTAGTTACCTTTCAAACAAGCAAGCAATTTTTGTTTTGCCATCTGACCGGAATGCCACTCAACCTGTTCGATAATGTCGCCATTATACTCCAGCCGAAAATTGATTTTTTCTTCCATCGTTTCCAACGCCGCCTCGATGGTGGGTACCGCAAATACAATCAGGGGTTTTTCATCGCCCACTAAATCCTCCTGACCAAGATCCCAATGGAATGCTTTTACTTTTGCGGGTTGGTCAGCATTTTGATAGAGCGTGAGTTCGATAGTGCCGGGTTTTTCCGGTATGGGAAATTTGCCACCGCCATTAGCGGTATCGGCAAGATTGGAGAAGGCCAGTAGCGCGCCTTTGTAAGAACCACCGGGGCCCATTAACGCCACTATGTTGCCCTGTTTATTAAATAACGCCGTGCAATACTCGCCTTTTTTTGCCTTGGAACTGGCCTGAAAAAATTCCCAACTGCCCTGCTCCCACGCTTTGTACTCCGCGCTCTCCAAGGCATTTTTTACATTGCCATCGATGGCTTCTTTAACATTAATTTCTTTTTTGCTGGTGTCCATAATACCGCCCAGGACATCAAAATTGCTGTCTGCAGCCGCTGTTTTTTCTTTATGGTCAGCTACGCAATTGGTTCCTTGTGCCACCATACCACCCGGACAATTGGCACTGGCGTGGGTAGTAATTAACAGCGTGAAAAAACTGGCACCAAGAATACTGATTACATATTTCATTTTATCTCCTATTAATCTGGAACTTCTGCAAAACCGCTACAGGTAAAACTGCTATCACCACTGGCCCACACCCGGACATCCGCAACCCGCCACACAGAACTTTGGTCAGGGATAAAAATAAACTGAAAATTGCAGCGCGAATAAATGCCCTCTTCCCACGCAGCGCCAGACTTCATGTCCATCACTACTGATTTATTATTGAATTCATTGGCGTAGTCCAAAAAGCGCATATTGCCCGCTTCATTGACTATGGGGTTGCCCATTTTTGTGACGACTTCTGTTTCTGTTTTACCAAGCCAGACTTGAATTAAATGCACCTCAAATCGATTCAACTTCCGTTTACCCTGAATTTTTGCAGCCTCTTCCTTAAAATCAAACTCGGCTTGCATGGTGTTGATGCTTGCCTCCAGGTCCTGTTTCATCGTTTGCGCTGCCGACTGAATAGTGTTTTCTATTTCCGCCATTTTTTTCTGATATTCAGCCCACTCTTTTTTGGTGGGATAACTGGACCATCTGCCGGTTGGATCAGGGCGTTTTTTTGGCCACCAGGCTACTTGCCAGGCAAAATCCAAAAATTCTGACGCTGTTACATAACTCACTAAATAAAAATCGGCGGGCAATCCAATTTTTTGAATCTCTTTGTTGAATTTCTCTAATTCAAATTGCTCGGTTTTTTTGTTTAGTGCGGCTTTGACTGCCGTGTGCATAACATCATCATTACAGGCGATTTTTGCGGCCTTTAATAACATTGGCGAATTGACTTGTTTCCAGTCACTCGTCGGTACTGCCTGGCTTTTTAAATCAGACCGACGCAGCATGTAACTATTCTCGGCCATGCGCATATTCACCGGATCACTAAAACCCGGCTGCTTGGGAATATTTTTCTCATCGAAGGAAAATTTATTGACGCACTCAAACTGCAAACGCATTACCACGTATTCCGGTTTGGCAGCATTTTCATACACAGCGGTCACATCCAACTCTTTTACACTGAGCGGGCCGAAAATCATATTCATTGGTGTCCTATCTGACACCACCCTGAAATCTGCAAAATACATTTCGCGATCACCCATTTCACCTTGCATATGAAACAAAGCGGTTTGGGCCAAAACCGGAGTTGCCAACAGGAATAGACAGGCAATCGCTTTGTGAGCTAATGCTTGAAACATATTGAACACCCTATATAAGTCCATGGGTTGCGGGGGGGAACAGAACTAAAAAAAGCTCCAGGGGTTGCGCCGCGCCCGGCGGTATTTTTTGTCATTGTAGACCACTTGAAAACGCTGATCGCTCACCGCTGTTCCCGTGTCTATTTCGCGCAATTCAAAATCGGTGCTTGCACTGGCGGTTAATTCAAATTGATATTCACCTTGCGTGGCCTCTTGCCAACAGCGCAGCGGTTCGGTTTTATCCGACTGATACAAACACAGGGAACGCACCGCAGCGGATTGCCATTTAACTTCCAGCTCGTCGCGGCACACTTCTTCGCCGGCATTCAATACACACAAACGCGGTTTGATGGAAAACTGGATCAGCGGTAATGCGGATGAACCCGCGCCGGATAAATCGCTGGCGAGCGCCGTGCTTCCCAGCAGCTGCGCTGCAAAGAATAAACCGGATGCAACCGAGGTTGCGGTCAAGCGGTTCAGCACCGGGCCATCAGAAATGGTATACCCCTCCAACGAAAACCGTGATCACTTTATTATCGTTAATTAATGGGCTCGCTGAAATCTCGTCGGGTAAAAAACGGTAACTGGCGAGCACACGCAAATCCCAGCGCGCGCTTAACTCGTAATTCCAATCCAAACGCAGCAGCGGCGAGAGCGCCGCGTCCGTAATATAAGCACCGCGCTCATCGGCCTCAGCATCACTTACGCCGTAGTAATAATTCACTACCTCGCGGCTCTGCCAATTAGCGCCCACCGACGCCAGCCACTGGTGTTTGCCATAACGCCACTGTTTGGCAAGGGCGATACGCAGTTCCTCGCCCGAATGAATTTGGGTGAAGTCGGTTAAATACTGGATCTGTAGATCAACCAAAGAACTGGACCAACTATATTCAATACCGGCAAGGCCAGCCATGTGGCGATCGCGCAAATCGCGCTCGCGCAATGGCATAAATTCCGGCGCAACCAATTCGCGGTCGCCGCCATCACCCTCGGTCACTACCGGGTTCTTGCCGCCGCCAGTATCTTTTCCCGCAGTCGCCAGCGTACTGCCTTCAATAAAAAAATTGCTCGGACTCCAGCGATGAAAAAAGACCTGATCGTAACTGGGAGTGGCGAGCAGGTTCAGCTGTTGGGTTTCACTCTGCCAAAGGATCATACCCAAATCCAGGTTTTGGATAAAAAAGCGCTCACCCTGATAATTAATCTGCGGGACTATAAACAGCGGAATATCGTCACTATCGGCCAGTGGATTGGTGCGCACTCCAACACCCAAACCAACACTCACTTCCCATTTACCTACCTCCACACAATCGCCCTGCCCCTGCTCACAGGCAAACGCAGTCGCCGCCAAACAAGGCGCAACCAAAGCGGGCAAGAAAGTGGTGAACAGTTGGCGGATCAGGGTCATAAGATTGCACAAAAGAAGAGAGGGATAGCTTATTTATAAACCAGCGCGCGGTATAGGGTTGTAAGGAATTGTAGCTGTTATCCGGCGACAAAAAAAATCCCCTCGCTGTTACACTTTTTTACCAGTCGCTACATATCCACCACAGACGCTGCCACAAGCGCTGCACACAATAGTTCCATAGAAGATAACCTTAAAAGGAGCGACCCTATGCAACTCACTGGCTATATTCCCGCCGTCATTTTATTACTAAGTACCGGTTTACTCAGCGCCTGTGGGAGCGACATAAAACTACCACCGGTAGACCCCAATTCAAAAGCCTTGAGCATCGACTTTAACGATACCAATACCGATTGGAAATCGGGTTTTGCGGATTACCCTTTGGGTCAGGAAACGTTTTATGAGCTTGATGCAGGCTCTACCACCCTGCCCGCCAGTTTGGCGACAAACCGCAAGGGTTATAAGTTGAGTGGCAATAATCACAGTGATGATTTATTTATGTTCATCACCAAAAAATTCGAAGGGCTTGAGCCTAATACTCGCTATGAATTTCAATTCAAAGTCCGTTTTGGCACCAACGCGCAAAAAAATTGCATGGGTGTGGGCGGTGCGCCGGGTGAAAGTGTGTGGATAAAGGCAGGTGCGAGTAAAACCGAACCACTGGCCGTAAATAACGGTGCTGGTGATTTGTTAATGAATATCGACAAAGGCAACCAAGCCGTGGGTGGCAGCGATGCCATAGTGCTGGGAGATTTTGCCAACAGCCGCGAGTGTGGTGACAGCAACACCGACTATATGCGCAAAACCTTGCGCAGCGAACCAGGCGCCTTTTCCGGTGTAACCGCAGAGGATGGCAGCGTTTGGATTTTACTCGGCACCGATTCAGGCTTTGAGTCAACCACGACCATTTATTTTATGACCCTGGATGTGATTGCTACCAAGCGCTAAGTGGTAATAGGGTTTCATAAAAAATCCCGATCAGAAAATCTGCTCGGGATTTTTTATGGATATTGATCTATGAACAGAGTTAGCGATGTTTGATCTTATCGCCTTCTTTTAAGCCTTCCAGAATTTCAATGTTAATACCGTCGGAGATGCCGGTTTTAACTTCGCGTTTCTCAAATTTTTGCGGGCCGGTTTCGATTTCAACAAATTGGGCTTTCTCTTCCACAATTAAATTGCCTTCGTTGATTGCCAATATGCCTTCTTTTTTCTCCAATACAATATCGGCATTCGCACTGTAGTTGGAGCGCAGGAATAATTTTTCACTCAGTTTTACGGCGGCGCGGATTTGGAATTTAATCGTGCCCTGGTCGGTTACACCCTTGGGTGAAATATATTCCAATACGGCGGTGAAGGGTTCGCCTTCAAGCGCACCGACATCCAGAACCAACTCCATGCCTTCGCGGATTTTGCCCACTTCAGATTCATCCACCATGCCTTCAAAAATCATGTCGTTCATGTCAGCAAGAGTGGCAATAGTAGTACCCGCACCGAAGGAGCTGGTCTCTACAATAAATGCACCTTCTTTAAAGGGCAGATCCAGAATCATACCGGTGACGGTAGCGGGAATCATGTTGGAAACCTTATCGGATTTTTTAGTGGCACCGGATTTCATCAGCAGCAAATTATTTTCCGCGGCGGTCACTGCCTCACGCTGCAAATCATAGTTCAACATGAATTTGTTAAATTCAGAGGTAGAAATTAATTTATCCGCAAATAGTTTTTTCTGCCGTTGAAATTCGTCAGTAGCATTTTGTAAATTGATTTTTGCTGTTTCTAATTGCGATTCAGCTTGGTTCAACATCACCATATTGGGTGCCAGAGTAATTTTGGCAATGATATCGCCTTTGTTTACATTCTGACCGGCAACCACATACAACTTTTCTACGACACCGGAAACCTGGGATTTAATTTCCACTTCGCGCCGCGGAATCACCTTACCCACTGCCACCGTCTTTTTCACAATCGTGGTTTTAAATACTTCGTCCGATTGATAAACCACAGGTTTTTCCTGGGATTTGTTGTAGAGGAATACTGCAGTGCCAATAAACACTACCGCGATTAAACCTAATACGGCAAACCAGATAAACTTTTTCATGACGTCCTTCTTGCGATTGCTAAAAAATGGTGGATGTAAAATTAATTAAAACAGTGTGGTGAATAACTTACTCGTCTTGCAGCGCGACAATCGGATTCACAGTTGCTGCTTTTGCGGCAGGCATCAGTGAAGCCAGGAACCCTGAAAAAATTAATACTGCTACGGCGCTCAGGGCGGTATTAAAATCCACCTCCGGGTTGCGGAACATGCCGGCACTACCGCCATTGGCTTCCATCAGCATACTGATACCTTCCAATAAAAGTACGCCCATTACCAAGCCGAAATACCCGGCAATGGCGGTGATAAAAACTGACTCTTGTACAATCATGCCAATAATGGATGCCGGTGTTGCGCCGAGTGCTTTGCGCAAACCAATTTCACGGGTGCGCTCTTTCACTACAATCAACATAATATTACCCACACCAATTGCACCGGCCATAATGGTGCCAATCGCTACAATCCAACTGAACACATTAATACCAGTGAACAAACCGTAAATTTTGTCGAATTCATTTTGCAAATTAAAACTGCCCAATACACCCATATCATTTGGATCAACTTTATTGCGCGCGTACAAATATTTTTTTACATCCGCTTCTGCGACAGCGGCATGTATACCTGCTGGAGGAATTACCACAAAACTGCCCACCCAATCCGCTTGGTTAAAGGCGTAGCGCAGCGTGTCATTGGGAATATAAACCTTTTCTTCTTCAGCACTGTTGGGATTAGTCGAGCTGGATTTATAAACGCCCACTACCTGAAAACTAATACCCGCCAAGGTAATATCCGCACCAACTGCATTTTCCCCCTGCTTAAACAAAATCTCTTTTACGCGAGTGCCGATGATTGCCACCTTGCGGCGCTTGTTATCATCTATTTCATTGATATAACGGCCTTCCACAATTTTTTGTTGGTGGATATTCGCCATGCCCGCATGGGTACCTTGAATGGGAAAGCTGCCATTATTTTTTTTGTATACCGTGTAGGCTGGTGAGCCATCCCAAATTCCCACGCTATTTTGCGCATAAATTCTGTCTACACTAGGCACATTATTTTTAATCGCTTCGACGTCATCTACTTTCAAACGGATTTGCCGGCCAACCGGTAAACCTTGATAAGCCAGTTGTGTTGGGCTTTGCGACCAGATCCACACTGCATTGGGAATTTCTTTAAAATCTTCCACCACCCCATTTTCCAAGGCTTTACCGGCGCCGAGCAAAACAGTGAGCATAAAAATGCCCCAGAACACACCAAATGCCGTAAGTGTGGTACGCATTTTATGCTGATTAAGGGTGAGGAAAATTTCCTGCCACTTTTCGGTATCTATTAACATAAAGTGGCCCTTAATCAGCGCGCATGGCTTCAATAGGTGCGATACGTGCTGCTTTTAAAGCAGGGACTAAACCTGCTAAGGCACCAACCAACACCAATAAAATAATGGCGGTAATCGCCACCTGAAAATTCACTTCCGGGTTTTGGAAGAAAGGTAAATTTGCCCCCGCTGAACGCAAACCAAAAGACACTAATTCCAATAGACCCACACCCAAAACCAAACCTGCATAACCGGCGATTGCCGTTACCAAAATCGATTCCATTAACAAGGTAGTGACAATGCCAAAAGGTGTTGCGCCCAGCGCTTTGCGAATACCAATTTCACGGGTGCGCTCCTTCACGGTAATAATCATGATATTGCTCACCCCGACTATACCGGCCATTAATGTTCCCAATCCGACAAACCAAATGAATGCATTAATTGCCAAAAATAATCCGTTCACCATTTTTGCCGGCTCAGCCATATTGAACGAACGGATTGCACGTTTGTCTTCCGGTGAAACCTGATGGCGTTGCCTTAATAATTGCATGACACTTTCTTCAAATTTAAAACCGTCAACCCCTGCTTGGGGGCGCAACCAAATGGAGCCAATTTTATCGCTGGTACCAAACAGTTTTTGAAAAGTAGTTTGTGGTATGTACACCCGCTCAGAATCCTGCCCGCGATTACCCTTGTCGTAAAACACTCCCACCACTTTCATCACTACACCGTTAACGCGAATATCTTTACCCACCGGGTCTATATCTTTACCAAATAATCTTTCGCTCACCACGGTGCCAATGACCGCAATTTTGCGCATCTGTTGATCGTCGAGCGGGTTAATTTTTCGACCAAAATTAAATGGCACCGATTCTTTTATTTTGAAAAAATCATCGGGCACACCGTGCACTCCAAAAGAACCATTTTTCTTTTCATAAATGATTGAGATTCCACCGCGCTGGCTCTCCGCTGCAGCAATACGTACTCCGGGGATTTTTTGTTGAATCGCCGCAATATCTTCCGTTGTTAACTCAATTTGACGTCCGACGCCCCTGCCGTTGTGGGCGATCGACGTTGTGCCGGTATAGACCACAATAAAATCCAGCACGTCAGAACCAAAACCATCGTAAACACCGTTCTGCATTCCACGCCCGGCACCGAGCAATAGAATCAACATGAAAATACCCCAGAACACCCCAAAGGCAGTCAACAGGGTGCGCAATTTATTCTGGCGCAGGGTGTAGAGGATTTCTTGTAAGCCATCAAACATGGTGTTTACCCTAGAATCTCTTCTTCATCCTGATCATCCGCCGTTATTAGTGGCGCATGATGGTGTTTGCCCGAAACAATCAAACCGTCTTTTAAAATAATCTGCCGTTGAGTTTGATCAGCAATATCCTGTTCGTGGGTAACAATCACAATGGTATTGCCCAACTGATGAACTTCTTTTATCAGCGCCATTACTTCCTGGGTCGTTTGGCTATCCAATGCACCAGTGGGTTCATCGGCGAGAATCACTTTAGGTTTAGTCACCAAGGCACGGGCAATCGCCACGCGCTGTTTTTGCCCACCGGATAGTTCATTAGGCATATGGGTAGCGCGATTACTCAAGCCCACCATTTCCAAATATTGTGCCGCACGGTAGTTCCGCTCTTTGCGGCTGACACCCTGGTAATAAAGTGGCAGCGCAACATTTTCTGTAGCATTTTTAAACGGCAATAAATTGAACGATTGAAATACAAAACCCAACAATTCATTGCGCAGTTTTGCCGCTGTTTTTTCTTTGAGGTTTTTGATTTCACGGCCGGCGAGAAAATAATCGCCCTGATCGTGGCTATCCAAAATGCCGAGAATATTCAGCAGCGTCGATTTACCGGAACCGGAGGAACCCATAATCGAAACCAATTCACCTTCACGGATATGCAGGTCGATGCCCTTTAATACATGCAGCGGTTGCTCGCCGGAGTGATAGTACTTATGGATGTTATGGAGTTTGATCATGTTAAATTCCTTGGCGGTTTGCTCGTTGGCTGCGCAGGCAGCTTATTCACTTTTCAAGGGCTAGCCGTATTTTTTAACCGCGCTTAACACTTTTATGACCAGTGTCAGCTAAGCGCGATTGTGAAGTGTCACCATTAGTGACTTATTGTTAACTTTGATGCATTAGCAGCAGCTTTGGATTCACTGCACTAACAATTTTATTCATCTTGCAAAGCAGTAATGGGATTCACACTCGCCGCATTACGTGCTGGTAATAAGGCTGCCACCACGCCGGTAATCACCAGCACCGCAAGCGCCATGATTGCAATTTGAATATCAATAAACGGTGACGCAAAAATGCCATCGCCCTGCCCCAAGCCAACCAGCAAAGCGCGAATACCTTCCAATAAAAATACTCCCGCAACCAAACCGGTGTAACCGGCAAGTACGGTAATCACCAGCGATTCATGCACAATCATCAAGCTTATGTTCAAGGGCGTTGCCCCCATGGCTTTGCGCAACCCAATTTCGCGCGTGCGCTCTTTTACCACCACCAACATAATATTGCCGACACCAATTACCCCGGCGATGATGGTGCCAATCGCCACCATCCAACTAAAGCCGATTACTCCGGTTACCAAACCACGATTTTGCTGATAGACCTGCTCCATATTAAAACCGCCGATCACACCGGAATCATCCGGGTGAATGCGATTGCGTTGGTAGAGCAATTGTTTGACATCGCGTTCGGCATCAAAGGCGCTGTAACCTTGTGCCGGAGTAAAAAATAACATTTGAAATGCGTCGACTTGATTAAACGCGTAGCGCAGCGTTTGATTGGGTAAAATTATTTTACTGTTAGCTTGCTGCGCACCATCTCCCGGTTCGGTGGATTTATAAATTCCCACCACCACAAATTGCACACCGTTTACTTTAATCGCCTCACCAATAGGGTTAGTACCATCTTTAAATAAAACTTCCTGCACGCGGGTGCCTATTACCGCCACCTTGCGTTTCTCGCGCTCGTCCAGCGCGTTAATGTAGCGACCTTCCGTCACTTTCAAAAATTCAAACGGCTCCCAACCGGGGTGGCTGCCATTAACCGAAAACGAACCGCTCTCTTTGCCATAAACCACATACTGCGCGGCACCCCAGGCGCCGAGATTATTCTTTCCATCCACCATTTCTACGCTGGCAATTTTTTGGCGAATGGCTTCTACATCGGCTTCGGTAAATTTCACACTGCGGCCTTTACCCAGGCCTTCAAAGGCGAGCTGGGTAGTATTGGATGGCCAAAAAATTACTACATTTTTTGCATCGCCAAAAATGCCTTCAATTTTGCTGCCAAAGCCCGTGCCAAAACCGAGCAGAATAACCAACATAAAAATTCCCCAAAAAACACCAAAGGCCGTTAAGCCAGTGCGCAGTTTTTGTTTTTTGAGGCTGTTGATAATTTCTTGCCATTTATCCCAATCAAACATATTTTGCTCCTTCCCTACTCGGCTTTCATTGCTTCAACCGGCATGATGCGCGCAGCGCGCAATGCGGGCATTAATCCGGCAAAAACCCCGGAGAGAATCAGCAATAACAATGCGCTAATGGCGATACCCAAATCGATTTCCGGTTGTTGAAAAAAAGGCAGTTCTACTTTTAATGCGGTTAATAGTGCCGAGACGCCTTCCAAAATTCCCACGCCCAATACCAAACCGCTGTAACCCGCCACGCTGGTCACCAATACCGATTCAAACAACAGGCTCCCCACAATGGAACTGGGTTTAGCGCCCAGTGCTTTGCGAATACCAATTTCGCGGGTGCGCTCTTTCACCGTGATAATCATGATATTGCTTACCCCCACAATGCCCGCGAGCAAAGTGCCAATGCCCACCAACCAGATAAACATATTCAAGCCGGTAAACATGGCGTTGATGTCTTCCGCTTCGCGCGCTTTGTTGCTCACTTCAATTGCACGCACATCGTCGGGGGCAATTTTGTGGCGCTGTTTTAACAGCGCGAGAATATCTTCTTCCAGTTTGATGCCATCGACACCGGGTTTGGGTCGCACAGTAATTAACGCTACTTCTTGACCACCGCCAAAGGATTTTTTAAATGCGGTCACCGGCATATACAACCGTTCCGACATTCGCCCCTGATTGCCCTTGTCGTAAAACAAACCAATCACTTTGAAAGAAATGCCGTTAATTAGTATTTCTTTGCCCATGGCTTCGGCGTGGGTGGTAAATAATCGTTCGCTCACGCGTGTACCTATTACCACCACTTTGCGGTTGTCATCTTGATCCAACGGATTCAAACGGCGGCCATCATCAAAGCGCACTTTTTCTTTGATATTAAAATATTGATCAGCCACACCCAGCACCCCAAAGCTGCCGGACTTATTGCCGTACATCACTGAAATATCAGAATTAATAA
Organism: Cellvibrio sp. BR; assembly: GCF_000263355.1. Classification (NCBI taxonomy): domain Bacteria; kingdom Pseudomonadati; phylum Pseudomonadota; class Gammaproteobacteria; order Cellvibrionales; family Cellvibrionaceae; genus Cellvibrio; species Cellvibrio sp. BR. The sequence goes on along the minus strand of NZ_JH668200.1, from coordinate 569,070 downwards.
AAGAGCCGAGCGGATTTTCGCTGGAGAGATAACCCACACCGGGAATTTGTTGGCGAATTGCTGCCATATCACTGTCGGTCAACGCAATTTGACGGCCAACCGGTAGACCCAAATAAGGTACAGAGGTGGTACTGGGGAAAATCCAAATCGAATCGGAAACGTCGTTGCTCCAACCATCGGCGAACGCGTTTTGCATACCGCGCCCGGAGCCGAGCAACAGGATCAACATTAAAATGCCCCAAAACACACCGAAGGCGGTAAGCGCAGTACGGAGTTTATTTTGGCGCAGGGTAAATAGAATTTCTTGCAAGCTGTCCATGGCGATTTCCTAATCGTGCGGTAGCAGTAGCTGGATAAGTGCTTTGACGCACCCATCTCCTTTTTGGATTCACTTCCCACTGTTTTTATTAATAAGGCGCCCAAATTAACACAGACTGGTGTACTTGGATATTTGTTCAACCCGCGTGCTTAGCACTTTCATCTATAAAAATGCAGTTGCAAATTGACAAAAAAGAGCCCCTGCAGCAGCACCTGCCGGGAACCCAATAACCAGCCGCGCCCCGGGGTGCTGCACACGGCTGGCTATCAAGTGCGGAGAGAAAACCAAATTCAGGTTGGGGGATAGAATTTGGTTGACTCGATAGTTGGATGATGATTGAACTGATTTGGATTCAAAAAGAGTGAATAAAAAAGCGCAGCCCCTTTGAGTTATCTTAGGAAGCTGCGCTTTTTAGATTGGATAAAACGGTATTACTTAGCTAATTGCCCCACTGCGATTCACACCATTAATCAACGCTTTTATAGCCGAGGTAATAATGTTGCGATCTTGCCCTACACCGTAAACCGGTTTGCCATTTTTCACTTTGATTTCCACGTAAGTCACCGCGGCCACATCAGAACCTTCACCGACGGAATGTTCGGAATAATCAATCACGCTCACTTCCGCATCGATAAATTGACTGATTGCGTGGGCGGCGGCATCGATGGGGCCGTTACCGCTGCCGCTGATTTGCACGGTTTTGTCCTGATGTTGGGCGTGGATGACTATATCAACCTGATGCGTGTCATCCTGCTCACTAAACTTACTCGATTGATAAGTGATAGGCGAATTTACCGCAAAATATTCGTCGTTAAAAATCCGTGCGATGTCAGTCGCTTTAACTTCTTTCCCGGTGCTGTCGCTAACTTTTTGTACCACACCGCTAAATTCAATTTGCAAACGACGCGGCAATTGCAAACCGGCTTCCTGTTGCAACAGGAAACTCACACCGCCTTTACCGGACTGCGCGTTTACCCGCACTACCGCATCGTAACTGCGATTCAAATCGGCCGGGTCAATTGGCAAATAAGGTACCTCCCAGAGTGCGTCTTTTTTCTGCACTGCAAAACCTTTTTTGATCGCGTCCTGATGCGAACCAGAAAAAGCGGTAAATACCAATTCGCCGGCATAGGGGTGACGCGGATGCACCGGCAATTGCGTGCACTCTTCATGCAATTTACGCACGCGATCTATGTCAGAAAAATCCAACCCTGGGCTAACACCCTGCGAATACAAATTCATCGCCAAGGTAACCAAACACACATTACCGGTGCGCTCGCCGTTGCCAAACAAACAACCTTCAACACGATCTGCACCCGCCATCACTGCCAATTCTGCCGCAGCCACTGCGGTGCCACGATCATTGTGCGGATGCACGCTGATAACAATAGAATCGCGGCGATTGATATTACGGTGAATCCACTCGATTTGATCGGCATAGGTATTCGGTGTGTTCATCTCCACCGTTGCGGGCAAATTCAAAATCAATTTCTTTTGCGGGGATGGATTCCAAATTTCTACCACCGCATCGCACACGTCTTTTACCAATTCGATTTCAGTCGATGAAAACACTTCCGGCGAGTATTGGAAAGTCCAATCCACTTCCGGTGCTTTCGCGGTTAATTCTTTGCACCATTTAGTACCTTGAATCGCGATATTTTTTACACCTGCTTCATCGGTGTTGTACACAATTTTACGGAACGCTGGTGCGAGTGGATTGTACATATGCAAAATCGCACGCTTGGCGCCGCGCAAACTTTCCACGGTTTTTTCGATCAAGTCGTAACGCGCTTGCACCAATACTTCGATGGTAACGTCATCGGGAATTAAATTTTCTTCGATCAATTGGCGAGTGAAGTTGTAATCAATTTCGCTGGCCGAAGGAAAACCGATTTCGATTTCTTTAAAACCAATCGCGACCAATTCTTTGAACATACGCATTTTGGTGGCAACGGACATAGGGTCGATCAGTGCTTGATTGCCATCGCGCAGGTCAGTGCTCATCCAAATGGGCGGTTTTTCAATGTGATTATTCGGCCATTGGCGGTCGGGCAAGGAAACACCGACAAAACGCTGGTATTTGCTGGATGGATTGGCAAGCATGGTTGACTCCGTGATGTCGCAAAAAGGTATATCGTAAAAAATAGAGGTTGATGGAAAGCCCGGTCCGGTCACAACAGCTGGGGATAACAGCGCTGGATTCCTGGAAGTGCGGTCACACAGGTAGGAACCCCATTCCGGCGCGGGTAGCGCACGGCTTTTATCAACATGTGCCCAGTATAGGCAGATGAGCTTGGCAGATGATTGCGAAGCTTGTGTTAATATCAATAATTGAACAATATTATTGCTATAAAATTCAATTTATTGAAATTTAATTTCCATCATATGGAGTTTATCGCTATGGAACTCGACCGTTACGACCGTTTGATCCTTGAGGCGCTGCAACAAAATGGGCGCATTTCCAACCAAGAATTGGCAGACAGTATCAGCCTGTCGCCCTCCCCTTGCCTGCGCCGCGTGCGCGCACTTGAGGAAGCGGGGCTGATCGATGGTTATGTCGCGCTACTCAATGCACGCAAACTCGGGCTGACATTGGTGTCATTCATCCAGATCAGCATGGATAAACACACCCCGGACAGGTTTGATTCCTTTGAAAAAACGGTAGAAGCCTACCCCGAAGTGTTGGAATGCCACTTGATCACCGGGCAGTCGGCGGATTACCTGTTAAAGGTCATAGTGAAGGATATGGATGCTTATCAACAATTCCTGCTGCAAAAACTCACCCGCATCGAAGGGGTGAGCGGGGTGCATTCGTCGTTTGTGCTGAAATCGCCCATTGATAAAACGGCGTTGCCAGTGGGATGAACACTTGAGGTTTTGATGTGTTTGAAAAAAGCATCCATCCACACTTATAAAACGGCAATTACTCCAAACGCATAAAATCAAAATCTACACTGCCGCCGGTTTGCTCTGTGGCGAAGTTAAACAGGGCAAACCTATAGCCCATAAAATGATCCAGTGAATATTTCATCTGCAGGGTGTTGCCGATAGGTTTCCACTCAATGCCGTCAAGGCTGTAAGCGAAAGTTGCCGTGTCTTTCAAGTCGCGGAAATCCGTATAGGTTTTTAAATGAATTTTTGATTCAGTGAGCGGAACTCGTTCAATCACATCCCACTGATCTTTTTCACCGCTCGCCATCACAATGAATAAACCTTCTTTGGTTTTTTCAACGCCTATAAATCCATAGGCAGATTGCAAAGCACCAATACCAGCGTAATCGCCTGATTTCATGTTGCTGGCATCAATGAATGTATGCGCAGTTGAAACAGGGCCAAACGTGCGTTGGGTTAGGGTATTTTGCGTTTCAACAAAACTTTTATCCAAACGCAAATTGGTTAAACGTAAAAATCCTTTGCGATCGGTAAGCGACCAGCCTTCGGCAACTGGATTGTGATTCCATTGCCACGCCATTTTGAGCGGCTGATTGGCAGCATAATAAAATTCATCCGATTCAATAATATTATTGAATCCTTGATGTGTAACTTGAATCGGTAACTCATCAGGCACCTTGCCGTTTACACCAAATATCGGCCAACCGTCTTTCCAATGCACAGGAACCAAATAAGGAATTCGCCCTACTGCACCACGGTCACGAAATAAAAATGCATACCATTTTCCATCGGGTGTATCAATTAATCCACCTTGGGCGATGCCCTTGTCCGTTAATGCGACCCTGCCTTCATAGCTTCCCAGCAAAGTATCCGAGCGATAAATTAATTGTGTACGCATTTTATTCGCGGGCCAGGAAATTAAATTTAAGTAATATTTTCCGTTTACTTTTAACATCTGCGAACCTTCGGAAGGAACCCAGAATTTATCGCCTGCAACACGTGACGCTTTTGGGATCAATACACGATTAACGCCGTCTTTTTTTATTGCCGTAGCATCAGCGGTTAGCTCGACGATAAAAATATCGTCATTGCCATAAATCATAAATACACGGCCATCATCAAAAAATAATGATGAATCATGAAACAAGGCATCGATTTCGACTCGTTGCCAATCGCCAGTTTCAATATTGTCCGTTGAAAAAATATAGGTTTTTTTGGTGGTATTGGAAAAACTACTGACGTAATAACGCCCATTGTGATAACGCAAGCTACTCGCCCAAGTTCCTTCACCATAGGCTTCTTTGCCATTATTCAAACTGGATTTTTCATCGCTTGATAAAATTGGATAGGCATAACGCACCATTTCCCAATTTACCAAATCCTTTGATTTCATAATCGGCAAACCGGGATTCATATGCATGGTGGTGCTACTCATATAATAAGTGTCGCCCACGCGCATCACAGCTGGGTCAGGCACATCTGCCCAGATCACAGGATTATGAGCAAACGGTTTTTTGATCTCCGCCGTTTGGCAGCCCATCAACACACTCAACACCAATAGCAAACCCGTGAGTATAAAAACGGCAGGCAAAACCTTCCGCTTGGGCAGTGAGCTGTGAAACTCCATAGAGTCGTTTTGGAAATGAGTGAGTTCTTGCACCTTGCTGATCCTTTCTTTTGTTTGGTTTATGTGACGAATCGGTGGTCTATCCTCAGTGATTTCCTGCTACTAAGCAATTCATCACAAGGTCTTTACTCATTCTTTACTTTTCGCTTAAAACTTGTTCAAAATGCACATATAAACCATCATAAGTGCAAATCGCACATTGTTTAATGATAGGGGTTCACCATGTCAGCACTTGCACAAAAAATACCAAAAGAAATTACCGCGTAATTGTGTGAAGTTAGCGCTAAGGAAGTAGCTTTTAAACAACGGGATAAAGCCGACGTATTTCGATTTACGCGTGACGCATTTATGGTAAATGGGGAATTACCCTTACTAGCGGGATAAGTTCTATCCCGCAGTAGAATTCATGATTTTAAAGTTTTAGGGAATAACAACACTAAGATCATTTCCCGACTTAACCACATCCAGTTTTTGGTTTTGATTGGCTACCTGCACCGAATAATAAACTGGTGCTCCTAATGCATCGCCGGTGATACTCAATTCATAATTGCCATTGGTAAGTGGGATTGAATAGGCGCCGGAATTAAATACGGGATAGGATTTTCCATTGGTGGTAATCGTTATACCACTTAACCCTTCACCCACATCATAAAATTCGTTGTTATTTTTATCGTCGTAAATAACACCCGTTAAAAAATAGCTTGAACCGGAACGCGCAAAGTTTTGCGTGAGCATGGACGATAAATAATTGCGCCCATCCTGCATAAAATAACCTTGCAGTTGTCCAACACCCAACTCACGGAAATTGGCGTTAAGAATATTCACGCGATGCACCGGTGATTTAAATAATCCTTCGTGTTGTGAAATCGCGTAGCTGGTTAAATTGATTGTACTTCCAGTCGTTCCGCCCCAGGCGATATTTTCCCCACTCGTCCAATTGCCGGTAAATGTATAACCTGCTGCCTGCATCCGTTCATGGGGTGTTGAATTATTTTCACCTGTATGGGAAAAAATATCGGCATCCAACATCCATTGCGAATGTACGCGTGAAGATTCAATCAACAACAAATTATGGGCAAGCGGTGGTTTGGGTGTGTTGGTAATTTGAGTGCCGGTGATGCCATCGTTTAAACCGATTCCCAGACGGGTCGCTTCCAAATCAGGATTAGCGCGAGCGCGATTTATTAACTCAACGACTAATACCTCCTGCGCAGTTGGCTGTTTGGCTAAATCAATTGTACTCGGTGTTGCACTGACTTCACTGCTCGCAATACTTTCCTGATTTCCGTTGAGTGCGGTCACCACAAAATAATAGGTTTCGCCGTTGCGCAGGTTGGTAATAATACGCGGCGACGTTGCATCATCTACCCGGGTTCCATCAGCAAAACTGGCAATATTGTTAATCAGAATATTGGTTTCGGATGCGTAGTAAATTCGATAGCCAGTTGCACCGGCAACGGCGTTCCAGGTTAGCGTGACCGACGCGGTGCCAGGGATGGCAGAAATATTTTGTGGCGCAGCGAGTGAACTATTTGAGGAATTAGCCCCGCTGCTCAGCGCGGAAGAAATGCTACTTGCGCTAGTGCTGGATACAGGGTTAGCGGAAGATGGGCTCGCGGGCGCCGATGGATTTGAGTTTCCGGATGAACCCCCACCTCCGCCACCACAGGACACTAAACCACCACCGCACACTAAAAGGCAGAGTGCAAAAATGGAAAGGGATCTTCTAAAAAATAATGTAGTGTTCATAGCGCTTTAACCAATCTTGCCAATAACAGTTTTGATACTAGCAAGATTGGTTAGCACCAACCGAGACTCCAACCACAAGTCAAGGTTTGCACCGATGGTACATAACAACCTTTGGTTATAAGATCTTTCTTTCCTCTGCACTAATCTTCACATCGTTAATACTCGCAAAACGTCGCTGCATTAATCCATTTTCAGCGAACTCCCAATTTTCATTACCATAAGAACGAAACCATTGCCCTTCGGCATCGTGCCATTCATATTCAAAACGCACCGCAATGCGATTTTCAGTGAATGCCCACAATTCTTTTTTCAGGCGATAATCCAGCTCTTTGTTCCACTTCGCTTGCAAGAATTTAACGATAGATTCACGCCCGGAAAAAAATTGATCGCGGTTACGCCACTCACTGTCCGGCGTGTAAGCCATAGCAACACGTTCGGGGTCGCGGCTATTCCAGGCATCTTCTGCCGCTTGTACTTTTTTTAGCGCCGTTTCTGCCGTGAAGGGAGGAAACGGCGGCCGGGGTACAACGGCTGTTAAATCCACAGCGGATTGCACATTCATAATGATTACCAGGCTTTGTAGGGCAGGAATTTGCCATTGAGATTGATGATCACCCGATCACCTTTCGGATTTTCTTCTTTGCCAATTTCCATGGAAAAATCAATCGCACTCATAATGCCGTCACCAAATTTCTCGTGAATGATTTCTTTAATCGTTGGGCCATATACGCCGATCATTTCATACAAACGATAAATCAACGGATCTTGCGGAACATTCGGTTCCCAACTTTTACTGGGGCATTGCATCAATGCAATTTTGGCAGCTTCCGGTAAATCGAACACTTTGCACAGCGCTTCCGCTTTATCCGCCGGCGCGCTGTTCATACCCAAACAGACCGAGGTGGTCCACACCGGCGACATGCCAATGCTCTCTGCAACACCTTCCCACGTCAGGTTCATTTTTTGTTTTGCGATAACAATGGCTTCTACAACGTCTTGCTTTTTCATAGTGGTTTCCTCAGGCATTAACAAGTTGCTTAACAGGTGTCGATTGCTCGACTGATGGCTGGTCTAGCGGGTTTACACTGATTGGGAATTCGTCACTCGCAGAATTTTTAGTAAATATTTTTGAGCGCTTCACTAAAAACTCCACCAGATGATTGCGAATGGTGTAATAACCGGGGTGATGAATTATTTCGGCGCGTTTACGCGGCTTGGGCAAATCCACCACCACCGATTCTGCAATCACCGCGCCCGGCCCATTGCTCATTAATAAAATTCGATCCGATAATAAAATGGCTTCATCGATATCGTGGGTAATCATAAAAACCGTTTGGCGAGTTTCGCTGCAGATATTCACTAGCTCGTCTTGAATCACGCCGCGAGTTAATGCATCCAGGGCGCCAAAGGGTTCGTCGAGTAATAATAATTTTGGTTGGGTAGCAAAGGCGCGAGCGATGGAAACTCGCTGGCGCATACCGCCGGATAATTGCGCGGGTTTGCGCTGTTCAACTCCTTGTAAACCCACCATCGCTAAATAGCGCAGACTGTGAGTGCGAACTACTTCTTTACTCCATTGTGGCCAGCGAGCGCGCACACCAAACATCACATTGTCGAGCGCACTTAACCAAGGCAATAGCGAATAATTTTGAAACACCACCCCGCGCTCCAAACTCGGGCCGCTGACTTCACGGCCATCCATAATTACTACGCCTTCAGTGGGCACATCCAAACCGGCGAGGGTATTCATGATGGTCGATTTGCCGCAGCCCGAATGGCCAATAATGCAAACGAACTCGCCTTTCTCAATCGTAAAATTGGCTTGCTCAAATACCGTGAGTGTTTCTTGCTTTGATACAAAACGTTTCGCCAGTTGTTGAACTTGTAAAAAAGATTGGCTCATTCCACTACTCCTCGTATTGGACCAATTTGGTAGCGGCAGTGAGTGCCATATCCAACAACATGCCCACCAGGCCAATCATCAGGATGGAAAAAATCACACTGGTTAAATCCAGGTTATTCCATTCATTCCACACGTAGTAACCAATCCCGGTGCCACCAACCAACATTTCGGCAGCGACAATGACCAACCAGGCGATGCCGATAGAAATGCGCATGCCGGTTAAAATAGTCGGCGCCGCTGCCGGTAAAATAACGGTGAACGCCGTGCGTAACGGTGATAGCTCATGAGTGCGTGCAACATTGATCCAATCTTCACGTACATTCGCTACACCAAATGCGGTGTTCAATAACATCGGCCAAATGGAGCAAATAAAAATCACAAAAATTGCCGAGGTTTCTGAATCCTTAATAATGAACAGCGCAAGTGGCATCCACGCCAGTGGTGAGATGGGGCGCAACACTTGGATATAAGGATTTAATGCGCGGTACATGAGCGGCGACATGCCGATTAAAAATCCCACTGGCAATGCAATAATTGTTGCGAGAAAAAATCCGCTCAGTACGCGATATAGCGAATAGCCGAGTTGAATACCTATGCCTTTATCGTTGGGGCCCGCATCGTAAAAAGGATTGCGCAGTTCTTCCCACGCACGCACTAACACTGCCGAGGGTGGCGGCACGCGCGCTTCTTGTTCCGCACCGCCCATGAGCAATTCATATTCCGATTGCGCTTCACTGGCCGCTGGTGCTTGTGAGGAAAACTCCCACAGGCCCAGCACCAACACCAGAAAACTCAGCGACACCAGCAGCGCACGCAGGTTAAGTGAACTCATATTTAACCCCTGCGAATTGGAAAACTATTGATGTATTCATCGGGCTTGGTGTAATCAAATTCTTTGCCCATGATGAAATAGTTTTTGTTGGTGCTGGTGGGAACGGCATAACCCAACTCTTTCATAACCTTTTCACAATCGGTTGCGAGATAAACCTGACGCGCGATGGTCTGGTAGTCCACCGCGCCTTTGATATAACCCCAGCGCTTCATTTGGCTGAGAATCCATACCGCCATGGAGTGCCAGGGGAAAGGATCAAAGTCGATGCGGTCGGGCACATTTTTCACCTCGCCCAAACCATCGGCGTAGCGGCCCAGCAGCACCTGTTCAATAACCTGCACGGGTTGGTTGAGATAATTGGCGGGGGCAATCGCAGCGGCAATTTCCTTTCGATTTTCTGCCTTTGAGGAATAGTGCGTCGCTTCCACAATCGACTTGAGCAGCGCGCCATAGGTGTTGGGATTGGTCAGCGCAAATTCCTGGCTGCAGGCAAAAGCACAACAGGGGTGGCCATCCCAAATATCTTTGGTGAGGGTGTGGATAAAACCGACTTTTTCCCATACCGCCCGCTGGTTAAAAGGGTCAGGCGAGAGGTAACCATCGAGGTTACCGGCGCGCAAGTTCGCGACCATTTCCGGCGGCGGTACTACGCGGATCTGCACATCCTGATCCGGATCTAAACCGTGTTCGGCAAGGTAATAGCGCAGCAAAAAATTGTGCATGGAAAATTCAAAAGGCACGCCAAATTTAAACCCCTTCCACTGCTTGGGATCGCGTTTATCCTTGTGATCTACATGCAACACAATCGCCTGACCGTTGATATTTTCCACCGCCGGCATAATGAAATTTTTGGCGGTTGAGCCGATACCCAAACTCATCGCCAGCGGCATGGGCGTCAACATATGCGAGGCATCGTATTCACCGGCGAGGGATTTATCGCGCGCCACGGCCCAGCCCGCGGTTTTAATGACCTCCACCTCCAAGCCGTGTTTGGCGTAAAAGCCCATGGGCTGCGCCATGATGATCGGCGTTGCACAGGTGATAGGCACAAAACCAACATTGAGTTTTTTCTTTTCCAGCGGACCGCCCGCTTCTTGCGCCGCCGCTTTAATCGCCGCCATGGGCAGTACCGAGGAGAGTGCGGCGGCGAGGGTGCCGCCACCTACCGCACGAATAAAACGACGGCGGCCATGATCATCCTGATTAAACACCGCGCGCACTATGGCGTTTTCAATAACACGATCCATCACCGCTTCGCTGGAACCTAAATTCCCATCCGCCGATATGGAATCCACCCGGGCGTATTGCTCTGCCTGTTGTTCCAAAGCCTGTGAATAGGCACGGTTATCTGCCCCCAAGCGACAGGTATCGCAATGGCAACCACGCTGGTGAATCAATGAGGTTTCGCTGCTGTATGCATCACCCAAACTTTTATCGCTCATAACGCCCCCTTTGTATGCATGCACGCACCAACACTTGGCGACGCGCTGAATCAATGAAAAATCCGGAACTTGCGTTGACTTGCTACAAGGCTTATTGCGAGCCCCGTGCCAACCTCTTAATTTTTCGTAATTAACTGATTTTTAAGGGGATTTTTTATTATTACGGGTAACGATAACAACGAAAAATCGTGACTCACGAAATTTCGTTCAGCTTGGCACGATTTTTCGTTGTATTAGCTGGTGTGTATTCACTCAACCACCACCTACCGCATCCAGCAAGGGGATCCTCTGTGAGCAACCTGCCCTGCCCAGTCCATCACTCCGCCGCGCAGCATCAATCCACTCCTGCTATGTCGGCGATTACTCAGGTATTCCAACAATTTGAACAGCAAAACCAACTGATCCTGAATGCGGCGGGTGAAGGTATTTATGGTGTGGACGCGCAGGGGCGCGCCACCTTCGTCAACCCGGCGGCGGAGCGGATTCTAGGCTGGAAGGCGGAGGAACTGATTGGTAACAATATTCACTTGGCGATTCATCATAGCCATAACGATGGCTCGGATTACTGCGTGCAGGACTGCCCGATTTTTGCGGCGTTTCACGATGGCACGGTGCGGCGTGTGGATGATGAAGTGTTTTGGTGTCGCGACGGCCATCCGGTACCGGTGGAGTACACCAGTACGCCGATTTTTGATCAGGGTAAACGGGTGGGTGCAGTGGTTATTTTTCGCGATGTATCGGAGCGTAAAAGCGCGCAGGCAAAATTGCATTCCACCATGGAAGAGCTGCGTTTGGCGCTGGAACAAGTTGGCCAGCTGAAACACAAACTGGAACTTGAAAATGCCTATCTGCAACAGGAAATCAGCGAGGGTTTTAGCTCCCATCATATTGTGGGTAAAAGCCCCGCCGTGCAGCAGATCAATCACCAGATTCAGTTGGTCGCACCCACGGTAGCCACGGTCTTGATTACCGGAGAATCAGGCACGGGCAAGGAATTGATCGCGCGCGCTATTCACCGTGCCAGTGAGCGCAATCAGCGCCCGTTGATTCGGGTTAATTGTGCAGCTATTCCACCGGAATTATTTGAAAGCGAATTTTTTGGCCATGTGCGCGGTGCATTTTCCGGCGCCGTGAGCGCGCGTATGGGCCGCTTTGAAGTTGCCGATGGCGGCACACTATTTCTTGATGAGGTCGGCGAATTACCACTGGCGTTACAGGGAAAATTATTGCGCGTATTGCAGGACGGTGAATTCGAACGGGTGGGCGAATCCATCACCCGCAAGGTGGATGTACGGGTAATAACGGCCACTAATCGCGATTTAAAACAGCGTGTTGAACAGGGTTTATTCCGCGAGGATTTGTATTTTCGCCTGAATGTTTTTCCCATCCGCTCGGCACCGCTGCGCGAACGATTGGAGGATATACCGCTGCTGGTCGCGCATTTTTTACAGGCCACCTGCCAGCGGTTTCACAAAACAGCGCTTAAAATTTCCCTCGCCCAAATCCAGCGCCTGCAGGCCTATCACTGGCCAGGTAATATCCGCGAGTTGGAAAACCGCATCGAACGGCAGGTAATTCTCAGCCAGGGCGATAAATTAGTACTGGATGACCTCCCGCAATACCAACAAGCCAGCCAACTGCCACTTCAATCAGAGAGCGAGACACTGACCGAACAGGATTGTCGCCAGATGCAATACCAGGCAACGCTGGATGCGTTAGTGCGCACAGGCGGGAAAATTTATGGCGTGGATGGTGCGGCGCAATTACTGGGTATCAAACCCACTACCCTTGCCTCGCGCTTGAAAAAATTAGGGATAAACCGGCAACAGCTATTGGCTGCGTACCCGCAATAAAAAAGGGGCTAATTAGCCCCTTTTTTAATTCGTTTTAGCCATGTTTTTTATGCGCACGGCGGTCGCCCTGGCGGCGATCCCTGGGGATGTCCTGCGGGATGCCTTTATGCTGTTGGCGACGATCATGGCTCTGACGTTCTTCCAGAGCATCTTCAATTTGCGTTAGCAGTACCTTAGGTGTCTTTACTTCTGTCATCGTTAAATCCGTCTCACTAAGCAGTTAATTCAAGGTTGGATCGCTGTTATTACGACTTCTGTATTATTGTAGACCAGCTTGAAATTCATTTTTGGGATTATAGAAGTTTTCTTATTTCATTTTTTAATAAGAAAAGCCGAATCCTTGCGAATTCGGTCCTCTAATAAACTTAAAATGTTATACTGGTTATATATCCAGATTAGCCACAGCCAATGCGTTGGTTTCGATAAACTCACGGCGTGGTTCCACGTTATCACCCATCAGGCAGGTGAAGATCTGGTCAGCGGCAATCGCGTCCTGGATGGTCACACGCAGCATGCGACGGGTTTCCGGGTTCATGGTGGTATCCCACAATTGCTCCGGGTTCATCTCACCCAGACCTTTATAGCGCTGGATGTTGTAGCCTTTGCGTGACTCTTTCATCAGCCATTCCAGGCCTTCAGCAAACTTGAACAGCGGTTGTTTACGCTCACCACGCTGGATATAAGCGCCCTCTTCGATCAGGCTCTCCAGTTTTTCACCCAGTGAAACAATAGACGCATATTCACCTGAGGCAAAGAAGTCGTGGTTAAACGGATAAGGAGTAGCTATACCATGGGCAGTGATTTCTACCTGTGGCATAAACAGGTGGCGCTCGGTATCTTCACGCACGGTGATGATATAGCGCTGGCTGCCGGCACGGGCATCGATACTGAAATGGGCGGCCATTTGGTCGCACCACTGCTGCATATGGCCTTGGTCAGCCAGATGTTCAGGGCGAACAGAGGGTAAGTAGATCATCTTTTCCAGCACATCGGCGGGGTAGAGGCGCGACAGTCGATCGATAGTCGCCATCACTTTGCGGTATTCATACACCAACTTCTCCAAGGCTTCCCCGGCAATCGGTGGCGCGCTTGGGTTGACGTAGAGACTCGCATCTTCCAGTGCAGCCTGAGTCAGGAACTCGGTCATCGCTGCTTCATCTTTCAGATACTGTTCTTGCTTGCCTTTGGCGATTTTGTACAGTGGTGGTTGGGCGATATAGATATGACCACGCTCGATTAACTCGCGCATTTGGCGGAAGAAGAAGGTCAATAACAGGGTGCGGATGTGCGAACCGTCCACGTCAGCATCCGTCATGATAATGATGCTGTGGTAGCGCAGTTTTTCCGGGTTGTAATCGTCTTTACCAATACCACAACCGAGCGCGGTAATCAGAGTGCCTACTTCCGCACTGGATAACATCTTGTCAAAACGGGCTTTTTCCACGTTAAGGATCTTACCCTTGAGTGGCAGGATTGCTTGAGTCTTACGCGCGCGGCCTTGTTTAGCTGAACCGCCTGCAGAGTCACCCTCTACTAGGTAGAGTTCGGAAAGCGCTGGATCTTTTTCCTGGCAATCTGCCAGCTTGCCGGGCAGACCGGCGATATCGAGTGCGCCTTTGCGGCGGGTCATCTCACGGGCTTTACGCGCGGCTTCACGGGCGCGCGCAGCATCGATCATCTTGCCCACAATGGACTTGGCTTCTTGCGGGTTTTCCAGCAGGTAAGCGCCGAAGTGCTCGTTCATCTCTTGTTCTACAGCAGTTTTCACTTCTGAGGAGACGAGTTTGTCTTTGGTTTGACTGGAGAATTTAGGATCGGGCACTTTTACCGAGATAATCGCAGTCAGGCCTTCACGAGCATCATCACCGGTAGTGGCCACTTTAGCGTTTTTGGCAATGCCTTCTTTCTCGATATAGGTATTCAAACCACGGGTAAGCGCGGCACGGAAACCCGCTAAGTGAGTACCACCGTCGCGCTGCGGGATATTATTGGTGTAGCAGAACAGGTTTTCCTGGAAAGAATCGTTCCACTGCAGCGCCACTTCTACGCCAATACCATCGTCACGTTTAAGTGAAACGAAGTGCACCATCTTATTAATGGTGGTTTTGTTCTTATTCAGATGGTCTACAAACGCACGCAAACCACCTTCGTATTGGTAGATCTCTTCCTTACCGCTGCGCTCGTCTTTCAGCACAATGCGCACACCTGAGTTCAGGAATGAGAGCTCGCGCAGGCGTTTGGCCAGCAATTCAAAGTGGAATTCGATATTGGTAAAAGTTTCAGCGGAAGGTTTAAAGTGAATTTCAGTGCCAGTAGTCGCTGAATCACCCACTACTTTCAATGCTTCATCGGGTACACCATGGCGATAAATCTGCTCATGGATTTTACCGCCACGGCGAATAGTCAGCTTTAACCATTCAGAGAGAGCGTTAACTACCGATACACCCACACCATGTAAACCACCAGAAACCTTATAGGTGTTGTCGTCAAATTTACCGCCCGCATGGAGCACGGTCATAATTACTTCGGCAGCAGAGACCCCCTCTTCATGCATTTCGGTAGGGATACCGCGACCATTGTCAGAGACAGAGACAGTTTCGTCAGGGTGAATAATGACACGTACTTCATCACAGTGACCGGCAAGCGCCTCATCGATAGAGTTATCCACGACTTCAAACACCATATGATGCAAGCCTGAACCATCATCAGTGTCACCAATGTACATCCCTGGGCGCTTACGCACCGCATCCAGGCCCTTGAGGACCTTAATACTGGACGAGTCGTAAACATTCTCTTCTGACATAGCATTTCTCCGCTTTTTTGTTCAGTAGCGATCAGCAACAGGCTGATGACTTATTCATTCAATCCAGAAACCAGAACTTCACTGATTTCTTTTACCCTTCCCTGTTCCACGTGGAACATTTTAGGGATTAGGTTTTCTATATCACGCCAACTGGATAAAAGTGCTTCCTGTTCAACACCAGTGATAAAAATCTGGGTTTGCATCGCATGAAGCCAATGCACCAACAGTTTGCGATGTTTTTCATCCAACTCAGCCGGTAAATCATCCACGAGATAAATAGACTTACGCCCTGTCATACGGCTAAACACATAACCTTGGGCGATCTTTAATGCACAGACCAGTAACTTTTGTTGGCCACGAGATAGCAATTCAGCTGCGTCTTGACCATTCACCGTTATTTTTAAATCTGCCCTGTGGCTTCCCATCTGGGTATAACCCAGACGTTGATCCCGTTCAAAACCCTCGGCGAGTATGTCTCTATAGTCTCGCTCTTTATCCCAGCCGCGATAATAACTGAGCTTGATGCCCTCCACCTTAACAAACTCCCGCAGCAGCTCGGAAAGGTTAGAGTCAAACTCCGCCATGCAGGCAGTACGTAACTCATGTATTTTTTCAGTGAGAATCACTAATTCCTGATCCCAACTGGCTAATTCAAAGCGGTCTATTCTATCACGCCGCAACAGGCTATTGCGGTGTTTGAGGCAACGTTGAATAGCCTTCCATGCAGGGTAGAATTGAGGTTCCACGTGGAACACCAACCAATCGATAAACTGCCGACGAACCTTGGGGCTGCCTTCCAATAATAAAAAAGTATCGGAATTAATAACTTGAACAGGCAGATAAGCCGCAAGGTCAGCTGCAGAGGAAACAATCACCCCATTGGCTTTGAAGCTAGCTTCACCATCCATTGAGCGGGTAATACCAATGGGTACCTCTGAATGGTCATCGGTATGTACACGACCAAACACGGTAAAAGCTTGTTGTTGATGGCGGATTAGCGGTTTGTGTTTATGGCTACGGAAGGATCGACCTAAAGCCAAAAGGTTTATAGCTTCCAGAATACTGGTTTTACCCGAGCCGTTTTCACCAAAGATGAGATTCACCTGCGCCGAGGGAAGGATATCAACCCCTTCAAGATTGCGCAGGTTTTGAATAAAAAGACGTTTGAGGGTCATATGACCGGCAGGAATGGCTTATACCAATGGCCTCTCTTAGAGGCGCATTGGCATAACAACATAGAGAGAGTCGCTGTTTTCCGGCTCTTCCAGCAATGCACTGGAGTTAGCATCCGACAGAGTAATTTTCACATTTTCATTACTGATCACATTGGTCACATCTTGCAAGTAGCTCACATTGAAGCCTACTTCCAGAGAATCACCGGTGTAATCCACAGTCACTTGCTCTTCTGCTTCTTCCTGCTCGGGGTTATTGGCGACTATGGTCAAGCTGCCATCAGACAATAGCAAACGCACACCACGGTATTTTTCATTGGATAAAATCGCGGTGCGAGCAAAGGCTTGTTTCAATTCCAGGCGCGAACCTATCACCACTTTGTTACCACCGCGCGGCAATACGCGCTCATATTCGGGGAATTTGCCATCCACCAGTTTAGAGGTGAAGGTATAGTCCATCGAGGTCACACGGATATGATTGGCGCTGAGTACGACTTCAACTTGGGCAGAAGAGTCATCGAGCAATCGGGATAATTCCAGTACGCCTTTGCGCGGCAAAATAGCCTGCACAACTTCATTGGCATTAACCGCTACTGCACGTGTACACATGGCCATACGATGACCATCTGTAGCGACAACACGCAGTTGATCCTGACGTACTTCCCACAACATACCATTCAAGTAGTAGCGAACATCTTGCTGGGCCATGGCAAATGCAGTGCGTTCGATCAAGCGTTTTACTTCTTGTTGTGCACAGCTGAAACGCAGATTACCGGGTGCATCTTCCACATTCGGGAAATCACCAGCTGGCAAGGTCGACAAGGTGAAACGGCTACGGCCGGATTTCACCAGAATACGGTTATCTTCCAGGGTAAATTCGATATTGCTGCCATCCGGCAAGGAACGACAAATATCTACTAGCTTGCGCGCCGGTACGGTGATCTCACCGGATTGGCCTGCTTGCTCTAGGGTGATGCGGCCTACAATTTCCACTTCCAAATCCGTACCGGTCAACGACAATTGATCGCCATTTAATTGAATCAATACGTTCGACAATACCGGCAGCGTTTGACGACGCTCCACCACACCAGCTACCAGTTGTAAGGGTTTCAGCAAGGCTTCGCGAGATACGGCAAATTTCATGTGATGGTCTCTTTGGTAATCTTCCGGGACTTATTTAGGTTTTATCTCAGTGTGCAACAAAGAACGTAATTATCTTTTAACTATAAAATCAGGTAGTTAGAGAGCGTAACAAGTTTTTCATATCCTCGCGGATATCTGCTGTCTCTTCCTGCAATTCTTTAATTTTTCGACAAGCGTGCAAAACAGTTGTGTGGTCGCGACCACCAAAGGCTTCGCCTATTTCCGGCAAACTGTGGTTGGTCAACTCTTTCGCTAAGGCCATAGCCACCTGACGCGGACGCGCCACTGAACGACTGCGACGCTTGGAAATCATATCGTTCATTTTGATTTTGTAGTATTCACATACAACCCGCTGGATATTGTCGATACCGACTTGTTTATCCTGCAGGGCTAACAGATCTTTCAGGGCTTCACGCACCAGCTCAACATCAATTGCCCGACCGGTAAAATTGGCGCTGGCAATCACCCGCTTGAGTGCACCTTCCAAATCACGGACATTGGCACGGATACGTTGAGCGATAAAGAACGCCGCTTCATGGGGCAGGTCTATATTCACCTGCTCCGCCTTTTTCATCAAAATGGCAACCCGGGTTTCCAGTTCGGGTGGCTCTACTGCCACGGTTAAACCCCAACCGAAGCGCGACTTGAGCCGCTCCTCAAGACCATTAATTTCTTTGGGGAAGCGGTCACAGGTGAGGATAATCTGACGACCACCTTCGAGCAATGAATTAAAGGTGTGAAAGAATTCTTCTTGTGAACGCTCTTTACCAGCGAAAAATTGGATGTCATCAATTAACAGCGCATCCATGGAACGATAGTAGCGTTTGAAATCATTGATCGCATTCAGTTGCAGCGCTTTAACCATATCAGCCACAAAACGTTCGGAATGCAGGTAAACCACTTTAGCGTTGGGGTTCTTGGCAACCATGGCATTGCCCACGGCTTGCATCAAGTGAGTTTTCCCCAAGCCCACACCACCATAAATAAACAAAGGGTTGTAAGCGCCGCCTGGGTTTTCTGCCACTTGTCGTGCGGCGGCCAGACCCAACTGGTTGGACTTGCCTTCCACAAAGGTCGCAAAAGTTGAACCGGCATTTAAATAATTACTGTGTTTAAGCCCACCCTCTACTTCTATATCGGCTGCAGCGCGGCCAAGGGTATCGCGGCTGGGAATATCAACTTGCGGCTCTTCGACAACAACCGCCGCGTTAACTTCATAATCACTACTTTTAGCAACAAAGTTTGCAGATTTTGGCGAAGATGAATAGGTAGAAACTGCTCGAGGTTCATCATTAGCCGGAACAAAAGATAAATTATCAGTCACCGATGACCCTTGGGTGACAAATGCCGCAGACGCGGCGGCTGGAGTCTGGCGCTCAAAACGATTGCTCGCCACGGGTGGCGCCTGAAATCCGGCGGCAGGACGCGGAGCAACACCAACCGCTACTTGTAGATTGGCATCCTGATGGTAGTGCCCGGCCAGCTCGCGAATACGGTTAAGAAATTTATCTGCAACCCAATCGCAAATAAAACGATTGGGCGCTAACAAGCGCAACTCGGAAGGTGCTGCTGATTCATCAATCTGCAGTGGCCGAATCCAGGTATTGAATTGCTGCGATGGCAACTCATCCTGCAAGCTGGCGGCACATAGTTTCCAAATCGACTGCAGCAAAACAAAAACTCCCGAAACGCGACAAGCGTTAGTTGATTATTAAAAGAGAGGTAAACGGCAACAAGACGGCCAGTAGCTTCCACAGGGGAAACCCGCCGAACAATGACAAACCCAAGTGATAAATGAAACGGCTGGCGAACAATTTATACAAGGGGTAGCAAGTCTACTCTCGCCCCCTGAAGTTATCCACAGTAAAAGCCAAAATAAATTCAATAGATTGAAACTTAGCCATTAAAATTCAACCAGTTACACAACAAAAAGAAAGCGAGGGGAAATCATTTAAAATCCTTTAAAACCACAAAAACTGTGGATAAACCTGTGTACAAACCATGAATAAAATGAGGACAACGAGGTACAAGGTGTATATAAGAAGAATTGGTGGCTTTTGTAGATTATTTGCACAAAATTATTTGCTTTAGCGATTGGCTTTCATTAAAATCCCGCCTCTTTTCGCACACCGTGTGAATTAACTCAGGATTTTTAACAGGTTTATCATGAAAAGAACTTTCCAACCCAGCAATCTGAAGCGTGTTCGCAATCACGGTTTCCGTGCTCGTATGGCTACTAAAAGTGGTCGTGCTGTTTTAGCTCGTCGTCGCGCCAAAGGCCGTGCTGAGCTGACTCGCGTTTAATTACGCCGCTTTTTGGTTCACTAGCAGTTTGTTGAAATTCGTTATTGGCAGATGTGGGATAAAGGTAGTCGATGACGGTCATTCCTAGACTATTTTTAGCGCATATATGCCAGCCGAAATAGAATTTCAACAGCCTGCTAGCTCGAATCACTCCCGAGACAACTTCTGTTTTGGTAAATCCCTTCGTTTACTTTGCGCCGCTGATTTTAAACCCGTTTTTGATAATGCCCCGCTGCGTGCCTCCCACCAGAATTTTCTGATTCTTGCCCGTTTCAACCAGCTACCCAACGGCCGACTCGGCTTGGTGATGGCGAAAAAACATATTCGCCATGCAGTGGAACGCAATCGCATCAAGCGCTTGGTACGTGAAAACTTTCGCCTGCAACAACAGGCGTTTGTTGGTGTGGATATGATAGTCCTGTCGCGCAATGGCTTGGATAAATTGTCGAATAGCGAATTTACCCAACAACTTAATCAACAATGGCAGCGAATTTTCAAAAAAATGCGCCATCATCGGTTAACATCGCAAGCGCAAACTTCACCGGCAACGAAGGTGGAGCCACAGCAGGTAAACGCAGATGTTAAAACGATTGATCACTAAGCTAAATCAGGGTCTGGTATACATAGCCGTGAAGCTACTCCACGGCTATCGCTACTTGCTTAGCCCCTGGATCGGTAATCAATGCCGGTTTTACCCGAGCTGCTCCCATTACTCGGAAGAGGCAATAATCAAGCACGGATTTTTAACAGGGACTTATCTAACCCTGCGTCGCCTACTAAAATGCCACCCCTGGCATGCAGGCGGCCTGGATCCGGTGCCCGAGGTTAACAAAACCTGTTGTTCTTCTACCCATTCACACACTACTGATGGCAGTCATTAAGATGGATTGGCAAAAAAACCTATTAATAGCGGCAATTCTCGCTACTTTATTGATGTTGGTTATCCGCTGGAACGAATTCCAGGAACAGCTTCCTGCACCGGTAGCCGTTGCATCACAAAATTCTTCTCCTGCGGCAACACCAACAGGTGCCGTACCTTCAGCGACCAGCGAAATCCCTGTCGCTGCAGGTGATGTGAGTGAGGCTAAAAAAGTTGAGTTGGCGACAGCGAAACTCATCAGCGTAAAAACCGACAGCTTTGATCTGGTGATTAACCCCTTGGGTGGCGATATCACACAACTGGCCCTGCCACGCCATTTTTTGAAACTGGATACACCGGACCAACCTTTTGTCCTGCTCGACAATCGTGACAACCATACCTATCTGGCACAAAGCGGTTTGATCGGCCTGAACGGTACCGATACTGCCCAAGGTCGCCCACTGTTTAGCTCTGAACAGCAAGAATACCAACTGGCAGAAGGGCAAGATCAACTACAAGTTGATTTGGTGTTACAACAAGGCGAGGTAAAAATCACCAAGCGCTTTACCTTTACCCGCGGTGATTATTTGATCAAAGTGGATTATCTGATCGATAACCAAAGCACCAATACCTGGTCAGCCCAGCTCTACGGTCAAATCAAGCGCGACAGTCAAAACTTTGTCAAAGTCAGCGCGCTGGAAATGAACCCCTACCTGGGCGCGGCTATCACCACTGCCGATGAGAAATACAAAAAAGTCACCTTTGACGATATGACCGAAAAAGAAGAGAAGGTCAGTGTTCAAGGTGGTTGGGTCGCTATGGTGCAACATTATTTTGTCAGCGCGTGGATTCCGGATGCCACCAGTACCAATAGCTACCATTTGCGTAAATTGGGTAATACCGATCTTTATTTGATGGGTTTCACCGGCAAAGTTAACGAAGTCGCACCAGGTAGCCAAGGTGTTATCAGTGCCAACTTCTATGCCGGCCCCAAAGATACTGAACGTTTGGAGCAAATCTCCCCTTACCTCGACCTGACCGTAGACTACGGCTGGCTGTGGTGGGTAGCAAAACCGCTGTTTTGGGTATTGAAGTTTATCCACAACCTGGTAGGTAACTGGGGCTTGGCAATTATCGGCCTGACTCTCTGTGTCAAACTGCTGTTCTTCAAACTTTCTGCAACCAGCTATAAATCTATGGCGAAAATGCGTAAGTTAGCGCCGAAAATGGCAGAAATGAAAGAGCGCTATGGCGATGACCGCCAGAAGTTCTCGCAAGAAATGATGAAAATGTACAAAACCGAAAAGGTGAATCCCTTTGGTGGCTGTCTGCCACTGCTAATCCAAATGCCGGTATTTCTTGCACTTTATTATGTATTGATGGAATCGGTGGAGCTACGCCACTCACCCTTCTTCGGCTGGATTCTGGATCTGTCAGTAAAAGACCCGTACTTTGTACTGCCGATTATTTACGGCATCACCATGTACTTTATGCAGAAACTGAACCCGCAACCGACTGACCCCATGCAGGCGCGCATTATGCAAATGTTGCCCTTGGTATTTACCTTTATGTTCCTCTGGTTCCCGGCCGGTCTCGTACTTTACTGGGTGACTAACAATAGCCTGTCAATTTTGCAGCAGTACATCATCACCAAACAAATCGACGCAGAACCTTCTCACAAGTAAGCCGCACTATGATCATTTCCGACACCATCGCCGCCATAGCCACCGCCACTGGCCGTGGTGGTGTCGGCATAGTCCGCGTCTCCGGCCCAAAAGCCAAACAAGTCGCCGAACAACTTCTCACTGTTTCGCTCCAGCCGCGCCACGCCCATTATTGCGATTTCACCAGCCACCAAGGTGAGGTACTCGATCAGGGCATAGCGTTATTTTTCCCCGGCCCCAACTCCTTTACCGGTGAAGATGTACTTGAACTTCAGGGTCATGGCGGCCCGGTAATTCTGGATTTACTGCTACGCGAAATCACCCAGTTGGGTATCCGCCTCGCACGCCCCGGAGAGTTTTCCGAACGCGCCTTTTTAAATGACAAACTCGACCTCGCACAAGCCGAAGCTATTGCCGATTTAATCGACGCCACTACTGAACAGGCGGCGCGCAACGCCCTGCACTCACTGCAAGGTGCCTTCTCCAAACGCATCAACGAGTTGGTGGAAGCACTGATTCACTTGCGGATTTACGTGGAGGCTTCAATCGACTTCCCCGAAGAAGAAATCGACTTTTTAAGCGATGGCAAGGTGGCACGGGATCTGGAAGGCATCATCGGCAAATTAGCCAGTGTATTTAAAGAGGCAAAACAAGGTGCGTTAGTGCGCGATGGTATGCGTGTGGTTATCGCCGGTCGCCCCAACGCGGGTAAATCCAGCCTGCTCAATGCGCTTAGCGGACGTGAATCCGCCATTGTCACCAGTATTGAAGGCACCACCCGCGATGTGCTGCGCGAGCATATCCATATTGATGGCATGCCACTGCATATCATCGACACTGCAGGCTTGCGCGAAAGTCCGGATGAGGTCGAACAAATAGGCATCCAGCGCGCCTGGCAGGAAATCCAACAGGCCGATCGAGTCCTGTTATTGATCGACAGCCGTGAAACCACGCTGACCAATCCCCATCAGATCTGGCCGGAATTTGTCGATCAACTGCCAGATCCGAGCAAAATAACCTTGGTGCGCAACAAAATTGATTTGAGTGGTGAAGCCGCTGGCTTATTTGAAACTGATGCTGCTGCTTATATAGGTATTAGCGCTGCCACGGGTGCAGGTGTAGATTCACTGAAACACCATTTGAAAAATATTATGGGTTTTAGCGACAGCGGCGAAAGTGGTTTTACTGCCCGCCGCCGCCATTTAGATGCTTTGGCGCGCGCTGAGAATTTTCTCGCCTCGGGCAAAGCCCAATTACAAGGCTACGCTGCCGGTGAACTGCTCGCGGAAGATCTGCGTCAGGCACAAAATGCGCTGGGAGAAATCACTGGTGAATTTACCCCTGATGACCTCTTGGGGCGCATTTTTAGCAGTTTTTGTATCGGCAAATAACTCATCACCCTCTATCCCCCTTCTCAAGAGGCGCTTGAATTAAGCGCCTCTTTCTCCAGCAATTCTATTTTTACTGCTACAGCTTCCGCCTCTTCTGTTAATTCAGAGTAGCGACGTATATCGCCATTGCGCTGGGCTTGCATAGCTGCCTCCAATAAAACCAGATATTGCTTCCTAAGGGTCTTGAGTGGATTGGGCTTCAAAAAACCAAACATGGCTACTCCGCATCGGTGATAGGTTTGGGATAGTGTCCTGACTTGTACCTTAAAAGCCGATACCGGGATCACTGGTGCAACAATAATAAAAACTGACTAAAAGCCGCAAACCTTCCAGTAAAAGACACCTTTATTCAAGCTTATCATCATGTTTTTCCACACGCTTACACAGCTTATCCACAGTTGAATCGAGTTTTATCGTCTAAATGTTTGTTTTTAATACTATTTCGATTACTCAAACAAGCCTGTGTGTACAAACCTGTGAGTCATGGCGACAAAAGCTGGGCAGGTTTTTGGGGATAAGTGGTAATTTTCCGGATGAGTGTATAACCAAGGCTTTTATATCCAGCTTTCGAGCAGCTTAGAACCAGCTTGCGCGATGTTTTTCCAGTCCCTTATCATTCAATTAACCTATTGAAAAACAATAACTATTTTGCCTTATCCACAGAAATATCGCGCTACATATATAACTACATCTTTTAAATACCTAAATAACAATACATATATTCATTTCATAAAATATTTTCCTTTGTTGTAACGCGAGCTGTTTTTTTGAATAAGTATCTGCTCGGATGAAGTTCAGAGTTTTCTCTGAGACACGCCGGACTTTTTCCTACAGGCGAAGCGTCCATGGGGGCTTGTCTTCCACATCCCTGTCTTAGAGGAAACTCCAAATTTTCTCTTCAACTAACGTGGTGCTAAAAAAGCATTGATTAATCCCTGTACAAGTTTTGTGCAAACCGCTGACAAGCCCTATAATGTCGCCCCTTTTGTCCCTCGCCTGTCTAAGGTATTAGTACGCAGCCCGGCTGCAAGGTAGTAAGCGATGATTTTCCCGGATCGTTTTGATGTAATTGTGATCGGCGGCGGCCATGCCGGTACTGAAGCCTGTCTGGCGGCAGCGCGCATGGGCTGTAAAACCTTATTGCTCTCGCACAACATCGAAACCCTCGGCCAAATGTCTTGTAACCCAGCGATTGGCGGGATTGGCAAAAGCCATCTGGTAAAAGAAATTGATGCCATGGGTGGTGCTATGGCACTCGCAACCGACAAAGGTGGTATTCAATTCCGCGTACTTAATGCGCGCAAAGGCCCCGCTGTGCGCGCAACTCGCGCTCAGGCCGACCGAATCCTCTACAAAGCCGCGATCCGTGAAACCTTGGAAAACCAGGAGAACCTGTGGATTTTCCAGCAAGCTGCGGATGACTTGATCGTGGAAAACGATCAAGTGCGCGGTGTGGTTACGCAGATGGGCCTGAAATTTATGGCCAACCAGGTTGTGTTAACTGCCGGTACTTTCCTCGGTGGTTTGATTCATATTGGTATGCAAAATTATTCCGGCGGTCGCGCCGGTGATCCGCCGTCGATTGCACTGTCAAAACGCCTGCGCGAATTGCCGCTACGCGTGGATCGTTTAAAAACCGGTACGCCGCCGCGCGTTGATGCAAGAACGGTCAATTTGAGTGTCCTGGAAAAACAATACGGCGATGAACCGCGTCCGGTGATGTCGGTGATGGGCAACCGCGCCATGCAACCGCGTCAAATTTGTTGTTACATAACCCACACCAATGAAAAAACCCACGATGTGATTCGTCGCAACCTCGATCGCTCACCCATGTATTCGGGTGTGATTGAAGGCATCGGCCCGCGCTACTGCCCGTCGATCGAAGATAAAATTCACCGCTTCGCGGATAAGGATTCGCACCAGGTATTTATCGAGCCGGAAGGTTTGACTACCCACGAGCTTTACCCGAACGGAATTTCCACCAGCTTGCCGTTTGATGTGCAGTTGGAAATCGTGCGCTCGATGAAAGGTTTTGAGAACGCACATATCCTGCGTCCGGGTTACGCGATTGAATACGATTATTTTAATCCACAAGATTTGCAGCACAGTCTGGAAACCAAAGTGATCGGCGGTTTATTTTTCGCTGGCCAGATCAACGGCACCACCGGTTACGAAGAAGCGGGTGCGCAAGGTCTACTCGCCGGAATAAACGCGGCGCTGCGCGCGCAAGAAAAAGCGGCATGGTGCCCGACCCGCGATCAAGCTTATGTTGGTGTATTGGTTGACGACTTGATTACCCTCGGTACCAAAGAACCCTACCGTATGTTTACTAGCCGCGCCGAATATCGGTTATTGCTGCGTGAAGACAATGCCGATTTGCGCCTCACCGAAAAAGCACGCGAATTTGGTTTGATCGGCGATGCCCAGTGGAAAATTTTCTGCGATAAGCGCGAGCAGATTGCACTTGAACAAGAGCGTCTGCGTTCCACCTGGATTCAAGCTGGCTCCGCTGAAGCAGAAGTAGTTGAGCAAAAAATCCAAACTAAATTAACGCGCGAATACAGTTTGATGGATTTGCTGCGTCGCCCGGAATTGAGCTACAGCGATATCGCCTCACTCAAGGGTGAAGCTATCGCCAATGAAGCGGCGGCCGAACAAGTTGAGATTGAAGCAAAATATTCCGGCTACATTGAACGTCAGCAAGAAGATGTGGATCGTTTGCGCGCCTATGAAAATACCATTATCCCCGATGACTTTGATTATTCAGTGGTAGATGGTTTGTCCAATGAGGTCAAACAAAAATTGACCGCTGCGCGGCCGCAAACCCTGGCGCGAGCGGCGCGCATTTCCGGTATTACCCCGGCAGCGATTTCGCTGGTGCTGATTTATTTGAAAAAACGCGGTGTGTTAAAACGCCTGCAGGAAGATGCACCTGAACAACAGGCGTCTTAATTTTTAAAAATTGATGGGTATTGCTTGCGCTCCATCAATCCTACAAAACAAATTTTTTAAAGAGTGACGAGTGACTGATTTAAACGCTGAATTACGCGCGCAATTGTTGCGCGGCGCTATTGAAATGTCGGTGGCGCTCAACGAAACACAAATTGAAAAATTATTGGCCTACGTACGCGAATTTGAAAAGTGGAACAAAGCCTATAATCTTTCAGCGGTGCGCGATATTCGTCAAATGGTGGCGCGTCATTTGTTGGATAGTTTAAGTGTAGTTCCTTGGTTTACCGCCAATAAAAAATTTTCCGCTGCGCGGGTAATTGATGTTGGCACCGGTGGCGGCCTGCCGGGAATTCCATTGGCGATTATGTTTCCGGAACAACAATTTACCCTGCTCGATAGCAATGGTAAAAAAACCCGCTTTTTATTCCATGTAAAAACCTTGCTTGGTTTAAGCAATGTCAGTGTGGAAAATCGCCGCGTGGAAGAATTTAAACCCGAGCAAAAATTCGATGTGGTGATTAGTCGCGCCTTTGCCAGTTTGCAAGATATGACCGATGGTTGCACACACCTGCTAGCCGATAAGGGATTTTTTTTGGCGATGAAAGGCCTGTTTCCACAAGATGAGTTGGCGCCCATCGCCGATAAAATTGCATTAATCGAAAGTGTCAAACTGTTGGTTGCTGAAACAGATGGCGAACGCCATTTGTTAGTATTGCAACCGCAACAATAAAAATTGCCAACCACGCTGTGGTTATAGGATTTTCACTTGACCAAGATATACGCCATTGCCAATCAAAAAGGTGGAGTTGGTAAAACGACCACCTGTGTGAATTTAGCTGCATCACTGGTAGCAACCAAAAAGCGTGTCTTGCTGGTGGATCTCGACCCACAGGGCAATGCCACTATGGGCAGTGGTGTCAATAAAAACGAAGTGGAATTATCCATTTACGATGTACTGACCGAGCGCGAGTCGATTAATAACTGTTTGGTTTTATCCGAGAGCGGTAAGTATCAGGTGTTACCTGCCAACGGCGATTTAACGGCGGCCGAAGTAGAAATGTTAGCGCTCGACAACAAAGAGCGCCGTTTGCAAAATGCATTGAACCAGGTGCGTGAACAATTTGATTACATACTGATCGACTGCCCGCCTTCGCTCAATATGCTTACCCTCAACGCCTTGACCGCCTGCGACGGCGTCATTATTGCCATGCAATGTGAATACTATGCGCTGGAAGGTTTGTCCGCGCTGGTGGGCACCATCAATCAAATTCAAAAACTGCTCAACCCGAATTTAAAAATCGAAGGTTTGCTGCGCACCATGTATGATCCGCGCAATAGTTTGACCAACGATGTATCGGCGCAGTTGCAGCAGCATTTTGGCGATCGTTTGTATCGCACTTGCATTCCACGCAATGTGCGTTTGGCGGAGGCGCCCAGTTTTGGTATGCCAGTATTGGCGTTTGATCGTCAGTCCAAAGGCGCAATTGCGTATTTGGCATTGGCGGGTGAAATTTTGCGGCGCAATGAAAGTAGCGAAAAAACGGCTGCTGCCGCAGAAACTATTTAATAAAATTTTTAACAAGGCGAAAGCAGATGTCGACTAAACGCAAAGGATTAGGAAAAGGTTTGGATGCACTTTTGAGTGCAGGTTTGGGTGTTACCTCACCCGCGCCGGAAATGCCACTTGATCCTGCCGATGTGGATAGCAAACTCGATTACCGCGACGGCAAACTTGCCCATTTACCGGTTGAATTAATTCAGCGCGGTAAATATCAACCGCGCCGCGATATGCACACCGAAGCTCTGGAAGAGTTGGCGGAATCAATTAAAGCCCAGGGTGTGATGCAGCCGATTGTGGTGCGTCCGATTGGTGAAGGTCGCTACGAAATTATCGCCGGTGAGCGTCGCTGGCGTGCGACCCAGATCGCCGGTTTGGATAAAATCCCTGCGGTAATTCGCGATGTGCCCGATGAAGCCGCGATTGCTATGGCGTTGATCGAAAACATCCAGCGCGAAAATCTCAATCCGATCGAAGAAGCGGTTGCGCTGAAACGTTTGCAAGATGAGTTTGAATTGACCCACGCGGAAGTTGCGCAAGCGGTGGGTAAATCGCGCACCACCATCACCAACTTGTTACGTCTGATTGCGTTGAGTGAAGAGGTCAAAACCCTGCTTGA
This sequence comes from Cellvibrio sp. BR, assembly GCF_000263355.1. NCBI lineage: Bacteria > Pseudomonadati > Pseudomonadota > Gammaproteobacteria > Cellvibrionales > Cellvibrionaceae > Cellvibrio > Cellvibrio sp. BR. Next base: position 539,988 of record NZ_JH668200.1, on the reverse strand, counting down.
ACATGGCGACCTGGAAATGGGCCATGCGCGTGCACTGCTGACACTTGATGATGAAACCCAACGAGCTATTGCACGCCAAATTGTGGCTAAAGGTTTATCGGTACGGCAGACGGAAGCGTTGGTACGTTTGCATCAGGAGGGGAAAAACCCTGACAAAGTAAAACCGGAAGTAGTGGTATCGGCCGATATTCGCCGATTGCAAGATCAGCTTTCAGACACTTTGGGCGCGGGAGTAGAGATCCAACACGGTGCCAAAGGCAAAGGTAAGCTGGTGATTAGCTATAACTCGCTTGACGAATTGGATGGAATTCTCGGGCATATTAAATAAATTCAGTTTTTTACCCGTCGTGTCGGCACCTGTCGCCAAGGTGCCCTTTCCCAATATCTAGTTATGAATTCCAATCTGAAACACTACTTGCAGTTATCGATAAATCGATCAGTAAATTTACAACAAATTTACTAGTCAGTTTTTACCTTTGGTGCTAGCACGAAGGTTGCTGCTGGGGTGCTTAATCACTATAATGCGCCACGTTTGGGCGCACGAAGCATCGATTTGTTACTAATGGTAATAAACGATTCTTTGTGACAGAATGCCGCCGCAAAAAACGGAGGGCTATAAAACCATGTCGCGTTATCTCAAAGGGCGTGACGCTGCTCTTCGAACAATAGCAATCCAGCTGGTGGTTAGTGTGATGATCGGCTTGGCTGGTCTGGCGATCAATAATCCAATCGCGATCGCTTTGTTCACTGGTGGAATTATTTGTGTGATAGCCAATTTATGGCTGGCACTAGTGGCGTTTCGTCCCCCATTGGGCGCGCCAACCCAAAAAATCCTGGCGGCTTTTTACGTCGGTGAGTTGGGAAAGTTTGTTATCACAGCCTTATTATTTTTGCTCGCGTTCAAGCAGATTGCGTTGCTAAAACACGCTCCTTACGCCGCAACTATGATTCTGGCTTATGTGTTGGTTCAGGCAATTGCCTGGCTATATCCACTAGTTCGCAGCGCCGCTGGCCGCAGTTAGTGTGAACCGATTTCAACTTTGGTCATTTGGAACTTAACGATGTCATCCGCCGAACACGCAGAAGCAATCACGTCCTCAGAATATATCAAACACCACCTTACCAATCTGACCTATGGCAAATTGCCTGACGGTACCTGGGGTTTTGCCCACAGTGGTGATGAAGCAGCACAAATGGGTTTCTGGGCAGTCAATGTCGATACCATGGGTTGGTCTCTGGTACTTGGCATTGTATTTTTCCTGTTGTTTCGCAGTGTGGCGAAAAAAGCGACTAGCGATGTACCAAGTGGTTTCCAAAACGGTATAGAAGCGGTTGTTGAGTTTGTTGATAACAGCGTAAAAGGCATGTTTCCTTATAAAAGCGCTGTTGTTGGTCCCTTGGCGTTAACTATTCTGGTGTGGGTATTCTTTATGAATGCCATGGACTTGATTGCGATCGACTTACTGCCAAAAACTGCAGAGTTGTTTGGTGTTCATGTATTAGGCGCAGATCCTCATTCGGTATTCTTCAAGGTTGTACCATCAACTGATCCCAACATTACTTTGGGTATGGCCGCTACCGTCTTCCTCCTGATTCTTTTCTTCAGTATTCGTGAAAAAGGCATTTTAGGTTTTGCTAAAGAGCTGACTTTACACCCTTTCAGCAGCAGTAACTTTATTGTGCAAACCCTGCTGATTCCGGTAAATCTGGTGCTCGAATTATCTAACCTTATTGCTAAGCCAATATCGCTCGGTCTGCGTTTGTTTGGCAACCTTTACGCCGGTGAAGTAATTTTTATCCTGATTGCAATTATGATCGGCGTAAATTTGGTTCTGGGTGTATTTGGTATGTCACTGCAGATTGTCTGGGCATTGTTCCACATCCTGATCATCGCCTTGCAAGCCTTTATCTTTATGGTACTAACCATTGTATATATGAGCATGGCGTTCCAAACGGATGAGCAACACTAGTTTTAATATTTATTGTTTTTTTGGTTTTTGTTTTTCGTTTTTTATTTTTATCAACTTAAGTAGGAGAAAACACTGTGACTGAAGCAACAGCTTTGATTTATTTGGCAGGTGCACTGGTAATCGGTTTGGGCGCAATCGGCGCTGCAATCGGTGTAGCACTCTTGGGTGGCAAATTTTTGGAAGGCGCTGCACGTCAACCAGAATTACTGCCAATGTTGCGTACCCAGTTCTTCGTAGTGATGGGTCTGGTGGATGCGGTTCCAATGATTGGTGTTGGTATCGGCATGTACATTTTGTTTGCTGTTGTTTAAGTACTGCTCGCCAACAACATTTAATCCCTTTAACAAAGGCATTCAACTGTGAACCTTAATGCAACTTTCATCGGTCAGATAGTGGCGTTTGCCATTTTCATTTACCTGACACAACGCTTTGTGTGGCCACCCATTGTTGCGGCAATGGCAGAGCGCACCAAGCGTATCGCTGATGGGCTCCAGGCTGCAGATAAAGCCGAAAAAGATCTCGAATTGGCCAAAAAGAAAGTGGTTGAGCAACTGACTTCTGCCAAGAAAGAAGCTGCTGCCATTATCGATCAAGCTAACAAGCGCGCTATCGAAGTTGTTGAAGAAGCAAAAGAGAAAGCGCGCGTAGAAGCTGAGCGTATCAAGGCCTCTGCCCAAGCGGAAATTGAACAGGCAACAGCACGCGCGAAAGAAGAATTGCGCAGCAAAGTAGTTGTTCTTGCTCTGGCGGGTGCGGAAAAAATTCTTGAATCTTCTATCGATCAAAATGCTCACAACGAGTTGGTTAATAAACTCGCTGCAGAGCTCTAAGAGAGGTAGACATGGCTGAACTAACCACCTTGGCTAGGCCTTACGCCAAAGCAGCATTTGAATACGCCATCGCTGCGAATAAATTGCAGTCATGGTTTGAAGCTCTGGAAGTTTCAGCCGCCGTTGCAGAACAGGATCAGGTTAAAAAAGCCTTGGCTGTTTCTGGTCTTTCTGCGGCGCAAAAAGCTTCCGTTTTTGTACAAGTGTGTGGTGATCACCTGGATCAGAATCAACAGAATTTCATCCACACCCTTGCGAGCAATAAACGTTTGGCACTCTTGCCGTTTGTGAAAGAGCTGTTTGCCAAAATGAAAGCCCAGCAAGAAAAAACCATCGATGTTGAGGTAACCGCAGCGTTTGAGTTGCCGGTTGACTTGATAAACAAATTGGCTCAAGCACTGAGTGCCAAATTGGATCGTAAAGTCAGTGTTCAGGGTTCGGTAGATAAGAGCCTGCTGGGTGGTGTTGTTATCCACACCGGCGACATGGTGATTGACGGTTCAGTCCGTGGGCGCTTGGCTAAACTCGCCGAAGCAATGAAATCCTAATCTTTGGGGTTGAGGAACAGAGCATGCAGCAACTGAATCCTTCTGAAATCAGTGAAATCATCAAGCAGCGTATTGCTGGTCTTGAGTTTTCAACAGAAGCTCAAAACGAAGGTACTGTCGTTTCCGTAACTGACGGTATTATTCGCATTCATGGTCTCGCCGATGTTATGTACGGTGAGATGATCGAATTTGAAGGCGGAATTTACGGGATGGCACTGAACCTAGAGCGCGACTCTGTTGGTGCAGTAATTCTCGGCGATTACCGCGGTGTGGCCGAAGGCCAGAAATGTAAGTGTACCGGTCGTATTCTGGAAGTGCCTGTTGGTCCGGAACTGCTGGGTCGCGTAGTAGACGCGCTGGGCAATCCCATCGACGGTAAAGGTCCGCTGAACACCAAAATGACTGATGCGGTTGAAAAAATTGCACCGGGCGTAATTTGGCGTAAGTCAGTTGACCAACCAGTACAAATCGGTTTGAAAGCGATCGATGCCATGGTGCCTATCGGCCGCGGCCAGCGCGAGCTGATCATCGGTGACCGTCAAATCGGTAAAACCGCCATTGCGGTTGATGCGATCATCAACCAAAAAGGTTCTGGTATTAAGTGTATTTATGTGGCGATTGGCCAAAAAGCCTCTTCGGTAGCCAGCGTAGTACGCAAGCTGGAAGAGAACGGCGCGATGGATCACACCATTGTGATTGCAGCGACTGCTTCTGACCCAGCGTCCATGCAATTCCTGGCCGCATTTGCCGGCTGTACCATGGGTGAATACTTCCGTGATCGCGGTCAAGACGCACTGATCATTTATGATGACTTGACCAAGCAAGCTTGGGCTTACCGTCAAATCTCCCTGTTGTTACGTCGTCCACCGGGCCGTGAAGCCTATCCTGGCGACGTGTTCTATCTGCACTCCCGTCTGCTCGAGCGCGCCTCTCGTGTAAGCGAAGCTTATGTTGAGAAATTCACCAAGGGTGAAGTGACAGGCAAAACCGGTTCCTTGACTGCATTGCCGATCATCGAAACTCAAGCGGGTGACGTGTCTGCATTCGTTCCAACCAACGTGATCTCTATTACCGACGGACAGATTTTCCTTGAATCGTCCATGTTCAACTCGGGCATTCGCCCGGCGATGAACGCCGGTATTTCGGTATCGCGTGTGGGTGGTGCGGCACAAACTAAAGTGGTTAAGAAGCTCTCTGGTGGTATCCGTACCGCGTTGGCACAATACCGCGAATTGGCTGCCTTCTCGCAATTTGCTTCTGATTTGGACGAAGCGACCAAATCACAATTGGAACACGGTCAACGTGTGACTGAATTGATGAAGCAAAAGCAATTTGCGCCGATGAGTGTTGGCCAAATGGCTTTGGTACTTTACGCGGCTAACGAAGGTCATCTCAAAGATATCGACGTGAGCAAGGTGCTTGATTTTGAAGCGGCACTCTTGTCGTTTGCTAGCTCGGAATACGCTGACACCATGGCGCAGATTGATGCCACCGGTGATTGGAATGGCGAGCTCGAAGGCAAATTCAAAGAGCTGATCACCAAGCTGAAAGCAAGCCGCACCTGGTAATTTGGCGGCCATAAAATCGATTCCTATCGGTTTTATGGCTCAGCGTCTTAGGCCGTTAACCTGAGTTCGAGAGTATGGCAAGCACTAAAGAAATTCGGACGCAAATTTCGAGCGTCAAAAGCACGCAGAAAATTACCAGCGCGATGGAAATGGTCGCCGCCAGTAAAATGCGTCGTGCGCAAGAGCGTATGCAGTTGGGCAAGCCTTACGCCAACCGTATTCGCGAAGTAGTCGGGCATTTGGCTAACGCTAATCCCGAATACAAACACCTGTTTATGAAAGAGCGCGAAGTCAAACGCGTGGGTTACATTCTGGTGTCCAGTGATCGTGGTCTCTGTGGTGGCTTAAACACTAACCTGTTTAAAGCAGCCATCCGTGATATGAAAGGCTGGAACGATCAGAAAATCGCTATTGATCTGTGTCTTGTCGGCGCCAAAGCGGCACAATTTTTCAGAAGTTTCGGTGGCAATGTTGTTGCTTCCACCCGTGATATCGGCGAAGCCCCGACGGTTTCCGATCTGATCGGTAGTGTGAAGGTGATGCTCGATGCTTTTGAACAAGGCAAGATCGACAAGCTGTATATGGTGAGTAACGATTTCGTGAATACCATGACCCAGTCGCCTAAAGTTCGCCAATTGTTGCCTTTGGTTGCCGAAGAAAATACCAAGTTGAAACATCACTGGGATTATATCTACGAGCCAGATGCCGAGTTCCTGTTAAAGGGTTTGTTGACTCGTTTTATCGAATCACAAGTTTATCAAGCAGTGGTTGAGAACGCCGCCTGTGAACAAGCCGCGCGTATGATTGCAATGAAAAGCGCAACCGACAACGCCGGTGAATTGATTGATAGCTTGAAACTGATTTACAACAAAGCGCGTCAAGCAGCGATTACCCAGGAACTGTCTGAAATTGTGGGTGGTGCGGCAGCGGTTCAATAAGCTGCCCCGTCCAGACAGGCTAACGATTTTTTGTATTTAAACCTTCAGCCCCTTGAGTTTTATCAAAAGGGATCTGGAATTTCTGGAACAAAGAGGAACCGGAAATGAGTAGCGGACGTATCGTTCAGATTATCGGCGCCGTTATCGATGTGGAATTCCCACGCGATGCAGTGCCTAAAGTTTATGATGCACTGGTTATCACCGATGGCAACCTGACCCTCGAAGTGCAACAGCAATTAGGCGACGGCGTCGTGCGCACTATTGCTCTTGGTTCCTCCGAAGGTTTGCGTCGCGGTTTGGTTGTTACCAATACCAACGAACCGATCAAAGTACCCGTAGGTAAAGAAACCCTCGGTCGTATTATGGATGTTCTGGGTAATCCTATCGACGAGTGCGGCCCTATCGGCGAACAAGAGCGTATGCAAATTCACCGCGCTGCGCCCAAGTACGAAGAACTGGCTGCTTCTGAAGAGTTGCTCGAAACTGGTATCAAAGTAATCGACTTGGTGTGCCCTTTCGCCAAAGGCGGTAAGGTCGGTCTGTTCGGTGGTGCCGGTGTAGGTAAAACCGTAAACATGATGGAACTCATCAACAACATCGCTAAAGAACACAGCGGTTTGTCGGTGTTTGCCGGTGTAGGTGAGCGTACCCGTGAAGGGAACGACTTCTACCACGAGATGAAAGACTCTAACGTAGTCGACAAAGTAGCCATGGTATACGGCCAGATGAACGAGCCGCCCGGCAACCGTTTGCGCGTAGCCTTGACTGGTTTGACCATGGCGGAAAAATTCCGCGATGAAGGTAAAGACGTTCTGTTGTTCGTCGACAATATCTACCGCTACACCCTGGCCGGTACCGAAGTATCTGCACTGCTCGGCCGTATGCCGTCAGCGGTAGGTTACCAGCCAACATTGGCGGAAGAGATGGGCGTTCTGCAAGAGCGTATTACCTCTACCAAAATTGGCTCGATCACCTCTGTACAAGCAGTATACGTACCTGCGGATGACTTGACCGACCCGTCGCCAGCAACCACCTTTGCGCACTTGGATTCAACGGTAGTACTGAGCCGTGATATTGCTGCAAAAGGTATTTACCCGGCGATCGACCCATTGGATTCCACTTCACGTCAGTTGGACCCAATGATCATTGGTCAGGATCACTACAACGTGGCGCGCGGTGTACAAACCGTATTGCAACGTTACAAAGAGCTGAAAGATATTATTGCGATTCTGGGTATGGATGAATTGTCAGAAGAAGACAAACAAACCGTATCCCGTGCACGTAAAATCGAGCGCTTCCTGTCACAACCTTTCCACGTAGCAGAAGTATTTACCGGTTCACCAGGCAAATACGTTCCACTGAAAGAAACCATTCGTGGTTTCAAAGGTTTGTTGGCAGGTGATTACGACCACTTGCCAGAACAAGCTTTCTACATGGTTGGTTCTATTGACGAAGCTGTAGAAAAAGCAGGCAAACTCAAGTAATCCCTCACCCCGCGCCCGGCGCGGGGTTTGTGTGCTGTTCTGTTTAAGTGCAGTTTATTCAAGTGAAGAGACACTAGTATGGCCATGACTATTCAATGCGATATCGTCAGTGCTGAGCGTGAAATTTTCTCCGGTATTGTGGAGATGGTAATTGCCACCGGTACTCTGGGTGACATAGGTATTGCCTATGGCCACGCGCCCTTGTTGACCGGTATCAATCCTGGCCCAGTGCGTCTTATTAAACAAGGCGGCGCCGAAGAAGTGTTTTTTGTATCCGGCGGCTATTTGGAGGTTCAGCCCTATCATGTAACTGTGCTGGCAGACACTGCTTTGCGCGCCGATGATATGGATGAAGCTGCCGCTCTGGAAGCACAACAATTGGCACAACATCAGCTGTCGGAACAATCCAAAGAGATTGACTTCCAACGTGCTGCCGCCCAATTGGCAGAAGCTGCTGCTCAATTGCGCACCTTGCAAGCGATCAAAAGAAAAGCAGGCAAGTAAGCAGTTGATGAGTTTTACAAAAAGGCGACTTTCGAGTCGCCTTTTTTATTAGAATCTTTCCCTCCCTACAGACTCGATTGGTTATTCACGCTAAAGGACTCCACCATGCTCGATATTCTCGTTCTCGCTGCCGGTAAAGGTACCCGCATGCGCTCCAATTTACCCAAAGTGTTGCACCCGATTGGCGGCAAAGCCTTGGTGCAACATGTGGTTGATACCGCGCGTCAGGTGGGCGGCGAGCAAATTCTGATTATCGTTGGCCACGGTGCGGAAAAAGTCGAAGAAAAAATGGCAGCGCCCGATGTGAAATTTGTCCTGCAAGCCCAGCAACTCGGCACTGGCCACGCGGTACAACAAGCACTGCCCCACCTTAGAAATGATGCAACCGTATTAATCCTCTACGGCGATGTGCCGCTGACACGCGCGGAAACCCTGCAAAAATTAATCGCCGGTGTGGACGAAACCCAAATGGGTTTGCTCACCGTGAATATGCAAGATCCAACCGGCTACGGTCGAATTGTGCGCGATAATTCCGGCGCAGTGATTGCGATTGTCGAGCACAAAGATGCGAGCGACGCGCAGAAAAAAATCGCCGAGATCAATACCGGCATCATGGCCGTCAAAGCAGTGCATTTACAAAAATGGTTACCGCAATTAAAAAACAATAATGCCCAGGGCGAGTTTTATCTGACTGACATTATTGCGATGGCCAAAGCCGATGGTGTTGCGATCCATGTTGAGCAACCCAACGCCGTTGAAGAAGTTGAGGGTATTAACAATCGTCAGCAACAAGCGGCGCTTGAACGTTTTTATCAACAACAAAAAGCGAATGAATTAATGGTGGCGGGTGTCACCTTACTCGATCCATCGCGCATTGATATTCGCGGCAACCTAACCGCAGGCCGCGATGTGGTTATCGATGTGAATTGTGTATTTGAAGGCGATGTTGTCTTGGGTGATGGTGTAGTCATTGAGCCCAACTGCGTGATTATCAATAGCAAAATTGGTGCTGGAACCCATATCAAAGCCTTCAGCCATATTGAAGAAGCGGTGATGGCAGCCAACTGCGATATCGGCCCTTACGCGCGTTTGCGCCCGGGCACTGATCTGGCCGATGAAGTTAAAATTGGCAACTTTGTCGAGACTAAAAAAGCCGTGATCGCCAAGGGCAGTAAAGTGAATCACCTGAGTTATATTGGCGATGCCAAGGTCGGCAGTAAGGTGAATGTGGGTGCTGGAACTATCACCTGTAATTACGACGGCGTGAATAAATTTAAAACCGAAATTGGCGACAACGCGTTTATCGGTTCCAATTCGGCATTGGTCGCACCGGTAAAAATTGGCGCAGATGCTACCGTAGGTGCAGGGTCAATTATCACCAAAGATGTTGAAGCTGCAGAACTGGCAATTGCACGCAGCAAGCAGCGCAATATTCAGGGTTGGGAACGTCCAACAAAAAAATAAATCAAAAGATGAAAAATGAAACGAGGCCAAGTGCCTCGTTTTTTATGGAATCTATCTCGTGTTTTTATGGAGAGCCGCATGCACATGAGAGTAAGTACCAAACTTTGGCTGGCATTTGTCGGCACCATAGCGCTATGTGTATTGGCGCTTTATCTGTTGCTGCATAACAGTTTGCGCCAAGGATTTTTGGATTACACCTCAAAGCAATCTGTGCAACGGTTAGAAATATTGCGCAGTGCACTTTCAAATGTTTATCGCGAAGAAGGTTCCTTTGATGCATTTGAGGCCAATCCATCGCGCTGGCTCAATTTAAAAGAAATTATTTTTGCAGAAAGCGATTCCCTGTTTGATGGCCTGCCGCCAGCGCAACGCGCTGGGGAAAATGCGCCACGCGCCTATTACCGTGAGTTTGTCAGCAGTATCAGTTTGCATGACGCGGATAAAAAATTATTGCTGGGTGTTAACAAACCCAACCAAACATTGGATTGGATTCCAGTGACCAATGCAAACCAGCTGGTTGGTTTTATCGGCTTTGTAAAACCCACTGTTGTGAGTAGGCAGCAAGACCAAAATTTTATCCAGCACCAGTTTAAAATCTTCAGCATTATCAGTTTATTTGTGTTGGTGATTGCGACGATTGTTGCAACCTTACTGGCGCGACGAATCAGCCAGCCGTTGACTACCCTCGCTCAAAAAGCCCATGCATTGGCGTCTGGCGATTATTCGCAAACAATTCCGGTTGCTAGCCAGGATGAAATCGGCCAACTCTGCAATAGTTTTAATCAGCTCAGTGAAGCGCTGGCGGCAAACCAACAATCGCGTGCACTTTGGGTTGCCGATATTTCCCATGAAATGCGCACACCGCTCTCCGTATTGAAAGTACAAATTGAAGCCATGCAAGATGGTATTAGACCTGCCAATCATGAAAATCTGGCGTTGCTGTATGACAAGGTTTTGGGCTTGAGCAATTTGATCGATGATTTATTTGAACTGTCGTTGTCTGGCGTGGGCGCACTTAGCTACAACAAAAAAACTATTTCTTTCGCACCTTTGGTCAAAACCTGCGTTAAACATTTTCAAGTGAAAGCGCAAGCGGTGGATTTAACGTTAAAAGACAATATCGATGTAACTCAGGACTACTCAATAGTCGCTGATAGCGACCGACTGCAACAGTTATTCAGCAACTTGTTGGAAAACTCCATACGCTACACCGATGCGGGCGGTGAGATCCAAGTGGACATCAGCACCAGCGATACGAAAGTTTTCATCACTATTGATGACAGTGCGCCCGGCGTGGCACCTGAGCAATATGACAAAATTTTTGAGCGACTTTTCCGGTTGGAAAATTCACGCAGTCGCGCAACGGGCGGCGCGGGCTTGGGATTGGCGATTTGTAGAAATATCGTCAATGCACACCAAGGCAAAATAACAGCGGGCACCTCGGTTTTGGGTGGATTGCAAATTTGCATCGAGTTACCCAAAGCACAACAATAAATATCCATCGCGTTTATTAAGGACATAAAGATGCAACCATCACCACTGATTTGTTTGGTTGAAGATGAAATCGATTTGGCAAAGTTAATGGCGGAATACCTCAACGCCAGCAACTTCCAGACGATTGTATTTAATCGCGGCGATGAAGCGCATCGCTGGTTGCAGCAAAACGAACCGGCATTAATTTTGTTGGATTTGATGTTGCCCGGTATGGATGGTTTGGAAATTTGTAAGCATCAGCGCCAACACTCGGCGGTGCCCATTATTATGATGACCGCCAAAGTTGAAGAAATTGACCGGTTATTAGGGCTTGAATTGGGTGCGGACGATTATGTGTGCAAACCATTTAGTGCACGTGAAGTAGTAGCGCGTGTTAAAGCGGTATTGCGCCGCAGCTTTCACACGCCACAAGAATCTGCTGCAACAGCGCCAGTTGTTATTGATGAGCAGAGCATGAGCCTGCGAGTTTTCAATCAAGTTGTTGAATTGACAAACGTGGAATTTCAATTATTTTCCCTGCTCTATTCCCAACCCGGCAGAATCTTTTCCCGCCAATATATCCTCGACAATATCTATCAGGACTACCGCGTAGTGGGTGATCGCACGGTAGATGGACATATCAAAAAATTGCGCAAAAAACTCAACGATGCCAACGATCAGGTTGAGTTGATCCGCTCAGTTTATGGCGCTGGATACAAATACGAAGCACCTTAGCCGGGCAAACCAGCGCACTGTTCCCCCCCCCCCGCAAAAGACACAATTCATTCACAATTCACGCATTTTGCTTCCTCATTTGAGGTCTAGATTGGCACCTGTAGACCACAACCACAGAGGAACAATGTCATGAAAAAGTTAATTATCGCCGGTTTGATTGTTGGCAGTATCGCCTGTGCAACGTTTGTTTTCGCAAAAGACTGGAGCGGCGCGGCCAACTGGAATAGCAATAGCGGTTGGACATCTGGCCATCAGCGTTTTGTAGCGGAATTAAATCTGGATACTGAACGTGCCGAAAAGATGTCGGCTATCCTCGACTCATACCGCGAAATACCCAAGCTGTACTTCACCAACCAAAGCGACAAAATTCCGGAATTTCTTGCGCAAAAAGAAGCGGAATTAGCCGCGCTCTTAACGCCGGAAGAATTGGCGCAATTCAAACAGTCATTTGCTGAATGGGCCAAAACTAAAAAATTCGGCTTTATGTCGTTTTCATATAGCCAACCACAATCACACCAGCAAGCTCCCACATCACCCCTGCCTGAAACCTTGCGGCAGGAAATCCGCAAGACCTTTGATAATGAATTGCTGCAACTGCGCCAGCAATTGCAGCAACAAACATTAAACGCGTGATCCAATAAAGCGCTCAAGGAAAAACCGTCATAGCAATGACGACTATGACGGGATCCAGAGCTTCAACAATAATACTCGTGAGAAAAAAATGAATTTGCGCACTATTTCTACCATTACCCTATCGGTCGCCTTTGCCGTATTGCTGATTACTGGCGTACTTTTGTACGCAACACCTTACAATTATTTTGTCGGCTCACTGCATATCTGGGGCGCGGTGCTATTTCTGGTTTGCATTGTGTTGCACATTAAACACAATGCAAAAACCTACAAAAACCATATGCAAAAGCGGCCAGGTAAATGGTCAATGGGTTTGGCGATTGCAGGCATAATCCCGTTGGTGATGGGGCTGACTTTTAATTTGCCGCCGGTCTCATCGGTTGCGACCTTTGGTTACAACCTGAAAAAATCTGCTGAGCAGGATAAACGCGAATACACACTCATCGATTTAAGTGCGGATGCCAATTCGCCAAAGTTGCATGTGTTTTTTAAAGCCGGCATTGAGTATCACTCTGCACCGCAAGAGTTGTTTTTAAGTTTGACTTACACCAGCACGCCGCAAATTGTGGTGTGGATGGAAACGCTGGAAGGCAAATATATCGATACGCTGTACATCACTGGCAAAACTTCCGATTCCAGTTATCGTTCAAAAGATCCGGCGATTGATGTGGTGCGCCGCCCGGAGGCCTTGCCCTACTGGAGCCATAAACGCGGCATTCAATCGGTTGATGGACTTTACACCCCTGACCAACACAATTCGGATTTGGACGGCATCGCCGCTGCAACACCGAAGGTGGATTATCAAGTCACTTTGTCGGCACCGCGTATGGGGCGCTACAAATTGATGGTTGAGGTTAATCGCACCTATGATTTTAATGACTACTACAGCAAAACCCGTTTTCCGGACGATGCGATTTATTCGGGTACAGGCTCTTCGGGACAACCTTCCCTGATTTATGAAGCGATTATCGATTCGCAACAACCGGGGCAGCATTTATTTAATCTGGTTGGCCACGGCCATCATTCCGGTAGGGATGGTTCGCTCTATACCGAATTGGATAATGTCACCACCGCCAAACAGATTCTGGAATTTATCGTGGCGAATGTGGAATAAGAACAATCAAATAGTGTGTGGACGACGACAAAAAACGAGGCCAAGTGCCTCGTTTTTTATGAGTCAAAACGCTGTGGATTAGATCAATTAGAGAAACGTAAAGATTTACCAAGACGCCAACAAATTGATGAGTGTAACCGGTTAAGAGATTAATATCGCACCAAATCAATAATAAACACGAGCGATATATGAAAACTCCCAAAGTATTACTTACCTTTTTATTAAGTGGATTAATGACTGCCTGTGGTGGTGGCGGCGGAGGCGGTGGATCAACCCCGGCATCCACGCCTGCCTCCTCGGTCGCACCTGCCAGCAGTGTTGCACCCTCGTCTGTTGCGGTTTCTTCCCTCCCTGCCTCATCAACCCCAATCGCCAGTTCAGTTACATCGAGCGCCGCCAGTTCGGTTGCCAGCGGTGCACCGGCGATTAGCGCCTTTATCGTGGTCGATCAATTCGGTTATCTGCCCGATGCGAAAAAAATCGCGGTTATTCGCGACCCACAAACTGGCTACGATGCCGCCCTCAGCTTTACCCCTGGCGCAACTTATCAATTGCTGAATCTGGATACGAACGCGGTGGTATTGAGTGGTGCCGCCGTTTCGTGGAAATCCGGTGCTACTTTTGAGGCGGCAGGCGATAAAGCCTGGTGGTTTGATTTTTCCAGCGTAACCACACCCGGTAATTACGCAGTGGTTGATGTTGAAAGAAACGTACGCTCACCCGGTTTTAAAATCGCGGCCGATATATACCAGCCGGTGCTCAAACACGCCATGCGCAGCTTCTTTTACCAGCGCGCCGGTTTTGCCAAACAAGAACCTTTTGCCGAAGCCGCTTGGGTAGATGGCGCCAGCCATATAGGTACCGGTCAGGATAAAAACGCGCGCCTGTTTAGCGACAAAAATAACGCCGCGACTGAAAAAGACTTATCCGGCGGTTGGTACGACGCGGGCGATTACAACAAATATACCAATTGGCACGCCTATTATCTGGTCGCTCTGCTCCATGCCTATGCGGAAAATCCCACAGTCTGGGGCGACGATTACAACATCCCTGAGTCCGGTAACGGCATCCCCGATATTATCGACGAGATTGTATGGGGCTTCGATTGGCTCAAGAAAATGCAGAATAACGATGGCTCTGTATTGTCGATTCTCGGCCTTGCGCATGCCAGTCCGCCCTCTGCCGCCACTGGCCCCAGTTACTACGGCCCGGCGAGTACTTCTGCCACCCTCACCAGCGCCGGTGCGTTTGCATTGGGCAGTAAGATTCTGGCAACTCTGGGCAACGCTGATTTGACTACTTACGCAGCTGACCTGAAAACCCGCGCCGAAAATGCCTGGACTTGGTCGGTTGCCAACCCGAATGTTGTTTTCCGCAATAACGAGGGTGCATCGGCGGGTTTGGGCGCGGGTCAACAAGAAGTTGATGATGCAGGTCGTGCGACGAAAAAACGCACGGCGGCAATTTACCTATTTGCTGCGACAGGTTCATCAACCTACCGCGACCATGTAGATGCCAATGCGACGAATGCAACCAGTTGGGTGGATGTGTGGAGTGAACCCGAGTTAACCGCCTGGCTTTATTACGCCAGTTTGCCCGATGCAACCAGTAATATCGCCACCACCATAAAAAGCCAGTATCAAACGGCACTCAATGCCAACCATAACTGGCCAGCTGTACGTAATGCGGATGATCCCTATCGCGCCTTTATTGGCACCAGCAACTTTACTTGGGGCAGCAATCGCACTATCTCGCGCAAAGGGCTGACCTTTCATAACTTGATCGATTACAACATTAGTGGGACAGACGTTGCGGAGGTGCGCAACGCTGCGCTTGGTTATCTCAATTACATCCACGGTGTTAACCCGCAAGCGATGGTCTACCTGTCCAACATGTACAGCCTGAGTGTGCACAGTTCGGTTAACGAGTTTTACCACTCCTGGTTTACCGATGGCAGCGCACTCTGGGATCGTGTTGGAACCTCTACTTACGGCCCGGCGCCCGGTTTTCTGGTTGGCGGCCCCAACCCCTCTTACGACTGGGATGGCAACTGCACCTCAAATAGCCCGAATAGCGGTTGTGGTGCCGCCGCGCCCAATCCACCCAAAGGCCAACCGGCGATGAAAGCCTATCTGGACTTCAACACCAGTTGGCCACTCAATTCATGGCAGATAACCGAGAACCATAACGACTATCAGGTCGCTTATATCCGCTTGTTGTCCAAGTTTGTGGATTAACACTGAGTCGAAAAGAGCCGGCTCGGGTGGCGAGCCGGTACATCTTGGCAAGGGGATCTTTGTCTGCTCAGACGCGATGCTTGAAATCGGATTTTTGTGAGGTTGAATCCAAAACGGTTGAAGTTACGTCTAGGTTGCGAACGCCTTAACTTCGGACATGGACAAATCCTATGCAAAACTTTCGTTTTAAGATCTTCATGACTAGTCTCGCTATCGCAAGTGCTTTTAGTCCCGCGATAGCCAGTGCCACGGAGGGCACCCGGCATATAACAATGCAGCAGGATGTCACTCATGCCAGACTAATTCGCTTAAACCTACCAGCGGGCGATGTGTTGGTCACAGGTATCTCGGGCAACGTAATAACAACGGAGGTTTCGGCAAGTTGCAAGGATGGGCCGAATGAAAAGCGCCTAGCGTGTTATGAATTACTTGCGAAATTGGAATGGAAGCAAAAAATTGGCAACACATCCACATTTACCCTGTCACCCACAGGCATCAATAACTACGACCATTCAACGCTAAAAATTAAAATTGGCGTTCCAATGGATAAAAAACTTGAGGCCAATCTCAGCGTCGGTTTACTCAGTATTATCGACACCAGCGGTTGTTTAACAGCCGATGTTAATGCTGGTGAAATCCATATTGCCGTAAGCGAATCGCAATTGGCGTCGGCGAAAATTGGTGCCAATGTGGGCGATGTGGAGATGACCACCGCGGAGGGTGAAAGAATTGCAGGAAAACGCTCCTTACTGGTGGGCGCGAGCTTGAATTGGAAACACGGAACCGGCGATTGTCATACCGAAGCTGGCGTTGTAGCAGGTAAAGTGAGTTTGGTCCTTAAATAAACCTTGCCAATAAGTTTCGAAAGGCTAGAATAACTTTCATATCGAAACTTATTGGTCAGCTAAAAATGACAAAACGTAACACCCAGCAGCGCCGTCGGGCGATCATTGATCTGCTCAACAGCAGTGGCGAGGTCAGTGTTGAAGCCTTGGCGGAGCAGTTTGCAACCTCGGAAGTCACCATTCGCAAGGATTTAGCTGCCTTGGAATCCAATGGTTTACTGTTACGTCGTTACGGTGGCGCAGTGCCGGTGCCGCAAGAATTGATGAGCGATCCAATCGAAAAAGTTTCGGTTCGTAAGCAATCCATCGCCAAAGCCGCCGCGCAACTGATCCGCGACCACAACCGCATCCTCCTCGATAGCGGTAGTTCCACCACCTCCGCCCTCCTGCCCGAGTTATCCCACAAGCAGGGGCTGGTGGTGATGACCAACTCCCTCAGTATCGCCAATGCCCTGCGCGAACTGGAAAACGAACCCACCATTTTGATGACCGGCGGCACCTGGGATCCAAAATCCGAAGGTTTCCAGGGCCAACTCGCCGAGCAGATTTTGCGCTCTTACAACTTCGACCAATTTTTTATCGGCGCTGACGGTTTGGATCTGGAGCGCGGCACAACCACCTTCAATGAACTTTACAGCCTTAGCCGGGTGATGGCCGAAGTCGCGCGCGAAGTAATTGTGATGGCCGAGTCTGACAAGATCGGGCGCAAAATCCACAATCTGGAATTGCCCTGGTCGGTGATAAAAGTATTGGTGACTGACGATGGTATTGACGCAAAAGACAAACAGAAAATTGAACAACAGGGTGTGCAAGTGATTTGCGCATCGGCATAAATTATTTTTACTACTACTAAAGCTTAAGGAGTTAATTATGTGTGGAATTGTCGGCGCAGTAGCGCAACGTGATGTAGTGGATATTCTGGTGGAAGGATTGCGTCGCCTTGAGTATCGCGGTTATGACTCCGCCGGTGTGGCCGTGGTAAACAGCAGTGGCGAATTACAGCGCCTGCGTCGTCTGGGAAAAGTAAAAGAATTATCCGATGCGGTACACAGCAGCCCAACACCGGGCGGTACTGGTATCGCGCACACCCGTTGGGCCACACACGGCGAACCGAGTGAGCGCAACGCGCACCCACACGTTTCCAAAGAACACATCGCCGTAGTGCACAACGGCATTATTGAAAACCACGCTTCGCTGCGCAGTTTGTTGCAAGAAGAAGGTTATGTTTTTACGTCCGATACCGATACCGAAGTGATCGCGCACTTGGTGCAAAAAGAATTAAAAAATTCCGAGAGTTTATTAGCCGCGGTGCAAAAAACCGTAAAACAATTGCATGGCGCCTATGGCACGGTTTTGATGGACAAAAACGACGCATCGCGTTTAGTGGTTGCCCGCTCCGGAAGCCCCTTAGTGATTGGTTTAGGCATCGGTGAAAACTTTATCGCGTCCGATCAACTAGCACTCTTGCCGGTGACTCGCCGCTTTATCTTTTTGGAGGAAGGCGATGTAGCGGAAATCACCCGCACCACGATTAAGATTTTTGATAAAGACGGCCAAGCGGTAGAGCGTCAAATTCACGAATCAACCGCCAGTTACGATGCCGGCGATAAAGGCCAATACCGTCACTTTATGCTCAAGGAAATTTACGAACAGCCTAACGCCGTGATGAATACACTCGAAGGTCGTTTGAGTAATGAATCAGTAATGGATGAAACCTTTGGCAACGGCGCGGCTGAATTATTTAAAAAAGTAAAACACATTCAAATCGTCGCCTGCGGCACCAGCTATCACTCGGCGATGGTTGCACGCTATTGGTTGGAAACTTTTTCCGGTATTTCTTGTAATGTCGAAATCGCCAGCGAATTTCGCTACCGTAAATCCTTTGTACAACCTAACAGCATGGTTGTCACCATCAGCCAGTCCGGTGAAACCGCAGACACGCTTGCCGCTTTGCGCTTGGCAAAAGAACTCGGTTATTTAGGCAGCTTGAGTATTTGCAACGTGGCCGGTTCATCACTGGTACGCGAATCGGATTTAGCGTTTATGACGCGTGCCGGTGCCGAAATTGGTGTGGCATCCACTAAAGCTTTCACCACCCAATTGGTTGGCTTGGCGATGCTGGTATTAGCCATTGGCAAATACAACGGCCTCTCTGCCGAACAACAAAAAGAAATGGTCAGCGCGTTAAAAAATCTCCC
Organism: Cellvibrio sp. BR; assembly: GCF_000263355.1. Lineage (NCBI taxonomy): Bacteria > Pseudomonadati > Pseudomonadota > Gammaproteobacteria > Cellvibrionales > Cellvibrionaceae > Cellvibrio > Cellvibrio sp. BR. The sequence continues at coordinate 521,450 of NZ_JH668200.1, read as the reverse complement.
TGCAAAATTGGAAGAGTCATTAGCGCTCGCCCCAAAAATTGAAGCCCTCGCCGAAGAGTTTGCCGATAAACATCACGCGCTCTTTTTAGGCCGTGGCGATCAATATCCCATCGCAATGGAAGGCGCGCTAAAATTAAAAGAAATTTCCTACATTCATGCCGAAGCCTACGCGGCTGGCGAATTAAAACACGGCCCATTGGCATTGATCGACGCCCATATGCCAATCATCGTGGTAGCACCCAATAACGACTTGTTGGAAAAATTAAAATCCAACGTGGAAGAAGTGCGCGCACGCGGCGGCATCTTGTATGTGTTTGCGGATGAAGATGCAAAATTTGAATCCGATGCCACCATGCGTGTCATCAACGTACCGCATATCCATCCTTGGCTAGCACCGATTCTTTATACATTGCCGCTGCAATTATTAAGTTATTACGTGGCGATTATTAAGGGAACCGATGTGGATCAGCCGAGGAATTTGGCGAAGTCGGTAACCGTAGAATAAAAATTTTGTCGGGAAGTATCCCTGTGTTACTTCCCGACAATAAATAAACCCAATACAAAACCTCCACATCTATTTACACGTAAAAACTTTTTCATATTTTTTGATAAAAAAATCCGCATTCAATTTCATTAAAAAATAATAAAAAATTTCGTTTTAAGATGAGCGCGGCGACAAAAAAAATCTGAATAGGGTTACATCGACAATCTACATAAGGTTTATTTGACAATAACATCTTGCAGTCGTATACAAGTGCACTTCGGAATCACCTCGTCAATCTAAACAATAACAACAAGGCAGTATGACGACCGAAAAAATGCCTGTTCACAAGGAGCAGGGTCGGTCCTCAACGCCCTCGATCTTTTTAGTGGTATTGGTTGAGCGGCATTATTCTGGAGTTTAATAATGAAATTTCCTCTCATCGGTAAAAGCACCTTGGCGGCGCTTTTCTGCAGCGCTCTATTGGGTGTAAACAACACCCAGGCACAAACCCTGACCAATAATGCGACGGGCACCCACAACGGTTTTTACTACACCTTTTGGAAGGATTCCGGCGATGCGTCCATGGGTTTGCAAGCGGGTGGCCGTTATACGTCCCAGTGGTCCAATGGCACCAATAACTGGGTGGGTGGCAAAGGCTGGAACCCGGGTGGCCCCAAAGTGGTGAACTACTCGGGTAGTTACAATGTGGATAATTCGCAAAATTCTTACCTGGCACTTTACGGTTGGACGCGCAGCCCCCTGATCGAATATTACGTGATTGAAAGTTACGGTTCTTACAACCCGGCGAGCTGTTCGGGTGGCACAGATTACGGCAGCTTTCAAAGTGATGGCGCTACCTACAATGTGCGTCGCTGCCAGCGGGTACAGCAACCGTCTATCGACGGTACACAAACCTTTTATCAATACTTCAGTGTGCGCAGCCCGAAAAAAGGCTTTGGCCAAATCTCCGGTACCATCACTACTGCTAACCATTTTAATTTTTGGGCGAGTAAAGGCCTGAATTTAGGCAATCACGACTACATGGTGCTCGCGACCGAGGGTTATCAAAGTCGCGGCAGTTCCGACATTACCGTGAGTGAAGGCACGGGCGGTACTACCAGCAGTTCTGTTCCGTCTAACGGTAGCGGCAGCTCCAGCTCGGTCAGTGCCAATACCGAAGGTGTGCTGGTGCGCGCACGGGGTGTTGCCGGTGGCGAGCATATTAATTTGCGTATTGGCGGCAGCACTGTGGCGAGTTGGAATCTCACCACCAGCTTCCAGGATCTGAATTACACCGGCACTGCCTCAGGTGATATCCAGGTGCAGTTTGATAACGACGGCGGCAGCCGCGATGTGGTGGTGGATTACATCCGCGTCAACGGCGAAACCCGGCAGGCGGAAGATATGAGTTACAACACCGCCTTTTATACCAATGGTTCCTGTGGCGGCGGTGGCAACTCGGAATTGATGCACTGCAACGGCGCGATTGGTTTTGGTTACACCTACGATTGTTTCAGCGGCAACTGCAGCGGTGGCAGTACGGGCGGCGGCACTAACAGCAGCGTCGCCAGTAGTGCGGGCAGCACAGCCAGTTGCGCCGGTTATGTCGGCATTACGTTTGATGACGGCCCCGGCGCCAACACCACTACTCTGGTTAACATGCTCAAACAAAATAATCTCACGCCAGTGACCTGGTTTGTGCAGGGCAATTATGTAGCGGCCAATAGCAACCTGATGTCGCAACTGCTGAGCGTGGGTGAGGTACAAAACCACAGCTATACCCATCCACACCTGATCAATCTGGGCTATCAGCAAATTTATGACGAGCTGAACCGCACCAATCAGGCCATCCAAAATGCGGGCGCACCCAAACCCACCCTATTCCGTCCGCCTTACGGGGAAGTGAATGCCAACGTCAATCAGGCTGCCCAAGCGCTCGGGTTGCGGGTGATTACCTGGAATGTGGATTCACAGGATTGGAACGGCGCCAGTGCAACAGCCATCGCCAATGCCGCCAACCAATTGCAAAATGGTCAGGTGATCCTGATGCACGATGCCAACTACAACAATACCAACGCCGCTATCGCGCAAATTGCGTCCAACTTACGCGCCAAGGGTTTATGCCCCGGCCGCATTGACGCCGCCACCGGTCGCGCCGTTGCACCTGCCGGTGCAGTAGCGAGCAGCAGTCGTAGCAGTAGCAGCACACCCATTGTTGCCAGCAGTAGTAGTGTCGCCACTGGCAACGCCTGCCAGTGCAATTGGTGGGGCACGCGCTACCCTTTGTGCACTAACACCGCCAGTGGTTGGGGTTGGGAGAACAACACTAGCTGCATCACCACCAGCACTTGTAATAGCCAGGGTGCTGGCGGTGGGGGAGTGGTTTGTAATTAATATTGAGCAGTAGTTTTTAAAGGGAAAAGGCCAAAAGAGAATTTCTTTTTTGGCCTTTTTTAGTGTTGCAGTTAAGGATTCATTCTTTTCAGGCTATTGCCATTCCATTTCCAGTTCATGGTTTGATACTGCTCTGCGCTATCCTTAATAGTGGCGCCGAGAGTTTTGGTTTTTGAATTTATATCGAACTTGGGATAATTCCCGACAAAAATATATTTTTGCTGTGTTGGATCAAAAACCCAATAATCCAGATAAAGATTTGGTGTACCGAAAGAAGTGGTAACCGCCAAATCGGGATTGCTATCAAAATTAATGTCTGGAAATAATACATACCCAATATCGCCAGCCAGAATGCTAATGTCTGGGCTAACTACTAGTGTCTGATTTCCATGCGACGACACTACTGTCAATGCCTTAATTAGCTTTTCATCGCTCCCCAGATCTTCTGTAACTATTTTAATTTTCACCAGACCATGTGCGTTTTGATGAATGCATTCCTTCAAATCCTCATACGAAAACCCACATTCTGTTGTTGGTGCTGGGTCACTAATATGGTGTTGGGCGTTGCAGGCATTAAAAATAAATACCAATCCTAAGATAATAATTTTTTGCATTCCTAGCCTCTTATATGAAGATCAATTTCTACAGATTAAAACAATATCTAATCATAATTAAGATTATCTCACCAGATTCTGTCTGGTTACTGCGTCAGCATTATATCTTTACGAGTTAATTTCACCTGATCTGTTTTATTATAGTTGCACCTGTATATCATTGGATTCTCCCCATGAACGACCTAACCCTCCTGCAACTTTCATTAGTCCTGCTGATTTTCGTGTGGAGCGGTTTTGTGCGCACCGGTTTGGGCTTTGGCGGGGCGATGATGTCCTTGCCGTTGTTGCTGTTGGTGGATAACCGGCCGCTGGTGTATTTGCCGATTATTGCGGTGCACTTGTTAATTTTTTCTACGCTCACCGTGTGGCAGAACAATCGCAAGCGCGCCTTGGCGGAGGAAAAAAAGCCCTCCACGGTGGATTGGGTTTATCTGAAAAAATCGCTGAAGATTATGATTATCCCCAAGCTTATTGGGGTGGCCGGGTTGTTAACCATTCCGGCGCAGATTATGAGTGCGATTATTTTTGTCATTATCTCGGTCTATTCCATCACTTATATTTTGAATAAACCCTTTAAAAGTTCGCATCCGGTGAGTGATGGAATTTTTCTATCGCTCGGTGCTTATATTAGTGGTACGTCTTTGATTGGTGCACCATTGATTATGACGGTGTACATGGTGCATGTGGCGCGGGAAAAATTGCGCGATACCTTGTTTGTGCTCTGGTTTATTTTGGTGAGCATCAAAATGGTGGCGTTTCTTATTGCCGGGGTGGATCTGCAATTGCAGGCGCATTTGTGGTTATTGCCGGCGACTGCCATTGGACACTATTTTGGCTTGAAGTTTCACCAGCGGTTAGTCAGTGCGGATCCGGTTGTATTTTATCGCGTGATAGGCACGGCCTTGTTGTTGGTCAGTGGTGCAGGTTTGGTGTCGGTTTATTGGTAAGATTCGGGTTATAAAATTCGTCCAACATTTGTTTTCGGTGTTTATTCAACATGACTGATTCCCATGAGAAAAATAGCTTACCTGCCCCAGTCAGTTTTTGGTCGGCGTTTTTATTTTGGCTGAAACTGGGCTTTATCAGTTTTGGTGGCCCGGCCGGGCAAATTGCGATTATGCATCAGGAGTTGGTAGAGCGGCGGCGCTGGATCAGTGAAAAACGTTTTTTACATGCACTCAATTACTGCATGTTATTGCCCGGCCCCGAGGCGCAGCAGTTAGCGACTTATTTGGGTTGGTTAATGCACCGCACCTGGGGTGGTTTAGTGGCGGGTTTGTTATTTATTTTGCCGTCGCTGGTGTTATTGATTGTGTTGTCCTGGGTGTATATCGCCTATGGCGATGTGGCTTGGGTGGCGGGGATTTTTTACGGCATCAAACCGGCGGTAACCGCGATTGTGTTTCAGGCGGCTTATCGCATTGGCAAACGCGTATTAAATAATCATTGGTTGTGGGCGATTGCGGCGCTGGCGTTTATTGCGATTTTTGCATTGAAAATTCCCTTCCCTTACATAGTGATCGGCGCCGGAGTTTTGGGTTACATAGGTGGGCGCTGGCGACCCAATTTATTTCAATCCGTCGGTCACAATACTGCACAAAAAAATTACGGCCCTGCCCTGATTGATGACCATACGCCCACGCCTGCGCATGCATTATTTCGCTGGTCGCGTTTGACCGGCATTGTGCTTGTGGGTGCAGCGCTCTGGTTAATTCCTATGGCACTGCTCTGGTCAGTTTATGGATGGCAGCACCAGTTCACCCAAATGGCCTGGTTTTTTACCAAAGCGGCGCTGCTCACCTTTGGTGGTGCCTATGCGGTGTTGCCCTATGTGTACCAAGGTGCGGTGACCCATTATTCCTGGCTCACGCCCACTCAAATGATTGATGGTTTGGCGCTGGGTGAAACCACGCCCGGGCCGTTAATTATGGTGGTGGCTTTTGTCGCGTTTGTGGGTGCCTATGTGCAGCAGGCCTTGGGTGCTGATTTGCAATTTGTAGCGGGCGCAACGGCCGCTATTATCGTTACCTGGTTTACGTTTTTGCCGTCGTTTATTTTTATTTTTGCGGGGGCTCCGCTGATTGAAACCACCCATCAAAATATAAAATTCACCGCACCGCTGACGGCCATTACTGCAGCAGTGGTTGGGGTGATTGTTAACCTGGCATTATTTTTCGCCTATCACATTATCTGGCCAGAGGGTTTTAGCGGCGAGCTGGATTGGCTATCGGCCGTGATTGCGCTGCTGGCGGCGGTGGCATTGTTTCGTTTTAATATCAGCGTGATGAGGGTGATCGGTGCCTGTGCGCTGATTGGTCTGCTGGTACACACCCTGATGTTATAAATCAGGGTGTATTTTTTTAATCGGTGTGTTTCGCAGAATATCTTTTACTGCCGCCATCGGCCCAGAGTGTTGCCAGCAAACCCAGTGTCGGCACAATAATAAAACCCAGGGTTACGGGCATGACAGATTGGTTGTAAGCCTGACCTATGTAAGTGCCCAAACCCATGGAAATAAGCGATGAGCTAGCGCCTATCACCGCCGCCGCTATGCCGGCCACATGCCCCATGGGTTCCATAGCAATCGCATTTAAATTGCCAAACACCAAACCAAAACTAAAAAATAAAATGCTGGCGTAAATCACAAACATCCACAGTGCGGGTGTTATAAAAAACTGCAGTAATAAAAATAAAACTGAGCTGGCGATAATCACATATATCGCGCGGCGGCTAATAAAGTGCATGCCCAGGCGCTCGACAAAACGCGAATTAAAAAAGGATGCAAAACCCAGCACCAATGCCAAACCGCCAAAATACACGGTAAACAGTTTTCCGGTGCCGTAGAGCTCCTGCAGAATTTGTTGCGACGAATTGATGTAACCCAAAAAGCAGCCAAAAAATAAACCCATCGCCAGAGTGTAACCAGCGGTGAGGCGATTGCTGATCACGGTTTTAAAACCATCGCTAATTGCGTTAACACTGAACGCAATGCGTTTTTCACGCGGCAGGGTTTCTTCCAAACGGAAAAAAATTAACGCGATGACCCCCGCTGCAAAAATCAGGTAAAACACAAAAATCGCGCGCCAGTCGGCGACCAACATAATGGCCTGCCCGATGCTCGGCGCCAGTGCGGGTACGGTGATAAAAATCATCATCACCACCGACATAATTTTTGCCATTTGGCGCCCGGCAAATTTGTCGCGCACAATGGAAATGGCGCAAATGTAAGGGCCGGAAACCCCCAACCCCTGCACAAAACGGCCGAGCAGTAATGCGGTTAAATCCTGCGCAAAAATGCACAGCACTGTGCCGAGCAAAAATAAACCTAAGCCCGCATAGAGAATTTTTTTGCGCCCCAAGGCATCGGACAATGGCCCGCTTACCAATTGCCCCAGCGCCAAACCGGCAAATAACAGACTGATTAACAACTGCGCCTGATTGGGGTGCGCCATAACAATGTCGGCGCGAATCATATCGAAGGCGGGCAAGACCGCATCAATCGCGAGTGCCGTCATGGACATCATCAGCGCGACCAACACAATAAATTCACCGGTAGGTGACGGCGCGGGTAGATGTGTGGCTTGCTGGCTGGGGGAGTGAGTGACGGGTTCGGTGGAATTCATGGGGAAATCAGTCGCTTTAGATAAAAATGGAAATAAATAAGAAAAATATGACTGCTGGCGCAGCTTGGGCATCTTACTACTCCTGACTTGCTACCGCACCGCTTATCCTTCCTCTACCCCGCTCGGCACCTTTTGCCCTTTGGTCTTGGAGCAAAAGCGAAAATAGCTCCACCAATCAAAAGGAGGGATTTTATGAAACACACCCCGGTCATCCGTTGTTTAGCGTTATGTTGTTATCTCAGCTGTCTTTTTATGAGCAGCTTTCAATCGGCGCTGGCGCAACCAACCGCAGGTGATGATAAGCCTGCACCGCAAAATCTTGCGGAGCTGCAAGCGGCGGTGGAAAAAATTCGTGTCGATACCCAGACGCCTGCCATAGGTATCGCACTGGTAACCCGCGATGGTCCGCAATGGGTTGCCGGGTTGGGCTTGGCGTCGTTGGAGCAACAAACACCTGCCGATGAAAACACCCTGTTCCGTATAGGCTCCATTAGCAAAATGTTTGTGGCTATCGCGGTGCTCAAATTGGTGGAGGAAGGTCGACTGAATTTGGATGACAAACTGCAGGATCTTGCGCCGGATATCGCCTTTGAAAATCCCTGGGAGCAGACGCACCCGGTGCGCCTGGTGCACCTGCTGGAACACACCACCGGCTGGGATGATATGAGCCTCGCGGAATACGCCTACGCCGCTGCATCCGACGCTATGAGTTTAAAAGCGGGGCTGGATTATCGCCCGGCCTCCCGCACATCGCGCTGGGTTCCCGGCACACGTATGGCCTATTGCAATATCGGGCCCGCCGTTGCCGCTTATATTGTGGAAAAAGTTACCGGCAAAAAATTTGAAGAATATATTCAGGAGCAGGTGTTTGCTCCGCTGCAAATGGATTCCACCAGTTTCTATTATTCAAAGATTTATGAAGAGCGCGGCGCCAGCCTCTATGTGAATGGCAAACCGCAAGATTACTGGAATATCATCACCCGCCCAGCGGGTTCGGTAAATTCTTCGGCGAGCGACATGGCGAATTTTTTACAGCTGCTGATTAAGCGCGGCGAGTTCGCCCAACAGCAAATAATATCGCCCGCCTCTATTACACGCATGGAAGTAGCACAAACTACGCTGGGTTCGGCGGCGGGTATTACCTCGGGTTATGGTTTGCACAACTACACCAGCGGTCACGAAAATTATCAGCTCACATTTCGCGGTCACAACGGCGGCATGCCCGGCGCCTTGGCAGAACTGGCCTATGTGCCTGAATTAAACGCCGGCTATGTGTTTATGATTAATACCAGCAATCACCAAGCGATGAGCGATATTTCAAAACTGCTGCGCGAATTTTTATTGCAAGACAGAAGCCCGCCGAATGTTTCTCCGGTGCCGCTGCCTGAATCTTTTGCTGGTTTATCCGGTTATTATCTGCCGATCAATTACCGCAGCGAATTCGCACGCATGTTTAGCGATATTCAGGGCGTGATGAAATTTACCACGAGCGAATATACGTTTAAGCGAGAGCCTTTGTTGGGTGGCTGGAAAAGTAGTGACTACGCTCGTACCAGTGACGACAAGGTGTTAATTGATGTCTGGACTGGTTTGCCCAGTATCGCGATTGTGCAAGACCCATTGGCAGGGCAAGTGGTGCAAGTCAGCAGTGATTTATTTAAACCGATTTCAGCGCTGCGCGCTTACGGTGTATTGGCAATAAATAGTTTGCTCCTGCTGGTGAGCGCGCTAAGTCTGCTGTGTTTTCCGGTGTGGGCATTGCGCCGCCGGATTAAACATTTGCCAATGGATGCCAGTGTAAGGGTGCGCGGCTGGCCGTTAATGACCAGTGTCATTTTGTTCGCGGTGATTTTAGTACCGTCCGTGGGTGGCTCCATGGAAACTCTGGGGCGTATGTCAGTTGTTTCGCTGACGATAACGCTCGGCAGTATTCTCTATGCACTCGCGGCGCTGGTATCGCTGCTGGTGCTATGGCGATCTTACGGTCAGGTACACAGCCGGTGGATTTATGGTTACGCCTGCCTGCATACCGGTTTGCATTTGTATATGCTGGGCCAACTCGCCGTTTACGGTCTTATCGGTATAAGAACCTGGGTCTGATTTGATGAGTTTTTATTTTTTTCCGCGCGATAAATTATTTTGGATTTATCACTGCTCAGTATTAACCGTACTGAGCCTGTTGCAACTTGTCGGATTTATTCTCTGGCGCGAGCAAGTATGGTTCAACATTGTGGGTGGCTTGCTCTGGTTGCCGTTGTTCACCCTGGCGGTGCTCTGTTACCGAAAACTGTATAAAAAGTTTAATTGGCAATCGTTAAGCATCCTTAAAACAATTCCGTTAGTCATGGGCTATGGTGCCGTTTCGGGATTCGCCGTGGCGATTGTTATGTTGGGTATATTGATCCCCCTATTTTGGGACCCACTGGTTAATGCACTGTCATCGGTGGATGCAACGCAAAACATGCGGCACCACATCGCCAACATGGTGGTGAGCAACGGGTTTATCACCCAGTTGGTTATTTGCGCCTGGATCTCCATGTATATCAGTGTCACCAGCAACAAACGTATCAAAGAGACAGAGCTAATAAACCTGCGCCTGCAGAACAGTCTGCGCGAGGCGCAATTGAGCAGCCTCGCCAACCAACTCAATCCGCATTTTTTATTTAATGCGATGAATAATATTCGTTTTCTGATTCACGAAAATCCTGAGCGCGCTGACCGCATGATTACCGAACTGTCGCAAATGCTGCGCTACTCATTGGAAACCAGCAAAAAAGATAAAGTATTGTTGAGCGAAGAAATTGCAATGATTGAACGCTACATCGACATTGTAAAAATCCAGCTTGAGGAGCGGCTGCAATTTTCCATGGCAATTGCACAGGAGCTGTACCAATATCCGGTGCCGCCAATGATGTTTCAAATGCTGGTGGAAAATGCCATCAAACATGGCTTGGATAATTTACGCCAAGGCGGCCGCTTGCGTATTACCGGCAACGAAGAAACAAATCACATTCGCTTTGATATAACCAACGATATTGCCGCTAGCAATAATAATTTTCCGCCGGGCACAGGCATCGGACTGGTTAACATCGAGCAGCGGCTAAAACTGCTTTATGGTGATCAAGCGTCGCTTAACCTTGCCAGCAGCGCCAGCGAATTCAGTGTGCTTGTGCGCATCCCCAAAGAGGCCCAGCTATGAAAGCGATTGTGGTAGAGGACTCGCGTTTGGCGCGTGAAGGTTTGATTAATATGTTGCGCAGTTTTGCTGAGCTACAAGTGGTTGGTGAAGCGGATCATCCTGCCAGCGCGTTGAAGTTAATTCAGGAACTAAAACCCGAGGTTATTTTTCTCGATATTCATATGCCCGGCGAAAGCGGTTTTGATCTGTTGGAAAAACTCGACTATATGCCGCGCATAATTTTTACTACCGCTTATTCGGAATATGCCATCCGCTCGTTTGATTATCACGCGGTGGATTACCTGCTAAAACCTATTAGTCAGGAGCGCCTTGCACTTGCCATTCATAAACTGACTGCCGGTGTTAATTATGACAATGGCAATTACGACAGTAGCAATCACCAAAGTGTCGGCAATGACAGCAAACCACCGCTGGATATCAACAGCCAGATTTTTATCAAGGATGGAGAAAAATGCCATTTGGTCGCGCTGAGTTCCATTCGCTATTTTGAAAGCTGCAAAAACTACGTGCGGTTATTTTTTAATGAACACAATGCCTTTATTAAAAAATCACTTAACCAAGTTGAAGAGCGCTTGCCCACAAAATATTTTTTCCGCGTCAATCGCCAATACATTGTTAATTTACAAGCAATCGCTTCGATTGAAGAAAGTATTGGCGATGGCTATGAAATTACCATGGACGACGGCAAACAAATCGAGATCTCCCGCCGCAACGCCCAGGAATTAAAAGAGTTGCTCAGTTTTTAATAGGTCAGTGATTGCCGGATTGGCGCTTGCGATATTGCTCCGCCATCAAACTCACAAACCGCTGCGCGCCCAAACCTAGTGGTCGCTCCCGCGACCAGACCAGATCAATCCACAGCTCCTCGCCATTGGTGAAGTTTTCAATGGGCAATTCCACCAGCATGCGGCCATTGAGATAGGGTTGCACACAAGCGCGTGGCAGCCAGGCCCATCCCAGTTCCGCCAGTACCAGCTGTAGCGCTACTTCGGGCTGATCGACCCGCCAGTAATGTTCGGATGCGATACAGAATTTATCGCTGGCGGATGGCTTATCGGCCTGGCTGCGGCTACCCACCATCACCTGCCGCACCGGGCGCAATTGATTGTCGTTGATGGTGCCTGCGGCAGAAACTTCCTGTAGCAGGGGATGGGTGCGGGCGATAACCGCGACCAGCGTTTCGCGGCCCACTTCCTGAAAGTTTTCGCGCCCATCGGCCGCCGGGCGCTCAAACACCAGCGCGAGTTGCGCGCTGCCCGTGTGCAGTAATTGCAGCGCGTCGGTCTGTGGGGCGGTGATGATCTGGGTCTCCAGCAGCGGATATTCTTGCGCGAGTATTCGCAGCGGTTCAACCCAGGGCGTGGCCTGCAACTCCGGTGCAATCACCAGCGTCAAGCGCGCCTCCAAACCCTGACTTAATTCCAGCGCCTGGGTATTCAGCTGCTGCAACTGGCTGATCAACAAGCGCGCTTGCGGTTCCAATGCGCGCGCCAGCGCCGTAGGTTTGGGTTCACGCCCGCGGCGATCAAACAACTCCAGCGCCAGCTCCGCCTCCAAATTCGCAATCGCCATACTTACCGCCGAAGGTACTCGCCCCAACTGACGCGCGGCGGCAGAGAAAGAACCGCTATCCAGCACGGCCAAAAACACGCTGATCGTCTCGGAATTAAATGCCCCATTCATCGCCATTACGCCTTTATCTGTCAGTAAAACTGATAGTAGCTAACTTTTTCTATCATCACAAAGCATAGAAACTAGCTGCGTTGTGTTGAGTAACAGATAACAACCTAGAGGTAGATATGCAGGGCATAAAACGGCGAGTGGTTTACGTCGGCTTGTACGAATTGGTGGCGATTATGCTTTCAGCCCTATTGCTGGAGTGGATAACCGGTGCTGGCGCCGCGCACTCGGTGGGTATTGCAGTGGCGGCCTCGGCCGTGGCGATGGTGTGGAACCTGGTGTTTAACTACGGCTTTGAACGCTGGGAACAGCGGCGCGCAAACCACGGCCGCAGTATTGGCATACGCCTGCTACATGCGCTGGGCTTTGAAGGTGGCTTGGTGATTTTTCTTGTCCCGATCATCGCACTCTGGCTGGACGTCAGTTTGCTGGAAGCGCTGCTCATGGACTTGGGTTTATTAGCGTTTTTCCTGGTATACACCTTTGTCTTTAACTGGGTGTTTGATGGGGTATTTGGTTTGCCGGTTCGCCAGCAGACCAACTGTTGTGCCTAGGGTATCGTGTCGGCACATACTGATTTTTAAACATCGGCAATAAACGGCGACTAGTTCGCTCGAAAAATAATTCCCGCCAGGCGCGATAAACAGTGCTGCGACAAATACCATTTCACCACCCAGTGCCCAATCCGAGCACTTACTTAAGACACCCCATGAAGGTGGCCCCGGTGTCGTTGCACTGCCGCAGTTGATGTTTACCTTTCCCCAAGGGCGTGATTAATTCAGCCCTTGACGCCTGCCCTGTGGTTATCAGCCGATGTTGATAACCACACTGCCCTGTTTATGACCGCCATCCACATAGGCATGGGCCTCGGCAATCTGCGCCAATGGGTAAGTGCGATCAATCACCGGTTGCAAGATACCCGCATCGGCCAGCGCCGCCAGTTCTGCCAGATCGCTGGCGCGTTCGGCGCAGGGCCCGGCGATCACCCGTTCGCGCTCCCAGAGTGGTAAATAGAGCGATTGCAACATTTGCGGCAGGGTCGCACTGACTGCGAGCAACCTGCCACCGGGTGCCAGTGCACGGCAACTTTCGGCCCAGGGCGCATTGCCCTGGGTATCCATAATCACGTCATAGCGCTCGCCACTGCGGGTGAAGTCTTCGCGCTGGTAATCCACTACCTCGTCCGCACCCAAGCGGCGTACCAGGTCGCGTTTGCTGTCGCTGCAGACCGCCGTGATGCGCGCGCCGTAGTGGCGGGCGAGCTGCAGGGCGGCGCAACCCACTGCGCCACTGGCACCATTAATCAGGATGCTTTCACCCGCCTGCAGCTGGCCGCGGCGCAAAAAATCCAGGGTGGTGGTGCCACCAAACACCAGGGTCGCAGCCTGGTTAAAATCCAGCTGCACCGGTTTATGGGCGATGGCGCCATTGGCATCCAAACAGACATATTCGGCATGGGCGCCCATGGTCAGACCGGTGAGGGCGATAATCGCATCACCTGAGTTAAAACGACTGACCTCACTGCCTACCGCCACCACAGTACCCGCCAGATCAACGCCAAGAATGGGTCGGCGCGGCGCGCGCATACCAAATACCAGCAGCGAGATCAGTCCAAACCCGAGTGGCATCCGCAGGCTGCGCAGGCGCACATCGGCGGAATTGACACAGCTGGCGTGGACTTTCACCAAGAGTTGGTTGGCCTTGGGCCGGGGCTGTTCCACCTCGGCCAACTGTACAACGCCGGGGGCACCATAGCGGGTATAAACGGCGGCTTTCATTGCATATTCCAGGTAGAGGCTATGGCGCGAGTATAGGTCGCCGGACTGGCGCTAAATGTAACTAACTGTAGGCGCTAGCCAAATATATCCAACTGCCCGGTACCGGTTTTGGCGGCAGGCGGAATGCTCAGCGGTTTGCGAAACTGGCTGCAATCCAGCTGCACAAAACGCCCGCTTTTGTTCAGGCCATAGCGTTTGAGTGCCTTGGCAAAACGCTGGCGGATCATATCTGCCCACAGCCCTTCGCCGCGCATACGGGTGGCGAAGTTGGCGTCGTAATCCTTGCCGCCGCGCATATCGCGAATGCGATTCATCACCCGCTGCGCCCGTTCGGGGAAGTGGGTTTGCAGCCATTGCTGGAACAGCGGGTTTACCTCCCAGGGTAGGCGTAGCACGGTGTAGCCAGCGGCGGTTGCGCCCGCACTGGCTGCCGCTTGCATCACCTTTTCCAGCTCCTGTTCAGTGATAAACGGAATCACCGGCGCCACACTCACCAGTACCGGAATGCCCGCCTGCGCCAGTTTTTCAATGGTTTGTAAACGCCGTGTGGGCGATGCGGCGCGCGGTTCAAGGGTGCGCGCAATGTGGTGATCAAGCGTAGTGATGGTGACCGCGGCGGCAATCAGGTTGTTGTCGGCCATAGGTTTGAGCAAATCCAGATCCCGCTCAATCAGTGCTGATTTGGTGATTATCCCCACCGGATGCCGGCATTCATCTAATACCTCCAGACACTGGCGGGTGATGCGCAACGCCCGTTCCACCGGCTGATATGCATCGGTATTAATGCCCAGCGCAATCGGGCTGGCCTGATACTGGTGATGGGCGAGTTCGCGGCGCAGCAATTCCGGCGCGTTGGTTTTGGCGTAGAGCCGGGTCTCAAAATCCAGCCCCGGCGACAGCCCTAAATAGGCGTGGGTGGGGCGCGCAAAACAGTAGACACAACCGTGTTCGCAGCCGCGATAGGGGTTAAGCGACACACTAAACGGCAAATCCGGCGACTGGTTGCGGCTGAGAATCGTCTTGGCGAGTTCGGCTGTGACACTGGTGTTGAGCGCGGGGTTGATATCGGTATCGTCGCTGTAAGCGGCCCAGCCGTCATCGACGGTTTCAATCAGTTGGGTTTCAAAGCGCCCCGCCATATTGCTCACCGCGCCCCGCCCTTTAATCGCCTGCAAGGGTTTTTCGATCCAGGGGGCGGGGTCGCTAAACTCCGGATAATCGTTGGTCATGGCCGCACCTCAAATACTGTATAAATAAACAGTAATCTTGAGCGCGAATTGGCGCTTTGGCAAGCCTTGGCGATTCGTTAGTCGCCTTTGATTTAACAAAAATGATTTCCCCTGCAACCTTTTCAAGCATTGCCCGTAAGTTCCTCCGACAACCAAATCCCAGGAGGAATTACCATGAACCCGCTTACTCGCACATCTTATCGCGCCTTGTTAATCGCGCTTTCCTGCACTGCCCTACTCAGCGCCTGTGGTGGCGGAGGCGGTAGCGGTGGAGGTGGTGGCTATTCATCCACGCCCGGCAGCACGGCCTACTCCAGTGTGGTCGCCAGTTCCATCGCACCCAGTAGTACACCGGCCAGTTCGGTCGCGCCCAGCAGTACGCCTTTATCCAGCGAACCTGCATCCAGTGCGCCGGCTTCAAGCTCGGTAGTATCCAGTTCAGCGTCATCCAGCTCGGTGGCACCGGCATTGGTACCGCCCGTGGTATTAATCGATAGCCAGCTCAATAGTGCCGATGGCGATTATTTTGTCGCAAGCGGTGAGGTGTTGGTGGGCATGCCCGAGGATTCCGGCAACACCAGTTTTGTCGCGCAGCTACAAAATCGCACTGGTTTTAGCCTCTACACCTTTGCCAATGACACCGCCGGCGTGTCCAACTGCAGCGGTACTTGCCTGGCCAATTGGCCGCCACTGTTAGCCAACCCGGGCGATCAAGCCAGCGCACCCTATTCGATTATTGAGCGCAGCATGGGCACCGCGGGCCCGGCATTGCAGTGGGCCTACCAAGGCCAACCCTTGTACTTTTTTATTGGTGATACCAATGCGGGTGAAACCACTGGCAAAGCCATCCCCAACTGGTTGCTTGCACGGCCAATGCCTACCCGGATTGTTGCCAACGCCACCCTCGGTAGTCATCTTGCGGCAGCGGGCAGTGTGAAATTGGCAGTGCCGGTTGACGGCGTTGAACAAACCAGCACCGCCGAGCGCAACGGGTTTACGCTCTATACCTTCGATAATGACACCGCTGGTGTCAGCAATTGTTCCGGTACCTGCCTCACCAATTGGCCAGCGTTAATGGCTCACGCCGGTGCCGTTGCCACCGCACCCTACAGTTTGGTGCAGCGCGCCAGCGGCGAAATGCAGTGGGCACTGAACGGCATGCCGCTCTACTTTTTTGCGGGCGATACCCAAGCCGGTCAAACCAATGGTGAAGCAATCGGCAATAACTGGTTTGTGGCGCGCACGCCTCCCGTTGCAGTGAATAATCACCCCACCAAAAACCGCTTGCTGGTTGCTCACGGCAATATCATCACTGCAGCTGGTGCGGCAGATAATTCCCGCCTCGATTTCACCCTCTACACCTTTGACGACGATACCCCCGGTGTCACTACCTGCTTTGGCGCTTGCCTCGCTGCCTGGCCTGCACTTTATGCACCGGCGGATGCACAAGCCTTTGGCGATTTCACCGTGATCACGCGCGATGAAACTTCCAAACAATGGGCTTACAAGGGTTTACCGCTCTACTTCTTTGTCGGCGATAACGCACCCGGTGATGTCACCGGCGAATACACCGATTGGACTATCGCGCGGCCATAAAAAATCGGGCACTGCAAATTTTGCAGTGCCCGTTTTGCTTTTTAGGCTACGACGCAATTAATAAAAAGAGGAGCAGACAAGATCATGAAATTATTATTTTTTGCACTGGCAATCGCGGTGTTAACCGCCTGCGGCGCTGGTTCCGGGGAAGGGTTAAATGAACAGGGGCTGCCCAGCACCAGTAGCAGCGGAAGTAGCAGTAGCGCAGCTGATGATGGGGTTACGCTGGCACAATTACAGCAAACCATTTTTGGTGCGATTTGCACCAACTGCCATACCGGCGCTAATGCCCCGCGCGGTTTGCGTTTGGATTCGGAGGAAAATTCCTACGCATTTTTAGTCAATCGCAGCGCTGATGAAATCCCCACCCTGATGCGTGTTAATCCCGGCAACCCAGATGACAGTTATTTAGTAAAAAAATTGGAAGGTGCTGCCGATATTGTTGGCGCGCGTATGCCACTGGGTGGGCCCTTTTTATCGCAAACACAAATTGATCAAGTGCGCAGCTGGATCGCCAATGGCGCCCCGCGGGTTGGCAGCGGTGCCGCCACTACCAAAGTAGCGCGCGCCAGTACCCAAAAAACCAATAACCAAATCACCGTGGAATTACTGTTTAGCCGTGCGCTGCAATTTGAATCCATTGCGCCGGAGAGCATTTCTATTTTTTATCACACGCTGAGCGAACGTCAGGCGGTGGAAGATTTTTCGCTGCTGCTTAACGATCAAACACTTTATCTAACCCTTAACAATATTCCTGCACAGGCGCTTCAGGTGGAAGTAATTATTCACGACCGCGAATTGCAGCAACTGCTCGATCACCAGTATCAAGTCGTCGATGGTGATGCCGATGAAATTCAGGGTGGAGGTTATCGCTATGTTTATGCACTGTAAAAAAATTATCGCTGCAGGTGCCGCGCTGTTGTTGTGCCTGTTGGCAAATACAGCCGCTGCAGAACCCTATCTGGCGGTGAAAAATAATGTGCAATGTTCCGCCTGCCATACCAACCCGGCGGGTGGTGGTGCACGCACAACCTATGGCGCCTGGTATGGTACGCATCAGCTACCGCAAACGGCGGGCAGCCTGAATTTATTTGATGCGGGAAAGTTGGGTGAAACACTGCGTATCGGCGCAGACCTGCGCACTAACTATTACCAATCAGATCGCGATGAAGGTGAAGACGCGCGCGGTTTTGAAACCCAATCCGGCCAGCTCTATGTGGTATTGCAACCCAAAGACTCGCGCTTTGCTCTCTACATCGATGAACAAATTGCTCCCGGCGGTGCGTTGAATCGCGAAGCATTTATTCTCACCAAATTAAACGGCCAGCACTTTTTAAAAGCGGGCCGCATTATGTTGCCCTATGGAATTCGATTGGAGGACGACAGCGCTTTTATCCGTCAGGCCAGCGGTTTCAATTTTGATACCGGCGATAACGGTGTGGAACTGGGTTTGCAGTACACCAAAACCCTGTTTAATTTTGCCATTAGCAATGGCAGCAGCGGGCTCAACAATGACGATAAAAATTTGCAGTTTTTATCGCGTGCGGAATACCTGGGTAGCAATTGGCGGATTGGTGCAACCGCGTTATATAACGATGCCGAAGCCGGTGCGCGCACCCAAGCGAAT
The DNA here is from genome assembly GCF_000263355.1 of Cellvibrio sp. BR. Taxonomy (NCBI): domain Bacteria; kingdom Pseudomonadati; phylum Pseudomonadota; class Gammaproteobacteria; order Cellvibrionales; family Cellvibrionaceae; genus Cellvibrio; species Cellvibrio sp. BR. Next base: position 503,226 of record NZ_JH668200.1, on the reverse strand, counting down.
GTGTTTGGTGGATTTGTCTGGCAAGGTTTTGTGTTTCTCGCCGAGGCAGATTTAATTAAAGACGAATCTATTGAAAACATTCCCGGCGAATATCAACAGCAGCGTGTGGGTTTGCTGGAAGTGAACCGCGAAATCAGCAAGGGTTATAACGTCAAACTCACCACCGAGTTTTTAGATCCGGACACCAATATCGATGAAAACCACCGCGTGCGGCACTCATTGTTATTGGAGTACACACCCTTTGCCAACTTGCAAATTCGCGGCGGCCTGCGCCAAGGCGATGACATTCCCCAGCGCGCTACAGGGAATTATCTGGATATGTTTGCGCAGTTGCATTTTTATTATTGATGGAAATAGTTAGAGCTGGATTCCTGCGCACGCAGGTATCCAGTTTTAAACTAATTACAAATTAAACGCGTAATCCAAATAGACTTTGCGCACTGAACCTGAACCAGTTTCAGGTTCAAAATTGGCGAGGCGCAGTGAAATGCTGTGTTTGCGGTTGGGTTTGTAGACAAAATCCAAATCCAATTCGCGGCCGATGTTATTGCCCGCCACATCATCTTTAAAAAAGTGATAGGAGGTTTCTACCCGCAGGGGTGAGGCGCGCCATAATAAGCCGAGTGAAAAATTGCGCACGCCGCTATTGGGCGTGTTGCCTATTTCATCGGCCCAGCCTTCAAAATCGTGATTGGAACCCAACGGGGTAATAAACGCCGCGCCATTATTTGCACCGAGAATTTCGTAACGCGTGCTCAATTCCCAGCTGTTAAACCCGAAGCCGAGATCGAGCAAATAATAAGGCAAGTTTTCCGCATTGAGTTCAAAGCGATTTTGTTGCGCGGCTTCAATTTGCACGCGGTATTTTATGCGGCGGGCTTTGTAGTTAAGGTTGTAGCTCACACCAACCGTATTATTGGATGCGCTGGGCATGTCCCGGTTGTCGATGCGGTAGGCATAACCTACCACGCGGGTGTAGTCCCACTCATTCCATTCGAGCCGGGTGAGATGGCTATGGTGTTGGTGATCGCCAAAAAACGCGCTGTCTGGTGAGCTATTGCCGTTGCCGTTGCCGTTGCCGTTGCCGTTGCCGTAATCGTGTTCGGGTTGCGAATTTTTTCCATCAGCATCCTCACCAAAAATGCGGTTGGCATTGGCGATATAGCTGTAGGTAAAGTTTGAATTGCTGGCGAGTTTAAATTTGCCCAGTAGTGCATCAAAGGTTTGTTCGTTTTGCCAAAAACCATTGCCGCCAATAAAACGTTGGTTGTCAAAATTAATACGCTGGCGACCGAGATGAATTGCGGCAGCGTCCAGGTTTAGTGATAAAAAAACCTGATTAAGATCGATGCCATCGGGGTCGGGAATTAAGGGCTGGTTATTAAAGCGCGCACCGTCGCTGTGATCATTTTTAAAGGCGGTGCTGACCGCGTCCACTTCCACCATTGAATGGAAAATATCACTCCACTCTGATGCCACCGAACCACGCAATAATAGGGATGCTGCTTGGCCGGAATTGTCAGCATCGACATGGGCGTAACGCGCGCGGCTGCCCCACTCCCATTCATGTTCACCGCTTGCCACTGCACAGGGCGCTACACTGATTGCCAGTAAACTTGCTGCTAATAATCTCACGCTGTTACCTGCCTTTTATTATTGCCAGTCTTCCGCATTGCCATCGTGTAAAAACGTCACGCCAGTGAGTTTATCCATTTCTTCATAGAGTGGGTCGGGCATGGGGTTTTGTCGTGCGTCCATATATTTCAGTGCAGGCAAGTGATAAATATCCACATGCTCTACTGCATTATTAAACATGTAAATTTTTTCCAGCGCGGGTAAATCCCGATAGGTGAACTGCAGCAATTTATTGTCGTTAATTTTTAGCAGTTTGAGTGTGGGTAGCGCGTTTAAGTCCAGCGCTGTCATTTTATTGCCAAAAATATATAACTCTTCCAGCGCTGGTAATTCGCCCAGGGTTACTTGGGTAATTTTATTTTTAGCGAGGTTGATATGGCGCAGCAGCGGCAATTTTTCCAGCGTTGCATCGGTCAGCTGGTTGTTGTAGAGCGATAATTTTTGCAGCTGGGTAAATTGTTCGATGCCAGCAAGTGAGGTGATTTTTTTGGAGTGGCATTCAATCGCAGTAATATCGGCAAGGTTTTGCCAATTTTTTTTTGCCGCCAATGCCGCGACGCAATTTTTAAAGTTGGCGTCTGTTAACGGCAAATCCAGCGCGTGACTACACGCGCTGGAGAAGGTGAATAACAAAGCTAACAATAGTTTCCGGGTCATGCGTTTTTTAGACATAGCAGCGCGCCGCAGGCAGGGAAGATAGGGCGCATTATATGGCCTTATCCACCTGCGCGAGGAGAACACAGACACCTTTTGCCAGCACGATTTCACTCGGCTCATCCAGCGGTGAACCGCCTACATCCTCTTCCGTCAGAATCAGGTGCGAGGCGTCTTTAATCAAACGCCAATGGGCGACGGATAAGGGCAGCTGTTGGATATCGGTTTGCGCAAATACCCCGAGCGGCCGGATTTGCCCATCGCGTTTGGAAATCGCCCAGAGTTGCAGGTTTTTATCCTCCGCAATTTCCACGGCCTCCCATTTCAACCACAGCTGCGCGCCGCCGGTGGCGGTGAGTACGGTCAGCTGCGCCGCGCCCGTTTCATTAGTCAGCACCGCGACATAATCGGCATTGGGTTGCTGCATGAATTGTTGCAGCGGGTCGCGGGCGATTAACAGCCAGAGGCATACCGCGAGCATGACACTCGCAAAACCGGAGATACTCGGCCAGAGCCAGCTAAAACGCGGTGCTGTGCGCACCGGTGTTGGCTGCTGTAAGCGCGCTTCAATAGCGCGCCAGACTTCCGGTTCGGGGGTGATGCCCGTCTCGTGATCGCTCAGGCTCATGAGTTCTTCTTCCCAAAAGCTGACGTGGGTTTGCAAGGCGCTATCGTCGCGCAGGCGCGCTTCAAACTGCTGACGTTCAGCCCCGCGTAACACCCCCGAGACATAATCAAACGCGAGCAGTTTGTCGTCTAACGGTGAGTGTGGTGTTTTGCTTCCAGACATAGTTTTAACCTTTCGGCGCCGCGATGGAGCCAGGATTTAACGGTGTTGCTATTGGTGGCGAACTGTTCCGCAATCTGCTCGCGGGTATAGCCATACAAATAGGCTAGCTCAATACTGTGTTTGATCTTGTCGCCCAGGGTGGTCAGGCACTGGTGCAGGTGAAAGCGCAATTGACCCGCTGCGGCACTGGTTTCCGGTTCATCGCCACCGGGCAGTTCGTTCAAATCCTCATGCCAGTGATCCAGTTTGCGGTTGATACGCACTTCCTTATCCAGCCGATCCAGGGCCCGGTAGCGCACGATACTGGCCATCCAGGTCAGTGGTCGCGCGAGCTGCGGCCGGTAACTGGAAGCGTTGTTCCAAATTTGCAAAAACGCCTCCTGTAATACCTCATTGCCCAGTTCCCGCGACTGCAAAATGCGTTGGGCGACGGCGTTCAAATAGGGGCTGACCCGCTCAAACAACTGCTTGAGCGCGGCCTGGTCGCGCAGGGCGCAGCGGGCGATGAGGTTGATGAGCTCCTCGTCCTGATGTGGGGTGGTGTCAGTCATGCGGGATTGCATCCTCAATTATTGTGCTTAATCCCAACTACGGGTTTGCGGCGGAAAAGTTGCAGCTAACTTAATACAATTTATCGTCATACCTGCGAACGCAGGTATCCAGCTCCCCTGCAAACTACCTTATGGATCCCCCGCGTGCGTGGGCATGACCTTAAATACTTATCACCACTTCAGGTTTTCTGCGCAAACTGATGCACGGGAGTGCCTTTTTTTAGCAAAGATGAGGCTGTGGTAGGTCGGGTGAAAGTTTACTGCCACGTCGGTTACTCACCCTCAGCGTTACTCATTATGCCTCTAATAATTAACGATAAAGGTACTCGCTATGTTCAATATCAATCGCTATACCGGCGTGCTCTTTGCGCTCGCCACCCTGATCGGCGTTAGCATTACCAGCGCCGCCACTGCCAAGCCTTACAAGGCGGCGGAAATCTACTCCAAGCAAACCTACAAATACGGCCGCTATGAGATGCGCATGCGCGTCGCCAAAGGCAGCGGGGTATTGTCTACTTTTTTCACCTACAAAAACGGTTCCGAGCAGCCGGGCACTTTTTGGGAAGAGATCGATATCGAGATCTTCGGCAAAAACAACGCTACCCAGTGGCAGAGCAATGTGATTATTGGCACCAATCGCCCCACCACCAAAACCGAAGGGGTACACACCATGCCCTATTCGCTGGGCGATGGTTACAACACCTATGTGCTGGAGTGGACCCCCAGTTACATCGCCTGGTTTGTCAACGGCACCCAAGTGCGCCGCATCAACGGCGGCCAGTTTGTGACCAGCCTGACCAGCCCGCAAGACCTGCGTTTTAACCTTTGGGCGGCCAATATTGCCGAGTGGGTCGGCCCCTGGAACGACAGTATTTTGCCGGTGTACCAGTTTGTGAATTACATCGAATACAAACCCTGGAATGCCTCTACCAACAGTTTTGGCACAGGTTGGCGCGACGACTTCAACAGTTTCGATACCAACCGCTGGAACAAAGCCAACTGGACTTTTGGCGAAAACCTGGCGGATTTTGACCCCAATAACGTCGTCGTTAAAAACGGCATTTTGGTATTGGCCCTGACCCGCGAAGGCCAGACCGGTTATACCGGTACACCGCCGGCCGATGGCGGCACTGGCGGTGGAAGTGGCAGCAGTAGCAGCGCCCCCGCTACCTCTATCACTATTCAGGCGGAAAACTTTAACGAAGTCGGCGGCAGTGTGACTGTATCGGGCGGCACCGTGGGTTATATCGATGCCGGTGAATGGTTCAAATACAACAATGTGAATATCCCGCAAACCGGGACTTACAAGGTTGAATACCGTGTCGCCTCGGCGCTCACCACCGCGCAGTTCACGCTGGATCGCAACGGCGTAGGCTTAGGCACCATTAGCGTGCCCAATACCGGCGGTTGGGGTACTTATCAAACCATCTCCCACAATATTTACCTGACCGCCGGGGTACAGAGTTTGGCGATTTACGCCAACAGCGGTGGGTTTAATATCGATTGGCTCAAGCTTACTAAAATCTAGGTTTTCTCCCCTCGGGGTTGGCGTGCCGCTGCTGGTTGCCAACCCCTTTTTTGTCTTGATGAGGATTGTGTTATGCGTCGTTTCTTCCGGGTATTGCTGGTCGCCAGTGTGGTGATGATGGCGAACCTTGCCAGCGCCAAAGCGTACAAAGGTGCGGAAATCTACTCCAATGACAGCGTTTTGTATGGCCGTTTTGAAATACGTATGCAGGTGGCGAAGGGGAGCGGGATTTTATCCACCTTCTTTACCTACAAAAATGGCTCGGAAGTGGGTAATACCTTTTGGGAGGAAATCGACATTGAGGTCTTTGGCAAAAACAACGCCACCGAGTGGCAGAGCAATATTATTCTGGGCAGCTCGCGCCCCACGCTTCATGTTGAGCAGGTGCACAGCCTGACGCAATCGCTGGGCGATGCCTATCACACCTATGTGCTGGAGTGGACGCCGGATTATGTCGCCTGGTTTCTGGACGGGGTGGAAGTGCGCCGCATTACTGGCACCAGCACCGTGACCAGCCTGACCAATGCGCAAAGCCTGCGTTTTAACCTCTGGTCGTCGGAATCGGCGGAGTGGGTTGGCCCCTGGGACCCCAGCATTCTGCCGGTATACCAATTTATTAATTACATCGATTACCAAGCCTACAACGCCACCACCAAAACCTTTGAAGGCGGTTGGCGCGACGACTTTAACAGCTTTGATAGCAGCCGCTGGGGCAAGGCGAACTGGAGTTTTGATACCAACCGGGTGGATTTTGCACCGGAAAATGTGGTGGTGAAAGACGGCATTCTGGTGCTGGCGATGACCACCGACGCGGCGCTGGGTTTCAGCGGTACACCGCCAGCGGATAACCATGTGGTCAGCAGCTCCAGTGCACCTGCCAGCAGTAGTTCCGTTGCAAGCAGCAGTCTTGCCCAGAGCAGTGTGGCGCAAAGCAGCAGTTCGGAAACGAGTGCCGTACAGAGCAGCGAAGCTGCCAGTTCAACGGCGCTGTCATCGTCATCGGTTGCCGCAATCAGTTCGGCTGCCGCCAGTTCCAACGCGGCGACGGGCAGTAATTCTGGTAGTGGAGGCGGCGGTGCGATGCATGGCCTGTGGTTGGCCATGCTCGCCGGGTTGTTGCTGCTGCGGTTATTAATCCAGATAGGCCGGGCGCGGCGCATTCATATTGCGCTTTAAGTTCAGCGTCATTTCATCCGCTAATACTTCCTCTTCACCCGCCTCCAAACCCTCGAAGGTGCGCTGCACTATCAGCGCCGCGGGGGTTTTGGGCGCATCAATTTTGGCCGTCATGTCGGTATCCACATAACCCATATGCAGCGCCATCACCTGGGTATTCTGCCCGCGCAATTCCAGGCGCAAGCTGTTGGTCAGCGCCCAGGCGGCCGATTTACTCGCCGAATAAGGTGAAAACTCCACCGGCGCGTACCAACTCACCAGCGACAACACATTGATAATCGCCCCGCCGCCATGACCGGCGAGCAGCGGCGCAAAGGCTTTGCACAGGCGCAGGGGGCCGTAAAAATTGGTGTCAAAGTGCTCGGCGCAACTGGCCTCGCTGTTATTGGCGAGAAAGCTGCCAAAACGGGCGACACCGGCATTGTTGATCAACAGGGTGACATCGGGGCATTGTGCGGCGATGCGCGCGACATCATCGTCGCTCGTGACATCCAGCTTGAGTTTGATGACCCCGTCGAGTGGGATAGAGTGCGGGTCGCGGGCGGTGGCGTACACCTTGCGGGCACCGCGCGCCAGGGCGGCGCGGGCAAATTCCAATCCAATACCGCGATTGGCTCCGGTGATTAATACAACTGCATCTTTGATGTTCATCGTCTAATTCCTTAACGTTGGTTTGATGGTAACCGGCTCGATTGTAGCGGGCTTGACTGCGCCCGCCGCCTTAGAGTTTAGGGCGCGAGCCGCGCTTTTTCTTGGGTGGATAAAAACTGGCTTCGCCCTCGGGGCGGGTTTTGAAGCGGCGATGTACCCACAGGTACTGCTCCGGCGCCTGACGAATTGCCTGTTCCAAAATTAGGTTGATACGTGTGGCGTCCGCAATATCGTCGCCACTGGGATAATTTTCCAATGCTGGCTGAATTTCCAACCGATAGCGACCACCGGGTTCACGGAAACAAAAAAATGGAATCACCGCGCACCCGGAAAGTTTGGCAATACGCGATGTCGCCACCACTGTCGCGGCCGGTACCCCGAAAAATGGCACAAATACACTGTGGTTGCGGCCATAGTCCTGATCCGGCGCATACCAAACAATCCGCCCTTGACGCAGGCTCTTGATTAACTGGCGGGTGTCATCGCGATTGATGGCCGAGCCATTTACCCGCGAGCGCGCCTTGGCTATGGCGTAGGCCATCAAGGGGTTAGGGTCGGCGCGATAGAGCACATCGGCATCTATGTGGTAGGCCATAATGCGGCCGCTGATATCAATGGTGGTCAAGTGACTGCCGCACAACAGCACGCCCTTGCCTTGCGCCTGTGCCTCGGCAATGTGCTCCAACCCGCTAATCTCATAACGATTGCGCATTTTGTCCGCCTGGCCCCAGAGCCCAATCGCGGTCTCGGTAATACTCAGCCCGGTAGCCACCAACGTACCGCGCACCATTTTGGCTTGTGCTGCTGCATCCAGCTCTGGAAAACAAAGTGCAATATTGATTTCCGCATAGCGTCGGCGCGACTTGGCCAGGTAGTAAAACAATAGCCCCAAGCCACGGCCAATAAACTGGTTCGCCTGAACCGGCAACTGGGCAATTAGCCAGAAAAAGCCCAACACCAACCAGGTTGGCCAGAAGCGTGGCAGCAAAAAACGGCGGTTCAAGGGGGGCAACTGTGACTTGTCCAAGTGGTATTTCTCTCTTGCGATGGGGTGCGGCGGCCGATTATAACAACCTCAACCTGCAGCGTCCCCTGCAGGTGATTATTCGGCGCCCTCTGCCGGAGCTTGGGGCACTCCTCCCTGCTTGCGAAATTCCGCCGCAGAGACTCCGGTATAGCGTTTAAAAAAGCGATGGAAAGACGACTTACTGTTAAAACCCGACTCGAGCAAAATATCCAGAATATTCAAATGAGCAAACGCTGGATCAAGCAGCATTTGTTTAGCGCGCTCTACCCGATAACCATTCACAAATTCAAAAAAATTGGTGTTGAATTCACTATTGATAATGCTCGATACCTCGCGGTAGTGAATGCCCACCTGCCGCGCAAAATCTTCAATGGTTAAATTCTGGGTTAAATAAAGTTCTTGTGTTTCCATGGTGGTGCGAATACGCGCAATCGCCTCCGGCGAGGGTGCCGCAATCACTTGTGGCTCTTTGGTGCCGGGCGATTCCCGTGTCAGCAGCAACTCGTGGGCGTAGAGCAAGCTATATACAAAAAGTGCGTTCACCAACAAAAAGGTAATGTAATTATCGAAGATGCCAAAACTATCGGCGATCGCAAAACTCACGCTCTGCCCGAGTAGATGCACGATGAGTGACCACAACCAATTGAGCGCAAAACCCAAAGTGAGCAACAACAACCAATAAGGCCCCTGCAAACTCAGACTCGAATAAAATTCTTTCAGTTGTTGTTTGTAGCGATAAATTTCCAGCACGGCGGCAAAGGCATAAGCGACCGGTAAAAACTTCAGGTAATGCCATAAATAATTGGCAAGCTGGGCAGAAAATTCATTGTGTGCATTAGGCAAAAAACGCAAACGGTCGCTATCCAACTCGCCCCACAATACCAAGCCCACTACCGCCACTAAATTCAATAAATGCAGTGCATCTTTTGCGCGCAGTGAAAAATTCGCCCGCGTAATTGCCACCACATACAAATACAAAAACACACTTTTACCCACCAAGGTTGTCACCAACCCGAGCGCCAGCGTTATTTTGGCCAGCTCACTGTGCGAGTGAATATAGTCATTCCACAACACCATATTGCACAGCGCACTGGCACCCACGCACACAAAAAACCCCGACAACAACTGCGACGCCACCGCTTTTTGTTTGGACAGCAGCCACTGGAAAATCACCAGCAGCACACACACCGCCAGGGTGAGTACGAGGATTAAATCGTGAATATTAAAAATCGGTGTTTTCATAAGCTCTTTAATGCTTCTTAATGTGGTGATACTGAAACAGCAGGATCAATAAAAATAAACCTGCTGTCTGTGGGCACTATTATTACCCAAACCGTTAACAGTAACTGATCGCTGCTGCTGGTCAATCGCAAACGGCTTACTGGGGTATGGACTGAGCAAGCGGGTTGCAGTTGGTGAGCTGTTGTTCATTTGTTCAACACTAAATAATAACCCGCGCCGAAATGCTTCCAAATTTTTACTGCGAGCAGCATAGTTTCCATAGTCAGGCGAAGCGATACCCACCAGAATTTGGCCAACCGGGTTATAGGGGTTGAATAAATAATGTACTTTATTTTTTGGCACAGATTCTTGTCGTAATTGTTGGGTGTACTCGGTGAAAGCTACTTCAAATTCATTAACAGGGACATCCAAATTGTCCAATGCCGATTTTACCCTGGCTGCTAACTGATTTACCGTATCCTGCTTTTTATGCGTTAGGTTAATCACCAACTTCTCGGAAACTTTGGTTAGCCGTTGGTCAAATTGAGCTTGATAAACTGTATGTCCATATTTCCATTCACCTATCAAGCAGCGATACATGGACAGCTCATCGTCAGTAAAGGGTTGGTGCATGCTGGCGTCTAGGGGCATTTTTCCATCGTGAAGTAAAAAATAATTAGTCCATAAAAAATTATTTTTAATTGCTACCGAAGCAATCATTTTTCCAATCAGGGTATCGCTATCTTTTAAAACACCGCGCCAAAACCGCAGGTCGCGATCCAATAACTTGCTTAAATACCCATTATCATTTGGGGTGATGTTGGCAAATGCGCTAATAAAAATGATGCGCTGTGCCTTCATCACCTCGGCATATTTTGGCAATGGCAAACGAATATCCAATGCAGATAATTCCAGCCAACCACTATGCGCAATTAATTGCCGGTAGCGATCATTAACCCAGGGTTGATTGTTCTGCCATTCATCAATAAGTGTTTTATTTTTTTCAATGGCATTAATGCAATCCTGCGTAACCTCGCTGCACAGATTAACCAGTTCAGCAAACTCCGCGGGTAAATTTTCCTGAACAAGGTAACTCGCTTGAGGGAACTCCAAGTTCTCCTCCGATGAAGACGAGATAACCTGCTGTGACCATTCAACCCGTTCAAGTCCAATTGCTTTAGGGTCTTCAGTTTCAGCGACATCAAACCCCAATAAAAACAAATAGCCGTTGTCAGCAACCGCCGCGCGATTGTTCCATGCCTGTTCAAACTCCACCACCGTTGCAGAAGGTGGTTTATCGCGTAAGTTAATTATCACTACAGCGACGACATAGACGATTAGCAGTGAAAAAATAACCACTAAAAATTTGGCTAATATGTTTAGCGATTTTCCTAGCATGATTGTCCCATATTAATAGTCATGAACTACAAACTTGCCATTACTGCCCGCGCCAGCCCCACACAATAATCGCCATGCCCACCAAGGCGACACTGGCCCCCCGCCCAATCGTAAACCGAGAGTTTTACTCCATCCACATAACGCAGCCACAGCAGCGCGGTTGCCACATAAACACCGCCATAAGCGGCATAGACCCGGCCACTGGCAGCGGGGTGCAAGCTGAGCAACCACACAAACAGTGCGAGGCTCGCGGCGGCGGGAATTAACAATAAAATCGAACCGCCTTTGCGCAGCCACAGGTAAGGCAAAAAGCAGCCGATAATTTCCGCGAGCGCAGTGGCGACAAATAACAGCGAGGTTTTGAGCATGGAGAAGCGCCTTGTTGGCAAGCCGGGGGTGGGATGTTAAAGCAGTTGGGCGCATTTAATAAGTTGCTGTGCGTCCATGCAGGCTAATAAACTCACTTCATTCACCTTTCTATGGAACGCCGTTTATGTCCCGAGTGCGATTGTTGTTAGTGTTGCTGCTGGCCTGGGCACCGCTTGCCCAAGCCGAAAAAGTCACCATCGCCGCCGCCGCTGATTTGAAATTTGCGCTGGATGAACTCCTGGTCGAGTTCAAACAAACTCATCCCAAGGATGAGGTTGAAGTGATTTATGGCTCCTCTGGTAAGTTTTATACTCAGATCCAACAAGGTGCACCCTTTGATGTGTATTTCTCCGCCGACATCGAATTCCCGCGGCGCCTGGCAAAAGCCGGTTTTGCGGCGTCCGAGGTCAAGCCTCATGCCTTTGGCCGTATTGTGCTCTGGAGTGCTACCCAAGATGCCAGCCAAATGAATCTCGCCAGCCTGACCGATCCCGCCATTAAACGCATCGCCATCGCCAACCCCAAGGTCGCGCCCTACGGCATGCGTGCGGTGGAAGCCCTGAAGCAGAGCGGCTTGTGGGACAAGGTGGAACCCAAACTGGTGTACGGCGAAAACATCGCCCACACCGCGCAATTTGTGCAAAGCGGTAACGCGCAGGTAGGCATTATCGCCCTCGCGCTGGCGCTCAACCCGGAGCTGGCGCGCAAGGGCGGTTACTGGCTGATTCCCGACGAACTACACGCGCCGTTGGAGCAGGGTTTTATCATCACCAAACGCGCAGAAAAGAATGAGCTGGCGCAACAGTTTGCGGATTACATGGAAAGCAAACCCGCGCGCGACGTGATGACCCGCTATGGGTTTGTATTGCCGAACGCGCCAGCTGGAGAAGTAGATGCTCACTGACGGCGACCTGCAAGCCCTGTGGCTCACGGTGCGGCTCGCCGCCATAGTCACGTTTATCCTGCTGTTAATCGGCACGCCCATCGCCTGGTGGTTGGCGCGCACCAAATGTTGGTGGAAGGGGCCAATCGGCGCGATTGTCGCCTTGCCGCTGGTATTACCGCCCTCGGTATTGGGCTTTTATTTGCTGTTGGCGATGGGCCCCAGCGGGCCGGTGGGGCAGTTGACCGAAGCGCTCAATATCGCGCCCCTGGCCTTTACCTTTTGGGGGCTGGTGTTGGCCTCGGTGTTTTATTCCCTGCCATTTATGGTGCAGCCGCTGCAAACCGCGTTTGAGGCAATTGGCGAGCGCCCGCTGGAAGTGGCGGCGACTTTACGTGCATCGCCGTTCGATGCCTTTTTTACTGTCGCTGTGCCCTTGGCGAAACCGGGTTTTATCACTGCCTCCATCCTCACCTTTGCCCATACCGTTGGCGAATTTGGGGTAGTGCTGATGATTGGCGGCAATATTCCCGGCGTGACGCGCGTGGCCTCAGTGCAGATTTACGACTACGTGGAAGCGCTAAATTACAGCCAAGCGCACCGGCTGGCGCTGGTGCTGCTGGTGTTTTCCTTTGTGGTATTGCTGGCGATTTATGCGGGTCGCCGTTTCCGCCCTGTAAGAGGCGTGTGAGATGAGTGACCTGGACATTCAAGCGCGCTTTCAACTCGCATGGCCGGGCTTTGCGCTGGATGTGGATCTGGAATTGCCCGGGCGCGGCGTTACCGCATTGTTTGGCGTATCCGGCTCCGGTAAAACCACATTGTTGCGCTGTATCGCCGGGCTGGAGCGCGCGCCGCAGGGCCGGTTGGTGGTGGATGGCGACATCTGGCAAAGCGACCAACAATGGCTGCCGACCCACAAGCGCCCGCTGGGTTATGTGTTTCAGGAGGCGAGCCTTTTTAGTCATCTCTCGGTGCAAGACAACCTTCACTATGGCTTGCGGCGCAGTCGCCGTTCCAGTCACACCAGTCTGGACCAGGCCATCGAACTACTGGGTATCGGCCACCTGTTAACCCGCAACCCGGATTTACTTTCCGGCGGCGAACGCCAGCGGGTCGCCATCGCCCGCGCCCTGGCGGTCAGCCCCCGTTTGCTGCTGATGGATGAACCCCTCGCCGCGCTCGACCTGCAGCGCAAACGCGAAATTTTCCCCTACCTTGAGCGCCTGCACCGCGAGTTGGACATGCCGGTGCTCTACGTCACCCATTCGCCCGAAGAGCTGACGCGGCTGGCGGATCATTTGGTGGTGATGGAAAACGGTCGCGCCATCGCCAGCGGTAATTTGGGCGAAACCCTTTCACGGCTCGATTTGCCGATCCAATTAGGTGAAGACGCGGGGGTGATTATCGAGGCGACTATCGGCGCTGTGGATAACGAATGGCACCTGGCGCGGGTGGATTTTGCCGGTGGCAGCCTCTGGGCAAAAGATCAGGGTCTAGCGCCAGGCACCTCAGTGCGGGTACGGGTACTCGCGCGCGACGTCAGCTTGGCGGCACAGCAAACTGCCAGCAGTATCCAAAACCAAATGCCCGGCCAGATCGATGCCATAGGCGAGGATGAACACCCCGGTTTGGCACTGGTGCGCGTGCGTATCGGCGACACCATCTTGCTCGCCCGCCTGACCAAACGCGCCATAGCGACACTCGATGTCGACCCGGGTAAAACCTTTTGGGTGCAGATAAAATCGGTCGCGCTGTTGCAGTGAGTGCTGCTCACTCATTGTCGTCACTCAAGCGCTGTCCAAATACTGGATTATCTCCTCGGCTGTAGCGCGGGCACTGCGCCCGACACCAATCAAGGTGGCGGAGGCCAAACCTGTCCACTCGCCATAGCCTAACAGCCACAGGCGCGGTTCCTGCAATGAGCGAGTGCCTGCAAGGTCTACTTTTCCATCGGGATTAATCACGCCCAGTGATTGCAAGTGCGCGAGCGCCGGGCGGAATCCCGTACACCAGATCACCGCATCAACGGCGGACCCAGTGCCATCGGCCCAGACGACACCATTGGCGGTAAAGCGGGTAAACGGTCGAACCGCGTGTAATGCACCCCGCTCCCGCGCCTCTTTCACCGGCGGCACCATTACCACATCGCCCAAACCACCCACTGGCTGCTCTATTTCCCGCCCTTCCTGAGCTGCCTTCCAGCGATCAGTGGCGCGCTGGAAGAGCACCCGCCCGTCCACATCATCGGGCAAAAAAATCGGCTCGCTGGTTGTGACCCAGGTACAGTCAGCGACGCGCGATACCTCGGCGAGAATTTGCGCGCCCGAATTCCCTCCGCCCACCACCAGCACTTTCTGCCCCGCAAAAGGCGCGGGCGATTGGTAGTGTGCCGAGTGAAGTTGCGCTCCCTGAAACAGATCAGCGCCGGGGTAAGCGGGAATAAACGGATTGCGCCAGGTACCGGTCGCGCTGATAACAACCCGGGCGCGCCACTGCTGGCGCTCGCTCACCACCTCCAGCCGGTCGCCAAGGTTATTAACGGCGGATACCCACACCGGGCGCTGCACCGGAAATTCATAACGACTTTCATAGTGGCGCAGGTAATCCACCACCTGATCGCGGCTGGGGTAAGTCTCGCCAGTGGGCGGCATTTGCCAACCCGAGAGTGAACTCCAGGTCGATGGCGAAAACAGTCGCAGGCTGTCCCAGCCATGAAGCCAAGCCCCACCGGGCGTTTGCTCGGCATCCAGCATCACAAAGGAATACTTGCTGCGGCGCAGATAATAAGCGACCGACAAAGCCGCCTGCCCGCCGCCGATGATGACTATGTCCGTTGAATCTGTGTCGGTTGAATCCATGACCGGTGTATCCATGCTGCCGCTCCGATAAAAGTTGATTCAGTAAATATTCTGCTTGCCAATATATATGCACAACCATATATTCGTACAACCATATATACGGCTAGTTTGATCTATGTCTGAATTTACTCCCGATTCCCTGTGTAAAACCCTCGCTGATCCAACCCGCGCGCGCATTGCGTTGCTGGTCGCACGCGAAAAAGAGCTGTGTGTCTGCGAACTCACCTGCGCGCTCGATGAAATCCAACCCAAAATTTCCCGCCATTTGGCACTGTTGCGTGAATCCGGTTTATTGGCGGATCGTCGCCAAGGTCAGTGGGTGTATTACCGTTTGCACCCGGAATTGCCAGATTGGGTAGCAACAATTTTAAGCACCATGCTCGCTGCTAATCAGGAGTGGCTGCAGAAAAATCATCAGCGGTTGTGTGCAATGGAAGATCGGCCGAACCGCTGCTGTTAAACAATCATCATCAAAATAAATATTTTTGCGAGAAAGAACATGAAAAAAATCAAAATCGGCATCAATGGTTTCGGTCGCATTGGTCGTTTGGCATTGCGCGCGAGTTGGCATTGGCCGGAGTTTGAATTTGTACAAATTAATGATCCGGCAGGCGATGCCGCTACTTTTGCGCATTTATTAAAATTCGATTCGGTGCAAGGCCAATGGACGCCAGAAACGGGTGCGGATGAGAATGCCATTTATATTGATGGCAAACCCATCAAATTTACGCGCAATAAAACCATCGCCGAAACCGATTGGCGCGGTTGCGATCTGGTTATTGAAGCCAGCGGCAAAATGCGTGAAGTAAAGTTACTGCAAGCTTATTTGGATCAAGGTGTAAAACGTGTAGTGGTGAGTGCACCGGTCAAAGAGCCGGGTGTATTAAATATAGTGATGGGGGTGAATCATGATTTGTTTGATCCCGCTACACATCGCATAGTCACCGCTGCGTCTTGCACCACTAACTGTTTGGCACCGGTGGTAAAAGTGATTCATGAACAACTCGGGATTAAACACGGCGCCATCACCACCATTCACGATCTAACCAATACCCAATCCATTTTGGATCAGCCGCATAAAGATCTGCGCCGCGCGCGTGCATCCCATTCCAATTTAATTCCCACCAGTACCGGTTCCGCGACTGCCATTGCGGAAATATTTCCGGAGCTGCGCGGTAAATTAAATGGTCATGCGGTGCGGGTGCCACTCGCTACCGGATCGCTGACTGACTGTGTATTTGAAGTGGAGCGCAATACTTCAGTTGATGAAGTGAACGCACTGTTAAAAACGGCGAGTGAAACCTATTTAAAAGATATTTTGGGTTATGAAACACGCCCGCTGGTATCCAGCGATTTTTGTGGCAACCCGCTGTCATCGATTGTGGATGCGCTCTCCACGATGGTGGTGAATGACACACTGGTGAAAATTTATGCCTGGTATGACAACGAGTGGGGTTATGCCAATCGCACGGCGGAGTTGGCAAAATTGGTTGGTTTGGAAAATTAACTTTATCGTTTGCAATGAGATCGCGTGTTGGGCATCGCTGCGCTCAGCACCAACCTACAGAGCACCTTGTGAGCTAGCATGAATCAATCATCGGCCATAAAACAATACGCGCTTGTCACCGGCAATTACTGGGCGTTTACGCTTACCGATGGCGCGCTGCGCATGTTGGTGGTGTTGCACTTTCATCAACTCGGTTACAGCCCGCTGCAAATTGCGGCGCTGTTTTTGTTTTATGAAATTTTTGGTGTAGTCACTAATTTAGTGGGTGGTTATTTAGGCGCGCGTATTGGTTTGAATCGCACAATGAATATTGGTTTGGCGTTGCAGGTGATGGCGCTGGCGTTACTCGCGGTGCCCAGTCAGTGGCTAACGGTGCCCTTGGTGATGGGCGCGCAGGCGCTGTCGGGCATTGCGAAAGATCTCAATAAAATGAGCGCTAAAAGTGCGATCAAACAATTGGTGCCGGGCGATCAGCAGGGTGCGTTATTTAAATGGATCGCACTGCTTACCGGATCTAAAAACGCCCTGAAAGGTGTAGGTTTTTTTCTGGGTGGCGCACTCTTGGCCGCGGTGGGTTTTAACACAGCGGTCAGTTTAATGGCAGCTGTGCTGGCATTGGTTTGGTTAATGAGTGTCATTTTGCTGCAACAGGATCTAGGCAAAGCGAAAAACAAACCGAAATTTAATGAGCTTTTTTCCAAAAGTCGCGCGATCAATATTTTATCCGCCGCGCGGTTGTTTTTATTTGGCGCACGGGATGTTTGGTTTGTGGTTGCCCTGCCGGTTTTTTTAAGTAGTCAATTGCAATGGGATTTTTGGCAGACCGGCGGTTTTCTTGCCAGCTGGGTGATAGGCTACGGCATAGTGCAATCCATCGCGCCAATGGTGTTGCGCACGAAAACTGGCGCTGCACCCGGTGGCGGTGCTGCATTGCTCTGGGCGATTTTACTGGCATTGGTCACTGCACTTTTGGCATTGGCACTGACCAATGCCGAGCTGATGAATATGCCTGTTGCGACAGTGTTAATCAGCGGTTTGATTCTGTTTGGCATTGTGTTTGCGATTAACTCATCGCTGCACTCCTATTTAATTGTCAGCTACGCTAAAGACGATGGCGTTTCGCTCGATGTCGGTTTTTACTACATGGCCAATGCGCTCGGGCGCTTGCTGGGAACCCTGCTCTCGGGTTGGGTTTATCAAGCCGCAGGATTAACCGCTTGTCTGTGGGTCTCTGCTGCTTTTTTATTGCTGGTGAGCTGCATCTCGGTATTTTTACCCAAAAACCACCATCACCACTAACTGCCTAGGGGCGGTACAAAAAAGGTTAGCTATGTTGCTCTCGATTCTATTGATACTGCTATTAGTGGTGATTTGTGTGCTTATTCATTTTGAAGCACTCAATTTATTAACCAATGCAATTCCCAAAATAAAAGCGTCGCCGCGCCTGAGTATTCTGCTCGGTATTTTGGGTTGTTTTGGCGCGCACTTATTGGAGATAACAATTTTTGCGGGTGGATTTTATTTTTTTATCCAGCAGGAAACACTCGGCAGTTTGCTGGGTGGCGATATTCAAGGCCACGGTCTGTTTGGTACACCCAGCACCGGGTTTATCGATAGCCTGTATTTTTCACTGACCTGTTACACCTCGCTGGGTTTTGGCGATTTGGCGCCCACGGGATGGCTGCGTTTTTTGGCAGGGGTTGAAGCGCTCACCGGTTTGTTGCTGATTGCCTGGACCGCTTCATTTATGTATTTGGAAATGCAAAAACATTGGAAAGTGAAGTAGTTTAAAAAGCGTTTTCTATTTCTGGTGCGGATTAATCAGTGAGATAAATCATGAGCGATAAAAAAACCTGCAGCACCAATTGTGAATCCGCCGCCGAGTTATTAAATCGCGCTTGTTATTGTAAAACCCTGAAGCGCGATGAGCTGCTGGCGAGCTTGCAAGCGCAAGCATTGCCGACTGAAGTGCTGCAACATCACCAACAATTATTTTCCCACACCGCCGTGTTTATCTCCCCCGCGCAATGGCAGCAGCTGCAATTGCTAGTGCAGACAATTATGCGCGTGACTGCCTTGCGTGCGTATCAACAAGCGGTATTAAGCCATGCACCTGCTATCGCACAAAAGCCCACACCTGTCTCTGGTGTATTTATGGGTTTTGATTTCCATTTGAATGAGACCGGGCCGCAGATTATTGAAATCAATACCAACGCTGGTGGTGGTTTTTTAAATGCGGTATTACTCAGTGCACAAACCGCCTGCTGCAATGCGGCGGGAAAATACCCGCAACTTTTACAACCGCAAGTGGAAGCGGAATTTGTGGCCATGTTTAAACGCGAGTGGCAATTAGCGCGCGGCGATCAAGCATTGCGCTCTATCGCGCTGGTGGATGAAAACCCCAGTGCACAATTTTTGTATCCGGAATTTTTGTTAGCGCAAGCGGTGTTTGAACGCGCAGGCATTAAAACCCTGATTGTCGACCCGCAACAATTAACATGGGTTGATGGCGAATTGTTTTATCAACAACAAGTGATTGATCTGGTTTACAACCGCCTTACCGATTTTTTACTCGCACAGCCAAGCAACCTGGTTTTGCGCAACGCCTATGAGCACAATGCCACAGTGCTTACCCCCAATCCCCATCACCACGCGCTCTATGCTGACAAACGCAATTTAGTCTTGCTCAGCGATGAAACAATACTCAACGAATTCGGTGCAGACCCTGAGGATATAAAAACCCTGCTCGCGGGAATTCCCCGCACCCAATTAGTCAGCGCCGATAATGCTGAACACTTGTGGCAGGAACGCAAACACTTGTTTTTTAAACCAGCGACCGGGTATGGCAGCAAAGCGGCTTATCGAGGCGACAAAATTACCAAACGCGTATGGGAGGAAATTTTGCAGGGCGATTATGTTGCGCAATTGCAGGTGCCGCCCAGCGAGCGTGGCATTCTGGTGGACGAAGAAAAAACCGCATTAAAAATGGATATTCGCGCCTATGTGTATGAAGGAAAAATCCAATTGCTCGCCGCGCGTTTATATCAGGGTCAAACCACCAATTTCCGCACCCAAGGCGGCGGTTTTGCACCGGTGTTTGTAGCGGGATAAAGGCGTTATCAATGGTGAGAAAGGCGCACTCAGTAGCGAGTGCGCAAAATGGCTGCACGGGTTTAGCTGTAGTCTTAACTAGCGTTACAACGACAGACTAAAATCATTAACTACTCAGTATAGATTTGTTGGCACGCTTATCTTTTTTATCGCGTCGTTTATCTTTCAATGATTTTTGCGGTTCTTTTTTTACTTTCTCTTTTGACATGCTGTGTACTCCTGATCAGTAGTACTTCTGCGCCTATTGCCGCTGAATTATTTGCAGAAGATTGCGCTTAGCTATTTCGCTGAAGCATTACTTACAGCGAGCGGCAGTGTGCAACATGCATAAGTAATTACCCCTCTCGTTGCTGATAAAAAACTATTAATATTCAATACGAATAACGCGGAATATCGCCATTCGACCGAATATTTTTATATCAATCACATCACCCGGCCTGCGGCCAATCAGTTGTCGCCCCAAAGGTGAGAAACAGGAGATAAAACCCTTCTCAGGATTACTGTCCCGTGGATTAGTTAACACCAGTGTGATGATTTCTTTTTCCTGCACATCAAACACTGTGACTTTATGCCCGATAGCAATCCGCCGCGTGTGTGCGCCCATGCCCGCAGCACTTTGTTCCAGCGTGGTAAACAGCGTTAATAATTCGACCGCGTTTAAATTCATGCTCCAAGGGAGATGCAAATAGTGTTGACGAGCACAATCGCTCAGCCGTTTTTTCAAACGATTGAAGTATTGGGTGGACAATTTATTTCTCCAGCACAATAAAATAACAACTCAAAACATAAAAAATGTTTTAAGTGAATTTAATCAAATGGAAATAGAAAAACAGACGAGCGCAATAACCGCTCGATTAGAGGGGAAAGGCGAGAGAAACTCTTTTAAGGATGAAACGCAGTAAAGAAAACATAATTTCAGTAACAAAAATAAATTCGACAAGGCCAATCATAGCCCCGATAAAATTTAAGTCAACCAAGACGTGTGATAATCCAGTGTTTCCAGCTTAATTGTCGCCACAGCGTGGCGACAATCTGATTTATTTCTCACCAATGTGTGTATCGGGCTCCTGATTTTCATCGCTGTAATCAGAGATAATTCTTTCGGCTTGGCGTTCGTAGCTATCCGCTATTCCTTTGAGGATTACTGAAAAGCGATAGTAACCTTCATTTTCAGCAGATTCGGCTTTTTGGTGAAATTGTTCTGCTAATTCTTTTTCTGGTTTCCCGGTTGGGTCCACCATGTGGGCACCTCGCGAGTTTAAAGCGCCCGTGGCGTAACCGTTGCGCATTTCTTCCATTTCTTTACTATTTAGCTCGCTTGCTATGTCACGATGAATCCACAGACCAGATTCATCCTTTGGCGCATTTATAAGAACGTTACCAATAGTCATCATAGCCACTTCAAAATGGCCAGATCTTCGACATTCCTCTTTAACTTTGATAATCCAGTTCTTGAACAGCTTAGGATTAAAGTTACCGTCTTTAGTTGTACCCGGTGGGGTATGCCATTGATAGAGTAAATCCCAAGCATTTTTAGCAATTGCCCTTTTATCCTCGGATATTTCTCCACTATTGAAATCATCATTTTTTGAGCGATAAACAAGTTGAATTAATTCGCAGAAAAAATTGGGGTCACCGGCAAGTTTGTATTCAAGTAAAGTAGGTTTTGCTCCACTATAACCGTCCAGTAATGGTAAATAAGCCCATTCAACTCGAAATAAATCTGTTTCATCAATTGATGGGTCTAGCTGTAAGTGTTTTATTAGCTCAATAATATTATATTGAGATAAAGTGTTTTCTGGCTCATTTGAATTAATAGCAGCCATTAATGCGCGAATACAAACATTGTTACTTATCGGCTTTTTTTCATAAACCAATTTGCTAATGCAATTTAGGGCAGTGCGTGGCCGCCCGTATTGAATCAATTTTTCGACGGCATAATCTAGACCATCATTTGTGTCGTAACTATTAGCAGATGTTCTGATCCAATATTCGTTTTCAGCACCTTGTAACCACTTGTGCGCTCTTTGCCATGCGTTTTTCTCAAATGGTAGATATGACAGGAACTCACTCAGCTGTTCTTTTGTCCAATCAGCTTTAGAAAGATTGTCTGCCCATTCCCAACCATGAATATAGCGGCGTCGCCATAAATATGAAGCTATAAATTTATTATATTTTTGCTCATCTAAGCCAAGATAAGTAGGTAATAATTTTTTATCTATATCATTATCGGCAATGAATCCTAATGCGCTCCCAACTGATTCAGGCGATGAGACAACGCCGATGAAATCAATGACTCCTTTCAGACCTAGTTCAGACAGCAAATTTTTTATTGCCTGCTGCCGTTTTTCATCCAGTTTTTCTCTCTGAACATCCCAGTTACCTTTTTCTTCATAAAGGTCGTAGTCTCCACTCGAAAATAGATATTGGTATAGATTTAGTGGATCGCTTGGCTGTACCTTTTTAGCAATGTCTTCAATTTGCACTAGTGATTTATCGGAGAGAGCCCAATCAGCATCAGAAAACTTTCTATGTTTTTTAGTGAATAAAGTTAACTTATCCCAAAGCAAGCGTTTATTTCTATCTGATTCTTTTTGTATTTCATCTGAAGACAGAAATTTAATAAAAGTATCAAAAGCTAGCTGAGGAAGATGGCCCAAGTGATTTATTAACTCTAATAAATAATCAAAGTTTCCTTGAGCCTCTTTAACAATAAGATCTGCATGAAAAGAAGCTTGTTCCCAATAATCTTTGCGAGATATGGCCGTTTCCACAGTATCTATAATTATTTTTCGCCACTTAGGCTTGTGAGATCCTGTAGATGTTTGATGTTGACCTGGCAACAACTTCAACAACAATTTCCATCCGACATTAGGTGTTTCCGACACAATTGTTTGTACTGCAACTTTTCGTTTCTCTATGTTTGCTAAGGTTTGAGGTAGCCAAGGCAGTAAAATAGTAACAATCGAGTTGGCTGGTCTATTTGACCATCTGCCACCTGGATCGCGGGCAGCCAATTCAGCGAGAATGCAGCACACCCTTACAAGGTATTGCTCTTCCCAAGCTAAACCTTCCAATGCCCATAGGAGGCCTGTCATATAGTTACTGCCTGTGAGGCCGTTACCTTCTTGAGCAAAAATTGAATCGAACACGCAGGGTGTTTGCAAAAGGGCGTTATCAATCTGCCTCAGAAATTCGGTTGGTGCCGCTTCTGCCAAATCAGGAAGAAAATTATTAATGGATGCCCATTGTTGCCATGGAGCTTCACTAAGTAGTTCTCTCACTATCAACAATGCGGTAGTCTCTACGTTACCTAAAGAGCATTTTGTAAATTGTTTCGATTGATTTCCAATTAAAGCAAGACCTTCCGCAATGCCTTGACGAATAACGCCAGAATATTTGAAGACCTTTCCATAAGCGTTTGCAGCATAACGCTGGTCTTCGGGTAACTCAAAAGCGGGATTTTGTTCCTTTAAAACTTCGATAGCGATGGTTTTAAATTTTTCTATATCAGCATCCAGAATTTGAGAACCTAAGATTCCCAACAGCTCCTCTTTTTGGGTAACAGTCCAAATGCCATTTTTCAACTTTAAAGGAGAATTTGGTTGATGAAGAATATCTCGTGCTTTTGATAGCCAGTCTTCATAGCTGATGTTGAGTAGGCTGGATAATTTATTCGTATCGTTTGGATTGCTCTCGTCCCAAGACCCTAGCAGGCATACCAATGCAAGATTCATTGCCTCTGGATGAGCTTTCCACGCAACTCCTAACCTTGGTACAGATTTTTGTTGACTAGTTTTTAGTTGAGAAATTGTTGCTTCGATTGCTGTTAGGCACATTTTCGCAGTGTAATGATCGGGATTGAAGTTTTCTTTTAATTGCTGGTAGGGATGTATATAGTTCCGAAAATTTCTTAGTTCATGATTAAAATTCTTTACATCTAGTCTTATATATCCAAGCTCATGAGAAACATCTATGAATTGAGCTAAAGACCAATCTGCAAAAGGTTTTACTTTATTATTTTCTTTATTTTTTGGTGCAATAGCTGATTTATTAAACTGTGAAGGATGCTTTTGAGCTATTCCCAGTAATAGTCCTTCTAGTAATGAGCCACATAGCATGATGGCTGCCAAAGGAGAGTTATCAATACATTTCTTAGCTTCAACGTATCTACTCTTCAGAACAACTTGAAGATTTGAATCTATTAATTCGCTTGGGAAGCTTATTATTTCGCTCAATTGTTCGTCATCGAAAGTCTGCGTGATTGGCAGACTAGTAATAACTGTATTGTTCTCTTTGTCCGTCATATCAAATCTCGTTATTCAAAGGAAACGAAAGAATAATTCATGTACTTTTTTATAAGCTAAAAAATAGTTTCCACCGCCAAAACATGGCTTATCGAATCCCCATCCCAATAAAACTGATAATGCCCCGCTTGAATCGCTGGTGGTGTTAAGGCTTTTGGTCGTAAAGCAGCAATACATTCACCACCGGCATGGCGAACCGATTGATACAGGATTCCCATTTCGTTTTGCGCTTTTAGTTGTCGGCCTATGGCTTGGGCATAAACAAAACTGTCAGGGTTGTGTACTTGCGGATCAGCGCGAACATCTACCAATGGTGTATGCACTTCGCAGCTGTAGCAGCGCATGGTGAGCATTTGCGGTGGCTCATTAGTCGCTTGTAAAAATCGTGTGCGGCTGAAGCGCGATTCGGCAAGCGCCGTTTCCAAATTCAAACCGGCGTAGTAGATGCCGAAGCGGCCATCGGTAAAACGACTGGGAATTCCGGTGTGGGTGAAGGCGGCCATAATCGCGGTGGTGCCTGGGCCGGTCACGCGGTCTTCGGGGGCGACCAAAGCAATGTTGCCTGTTTGGTCTTGCAGGCGATCATTGGTCAGGCTTTCGAGTGCATAGGCCGCTTCCAGCTCAGTGGGATCGAGCAGGTTTTCAAACAGGGCGATGGGCGGGAAGTGACTGGGTATCAGGCGATAGCTATTGCTGTGAACTTCCTTGTAGTGCATGGCTGCTGTCATCAAACATAAACCTCACCGCGCCAGCCATCCAGATAGCGGCGGACATCCACCAAATCCACTACTCGCCCACCCAACATGCGCTGCAATGCCGAGGCACCGCCAAAATCGCGGTTGGGTTTGCGCACCCAGTTTTGCCATTGGGCTGGATCAGCAAACAAGAGCTGCACAGCTTTGTAGATTCCGGCGAGGTAAGACAAACGCTCAAGCGTGTCTCTGCCCAGTTTAATGGGTTCACCGGTCGCGAGTTTTTGTCGCCAATTGTGCAAAGTGGTGCGGGTGCCTAGGCCGGCAAGGGTGCAGCGCTGTTCATCGGTCAGGCTCCATTCTTCGGTAATACCAAAGAATAGTTTCACTGCCACGCGGCTCATCTGGGCGTCATCAACAGCGGGAAGTGGGTGTACGGCATTCATGCTGATTAACTCCGGTTTTACATCCTGTTATTAATGTTATGTTCAAAAGTGAACATATTCAATAAAAAAATATGATATTTGAACGGTTTTACTTAGGCTGATTTCTTTCTAAACCACACCAGCTTAACCCCCTCCAGCAGCAGCAAACTCACCACACCCAGTGCGATACACACCAAAAACTCATTCCAGTGGAAGCTGCCGAAACTGAACAATTGTTGTGCGGGCGGCCAGCCCACGGCGATGGCGAGAGTGAGGCTGACGGCGCTGAGCAGAATCCACAGTGAGCGATTGGGGCGGGTAAAGGCGCTGATAAGGGAGGCGCGGAAGCTGCGGTTGATCAGGATCAGGCCCATGTTGAACAGCACCAGTGCGCCAAATACCAGGGCGCGCAGGTCGTCTTCCGGCATATTCAGGCTGGCGCCGCCGAACAGGAGGGCGGCGAGTAAACCCAGGGTGACAGTGCCCTGGATTATCGCCCAGCCAATGCGCTCGCCCACCAACAGCGGCGTTTGCGGGTCGCGCGGTGGGCGGTTCATTACGTCTTCCTCTTCCTGCTCGGCCTCAAATACCACCGAGCAGGCCGGGTCTATCACCATTTCCAGAAAGGCGATGTGAATCGGCGTGAGCATCATTGGCAGCCCCATGAGTAGCGGCAGTATGGCGAGGCCGGCGATGGGGATGTGTACCGCCACGATAAATTCGATGGCTTTGCGCAGGTTGTCGTAAATGCGGCGGCCGAGGCGGATGGTTTTGACTATGGAGCCGAAGTCGTCGTCCAGCAGCACTATAGAGGAGGCTTCGCGCGCGACATCGGTGCCGCGCCCGCCCATGGCTATGCCGATGTGCGCAACTTTAATGGCGGGCGCATCGTTCACGCCATCACCGGTCATGGCGACGATCTCGCCGTTGGCTTTCAGGCTTTGCACCAGCCGCAATTTTTGCTGGGGGCGGATGCGCGCAAAAATCGAAACGCTTTTAACCCGCTCGGCCAGTTCCGCATCGCTCAGCTGCTCCAACTGGTCGCCCACCAAGACCTCGCTGGGTGGCAACCCGGCTTGCAGGGCGATGGCGCTGGCGGTGGTGGCGTAGTCGCCGGTAATCATAATCACCCGGATGCCGGCGGATTGGCATTCGGCCACCGCAGCGGGTACTGACTCGCGCAGCGGGTCGGCAAAGGCCAGCAGCCCAAGGTAGCGAAACTGCAATTCGCGCGGTGATTCGGGCAGCTCGCCCGCCGGTACAGCGGCTTGGGCGACGGCCAATACCCGCATTCCCTCGCAGGCCAGTGCATTGGCTTGCGCGGTCAGCGGCACGAGTTGTTCGGGGCTTAAGTGACAGAGTTGGGCGATAGCTTCCAGTGCGCCCTTGCTATAGGCATGCAGGTTGGTGTCGCCGGGGTGCTGCAGGATATTGGTGGTGGCAAATAAATCCGGGCGCAAGCCATAGGCGCGCAGCAGGGTGGCACCTTGTAAGCGGGTCAGTTCGGCGTGGCTCTGCGCCAGCCGGTGTACTGCCACATCCATCGGGTCGCTCGGCACCAGCGGGCAGGCGAGCAAGGCGGCGTCCAACAGGGTTTTGCCGCTATCGTCCAGCGGTTGTTGCGCGGCGGCGTACCAGTTGTGGCTTGCGCCCACCAGCGCCATCAGGGTCATGCGGTTTTGGGTGAGGGTGCCGGTTTTGTCGGTGCAGAGCACGGTGGTGGCACCCAGAGTTTCAATGCTCGCGGCGCGGCGCGTCAGTACCCGCGCCTGGGAAATACGCCAGGCGCCCATGGCCATAAATACCGCCATCACCAGTGGGAACTCCTCCGGCAGCAGCGACATACCAATCGCAATGCCGCTTAAAATCGCCTCTAGCCAGGAGTCGCGCAGCAGGCCATAAAGCACTACCACCACCAGAGCGGCGAGCGCGCCGATCAGCGCAAAGTCGCGCACTAACCAGCGCAGTTGCTGCTGCAGGTGCGCTTGCTCGGTGTCGATACTGCGCAGCGCCGTGCCTATATGCCCCATTTCAGTATTGAAGCCAATGGCGGTGACTTCCGCGATACCCGTGCCGCGCACCACCAGGGTTCCGGCATAGAGGCGCTGGTTGTCGGCAATCGCCTCGACCGCTGTATTTGGGGCTTGGGCGATTTTACCTACCGCGACCGATTCGCCGGTCAGCAGCGACTCATCTACCAGCAGCTCTTGCGCGCTGAGCAGGCGCGCATCTGCCGCCACCCTGTCGCCCTCGTTCACCACCAGTAAATCGCCGCGTACTACTTGGGTGCCGGCGATGGTCAACCGCTCGCCGCTGCGAATCACCAGCGCACGCGGGCTGGCCAGGTCGCGCAAACTCTCCAGCACCCGCTCGCTGCGCGACTCCTGCACGAGGGTGATGCTCACCGAAATCGAGGCAAATACCAGCAGCAACAGCGCCTCGGTGGTATCGCCCAGTAGCCAGTAGATAAGCCCGCCGCCGAGTAGCAGCGCAAACATAGGCTCGCGCAGCACATCCAGGAAAATGCGCAGCAGGTTGCGGCTATTGGCTTTGGGTAGCTGGTTGGGGCCTTCGCTTTGCAGGCGCTGCGCCGCCTGTTCGTGGCTTAGTCCCTGGCGATCATCCGGGTTCATCGCGCGCACTCCATTGGGTTGGTTATTAACTAACCATAGTTGGCTATGGGATGGGCGTCTATGATGTAGATCAGGTAGCAACCAAAGGTTTGCCCATTGCACCGGCCCCCGTTATGCTTGCCCCACTTATCGATTGGTTCTACTTCATGCCCACACTTTCACCTCATGTTGCCTTTTTGGCGTTTGCCCTCTGGTTGCTCAGCAACTGGGCGGGGGCGCATGGGCATTATTGTTTTGATGGGCAGGAGCCACCGATTTCGGTGCATATGCATTTGGATGGCCATGAGGTGCATGACCATCACCCCGAAGAAGTGCATCAGGACGCGGATATAGAACTGGGCAAATCGGTATTAGCCAAGTTGAGCAAAATCGATTTGGGCTTGGTTTTGCTCGCTGCCCTGGCGCTGGTGTTGTTGGTACTGCCCCGCGCTGGTTTTGCCAGCATTTATCGACCGTTTTATCCTCCCTCTTCCCTCTATTGGCGACCTTTACTGCGCGCGCCGCCGGTTTCTGTCTGAGTGTTTGATCTTATTGGGCGCATCTGACTGCGCCTTGATAAAACCTCTGTGCCCCTAAGGCACATCAGACAGGATCTACCATGAACAAATTTTCATTTGCGCTGCCTTTGTTGGTCAGTGCTTTGGCATGCCCTGCATTGGCGGACGGCATTAGCCTGCAAGATGCGCTCAGCGCCAGCTTGCAACACAACCCGCAATTGGCGGGTTATCAATTTCGCCGCGCCGCCTTGGCCGGTGAACAGACTACCGCCGCATTGCGGCCGGAAATGCGTTTGCACAGCGAGCTGGAAAACGTCGCCGGTTCAGGCGATTTTTCCGGTGCCGATGGCGCCGAGCTGACGCTCTCGTTTGCCTCGATCATTGAGCTGGGTGACCAGCGCGACGCGCGCCTCGGTGTCGTCACCGCACGTCAACAACAACTGGCGACTGAGCAGCGGGTGGCGGTATTGGATCTGGTCGCGGCGGTGAATTACCGTTTTATCGCCCTGATTGCGGCGCAAGAGCAAGAGCAAGTGCAAAAGCAGGCGCAGCAACTTGCCCAGTCATTAGTGACCAGCTTAAGCAAACGTGTCCAAGCCGGTCGTGCACCACAGGAGGAGTTACTGCGCGCCCGTGCCGCGCAGGCCAAAGCGGCGCTGGATGTCGATCGAGCCCGCCAGAAAATCCAACTGGAAGCACTAAAACTCAGCGCTTACTGGGCGGATAGCACACCGGATTTCACCCGCGCCCAAGGTGATTTGTTTGCACTTACTAACGCTGTGCCCCTTGCCGATTGGCAAACTCGCCTCGCGCAAAACCCGGATTTGCTCTTGCTCGCCGAGGAAACACGCCTGCGCGCCGCCGAGTTGCGCAAAGCGGAAGCCGAGGGACAAATGACCTTGGGATGGAGCGCCGGAGTGCGGCAATTGCAGGCGACTGACGATACTGCGCTGGTCGCGGGCATCAATATTCCACTCGCCAGCGGCAAACGCGCGAGCGGCGCGATCAGTAAAGCGCGCGCCGAGCAAGATGCCGCCACATTCGCTGCCGATAGCGCCAAAGTCCAACTTGAAGCCCGCTTAAACCAAACTTACAGCGCCCATACCCAAGCGCTTGCCGAGCTGCACAGCCTGCGCGACCAAATCCTGCCGTTGCTGCAAGACGCCAACCGCGCTACCGCCGCCGCTTTCGACCAGGGGCGCTACAGCTCACTCGAACTGGCACTCGCCCAGCGCGAATTGCTTGAAGCCCGCGCCGCCTTGATCGACGCCGCCCTGCGCGCCCATGAAACCCGCATTGAACTGGAGCGTTTGACTGCGTCCGCTCCCGTGCAATCCACCCAATCAGGGGAGACAACCCAATGAATTCTTTTATCAAAACCCTGTTATTAATTGCGAGCCTCGGCTTGTCTGCAAACCTGTTGGCATCGGGCGATCACGACCATGGCCACGATGAACATGACGAACACCATGAAGAGGAGCCGCAAAAGGGCGCCCATAACGGTCGCTTGCTGGAAGACGGCGACTTTGTGGTCGAGCTGGCGATATTTGAAAAAGATGTACCGCCCGAATACCGCGCTTGGGCAAGTGTGGATGGCAAATCCCTGACGCCCAGCGACTGGAAATTGGAAGTGCAACTCACCCGCTTGGGCGATGAAGTAAATACATTTGCGTTCAAGGCCGAACAGGATTTTCTGCGCGGCCAGGGTGTGGTGGAAGAACCCCACTCCTTTGATGTAAAAGTCACCGCAACCTACCAAAACCAACAGCACCAGTGGACTTATCCCTCCTACGAAGGGCGTGTCACCATGGCCGACGAAGTCGCGGCGGCCTCGGGTTTAACCACGGCAATTGCGGGAGAGGGCGTGTTGCAGGAGCGCATCAAACTTTACGGCACCATAGTCGCCGACCCGCTGCGCGTGAGTCACATTCAAGCGCGTTACCCCGGTTTGATCCGCTCGGTAAAACCCACCATTGGCGCGCGCGTAAAAGCGGGCGATGTATTGGCGACAGTTGAATCCAACGAGAGCCTGCGCGAATACCCACTGCTGGCGCCGATTGATGGTGTGGTAGTCGAACGCCATTCCAATCCAGGTGAATTCACCGCTGATCGCGTGTTATTTACCTTGCTCGATGAGCGCGTATTAGAGCTACATTTGCAGGCGTTCCCGACCGGTGCCAGCAAAATCAAAACCGGCCAAGCCATCACCATCTATGCCAATGGTCAGCATGCGCAGACCCTGACTGCCCGAACAAAAGTGGAGTACATAACGCCACGCCACGGCGAAACACCGACGCTGGAAGTCCATGCACCGGTGGATAACAGCGCGGGCAATTGGGTGCCCAACCAAGCGGTAGAGGGCTGGGTTGATATCGCCCAAACGCCGGTGCCGTTAATGGTCGATAACCGCGCCCTGCAATCCTTCCGCGATTGGCAGGTGGTGTTTATTCAAATCGACAACACTTATGAGATTCGCCCGCTCGAACTCGGGCGCACCGACGGCCAATTCACTGAAGTGCTCAATGGCCTAAAGGTTGGTGATAGCTACGTGGTGGAGAACTCCTTTTTGCTCAAGGCTGATCTGGAGAAATCTGGCGCCTCACACGATCACTAAGGGGCGGCATCATGATTGAAACGATTTTACGCGCAGCGATTAATCGCCGCTGGCTGGTGATGCTCGCGGTGTTCGCACTGATTATTCTCGGCCTGTGGAATTACCAGCGGCTGCCGATTGATGCGGTGCCCGATATCACCAACGTGCAGGTGCAAATCAATACCGAAGCGCCCGGTTACTCGCCGCTGGAAACCGAACAGCGCATCACTTATCCGGTGGAAACTGCGCTCGCGGGTTTGCCAAAGCTTAACTACACACGCTCGATTTCGCGCTACGGTTTATCGCAAGTGACCGTGGTGTTTGATGAAGGCACGGATATTTATTTTGCGCGCAATTTAATTAACGAACGCCTCGGTCAAATTAAAAGTGCATTACCCGTTGGGATAGAACCGGTGATGGGTCCCATCGCCACCGGTCTCGGCGAAATTTTTATGTACACCGTGGAAATAGATGATCCAGAAAAATTTGATGCATCAGCCCTGAGCGACTCAGCTGGGCTGAGTAATGAAAGTTATCTGCGCGAATTGCAGGACTGGGTAATCCGCCCGCAATTAATGCAAGTCAAAGGCGTGGTAGAAATTAACGCGATTGGCGGTTACACGCGGCAATATCACATCACGCCCGAGCCAACTAAATTGATGCAGTTTGGACTGACCATGGAGGATCTGGTCGTCGCACTGAAAAACAATAACGACAATCGCGGTGCCGGTTATCTGGAGCGCAGCGGCCAACAATTATTGGTGCGCACACCGGGGCAATTAACCAGCATTGCAGATATCGAAAATTTGATTGTCAGCAACCCCAAAGGCGTCGCCGTGCGCATTGGCGATCTCGCGCAAGTGGCGATTGGCAAAGAATTGCGCACCGGTGCGGCAACCCAAAACGGGCGTGAAACTGTGCTTGGCACTGCCCTGATGTTAAAAGGCGAAAACTCACGCACTGTCGCGCGCGCATTGTCGATTAAATTGGAAGAGATTAATCGCTCATTGCCGGAAGGTGTTCGTGCAGTCGCGGTTTATGACCGCACGCAACTGGTCGATAAAACCATCAGCACCGTACAAAAAAATCTGCTTGAAGGTGCGCTGTTGGTAATTGCCGTTTTATTTTTATTGCTCGGCAATATGCGCGCTGCATTAATTACGGCGGCGGTAATTCCCATCACCATGTTGATGACGATTACCGGTATGGTGGAAGCGGGTGTGTCTGCCAACCTGATGAGTTTGGGCGCGTTGGATTTTGGTTTAATTGTGGACGGCGCCGTGATTATTGTAGAGAACTGCATTCGCCGGTTGGGCGAAGCACAACGAAACGGCAACCTTGAATTAAAAGAGCGCTTGCAACTCGCCTATGAAGCCACCAGCGAAGTGATTCGCCCGAGTTTATTTGGTGTGGGTATTATCACACTGGTGTACTTGCCGATTTTTACGCTCACCGGCGTGGAAGGGAAAATGTTTCACCCTATGGCCATTACCGTAGTCATTGCCTTAACCGCCGCGTTAATTCTATCACTCACTTTTGTGCCAGCTGCAATTGCATTAATCATGAACGGAAAAATTTCCGAACATGAAAATCGTTTTATGCAAACGGCAAAAAAACTGTATAAACCATTATTACTGGGCGCCTTTAGACAACGCAGTCTGGTATTGGGCGGTTCAGTTGTGTTGGTGATATTTAGCATTTGGCTTTCCACACGTTTAGGTTCGGAATTTATTCCGCAATTGGATGAAGGCGATATAGCACTGCATGCACTGCGCATTCCCGGCACCGGTTTGGATCAAGCCGTGGGAATGCAAACATTGCTCGAAGCGCGCATCAAACAATTTCCGGAAGTGGATAAAGTCTTTGCCAAAATCGGCACCGCCGATATCGCCACTGACCCTATGCCGCCCTCGGTCGCCGATAACTATGTAATTTTTAAACCACGCAGCGAATGGCCCGACTCAAATCGCGAAAAAGCAGATTTAGTGGCAGCGATTGAAACTGCCGTACGCGAATTGCCCGGCAATAATTACGAATTCACCCAACCGATCCAGATGCGTTTTAACGAGCTTATCTCTGGTGTACGTTCGGATTTAGGTATCAAAGTGATTGGCGATGATTTGGAGCAACTGCAAACATCTGCAGCGGAAATTTTGGAAGTGCTGGAAAAAATTCCCGGTGCAGCCGATGCACGCATGGAACAGGTGACTGGCTTGCCCGTATTAACCGTCACACCAAAACGCGACCAACTCGCTGCCTATGGATTATCAGTTAATGAATTGCAAGATTTAGTCGCCACTGCAATTGCCGGTGAAAGCGCAGGATTAATTTACGAAGGCGACCGCCGTTTTGAATTGGTTGTGCGTCTACCGGAAAAACTGCGCAATGATTTATCGGCATTGGAACGCTTACCTGTTCCGATAAAAGCCGAACCGGGTTTTGTGCCGCTCAATGAAGTCGCCAGCATAGAACTCGCACCCGCACCCAACCAGGTCAGCCGCGAAAATGGCAAACGTTTAGTCGTCGTCACCGCCAATGTGCGCGGGCGCGATTTGGGTTCGTTTGTGAGCGAAGTGCAAACACGCATCGCCAGCGAGGTAAAATTACCGGCCGGTTATTGGTTGGATTACGGCGGCACCTTTGAGCAATTAGAATCCGCAAGCAAACGTTTAGCCATAGTCGTACCGCTCACGTTATTAATGGTCATCGCATTATTAGTAATGGCTTTTGGTTCGATCAAAGACGCACTGATTATTTTCACCGGCGTCCCACTCGCACTCACCGGCGGTGTGCTCGCACTCTGGCTGCGCGACATGCCCATGTCCATGTCCGCCGGTGTCGGCTTTATTGCACTCTCCGGCATAGCAGTCTTAAATGGTTTGGTAATGCTCGCATTTATCCGCCAGCTTTATCTTGAACATGGCGATTTAATGGAAGCAATAATCCAAGGAGCACTCACACGATTGCGTCCCGTATTAATGACCGCATTAGTTGCCAGTTTGGGCTTTGTGCCTATGGCATTTAACGTGGGAATCGGTGCGGAAGTGCAGCGGCCATTAGCGACGGTGGTTATAGGCGGGATTATTTCATCGACGCTGCTAACGTTGTTAGTATTGCCGGTGTTGTATGGAATGGTTCACAGGAATAAGAAAAACTATTCTGCCACCCAATAAACAATTTCTCTACTTGGTGGAAATCAGTAATCTAAGAATCTGAATATTTTTTAATTAGACACATCACCTATAGGAATAATACCCATGGATAGAAACACAATTACCAACCTAATTGGCGGCGCTGTCGGTGCAGGCCCCAAAGCATCTAACAACCCTAAGGATGTTAAGATTATCGAATATTTGTTTAACATCGTCGCAATAGCAACACCGACACCTCCTCCCGAAAGTGGCATTTGCAACCAAAATCTAATTTCAAAAATAAAACGCTTTCAGTCTCAAGAATTGAAATTTACAACCCCAGACGGTCGAATAGACCCTGCAGGAAAAACACTAAAAACATTGGTCGCAAAAGCTCAACTTAAACGCCCTATGCGGACAGATTTAAACAGTGCTTCTCGACCCTATCGTTTTGGTGGAGCTTGGTGTGGAGGTAATTTTTCTGGTGAACTTTCCTACTTAATGTCTTTTCTAGGGTTTAATGCTACACCGTCAACAGGAAAAAGTTCTGCCGGGCAAGCTCATAGAACCATTGTGGATAGCTACCTCAAACTAAGCGGACAAAGTGCTACACCTCAAGAGAGCCAAATTAGAAAAACCGTCACAAGCACAGTCAATTCAAAATCCCGATTAACAGCCAATGATTACCAAGCTGCTGCATTAGCATTAGGGAGTGGAATATCTGCTGCGATTGTTCAAGCTTTTGCAGAAGTTGAATCCGGCGGACGCAGCGGTTTTGGCCCATCTGGTTTACCAGTAATTGCCTTTGAAGGACATATTTTTCGGAAATATACGGGGAAAAAATATGATTCAACACATCCCAATTTATCATATAAATACGTGAAAAAAGCTGGGGCAGAATGGAAAGAAAATAACAAAGATCAAAAGACCGCATGGAAAACCCTTAATGCCGCTATGGAGCTCGATGCAGTAGCAGCAGCGAAAGCCTCGTCTTGGGGAATGTTTCAGGTAATGGGATTTAATTACAGCACCTGTGGTTTTGACTCGGTAAATAGTTTTATTGCAGCAATGAAAGCGGGTGAGCAGGGTCAATTAAAAGCTTTTATTTCATTTTGCAAGGCTGTTCCTGGAATGGTAGAGGCTATTAAAAACAAAAACTTTGTTAAAATGGCCACTTTATATAATGGAGCAGACTATGGAGACTACGACATTCGTATTAGCAAAGCCTATAAAAAGCACGGAGGATCTTGAGTGATTAAATATATGAAATTACTTCCAATCATCACCATCGCACTGGCATCCATGACAAATGCTTGTGCACAATCGATAACCTTTGAATCAGGCGTGTATGAAAATTTGTTGCTGGCTGTTAATTCAGACGGTGCTGTAACAGGATACTATCGAGAAGCTCAAGGCGAAGGGGTCGTTAAAAACTGTGCTTTTACATTTAGAGGCGAAGCACGTGCCGATGTAGCAACTATTTTAGTTGGGGCAGATGA
Source organism: Cellvibrio sp. BR (assembly GCF_000263355.1). Lineage (NCBI taxonomy): Bacteria > Pseudomonadati > Pseudomonadota > Gammaproteobacteria > Cellvibrionales > Cellvibrionaceae > Cellvibrio > Cellvibrio sp. BR. The sequence goes on along the minus strand of NZ_JH668200.1, from coordinate 468,087 downwards.
ATCTTTTCCTGGGGAAATTCGAGCAGAAACTGATGGCATCAATTTAAAAATTGCAAAAGGCCGTGAACTTCCTGGTTGTGGTCTCGTATTAATGCCTGAGATAGCTGACGGATTGAGTTATGACTTGATTACCAAAGTATCCTGGAATGAATTACGAACCATAATAAGTGAAAAATCCTATTTTTATTCTGAGCCAAAAGTGGGTAAACAATTAAAATCATATCTCGTTAAAGGAGATGTGGTAGGTGTTGTTACGAAAGAAGGGGACTGGCTGCAAATTGATTATTATTCAGATAGCGGAAAGATGTCTCGTCGATGGATTAATAGCAAGGAAACAACAAGTCTTCTTTCAACTCAATAGTCCGCTTATGAGGGTGCCCCTTGAACGGCACTCTCTATTCAAACTACGTGTGGAATTGGATTGAGATCCACCCGTCGCTAGCAATTTTTATTTCAGGCTAGCAACCGGCGGATAAACAACCGTACTCGCCGCTTGTTCTTTCATAAAACTCACAAAATCTTCCGGCGAAATTGGTTTACTAAAATAGTAGCCTTGGGATTGATCGCAGTTATGATCACGCAAAAACGCTTCTTGCTCTTTGGTTTCTACACCTTCTGCAATGACCGTTAAACTCAAGGTTCTACCCATGGCGATAATCGCTTCGGTAATGGCGCGGTCTTCGCGGTTTTGGGGAATATCGCGGATAAAAGAGCTGTCCACTTTTAATGTATCAATAGGGAAGCGTTTTATTTGCGCGAGCGATGAATAACCCACACCAAAATCATCAATTGCCAAGCGCACACCCAATGTTTTGATTGCGGTGAGAATGCGGATTGCGCGCTCTGCATCCTGCATCACCATACCTTCGGTAATTTCCATTTCCAGCAACGCTGGCTGCATGCCTGATTCACTTAATGCATCTGCAACATCCTGAATTAAATGTTCATCAAAAAACTGCCGCACGGATAAATTCACGGCCATGCACAGCGGTGGTAAACCTTGTTTTTGCCAGGCAACGTTTTGTGCGCAGGCAGTTTTTAATACCCAGCGCCCAATTAAGACAATCAAACCGGTTTCTTCGGCGAGGGGGATAAATTGTGCTGGTGAGATAACGCCAAGCTCAGGATGTTGCCAGCGAACTAACGCTTCAACTCCGGCAATTTCGCCAGTTTGTAAATTGCGTTTCGCTTGGTAGTGCAAGAAAAATTCATTGCGTTCTAACGCCATGCGCAAATTATTTTCCAGCACCAAGCGCTCCAGTGAGCGGGCTTCTATATCGGGAGAATAAAATTGGTAATTGTTTTTGCCTTCTTCTTTCGCGCGATACATGGCGATGTCGGCATTTTTCATCAGGGTTTGTTCGTCTCTTCCATCATCCGGATAAATACAAATGCCGATGCTGGCTGTCACGCGACACTCCTGGCCATTGATATAGATGGGTTCGAGCGATGCAGATAAAATTTTCTGTGCAACGGTGGCTATTTGCTCGGTGTTTTCTGGCTCAGGCAACATAACGACAAATTCGTCGCCACCGAGGCGACCCACCACGTCACTGGCGCGCAAGCATTGCTTCAGGCGTGCAGCCATTTCGCAGAGTAAATAATCACCCGCTTCATGGCCGAGGGTATCATTAATATTTTTGAATCTATCCAAATCAATAAAAAAAACAGCGAGTTTGCGGTGATAGCGATGCGCAGAATCAATCGCTAAATTTAATATCTGGCTAAACATAAAACGATTGGGCAGCGAGGTTAAACTATCGTGCGTCGCTAAAAAGTGAATGTGTTGTTCTGAACGTTTGCGATCGCTAATGTCGCGCCCAATGCCGCGGTAGCCACGAAAATGTCCTTCTTCATCAAAGGCGGGCAGCCCAGTCAAACTAATAAAATACGTTTTACCGTTATCCGCCACGCGGCGCAGTTCCAAATCGCGAAACGGCTTGCGCTCGGCCACCAGGTCGTCGTATTCAATCCAGGATTCGGATAGGAGTGCAGTGCCAGCTAAGTCCTTTAAACTTTTGCCGAGAACTTCATCGCGTGTATAGCTGGATTTGTTGTTCGGGTCTTCGATATCAATAAATTGCAAATCGGCATCTTGCTCCCAATACCAATCAGACGATAATTCGATCAGGCTGCGAAACCGTGCTTCACTTTCACGCAGTGCGCGCTCGGCGCGGCGGCGTAAGGTGATGTCGCGGCCAATACCCACCAGCGCGACGGTTTCGTCTTTATCGTTGCGCACGGGCAGCTTGGTGGTCAGAAACCAGCGCATATTGCCGGTCTCTTTATTGACGGCCAGCTCCTCCCGGTTAACTAATCCTTCACTGGTGCGAACGATGGTTTGTTCATCATCAAAAAAATTCTGCGCCATCGCTTGAGGAAAAAAATCAAAATCATCTTTGCCAATCAAGTTCTCCGGCGTGGTGCCCATGCCTCTGGCAACCGCCTCATTCGCTAACAAAAATTTGCTGTTGAGGTCTTTGATAAAAATACTGTCGGGCACCGCATCGACCAACGTGCGCATCAAGTTGCGCTCTTGCTCAAGGGTAGCACTGATTGCGCTCAGCTCGGCCGTGCGCTGGGCTACACGTTTTTCCAATTCAGCGTTCAAGTCGCGCGCATTGAATTCCGCTTGTTTAATTTGGGTAATATCGCGGGTAATACCGATAATGCCAATAATTTTTCCTTCATCGTCACGCAGTGGAACCTTGCTTGTGGAATGCCAGCGCAATTCACCGGTTTTGAAATCGGTCAGCTGTTCTTCGCGCCCCATTAGCGGTTGCCCTGAACGCATCACCCATTGATCATCTTCGCGATAGGCTTGTGCGGCGTTGAGGGGGTTGAGGTCGAAATCGGTTTTTCCCAGGATATCCTCTGCAGATTTTGCCCCGGTCATATTTACCAATGCCAAATTGGCATAGACAAAACGGCCTTGCTCATCCTTGGCATAGATGAGATCGAGCATATTATCGCCCAGTGTGCGGAGTAGATGACGTTCCATAGGAAATACTTGTATTGGTGGTGAAGGTTCTGCTTAATACATAGAGATATCAGGTTTTAGTATAAGTAGCGATCAGTGTTTGCATGAAAAATAAAATCAGGGAGCGAAACCAGGTTGTCTCTGTCAGCTTATTGACAGATCAATTCTCCATCTTGTGGACTAGTGTTCTATTAATAATTTATTGGCGATTACCCTTAGATTTTTTTTATAAGGAATCTTAAATTGAAACGTTCCATTGGAATATAGAGGAGTTAACCATGGGCGCCCACTGCTGTAACCACGATCACGAATCACCCATCAAACCCGACCCTAAATACCGGCGTATTTTGTGGATTGCGTTAATCGTTAATGCGTCTATGTTTGCGATAGAAATATTTTTCAGTTTGCGCTCGGGGTCTGTTGCGTTGTTGGCGGATGCTATCGATTTTTTTGGCGATGCGGCCAACTACGGTATTAGTATTTGGGTGCTGGCGATGAGTGTGCAGGCGCGCGCAACAGCGGCGCTATTGAAAGCGGCGTCCATGGCGTTGTTCGGGATTGGTATTTTGATTCATGCTGCATGGAATTTGATTACCGGCGTATTGCCTGATGCGCAAACCATGAGTTTGGTTGGCTTGCTGGCACTGGCGGCGAATGTAGGGGTTGCGATCCTGCTTTACGCTTACCGCAATGGCGACAGCAATATGCGCAGTGTGTGGTTGTGTACCCGCAACGATGCGCTGGGCAATATCGCGGTAATTATTGCGGCTATCGGAGTATTTGGTACTGGCACTGCGTGGCCGGATTTAATTGTGGCAGTGATTATGGCTTCACTGGCATTGACGGCGGCCTGGCAGGTAATCAAACAGGCCCGGCGCGAGCTGGCGCGTGAGGGGTAATTTTATATATAAAAATAATTCCATGTTTCAAAATGAAACATCGGTTGACTGCGATTCCTTTCCGTAACTTGAGCTGTTTCCAAAGCACTCATTAAGTCCTATTTGTAATATTTGTATGGTCTTTTAGTCAAACTTACCCTTAGTATTTCTGCGACCGTTCAGCGCGGTCGTTGTCGGTAGTGTTGCGCGATTTTTGTGTGCAACTGGCTGCTGGCATCTCTCACCCTGGCTTAGGCCCCGGGCTTCCGGGGAGATGTATCACCTGCAGTAGTGTCGGGCATTAAAAAACTCCAAAAGGAAATAATAAAGATGAAATCCTTTTTCTCATCCATCCTCGTTTTACTCGCGTTTTGTATTTCGCCCTTTTCCAGCGCCCAAAGTTGCGGCAGTGGCGGCGGTGCGACTGTGTGTTTAACCGCGACCGGTAGCACCAGTAATATTGGTTTGAGCTGGACGGTCAGTGGCAGTATCAGCAGTGTGCAGATTTATCGCGATACCGATAGCAATCCCAGCGGGCGCAGCCGCATTGCCACGGTAAATGCGTCTACCAGAAGTTATACCGACTCAACCGCCGTGGCAGGAACGCCCTACTGGTATTGGATTAAATTTAATGCCAATGGCGCAAGCTATAACTCCAACGCGGCGAGTGCTACACGCACCGCTTCCACGGCGGCGATGCGCAACCTCACCAGTGTGCAACTCGCAGCCTTGATGGGCGCCGGTTGGAATTTGGGGAATTCGCTGGAGGCGATTGGCAGTGAAACCGCATGGGGCAACCCGGCTACCACGCAAGCGATGATTAATGCGGTAAAAGCGGCCGGTTTTAAAACCATTCGTATTCCCGTGTCCTGGACCCAGTATTCCGATGCGAATTACAACATCAGCAGCAGTTGGATGGCGCGGGTAAAACAAGTGGTGGATTATTCAAAAAGTGCAGGCCTCTATGTGATTATTAATATCCATTGGGACGGCGGTTGGATGCAGCCTAAATACGCCAATCAAACCGATGTGAATAATCGCATCACTAAATTGTGGACGCAGATCGCCAATCAATTTAAAAACTATGATGATTATTTATTATTTGCCGGCACTAACGAGGTAATGGTGGATGGCGATTACGGTACGCCAACCGTTGAATACTACACAGTGCAAAATAGTTTTAACCAAACCTTTGTCAATGCGGTGCGTGCTACGGGCGGCAATAATGCGGTGCGTCATTTGGTGGTGCAGGGTTTTAATACCAATATCGATCACGCAATTAGTTTTGCCACTATTCCGAGCGATTCCGCTAACAAACGTTTGATGATGGAAGTACATTTTTACGACCCATACAATTTCACCCTGAATGAAAATAGTTCCATCTGGCAGTGGGGTAAAAATGCCACCAATTCGGCGAACGTAGAAACCTGGGCCAATGAAGCGCATGTGGATAATCAATTCCAGCGCATGAAAACCAAATTTGTCGATAACGGTGTGGCGGTTATTCTCGGTGAGTTCGGGGCTATTTCACGCACTAATATTCCAGCGGCAGAAAGTTATCGTGTTTACTGGAACCAGTACATTACCCGCGCGGCTTATACCCGTGGTTTGGTACCTATCTATTGGGATAATGGCTACACCGCCAACGGTGGTATGGGTTTATTTGATCGCTACACTGGCAATCAGGTTTATCCCACTATTATCAGTACGATTGTTAATGCGGCGAAATAATTTTTTAATTTCTCCCCGCCTCCTTTTTACCAAGGTAGGAGCTTGACTCCCCTCTGTGGTAAAGAGGGGCTAGGGGAGATTAACGTTATCCACAAAAATAAAACCCGGCTTCGCAATGGAGCCGGGTTTTATATTTTTACATTCGCAGGTTTGACGACGCTGAATATTTTCTGCAGTGCAAGTGGAACGTTTTATCGATTGATTGTTACCAGTTCAAATCGGTTTTTAAATGCTGCACCAGTGTTTTGCCCATACGTTGGTTGGTAATTTTATTCGGGTGCCAATCGCAACCCAAACCATCGGCAGATTCAATTTTTCCCAAATCCACTAGCTTTACACCGCTGGATACCAAAGAACCTAAAATAATTTTTTGCGATTCCCGTTGCGCGCCGCCGAGCATGGGGCTGACAATTAAATACACCGGTTTGTTGGCGAAATCCGTTTGCACCATGGCGATTAATGTTTTCATATTTGCGCGATAGTCATCACTCACCGAGCCTTCCCAATAATCGTTGGTGCCCAGGTTAATTAATATCGCATCGGGCTGATAAGCAGTTGCATCCCAGCGGCTATTGCTATCGTCAGCAAGCGTGCGTTGGTAGCGCACTAACATGCTGGGGTTCACCGGGGTTTTTTCTCCGTAAGAGCGCCATACACCAATGCCGGACCAGGCGATTGCGTGTAAGTCGGCGCCCAGTTCATTGGCGGCCAGCGCGGCATAGGTTAATTGTTGATTGCTGGTGCGCATGTCATAACTGCAATGTTGATCAGCGCCCTCTACCCCGTAACCAGCGGTAATGGAATCGCCAATCACCAACAAGCGTTTTGTGGCGGCCGCAGGCGCAGGTAATAATTTTCCATCAACAATCGGGTCGCTCAACAGTGCAGTAACCAGCGCAAAGGATTCGGTTAAGCGCGTCAGGCGAATAGTGTGTTCGCCCTTGGTTAAACCACTGGCCAGGGTATAGGTTGCCTCACCACTTTTTACCCATAAATCCTGAAGGGTACCGTCCACCGCTACTTGAAAGCGAACATCGCCATTGCTGGCCAGCATCATTTTTGCCTCAGTACCGGTGAAACGAAATTCAATGGCGGAGCCCGGCCAGGTAAATTGCGCCTTGCCTTGGGTGCTGGTATCAAACCGGCCAATCATGCGCAGTTGTTCGCCGCTAAAACTGGTTGATGCCGTGGTACTGCTGAAATTGCTTGCGGTGTGATTAGGAGCTGCTTGATGGTTGCACGCTGAAAGCGCAACCAGTGATGACAGGAGTAACAGAAATTTCCACATAGATGCCTCTGCGATAGTGATGATGAATAGTCAAATTATTATCGGAGAGGATTATTACCGCTAGGTGGAAATAGTTAAACCACCCAAGTGAAAGGAAGGGTAAGTGTGCATGTCCCTATGCAGTGAAAACATTATTCCGGTAACCACATGCGCGCATCGCGTGCGGGTAAGGCAAAGGTGTAATTGCTGCTGCTGATATAGACCAAATTGCCGTTGGTCAGTACATCGCGGTAGTTGCGATACCACTTGAAGCGGCTGTTGGTATTCACGCTAAAGTTTTGTTGGCTGCCGCATTTATTAATGCCCACCACACCTTCTTCACCGCGACGGAATAAAATCGCGCAGCTGTTATGGGCCAATACTTCCATGCCCTGCCCTTGCACCTTGTTGTGGAATTTCAGCATGGCGGCAATGTGCGGCGCTTTATAGGCGTTAACCCAGCGATTGCTGTCGGTGCCAGTGGTATCGCTAAAAATTAATGGTTTACCACCATCGCGCCCCATGATGTAGGCATAGGCTAATTTTTCGTCCGTTGCATCCATAATCCAGCTGCGGAAACCGCCGTTAAGTGGAATGTCGTGGTTGATGGTAAAGGTCACCGCGCGGAATTGATCAATGGCTTGGCCTACCGCTTGCGGGTTCACCAATGAACTCATGCTGCCGCCGAATCCAAACGCATTGCGAATGCTGTGGAACAGTGGGAAGTCATAGGCTTTATGATCAGTATCGCGTAGGTACGGGCTGAGGAAACGGTCGTTATCCAAATTACCTGCACCGCCGCCAGTAATAATTTCACCAAATACATACATGTTGGTTTTAATGGTGGAGGTAAAAATTTGGTTCAAGTGGTAAGCGGTCATGTGTTTGGCCGCGTCCACGCGGAAGCCTTTTACGCCCATGGTTTTGAGCGCGGTTAAATAATTGCGCTGTTGGGTCACTACCCAGCTATTGGGGTTCATATCTGGCAAACCGGTGTCGCCGCTGCCACCACACAAACGCCAATTTTGTACTTGCCACACATCGTTGTAATCGCTAATGCAATTGGCGGGATTAAAATCGTAACCACCAAATAAACCCTGGGTTAAATCGCCAAATAATTTTTGATTATTCCAGTAAGTGATGTTGGAGTTATAAGTACTAATCGCGGCGGAGCCGGGGAAATCGGTAGCGCCATTGCGTTCATTCGCCATGTGGTTCAAAACGATATCCGCATAGACTGCAACGCCTTGGGCGTTGAGTGCGTTCACCATGGTTTGGAAGCTTTGTTTATTGCCGCGCGCATGGTCGATCACGCGAATATCCTGTGGTTGGTACCGTTGCCACCAGGCGGAATTGGCCGAATTGGATTTTAACGGCGGTGCGACTAATACCGCTTTGTAGCCGAGGTTTTTAATTTCCGTGGCCTTGGCGGAAACATCGCTATAGTTCCAGTCAAACGCATGTAAAATGGCATCGGCGCTGGCGTGTTGCACACTGGCAATACTCGCCAGGGCGAGGGTAAAGGTTAACGACGCTTTGGAAATCAATTGGGTTAAAAAACGGTTTTTCACAGTAGTGTCTCCCCTGCTCCGGGCGTGAGGTAAATATTGGCGCAACGGTAGCAGTTGTAGTGAGTTATTAGATGTTATGGTTATTCTGTTTGTTACGGCAGCACGAATCCCGCAAGCAAATGGGCCTGCAAAAAACAGTGCGTGAGAATGGATGAAATCATCCGCGTAAATCGCATTTCACAGTGTGGGTTGCACGGCTGCGGTAGCGACAAAAATGGTTGTGACCTGAGCTCTATCCAGAGTTATTGTTATTTCACTAGAGCGCCGCACAGACAGCAGGCAATTGCGGCAAATGGTGAGTGCCTAATAACGAGTGCACAGGCATAGTTAAAGCCATTTATTAATAATTGAACAGACTGTTGCATACGTATTCAATTTGCGTGTTTATAACTCTTTTGCAAATCGGGGCGATGATTGCGCTAACAGTTTTTATTTCCCAGAGATGCTTATCCACTAAAAAGTTTTATCAGCGAGTTATTTTATTAATGAATGATTTTTTTCAACAGACGGCGCAGGCAGAGTTTCAAAAAGCCAGCCAACAATTGCCCGGGGCCAAACAATTTCAAACGGCACTCACCCAATCGTTCAAACGCTACGATAATCTCATCGCCAAAACTATTACTGAATCGCCAACAAAACCGGCCTGCCAAGCAGGCTGTGCGTTTTGTTGTTATTACAAAGTGGAAGTGCGCGCCCATGAAATGTTGAACATCAAGGATTACCTGCATAAACAGCTGAGCGCTGAAAATATTCAGCAAATAATACAAGAGGCTGATCGAAACGCTGCAGTGATTCGTAGCATCACTCCTGAGCAGCATCTCACCACCAATTTAAAATGCCCGCTGTTGCACAATAATCAATGCAGTGTTTATCCGGTGCGCCCCTATCGCTGCCGTAATTTTCACGCGACCGATGCAAAAGCCTGTGAACAATCCTTTGCCGATCCGGCGAATATGGATATAACAACCGGCATGATTGAAACTGTGGCGCTCGCGGCCGATGCGCATTCGCAAGGTTTTGAAGCGGCGATTGAACAGAAAGGCTTGGATGCGCGAATTTATGATTTTAATACGGCGCTGTTAGAAGTACTGGCCGATGAGAGTTGTTTAAAACGTTATTTGCGCGGCAAAAAAACATTTCAAACCGCTTTGGAAGTTAGTTAAATTAAGGTTTAAAAATATTGCCCACTGGCGCAAATCGCCAGTGGGCAAGTTCTGCAATATTCATCTCTCGTCATACCTGCGAACGTGGGTATCCATAACAATCAACAGCGTGGATTAGCTGCGCTGGTCTGCGATTCCCTAGGCAACTTTAAAGAAAGACATCAACTGTTGCAGGTGCAGCGATTGGTCGTTGGTTTGTTCTGCCGTTGCTGCCAACTCCTCCGCCGCTGCCGCGTTTTGTTGGGTCGCGCGATTAATTTGCAACATCGCCGAATTGACTTCCGACAACCCACTCGACTGCTCCAGCGAACTGGCTGAAATTTCCTGTACTAAATCCGAGGTTTTGGTAATCGCCGGTACCATATCAATTAACAGTTCACCGGCGCGCTCGGCCAGGCGCACATTACCTGCGGTTAATTCATCAATTTCCTGCGCCGCAATCCGGCTGCGTTCTGCCAATTTGCGCACCTCACTTGCTACCACGGCAAAACCGCGCCCGTGTTCACCCGCGCGCCCTGCTTCAATCGCGGCGTTTAAGGCCAACAAATTAGTTTGGTAGGCGATGTCATCAATAATCGCCACCTTCTCGGCAATTAAACGCATGGCATCAACTGTTTTGGATACGGTGGTGCCGCCTTCCGCTGCTTGTTGCGCCGCTTTGGCAGCAATGCTGTCGGTGATTTGCGCGTTGTCGGCATTTTGTTTTACCGAGCTGGAAATTTGTTCCAGCGACGCTGAAATTTCTTCCACGCTACTCGCCTGTTCAGTCGTCGCTTGACTCAAACTTTGTGTGGTTGCCGATACTTGGGTGGAAGCGTTAGTGAGCGCATCGGAGGTATTGAGAATATCGGTCACTGTCTGCGACAGGCGCACCATGGATTCATTCATCGCGTTCAGCAATTGGCCGAACTCATCGCGCCGGTCGCTGTGGCTGCGAAAAGTTAAATTACCCTCCGCGAGCTGGCGCACTGCATGGGCGGCAATTTGCAGTGGTGTGGTAATGCTGCGGAACAGCGCGATGGATAAGCCAATCGCTAGCAGCACTCCGATTGCGGCAGTTATCAACATAGTGAGTGAAGTGCTTTCAAAATTTTCCACCGCCGCTTGCTGTTTGCTCGCGAGGATCTGCTCCAGTCGCTCCTGCATTAAATCCAGTTCATTGCGCATAGCTTCAAAGTCATTCGCCGCTTTACCCGTACTGAGTTCCAACGCGCGCCGCCGGGATTCGGCATCAGGTTGCTGCACCATCGCCACTACCTGATCGGTACTCGCCTCCCAGGTATCGCGCAGGCCGGTGTAGGAGTTGCGTAATTCAGTCAGTTTGCTGTCCTCTATCAAACTAAAAAACTGATCCACCCGCTCGCGCGCCTGTTGTTTATTCTCGGCATGCTCGCCCAACAGCGTCTTAAATTGTTCACTCGCCGGGTCGGTGGCAATCAGCGTGCGTTCCGCCACCAGCGCCTGTTGCAAATCCCGGTCGGCGGAATAGAGATTGCTGGTGCCCGGCACATAATTATTCAAAATCAACTTGGTTGTTGCATGCTCGGTATGAAAGGCATAAGCGACAAACACCAACAGCGCCAAAAACGTCAGCGTCACCAGCGCAAACCCGCCCCCCAAGCGTTTGGGAACCGAAATATTCACCAACATAACCTTCTCCTTCTTATTAATTAACCCCATGGGCTAGTAATTAACCTTAGACCGGATTTGCAAGTTGTTCCAATCCCAACCGCAGCCACTGGTCATTGTTCGCTGCTGCCTGACGAACAAAATGCTCTGGTCGAATAAACCTATAGCCTATATATTCAAAGCCTTACCCAAACGCTTGGAACAGTAACGCGCACCGGCTCACTGAAAAATACGCATGCGCAATTTGTCATGCTAGAGAAAGATGTAATTTGCTGTTATTTCGTTTATCACCCAAGGGGTTGAGAATGGAGGTTTCGAATACGTGAAGAGAGGGTGGTATGTGAATGTTAAGAGGGAATAGAATGAAACTTATAACCGTGTTGGCAATTTTAATCGTTTCAATCGAGTCATTTGCTTGGCAAGAAGAACATTATGACTGGAATAGCCTAACTTTTACGTCGTATCTTACAGAATTAAAGCAAACTGCAAGCTTGAAAGTTGGTCTTTCAAAATCAGCAGAAAATAATAAATTTCTTGTTGCCAAAATTGAGGTAACGGTTGGCGAGAATAAACTGGAAATACCGCCTGAAGTATTGAAAAAATATACACGCATTGACCCTCTCAGCTTTTCTATATCAGCGAGTAAAGAAGCCGAGGAAAATAGTATAACTATTTACTTTATATATAACGGAGAAAATCGTGGCTCTGTATCTTTTCAGAATTATAAATACAGCTTACATTCAACCACCGAAAACTTACGTTAGATCGCGCTAAGTCGCGGATTTTTGGTTTTTCTGCGCAAAAGTATTCCAAAAAAGTATAACTTACAATCTGCCTGTGAGCACAGAGTTGAAGGTCATATGCGAAATTTTGTAATTTTTATCGAAGGTGAAAATTTTAATTTTGAAATCGATGGAAAATGGCGACCTGTAGGATTTTTTGCGTCTCGTCGTATAGAAGCTGAGACGGTGGAGCAGGCGTCAAGTGCAGCATTAACGCAATTGCTTTCGGAGCCAGAGGTTGATGGCAAAGCACTGCCTGGCCATACAGTGATCGTGAAAATGGTTCACGAAATGCCTTTAGCTCACAAAAATGAATATCATGGTTTTACATTTTTTCCAATGGAAGAATAGCTTTACTAAAGCGATTAAAGCTCGTTCTGCCTCACTCAATTGGACAGAATTTATCATTGCATTGGCATCTGGAATGTATGAATGAATATAAGCAGAAAATAATTGAGTATTTCGGCTATTGGCCCGCATTCTGTGACGGTCATATATTGTCATGCAATAAAGACGAAAATAACCTGACGCTAAACATTGACTATATTGATTCAGGCAAATCATTGCGTGCTGAGGTGGAAATCACTTTTCATAGTATTTTTGATGTAAATATCGAAAAATTTATAAATAATAGTGTCATCCACTCCTTGACTATTCTAAGCGGAAATAATCATTGGGTAACTATTGATCCTTGCTTTGGTTTCTGTGGTAGCTTTAAATGTCGCGGTATTGAAACAAAACTAGTAAAAACATAACAAGTGACTGTGGTAAAAAATCAATACCTACAACGCAAATTTAGTTAGCTTATTACTCACAGTTACCCCGCATCAAAAAACAAAAAACCGATCCTTATGAGATCGGTTTTTTGTTTTTAGCGCGCTAAAAAATAATTAGCGTTTGTAAGAGCACTTGTTGGGGTTGCCCAGTGGATCTGAACCAAATGCTGAAACGGTGCAGGCGATGGAGCCGGGTACCGAGACTTTCTTCAGTACCCAGTTGCCTTTGCGACCAAAAGCTACCCAGCCGTCGCCGGAGGTAACGGAGCAAGTGCCGCCCAGATCAGCGCATTTGGAGAAGCCACTTGGGTAATCACCTGTGCCACCTAATACCGGTGCACCGCTAGCTGCTGATGAGCTGGAGCTGCTGGTGCCACCAATAGTTACCGATGCGGCGTTTGAGTTGGTGACTACGCCGTTGGTGGTGTTTTTGATCCAGTAATAGTAAGTACCTGCACTGGCGGTGCTGTCGGTATAGCTGCGTGCTGCAGAGGTCAGTGTGGCAATACGTACGCGACCAGCAGGGTCTGAGTCGGTATCGCGATACACCTCTTGTGACGCGGTAGTGAGGTTGCTGGTTGACCAACTCAGGTTAACGCTGGTGCCTGAAACGCTGGTTGAGAGATTGATAGAACCCGATGCGGCGGCGCTGCTGGAGCTGCTCGCTGTGCTGGATGGTGTTGACGACGACACCGATGAGGTGGTGCCGCCACTGCATGCACTGGCGGTCAACTGCGCGCCGTTTTTACCCACACCGGCGTATTGGGCGATTTTGTCTTTTACGCACTGGGGGGTAACGGGCGAATAGCTGTAGGGAATGCTAATCGGGAAGGGGGCGGTAGTGGTCCAGTTGGTGGCGTCGATGGTGCCGCCGCTGGTCCAGGTGATGTTGTAAGTCGCAAAATCACCGGGGTTGCGGATGTTGTTGTTGCGCAAATCCCACTTGCCGCAGTTGCTGCTATCAAAACGGCAGGTCACGGGGTTTACCGCGTTTTGGAACCAGTTGCTCTCGATCAACGCATAGCCATTTTGGCGTACGTTAATGCCCGAACTGGTGATGCCGTCATAGAGGTTGTTGTACATGTGCGTCCAACCACCGCGCTGCAGCGGCAGGCGCGCGCCGACGTTGCGATAGATGTTGTGGTGGAAGGTGATTTTGCGACCGCCGCCGATATCGGTGCTGCTGGAACCATCCAGCCCGACTTTTTTACTGTCGCGGATAATGTTGTAGGACACCGTAATGTTTTGCGATTCCTTTTTAATATCAATCGCACTTTCAAAGGTCAGGTCGCCATCCGGTGAACCTTTACACTCGTTGTTAACCGCAAATAATTCGTTGTGATCGATCCACACGTTTACGCCGCTGTCGATACGAATCATATCGGCATCGTTGGATGCACCGGCGAGTGCGCCAATTTTCATATTGCGCACAATCACATTGCTGGATTTATTTACCACTATGCCGAAGTTTGCGGAGGAGCCGTTGGCGCCTTGGATGGTAATACCACGGGTGAATTCTTTAATTTCCACTTTGCGGTAGGCCTCACTCCAGCGCGGGTTGGGGCAATTGCCTGAGGAGTCCACAGTGTGGTCGCGAATCATTTGATTGATCAGCGAATCCTCATTACCGGTGTAAGTGATGATGACCGGGTAGTCACCGTCTTTTGCATTTTCAATAATCTGCTGGATTTGGGTGTGGGTGGAGGCGTTAAAAGACTGGGCGCCAGACACATTGCCGCCATCGGTAGTGGAAAAACCGCCGGTAGCAGCCGCCAACACTGAGCCGCTGGCGAGTAAACCCAGGGTGCTGACCAGTAGCTTGCGGGTAAAATTGACACGGCGTTGAGCGGTGCCAGAAGTGATATTTTTCATAGTTACAATCTCGTCTTAGTTATTGAAATAAAGAGGACGGATTGACCGAGATGCCATTCTGCAATCTGAGGAAAGTACAACGGTTCCAGTAAAGATACGCAGTTTTATTGTTATTGTTTGCCCGTGGACAGCGATCTACAACAGGACTTCAGAAACACTTGAGCGGGAGGCTGAATTTACGCCTGCGCTACTGGCTTGGCAATATCTGCCGGGGAAACAAAACGGATATATATGAGAAAAATGCGAGTTGCGTTACAAACCAGCACGCTGGGTGTGGTTTGTAACGCCAACAGCTTTTTAGCGGTTGATTTGACGCTGGCGCGAATAACCAGCCAGCAACAGCAGCATCACCAATAGCAGAAGTGTAGTGCTACCGCCGCCCCCGCCTCCACTACCGCCGCCGGTGTTTGCCGGTGGAGCGGGTTTATCGATGTTGGTGAGGGTGGCGCTTTCCAGGGTCGCGTAGCCATCGCCGGTACTCCCCAGATTTTTCAGATAAGTCACCTGGTAGCTTGACTCATAACCGTCTTCATCAACCTCCGTCATTGCCAAGGTGACAGAATCGTAAGTTTTGCCTTTCCAGCTGCGCGTGGCGGTTTCAATTAACCGGATGGTACGCGTAAAACGGACGGTTTCTACCTGTGTAGGGTTGGTCGACTCGCTCACCTGAACACTGGGATTATTGTTGATGGTTTGCCCTAATTTCATCGATTGGGGAATCAACAGCCAGTTGGTGTAATTGAGTATCAGGTTCGCATTGAAATCGTAAGGGAAGCTTGCCGATTTAATGTAAATACCATCGCTGCGACGTTCAAGCGTGGAGTTATAACCGCCATCGCGGGTCATTAAAAACTGGTTGGCGGTTGTTGATTTACGAACCCGGGTGGTACTGCGATAGCCATTAATATCGGTATAGGTGTAGTCCAAATCGCCCACCAGATAGTAGTCAAACAAGTCTATTTGTGGATGGGTATCGGCTACTTCGGGCCTATAACCGGAATGGATTTCCATGGCATTAGTAGCGCCATCTCCATCCTGATCCAATTGGCCATCGCCGACATTGGTATCGCTCATAAAGCTATATTTCGCTTCTTCCACGCCTTTGATGCCGTCGCCATCGACGTCATCGTCACAGGCATCACCGATCCAGTCCCAATCCAGATCCCGTTGCTGGGTATTGGCTACTAGCGGGCAGTTGTCCCAGCTATCGGCGATCCCATCACTATCGGTGTCGACCGGGCGATTATCGGTTGGGTCGCAGGCATCGCCGACATAATCATTATCGACATCTTTTTGATCCGGGTTGGCGATAATGGGACAGTTATCGCGTACATCGCCGTAGCCATCGCCATCTGTGTCAAGATTGTAGGGGTCGTTGTCGCACTCATCGCCGAGCCCGTCGCCATCGCTATCGCCTTGCCACCAGTTTGCGTTCTTAGGGCAGTTATCCAAGGCATCGCTAACGTCATCGCCATCGGTATCTTTATCGATCAACAAATTATCGATACTGAAACGAATCTCTCCGTCGCTGCTCGAAAAGTAGTTTGCGACCACCCGGAAGGTAATAGTGTGCACGCCCTCGGCGACGTTAAAATGCACACGAGTCCAATCGTTGTAATAACTGTAATGTGTGCTGATTAGGTTGTTGTCGATCCAGATTTCCAATTGGTAAGAGTGGGAGTTATTGCCGTGATTTTTAACCATCACCGAGCCGAGGCTCTCGCTAAACAATGCGGTAAAGCTCACTTCACTGGTTTGGTTAGTGTTAAAGAATAGACCTGAACGTAGCGCAAAACCCTTGCCATCAACCCCTTGAGGTTGAATTGTCCAAGGTGTGTTGCTAGTTGCCGGCGTGTAAAAACCAGCTGGCCAACCATTATCAAAATCAGCGGTATAAACGCCGAGCGGTGATGGTAAGGACGTGGCACTTGCGGGATCAGAACCCAGCATGTGCTCTACCCGATTTGAATAACCATCGTTATCAAGATCGCCATCAGCGTCCGAGGCATTTTTTGGGTTTAACCCAAAAGAGACTTCAAACTCATCACTCAAGCCATCGTTGTCATCGTCACTATCGCAAGCATCGCCGCGTTTATCCAGATCGTTGTCGTCTTGATCCCCATTAGATTCGGCAGAACAGTTATCCGCCAGGTCGTGTACCGAGTCGCCATCGGTATCCGGTAAGTTTGTAAGGTCGTAAGCCTGTATTTGAGGGCCGGCCAGCGTCTGTTTGATCAACACCAGGCGATTGTTGAGATTGAATAATTTCAGGCTCTGAGCATCGCCCAAGTACAAGTTAGACGCCAATTCAAAATTGCCCTGCCAGAATTGCAGATCAGTTTGGCTGGTGGACACGGTAATAAGTTGTTCACCAATCCAGACTCCTGAGCTAATTTCATTGGACAGTGCGTCTGTAACACCAAGGGTTTGGGTATCGATAATTTGCCCCATGCCGTTGAGCATGCGCGAACTGTCCTCATTGAGGATCAGGGGATAGCGGGGACTTAATGTTTCGCCGTGGTACGGAGAGTCGCCTTTATCGGTCAGTTTGCCCGTGCTGAGGTCAACTTTGCGCCAAGCGAGATCACGCGGGAAATGATGATCGGTATGGAAATAAATTCTTTCACTGACCGCGTCCCACAGGTAGGCGTCTGCGATTTCAGCCCATTCCTCTGAGTAAACCAGAGTGCCATTCACGTCATAAGTGTAATGAGTACCCCAGGCACCTGATAAATCGGCGGCAAAAACAAAATTTCCGACCGCCAATAAACCTTGCACCGCATAGGGCATATTGGCAAACAGCGTCTCCGTCGGTTGTTCTTGGGTCAGATCGAAGTAGTTGATTCTTCCGTCGGGGTAACCCAGATAAAGCCGCTGGTGAGCGCTGGAATGAGTGACCCAGGAGGGGGGTGATCGCAATGCCCAACTGGAAAGATATTTATCTTCACTGACCGACCAGCGAAAGAGGCTCAGGCTTTCGCGATCCACCAAAAAGAGATTGTCTTGCGCATCCGAGACAATAAATTCGGGTGTATACGCAAAACCATTTGGATCAACCGACTCAACTTGAGCAGACAAACCGAATGACGATAGATCTACTGGAGCGACACTGAAGCCTGAATCATTTACCGCAAAAGCAAAAACCTGCTGCTCCCGCGCGCTCAAAAAATTGGCGGTTTGTGTTAAATCGACGCTGCCCAAGCCTACATGGCTGGAGTTAAACAGAGTTAACTGGGTGCCGCGCAGTGCAACCGGGTTATCGCCGATAAAGGTCAGCGCTTCCACGCTTCCGCTCAAGCTTCCCGCATAGCTCATGTCACCCGCAAAAAAAATCAAACCAGATCGATCATAAACTTTGGTATGGGACTGGTTGAGGTAAATCCCGGCGGCACCGTTGTAGTTCCAGTTGTGGTTACTGTAAGTAAAATCTTTGATTTTTCCATCAGAGTCCAACTGGTATTTCTGCATTAATCCGGACCAGCTGGCCTCGCTGCGCGCGAAAATAGCGTTATTTGCCGCCGAACCGAGCTGAATTTTGTTGGAGTAATAAGACCCAATGGACGAAGTCTCTATCAAGCTATTATTGAGAGTGTTAATCGCCAAGCTATTGCCGTCCTGATCAAAAGCATAAAGCTTGTCTCCAACCAAAGTTAGATTCACGACATTATTACTTGCATTGCGGATGAAGGTGCTGTCGCCGGTGCTGAGACTTATCGCGCGTATCTCGCGCTGAAATGCAACGTAGGCGGTCGTTCCGCTGATAGCAAAGGCAGTGGGTGTTTTACTCAGGCTGAGATCTGCCTCCTGACTTTGACTGGCCATGTTGTAAATAGCGATTTTGTTAGGTGTGGAAAACAAAAAATACACCTTGTCCCCCAGCACTTCAGTCTCAACATGCAAAGCACTGGCAAAACTGGCGGATAACAGGCATGACAGGAATACTACCGATCTGGCAATTCCTTTTAGAAACAAGCGCATAGAATGCTCCATCACAAAAAGATCGTGGATTGGGTGGTAGGGGGGTTAGGGAACTAGGTCAGGAAATAATTACGATTGTAATTTTTCGCGCCAGTCTAGCGGGAAAAACCGCCCCGCTCAATTGCTGAGCGGGGCATTGAACAAAAAAGACTATATGGGAATAAAGGAGTTTTACCGTGTCGCCCACGCGCGATCACCCGGTTTGTAGGCGAGTGCGCCGTCGTAGCGGCCGGGGATGGGCATGTGGCGCAGCACTTGGGTGCCGCCGACTTCCGAGGTGAAGAAGCCGAACAGGGTGAGCTGCTTGATCATGGTGAAGTAGTGAACACCGCCGCCAGCGACCGTCGTGCGCGCTTCCTGGTCGAGTTGGCTGATAAACGCGGTGCGCTCTGCCGGTTGCAGGGCCATAAAGCCGCGGCCATAGGTTTTGTTGCACTGGGCTTCCAGGCTGAGTAAGCCTTTGTGGAAGATGGCGCGCTCATCCAGGGTGTAACAGTCGGTCACATACACACTCATAAATTGGCCGACTTTGGCATCTTTGGCGCCCGGGGTTTCGGTGCGCGGCAGGATGGTTTCGGCAATTTCATCCAGCAGTGCAATGTTTTCTGCTGAAAACTTGGCGGGTGCGGACGCCGTGGTGGCGCAGCCACCGAGCAGTGCGGTGCTGCCAATCATGGCAGTGCCGGTGGCAGCGGTAATCAGGGCTAGGAGTTCGCGGCGATTCATTTCAGGTTCCCCTTTTTCAATTCTTTGACGGCATAGTCTGCCGCGCGGGCGGTGAGTGCCATGTAAGTCAGCGATGGGTTGACGCAGGAGGCGGAGGTCATGGCGGCACCGTCGGTGACGAATACGTTGGGCGCATCCCACACCTGATTAAAGCCATTGAGCACCGAGGTTTTGGGGTCGCGACCCATGCGCGCGGTACCCATTTCATGGATGCCCATGCCCGGAGCATAGCCCCAGTCGCTACCTTTAACGTTCTTGAGGCCAGCGGCTTCGAGCATATCTACGGCGTCCTGCAGCATGTCTTTGCGCATCGCCAGTTCGTTGTCACGCAGCTCTACGTCCATCGCCAGTACCGGCAGGCCCCATTTGTCTTTGACGTTGCGGTCGAGGTAAATGCGGTTGTCGTGATGCGGCAGTATTTCACCAAAGGCGGTCATGCCAACTGTCCAGGCGCCGGGTTCGGCCAGGGCATTTTTTAAACCGGCACCTATGCCTAATTCGGCGACGTTGCGATCCCAGCCCTCGCGACTGGCAGAGCCCTGGTAGCCAAAGCCGCGCAGGTAATTGCGCTTCTCATCGCCCAGATTGCGGAAGCGCGGGATATAAAAACCGGCGGGGCGGCGGCCGTAGTAATACTTGTCCTCAAAGCCTTCCACCACGCCGCTGGCACCCACGCGGAAGTGGTGATCCATCACATTGTGACCCAACTCGCCGCTGCTGCTGCCCAAACCGCCGGGCCAGATGTCAGTGGCGGAGTTCATCAGAATCCAGGTGGAGTTAAAACTGGAGGCGTTGAGGAAAATCACATTGGCGGTGAATTCGTAGGTTTGGTTGGTTTCGGCATCGATCACTTCTACCCCGCGTGCGCGCTTTTTGTTCTTGTCGTACAGCACCTGGCTCACGATGGAAAAGGGGCGCAGGGTGAGGTTGCCGGTTTTCATCGCCGCTGGCAGGGTGGATGACTGGGTACTGAAATAGGCGCCAAAGGGGCAGCCGAGCCAGCACTTGTTGCGGTATTGGCAGTTGACCCGACCCTGTTCCGGCTTGGGCTGGGTGATGTTGGCGGTGCGGCTATTGATCATCACCCGTTTGCCGCCATAGGCTTTTTTGATGCGTGCGGCGACGTCTTTTTCCACGATATTCAGTTCGATGGGCGGTAAAAACTGGCCGTCGGGCAATTGTTCCAAGCCTTCGTTGGTACCGGAGATACCGGCATAGCGCTCGACGTAATCGTACCAGGGGGCCATGTCTTCATAGCGGATCGGCCAGTCAACAGCCACGCCTTCACGCAGGTTAGCTTCAAAATCCTGCTTGCTGTAACGGTAGCTTTGGCGGCCCCATAACAGCGAGCGACCACCCACGTGATAGCCGCGGTACCAGTCAAAGCGCTTTTTCTCCACATAGGGGTTTTCCTGCTCGTTCGCCCACATGCCCTGGGTTTCTTCGTTGAGCACAAAGTCGCGCTGCAGTACCGGGTGTTTGTCTTTCATTTCCTGAGTCGGGCGACCGCGATGTTCATAGTCCCAGGTTTCTTTGGTGGCGTTTACATAGTCTTTGATGTGTTCAATATTGCGCCCGCGCTCCAGGAGCAGCACTTTCAGGCCTTTTTCGGTGAGTTCTTTAGCGGCCCAGCCGCCGCTGATGCCGGAGCCAACCACAATGGCATCAAAATGTTGTGTAGACATGGATATACCTCTTATTAGGATCAGACGTCGCAGATGCGAATGGCGGCCTGCAGCGATTCAATTTTTTCGGCGGTGGTAGCGCGGTTAGGCATAAATTCCTGTGCCACATAGCCTTTGAAACCGGTGGCTTGAATAGCGCGCACTATGGCCGGGTAGTACAGCTCCTGGGTATCGTCGATCTCGTTGCGTCCCGGCACACCCGCGGTGTGGTAGTGACCAAAGTATTGGTGATGATTCTGGATAGTGCGAATGATGTCGCCTTCGCTGATTTGCATATGGTAGATGTCGTACAGCAGCTTGAAATTGGGCGAGTCCAGACGCTTGCACAGCTCTATGCCCCAGGCGGAGTTATCGGCGAAATAATCCGGGTGGTTCACCTTGCTATTGAACAGTTCCATTTGCAGGACCACGCCGCGTTTTTCGGCTTGTGCGAGGATTTTTTTCAGGCCCTTGGTCGCGTGTTTTAGCCCCTCTTCCGGGTCCCTGCCGCGTTTGTTGCCGCTGAAACAGATCAGGTTTTTATAGCCCGCATCGGCCACCAGATCGATGTGTTCGCGGTAGCGTTCAATCAGCGGTTGATGAAAGCGGCTATCGCCCCAGCCATCTTCCAGATTCAGCTCGGCGCCATTGCACATGGACGAATCCACACCGTGCTGTTTGAGGATATGCCACTCTTTGGGCCCGATCAGATCGATCGCACTAAAGCCCAGGCGTTTGACTACCAGGCAGAGTTCTTCAAGGGTGAGGAAATCGAAAGTCCAGCGCGCGACCGAGTGGCGAATATTGCCTTTCAGCGCCGTAGAACCGGTGGTGGATGAGGACGGTTTGGGTGATGTAGATTCTGCCCCCAGTGCCGCAAGGCTGGATAGCCCCAATGCACCGGCAACAGCGCCGCGCAACAGGGCGCGGCGGTCTTCGGAATGGCTCATGGTTGTTGTGACCTTATCTTGTTATTAAGTATTGCCCCGGCTGCTCTCCACAGCCGTTGTCAGAGGTTAGCTTGCTCTATAGGGCTTAGCCACGAGGTCAACGGATCTTTACAAGTTTTTGGATAAGTTCGCGCTGCTTATAACGGAAAGTCAGCAGCCGCCACCGGTTTGCCAAAATAATAGCCTTGATAGTGCACACAACCTTCGCTTTCCAACCAGTCGCGCTGGGTTTGGGTCTCTACCCCTTCGGCGATGACGCGCAGCTCCATACTCTGGGCGAGGCGAATAATCATGCGTGCGATGGCGGCGTCGTTGCTGTCGGTCAAGATGTCGTTGACAAAGGATTTATCGATTTTTAATTCGCTGATAGGCAGGCGCTTCAGGTAGGAGAGCGAGGAATAGCCGGTGCCAAAATCGTCCAGCGAAAACTTGATGCCGTGATTTTTCAGCTCGTCCATTTTGGCGATGATGTCCTGCTGGTTGTGCACCAGCATGCTCTCGGTCAACTCCAGTTTCAGGTAGCGTGGGTTGGCGCCGGTGCGCTGCAAGGTGCTTAACAGCTGCATCACAAACTGTTGCTGCTGGAACTGGCGCGCGCTGACGTTGATCGCAATCACCAACCGGGCAGTGGTCGGGTTTTGGCTCCAGCGCACCAGCTGCTGACAGGCTTCTTCCACAATCCAGTTGCCGAGCGGCAAAATCAACCCCGACTCTTCGGCGATGGGGATAAACTCCAGCGGCGACACCATGCCGCGCTGGGGGTGGAACCAGCGGATCAGCGCCTCCGCACCCACTATGGCGCCGGTGTGATCCACCTGCGGCTGGTAAAACAGTTGGAACTGCTGTAGTTGCAGCGCCTCGCGGATTTCATGTTGCAGGGCAAAGCGCTGGGCGGTGTGCTCCTGCATTTCCGGGTCGAAGAAGCGCCAGGTATTTCGCCCGGCAGCCTTGGCGTGGTACATGGCCTGATCGGCCTGTTTTAACAGTTCATCGATATGCACCAAGCGGTCGCCAAACAGCGAAATGCCAATGCTGGGGGTGCTGAAATAATCCTGCCCTTCCAGCATGTAGTGCGCATTCAGGCTCTCCAGAATGGTCTCGGCAATTTGCTGGGCGATGGCTGCGGCGTGATCGTGGTTGGAATCCAAGTCCTCCAGCACCACCAAAAATTCATCGCCCCCGAGGCGCGCGACTGTGTCCTGTGCGCGCACGGCCATGCGCAGGCGGTTGGCCACGGCGACCAACAGTAAATCGCCAATATGGTGGCCGCGGTTATCGTTGAGGGTTTTGAAATCGTCCAAATCGATGAACAGCAATGCCCCCAGGGTATTTTTGCGCTCGCTGGCGGCAATGGCGTGTTCCAGCCGATCCTGTAGCAGGCGGCGATTGGGCAGTTGGGTGAGTGGGTCAAAAAACGCCAGGTTGTTAATGCGCGCCTCGTTTTCCTTGCGCTCGGTAATGTCGGTGAGCGTGGAAACGTAGTGGGTGATTTGGTCACAGCCATTTTTTACGGCGGTGATGGTGAGCCACTCGGGGTAAATTTCCCCGCTGCGGCGGCGGTTCCAAATCTCCCCTTTCCAGCTGCCTTCGGTGGAGATGGTCTGCCACATATGCGCGTAGAACTCGGGTTCGTGGTGCCCGGAATTGAGCAAGCGCGGGTTTTGCCCTATCACCTCTTCCGCGCTGTAGCCGGTCACTTCGCTAAAGGCTTTATTGACGCGCAGAATCACCCCGCCTGGGTCGGTAATCATCATGCCTTCGCGCGCTTCAAAGGCGGTGGCGGCCACGCGCAATTCCTCTTCCGCCAGCCGGCGCTCGGTGATATCGCGGCTGATCATCACAAAGTGTTTGTGCGCTCCGGGCGATACCGCCTTGCAGGCAGCGGAGAGTTCAAATTCATGGCGGCCATCGGCCAGTTGCAGGCTGTAGTATTTGCCGCTGGCAAAGCCCTGTTGGCTCGCCTCCTCCATGGTGCTGTAAATGAGCGCGCTAATTCTGGCGGGCACTACATCATCTATTTTTTTGCCGAGAAAAGCGTCCGGTTGCACCAGGAGTAATTCCGGGCGATGGGTGTGGAAATTGTGGATAACGCCATCGGCACTGATTTCAAATAACAAATCGGGAATGGCATCCAGCGTCGCCTGTAATTGCGCGCGCGCATTCAGCAGTTCGCGGGTCTGCTCCTCCACCGCCGTTTGTAAATTGATCTTGCGGCGCTGCAGTTTGGCCATCAAAAAAGTCTGGTAGCCGAGCAGCCCGCTCAGTACCAGCGCCAGCATAATTTCGCTGGTCAGGCGCCACCAATTCACCCAGCCGCTAATGGGCGCCATACTCAGGGTCCACTCGCCGTTGGGTACATCAAAGGATTTATGCACCGGGTCGTGCAAATGCTCCGGCGCATTCACGGCGATGACTTCCTGGTTGTTATCAAAGGGGTTGGTGCGCCAGAGTTTATAGGCCATGCCTTGGGAGTTGAGCTGTTGGATATTGGCGGTTTCCAGCAGGCGATTCACGCGAATAATCACATTGCCAAAGCCCCAAAACCGGCTGCTGCCCTGTTCGTCCACCATAATCGGCAAGCGCGCCACCACGCCGGTGCCGCCCTGCACCAAATTCACCGGGCCGGTCAGGGTCATTTGGCCGGAATCGCGTGCGCGCAGGGCCTCTTTATTTTGGGCGGAATCCGCCAGCTGGTTAAAACCGACGGATTTTTCATTGCCCTCCAGCGGGTACACCTGGGAGATCACCCCATTGGGCGAGAGGCTAATGTGCGACACGCTGTCGTAGTAGGGCAGCATGTCCCGCGCTAC
Source organism: Cellvibrio sp. BR (assembly GCF_000263355.1). NCBI lineage: Bacteria > Pseudomonadati > Pseudomonadota > Gammaproteobacteria > Cellvibrionales > Cellvibrionaceae > Cellvibrio > Cellvibrio sp. BR. Next base: position 443,310 of record NZ_JH668200.1, on the reverse strand, counting down.
GGCTTCAAAGGCGGTGGTCTGCCCCTGGCTCAAACGCACCAGGGTCGCCATGGAGTAATTCAGGGTAAGGGCTTGGCGCAGGCTATCGCGCAGTAAAAAGGCATGGTTTTGCGCAATATTTTCCATATCGGCGCGCAGGTTGTGGCGATGATTCTGCTCAAGGTTCCAGACCACCTGTGTTGAAAGTGCAAGGCAGAGTAGAAATACAATCGACGCCAACAAGCGCGGGCGGCGATAGAGCAGCGGGAAGGAATCAGCCATAAATAACCTGAGGAACTAATGAGATCCCCGTCACTATAGCACTCGCTGCCCAAAGCATCGGCCAACTGGCTTCTATGATGTCTGGCGCAGGGCGGGTTTGGTGCTCAATGGTGCCGGCGCAGAAAGCTCCAGCCGCCGGTCAGGCTCAACCAAAACAGCGTAATACCGCCAACCAATATCAGTAGGCGATAAAACGGGTGCATACCGTAACCCGAATGCAGAGGGTAATTCTGGTTGATGAGCCGCTGTGGCCAGTCGACCTGATCCGCGCGGGCACTGAGGGTAACAATGCCGCTGGGCAGCTCAATTTTGACCGAGGTACGCCCGTTGGGGTGCCACTCATCCGGCAGGCGATAGCGAACACTCATCGCCGCCATACCGGGCGCGGGCAGGCGGATGTAAGTTGGCCAACCATCGGCAACTTGCTGTTGTGCCTGCAGCAATAACTGCCCGGCAGTGGCGCTGGCAGCAGCGGGGATTGGCTGGGGCAATTGGCTGGAGGGCGGCGGCACCAGCAGCGGTTTGGTCAATTTTTGCCACAGCATAATGCTGCCGGTTAACAGAATAATCAGTAGCACCGGCGTCACCAGAGTACCGGCATGGCGGTGGTAGTGCATGAGGTAGGACAGTTTGATCTGGCGCGGAAACACCCAGCGCCAGCGAAAGCTGCGTTTGGTGGGCCACCACAATATCACCCCGCTGATGGCCAAAAATAACCCCAGCACACCACTGGCGAACAGCACTGCTTCACCCACCACGCCGGCAAACAGTTCGGTGTGCAGGTGCCTAAAAAACGCCAGTGTCTGCAGTAGCCACAGATTCTCCTCATAGGCTTGCAGTGAGTCGAGCGCAAGTAATTGCACACTGCGATCGGCATCGCGCGTCAGAGCCCAGTAGGGTTCTTCGGTATTGGGCGCCTTGATCAAATAACCGCTGTTATCCCCTTTAATCCGCTCGGCAATGGCATCCAACTGCAGCGCCATTTGGGCGACGCCGTAATCGGCGGGCAAGTCGGCTCTGGGGGTGATGAGCTGTTTAATCAGCGCCTGTTTGTACACCAGCAAACTGCCACTGAACGCGGCCAGCAACAAAAACACCAGCGCGCCCAGGCCCAACCAGCGATGCCAGCGCAGCAGTAAACGGTCGCGCGCTTTATGCACCCGGCGCGGGCGGGCATTAGCGGCGGTCATTGGTGATGACCATGGGCAATGCCCCGGTAGCCTGTCGATATCAGCATAGTGGTTGGTGTATTAGAAGCTGCGTTGATAGCCCAGATTAATGCTCCGCCCCACACCGGTGAAGTTGCGGATATCGTTCGGGCTGCTCTGCGAATAGTAGGTGAAATAGTATTCGTCGGTGAGGTTTTGCAGCGCGAGGCTGATCACCCCGTCAAACGCGGCGATAGTCGCACTCGCATCCAGTGTGGTGTAGCCCTCAAACTCATTGATAACGGCGCCAGTGCTGTTTTTCACTTCGCGATCCAACAGGTGATTCACCTGCAAGCGTGTATCAACACTGCCCGACCAGGTGCGATCCCAGCTTAGGTTGACGCGGTCGGGGGAGATATTGGTGCCGCCCAGATCGGAATCCACCCGGCCATCTTTGTTGGAATCGTAGCGGCCGGTGGCTTGGGCGTAGCGCAGGCTAAGCAAGTCCACATCGGTGGCGGCCCAGGCGGTGCTGAATTCAATACCGTCGATGGCGGTTTTTTCGCGCTCCACCGTGTAAATACCGTCGGCATCGCGCTGCAACCGCTCGCCAAAATCCGAGTCCGAGGTGTAGTAACTGATTTGGGCGCTAAGGTCGCCGGTCTTAAATTCCACGCCAAATTCGGTACTTTCGGTCAGCACCGGTTTTAAATCCAGAAAGGTTTCTACACTCAGGTTCGGCTGGTTAATACCGCGCAGCACCCGGCCCACATCGGGCATGGCAAAGGCTTCTGCATAGTTGGCAAATACCCGCCAGGCGCTGGTGATTTGGTAGGTGCCGCCGTAGTTGTACAGGGTCTCGGAAAACTCCGGCGCACCACCCTCTACAAAACGGCTGCCGTAAGAGGCAAGTGTGGTGAAGTCATCCACTTCCAGTTTGGATTTTTCATAGCGCACCCCGGTGGTCAGGGTCAGCTTGTCGACACCGGTAAACTCGCCCTGCAAATAGGGCGCGTAGTTCTGGTATTTACTCGGCGGCACCCAGGCGCGGCCGGTCTGGATCAACTCCTGCCAGGTTTCGTCCTGCAGTACATCCACCCCGTAAACCAGATTCACTGGCAAATTGGCGACCTGGTCTTTCACCAGGGTCAGTTTCATGCCGAGTTTTTCCGAGTTGTTTTGCGATTGGTCGATCAGGTTGGGGCCGTAGGCCGGGTCCTGAAAGGTCGCCAGCGGCACGGCTTCGGCGCCATAGGTAGCGGCAAAATCCTGGCTAAAGCCCTGAACCCGCAGCTTTTGCCCCAGGAAATCCTCATGGGTGTAATTGAGGCTGATGGCGGTGACCTTGTTGCTCGCACCCTCGCCGGTAATATCGCCTTTGACCGCGCTGCTGGGGATGCCCTCAGACACATCCCCTGTCACCGATACCCAATTGTTTTGGTTTTCGATCTCGTAGCGGTTCACCATCAGTTCAATGCGCTGCTGGTCCCAGTCGTAACCGGTTTTGACAAAACCGTTCACCGATTGTGAATCCATAGTGTCGCCCTGGGTGTTGTCGGCGCCGATAATCTGCCCCTTGCCGTCGTATGCCATACCCATATCGCGCAGGCTGATACTGGCAATCACATCGGCATTCCCCACGCGGTTGGACAGGCTGTAGCTCACCCCGTAATCCGCGCTCTCGCCCAGGTCTTCGCTTTGGAAACCGGTATTCACCCGGATGCTCTGCTCCAGCTTGGCCGCCGGTTTTTTGGTAATCAGGTTGATAATGCCACCCGCCGCGCCCACCCCGTGAATGGCGTTAGCGCCGTGCAGCACCTCCACTCGCTCAATCACGTTGGGGTCGATGGTATTGCCCTCGCGCCCGCCATCGCGCAGCGGATTGGATTGTGGTACCCCATCAATCATATACAGCGGCTTGCGTCCGCGCAGGGTTTCACCGGCGTTGGTCATCTTTTGGCGACTGGGCGAAAAACCGGGAATCAGGTTGCCTAACACCGTGGACAAATCATCCTGAATTGACAGCTGCTGCTCCAGCTCGGCGGCATTAATCACCGTTACTGTATTAGGGATGGTACTCAGCGGGCGCTCGGTGCGGCTGGCACTGACAAAGACTTCTTCAACGCCATTATCGGCACTGGCAACACCCGGCAGCAGAGCACTACAGGTCAACAACAAACTGGCAGGACGCACAAAACGATACATGGGGAGTTCCTATAACAGACAGCACCACAGGCGCAGGGGGAAGTTATTAGGAATTCTAGCAATAATGAGAATCTCTATCAATGGCGGATATTTCAACGCTTTATCCCAAGCTCTTGCTGCATAAATTGCCTGTGTTATGTTGCCCGCTCAAAAATCATCAGGCTTCACCTTATGCCAAATAACCACACCATCATCCCTTCCCCCGTTGGCCAATTAACCCTGATTGCCAGTGACCAAGGCCTTGCGGCAGTGTTGTGGGAAAATGAAGATCCAAAACGTGTCGGTATTGAAAAAGGCCAACGGTGCGATGACTTCCCGCTGCTGGTCGCAACCGCCCAACAACTGGGTGAATATTTTGCGGGAACACGAAAAGTATTTGCGCTGCCGCTGGATTTTCACGGCACCGAATTTCAGCAGCAGGTCTGGCACGCGTTGCTCACTATTCCCTATGGGCAAACCCGCAGTTACCTGCAAATCGCGCAGCAAATTGGCAATGAAAAATCCGTGCGTGCCGTGGGCGCTGCCAACGGGAAAAATCCCATCTCCATTATCGCCCCCTGCCATCGCGTGATTGGCTCTTCCGGCAAACTCACCGGTTTTGCGGGTGGGTTAGAGGCCAAAGCGTTTTTATTGCAGCTGGAATCACCCGCCCAACAAGCGGATTTGTGGGAATAGTGCGCTTCGCCCTTGGTCACCCTGGCCGGCTCCACGGCACGCGCGAGTTAATCGTTTCCGATACTCGCTACCTAATCGCCCAAGCGCTGGTGATCCCGTATTTCGCAAGGCTTAATGCGGGTCCTATAAAACATAGGCTGTTATTGCAAATTACTTATCCAGGGCTCATGCAAGCGGCCATAGTTGACCAGCGCGGAAAATTTCACAGTGGGGCGCATATTGTTATCGCTAGGGAAATCTGTGGCGAGGCGATTGGGGATGTAGAGTGATTCCACCGCCAAATTATCGACAATCACTTCAGTGGTGCGCTTCTCATTGTTATCGCAGCGATAATATCCCGCGCGCAGTTCAGCGGGCACAATAATCAGTTGTCCGCTGTTGGCAGATTGCCGCTCGCGTTGCACTGCTTCCAACAGTTCGCGCTCGGCGGCGGCATCGATCAAAAACAAACGCGAGTTAGTAGTTTGCGCAGCGGTGAAAAATTCAGTGGCGTCTTTGCGTTTCTCCGCTAATTCTTTTTCTGCCAGTTCGCCATTGGCGGTAGCCGTTAAACCCATGATTAACTGGTGATACTGCTCTACTTGCGCTACATAGTCGGTATAACTTTTGCCATTAAATTCCAGCAATACCCAGCCGGATTGTTTTTGATGCAAGCGCGTTTTTTGTGTGCAAGCGTGAAACTGAAAACTCGCAAAATGTGCAGCGCTTAATTGCAAACTGCGATCATGTTGCCAGCGCCAGTGATTCAGCTCGATGTTGATTGGTTCGGTATTGGGTGTCGCCCAGCGCAAACTCACACGTGCACTGGAGTCCTCTTTGCTAAAGCCGTAGTTATAGGGCAGTTGTAATTCCCGCTCGCTCAGTTCTAACTGCGCGATTACCGCAGAACGGTTTATATACACCTTGCCCAATATAAATGCATTTACCAACAGAATGCAGCCAACCGCAAACCAAACCAATTTTTTGCTCGTGAATCTAGTGGCGATAGTTTTCATGATTGACCTCCTGTCCCTGGTATTGTTTGTTGCGCTACGGTTTGTTGTTGCAGTTTGCGCAGGCGATTAAACACCATCAGCGCCAAAATAGCGGTCAGCCCGATCACCAAAAAGAATAGATATTTAGGCAGCCAATCCCACCACCAATCAAAAAATTTGGTATATAAAAACAGCGCAAAAAACACATTGCCCGCCAGCATTAAATTAGCGGCGCCGGTACGCAAGCCGTAAAGCACTAGCAGAGCACTCGCCACAAAACCAACAATTTGATAGCAACCTTCAATCACATTGGGCGACCAGGGCAAATAACTACTGCCCGCCCAATTGGCTAAAATCAACAGCGCGATAAAAAATACCACCACCGATAACAATTGATAAATCGCGGCAAACCCGTGGTAGCGTGTTTGATTAATCCACTGTGGCAGCGCAAAGAAAAAGAGTGCAGGTAAGAAAAAATGTTCGGGGTTTTCGCCCACGTAAATCCAGTAACTACCCATCCAGGTGCCAAACTTGGCGCCGATAAAAATAAAACTGCAAATTATTGCCGCCGCCAATAACAAACGCACTTGCAATAAATAGGCGAGCAAAAATCCGTAGAGCGCAAATACCGCAAAGGCATTGGGCGATGGTGTGACATTAAAAATGCTACCGAGCATCACAATGTTTAACATCCAACTCGCAAACGACACTAACCCCGCCAACTTGGCGTAATAACCCGAGGCATCAAACTGCCGTACCCAATAAGCGCCCGCCAAACTCAACAGCGGCGCCGCAATTAAAATCACCACCTGGGTTGCGGTGGCGAAATAACCCCAGTATTGATAGAACAGAAAAAACAAACTCGCCGCCAAAGCCGCCGCGCCGAGAAAGGAAACTATTTGCATACCCAGCGACAAATGCCGCGCACCGTCACTCAGGTCCACATCCTGCGCCTGTTGCAACTCGCGTAATAAATTATCGTGATAGCGCAGAATATTCCCGGCATCTTCCTCCGGCAGTTGTAACAAGCCCTGCGCGCTCAGTAGGCTCTGCTCCGCACGAAATGCACGCACCTGATCAGCACGGGCCTGTGCCTGGGTTTTGGTTAGGTTGGTCATAACTGTCCTTTTGGCTGAATAGACAAATACTTGTAAGGTGAAAAACAGTCTAACGATATTCAATACAATAAACAGCGGCGTACGCAAGAATGATCTATTGGTTGGAACAATTGGAACAATAATCCGGTGTGCAATTTGAAGCGGCGAATTTTGAGGGTGACGAAACCTACAAGGAATTCATCAACAGCGATGAATTCCTGCATTGGATGACTCACAAATCCATCTGAACATCAGTGCTCTTTACAACACGTTTGCCAACAAAAAGCGCGCCACACCGTCATCATGGTTGCGCGCTGCAGCTTGCGCAGAGGGAAATAATTGCTTGAGCTTGTCACTCGCATTCGCCATCACTACCGGGTGAGTTACTGCCCGGAACAGTTCCACATCATTAAAACCATCACCAAAGGCCATGCTGTTAGCGAGCGGTAATTGCAAATGTTCCGCCAGGGTTTTTAATGCATCGCCTTTGGATATATTGTTTGGCATAGCCTCCAGGTAATACTCATCCGAAAAGGTTAAATGAATCGGCACGGGCAGTGCCGTGAGTATTTGTGCTTTCAGTTGTTGCAGCAGCGCGTTCTCGCCGTAAAACAAAATCTTTAACGCCGGTGTGGCCAGCATTTCCTGCAATGGAATTTGGCGATAAAAAAATTGCGATTGCCTATGCGCATCCAACATGGATTCGCAGGGCGCATTCACCAACCACTCGCGATCCGTATACATATTCAAATGCACACCGCACGCTTCACCCAGCGGCAGCAAGGTTTCATTGATTGTCAGTGGCAAACAGGCGCGCTGGATTAACTCGCCCGCGCCGTTATGAATCATCGCACCGTTACAAGTAATCGCCGCAATACCGCCACCCAATTGTTTCAAGTAAGCGCGGATATCCATAAAGTGCCGCCCGGTGGCGATGACCAGGTGATGACCACATTCGCGCAATTCATTCAGCGTGCGAATCGTCAGCGGCGACAGCTCGTGGTGCTCATTGAGCAGGGTGCCATCCATGTCGAAGACAAAAGTGTTACAGTTTTTTTGGTTTGCAAGCATGCAGGATTTCCAAATAACAATTTATATGCCCCGTAGCTTGACCTACACCTCACCGGGATTTGGTTTTTTACGTTCATCCGGGTGAGGTTGGTTAATCACTTCACGGCACAATAGGATTTTAAAAAATCTGCATGTGACGGGATTTTTTCGAGGGTTTTTGCAATTTTCGATTTCATAGACATAAGTCCGGCAACAATTTGCTCATCACTTATGACATGTGGGAAATGACTATATCCTTGTGGCGTTATGCGCTGTCCTATCATCACCTGTAGCCAGGAAGTTACACCAAAAACTTCATTTGTCTCATGGTGCACATGGCCGGTTTGTTTGAATAATTCAATTCTTTCCGCAAGCGAATCAGGAATAGTCATATCCCGGCAGTCGCGCCAATAGGGAGTGTCATCGCGCTCTGTCGCTTTGTAATGCAATATAATGAAATCGCGCACATTTTCATACTCAGCATGCGACATCTTATTATAGCGACGAATCAAATGCTCATTGCATCCTTCAAATGGAAATAGCTGTAGTAGTCTGCTCACGCCTATTTGGATCAAATGTATGCTGGTTGACTCCAGTGGCTCCACAAATCCACCCGCCAAACCTATAGCAACACAATTTTTGACCCAGGCTTGCTTGCGGCGCCCAGTGTTAAATTTAAGCAGGCGCAGCTCTGCACGAATATCGCCATCCAGATTCTCTAACAAGGTATTTCTGGCGGCTTCATCAGAAATATATGCACTGGAGTAAACATGTCCCGTGCCTTGGCGATGTTGCAACGGAATTTTCCACTGCCAACCACTATCGTGGGCAATAGCACGTGTATAAGGTGGAATATCACCGGAAAATTCTGTCTGTAACGCTACGGCGCTATCATTGCGCAGCCAATGTCCCCACTTCTCATAACCGGCCTTTAATGTCTCTTCAATCAGTAAGCCACGGAACCCTGTGCAATCGATAAATAAATCGCCTTCAATACAAGCACCTGACTCCAGCACGACAGATTCAATAAAACCGCTATCGGCATGTTGCTTAACCTGAACAATTTTTCCTTCAACACGACGCACACCTTTTTCTTCACTCAGTCTGCGTAAAAATTTCGCGTAAAGACTTGCATCAAAATGATAGGCGTAATTGAGCTTTGGATTTTCAGTGATTGAAAATTTATGTGCTTTAGCGGCTTGTAACTCAAAGCATGTATCCTCAAGTTCACCTTCATAACCGCGCGCTTTGGCGGCCAGCCAGTAATGGTAAAAATCACCAATCCACGAGGCTTTTCCGAATGAGCCAAACGGGTGGATATACCTGTCCCCTTTGCGCGCCCAGTTTTCAAAAGAAATACCCAGCTTGATACTACCCAGGGTCGCACTTAAAAATTCCTGCTCATCAATGCCATGAATTTTGTGGAAAGAACAGATGGTCGGAAATGTCGCTTCACCTACACCCACAGTGCCTATTTCAGCAGATTCAATCAATGTGATATCGAGCAAGGTACCGAGTTGGCGCGACAACGCAACAGCCGTACACCAGCCTGATGTTCCACCACCAGCAATTACCACCTTTTTTATTTTTTGAGACATATCCACCCCTGGGATTAAATTATATTAATTGCGTAGCAGCCAACAGGTATTGGCTTTGCAGGCCGGTTTTACCTTGGGTGGATTGATGGGGCAATCAAAAGGCCATAGATTTCAACTATGCCTAAATGGGGTAGTGAGATGAGTGATTACAGAATGGACTATTATGCTAAAAGCCTTATGTTTTCTGGTGTGGCGGGCGATTGGCCGGTTGATGGCGTCACGCAATTAATAACTCTTCAGGTAATTTACCCAGCAACAAATCTCCCGCTATGAAAATGGCGAAAACAAACTCAGCGCCTCCCAACTTTACTTCCTCTCCCAATCTTTAGGCGTGCCCATCGCTGAAATTACTGGATTCTTTTTTGGAATAGCCAATTCGCCGCTAACAACCCAAAGATGGCGCAGGCCTTAATCGGTTTGCCACGTTGGCGGGATCACAATTTCAGGGGGGCTTTAGCGTTACATAGTTAGGATACAAACCCGAGTCTGCTTAGACTTAACTGAAAACAGAAATTTAGATGACATTAAATGTGATCTGAATAACGCAAATTAGAAGACATCAAGGCAATGCAGTGAAGATATATAGACGAAAAGAGGAAATCTGATAACAATGCGTTCGCTCATTTCAAGAAATAATTATTTTATAATTAATTCCACCTTTTCATAAAATTCTCCATTAGGTATAAACTGATTTCGCGCAATTGCAACTTGGAATTTTTAATTAACGAAAGGACACACTTTTATGTTGGCAAGATTAAATCAATCAGTTGAGCAAGGCGGTTTCAATATTCGAAACGACGTACTACTTGTTCAAAAGCTCCTAAATAAGCATACTATTCCCGGAGCGTTTGGCGTTCTTAGGGAAGATGGTATTGTCGGCATAAAAACAATCACCAGAATTGAACTGTTTCAAAAGCATATTGTGAAAATGATTAGGGCAGATGGACGAATTGACCCTAACGGAAAAAGCTTTAAACTACTTCGTGAATTAAAAGCTAACACTTCGCAAGTTGATTTGAGATTAACAAAAATATTAACTCTTAGCTCAAGAGGTGTAAGCTTGCTCAAATCTATTGAGGATTTAGCGCTCAAACCTTATGACGATCAAACAGGTAAAGACATCACCGAGTGGGTAAAAGGTGCAACCATTGGTTATGGTCATTTAATTGCTGGTTCAGATTGGGATAAGTACAAAAATGGTATTTCAGAAGCAGCTGCATCGTCACTTTTCAGTTCGGATTTGAGGCCGTTTATCCAAACAGTTAAAAACAAAGTTACCACTTCACTCAAACAAAATGAGTTTGATGCTCTTGTGATTCTTGCTTTCAATATTGGCGTTTTCAACTTTTCTACTTCTTCCGTGCTGAAGCTAATAAACGCCCCTGAAGCGAAAACATCTTATGAAAACTTAGAGGCGGCTTGGAAAGCTTGGAATAAATCCCAAGGAAAAGAGATTCGTGGATTGAAAAATCGACGTCAAGCAGAATGGGACATTTACAGTAAAAATATTTACAAACAATGGTGATCGTAATGATAAGTACAAAATATTTCAAAAACCCAACTTTATCATTTATAAAATATATCGTAATTGTATTCGCACTGTTTAGTAGTTTTGTTAACGCTATTGATAATCCTGATGCACCAGATCTGGTCTCAGAATTCGAGGTCAGAGAAAAACCGTTAATTGAGTCAGCAGAAAATTCAGCGGGATATCGCCCAGGTTTGGTTGCCTATACAGATTATCTGGAATTTTTAGATAAAGAACTCAATGTAATATACAAAACTCTCAAAGCAAAATTGCCTATAGATAAACAGCAGCAATTAAAGCAGTCACAAATTGCTTGGTTAAAATACCGGGATCTGGAATTTGCACTAATCGAAAGTACATGGACAAAAGCCGATTTTGGAACTTCATCCAGTATTACTCGCGGTCAATTTAAAGCAGCCATAGTCCGCAATCGAATAATTCAACTAATGCACTACACAAGAACTTTCTAACGTGACAGAAAGGCTGCATGGAGTCTAAGAAAATACTAAGCTTTTGATGCCGATCTTAAAACTCTCAAAAGACTAACTCTGTATTTCCTTAGACTCCCTACGGATTACAAATGCAATAAGTTTAGTTATATGTAGGGTGCGCTCGCATAGTAGCGCACCTTAATGCATTTAACTTACGGCGAATTTCGCTTTTTAACTAAGTTCTGTTAACCCGCACTTCTGTAAATACAGATATGTCTTATCGTAAAAATCAGGCGATCGTGTTTTATCTCCTGCGTCTCCTAGTGGGACATAAATAACCATACCTTGTCGTGCACGGGTCAGTAGTACGCGATAGGAATTTTCAACATGACGCTTATCGGCATCAATATTTATATTAGTCCATTTGGTTCCTATAAAGCTCCAATGCTCAAAATTTTCCCCATTGTGTCTATAGTCAGCATCCCAGCCCACTACACACCAATCTAACTCTAATCCTTGAACAACAAATTCAGTTCCAACATCTTCCAAGAAATGACACGAGCGAATATCTTCATAAGCGTTTAAAAACCAATGTTTTGGTTCGATTTTATTGTTAACAAATATACTGTCTGGTTTTAATCGTTTTGCACCTGATGACGCTATCAGGCCGCGACTCTCCATGCCTTTAGTCTTACTTCTCACCCATGATTTGGCTTTAGATAAATCGCGAGTTATGAATAAGGGGTATTTCTCTGCTATATGTTGATATTCTGTTTTAGCTTTGTATGATTGATTGTGGATAAGATGGTGAACAAAGTGGGAAAGCCGTTCTGCACGAAACGATCGCATTGAGGTGGAAAGATGTAAACAATGCTCACTGTATGAATGTGTTTTTTCTAATAATTTAATGTCCACATCACTGCCTGCATATTCTTTTTGCTGCAACTTTTCTGAATAGTAAATAGTCCAATTTTTGAAATCTTTATTAAGCGCAGAGAACCATCCATTTAGTCCAGCTTCACCATTATTGATTTCTTGTCCTCCGCCAATAAGCGCAATAATTACACACCAGTCTTTGTGTCGATCCATCACACTAATTAAAAACTCAGGTTCTGATTGGTTGAAATCCCCTTGATTACGCCTTTTTTGCATAAAGTCGGATGCTTTTTGCCGATTCCATGCACGTTGTGCTTCATCAAAGATAACAACCCGCTCGATAGGTGCTCGGGTTTTATCCTTTAGCGCTTCGTCTCTAAAATGATGAATATTTTGAATAAAACTTGCTGTTTCGCGACGTGCATCTGATATCGATCGCTGTTTGTCGGTATTGGAAATTTTTTGAGATTCATTTCTGTCTCTAGCTAAGGCTTCACGCAAAACATCGACTAAAGGTCCATTGCCCGAAAGAAAAACTGCATGTTCTTCATCTTTTGGATTGTTATGTGTTGTTGCTATCTGTAATCCGACAAGAGTTTTTCCTGCACCGGGAACGCCAGTTACAAAACAAATTGTTTTTTGTTTTAACAAGCGAGAGTTATGAATAATTTCATTCAGGCGGCCTGCGGTTTCGGCTAAATTTACAGCATCTGCATCAGAGCGAGCGATATCCTTTACATCATGGTTATTATAGAGAGCTTGTGCCGCTTCAATAATTGTAGGTGTTGGCTTGTATTGAGATGTAAACCAATCGAGGGGATTTAATTGGCGCTCATAAGCATAAGTTAGTAGGCATGAATTAATAATAGTCCCAAGGCTACTACTATTAGCTTTAACTGTTTCAGTTACCTCTGAATCATTTTTCTCTAGAGAAAAACTGATTGATGGTGCTTTCGTGGAGACTAAGATGGGAATAATTTTTCGATTATGGCTTGCCTCGTGAAAACAACTTAAATCGACAGCATATCCTTGAGTTTGTCGTAAATCGACAGATTTGTACTGAGATTCACCGACTTTAAACTCGAGAACAAAAATAATGCCGCCAGTTATTAAAACAGCATCGGCTCGTTTTCCCATTCTCGGTATGAGTAACTCAAAACAGATAAAAGCGTCACTTAATTCTTTGAGTTGATTTTGCAAAATTTCAATCTGTGCTTTCCATGCCCCAGTTTGTTGATAAACCAAATCTTGAGTGTGAAATCGAGCCAGCTCACCAATAATTGAGTCTGATGCGGTTGTTAGAAACTCGCTTAATGTTGCCGAGTAATAAGCACGATTAGACATAATCGGTCTCACTAAATTTCAGCAATTCTGCTGGTTCCACTTTGAGTGCTGCGGCCAAACGCTCAATATTTATTAGGCTGACATTACGCAAGCCGCGCTCAATCCCACTGATATAGGTTCTATCGAGTTCGGCGAGCTGCCCGAGTTGTTCCTGACTAATGCCCTGCTCTGAGCGAATTGTTTTTATTCGGCGACCAAATGCTTTGAGTATCGACCTATCCATGAGGGATTTCCGGGTAGACAAAAGAGGTCATATGGTGGTATTGATGTGACTCATAGGTCTACGGACGATAAGTCACATTTGCATAAGAGGTGGAGTATGTATGGCGATAAGAAATTAATGACTCAGGAAGTATATTTAGCTGCTGTTAATACCTGCTTGATGAATAAGTATTTAATAAGCCTGCTTGATACTGGGTACTCAGATAATGAGTGGTTAAGCAGATTTGGCGATCTCGACGTTGAAGAGGCTGTTGAGATATATGCAGAAAAATATGATTTGCAAAGAACGGATGAAGGGTTTTATTGAAAGTGTTGATTGGCGATCATTTTCCTGACGCCACGAAAATGATCGGTTTGGTTTGAAAAACCTTTGATTTGTTCAGTTTGACTGAGCAAATCCACCAAAAGTTAAACCAACCTGATTTTTACCCAATCTAAAACCCCGACTGCTTCGTAAACTCAATCTCCTCCGGCGTAAATTCCCGCTCAGGGATCTTATTGTGATGCGGGTTTGTGATCTTACTTTTCAATATTTATTAATCGTTTATCGATAAATAAATATTGTATATTGGTGTTTTGTGAGTGTTCTTTAGGCTCCAACGCCATATTTCCAAGGAGCTTGATATAAATGTTCAACAGCATGAGCGGATTGCTCGTATTAAAAAAGTCAGCGGTTATTTACATATGCGTCTGATCGGGATGCGTTATTGGTTATGGGTTTTATGTGGCTAGCTTGATTGTGAATTGGTTTTACAGCGCAATCAAAAGTTCGCCAGTTATGGTTCCAGTTAATCTCGATTTTATTGGAGCCTTGATGTTTTTTGGCTTGATGTATGTGTTGCTCTGGGCGCTGGAAATTGGTTGCGATCTTAATGAAGAATCTGAACTCACTATATAGGGAGGTTGTATGCCAATTATTGTGAATTTGAATGTAGTGCTCGCCCAGCGCAAAATGCGTTTGAATACCTTGGCGGAGTTGGTGGACATTACACCGCAAAATTTGTCGGTGCTCAAAACCGGAAAAGCCAAGGCGATTCTTTTTGATACGCTGGAAAAAATCTGCGAGATGTTGGAGTGTCAGCCGGGGGATATTCTGGCGTTTAGTAAAGAGCCAGAGGCGGTAATCACAACCGACTGATTGAATTCAAAATTGTTGCGATTTACACAAACAGAAACGGCTTCTGGTTTCCAAATCGGACAGGAGAAAAAACGACATGGACAATAAACAGGTAGAAGATATGCAATCCCAATTTGATGCCTTCGATTTGAGGGCTGTCCGCGCAGGGCATATTCGACTTAAGAAGCAATTGAATGACTTAGAGGTGGAAATGGCTGGTTATCTATTGGAGTTGGGTTATGAAAGCTAACAATCCAATTATAAAGTCGATTATGGATCTCATCTCATACATTGATTTTTTAATTGTATCCGTGATTAAAAATTATCGAGATATTTTTAAGGCAGGCGTATTTCTCTGTGGATTAGCTGTGGCTGGGTTATCACAACCTTTTGTGGATCTCATAAAAATGGATTATGAGACCAGAAAGCTGGCTTTTGCCATAGAGGCGCAAGAAGGTATACCGTTTGAGAAGGTGAGCTGTGAAACCATGACTGAACAAAAGTCGGAATGCTTGCAAGCAAAATATGAGCATGAAAGTAACTTTACCATTATTAAAATGGGAGCGAATTTAATCGCATTCTTTGGCGTAGTGGGTTATGCGCTCGTTGTTATTTCATTGGTGGGATTTTTGGCCAATTCAAAAGACGAGTATAAAAAGAAGCGCGACCAAAAACCTTCATGGAGGAAACGTGAAAATCGTACCGGATGATCTGTTATTTCGCCAAATTAGCCTGCTCATTCAGCAGGCGCGCCAGCAGCTCCAACGCAGCGTCAATACTGCCATGGTGCAAACTTATTGGCAGATTGGCCAGCTTATAGTCGAGCACGAGCAGCAAGGCGAAAGCCGTGCGGCTTATGGAAAGCAGCAGTTAGAACAGCTTTCTACCCGCTTGAGCAATGAGTTCGGCAAAGGGTTTGATGTAACCAACCTGCGCAATATGCGCCGTTTTTATGAGGCGTTCCCGATTCGAGAGACGGTGTCTCTCGAATTGAGCTGGTCACACTACAACCAGCTCGCCCGCGTTGAAAACCTTCAGGCTCGTGATTGGTATTTGCGTGAGGCCATTCAGCAAACCTGGAGTGTACGGGCGCTTGAGCGTCAAATAGCCACGCTTTATTACGAGCGCTTGTTATCCAGTCAAGAAAAAGCTCCAGTGGAAGCAGAGGCCAAAGTCAAGACGCAAGCCTTGGCCGATAATCCAAAAGATTACTTGCGCGATCCTTATATTCTGGATTTTCTAAGCCTGGATTCGCGCATATACCAAGAGGCTGATTTAGAGCAAGGCATTATCAACAACCTACAGCAGTTTTTGTTGGAATTAGGCAAGGGCTTTGCGTTTGTCGAGCGCCAACAGCGCATTCATACTGATGATGGCGACTATTACATAGATCTCGTTTTTTACAATTACCTACTGAAGTGTTTTGTTTTGGTGGATTTAAAATTGAATAAACTCAGTCATCAAGATGTTGGGCAAATGGATATGTATGTGCGCCTTTATGAAGAGCAAAAACGCGGGCCAGAAGATAACCCCACCATCGGTTTGATTCTATGCAGCCAACACAACCAAACGGTTGCGCAATATTCAGTGTTAAAAGACAGCCAGCAATTGTTTGCGTCCAAATACTTAACTCTACTGCCGAGTGAAGAAGAATTAAAGCGCGAGTTAGAGCGCGAACGGCAGTTAATTGAAGGACAAATTGGAGAAATGCGAGCCAAATATGATGTTTGATTTTGGTTGCACCAATTACGTAGCGATGCAATTTACACCAACAAAAACGGCTCCCGAAGGAGCCGTTTTTGGTCAATCTGTGTTTGGTTTATTTGCGCGCGTTACGACGGGCAAAACCTAAACCGATCAAACCTAAACCGAACAGCGCAAGAGTGCCTGGCGCTGGAACTTCGGTTTTGCTCAGGGAGACGTTGTCGAGCATGATGCCGATGTTGTCGCCGCCAGCGTGGTTAAACACGATGGAGTTAGCAGTGTTGCTGCTCACGGTGAAGCTGCGGGTGACGGTTTGCCATGGCGCGGTGGGGCTCAGGGTGAATGATTCACTCAGGAATCCCCCCAGGGCCAGGGTGAAGCTGTCCGCAGATCCGCCACGTTGGTTGCCGGAAATGTCGAAGCTCAGGTTGTAAGTACCTGCGGCAAGTGACAACAGCGAGCTGGTCAGTATGCCGGCATTACCACTTGAACCGTCCAGATCCACACATTTGCCGCTACCGCCCGCACAGGTGATGCCCCAGCCGTTGGTATTGGCGACGACATCAACGCTACCGCCGGATACACTCCAGTTGCTGAACGTGTTGTAGTTGAGGGTGGAAGTGCCTGCTGCACCCGCTTCTGCGTCAAAGTTGTCCTGAAAAATGATGCCTGCGTTGGCGCCAACACTGAAAAGTGCGGCTGCGCCAAGGCTGATGAGTTGTTTGATTTTCATAACATATTCCTGATGTAAGTTATTGTGACAGGTATGTATAGCAATTTTGACGCCATAGTCGCAAGTAATTGATTCCTATCAGTTCATTGAATTTGGCAAAATCACAAATGCATAATTACCCGACACTTTTCGCTGTCAATCCGGTTTTACCCCGGCAAGCCTTCAAAAATCAGCGAGCGATGGATGGCAAAACCCGCTTGCGCGCCATCGCCAATGGCAAAGGTCACGCTGCCCATCGCCCGGCCTAAATCGCCGCAGGCAAATACACCGGGGATTGAGGTTTGTTTGAAATCGTCGGTTTTCACATAAAACCCTACCGGGCTTTCAGCCAGTTCGCAGCCTAACTCCTGCGCGATGGGGCTGGCGGGTTTGGTGAGTGAAGCGACAAACAACCCCGCCAATTCCACCAACCGGCCGTTGGCGAGTTTCACCACGGCGGCCTGCTCGCCGGTAATTTCGGTCACGGCTTCGGTTTCCAGGCGCACATGGCGTGCGGCCAGTTGTTTTAGCTGGAGTTCATCCGGCGTAAAACAATTGTTGGTGAACAGCGTGGTTGGGCCCCAATCGGGAATTAATAACGCCTGGTGCAGCGAGGCTTCGCTCACCGCGAGTACGCCGAGTGGGCCCTGGTTGAGTTCGTAGCCGTGGCAGTAGGGGCAGTGAAAAACGGTTTTGCCCCAGCGGTCTTGCAGCCCGGTGATGGCGGGTAAGTGATCGCTTACACCGGTGGCGAGCAGCAGGCGTTTGGCGCTCAGGGTTTGCTGGTCGCGGGTGGTGACCTGGAATAAATCGCCGACTTTTTCCGCGCGCTCCACGGTGCCTTCTATCCAGCTGAGGTTGGGGTAAAGCAGCAGTTGGGCTTTGGCTTCGCTGGCGATCAGGGCGGGGGATTTGCCGTCCTGCCCCAACACGCCGTGGGAATGAGCGGCAAAACGGTTGCGGCGGATGCCGGCATCAATCACCGCCACTTGGCGTCGCCCGCGCGCCAGTTGTAAGGCACCAGCCATACCGGCATAGCTGCCGCCAATCACAATCACATCAAATGTTTGCATGGTTTACTCCTCGGGAAAAATGGCGTGTTCATGGCTACCGGAGAAGCCACGGGCTTGCATGCGTTGGTGGAAATCCTCGCTCAGCTGCGCGAGGGTGACGTTGCGGAAATGGTTGAGCAGCAGGGTTTCAGCTTCTACAAAGGCGTGGTTGAGGGCGTTATTCACTGCCGCTTCTACCAAACAGCCCGGCGCTTCGGTGCGATTACCCATGGCGAGCAAAGTGGGTTCGTCGAGCGCGAGGTAAATGTCGTGCAGGGTGATGGTGTCCAGCGCGCGGCAAATCTGCCAGCCACCGCCGTGACCTTTGGCGGAACAAACCAGCTGGTGTTCGCGCAAACCGGCGAGCACACGGCGGATAACCACGGGGTTAGTTTTCATCATATTGGCCAGCGCTTCCGAGGTCATGGGCACATTGGTCTCGGCCATATGCAGCAGTACATGGAGCACGCCGGAGAGGCGGGAGTCGCGTTTCATATTTTTCTCCATCAGGCTTGGGTTTCACGTAATTCAAGTTGTTACGTGAAAGGTAGCGCAGATGGAATCATCACGCAACTATTAATGTTGCGTGATGTGGAGTTGGCAGAACCAACCCTGGATTTTTATCAGCCCGCCAAACGCGCGGCGTATTCCTGCTCAAGTTGGGTATGCACTTTCCAGAAACCGGGCGGGGTTTTGCCATTGAGCACATCGCGCAAAATATTGAGATGGGTATGCCAGCCACCGGCGACACTCAGGCGTTCGTCCGGGTTGGTGAGGCGGCGATGGGTGACGGTCAGTTTGACCTGATCCTGCTCTGGCGCCAGCTCAAAACTCACCTCCGATTCCACCTCCGAACCGGCATTCCAAATGTAGCTCAGCAAGCGCAGCGGTTCGCAGGCGGTGACTTTGCCGAGCATGGGCACATCGCCCGCGCAGCTGCTGTATTTGGGCGGCGGAATATCGTGTTCGGGTGAGAGTTCGGAATTGCGGAAGGTGTGCTCTACCTTGCCGCCGATTTGTTGCTCCACGTTACCCGCCGCCAGCCAGGTGGCGCGTTTGTCGGAATCGGTCAGGTATTGCCAGACCCGTTCAATCGGGCCGGGCAGCAGGCGTTCAATGTGCAGGGTATCTGGGGCGGTCAATACACCGTAGTCGTTCATCTCAATCTCCTTTGGCCGAAGCCTGTTGGTGGACAATGAAGGGTCTGACTCGGCGAGTATCGACCCGGTTTATTCGGTTGGATTTTTCGCTTGATCATCCGCCACTAGCGCGGCTGTCAATGCATCCAGCCGTTGGTTCCAGAACTGCTCGTAGTGGCGCAGCCATTCGATACCGCCGTGCAGGGGGCGGGTATCCAACGCACAGGTGTGGTTGCGCCCCTGCACGCTGCGCACTACCAACCCCGCGCCTTCCAATACTTTGATGTGTTTGGAAACCGCCGCGAGTGTCATCTCAAAGGGTGCTGCCAGCTCGCTAATACCGCAGGGCGATTGCGCCAGCCGCGCCACCATCGCCCGCCGCGTTGGGTCGGCAAGGGCATGAAAGACAGCATCGAGTTGATCGTTCTGATTGTTTACCATGTGGTTAAGTATTCTCCTGAATAAATCCATTGTCAACCATTTGGTTAAATATAATTCTTTTGTGAGTCAGCAGTCGAGCGTTATAAAACGTAAAGCGTGGTAAAGGGCTAGTTGCAGTGACGCTTATCACTATCGTCCCTGCCTTGCGCCATCTATGCTTGGCCGTGGTAAATCTGACAATAACAATGCAAAGAGGTGTTTATGCTGAAGCTTGGTAAATTAATGGCGATGGTATTTTTGGGCTGCTGTGCACTGGTTGCGCAGGCGGATGAGGCGGTAAAAATCCACAAGGCGATTCAGTTTGCCGCGCCCGACAACTTCCCGCTCACGCTGGATATTTACGTGCCGCAGACGGGTAAAAAATCCTACCCGGTGCTGGTGATTTACCACGGCGGCGGTTGGCTGGTGAATAACAACTCGATCATGCACGACATGGCGACCAAGGTGGCGCGCGACGGCGACATGGTGGTAGCCAATATGAACTATCGCCTGCTGGGCGATCAGAACAACACGGTCACCATGAACCAGATTATCGAGGACGTATTCGGCGGCCTGCTCTGGGTGAAGGAGAATATTGGCCAATACAGCGGCGACCCTACCCGGGTGGCGATTACCGGCGACAGTGCCGGCGGCCATTTGACCACTATGATTCTCACCCGTGGCCGCCAGTTGGAGAGCGATGGTTACG
Source organism: Cellvibrio sp. BR (assembly GCF_000263355.1). Classification (NCBI taxonomy): domain Bacteria; kingdom Pseudomonadati; phylum Pseudomonadota; class Gammaproteobacteria; order Cellvibrionales; family Cellvibrionaceae; genus Cellvibrio; species Cellvibrio sp. BR. The sequence continues at coordinate 423,048 of NZ_JH668200.1, read as the reverse complement.
CGGGTGCGAGTTTGGGTTTCAAGCCTAGCTATTTACCCGCAGGCAAAACCGCCGAACAAGTCGCGCAGGAGGATGGCCTGAAAGTGCAGGCGGCCGTGGTCAGTTATGGTGCATTTGATCTCTACGCGGCGGCAAAAGGCGGTTTTGAATCACCCGGCAACATGTTTTGGAAGTTTGGCAATGCGGAGCCGCGCGGCCTGTTTGGTAAAGACATTAACGTGAACGACAACCCCGAGCATTACCAAGCGGTGTCGCCCATTTATTTTGTGCCCAAGGCCAGTGAATACCCACTGCCACCACAATTTGTGCACGTGGGCAGCCTGGACAAAACCACGCCACCCGCCGCGGCGCAGCACTATGTGGACTTACTGAAAGCGGGCAAACAACCGGTGGAGTACAAGGTTTACCCCAACAAAACCCACGCCTATTTGGATAATGGCTGTAACTGGGCGGGCAGTTGTTTTGATAAAGATGCGCTCTGGCCAATGGAGGACATCATCAACTTCCTGCAAAAGACGCTCAAACCTTAAGCCTTTACACGCGGACGGGCAGCAATTTTTCAGCAATGGTTCAGTTTTTGCTGCCTAGTCTTGTATGACATGTCCGCTGGAGGGATTAATCGTGAAAAAGTCGGTATCGGTATTGGCAGGTTTGTTAGTGATGTGGGGCTTGGTGATGGTGGTAGTGCCGGAGCGCACCCCGCCATCCAAACCGAACGCGGTAAACGCGGTGTTTTAAACATTTCGTTATCGTCCTCTGATGAGTCATTTTTCCCTGCCGGTTAATGCAGGGGTGTTTTGCCCCTGCGTGCACGATCTTTCACGCGATAATGATGGCTATATTCATCATTTTGCTGAAAAATCGCCCCTTTGATGCATATATCCATCATTTTGATCAAAGGTTTGTAATCCCTTCGCAATGAAAACACCTCTCGCAATTTTAAATTCCACCTTTGGCTATCATGAATTTCGCGGCCCGCAAGCGGCGGTGATTGATGCGTTAGTCGCGGGTGAGGATGTGTTAGTACTTATGCCCACCGGTGGCGGTAAATCCCTGTGCTACCAAATTCCAGCGCTGGTGCGTGAAGGTGTGGGCATCGTGGTATCACCGCTGATCGCATTGATGCAGGATCAAGTCAGTGCGCTGCGCGAATTGGGTGTGCGTGCCGGGTTTTTAAATTCGTCGCTTTCACCGCAAGAAATGTGGCAAACCGAATTGGCGCTGCAGCGCGGTGAGCTGGACATGCTTTACGTTGCGCCCGAGCGCTTAATTCAGCCGCGCACATTGGAATTATTTCACCAGATAAAAATTTCCCTGTTTGCGATTGATGAAGCTCACTGTGTATCGCAATGGGGTCACGATTTCCGTTCCGATTATTTAAAGCTGGAACTATTGCACCGCGAATTTCCGCAGGTGCCGCGCATTGCATTAACGGCAACCGCCGATGTGCGTACCCGCGATGAAATTATCGCGCGCTTGCAATTGGAAAATGCGCAGCAATTTATCAACGGTTTTGATCGCCCGAATATTCAATATCGCATTGCGCAAAAAAATAATCCCAAAATCCAACTCATGCGTTTTTTGCGTGAAGAACAAGCGGGCAACTCGGGCATTGTGTATTGCCTGTCGCGCAATAAAGTCGAACAAATTGCTGAATGGTTGAGCAGTGAAAAATTTACCGCACTACCCTATCATGCCGGTTTACCTGCCAATGTGCGGCAAAAAAATCAGGAGCGGTTTTTACGCGAAGACAACATCATTATGGTGGCGACTATCGCGTTTGGTATGGGCATCGATAAACCCGATGTGCGTTTTGTCGCGCATCTGGATCTGCCCAAAAGTATTGAAGCCTATTATCAGGAAACCGGCCGCGCGGGGCGCGATGGTGAACCGGCAACCACTTTATTGTTGTACGGTTTGGAAGACGTAGTAAAACTGCGGCAGATGATGGCGCAAAGTGAAGGCAGTGAAGAATTTAAACGCAATGAACAACAGCGTTTAAATGCGATGTTGGGCCTGTGTGAAATTACCAGTTGTCGCCGCCAGAGTTTGCTGCGCTATTTTGGCGATACGCTTGCACAGCCCTGCGGTAATTGCGATTGCTGTATCACCCCACCACAAACCTGGGATGCCACCGAGGCAGTGCAGATGGCGCTCTCCTGTGTGTATCGCACCGGCCAGCGGTTTGGTGCAGGGCATGTAATCGACGTATTGCGCGGCAGCAACAATGAAAAAATATTGTCGTTTGATCATCACAAATTAACCACCTACGGCATTGGCAAACATTTAAGTGCGGATGAATGGAAAGCGATTTTTCGTCAGCTGGTCGCGCGTGGTTTGTTGGACGTCAATAGCGATGGTTTTGGCGGTTTGGTATTAAATGAAAGCTGCCGGGCATTTTTGCGTGGCGACGAAAAAATCAGTTTGCGCCGCGATATTAAAGCAGCAAACAGCTCGCCGCGTCGCGCCAACCTCGGTCAGGGGATTGAAGCAGAGGATCAGGGTTTGTGGAATGCCCTGCGCTCCTGCCGCAAACGCCTCGCCGAAGAACAGGGCGTACCGCCCTACGTGATTTTTCACGATGCGACTCTGCGCGAAATGTTGGAGTTCCGCCCGCTTACAGCAGAACAATTGCGCAGCATTACTGGTGTGGGTGAAAGTAAATTGAAACGTTTTGGTGAAGAGTTTTTAGCGGTGATTCGCGAAGCTGAATATCACGAATAATGATGTAGCAGGAATACTATGGACTCTTTATCGCAAATTGCCTTGGGCGCTGCCGTGGGTGTCGCCGTGATGGGACGCAAGACGGTGCTGTGGAAAGCGGCGCTGATGGGTGCTGTTGTGGGCACCTTGCCGGATCTGGATGTGCTGATCAGTCACGGCGATCCCATTCGCGATATGACCTTGCATCGCACTGAAAGTCACGCGTTATTTTACCTCACGTTAGTGGCACCCTTGTTTGCATGGTTCATCGCCACCATCGCGCGTGAAAAACATTTATTTAAACACTGGTGGCTCGCGGTGTGGTTGGTGTTAGTCACCCATCCGCTGCTAGATACCATGACCATTTATGGCACTCAACTGGCACTGCCGTTTAGCGATTATCCGTTTGGTATCGGCAGTGTATTTATTATCGATCCGCTCTATACCTTGCCGCTATTGATCGGTACCGTTATCGCACTGGCGCGCAAAAAATTTACCGGCTTGCGGTGGAATAATATCGGCCTGGCGCTGAGTAGTGGCTATTTATTTTGGGGTTTGGCGATGCAATTTTATGTCGGCACCCTGGCTGACAAAGCTATCGCTGTGCAAGGCTTGGCGGTGGAAAAACGGTTGGTAATTGCATCGCCTTTTAACAGTTTGTTATGGCGGATTGTGGCTATTACACCGGAAGGTTACGCCGAGGGTTTTTATTCACTGCTGGATAACAACACACAGATTAATTTTGTGGAGTATCCGCGCGGTAATGATTTGTACCGTCAACTTGGCGAAAGTTGGGAAGCAGAGCGCCTTGCCTGGTTTAGTCACGGCTATTTTAAAGTGTTTGAAAATAACGGCGTTATTAGTATCGCCGATTTACGCATGGGCCTTGAACCCTATTACACCTTTACCTTTGCGGTGGCCGAGCGGAGCAATTCGCAACCTAATGCACCGCTGGATTTTATTACACCGCAACAAGCTGCCCCCAACATCAATAGCGAACAGAGTTTGCAATGGCTTCCGCAGCGCTTGCTGGGTAATACCAATCAGCCATTAATAGAATTTTTAAACAAACCTTAAGTGGTATTTATTACGCTCACATAGTCACGCGATACAATGATGGTATCCCCAGAGGTAGCATGAATTTACTGTTGGATCGCACATTCAACCTGAGCTTTCCGGTTATTTTTACCCTGGGCATTTGCGCGGGCGTGAGTTGGCTCGCACACTGGGTGAGCCGGCAACGCACATTTCCGGGCCGTTTCAGTTTTGTATTAATTCACCTTGCCAGCCTGTGGTGGCTGTTCGCGGCCGCGCTGGAAATGGCGGTGTTGCAACCCAACCATAAAATATTTTGGGCGGCCATGGCCTGGCCCGGCATAGTGGCAGCACCGACCTTTTGGGCGATTTTTTTATGGCAGTACGTTAACAGTATTCATCGCCCACTGGCGCGCTGGAAATTAGCGGTACTGATGTTAATGCCACTGTGTTGTTGGTTGCTGGCTCTTACCAATCCTGTGCACCAATTGTTTTATGGTGCAGCTACCGCGCCTATTAATAATTCCCCCGGTGCAGCTATTCGCTATGCACACGGCCCACTGTTTTATGCGGCGGCGGTGTATGTGTATTTATTTATGTTGTTTTGTATTGCGGTAGTTATTCAGGCTGCGGTGCGCAGCCGCGGTTTGTATCGCCGTCATTATTTGGCGTTTGTATTGGTCACGGCAGTACCTTGGGCAGCAAATATCAGTTACGTAGTGTTTGGTAAAACCATTTTTGGTTTCGATCCCACACCCTTTAGTTTTGCGTTTACGCTTGCGGCATTTGCCTGGTTAATTGTGGGCGTGCGTTTGTTTGATGTGCTGCCCGTTGCACGGCATTTATTGCTGGATGCGCTGCTCGACCCGGTACTCGTGATAGATACGCAGCAGCGGGTGATAGAGGCGAATCCGGCGGCGCTGGCCTTGGCGAATTCACCTACTGCATGGCAAGGGTGCGCGCTAGAAGAGTGGCCAGTGATAGGCCGGGATTTACAACAATTACTCGCGCTCCATATCAACCAACAAGAGCCGCAACTGCTTACTCTTGCGGACGGCGAACGCTTTTACGAATTGCGCGCGAGTGCGATAACCCGTGCGACCCGCGACGGCCCTTTAGTGCTCGGCAAAATGCTCTACCTGCGCGATGTTACCCAGCGCTATTTGAGTGAATTAAAACTGTCCGAAGCCTTGGCGCTGAGTGAGCAGCGCTTAAAAACTATCACCAACTTACATGAATTATTACGCGAGCAAGCGCTGCGCGATCCACTCACCGGTTTATACAATCGCCGTTATCTGGATGAATTTTTTGCGCTGGAAATCGCCCGTGCGCGCCGTCATTCCCGCCCTATGGTGTTGGCACTCATTGATTTGGATCACTTCAAACAACTCAACGATGATCACGGTCATTTAATTGGCGATGATGTGCTTAAATCCGTCGCATTATTTTTGGTGGAAAATGTGCGCGCGTCCGATGTGCTCTTTCGCATTGGTGGTGAGGAGTTTTTAGTGATATTGCCCGATGTCGATGCGCAGGCAGCGTTTACCCGGCTCAATAAACTCTGCAGCGCGTTTGCGGCAGTACCGATGGACACGCGCAAAGGCGGACTGTCTCTGACTTTTTCAGCGGGCCTCGCGCTCTGGCCAGAGCAGGGCGACACACTGGATGAATTAATTCTGCATGCCGACGCGGCGCTCTACCGCGCAAAAGCGGCAGGGCGCAATTGTGTTCACCAATAAGGTGCACGGGTAGATTGACGAACTGCCTATTTAATGATTAATTGGCGCGTCAATCAAATAACCAGGAGCAAGGAAATGACAGACGCTAATCCCTATCAAACCCCGCAAAGTAATTTGCACGAGCAACAACCGGTGCATTATCAAATCAATCCCAACTGGGATATTGGCGATGTATTCAAAGAAGCCTGGCAGTTAACCAGCGGTTACAAGGCAACCCTCTGGGGTGCAATGCTGATTTACATTGCAATTTCTATCGCGGTATCGCTGCCGTTTGAATTTATCGGCAAAGATTCGCTGGTAATAATGTTCATCTCACAAATTGTGATTGGTTTGGTGACCTACCCGCTTTACGCCGGTATCACCATGCTCGGTATTAAGCGCAGTGTAGGCGCGGCCACCAACGCATTTATGGTGTTTGATTATTATTCAAAAATTATCCCCATCTTTTTGTTGTATGTGGCGATGGTGATTTTAATTTTAATCGGCTTGGTACTGCTGGTTATCCCCGGTATTTATTTAGCGGTTGCTTACTCCATGGCGATTCCACTGCTGGTGGAAAAAAACATGGGTATTTGGGAAGCACTGGAAACCTCGCGTAAAACCATTCACAAATGCTGGTTTAGAGTTTTCGGCTTGTACTTAGTGGTGTTGGTTGTGGTAATTCTGGCGATGCTGCCTTTGGGTATTGGTTTGATCTGGGCGGTGCCTTTGGTCAATCTGGTGATGGGTGTGGTGTATCGCAACCTGTTTAGCGTGGGTGAAAACGTTTAAGCTAATTTGATTCCGGCAGCAGCGGGTATCGCAGACCCCCGAACAGATTGTTGTTCGGGGGTTTTTATTTTGTGGAGTTAAAACTCGCCATCGCGCGCCATGCGCTCGCGCTCTTTGCGATCTTCCTCTTCTTCTTTCGCGTGTTCGATAATGCGCATCATGGTGGCGATATCGGCGTCGACGTTGCTCTCGGCAAATTCGCCGGTGAGTTTTACATTGGGGTGCAGGTTGCCGTGTTCGAACAAATCCCAAATTTCTTCGGCGTAGTGAGTGACTAATAAATCCGGTGCGTATTGGCCAAAGTAGTCGCGCATATTGTTTACATCGCGGGTGAGCATGGCTTTGGCGTTGTTGTTACCGGCCGCGTTAACAGCCTGCGGCAGGTCGATGACCACCGGGCCTTCGTAATCCACCAACACGTTAAATTCGGACAAGTCACCGTGAACCAGTCCGGCGCAGAGCATGCGCACAATTTCCATCATCATGCGCGCGTGGTAGTCGCGCGCCGTCTCCGGGTCAAAGGCGACAGCGTCCAGGCGCGGTGCGGGGTCGCCTTCTTCATCGACTACCAACTCCATTACCAGCACACCTTCCAAAAACCAGTAGGGTGTGGGGACACGCACACCGGCTTCGGCCAGGCGATAAAGTGCGTCCACCTCGGCGTTCAGCCAGGCCTCTTCCGCTTCTTTTTGGCCGTAACGGGTGCCTTTGGCCATGGCGCGCGCGCGGCGCGAATTGCGCACGGTGCGGCCTTCCTGATATTGCACCGCTTGTTTAAAACTGCGTTTATTGGCTTCTTTGTAGACTTTGGCACAGCGGACTTCGTTATTGGCGCGCACCACAAACACTTGCGCTTCTTTGCCGCTCATTAATTGGTAGTAAACCTCGTCGATCAGGCCGTCATCGACCAGAGGTTGTAAGCGTTTTGGTATCTTCATTGATGCTCGGAATTGGGGAGAATGTGGCTGCATAATACCACTCATCCCCCCGAACCGGAAAAATGGCGGTGTTAATACTGCTTGCATAAGCGATAAAAAACGCCGCCTTGCAGGCTGCAGGGCGGCGTTTTTTTATCGGACTGACGTGAGCGGAGGAAAAGTTAGATTTTCAAATGGGTCTGCAAAAACTTTTCCATGGCTTCAAAGGTTTGTTGGCGATGGGGCAGGTAATCCAGATTGTGAGTGCCCTCCTCCAATTCGATGTATTCATGTACCTTGCCATTTTTTTCCAGGGCGCGCGCCATAATGCGGCTCTGCTCTACGGGTACGATTACGTCATCGTCGCCGTGAATTAATAGAATCGGGATTTTGACTTTTTCGGCCATGCGTACCGGTGAGGTTTCTTTGAGCTGTTTTTTGTCCTCGCCGAATTGTTTGCGCGCAGTATTTTTGTTGGTGAAATAGCGGAAATTATTGCTCATTTTCACCAGGTCAGACATACCGGCAAAACTGATCGCACACTGGAACAAGTCGGGGGTTTTAGTCGCACCCATGAGTGCGGCATAACCGCCGTAGCTGGCGCCCACGATGCAGACTTTTTTCGGGTCGGCAATTTTTTCATCGACCAGGTATTTCACCGCATCTTCCAAATCGTCTTGCATTTCAAGGCCCATGCCACCCACCGCTTGCATCATAAAATCGTGGCCGTAACCCGAGGAGCCGCGGAAGTTGGGTTGGAATACCACGTAACCGCGGTTGGCCATAAAGGTGGAGAACATGTCGAAGCTTTTACCGTCCTCGCTCATGGGGCCGCCGTGGGGCAGGATGATGGTGGCGGTGGGTTTGTTGGCAAAGGTTTTGGGCAGCGATAAAAAGCCTTCCAGTTCCAAACCATCGCGCGCTTTGTAGCGGCGCATTTCTTTTTCGATCAGCACGTCCTCGGTTAAATCCGGGTAAGCTGCCGCCAGAGGTGACAGGGTTTTAGCGTCGCGGTCGCCGTACAGATAAGTGCCGGGGTTGGTGGCGTTAGTGGTGTAGAGCACGTATTTGCGCGCATCTTCACTCATATTCACTATGTAATTGTTGGTGTCCGGCAGGGCTTTATCCAAACCGCCCTGAAATGCCTGGAATTCTTTGTTCCAGAACACACTGCGTGAATTGCCATCGTTGTAATACAGGCCCACCACTTCTTTGTGAGCGCGAGAATAAATTAGGCGACCGCTTATATCGTATTTCTCATGGCTGAACATCAATTCGCGCGGGTAACCGGGTTTGGACAAGTCGGTTTTAAACAGTGCCTGACGTCCTTCATGATCGGCAAAAATATAGAGCTCATTCGGATTGTTGCCAAAACCGGCAATGTAAATTGAGGGTTCGTCGAATACGACGTATTCCCAGGCCACGACCCATTTATCGGTGGCTTGATCGAGAATCTTGTAGGTGACTTTGCGTTTTTTATCGTCGTAGTGCTCGCCAATACGCACATTGCCTTGGCGATCGGCGTACCAGGAGCGCACGCTGCCCGAGTGTTTTTTCACGCGGGTCAAGCGGCCGGTATAGACGTTGGCTTTGTACACGGTTTGATGATGCGCCATTTCGCGGTCCACGCTGATTAGTACGTGCTCCGGGTCATCGGGCAGGTAGCTGATCACATTGTCTTGAAATTGGCTCACGTGGTTGTAGGGCGCATCTTCATCCGGTTTAACCAGAGTGATCATTTTGCCCTGCTTTTTGGCATCGGTTGCCAGCAGGCGGGTCTGCGAATACTTCACGCCGTTGGGTGCGCGGCTGTCAAAGCGCAAGCTCATCAATAACCGATCGTTATTGGCCCAGCTGACCCAGTTAAATTTAAATTCTTTGTTATCGGTTTTGGCGGGATAAATAGTTTTACCGCTGGCCAATTCCACCACCATCACTACGGTATCGCCGCCAAAATTTTTCAGCGCCAATAAGTGAGTACCATCAGGTGATAGCTCAATATCTTCAATCATCGCATCGTTGTAAAACACTTCCAGCGGCAGGGGTTGATGACTGGTTGTGGCGGCGTGTAATTGCGTCGGGATGAGGCAGCAAGTGAGCAGTGCCAGCAAGGTGCTAGCACGCAAACATGCCGCAAGGCAGGTGCGCAGAGACATACTTGAATCCTTGGTGTGATTATTGGAATCGCGCGCAGACCCAGTGCTTGTGCCGGGTTCCCTGAGCGCTCTGACTCTGTGCGGTTCCTGATAACAAGTGTGTACTACGGCGTCAGCGCAGTATCTATAAGTCGCATTTGTCAGTCAATTACACCCACAGCTTGCGCATTAAATATTTATGCCGGGCTAAATTAAGGTTCATTTAAGCGAGCTTCCCTATTCTGAACTGGTCGACACAGGCTTAGGCCACCATTTTTCAGTTATCGCTGATGACGTTTACCAACCACTTATGAATAGGAACACCACCATGACTTTTATTAAACATACTCTCGTTTTTGCTGCCTTACTTTCTGCTACAGCACTGGTACAGGCAAAAGATGTCAGCCTTGATGAAGCCATTAAATTGCGCGATGCTGGCAGCATTCAAGCCTTCGATAAACTCAACGCCCTTGCGCTTGCCCAACACCCCGGCGGTGTGCTGCAGGATACGGAATTGGAAAACCAATGGGGCCGCTATGTGTATCAAATCGAACTGCGCGATGCGCAGGGCCTTGAGTGGGATATAGAGCTGGATGCCAACACCGGTGAGATTCTCAAAAACCAACAAGACGATTAATCCTTAATTGTCGCAAACTTTTGCAAGGTAACCCATGCGCCCCTTATTTCGCTTGCTCTGTTATATCCCGCTGCTCGCACTCACCCTGAGTGTCAATGCGGATGACCTGAGCCAGGACGAAGCCCTGCGCTTGCGCGAGCTGGGGCGCATTATCCCGCTGGAAAATTTACTCGCGCTGGTACAGGCGCGTCATCCCGCCTCCCGCTTGTTGGAAGTTGAGTTGGAGGAGGATGACGATATTTATGTCTATGACGTGGAATTAATTACCACCGAAGGTGTGGTGCGCGAGTTGGAAATCGATGCCAGCACCGGCCAATTATTAAAAGACGAGGAGGATGACTAATGCGCATTCTTATCGTGGAAGACAATGTCGCCCTCGCCGACGAATTAACGGCGGATTTAAAACGCGCCGGTTACGCGGTGGATTGGCTCGCCGATGGCCGCGATGCGGCGTATCAAGGCGCAACTGAACCCTATGATTTAATTGTGTTGGATTTGGGCTTGCCGGGAAAATCCGGCCTCGATGTATTGCGCGAATGGCGCGCGGCGCAAATGCAGCGCCCGGTATTAATTCTCACTGCCCGCGATCACTGGGCGGAGCGTATAGAAGGTTTAAAAGCCGGCGCCGACGATTACCTCACCAAACCGTTTCACCCGGAAGAATTACAGCTGCGTATTCAAGCACTGTTGCGCCGCAGCCACGGTCAGGTGAATCAAACACACTTAACTGCCGCCGGTTTGCAATTGGATGAAGCCCTGCAACAAGTCAGCAAAAATGGCGCAACCTTTGAACTCACTGCCGCTGAATTTAGTTTGCTGCGCTATTTAATGTTGAACGTGGGCAAAATAATTTCCAAAGCGCAATTGCACGATCATTTATACGATGGTGAAAGTGAGCGCGATTCCAACGTAATTGAAGTGCATATCAATCACCTGCGCGGCAAACTCGGCAAAACCGCAATAGAAACACGGCGCGGCCAGGGCTATCGCCTGGTGGAACAATCAGCGTGAGAAAATTGTCGCCCTTAAAACCCGCCTTCAATTCCATTCAACAGCGGCTGAGTGTGGGGTTGATCGGGGTATTAATTTTAGTGGGTTTGCTGCTCGCGCAACTCAGCCTCTGGGTCTTTGACCAAGGTTTGCGCCGCTATTTCAGCACCCAATTGCAAACCCAAAGTGAAACCCTGTTGGCTGCCCTGGTGCGTGGTACTAATGGCATAGAGTTAGATCAACAGCGTATCGGTGCCGCTTATCAGCGCCCTTTTTCCGGGTATTATTTTTTAATCGATTTTGATGGTAAACAGTGGCGCTCGCGCTCGCTGTGGGATCATCAATTGCCGCTGCTTACGCAGCGCGGTTTGCAGCGCGCATTGCATGACGGCCCTGAAGCGCAGCAATTATTAGTCTATCGCGCGCAATTTCGTCGCTTTGGTAAAACCATCGTCATTCAAGTCGCGCAGGATTACACGCCCATGCTCGATAATTTTCGTCGCATGCAATTCATGGGTGGCGGGTTGGGTTTGGCGGCATTGATCCTGTTGGTATTATTGCAGCGCTATTTAGTGGCGCGCTCATTGCGCCCGCTGGAGGACTTGCGTGCACAAATCGCGCAATTGCAACAGGGGCAGCGCAGCACGCTCGAAACTGCAGTGCCCAGCGAATTAAAACCCTTGGTTGAGCAATTAAATCGCCTGAGCCAACACACAGAGGATCGCCTTAAACGCTCGCGCAATGCGCTCGGCAATTTAGGCCACGCTTTAAAAACGCCGCTGGCGATTTTGTTCAGCCTCGCCAATCGCAGCGAACTAAATAATCAGCCGCAACTGCGCGATAATTTGCGCAGCCAACTACAGCAAATGCAAGAGCGCATCAGCCGCGAATTGGCGCGCGCGCGGCTCGCCGGCGAAGCCCTGCCCGGCGCGCACTTTCACTGCGCGGCCGAATTACCGGATTTAATTTCAACTCTGCAATTAATTCATCGCCGCGATTTGCAGGTTCACTGGTCGGCGCCGGCGGATTTACGCCTGCCCTGGGATCGCGAGGACATTCTGGAACTATTGGGCAACTTGCTCGACAACGCCTGTAAATGGGCGCGCCAGCAAGTGCAAGTAAACATTCGCCATAATCCGGTGGCACAACATTTTGAATTAGTTATCGAGGACGACGGCCCCGGTATCGCGGCCGCCGAACGCGAACAGGTATTGAGCCGCGGCACCCGTATTGATGAACAAGTGCAGGGCCATGGCTTGGGGCTTGGCATAGTGCGCGATATTGTCGAGCACTGCGGCGGTGTCTTGCAGCTGCAACAGAGTTCACTCGGCGGCCTCGCGGTTGTTATACACTTACCGGCAACCAACGCCGGTTAGCCTTTGTTGCGCTAAGGGCGTTCTTTTTTTGTTTCAGCCCTAAAGACTCATGTTATGCGCGGTATGCACTCCTCGGGTTTATCGGCCCACCCCAATCAACAACCCCGCCCTGAAAATGCCAAGGTGAATTTACGCCAGAGCATGGCGTATTTGCTTCCCTATTTGTGGGATTTCAAAGGGCGAGTCATTCTTGCCATTCTCGCCCTGCTCGCCGCCAAAGGCGCAACCCTGGTGATGCCCTGGGCGCTAAAACATATTATTGATGGGGTGGATGCCAGCCTCGCGTCGCCGTTAATCTTCCCCGCGTTTTTTATCCTGTTTTACGGCGCGCTGCGTTTTGGCAGCGTGTTTTTTGGCGAGGTGCGCGACGCGCTGTTTAGCCGTGTTACCGAACACGCCATGCGTAAAATCGGTTTGCGGGTATTTAACCATTTGCATTCGCTGGAGCTGGCGTTTCATTTGGATCGCGCTACTGGCGGCATTAGCCGCGATATTGAACGCGGCACCAACGGCATCAGTTTTTTGATGCGCTTTTTAATGTTCAACATAGTGCCCACGCTGTTTGAAATTCTAATGGTCGCAATTATTTTTGCCGCGGCATTTTCCATTTGGTATGCGGTGATTACCTTGGTCGCCGTAGCCATCTATGTGGTATTCACTATTTACACCACCGAATGGCGCAACAAATTTGTACGCGAAGCAAATCAGGCAGATTCCTCCACCAGTACCCGCGCAATTGATTCGCTGCTCAATTACGAAACCGTCAAATATTTTAACAACGAGCAGTACGAAGCTGACACTTACGACAAATTCCTCGCCAACTGGGAGACAGCTAAACTAAAAAATCGCATGTCCTTGTTGGCGCTCAACTCGGGGCAGGCATTAATTATTGCACTGGCCATGACCGCGATGATGTGGATGGCGGCAGACAGTGTCATCAAAAAAGAAATGACCCTTGGTGATTTGGCGATGATTAACGCCTACATGATCCAGCTATTTATCCCGCTCAATTTTTTAGGTTTTGTCTACCGGGAAATTCGTCGCTCGCTCACCGATTTGGAAAATATGCTCGCGCTGTTAAAGCGCGATGCAACCATTAAAGACGCGGTGGATGCCAAACCTTTGGCAATTGCCAAGGGTGAGATCCACTGGCAGGGGGTAGATTTTGGTTATCACGCCGAGCGTCCGATTTTGCAGCAATTTAATTTGCATATTCCGGCGGGCAGTAAAGTGGCGATTGTGGGTTCCTCGGGGGCGGGCAAAAGTACACTCGCGCGCTTGCTCTATCGCTTTTACGATATTCACGCGGGCAGCATTCAAATCGATGGGCAGGATATTCGCACTGTCTCGCTCGCAAGTTTACGGCGCGCCATCGCCATAGTGCCGCAGGACACGGTGTTATTTAACACCACTATTCGCGAGAACATTGCTTACGGCAACCCGCAGGCGAGCGACGAACAAATTGCGCGCGCAATAAAAATGGCGCACCTGGATAACTTTATTAACAGTTTGCCCGAAGGCGATAAAACCCTGGTAGGCGAGCGCGGATTAAAAGTATCCGGCGGGGAAAAACAGCGTATTGCTATAGCACGCGTATTGTTAAAAGGCGCACCGATTTTAATTTTTGATGAAGCCACCAGCGCCCTGGATTCCCATTCCGAAAACGCAATCCTGGAGGCGATGCGCGCTGTTGCCACCGGTCATACTACCTTGGTCATTGCTCATCGGTTATCCACCGTGGTGGACGCCGATCAAATTGTGGTGATGGACAAAGGGCAAGTTGTTGAACAGGGGACTCACAACCAACTGCTGGAGTTGCAGGGACGTTACACGCAGATGTGGGCGCTGCAGCTACAAGAAGAGAAGTAACACCGTACCGCTAATCACAAAAAAGATCCAAAGCTGTGCGCACCGACTCCGGCGTGCACCAGCTCCTGTGCAACTGTTTAACAAACTACGCCGCATTTTTTATTTTATTGAGTGTTTTCAGCACCAAAATAATCCATTTCCGCCGCCGATGAACTGTTTCATTAACTTGGCACAGCTTTCGCTATAGCCCGATCACTATGCGCAATGGCGCCGGGAGCAGTGACGGGCAGCAGTGGATCGCCCGGCAGCAACCCTGTTGCTGCAATTTATTTTGGTCATAAGGGCGTGACGCATGTCGACTTCAGTTCAATTCAATTACGGTAAATACCGCGGTATTTTAATTTCGGTTGCGCTTTTTTTATTGCTCGACGCTTCGGTATTACTGCTCAACTTTTATGTCTCTTTTGAAATTGCCGACGACGCCGTGGGTGTAAACCTTGCAGGCCGTCAGCGCATGTTGTCGCAGCGCATGGCAAAAACCCTGTTTGTATTGGATAGCTCACGCGGCGATCCCGCTGCCTTCCAAACTGCCTATGAAGAGCTGCTATTCAGTAAAACGTTGTTTGATGAAACACTGCAAGCCTTTGTGCAGGGCGGTAGCGTGCGCGGCGGCGCCGGTAAAGAAACAGTAACCCTTGAGGCAGTAAGCAATCGCGCCGGACGCGATGCACTGCACAATACCGCGCAGCTCTGGCGCCCTTACAAATCCGCGGTGGATAATTTTGTCACCAACGCAGCCGTTAATCTCGGACAACCATTAACAACAGATACTGAAAACGCCTTAAGCGCCGCTGTTGCAATGGCACGCCTGCACAACTTGTCGATATTGGCTTCCATGAACGACCTTACCTTGAGTCTTGAGCAAGTCGCCGCTTCCAAAGCCAAGCGCTTGCGGTTAATTCAAACCATTGGTATCAGCTTAGCGGTAATGAACTTCTTGTTTATTTTGTTGCACTTTGTTCGCCAATTGCGCGATAGCGATGCCGTGATCGAAAAAGCGCGACGCGAAACCACCGAAATTCTGGAGACGGTAAATGAAGGCCTATTCCTGATCGACCACAATTTAATGATTGGCGAACAGCACTCGGCCAAGTTGACCGAGGTATTGGGCAATCAGCCCTTTGCAGGAAAATCATTTCTGACCCTGCTCGAAAACATGATCAGCGAAAAAGATGCCGAAACGGCGCGTGGTTTTATCGAATTGTTATTTGATAAAAAAATCAAAGAAAAACTCATTGGCGATTTGAATCCATTGAATTTGGTGGAGGTAAACATTGCCCAGGTTAACGGCGGCTTTCTCACCAAACATTTGCAGTTCAGCTTTGCGCGTGCGTATCAGGAGCGGGAAATCTCTCATGTGCTGGTGACGGTGCAGGATGTATCCGAGCAGGTGAAGCTTGCGCGCGAATTGAGCGAGAGCCGCAAACACAATGAATCGCAACTGGAAATGATTACCGGCTTATTGCATACCCATCCCGAGCTGCTGAAGGAATTTATTGATAACAGCTTTCAATGTTTCAATCGCATTAATGGCATTTTGCGCCAACCGGCCAAAACCGCGCAGGCCGTGCGTGAAAAAGCGGTCACTATTTTTCGCGAAATTCACAATTTCAAAGGTGAGGCGGCCTCGCTCAAACTCGCATTTTTTGAAAATGCCGCACACAGCATGGAAGACACTCTGGCGCAACTGCGCAGCAAATCGGACATTAGCGGCAATGATTATCTCGGCCTTGCTGTGCAGCTGGAAAACTTAATCAGTTACACGCAACAAGTGCAGCAACTTACCGAAAAGCTGGGGCAATTTTCGCTGGTCAGCAATAACGCACCGCGTACAGCATCTAATCAAACCATCACCGGCAGCCGTCGTAGCGATGGGTGGGATCACCTAAACGATTTTGTACAAAATATGGCGCTGCGCAATGGCAAACAAGTGCGTCTGGTGGCCAGTGGTTTGAGCGAAATTAGTATGGCGCCGGAGTGCGAGCAGCAGCTTAAAGAAATTTGTATTCAGTTATTGCGCAATGCGGTGGTGCACGGCATAGAAACACCGCGCGAGCGCGAGCTGAGCGAAAAACCAACGCTGGGACGAATTGATCTGCGCCTTGCCAAACTATCGGACGCCGAAATGGAGTTAACTATTAGCGATGATGGTAAGGGGTTGGATTATGCCGCCATCCGCGAAAAAGCCATGGCGACGGGCAAGTGGTCGGAACAGGAAATTGAATCCTGGAGCAATAAACAATTGCTCGGATTGATTTTTCAAGCGGGGTTTAGCACGACCAATGAAGTAACAAAAGACGCCGGACGCGGCATAGGAATGGAAGCAGTGATGCAACATGTAATTACCCAGCGCGGAAAAATTAATGTGGCCAGTCGCGCCGGTGAATTTTGTCGTTTTGTTATTAGCTTACCTATTATTCCGCCTGTAAATGAACAAACCATATCACCTGTTTCCCAAGGATCTGCCTATGCTGTCACTGATGATTGTTGATGACTCCAACATTATTCGTCGCAAAATTGAACGCTGTAATGACAGTGATCAATTTAATGTAGTGGCGTCGGCTGCAAATGGTTTACAAGCCTTGGAATTATTCAAACAAACACGCCCGCAATTAGTCACCATGGATTTAACCATGCCGGAGATGGACGGTATCGCTTGTATTCAGCAACTGATTGCGCTTGACCCGGCAGTGCGGATTTTGGTGGTTTCTGCACTGTCGGATAAAGCCACGGGTATTGATGCACTAAAAAAAGGGGCGCGCGGATTTTTATGCAAACCCTTTACGGAAGAACAGCTGCTGGATGCATTGAACGAGTTAACCCTGGATTAAGGATCAATAAATGTCTGAACAAACCATACAAGTATTTATCGATGGTGTTGTGCGCTACTTCCATCACACCAACGATAAAGAAGTAAGAGTCGGTACACCCTATCTGGTCGAAAATAATAATCCTGCTGCTTATGATATTACCGGCATTATTGGCATTTCCGGCCCTTACCGTGGTTGTGTGTATTTCACCGCGCCGCGTATTTTATTAAAACACTTGCTGCTCAGTATCGGTGAATCCGATACCAGTAACGAACATATTTTTGATCTGGTGGGGGAGGTGGCCAATACGATTTCGGGAAATGCGCGCAGCACCTTTGGCCATGAATTTATGATCTCGGTGCCGGTAATGATTGAAGGCGCGCCCAATCATATTCATTTGCCTGCACAACTGCGCTCCTATGTAATTCCAGTGTATTGGAAGTCCTATCACGCAGCGGTGGTTATTTGTTTGGAACAATAACGTTTTTGTGTACTAAACTATTTTTTATAACCCGCTTTCTGCGCATCAAAATGGTGTTGATTCATTAAATCAATACCACAAGAAAGGTTGCTAATCCAATCCAGAAAACGCTGCACCATGGCGCGCCCCACAAATGGGCTGCCATGCTGCGGCACCATCATTTCCACATCCATGTCGCGAATCATATTCGCCCACAAGCGGCAGGCTTTATTGCTTGCCATATAGCGTTGGTGAAAACCGAGCATATGGGGAATGTGTGCATCAAAATCGATTACTGGTTGCTCGGCATGCTCCTCAATAAGCGAAGCGCCCATATCGCCACTGAATAAAATTTTACTGACCGGATCATAAAAATGAAAATTGCCCACGGAATGTAAAAAGTGGGCAGGCAACACAATTATTTCACCGCGACCAAATTCAATCGCGCCGCCTCTATCGGGCATGGCGATAATACGTTCATCCAAGTTTTGGCTTAACTGCTGGGTAATATATTGCGAGGCCAGATGCGGCAAAAAACGTGACCAGAGTTTGGAGGTGACAACCTGACATTGGGTATACATCATCCAGCGCGGTAGCGAGGCAATAATATCCGGATCTTGATGTGAGGCAAAAATGTAATCCAACTGATGGGTTTTAACCCGTTTGCCCAATTCAATATTGAGTGGTGTATAGGTGAGGTCGCCGCCGGGATCAATGAGTGCGGCGCGGTTATTGTCGATAATTAAAAATTGATTGGCTTGAATACCCTCACCCACCACCAGATCAGAAAACTGGATACATTGATGGCCATCTTTGTGGTAGAGAAAATGGGCTTTGTCGCGCGGAATGATTGCCTGATTCATGCCAGTTGTGTCCTGAATGCAAAGGGCACAGCATAAGGGCTTCATTGTCCACCGAGTTGATGCGAGTCAAACACCGCCACAATAATTGCTGGTTGTTGTTAAAATATTTGGCCATCAAAAAATAATCGCCAGGAAAATCAGCCGTCAGAAAAAGCGGTAGCCAAATAAAGTTGTTCGACTTTTTCGCGCGCCCAAGGTGTTTTGCGCAAAAATTTCAAACTGGATTTCACACTCGGATCACTTTGAAAGCAGCGAATGCTGATTAATTGCCCCAGCTCTTGCCAACCATAATGTTCAACAAGACGGGTAACGATGGTTTCCAAGGTCAACCCGTGCAGTGGGTTATTTTTTTGATCCTGCATGATATTCACTCACAGTGCGCCCGGCACAGGTTGTTTATCCACAAACCAATACCAGAGTTGACAGAGGGCAACTGCGCCGACACCGCTGAGCATCAGCAGCGCAAAAGGCATGGCAGTTCCCGTATAAAAATAAGCAAGTAATGGCCCGGCAAAGGCACCGCTGCCAAACCGTAAAGTTCCGGTAACCGCAGTCGCCGTACCGCTGTGATGCGGGAACTTCATCAATACAATTGCATCAGCATTAGTGGACATCAGCGTCAAGGCCCCCATCAGTGGCGCTATGCTCAGCACTGTCCATAACAGGCCCAGCTGCAAATAATTCACGAGAAATAAAACAAAGGCGCTAATTAGCGCAATCGCTAAACCACAGCGTAACATCCGCAGCGAGCCAACCCGCGTAACCAGGCGGCTATTAATAAAATTCGCGAGGATTAAACAAATCACGTTGGCACCAAAGAGCAGGCTAAAGGTTTGTTCACTCACGCCAAAATAATTAATGTATACAAACGATACGGCAGTGATAAAACAAAAAAACGCAAACGACCCGAACATCATACTCAGAATCATCGGCCGCGCCTGGCGATTGGAAAATACAATTTTATAACCGCTAAAAAATCCTGCGGGTGCATTGTCATTACTAGCAATTGGCTGGCTAATCTCAGGCAGCCACTTCCACACCAGTGCAAAAATCATCGCTCCGTAAAGCGCTAACACAATAAAAATACTGCGCCATTCACTGAACCATAAAATCACACTACCAATGCCCGGTGCGAGCAGCGGGGCGAGCATCATCATCATGGATAAATAGGACATGCCCTTGGCGGTGTGTTCCTGATACAACTGCCGCACCAAGCCCGGCACTACCACGGTGGCGGCCGCGCCACAAAATGCCTGGCTTGCGCGCAAGAGTAAAAATATCTGCGCATCTTGTACTAACGCCAGCGCAATACTGCTGAGGGTAAAACCGGTTAAGCCAAAAATCGCCAGTGGCCGCCGTCCGAGGGAATCTGCAAGTGGCCCAAACAACAGCATGCCCGCACCATAGGCGGCGAGAAAAATACTCAGCGACTGTTGTACTGTACCAATGTGTGTGTGTAAGTCGGTGGCGATATTGGGCATAGCCGGTAAATACATATCCACTGCCAGTGGTGTGGTGGCAATAACGGCAGCGAGCAGTACTATTAAATAAGGATGCGATTGACGAGTCATGACAGAGGATGTAGCCGCAAGTGAGGCGAGAAAGTAATAACATCCTAGTCTGTGCGCAGAACAATAAAGAGCCCGTCTATTAAAACAGATTCAACGAATTTTTAGATGGATAGACCCGCCTATTCACAATTTTTCCGCAGTTTAGTGATGGCGTCAGGGTAGTGTGTTTGTAATAAGGCCAGCTGTTCAGCGCCTAAATATTTTTGTGCGAACTCCCAGGGTTCAACACCGTTGTTCCAATCGCAATGCACTACAGCGAGAGTGGCCAGATTCTGCGCCACCGACGTTTTTAAATAAGGGCGATAATTTTTTTCCTGTGCCAAGTGCGCAAAACTATCCAGTGCAGTTACGTAAAACGCAGTATCGCGTGAGAAAGAAACGCGATGAATTCCTGCTTGCTCCATAATGGCTTTGACATAAACAGGTTTTAACGGTGCGGCCGTGGTGGGCCAATCCGCCAGAGTAAAATCATTGGTCTGGGCCAGCGCGCTGGTGCAAAGTGCGCTGGCGGAAAGCCCTAAAAATACTCTTTTCAACCATACCAACATACTAAAATCCTCCAGGGAAAATGCGCTGCACAGTATAACCTTCTCGGGTTATGCCCATGAGTTGCACAGTGAAAGTTAAATGATTGACTTTGCCTCAAAGGCGTGTAGACTTGGATTCAGCTTGAAAGTACGTCTAATATTTATGCACCACATTTCGAAGTTCCAGTAATAGAATTTTGGCCTGTTTACATAAGTAATTCCCACATTTCCAGCACAATCGCCCCTCGGGGTAATCCTTACTTTTGTATTAATAGGTAACACTATGTCTAAAACTACTACTGGCACTGTAAAATGGTTCAACGAAGCTAAAGGTTTCGGTTTCATCGAACAAGAATCTGGTCCAGATGTTTTCGCTCACTTCAGCGCCATTTCAGGTTCAGGCTTCAAAACCCTGGCTGAAGGCCAAAAAGTTAGCTTCACTGTGACCCAAGGCCAAAAAGGCCCACAGGCTGAAAACATCACCGCTATCTAATTCCTTGCGGATTTAGAAGTGTGATTAAAAAGGCGAGATGAAAATCTCGCCTTTTTTATTGCCCGTCATTTTGTTATTTCCCCGCCCTGTTTTACTTCTGACCCGGCCTGACAAAGGTCACCACTCACGCACGTTTGCTTGTATTTAACCTGCGCTCCCCAATCTCCTGCTGATCTACCACTTCCCCCTTCTGGAATAGCTATGCCCACTGCCCTGACCCGACGCCGGATTTTGGTCGACCTGCTCGCGCCTTATAAAACCCGTATTGCCGCAGCGCTATTAGCGCTGGTGATTGCCGCTGGCTCTGTTTTGCTGATTGGGCAAGGGCTTAAACAGGTAATCGACAAAGGTTTTGTGGCGGGCAGTGCGGAGTTGCTCAATGTGGCGCTGTTAGGTTTATTGGCGGTGATTTTATTGATGTCGGTGGCGACTTACGCACGTTTTTACTTGGTGTCCTGGCTGGGTGAACGCATTACCGCGGACTTGCGCCGCCGGGTATTTGCGCATTTGTTGACGCTATCCCCTGTATTTTTTGAGCAAAACCGTACTGGCGATGTGCTTTCGCGCCTGACCAACGATACTACCCAGTTGGAGACAGTGATTGGCTCCAGCGTTTCTATGGCGTTGCGCAATGCGTTGCTGCTGCTGGGTGGTTTGGTGATGCTGGCGGTGACCAGCTTGAAATTAATGGCGCTGGTATTGGTCGCGATTCCCTTTGTATTGGTGCCGATTATCGCCTTTGGCCGTCGGGTGCGAACTTTGGCGCGGGCCAGCCAGGATTCAGTCGCCCATGTCGGCGCCTATACCGATGAGGTAATTCACGAAATTCGCACCGTGCAATCCTATGGCCATGAAGCGGCAGCCGGTGCGGTATTCAATCAGCGAGTGGAGGCGACTTTTGCGACGGGAATCAAGCGTGTACAGCAGCGCGCGCTATTGGTGGCTGCAGTTATCACCCTGGTGTTTAGTGCCGTCGCATTGATCCTATGGGTGGGCGGCCACGATGTGTTGGCAGGCCGAATTAGCGCGGGCGAACTGTCGGCGTTTATCTTTTACGCCGTGTTGGTCGCCAGTGCGATGGGCACTATTTCGGAAGTGATTGGTGAGTTACAGCGCGCAGCGGGTGCGACCGAGCGCTTGGTGGAACTGCTGGCGACACCTTCCAGCTTGCCGCTGCGCGTCGACCCTTTGCCGTTACCCGAGCCTGCCGCCGGTTTGGTAGAGCTGCGCGCGGTGCATTTTGCCTATCCGTCGCGGCCGGATACACAGGTCTTTGCGGGGTTTGATTTACGCGTAAATCCCGGTGAAAAAGTCGCCTTGGTTGGCCCTTCGGGCGCCGGTAAAACCACGGTTTTTCAGTTGTTGCAGCGTTTTTATGACCCGCTGGGCGGCAGTGTATTACTCGATGGCGTCGACCTGAAAGACACTGACCTACAGGCAGTGCGCGCGCGCATCGCCCTGGTGCCGCAGGATCCGGTGATCTTTGCCACCAGCGTGCGTGACAATGTGCGCTATGCGCGGCCCGAGGCGAGCGACGAACAGGTTATCGCGGCCTGCGAGGCGGCATTCGCCATGGAGTTTATTCAGCAGTTACCCGAGGGGCTGGATACCGATTTGGGCGAGCGCGGTGCACGCTTATCCGGCGGGCAAAAACAGCGTATTGCTATCGCCCGGGCGATTCTTGCGGATCGCCCGATCTTATTGCTGGACGAAGCCACCAGCGCGCTGGATTCCAATAGCGAACAGGCCGTGCAACAGGCGCTGGAGCGACTGATGCAAAACCGCACCACGATTATGATTGCCCATCGCCTTTCCACGGTGGTGAATGCGGATCGCATTGTGGTGTTGCAACAGGGCCGGATTGTGGCGACAGGGACTCATACGGAATTGATGGACAAGAGTGAGCTGTACCAGCAATTGGCCCGTTTGCAATTTCAGCCTGAACCCTCTCGCGACACCTGAGTTACACGAATCAGACAGGCATAAAAAACGGCCACTGCGCAGGCAGTGGCCGTTTTTATTGGATGGGTGCCGGAACCGACTTGCAGGGCAGATCCGGCACTCAAGATTGCGCCATTATTGGCAGCTGCGCACCAGTGACCAGGCGTTGGTCCAGGCCCAGCCAGTACCCGGTGCGTAGGGGCCTCCCACGGTGCACCAGCCAGCCACGGTGCAGCTGTACTCGCTACCACCGTTTTGTACCAAGGCTCCTGCAGCATAGGTCGCGCCGTTGACATAGGCGGGTGAGCTACAGTTGCCGGTAGCGGCCGAAGATGAAGACGCTACCGCACTGCTCACGCTGGACGACGAGCTGGCAAGGATGCTCGATGCCACCGAGGATGAAGCTACACCACCTACACAGGCACCCAGATCTAACCAATAGCTGTATTGGCCGCTGTTGCTTGCAGGATTGTTATTTTGCGTCCAGTAGTTGGCCTGGTAGCGTTTGCCGTTGTGTTGCACTTGGGTCGGTGCGGTATAAGCAATGCTCGGGTTCCAAATGCCCAGACCTTCACAGGTATTGTTGGAGATGCTGGAGGCGACGGAGCTAGAGCTCAATGACGCTACCGATGAGTTGTAAACCGACGAGGCGCTGCTGCTGGCCGGTGGGTTAGAACCGTTGCCGTAGTCGATATCGATACATTGATAAAAGCCTTCCGCCGCATCGCGCAGCCAGTCGCGCTGCCAAATGCTGTACACAATATGACGGCCGGTACGCGGTGGCAGTTGTACCCGATGGGTAGATACGGCTTGTTGATCTTCCGGGCCCGAATCGTGAATCAATTCCAGATCGCTCCAGCGCAACGGCTGGCTGTGATCGTAACCTTCACGGGTGATGTAGTAGCGGAAATAGGTGGTTTTGTGCGCCGCGGTATTAGTCCACACAAAGTTCAGTGGACCAGCAGTCACGCTGGTGGCTGGCCAGTCGGTGCGGGCGAGGTCCATGCCAAACAGGTTGGCGCGGTTGGCGCTACACAGGCGGCCATCGGGAATAAAGAACTCATGGTTGTCGCGCACACCGCCCACCGCCACTTCTTGCGGGGTGTACAAGCCGCCGTTACCTGCTGCTTTGGCCGCGATACACGCGGGGTGACTGGGGTTTTCAATACCGTTTTCCTTACATTGAATCACCCGACTTTTGGGTGATGACACGTAGCCGTGGGCGCTGGCTTCGGTAACGGCAAACAAAGAACTGAGGCTGATGATTAAGGCTGATACGCCACAACTTTTCAGGTTGAGGCGTGAGTGCCATTTATTGATCTTGTTCACTCTGGATCTCCTGCTGGAAGTAAAAAAGGTATAACCGGTGCCACTTGAGCGGCGCGGTAATGTTCAGTGCATTCATATCCAACAACCGGGGTGCGGATATTTTGCAGCAGCAATGAGTCTAAAATGACAACGTTGTATTTGGCGAGTCCGACTTTCGGGTTGAGCGGTAGGAGTTTGCGTAGCGCGTTCGAGTTTTGGCAATAATTCGGATTAATTTCGCCAAAAAAGCCTTTGAATTACAGGGTGTGAAAAAATTGTGATGCTGGTCTCACCCTCAAAAGGATGAGACTCCGGTAGTAAATAAGCCTGATGTGCGAATGTCGGTGTAACTATTGCGGCAGTGCAAAAACACAAATAAACATACTGCCCTTGCCTAGTTCACTGGTAATTTTTAATTCGGCGTAATGGCGCATTAGCACGTGTTTCACAATCGCCAAACCCAAACCGGTGCCGCCGGTGCCGCTGTTGCGGCTGGCATCCACACGGTAAAAACGCTCGGTCAGGCGCGGAATATGTTGGGCATCAATGCCAGGGCCGTTATCGCTTACCGAAACATAAAAATGTTTCTCGTCCTGCCATAACAGCATGTTGATGCGCCCTTCGGGCTGGGTGTATTTAATGGCGTTAATTACCAGATTGGAAAAGGCGCTGTGCAATTCTTTTTCGTTGCCCTGCAACAATAGCGGGCGCGTGGTGTTGTTGCACACCAGCGTGAGCTGTTGGTTTTTATCCTTGCTTAATACTTCCGCTTCGCTTTTCACAATAGTGAGCAGCTGCTCAATATTAATGGGCTTGTAATTGTGACCCGCCTCAGTGGTTTCGAGTTTGGAAAGCACCAGTAAATCGTTAATCAGCAGCGACATACGCTTGGCTTGCTGCAACATTTGCTGCAGTGGTTTATTCCAGCTCGGGGTGGTGTTGTTATCGGCGAGGGTTTCCACATAGCCGTTTATCACCGTGAGCGGTGTGCGCAATTCGTGGGAGACGTTGGCGATAAAATCCTGACGCATTTTTTCCAAGTTGTGCAGTTGGGTCACATCACGCACCACAATCAATCGCTCCATTTTGCCAAACGGGGTGATTTGGAATTGCAGGTGTTTGGAGGGAAAACGCGGCGAGGGAATTTCCAGCGGCTCGCCGTAATTGCCCTCTTCAAAATAGGCGACAAATTTGGGGTGACGCACAAAATTGATGACCGATTGCCCCTGGTCTTTGGTATTCAACCCAAGCATGCGATGGGCGGCGGGGTTCCAGAAATCCAGATGGCCGCGCGCGTCCAGAATGACCAGCCCGTCTTTGAGTGCCGAGCTGATTTCCTGGATGCGTTTGATCACCGCTTGCAGGTTGTCTTTTTCAATGCGTTGATCGCGCTGCAGTTGGTAGATGTTGTCGAACACCTGCCCCCAGATGCCACTGGCCTCCGGCGGGTGTTCGCTCTCGCGTTTGAGCAGCCACTGGTTCAAGCGGCGCATCTGCCAGAGCATCCACACAATGTAAATGCCACAGCCGAGTAGCATCCACAGCGCGTAGTTGTCGCTGAAAAAACCAATCAGGCTGCAGGTGGCGAGAATAATCAGAATGCGCTGGAGTTCAGCGCTGAAACCTTTTAACAAGGGGGCCTCTCAGTTTCGATCCGTATTCGGCAGCGGGCAAGCCTGCGCGACACGCCGTGAACCCATCCATGGGGGCTAATCGTCGACATCCTGTCTCCGATTGTCGCTCAGGCTTGCCCGCTGCCGAATACTTGCAGCTTAGTGATATCAGGCTTCGATTCGTGTCGAAAAACGATAGCCGGTACCGCGTACGGTTTGGATCAGGTCTTCGTGACCGTCGATGGTCAGAGCTTTGCGCAGGCGGCGGATATGCACATCGACCGTGCGCTCCTCCACATACACATTGCCGCCCCAGACATGATCCAGCAATTGGCTGCGAGTATAGGCTCTTTCCTGGTGGGTGAGAAAAAACTCCAGCAGGCGATATTCAGTGGGGCCCATATCGACTGACTGATCGTGGATGGTGACGCGGTGGCTGGCGGGGTCCAAACACAGACCCTGTACGGTGATGGGGGCGGCGGAAATCTGTGGGTCGGCACGGCGCAATACTGCTTTCAAGCGGGCGACCAATTCACGCGGTGAAAAAGGTTTGGTGATGTAATCGTCGGCGCCAACTTCCAGCCCCTGGATTTTGTTGTCTTCCTCACCTTTGGCGGTGAGCATGATGATGGGAGTATTAGCGGTAACTTCGTCGCGCTTCAAGCGGCGCGCGAGTTCAATACCGCTGGTACCGGGCATCATCCAATCGAGCAGTATCAGGTCGGGTTTTTCGTCGATAATCAGGCCGTGGGCATCCTGCGCATTACTGGCTTCCAGCACTTGGTACTCGGCCATCTCCAGTGCCACACGCAACATATCGCGAATAGCGGATTCATCGTCGACGATAAGAATTTTGCGACCAGTCATAATCTTCTGCCTAATAAAACTACGGTAGGCTTCACGTTTCATGAAGCTATTGTTGCAGCTTATTTAATAAGCTCAGTGTTACATATTTATGACAAGTCAGAAAATTGTAGCTGCGTGCAGTCGCGTGGGCTTAGCGCCAGTAATAATCCATAGCTAAACCGGCAAATACCGCCACACCCACCCAGTTGTTATTTAAAAAGGCTTTGAAGCAGGCTTCGCGCGCGCGAAAGCGAATCAGCCATTGTTGATAGGCAAACAAACCACCCGCCACCGTCAAGCCCAGATAATAGAACAGCCCCAGCTCAAAGCGATTACCCACCAGAATCAGCGCATAGAGCGCCAGGATTTGCAGGATGCCGGTCATCAACCGATCCTGTTCGCCAAACAAGATGGCGGTGGATTTCACGCCGATTTTAAGGTCGTCCTCGCGATCCACCATGGCATAAAAGGTGTCATAAGCCACCGTCCAGAGCACCACGGCGAGGTAAATCAGCCAAATGTTTTCGTGTAGCGAACCGGCCTCGGCCGCATAGGCCATGGGGATTCCCCAGGCAAACGCGGCACCCAATACTACCTGCGGCAAGTGGGTGTGACGTTTCATAAAAGGGTAGCAGAAGGCGAGCAACAGACCGCCGACGGAGAGTTTGATGGTAAGCGGGTTGGTCATCAGCACCAAGGCAAAGGCGATCACGCATAGGCCAATGAATAAAAATATCGCCTCGCGACTGGAAACTGCGCCGGTGGCGAGTGGGCGATCTTTGGTGCGGGCTACGCTGCCGTCGATTTTGCGGTCGGCAAAGTCATTGATTACGCAGCCAGCCGCGCGCATCACAATCACACCCAGAGTAAAAATCACCAGATTTTTCACGCTGGGTATGCCTTTGGCTGCCAGCCACAGGCTCCAGAGGGTGGGCCAGAGCAGCAGCAATGTGCCTATGGGGCGATCCATGCGCATCAAGCGCCAGTAGAGCGGCAGTGTTTGCTGGAGTTTGCCCATAAACCCGCTAGTTCCGGCCTTTTTTGCCGCTGTTGTACGCGGTTTTGGCGTATCTGTAGTTGCCGTTTTTGGGCTGGCGGCTTTGGTGCCAGCTGCTTTTGCAGTGGCAGGTTTAGCGGAGCGGCGGGGCGTTTTAGGGGTTGTCATAAGCCGATATTCAAATGTTATTGATTATTGATCGATGGTTTATCCTGCAACAACTGAGCGCAGAGCGCGGGTAAAAACACCTCACTCACCAGCAGCGGTTTCCCATCCAATGCAAACACCGAGCGACGTCCCCAGAGTGAGTTCTGGCGGGCGATACTGGCGGGCACATAGCCATCATCGGCGCTAAAGGCGGCTACTGCAATGGGGCTGCGCCGCAAGTGCGGCTGACTAAACAAAAAGGCGCCGAGTGGACGATTGTGCTGTTTGCGTAGGTGGCGCAATTTACCGCTAAGGCTGTACAACGGCAGTACACTGCGCGCAAATACCCATGGCTGGTTGCGACCACACAGAATTACCTCGCGGATTAATGCGCGCGCTGGCCGCGGCATGGCGAGTGCTTGTTGTTCTTCACGGCTGGGGAGGGCGAGATATTGACGTAGAACCTCCAAGTGAAACTGGCCTTGGCTGAGCGCAATCAAACGGGCGGTGAGTGAGCCGCTATCATCCAGCCAAGCGCATAAGGCGCGCGGTGGACGGCTTTGGGGCGGCAGCTGTCGGCGTGGGCGCCAGCGGAAACTGCGGTGGGTGGAAGCTATCGCACTGGGCAAAACTATCTCCTCTGCCTGCTGTGAGCGGGCGCAGTTTATCAGCTTGATTCAGCGCGCGGTGGTGAAAAAGCGCCGTCAAGCCTGCCGCAACCGCCTGCAAGCAGGTAAACTCGCGGCTTGATACCCTAAAGGAGAAGCATTATGCATAAGACCGATATAGTTGTTGCCCTGGCCAATACGACTGACCTGGGCGTAAATAAAGCGGATTTGGTGGTCTCGGCGTTTATTGAGCAGATCACCAATGCCTTGGCGCGCGGTGAGTCGGTAGCGCTGCTGGGTTTTGGCAGTTTTAATGTGAGCGAGCGCGCCGCGCGTGAAGGCCGCAATCCGCAGACGGGTGCCACTATCCAAATCGCCGCCAGCAAAACCGTCACCTTTAAAGCGGGCAAAGCGTTGAAAGACGCCGTTAACGAATAATTTTTTCCCTGTTCATCCCCTCTGCGGCGGTTCGCTGCCGCAGTCATCTACCCTCGATACCCAATAATTCCAAGAGGTTTTCCTATGTCACTGACTAACAAGATTCTGCTCGGCATGCTGCTGGGCATTATAGTTGGGGTAGTGTTTAACCTGATTTTAGGGGTGGATGAAGCGAATAAGGTTCCAGCAACGCAACTGGGGCAATGGTTGCAGACGGTTGTAATCAATGGCCTGTTGGATGCGATTGGCCAGGTATTTGTTGCCTCACTCAAGTTATTGGTTGTTCCGCTGGTATTTGTCTCGCTGGTCTGCGGTGCGGCTTCGCTGGGCGGGCACAGCCGTATGGGTGCACTGGCGACCAAAACCATGGCGCTCTATTTGTTGACTACTGCGCTCGCGATTGCATTGGCGATGGGCGTGGCGGTAATAGTCCAGCCCGGTGGTGATGTGGATATGGCTTTGGCCAGCAACTACGCGGCACCTGAAGCCCCCTCGATTAAAGAGACCTTTGTCAGTATTTTCCCCAGCAACCCGATTCAAGCCATGGCTGAAGGCAATATGCTGCAAGTCATTGTGTTTTCGATTCTGTTTGGTGTGGCCATAGCGCGCACCGGCGGGACTATTGGCAGCAACATGAGCACCTTCTTTGAGAACCTCAATGAGGTGGTGTTAAAGATGGTGATGTTGTTGATGCAGTTGGCACCCTATGGCGTGTTTTGCCTGTTGGTCAAACTGTTTGCCTCGCTGGGTTTTGGTGCCATTCTTGATCTCGCCAAGTATTTTTTTACGGTGTTATTTGTATTGCTGCTGCACGGTTTGGGCGTCTACGGCCTGCTGCTGAAAACCCTGAGCGGCTTAGGCCCGCTGATTTTCCTGCGCAAAATGTGGAAGGTGATGGTATTTGGTTTCAGTACTGCCTCCAGTAATGCCACCCTCCCGGTGACCATGCGCACGGTGGAGCACGATTTGGGGGTGGACAACAAAGTGGCCAGCTTTTCGGTACCTCTGGGCGCCACTATTAACATGGATGGAACCGCCATCATGCAGGGTGTGGCCACGGTGTTTATCGCCCAGGCCTACAACATCGATATTGGTCTGATGGGTTATCTAATGGTGATACTCACTGCCACCCTCGCCTCGGTCGGCACCGCCGGTGTGCCCGGCGTTGGTCTGGTGACTCTGGCGATGGTATTGCAATCGGTGGGGTTGCCGGTGGAAGGCATTGCGTTGATTATCGGCGTGGATCGCTTTTTGGATATGGTGCGCACCGCCGTGAATATTACCGGCGATGCGGTTGTTTCAGTAATTGTCGCCAAAAGTGAAGGCATGCTTGACGAGACACGCTTTAACGATATGACCCTTAACGCCGAAACCGACCCTGTCTAGTGGCGGGTGGCGGTTTCGTCGTCATCCAGATCAAACTCCACGCTGATGGAAAGATCCTCCACCAGACAGGGCCAGCGCTCCAGTTCCTGTTGCCAGCCCTTCACTTTGTGAGTAAGCACATAGTCTTCGATGTGCTCGCCCGTAAACCCCTGTTCATCCAGAAGCAATTCGGCTGAAAAGAGCACCGCCTGATCCAATTCATTGGCAAAGGGCTCGCCAATTAATTCATGGGCAATCACATTGGCGAGAGTCATATCCATCGGCGCTAGCGGAATGCCACTTTTTGCCATAAAGCGATCATTCACTTCCTCCAGCAAACGATGCGCAAGGTAAGCTTCGTCAAGCAGCGCCTGCAGTTGGCTATGCGGATCCACAATTGACGGTGGCGATAAAAAGTAATCACTGGCGATTTTCAGCAGTGGCTTAACATCCTCGTAGATGCCCGCTTCCTGCGCCATGGTGCGGATCGCATCGATAAAATCGGGCACGTGTTTGATGTAGCGCACCACAAAATCGGCGAGCTTTTTGGTGGCCTTATCGGCCGGTAATTTAATGGCGTTATGCAGGTGCCCTTTGCGGCACTCCACAAATTCGAGCAATTTGCCTGACGCGGAATCCTGCTCCTGCGCTTGGCGAATCAGCTGGCGAATGGGATTCAAGGGGTCATTCATGGTGCCCGTGTACTGGTTATAGGTGATCACATTTATTGTCCTTCGCGGCGCCTACTTCAACGAGTGGCGATTTAAAAGTAAACCATGGCAGTACAAACGCAAGTGAGTCTTAATAACGTCTTTTTATAAGAATTGGCAGAACTGCGTAAATTCACCTGAATACCCTTGGGGTATTCAGGTTAGTGCTTGTTTTATATAGAAATTAAAATGCACCCGAGAGTTTCAGGCGCAGGCTATTGTCGATGTCGCCACTAAAATATTGTTGGAATTGCAGGCTCAAATCCAGGCGGCCAAGGGTTTGACCTATACCTATTACCCCGTAGAGCCCGCCGTCTATTTCGATATCCTCGGAGTAACAATCGCTGCAATTACTGATGCTGCGCTCCGAGGCCAGGATACCGCTGATGCCACCGCGGACGGTCACAAAGGTCATATTGTCCTGTCCAAAACGGTATTTGGGGCCGTATTCGGCAAATAGCATAAACGCGTTGGCGTCTGACTCTTCGTAATCTACATCGTCGCCCCAATAGTCCTCTACATACTGGCCAAAGGCTGCGTTATCGCGGTAGAAAAGGACGTTAATGCCCAGCGACAGGGTATTTTCGCTGTTGCTGGAATAATATTCCGCTGCGCCACCTACGGCTGTGGCGGTGTCTTCAATGCCCTGCGATGCAGCGGCTTCTTCGTCAAACCTGACATGATCAACATGCCCCGACCAGCTCCAGCCGGTGTAGCTGGCGTTAGCCGGAGTATTGGGGGTGCTATTGGGTGCAGCAAGCGCGGTACAACTGGCGCCCAACAGGGCCAGGGTTACGAGAGTGTTGCGGCTCAGCAGGTTTTTTATGCGTGATGAGTTCATCAGGTAAGGTTTCATAGTGATAATCCATTCAGGGTGAAGCGATTTAGGGTGAGAAAAACAGGGTAGCTGTAAAACCAGCACTTGTCCGCTGGGGACTTGATAAGAATTTTGGGTGCTGGAAACTGTATGCCCACTTAACAATCGCGCTTATAGCGCAGCTTTCCGTGAATTTAGCGGCCCGAGTCTATATAATTCGCGCATCTTTTCAGCCTGCTCCCTGCCGAGTGTATTTATGACCGATTTAACCCATTGCACTGACCCTACTGCACCCAACCAACGGGTTGCCAGTGTGGCGCGCAATACCCTGGAAACCAAAATCAACGTCAGCCTCAACCTCGATGGCGCCGGTAAAGGCGTGTTTAACACCGGCGTGCCCTTTCTTGAGCATATGATGGATCAGATCGCCCGCCATGGCATGATCGACCTGGACGTCACCTGCGACGGCGACACCCATATCGACGATCACCACTCAGTGGAAGACATTGGCATCACCATTGGTCAGGCCGTTGCCAAAGCCGTGGGCGATAAAAAAGGCATCCGCCGCTACGGCCACGCCTATGTGCCGCTGGATGAGGCTTTGTCGCGCGTAGTGATCGATTTCTCCGGTCGCCCCGGTCTGGTGATGCACATCCCCTTTACCCAAAAGCGTATTGGCCAGTTTGATGTAGAGCTGTTCTGGGAGTTTTTCCAGGGCTTTGTCAACCACGCCGGCGTTACCCTGCATGTGGACAACCTGCGCGGCCACAATGCCCATCACCAGATAGAAACCGTGTTCAAAGCCTTCGGCCGCGCCCTGCGTATGGCGCTTGAGCTTGATCCGCGTATGGAAGGCATTATGCCGTCCACCAAAGGTAGTCTCTGATTTATGACCCAGGCAGTGAACAAAGAAAAGCAGACTGTCGCCGTTATTGATTACGGCATGGGCAACCTGCACTCAGTGGCCAGCGCCCTGAGTCACGTCGCGCCCGAACAAGAAGTAGTCGTGACCTCCGATCCCGCTGTGGTAGCGGCGGCTGATCGCGTGGTCTTTCCCGGTGTGGGCGCGATTCGCGACTGCATGGCGGAAATCAAACGCCTCGGCTTCGACCAGTTGCTGCGCGAGCAAATCGCCACCGGCAAACCGGTGCTGGGCATTTGTGTCGGTATGCAGGCATTAATGGATCACAGCGAAGAAAACGGCGGTGTCGATTGCATCGGTATCTTGCGCGGAAAAGTGCGCTTTTTCGGCGAAAACCATACAGATAGCACAGGTGCCCATTTAAAAGTACCGCATATGGGTTGGAATCAGGTGCAGCACAATGATCACCCGCTCTGGGTCGGCATCGAACAGGATAGCCGTTTCTACTTTGTACACAGTTTCTATATTTTGGCCGACGATACCCGCCAAGTCGCTGCAACTTGCGCTTATGGCCTGCCCTTCCACGCGGCGTTGGCACAGGACAATTTGTTTGCGGTGCAATTCCACCCAGAGAAAAGCCATACGGCGGGATTGCAGTTACTGAAGAATTTTTTACACTGGGACGGCAAGGCGTAGGTCGGGCAGCAATGCCCAACATTGTCATTACCGCCACCCACGTTGGGCATGACTGCCTACCCTACTTTCTGTTTAATCGAGATTGATCAATGTTAATTATCCCCGCAATTGATTTAAAAGACGGCCAATGTGTGCGTTTGCGCCAGGGTTTGATGGATGATTCCACTGTGTTCTCCGACGATCCCGTCGCGATGGCGGCACAATGGGTGCAACAAGGCTGTCGCCGCTTGCACTTGGTCGACCTGAACGGCGCCTTTGAAGGCAAGCCCGTCAATGGCGGTGTGGTTACTGCTATCGCCAAAGCCTACCCGAACCTGCCGATCCAGATCGGCGGCGGTATCCGCAGCGCGGAAACGATTGAGTATTATCTGAATGCGGGGGTGCAGTACGTGATTATTGGCACCAAGGCGGTCAAAGAACCGCAGTTTGTGACTGATATGTGCAAGCAATTTCCCGGTCACATCATCGTCGGCCTTGATGCCAAAGACGGCTGGGTTGCCACTGACGGTTGGGCGGAAGTATCCAATGTGCAGGCTTCGGAACTGGCCAAGCGTTTTGAGCAGGATGGGGTGAGCAGTATTGTTTACACCGACATTGCCCGCGACGGCATGATGCAAGGCGTAAATGTGCAGGCGACTGTCGCTATGGCGCAGGCTTCCAGCATCCCGATTATCGCCTCCGGTGGCGTCACCAATATGGACGATATCATCGCGCTGAAAGCCGAGTCCCATAAGGGCATCTGCGGCGCCATCACCGGCCGTGCGATTTACGAAGGCACATTGACTATGGCGGAAGCGCAGGCCTACTGCGACGCTAATTAATTCCGGAACTGTTTATGGCACTCGCAAAACGCATTATTCCTTGCTTGGACGTCGACAATGGTCGCGTGGTGAAAGGTGTGCAATTTCTGGATATCCGCGATGCGGGTGATCCGGTGGAAATTGCCAAACGCTACAACCAGGAAGGTGCAGATGAGATTACCTTTCTTGATATCACCGCCACCCATGAAGGCCGCGCGACCACCGTACATACGGTAGAAAAGATCGCCAGCGAAGTGTTTATCCCGCTCACGGTGGGCGGTGGTATTCGCACGGTGGAGGATATCCGCATCATGCTTAATGCGGGTGCAGATAAAGTGAGTATCAACTCAGCAGCAGTGTTTAACCCCGACTTTGTAAAAGCGGCCTCTGACCGTTTTGGTGCCCAGTGCATTGTAGTGGCGATTGATGCCAAAAAAGTCAGCGCTGACGGCGAGACACCGCGCTGGGAGATTTTTACCCATGGTGGCCGTAAACCTACGGGCATCGACGCAGTGGAGTGGGCAGCCAAAATGGCCGCCTATGGTGCGGGCGAGATTTTGCTTACCAGCATGGATGGCGATGGCACCAAAAAGGGTTATGACCTGGGTGTGACGCGCGCGATTAGCGATGCGGTGCCGGTGCCGGTGATCGCTTCGGGCGGCGTGGGCAATTTGCAGCATTTGGTGGATGGTGTGACTCAGGGCCGTGCCGATGCGGTGCTGGCGGCGAGCATTTTTCACTTCCGCGAATACACCTTGCAGCAAGCGAAAGAGTATATGCGTGAGCGGGGTATAGAGGTGCGTCTGTAAAAGCTTTTGGTTGAAAATGAAACGAGACATGCAAAAACGGGCGCCCAATGGCGCCCGTTTTTGTCAGCGGCCTAGAACGAATCTAGGCCGCGCGGTACTGCTTTAGTACATCGGATACCTTTGGTTCGGATGCCTGAATAAATTCAATAAACTCTCCAACACCTACTTCGGCATCAGCGTGGCTATCAAACGGGCCTATATCCACGCCTTCGCGGGTGGTGTAGTACCAGTAGCCATCTTTCTGTATGTATCTGCCGTGACGGGAAGGGACGCTGCCCTGTTCGCCTGCTCTATTTGCTGTAGCCATATTGATTCCTCGCTGCGCTGCCACTCTGAATATTCCCTGTTGCGGACTGATCATTAATCGCCCAGCATGATTATAGACAGCAACGAAAGCAGATCGCTAGATTTAGTTGGTCTGCCACAATGCTATTTTTAGATCATTCTGGATTTAACCAGCTTGGCGTTTAATTCATCAATTTTCCCACACTGGCGGTGTGTAGTCAAAAGGGTTGATGGGCATCCAGGTTTCCGGCCAGAGGCTCATGGGCGGTGCGAGACAATAATTGCCCGCGCCTCCCTTTAATCCACCCGGGATGGTATCGGCCATTAATTGCGATGCCTTAACCAAGTGGACTTGATAGCGCGCCAATAGTTCCGGTAGTTGTTCCAATACGCGCAGTGTCTCTGGATAAGGGTGGCCGATCGCGATGACTGAGCCTTGTTGCTGTGCTTTTTCCAGTGCTAACAACAACTGTTGGTAAATGACCTGCTGGTCTTTTTTATCATCCAAAAATACGTCGCGCCGACGGCTTGGCAAACCGATTTCTTGTGCCTGAATCAGCGCCTGGGTCTGGGCGCTGGTGCGACTATCGACAAAATAGAGCTGTTGTTGTTTTAACTCCGCCATCAACCAGCCCATAGGTTCGGCCTCTTCTGTGAGTTGGCTGCCCATATGGTTATTCACGCCTTTGACATGGGGTACATTGGCGAGATTCTGGCGCAATACGGCGATGAATTCGGTTTTTGCCATGCCGCTGCGCAAGCCGCCGCGCCCTAGAGGATAATCATGATGATTGCTCATGGGCGCGTGCAGCATGACTTCTTTACCCTGTTGATGGGCGTAGTGCGCCAGCTCGCGTCCGTGGGGGGTAAAGGGTAAAACCGCAACGGTGATAGCGCCGGGCAGGTTCAAGGTGCGCTGACCGAGGCGCAGGTTGTAACCCAGGTCATCGATAATGATTGCCAGCTGGGCGTGTTGATTGGCAGCGGGGGCGCTGCTGGCGCTGTCAATCGACGCCA
The DNA here is from genome assembly GCF_000263355.1 of Cellvibrio sp. BR. Classification (NCBI taxonomy): domain Bacteria; kingdom Pseudomonadati; phylum Pseudomonadota; class Gammaproteobacteria; order Cellvibrionales; family Cellvibrionaceae; genus Cellvibrio; species Cellvibrio sp. BR. The sequence continues at coordinate 386,893 of NZ_JH668200.1, read as the reverse complement.
GGCAACTCAAGAGGATAAATAGCCAGCGGCAGTGGAATCTTGCCTTCGGCGTGCACATGGAGGTTATTGGTCTTGAACGGGTTCGTCGAGACTGGGTTGCAGCACTATGTCCGGTGCAATTTCCGGTTGGGTTTCCGTGCTCTTGGCCAAGGGCGAACTTTGCAGAAAAATATTCAAGCCTTTGAGCAGATTCAACGCCTCATGCAGCTGGTTGTCTTCCTGTAGCAGCTCGGCACTGGTGATGCGGCGGTTGGCCCGCTCTTTACTGGTACTCTCTTTGCCGCCTTTGCCGTTGCCCAAATGGCGCGCCAAATCCGCTTCGGTCACACCGCTGTTCTGGGCGATTGCGGCAACTTGCACGCGTTCTACTTCTACATCCGGTTCAATGCCTTGCGCCTGAATCGAGCGGCCATTGGGGGTGTAATAGAGTGCGGTTGTGAGTTTTACAGCGCGGTCATTGCTGATGGGGATGACCGATTGCACCGAGCCTTTGCCAAAGCTGCGGGTGCCCATAATGATGGCGCGTTTGTGATCCTGCAGGGCGCCGGCGACGATTTCCGAGGCGGAGGCGGAGCCGTCATTGATTAGCACTACCAAGGGTAGGCCGCCGGTAATATCACCGGCTTCGGCGTTATAGCTGATATTGCTGTTATCGAGCCGACCCTGGGTGTAAACCACCTGGCCGCCATCAAGGAATGCATCCACCACTTCGACCGACGCCTGCAATACCCCACCGGGGTTGTTGCGTAAATCGAGGATAATTCCCTTGGTGTCCTGATTTTTCTTCAGCTGATCCTGAATTTTTTTGCCCATTTCTTTGCCGGTATCCAGCTGGAATTGAGCGATGCGAATGTAGAAGTAATCCTGCTCCAACAAGCGGGTGCGCACGCTTTGCACTTTGATAATGTCGCGCAGCAAATCGAAATCGATAGGTTGATCGACACCATCGCGCATCACGGTGATTTTAATCGGGCTGTTTTTAGGGCCGCGCATCAGATTGACCGCTTTGTTTAAATCCATGCCCTTGACGGGTTTATCGTCGATACGCACCACTATGTCACCCGCCAAAATACCGGCTTTGGCGGAGGGGCTATCGTCGATGGGGGTAACTACTTTGACATAGCCATCATCCAGGCTCACTTCCAGACCGACACCGCCGAACTCGCCAGAGGTGTTGGCTTGCAGATCGGCAAAGGCTTCTTTATCCAGATAAGCGGAATGCGGGTCTAACTCAGCAATCATGCCTTTGATGGCGTATTCCAGCAGCTGTGCATCGCTGATGTCATCGACATAACCACTGCGGACATGGTCATAGACACGGGTGAAAGTGCGCAGCTCTTCCAGCGGCAACAGCCCGGTGGTTGTATTAGCGGTGGATTTTTCATCCGCCAGCGCCAGTGCCGGTAACAATGCCAGCAGGCTGATAAGGGTCGAGCGGAGGTTACCGTGGAACTGGGAAAAAGCCGCGCAAAACATGAGGTCTCCGATGGCTGGATAAGCCAAAATCTATCCTGAATCGGGGGCGCACACTAAGCCAAATCGGCTTGGAATGACAGCCACCCGCAAAAAAATAACCGCTATACACAATAAGTCGCTGCACTGAATATAAAGTGCTGCTAGCCGCGTGCGAGCCAGCCGCCCGGGTCTATGGGGCGCCCCTGGTGGCGAATTTCAAAATACAAACCGGTGCTGGCTTGGCCACCCGAGTTGCCAACACTGGCAATAGCTTCACCGGCGCGCACCGGTTCGCCCGCCTTTTTGAGCAGGCTTTGATTGTGGGCATAAAGGCTCAGGTAGCCTTCGCCGTGATCCACAATCACCAGCAGCCCGTGCCCGCCAAAATAATCGGCAAAAACCACGCGCCCATGATGGACTGCAATTACCTGATTGCCCATAGGCGCGGCAATATAAGATCCGCTCCAGTTAATTTGCCCGGCAATGCGCGCGCTGCCAAAGCGATGGATCAACCTGCCCTGGGTTGGCCAGGGCAAGCGGCCTTTGCGCAGTGAAAACTTTTCACTACCCGCAGGCAACGGTACATAGGCTGGTGAATTGATGGCACCACTGCTGGCAACACGCTCGCTCACTCGCTCCAACAAAGCCTGCAGACGGCGGCGATCCTCACTTAGCTGTTTGAGCTGTTGGTTTTTGTCTTTGAATTGATGGTTAACTTTCGCCAGCGCTTTTTGGCGTTCACTCTGATGGCTTTTCAGCTGTTGGCGCTGTTCATCCAACTGTGCTTGCATCGCACCCAGTTCAAGGGTTTTTTTTTCTATCTCCGGTGTTAGTGCATCGATGCGGGCGATAGTTTCCATAAAACCCTGCATTTTCTGGGTATGCGCCTCCATAAAATAACTGTGGTATTTCATGATGCGCGACAGCTGATCGGGCGACTCCTGATTGAGCAGTACTTTCACCTCACTCTGTTCGCCCAGTTTATGCGCGGCGCGCATCTGCTCAGCAATTTCACCCTGCTGCCTTTTTTTGGCCTGCTCCAGCTGGCTGCGCTCATTTTTGAGCTGATTCAATTCGTTGTTTTGCTGTTTGAGTTCTTTGTTGATCTCATTGGCTTTTTGCTGGAGTTTGTTAATTTCCTGTTCCGATTTTTGCAGATCTTTTTGCAAGCTGGAGCGTGTCCCCTGCACCTGTTGCAGCTCTTTTTGCAGTGCTTCTATCTCTTTCTGCAGCTTGGCCATTTCGGCTTTTTCATCGGCATAACTGCTGGCGGACAACACCAGCACAGCGCACCACAGGCTGTTGAGTGCGAGAGTTTTGGCGAATACAAAAAATCGACTCATGGTAGTCATATCAATAGGGGTGAAAAATAAAGCGGCTGGTGCAGTACACCAGCCGCTTTGTACTTGCTGGTTACGCTAGGGTAATCAGGTTGCGTCCGGTCATTTCTTTCGGTTGCGGCAGGCCCATCAAGTGCAGCATGGTGGGTGCTACATCCGCCAGCGAACCGCCGGGGGCGATGGTGCCTTTGCGGTGGCTGTGGAAAATAAAGGGCACGGGCAAGGTAGAGTGTTGGGTGTGCGGTTGGCCGGTTTCTTCGTCGAACATCTCTTCCACATTGCCGTGGTCAGCGGTGATTAACGCCTCGCCGCCCACCTTGTCCACCGCTTCCAATACACGGCCAAGGCAGATATCAACCGCCTCTACCGCTTTGGTCGCCGCTTCCATAATGCCGGAGTGGCCGACCATATCGCAGTTGGCGTAGTTGCAGATAATCGCGTCGTATTTGCCCGACTCAATGGCTTCGACCAATTTGTCGGTCACAATTGGCGCGTTCATTTCCGGTTGCAAGTCGTAGGTAGCCACTTGGGGCGATGGCACCAGAATACGGTCTTCACCTTCGTAGACCACTTCATTGCCGCTGTTGAAGAAGAAAGTTACGTGGGCGTATTTTTCGGTTTCGGCGATGCGCAATTGGGTTTTGCCCAGCTGTGCAATGTAATCGCCAAATGAATTGGTCAGATCTTCCGGCGGGAAGGCGATAGGTGCTTTGATGCTAGAGGCGTATTCCGTGGTTTGTACAAAGTGCGCAATGTTTGGGTGCAGCTCGCGTTCAAAACCGGTGAAGTCTTCGCTGATCAGGGCGTTGGTGATTTCGCGTGCGCGATCGGGGCGGAAGTTCATAAAAATCACTGAGTCGCCATCGTTAATAGTGGCGACTTCTTCGTCCTCGCCGCAGATTACCGTGGCTTTTACAAATTCGTCGTTTTCGCCGCGCTCGTAAGCGGCTTTCAAGCCGTCCACGGCGGTGAGTGCATCAAATTCGGCATCGCCCGTTACCATGACATCGTAAGCGGCTTTAACGCGATCCCAGCGGTTGTCTCGGTCGAGCGCAAAATAACGGCCGACAATAGACGCCACACGTCCAGCGCCCAATTCCTTAAACAAATCTTGCGCGCGCTGCAGGGATTTTTCGGCGCTGCGCGGTGCCGTATCGCGACCATCCAAAAAGGCGTGCAGGTAGACTTCTTTTGCACCGCGACCGACGGCCATTTTCATCATAGCGTAGATGTGGTCTTCATGGCTGTGTACACCCCCCTCAGAGAGCAGGCCGAGGATGTGCACGGCTTTGCCGGCGGCGATGGCGCTATCGATGGCGGTTACATAGACCGGATTAGTGAAGAAGTCGCCATCGCTGATGGCCTTATTGATGCGGGTAAAGTTTTGGTAAACCACGCGGCCCGCGCCGAGGGTCATGTGGCCCACTTCGCTATTGCCCATTTGCCCTTCCGGCAGGCCCACGGCCATACCTGAGGTTTCAATCAGGCTTTTGGGGTTATTGGCCCAGAGTTTGTCAAACACGGGTTTGTGTGCCGCGGCGATGGCGTTGTACTTGGTTTTTTCGGAGTAGCCATAACCATCGAGAATCAACAACACTATAGGTTTTTTTGCGCTCATAAATCGGTTCCAGGGTCGGATGAACATGAATCGGGACAACTCGATAGCGCCTCAGGTGCACTATCGTTGAATGGGGTTCGCAGGCCAGCGACTCGCTGCAGCGATAATGGTTCGTATTCTAGCGGGTTGGGCGCGCTAACTCTATGTAAAAACTCGCTATCTGCCGCTTACAATCCCGCTATGGCGCGCAGAACGCTTTGCGTTGAAGCCCGCACGCGCCGGTTAATCGCGGTGTTCAATCGTGTATACTTCCGCGCCTTGTTGACGCCCGCGCCAAAACGGTGTGCAAGGTGTATTGAAAACTCCTTGGTGTGTCCCCACTTAGCGGAACAGACCAACCAAAAGAAGGCAAAGTGCTGTGGACTTTATTGTATTTGTTACCCAAGAATGGCTGTTGGTCACCACCCTGATTGTGCTGATTTACATCTACGTATGGCGCGATCGCATTAAAAGCGGTCGCCCGGTATCACCCCACGAAGTGACGCGTTTGGTCAATGAGGGCAACGCCGTATTGGTAGACCTGCGCGACAGTGCTGAATTCAAGGCGGGCCATATAGTCGGGGCGATTAACGTGCCCTACGCCAAGCTCACCAAAGAATCGACTGAAGTGGCGAGCTACAAAGAAAAAACCATCATCCTGATCGACAAACTCGGCCAACACGCCGGTGCCGTCGGCCGCTTTCTCGGCAAAGAAGGGTTTGATGTGCGCCGTTTAGGCGGCGGTATTGCCGAATGGCAAGCGCAGAATTTACCGCTGGTAAAGGGCAAGTAATAACCTGCCCAAGAGTGTTTTGACCCACCCCAAATTAGTTGGAGTTTTTATGGCCCGCGTGACTATGTACACCACCGCTGTCTGCCCTTACTGCGTTAATGCCAAAAAATTATTGGCGCAAAAAGGTGTAGCGGTTGAGGAAATTCGCGTGGACACCCAACCGCATTTACGCCAGGAAATGATGGATAAAAGCGGTCAGCGCACTGTGCCGCAAATCTGGATTGGCGAACATCATGTCGGCGGTTTTACCGATCTGTGGGCGCTGGATAAAGCGGGCAAACTGGATGCATTGTTGGCGCAAGGCTGATTCAGCGCTGCATTGTTTATCATTAGGATTTTTTAATACCACCAAGTCGAGTTTATTATGTCTGAAAATAATCAACAAACTGCAGCAGCAGAAGGCGCCAAAGGCCCGGTATTCGCGATTCAACGTATTTATTTGAAAGATATTTCGTTTGAAACGCCGATGGGCCCGGAAGCTTTTACCAAAGCCTACAAACCCAATATCCAACAGGATTTAAATATCCAGGCCAACCCGATTGAAGAGGGTTTGTTTGAAGTAGTGCTGTTGCTCACTATCACTGCACGCTTGGAAGATCGCGCCGTGTTTTTGGTGGAAGTCAAACAAGCCGGTTTGTTTGCCATTTCCGGTATTGAAGGCCCTGCGGTAACGCAATTGATTAACACCGCCTGCCCACAAATTTTGTTCCCCTACGCGCGTGAAGCGGTAGACGGCATTCTCGGTCGTGGCAGTTTCCCACCCTTAATGTTGCCACCGATTAATTTTGATGCGGTGTTTGTGCAAGCGATTACGGCAGCGCAGCAACAAGCACAGCAACAAGCACAGCAAGCAAAACCGGAAGCGTCTGAAGCGCTGAACTAATTCGCCGGTATGTTTTGTAACAAAGGCAATCACTGCGGTGATTGCCTTTTTTATTGGCTAATTTTTTTGCTCGCTGTTGCGCATGGGTGTGTGATGGCTGGGCATGTGCGTCAGATGATTGTACTCTGTCCACGGTTTTCTCCCTCGTAGCCCATAATCAATCCAGTTGCTGATAAACGGAAATGCGCCATGTTTAATTTATCTTCCCGCCCCGAGGCTGCTGCCAGCCATATCGCCGCGCTGGATTTAGGTTCCAACAGTTTTCATATGATTGTGGCGCGTTGGGACAATGGCCAGCTCACGCTGCTCGACCGTTTGCGCGAGCCGGTGCGCTTGGGTTTTGGTTTGCAGGCCGATGGCAGTTTGAGCAAAGACGCGCGCGAGCGTGCACTGGCGTGTTTGGAACGTTTTGGCGAATGCCTGCGCGCTTACCCTTCGCGCAGTGTGCGTATTGTGGGCACTAAAACCTTGCGCAGTGTTAATGACGGCGGTGAATTTCTGGCGGCCGCCGAAGCGCGGCTTGGGCATCCGGTGGAAATTATTTCGGGCGATGAAGAAGCGCGCTTGATTTATTTGGGGGTGGCGCATTGCATTGCACCGGATAAAGGCAATCGTATTGTGATGGATATAGGCGGTGGCAGTACGGAAGTTATTTTGGGCGAAGGTATGACGCCGTCGCTCAAAGAAAGTTTGAGCATGGGCTGTGTTGCCATCACCAAACAATTTTTTCACGATGGTAAGGTGAGCGAAAAATCCATCACCAAAGCGCTGATCGCCTGCTTGCAAGAATTACAGCCAGTAAAAGATGAATTTATCGAACGCGGTTGGCAACAGGTGCTGGGCGCTTCGGGCAGTATTAAAGCGGTTGCGAAAGTCTGTGAAGCCAATGGCTGGAGCGATGGCGCTATCACCGCTGTGTCGCTCGATAAAATTATTGCGCGCTATTTGGATGAGGGAAAATTGGATATCGATATGCCCGGTTTATCCGATGATCGCAAACCGGTTTTTTTAGGCGGTGCGATTGTATTGCGCGCATTGTTTGAAGCGCTGCAATTAAAAACCATGATCGCAGCCGATTGGGCGCTGCGCGAAGGTTTGTTGTTTGATCAAAAAGGCCGCCTGGAAAATCACGATATACGTCAGGCCAGTGTGGATGCACTGGCGCTGCGTTTTCACGTGAATATGGAAAAAGCGACGGCGGTGGAAAACACCGCGCTGCAATTGTTGGCGCAGGTGGCGCAAACCTGGCAATTAACCGCGAATGATGCGAGCAAATTATTGGGTTGGGCCGCGCGTTTGTATCAAGTCGGTTTGGATATTGCGCACAACGATTATCACAAACACTCGGCCTATATTGTGCAACACGTCGACCTCGCCGGTTGTTCGCGCGCAGAGCAAGCCCAGCTTTCCGCGTTGGTACTGGCGCATCGCAAACGCTTTCCCGCCAAAAATTTCCCGCTCGATAATATCGATTTAGTGCGCCTGGCGATTTTGTTGCGCCTGGCGGCAATTTTTCACCGCGGCCGCATTAAAGACGGTTTACCTGTTATTGCACTGACAGCGGAAGGCAAAAAAATAAAATTATCACTGCCGCAGCAGTGGCTGCAAAACCACCCGCTGACCCAGGCCGATCTGGAAACCGAACAGCGCCATTTAGGCGATGTCGGTTACCAGTTGGACGTTGTCAGCGGGTAAACCCCTGCTAGGGCAACGCCCGGTAGATCTAGGGCAAGGCCCGATAAACAAAATTGCGGAATTTCACCTTGCCAGTGCCCGCGGCGTAAAGCGCCGGGCGCAGGCTCATAAAGCCGTAAGCGACGTTGTGGTGAAAGCCGGAGACCTCCATTTGTGTATCGTACTTGCGCCAGGTTTTGCCTTGGTCGGTACTGTAGTGAATGGTCAGTATGTGGCGATTATTGGTCACGCGCAGGCGGAATTTATTGCCGTCCGGGCGGGCGCTGTAACGCTGATCCATACCGTAGCGATGCAACCAGAAACCCTTGGGCGCAATGCCGACACCGGCGTAGAGCTTGTCGTTGTAGAACACCATTGCACCCGCGACTGCACCTTCTTCCAATTCCAGATCCACCTCAAACTGATAGGCCTGATTGCCCTGCACAAAGGTCATGGGCGATGAGTTGCTGGGCGAAGTGCCTTTGGGGCTGAGTTCCAGATAGGGCCCCTGGGCATCGCGACCATAGTGTAAGCGTTGGTTTTCGCTTCGGTCGCCGCGATAAAAACTCCACTGCAGGCCAAATTTATTGCTGCTGAAATCGTCCGACAGCGGGCTGCCGTGTTTGCTCGCCTTGCCGCCTTTGGGTTTGGGAATGGGTTCACCCACATCAAAGCCTTTGGAGCGGAACCAGCCGTCATCCGTCCATTCGATGGGTTCGAGCAGGGTTTGGCGGCCAAGGGTGTGGAAGCCGTTTTCATAGCCGTGGTACATCATGTACCAGTCGCCGGGGGTTGGGCCTTCCACCAAGGTGGCGTGGCCGCGCGACCACCATTTTTCCGCCGCGGATTCGGTGCGAATAATGGGGTTGTTGGGTGAGTTCTCCCAGGGGCCGTGTACCGATTTGGCACGCGCCGCAATCACCATATGGCCGGTTGGCGGGCCAGCGGTGCCGCCCACCGCGGTGACCATGTAGAAGTAGTCACCGTGTTTCAGCATTTTTGGCCCTTCCTGGGCGTAGCTTTCCACGTCCCACTCCTCCGGGTATTTCCAGCCGTCGTAGGTGTGTTTCATCTCGCCTACCAGGCTCAGGCCATCATCGGCCAATTGCACATAATCGCCGTGAGAGAAAAACAAATAGCGCTTGCCGTCTTCACCCACCAAATGCCCGGGGTCGATACGGTCGGGGTATTTGCGCTGCTGTTTGGCGTCGCGCGGGTTAAGGTCGATGGGTTCCGACCAGGGGCCGCGGATATCATCGGCCCAGACCACATAGTTAGAGTTGTGGCCGGGTAATTTGGCGGGGATGTACACATAGTAGCGGCCGTTATGTTTAGTCAGCTCCGGCGCCCAAATACTGCCGATATAGTGGGTCAGTGCCGGGCCAATCGGCTGCCAGTTGACCAGATCCTGGGAGTGCCAAATGGTCAGCGCGGGGTAACTTTCAAAGGTGGAGAACACCATGTAGTAGTCGTCGCCATCTTTGAGAATACTGGGGTCGGGCCGGTCACCGGCGACAATCGGGTTGAGGTAAGTGCCATCACCCAAATCGCCCTGGCGCTGGCCTTCGTAGGTGGTTGCCCAGGTTTGGCAGTGGCGCAAAAAGCCGTTGCCCAAGTAGTCGACACAGTCGGCGCTCCCGGTATTCGCGTCCGCCTGGGGTTTGGTTTGTGGCGGCGTACAGCCAGCGGCGGCCAGCGCAAGTGCGCCCCAGGCCAGCAGCCGTGGTAGCTGGCGCAGTGATAGTGGTTGCATGTCTCTTCCTCTGTTGAATCGTTTGGTTTTATTGATTCATTTTGTTGTTGTGGTTGATGTGATTGCCGAGAAAACTATTTGCACCAATTTGCACTCAAGAGCTGCACCCGCCGCCTGTTACCGGGATGGTTAATCCATATTGCGCGGCACCAGCCGCATGCTGGCGATATGCCGTGCCGGTTGACCCTCGCCGCTGATCAATTGCGCCATTTCGCTAAACGCCTGTTCGATCATAAAGGCATAGTCCTGACGCACCGAGCACACTGGGTTACGTAAAAAATCGAGCATGCTGTGATCGTCAAAGGTCGCCAGCACCATGTTTTCCGGCGCGCCGCCCAAGCGCTGTTTCAGGGCTTGCATCGCGCCTTCAAATAGCGGGATGGATGAACACACCAGTACCTTGGGCAGTGGTTGGCCACTGTCGATCAGCTCAGCCATGGCTTGCTCGCCCTCGTGGAAATCATTGTGCGGAACCTGTACTTCGCGGCGCTGGCTGGCGCTCAGGCCCAAGTCATCCAACGCGGCATTCAAACCGACAAGGCGCTGGCTAATGGAGGGCATACCGCTGTTGCCCGCAAACAATAAAAAGTCCGGCTGCAAATCGCCGCGCTGTACACAAAAAGCGTGCAGGCGCTGCGCCAGTTGGTAGCCGCTTTGCCGGTTGTCCGTCACCACCACCGCGTAATCGTTGCCGCCAAAGTCGCGGTCCAGCAATACCAGCCGCTGTTTCAATTGCGCTGCTGCCAGCGCTGGCATATTTGCATTGGCGGGTACCAGGAACAGGCCATCCACATTGCGCTCGCGGAATTGTTTGATCAGCTCCTGCTGGGTGTCCGGGTTGTCGTAACAGCAGGAAATCCATAGCTGTAAACCCGCTTTACGGCAGCGAATTTCCAACAACTCCGCCAATTGGGCAAAAAAGTGGTTGGATAATCGCGGAATAATCAATGCCAGTGCATCGCTGCGTTGCAACCGCAAACTGCGTGCTACATGGTTGATTTCATAACCATGCAGCTCCGTATATTCGCGCACCCGCGCCTCGGTTTTGGCGCTGATACGATACTGTCGTGCCTTGCCCAGCAGCACCAAACGCACCGTCGTAATGGACAGCCCCAGCTCATCGGCGATTGCCTCAATTGTCTTGGCCATGCGTTCCCAAATCCTCAGTTATTATTAAATTAGCCTTTGCTAACTCGAATTTGCAAGTAATAAATGACAAATATCGCAACTTGTATTCAAAACTACCCTATGCTAGTTTTTTGCGCTAATTCGAATAAGCCATAGGCGATGACCCAGATGAACAATAACAAGACCCCGCAGCCAATACACGTCAAGAATGCTCAAGAAAACAGCTCTGTGATTGATCGCCGCCAATTGCTCAAGGCCGGGGCTTTAGGTTCGCTGCTACTGGCAGGCAGCGCCAGCCGCGTCTATGGCGCCAGCGATGAATACCCCATCGCCACTACCCGCAGCGGCAAAATTCGCGGCAACAGCCAGCAGGGCATCAAGGTGTTTCGTGGTATTCCCTACGGCGGTGATACCGCCAAAACCCGCTTTGCCCCCGCGTCACCCGAGTTGCCCTGGGAGGGAGTGCGCGACGCGCTGGACTACGGCGCCGCTGCTCCCCAGCGCGGCAACGAGGAGGCGATGTCGGAAGATTGCCTGTTCCTGAATGTCTGGACCCCCGCCCTGCGCGACGGCAAGCGGCGCCCAATCCTGTTTTACATTCACGGTGGCGGTTACGACACCGGTTCCGGCGCCAGCGGTTTGTACGATGGCACCAATCTCTGCCTGCGCGGCGACGTGGTAGTCATCACCGTCAACCATCGCCTCAACGCCTTTGGTTATTGGTATTTGGCGCAATTGGAGGAACGCGGGCTGGGCAGCCGTGAATTTGCCGCCTCGGGCAATGTCGGCCAGCTGGATTTGATTCAGGCGCTGCAGTGGGTCAAGCAACATGCAGCTGAGTTCGGGGGCGATGCCAACAACATCACCCTGTTTGGCCAATCGGGCGGCGGCGCTAAAATCGCCAGTTTGATGGCAACTCCCGCCGCTGCGGGTTTATTTCACCGCGCCTTTACCATGAGTGGCCAGCAAGTGACGGCCGCTGGCCCGCGCGCTGCCACCCAGCGTGCACAGCTATTGTTGGACACACTCAAGCTATCGCCCGGTCAATTGGCCCGACTGAAAACCTTGCCGATGGAGGACATAATCGCCGCAACGCAGGACACCAAAGACCCGTCGCGCATTGAAAATAATCGCCTCTACTTTGGCCCGGTATTGGACAACCATGTGCTGCACCAACACCCCTTTTACCCGCAAGCGCCCGCGCAATCGCGCCATATCCCCATGGTGATTGGCAATACCAAAGATGAAACCCGCGCCTTTCTCGGCGGCGATCCCAAAAACCACAACCTGACCTGGCAGGAACTGCCCGTAAGGTTGGAACTCAGCCAATATTCCGATGTAAACCCGCGGGTGGTAATCGACACCTATCGCCAGCTTTACCCTCACTACACGCCCTCGCAGGTATTTTTTGCTGCCACTACCGCCGGCCGCTCCTGGCCCGGTGCAATACAAGAAGCCGAAGCCCGCGCACGTCAGGGCGCACCGGCCTATGTGTACCAATTCGACTGGGGTTCACCGCTCGACGACGGCAAATGGGGTGCGTTTCACTCAATCGATATCGCCATGGTATTCGATACCATCCATCACCCACAGGCGCGCACCGGTCAATCGCCTGCCGCGCAAAAAGTGGCCGATCAACTGAGCGAGGCGCTGATCGCCTTCGCCAACACCGGCAACCCTAGCCACAAAGGCATCCCGCGCTGGAAGCCCTACAGTTTGGAAAAGCGCGAAACCTTGGTGATCAACGAAACCTCGGAATTGGTCAACGACCCGCGCGGCGGCGAGCGAAAACTCTACGCGCAAGTACCTTTTGTACAGCGGGGGACTTTTTAAGTGAGGGGTTTTCTTATAGTCAATTGACATATTTGCCGGTTGGATAAATATTATGCACAGCTGTTAAGGCTTCTTTAACAGCGGCTTGCCCACATAATAATTTCTAACGAGGTCTCAAACATGCAATACCCCACTATCCTGAAATCCTTGCTGGCGTTGTCCGGCCTTGTTCTGCTGTCTTTAGCTACTCAGGCACAAGAACTGAACCCCAACTACTTTTATCTCATCAAAGGTGAGCTGATTAGCCGTAGCATTTCACTCGGCGACCCCACCAATTGGAGCACCGGCATAACAGGGCGGGAGGGCAAATCGGCAGGTGGCAAAGTCGAGGTGGCGCCCACCAGTTTTAAAGGTGAAGGTGATGCGATTCAAATCACCTGGGCACCGCGCAAAAAAATGCAGGGTAATTTTGCGCTTTACGGCAACCCGATTGATTTATCCAAATTCAAAGACTCCGCCTCACTCACCATCGATATGCGGGTGGATGTAAAACCCGATAAAAACGTCAACATCGGCCTGGACTGCGGCTACCCCTGCCGCGCGGATTTACCCATCAATAAACTGATTAAATCCATGCCCAAAGGCGAATGGTTCAGCATGCCGCTGCCACTCAATTGCTTCAAAAGCGACAACTTCGATTTAAGCAAAATCAACGGCCCGTTCACTATCGCCACCGACGGCAAATTTACGGTGAGTATCACCAATATCCGTTTGGAAAAATTGCCCGAGGGTGAGAAGGGGTGTGTGGAGGAGTAAACACCTTCCAGAGTATTTCCACCAGCTAAAAGTTTTATCACTCGGGGGGAGCGGATTTGCCGCTCCCCCACGTCCTATTGGCAGACAGGTTGATATGTCTGCGTAAATCAACCGGTTCAGCCCTCTGCGTTGCTAGCTACACTGGAGTGACGGGCTGCATAGAATAATCATGCGCAGCAGGTTCAAGGGGTGAGTTGCTTTGTTCAGTTCTGATCGGGCAGGCGTGGCAGTTGGGCAGCCATAACCACAGCCAGCAACGGCTGTTAGTGGATGTATACCGCCAGTATCGGCGGGAGCTGTGTGCTTACATAACCGGCAAGTTTGGCGTGGATGCCAGTGATGCCGAAGATATAGTGCAGTCTGCTTTTGCAAATTTTGCGGAGCTGGAGGGTGCGCCGCTGGTTGAAAATCCGCGTGCGTTTCTGTATCGCGCCTGCAGCAACATCGCCATAGATCAAAAACGCCACGGCAAGGTGCGGCAGGGTTATAGCGAGACGGTGTTGCATACCGAGGAAGAGGCGAGCGATGCCACAGGGCCGGAGCGCACAAATGAATCGCGTCAGCGATTGGGAATTCTGGCCCAGGTGATGTGGGCTATGCCCGGGCGGCGACGCCAGTTATTAATGATGAGCCGGTTTGATGGCTTGTCCTATGCGGAAATTGCCCGGCAGGTGGGCTTATCTGAAACCGTGGTGCGTAAACATATCGCCAAAGCGATAGATGATTGTCATAAGGCCCTAAAAGCATGTGGCGAATAGCATGGAACGACAAGAAGTGAATCTATGAAGCCAAATAAATCACCGCAAATTGACAGCGCTATCCAGGCGCAGGCGCGCGACTGGTTGGTGTTGTTAAATTCTGGCGCCGTGAGCGAGCAGCAGCGCGAAGCGTTTGGGCGCTGGATGGCGGTATCGGAAGCTCACGAGCAGGCGTTTATCGAGTATGAACAAACCTGGCAGCAACTGGGGCAATTGGCACCGGGTACGCGTGCAGAATTGCGCAATTCCGTGGCCGATTTACCCGCTGCAGGCTGGCGCGCGCAATGGAATCAGTGGTTGCAATGGAGTGGTCGCTCCTGGCAGGCCGCTGCGTTGGCCAGTGTATTACTGCTCGGGGTGTGGGTGGTGTTGGATGGGCGCGAGGCAAATCCCGTTATCAGTCATTACCAAACTGCGGTGGCACAGCTGCAAACCATCACCTTGCCCGATGGCAGCCAGCTTACCCTGGCCGCCAAAACACGCATCAATGCTTGGCAAACGGAGGGTGAGCGCCATGTGGAATTGCTTGCCGGACAGGCGTTTTTTGATATCGCCAAAAATCCACAACAACCGTTTTACGTCAGTGTGGGTGGCACTCGCGTTCAGGTTGTGGGTACCCGTTTTGATGTGAATAAATTCAACGGACAAGTGCGCGTGAGTGTGGAAGAGGGCATTGTCAGTGTGAGCGCGCTGGCGCTGGATACGGACAGCGCAACACCGGCGGTGGTATTAACCGCGGGCAATACGGTGACCCAATTGGCAGATGGTGTTTTATCGGCGGTTGGCACTATAGACCCTACCGCTGCCGCGCTCTGGCGCAGCGGGCGGCTGGTGTACAACAACGCCACCTTGGTCGAAGTTATTAGCGAGGTTAATCGCTATTACGATGGCGAAATTATTGTGCATGACGCGCTCAAAAATGAACGCATTACTATGGCACTGACAACGGCGGAGGTAAATCAATTGCCCGCTGTGCTCGCACAAATCCTGCCAATTCGCGTGCAGCATGCCGCGGACAAACGTGTGTATTTATTTCCTGCACACTAATTCGTCCTGTCATCCAGTTGTTTTTGTTTGTCGCTGTGGTCGGGATGGGGTGGGTTGCTGTCCTCACTGAAGGCTTGATACCAATCGGGATTGTTTTCTACCAATGCCCGTGCATTTACGCCATCAATATCCAGATAAAAAACACGCCTCGGTGCTGCCTCCAGTTGGCGCAGTGCTTCAACAATTCGTTGGTGGCTGTAAAAATAGCGATCAAATTCGCCTGTTTTCTGCAGTTGGCGTAAACCGCGCTCAATTCGTTCGGCGAGTGAGTGATTGCCAGCGCCCACATAAAAATACAAATCCGCGTGATAGACCAACAAAATATTTTTTTCTACGGTCAGTGTCGGGTCGTTAAGAATATTCAATTCGTGCCATGCCTCAACCACCCCGCGCGGGTAATAGTCAAAGCGTTCGGCTTTTAACATTTTTACCAATAGATTGGCATCCATGGCGGTGGCAACCTTCAGGCCATTGCTGCGCAAAATATGGGTGTCTGGCCAGTGCGCACCTTGTCCTGCAACAAGTTGTTGTAAATCCTCAAGGCTTTCAATTTGATCGAAACGCGTTTGATCCTGTTTGCGGATAATAAAAACCCGCATGCCTAGCAGGCCTTTAAACAGTGGAATTCTAATCGGCATGAGTGCTTGGTTACGGTTTTTATCGGCCATTGACCATGCCACACTGTTGGGCAGGTTATTGAGATTGGCGAGCATGCGCGCTTGATACTGATTGGATTCAACATGACGCAGATGAATAATTTCGTCCGCCCGCTGGCTGGCGGTTAAGGCTTTCTGCAATAGATCGGCACAGTAATTTCCCGAGAACTCGGAGCGAGTGGATAGCGCGGTAATAGTTATCACGGTCTCGGCCGATGCCAGTGGTAGCAGCAAGGCAAGACTCAAATGCAACAATAAGGCGGGTCGCGAGCGCATAAATGATCCACAGCATAGAGGTGTTATTTTAAAAAATCCTCTTTGGTATAAATGAGACGAACCAAAATAAAAATCCGCTCCACTCTGTGAATTATTTTTATCGCAATTTTTTATCGTTATGTGTTAACGCTGCCCCTTGGTCAATTGGATTATTTCATGGTCAGGGGGGCGGATTTTATGCGTAACACGTCCTATTGATGAACAACTGCATTGCTGGATTTACAAAACATGCAGCAGTCATTCATTTCACAATAACAATAGGTAGTGTTATGAAATTTCTTGCCTCTAATAGACAATCCAGTCTGTTTGCATTGTCTGTATCACTTGTTGCCCTGTTTAATTTAACGGCGTGTGGCGGGAGTGGTGGTAGCACCAACCCATCGTCAGTTGCTCCATCCAGCGCAGCTCTTAGCTCAGTTTCCAGTGCCACTAACAATGTTAGTTCATCGCTCGTTATTGCCTCCTCTTCTTCTGCGGCTCAAGCATCCAGCGATGCCAATGTGATAGCTGCCGACCTGCATACCTGGTGGCACGACGAATATGAAATAAATGACAGCAGCGCGGTAGCGGATAACAAAGTTCGCCGCTCCGGCCTTTACGATGTGCGTGTCGCCACTGTGGCGGCGCCCACCGCGCTAAAAAATGCCTTTGTGTATATGAGTATTCCGCGCAGTGGTCGCAGCAAGGCAGGTTACACCCATGCCGATGGCGCCGAGTTTGCCGACATCGCTAATCTCTCCATGAGTTGGTCGTCGTTTTTATACACGGGTGATGTATGGGTAGAGGTGGATTTAAAAGATGGCGCCAGCATTAATAATCTGGATGAAATTATTATTCGCCCCACTTCACTCAATTTTGAAAAACAATTGGTTGATAACAATACCCTGCGGATTAAAGTGCCTTACCGCGCTGAGGGTTATCGATTTTCGGTGGAATTTGAAAGCCAACAATTTACCAGTTACAACGATCGCTCTGGTGATACCGGCAACCTGAGTTTAAATGACAGCGGTTATGCCATTCATCGCGAACCCAAAAATGCGCTGCTAATTTTTGCCCAGCCCAACTACACTGCCGAGACTCGCGCGGAATTGGTACCGGAGAGCGGCAATATTCAATACCCGGCGCAGGGGCTAGTGGATGCGGCCAGTTTGAATGCCGATATAATTTATTTTAAGCCCGGTATTTATCACATGGGCGCCAACAAGCACGCATTCCTACCCAACAATACCCGCTGGATTTATCTGGCGCCGGGCGCTTACGTTAAGGGTTCATTTCAATTTCGCAATGCCCAGGAAAATTACAAAGTCACCGGTTACGGTGTGCTATCGGGCGAGCAATATGTTTACGAAGCCGACATCAATAATAATTACCAACACCGTTTGGACAGCAGCAATAACTGTCATGAAACCTGCGTAAAAATGTTGCGTTTTGAATCGGCCAGTCGCCAACAGCAATTGCGGGTCCAGGGCATCACCATTAATGAACCGCCCTACCATTCATTTGTAGTTTACGGTAATGAAGACACCTTTGCCATGAAGGTCAGTGAATACCAGCAGGTGGGCAGTTGGTTCTGGCAGACCGATGGTTTGGAGTTTTACACCGGAAGCGAATTTAACAACGGTTTTTTCCATGCGAATGACGATGTTTTAAAGTTTTATCATTCCAACGTGGCGGTTGATAATGTGGTGGTATGGAAAAACGAAAACGGCCCCGTTATTCAATTCGGTTGGTGGCCGCGCCATATGAGTAATATCACGGCAAAAAATATCGATGTGATTCACAATCGCATGTATTGGAAAGATCAAAAACACAATACCTGTGTGATTAACTCCGCGAACAATTGGATCGCCAGTGGCGATACCTGGGATAAAACGGCGGACCTGAGCAAATACGTGCGCAATCTGATGTTTGAAAATATTCGGGTTGAAGGCATGGTGAATTGTGCGATGCGTTTTTATCCGCTGTCGAATTTTGAAGGCATTAATATTCACAATCTGGACATTGAGCGCTGGAATGAATTGCCCAATTATTCTCAGTACAGTTTGTTGCAGGCCATGGGTAATAGTGCAGGCACAAAAGTGAATATTACTCCGGGCAACGGTATTAATATTGTGAATTACACCGTGGCCGGCCAGCCGATAATTAAAACCGCCAACAGTAGCGACAATTGGAGTAAAGATAATATTGGCCGTATCGATTTTGATGCGACGCTGAATACTAGTTGGAGCGCGGTTGCCACGATTGATGCGGCCTGTACTGGCCAAACCATTACCACCAGTGAGTTTACCGATTTAACTATTAATCAAACTTTGGATATTACTGCCACGAGCAGCGCGGCGCTGCCGTTGGAGTATGCCATTAGCGGCGCAGCGTCTATAGCGCCTACTGCAACCGGCGCGACCATCACCGCTGCTGCGACGGGGGGTGAAGCTATAGTGCGTATTACCCAGGCGGGCGATAGCGAATTTTGTCCCAGTAGTTTTAGCGCCGTGATTAATGTGATTGATCCAACCATGGGGCCGGGCAATCACTGGATTGGTGCAAGTTGGAAAGCGTGGAGTCCCAGTCAACTGCCTATGAGTTGGAATGCGCAAGACAGTGTTTACGAATTGACAACCGACATTCCCGCTGGCGAGCAACAATTAAAATTCACCAACACCGATAACTGGAGTGGTGACGATTGGGGTAGTGCCACTGGTTTAAGTGGCACTGCAAGCCTGACCACGGGTGGTGGTGACAATGTGAGTTTTACCATTACCACGGCGGGCAATTATTTAATCCGCTTTGATCCCTACAATTTTACTTACTCTATCACTCCCCTGTGATCCGCTTTGCAGGCAGGTGTTTCGGCACCTGTCTGTTTTTTATTGTGGTAAATGTTGATGTTGTTGTGTTGATTTTCCTAATGATTTTTTCTTGTTTTTTGCTTTTAAAAAACGGGCGGGCGACTTGTTATAAGTGCAGCTTGTTAGTGTGATCAATTTATCTGTCGGCTGCCTCCTACTGAATAATATTAATAATGTGGAGTTTTCTATGTGTACAGCAAGTGCGAGCAATAAACGTAAATTATTCAAAACCCCCATAAAAATCATATTGGTTTTTTATGCCAATCTGCTATTTGCATTACCCTCGTCTGCCGGTGTTACGGCGGATACTGCCGGGCTTAAAACCTGGGTGCACGGCAATAATTACGAAATCAATGCCACCGGTCCGGTTGCCGATAACAAGGTACGCGCCTCCAGCTTTTATGAGGTGCGGGTGAGCCGTGTAGCCGACCCGGAAAATTATTTTGACTCCTTTACTTATATGTCAATCCCGCGCAGCGGCCGCGCTAAATGGCTCTACAGCGATGCGGATGGTGACTACGGAGTTGACGGTGCCGAGTTTGCTGATCAAGCTGATCTCAGCATGAGTTGGTCAAGTTTTTTATTTGGCGAGGATGTATGGGTTGAAGTATCTCTGCGCAACGGTGAGACTTTTTCATCGGTGAGTGATGTCACTATTCGTCCGACGGTATTAAATTTTGTTAAAGAAAAAATGGATGCTGATACCATTCGTATCAAAGTGCCATACAGCAGTAATGGGCGACGTTTTTCGGTGGAGTTTAATCACCAACTGTATACCGCTTATAACGATAAAACCCAAGGTGACAGCGGGAAATTGACCACAGTGGCGGCAGGCAATTATGAAGTACATACCGAGCCTAAAAATGCGTTATTGATTTTTGCCGAGCCCATTGCCCTGCCGGATTATCTAACGCCCGACCTGAGCGCGGCGCAAACTGATGGCGTGGTCTATGAACACCCGCCAGGTGAAATTGTGAATTTAAATGAGGTGGCGGCCGATATTATTTATTTCCCACCCGGCATCTATTACATGCGCTGGGACTACCATGCAAAACTACCAGCACGGGTGAAGTGGTTACATCTGGCTCCCGGTGCTTACATAAAAGGGGCCTTTCAATTTACCGACAGTGTGCAAGAGGAATATAAAGTTACCGGCTATGGGGTTATCTCCGGTGAAAAATATGTGTATGAGGCTGATACCAAAAATGACTATAAACGCCGCTTGCAACACAATTCCAATTGCCACGGCGACTGCGTAAAAATGTTGCAGTTTGAAGCCTCCGGTGAACAGCAGTATTTGTATATGCGCGGCATCACTCTCAATGAACCGCCCTACCATTCATTTGTGGTTTACCCCAAACCTGGCAATAGCGAAGAGACAGACCTTGAAGCCTTTTCCATGCGCGTCAAAAATTATAAACAAGTGGGCAGCTGGTATTGGCAAACCGACGGTATGGAGTTGTATAGCAACAGTTATATGAAAAACAGTTTCTTTCACGCCAATGACGATGTGATCAAACTCTATCACTCCAATTTGGATATAGATAACACAGTGATTTGGAAAGGTGAAAATGGCCCGGTTATTCAGTGGGGTTGGAAGCCGCGCAGTTTTGAAAATGTGTCGGTAACCAATACCTATGTGATTCACAACCGCATGGGCTGGAATGACAAAAAATACAATACCTGTGTATTTAATGCCTCGCGCCATTGGGCAAGTGATTCCATGGAGTCGGGTGACATTACTAAAACCATTAAAAATATCAGCTTCGATAATTTTATCGTGGAGGGTAAAACGAATTGTGGTATTCGTATTTACGCTATGGCCAATACCGAAAATATTCATTTTAACAATGTGAGTATTGATGGCTGGAATGAGCTGGATGCCACTGGCACAGTCAGTGAATTTTTTCCTATGACCAATAGCGCCGACATTCCAGTAGCGATTGGCAATGAGTTAATTAATAGCCGCGGGATAAAATTGGAAAACTTTAAAGTGGCGGGCGAATATATATCCCGCGCGGCCAATAACTGGAATTCACTACAGCTAGGAAAATTAAATTTTGATGGCGCCCTGTGGGATAACTGGAATGCCTGGGTGAGTGCGGACATGTCCAGCAGTTACAGCAATATCTGGCTGGCCGGTGGTTTTACCAATTGGTCGCTAGTGCCCATGAGTTTTCAACAGGGCAATTTTAATATCACGCTGCCCTTATCTACCGGCAGTCATCAATTAAAATTTGCCAATAGCAGTAATTGGTCGGCGATTGATTGGGGTAATACGAGCGGGTTGCAAGGCCAGGCGACACAGAGCACCGGCGGTTTAGCCAATCTGAGTTTTACGATTAACCATGCGGGTGACTATACCATTCGTTTTAATCCCGACACTGGCAATTATTATATTTATAAACTCTAGCCGAAAATAATTACCAGTGTCCGTGCGCGGGCACTGGTACAAGGCAATGGCAAATTAAAATACAAAAACAAAGAGGTTGTTATGAAAAAAACAAAATCCCTGGCGCTGCTTGGCTGTGCAGTGGGGCTGGGTAGTTTACTGGCTGGCTGTAATAATGAATCTGCACCGCGCTCGCTGGCAATTGCGCAGGTGCAAAGCCAGCAAGTCACTTACCCCGCTTATACGCTGGAAGCGGGTGCTCAGGCGCATAGGCTAAAAGTGTCGGCGACTACGGCGGCGCAGCGGGAATTTACCCTCTTTAGTTCTCAGCCCCAGCGCGATGATAAACCACAAAAACGCGTGGTAACGGAGCAAGCGAATAAACCCCGTGTAGTATCCGGCAGCGTGGTATTTGATAGTCTATTTGCATTGTCGATGGATGATTTACAGCAGGCGAGTGTCAGCGCTATTAAAGACGGTAGCTACAACGATGGTAAGGCCATTCCCTGCGAGTGTTTTGAAACGGGTGAAAAATGGAATTATGTGTGGACGCGGGATTTAGCTTACGCCGCCGATTTATCGCTCGCGTATTTTGATCCGCAGCGGGTAAAAAATTCTATGGAATTTAAAACCAGTGCATTTCGTGCGGGTGCAACCATGCCCGATTCACTGCCAAACAATTCGCTGCAAATAATTCAGGACACAGGTTCGGGCGGCAGTTGGCCAGTGAGCACCGATCGTGTGACTTGGGCAATTGCGGCAGAGACCTTATTGAACAGTTTGCACGGTAGTGCGCGCCGTGAATTTGAAACACTGGCCTATCGCGCATTAATTGGCACAGTGGAGGCGGACCGCCTCGCTAGTTTTGATTTGCAGCAGGGGCTTTACGGTGGCGAGCAATCCTATTTAGATTGGCGCACCCAAACCTACGCGCCCTGGATTGTCGATAACCTCGCACAAATGTCAGCCACCAAAGCGCTGTCTACCAATGTTGCACACTATCAAGCACTCCGCTTGGCGGCGCGGTTGGCGCAGGCCAAGGGCGATGCTGTCAACGCACAAAAATACACCGAGTGGGCAGCGGCGCTACAACAGCAGATCAACAAAAAATTCTGGATTGCAGAAAAAGGTTTATTTGCCAGTGTGACCGCTGCGGCAGAAGCGCAAGTGCCCGCGCATAAATTTGATATGTTGGGCAATGCCTTGGCTATTTTGCACGGTGTCGCGAGTGCAGAGCAGGCGCAGCAGGTGATGGCAAATTACCCCCATGCACCCTTTGGTGTGCCGGTTTATTACCCACATCAACCCGAGGTTTATGTTTACCACAATCGCGCGCTCTGGCCATTTGTCACAGCCTACTCACTGCGCGCGGCGGCAGTGGTTAATAATTACCGCGCGGCCGACAATGCCATTCATTCGCTGGTGCGTGGCACCGCATTGAATTTGTCCAACATGGAAAATTTGGAATGGCTCACCGCCAAGCCTTGGTTTGACGATGGCCCGGCAATTAATTCGCGCCGTCAGCTCTGGTCGATCGGCGCCTACTTAAATATGGTGAGTGAAACCTTTTTTGGTTTTCATGGGCGCGCAAATGGTTTTGTGATTGACCCCTTCCTCACCGCCGGTGCGCGGCAACTTTTGGGTGATGGCAACCGCGCGCGGTTGGAGAATTTTATTTATCAAGGTAAATCACTCGCCATCGAATTACATTTGCCAGAGGCGACCAATGGTGAAGGTTATTACCCGGTGGCCAGCGTTACGCTTAATGGCAAACCGGTCAGCGGTGAAATTGCGGCGCAACAATTAGACCGTGACAGCAACCTGATTGAAGTGAGTTTTGCGCCGCTAACGACCAATGACCAGAACATCACCATGGCGCCGGTGGTTGATCCACTCAGCCATAATTCGCCGTTGGTATTTTCACCCCAGGCGCCGGAGCAGGTGCTGGTGGATGTGGTGCAGGGAAAATTTTCGCTGCGTTTTAATCACCACAGCGCGGATCTGCCAGCGGTGTACAACATTTATCGCAATGGCGAATTGGTCGGCAACCATATTGCCGCCCATAGCTGGAACGACAACAGCCCTGCCGACCTCAGCGTGCGTCAGTGTTTTACCGTGGAAGCTGTGTTTGTGGATTCCAGTCATCGCTCACACCACTCCGCACCGGTGTGTTATGAGCAGCAGGCGAGCCAGTTAATTGCGGTGACGGATAAACGTGTGCAGGCCAATATGGCGGTTACTGCGGCCGATGCTTACTATGCCGAACCCACCCTGCGCGATTGGGGCAAACCGCAAGACACCTTGCGTGTCAATAATATTGTGGTGGAAAAACCCGGTATCTATGCGCTGCAGATTATTTATAACAATCGCCAGCACACGATTGATTCGGGTGTGACTAATGCCGTGAAACAGCTAGTAGTTGTTAATGCTCGCGGTGACGCCGTGGTGAGTGGTGTGATTCAAATGCCCAACGTGGAGGATCGCGCCGGGCAATATCCTCTACGCAGTTCAACGGCGCTGCAATTGCGTTTGGATGCGGGAGAATATGCATTCAGCGTGCATGACTTTTTTAACATGAGTTACCTCGCCTCTAATCAAACCTATGTGGGCAGCGGTGGTTTGGCGGGGCCGATAAATCGCGCCAGTATTGCTGCGTTTAAATTGACGCGCATTGGCGACTAGTCATCAGCTCGGGGAATGCCAATTTCTCTGGCTATACTCTGTAAATCAAATACCGTCCTTTATCCGGGCGGTATTTGTGCTGATGTGATTGCACAAGAACTGAGGCATACATAATGGTTTGTTGGCGCGATAAAAACCGGGCGCGGCGGTTATTAGCTGCAATTTTTTGCAGTGCATTAGGCTGCAGCGCGTCGCCATTTTTAGTTGCACAAATTCCACAAACCACTCATTCAGCTGACAATAATCCTACGGATCATTCGCTAGCGACAACCATTCATTTTTTATTGCCAGCGCAACCACTGGGTGATGCGCTGTTGCAATTTTCCCGACAATCCGGCGTTGCAATTTACAGCTCTGCGGCTTTATTGCGCAATTTGCAGGCACCTGCCATTTCCGGGCAATTAACTGTGTCACAGGCATTAAGCCAACTGCTGCGCGACAGCGGTTTGGATTTTATAGTGCTGGGTAATAATGCGGTGATGATTGTGACAAAACCCGCTGTCCCTGCCCGACCCGACAACCCGCCACTGGGCAGTGTTCCCGCCATTGAAGAAGTGCGGGTGTCCGGCATGCGCTGGAGTTTGCAACATGCATTACAAAAAAAACGCCACAGCAACTTTGTTAACGATGTTATCGCTTCCGAAAGCCTGGGAAAATTTCCAGACAATAATGTGGTGGAATCGCTCCAGCGTATGACCGGTGTTGCCATTACTCGCGCACGCGCCGGTGACGGACAATTTATTACCGTGCGTGGTATGGGCCAACAATTTAATCGCGTTACTTTAAACGGTATAGAACTGGCTACCGATAATATTGGCCGCGAATTCAGTTTTGATGTTTTCCCTGCAGAATTAATTGCTGAGGCCCAGGTTATTAAATCGCCCTTGGCCAGCCAGCATGAAGGCGCAATAGGGGCAACTATCGATATGCGCACTCCGCGCCCGCTGGATGGCAGTGACACACTGGCCACCTTGGCATTGGGCAGCGGTTATGACGAATTATCCAGAGACTGGGGCGAAAAAATATCCGCTGCTTATAGCAATAGTTTTATGGACGAACGCCTGGGCCTAATGCTGGGCTTCTCCCATTCGCGACGCAACTGGCGTTCCGATATGGCGCAATCCCTGGGATTTGGTTTTGATGAATTTGATATAAATCAGGATGGCTCTATCAATGAGAGTACGGAAACTGGATTCCAGCGTCCGGGATTCCTCGCTTATCCGGTCAAATGGGGCGAGCGTCGCCGCACAGGTATTATTGGCACAGTTGAGTATCGGCCAGCGGAGAATTTTTCATCCAGTTTCGATTTTTTTGTGGGAGACTTTAAAACACCGGAGCAGGCCAGTTACCAAACAAATAATTTTTATTATCCGTTCCGCCCCGGCTCTGTCACGGTTGATAACAATAAAACGATTACCCACTTTGTCATTGACGATTATTTTGTAGAGGTCGCCGCTGACCCTAAAAATCGTCGTGTGCAAACTGAATTGTTTCGCTGGCAAGGCGAGTGGCGTGCGCGCGACAATTTAACACTCAGCACCACACTCGGTTACTCATCGGCAAACCGGCCAGAAGGTGGAGATACCCAATTTTGGGTGGCGGGTGTTCCTGGTGCTCGGGTTGAATACTGGGCGCGCACGCCGGTACCCGAAGTCAGAATTACACTCAGCGATGGACGCGATATTTCACAATTACGTGGCGAGGAATTACAAGTCGGTTTTATGGAGACTAAGGGGGATGACATCACCGACGATTCATATTCCCTGGAGCTGGATGCTAATTATTTAATTCAAGGTGAGCTGTTAACCTCTATCGATACGGGTATCGATTTACAACAGCGAATCAAAAATCGCCGCTCCTATAACACCAAAAATCGATGTGCTTATTGCGAACACCCATTTAGTTTTGGCGATCTGGGCCTTAACCCTACCGATAACTTTATTATCCCTGATTTTCTAGCAACACAATCGGGCAGTATTCCTCGACACTGGCCAATATTAAATGTGGATAAAGTATTTAGTGCGTTGCAAGCCGCAGAGGGGCGCCTGATCAACCCACGCGAAGGACAACCATACGAACAAGGCTATAGCGACAATGTGCGCGCTTTTTTCAACCCGACAGGATCGAGTTTGATAGAAGAAAATGTCAAAGCCCTATTTGCCCAATTTAATTTCAGTCAAGAGCCTTCTGATACTCACTTGGGCTGGCGCGCTAATCTGGGGATACGTTTGGTAAATACAGATACCATCGCCAGCGGTGCTGTGAATGAAGTTATTCGAAAACAGTTAATTGAAAATAGTAATAACTATGAATTGATCCGCAGCGACATTATTTTACCCGCAGAGGTAAAAACATCGAGCCAGGCGCTATTACCCTCCGCCAATTTAGCCATTGAACTGACAGCTGATTCGGTTCTTCGTTTTGCCTTGGCGCGTACCCTGGCGCGTCCCTCGCTGGCACAGCTGGGCATGGAAACCACTTATGAAGTCAACGATGGCGAGCAGCGCCTGAGTCGCTTGGGCAACCCCTATTTAAAGCCGGTTATGGCTACCCAGTTTGATATCTCCAGTGAATGGTATATATCCCCACAAAGTGCATTGACCTTTTCAATATTTGCCAAAGACATTGAGGGTTTTGTTGCTAACCGGGTTACCACAGAAAAAATTTTGGGCGAAGATTTTCAGGTAACCCAACCCATTAATAACGACCGGGCAATTGTTGTGGGCAGTGAATTTTCACTGCAAAAACTCTGGCAAAACGGTATGGGAATCCAACTTAATCAAACCTTTACCCATAGTGATGTCGCACAAGGGAACAGCTCATTGGTCGCGGATTATGGTTTGGAGAATCTATCCAAGTATTCCTACAACCTAGTTGCGCTCTATGAAAAATACGGTCTATCACTACGCCTTGCATTAAATCATCGCGCTGATTATTTACAGGCGACTACAGGCCAGGCGAGTCGCCCGGAAATAGTGGATGATTACCGGCAAGTGGATTTCAGTGCGAGTTATCAGCTCACGGATACTATGGCCATTTATTGTGAGGGCATTAACCTGCTGGCGGAGCCGCGGTTTGTCTATTCCGAATTTACTAATCGTCTGATCGAATACGAGGAGACCGGGCGTCGTTATTATTTGGGTGTACGTTTTTCGATTTAATGTTGTTACTTCCTGATTTTTCTTTTCTGCTAATTAACCTCTCCATTATTACCCTTGCCTGCACGTGCGGATAAAAAAATAAATAGCGCAGCGCTTTCCTAAATTTCAATTTTTTTTCCGCGAGAGGGAGCGGATTTTCGGGTGTTTGCCGTCCTATTGGTACAGCCAGTCTGCCGGGAGCAGGTTTGGCTTTTGTGCGGCGCTTGCTGCTGTCCATAAAACAAAATGCATAACAAATAACGAGGTTAGATAAGCCAATGGCCCATAACAAGGTATTACCCCCACGCCCCTATTTTTCAATGACACTACTCAGTGCCGCGATTGTCGCTGCGATGAGTTCAACTGTTTATGCACAGAGCAACAATAATCCAATAAGCAACAGCCAAGTAAACAACAGCCAGATAGATGAACTGGAAGATGTGGTGGTTTACGGCATCCGCAATAGTTTAAAAACCTCGGCCGATTTTAAAAAGAATTCTGCGGTAGTGGTGGATTCAATTACCGCTGAAGATATAGGTAAATTTCCCGATGCGAATGTCGCTGACTCATTGCAGCGTGTTACCGGTATTCAAATTTCGCGGGATCGCGGTGGTGAGGGACGTTTTGTATCGGTGCGCGGTTTGGGCAGCCAATTTAATATGACCTTGTTAAACGGCAGAACCTTGGCAACGGATAACTCCGGACGCGATTTTAGTTTTGACGTAATGCCCTCGGAGGCAATTTCCGGTGCAGATATTTATAAAGCCTCCATGGCATCGCTACAGGAAGGCAGTATCGGCGGTTTGATCAGTTTAAAAACGCTTAAACCGCTGGATAATCCAGGCTTGCACATCAAAGCATCCGCGGGCCAACTTTATGATGATGGTACGGAAAAATTCAGCGGCCAATATTCCGGCATTGTGTCCAACAGTTTTATGGACGATACACTCGGCGCCAGTTTTGGTTTGACCTATTCCAAGCGCCACTGGAAAGCCGATACCTATGAATCCTTTACCGAGCGTGCGATTAGTACGGCGGATGTAGATGTTGACGGCGATGGCAACAATGACGCGGTTAATGCTTGGGCGCCGGACATTATCACCATGCAACATAAATTTGGTGAGCGCGAACGTATTGGTGCAGTGGGTGCACTGCAATTTAAACCCGATGAGCGCATCGATACCACGCTCGATTTTTTCTATTCCAATTACAAAACTCCCGAGCGCTCTTATTCCTACAACATCAACTTTGGCACCGCGAGTGATTTCAGCTACAGCGCTTTACAACCCTGGAGCACCCCGGCGGAAGATGATGGTGTGCCGATTGATTATATCGCCACCGGTTTTAGTGCAGGCAAAGCCAACCTTGAAATTGGCAATGATACCCAGGAGCGCGAAACCGATACCTACATGATCGGTTGGAACACAATTTTCCAGGCGACCGATGCGCTGGAATTAACCATGGACCTGGCTTACTCCAAAGCTGAGCGCCCGAACAAAGGCGACAATATGTATACCGTCGCGGGCATAAATGAAGTTGCCTACGAGTGGCAAACCACCGCCAAAGGTGTGCCTATGCTCGATTGTATGACTCCCGATGGCCGCGCCTGTTGGGATATTAACAACGAGGATATTGCTGTTCACTTTATGGAATTAAAAGGTGAGCAGGTAATTGATGAAGCAGTGTCGTTTCGTTTTGACGGCGATTACGATTTTAATTTTATGGCGTTGGATTCCAAACTCGAATTTGGTGTGACCTATTCCACGCGCGAAAAAGATAAAGCCATTTATAAAACCGCCAATGGCTGCTCCTATTGCAGCAGTTTTGATCGCCGTGTGAGCCAGGTGGGCATAACGGCCGTGTTGCCTGACGCAGTGAATTACGATGCCGGTTTTGATACGGGTATCAGTTACTGGCCCGCATTAGACCCCTACGCATTATTTGCGGCGTTGCGTTCATTTGATCGCATTGAAGGTCAAGAGGGGCGTTTTGAAACACAAATTGCACCGCAGTTGCGCGAGCGTGAATCCACTGTTATTGAAGAGCAGGTTGCGGGTGGTTATTTGCAGGCGAA
Source organism: Cellvibrio sp. BR (assembly GCF_000263355.1). Lineage (NCBI taxonomy): Bacteria > Pseudomonadati > Pseudomonadota > Gammaproteobacteria > Cellvibrionales > Cellvibrionaceae > Cellvibrio > Cellvibrio sp. BR. The sequence goes on along the minus strand of NZ_JH668200.1, from coordinate 357,810 downwards.
TGTGAGTGGTGACCAGTGGAATGCCATTGCCGGTGTGCGCTGGGTACAAACTGATACTACGTCCAATGGACATATCCAGGATTTAAAAGAGCTGCAAAAAATTCCTGGCAGCTCCAACTATCAAGGTGTGTATGGCGATTCGATTGCGGTCAGTGAAGAAAATACTTACGACAATTTTTTGCCATCAATCAATATTAATTACGATCTGCAAGATAATTTAAAACTGCGCGCCTCTGCTTCGCAAACCATTACCCGCCCTACTATTTCGCAGCTCGGCCCGGATTTAAATTGGGAAATTAACAGCGGCACACCGCGTGTCAGTTTTGGCGGTAACCCCGCGTTGGAGCCCATCAAGTCAAATAATTATGACCTCTCACTGGAGTGGTACGGTGAAAACGGCAGCTCGGCTTCGGTCGCCGGTTATTACAAAGATATCAGCAATTTTATTTTCTGGGCGGGTGAAACCCTGGTGTACAACATTACCGTAACCGAAGAAGGTGCGCCGCCAATTACGGAGGACGTCGAGTTTGGTTCAGGCCGCCCATACAACGGCGACACCGCCACGCTCACGGGTGTGGAACTCGCCCTGCAACAATTATTTGATAACGGTTTTGGTGTGCAGTTTAACTATACCTGGGCTGATTCAACCTCTAATACCACGGTCGGCGATGTGACCATTAAAGGCGAGTTGGACGGTGTATCCACCAATACTTACAACCTGATGGGGTTTTATGAAACGGATTCCTACAGCGCACGCCTGAGTTATTCCTATCGCGATGCTTATGTTGCCGGTGCACGCAGTGGCAAGTGGGGCAATCCATTGTTGAACAATGATTATGCATCGCTGGATTTAAGTCTGTCCTATGACATTAACGACAATGTTGAAATTTATCTGGAAGCGCAAAACTTGCTGGAGGAATACAACCATCGTTATTACGGCGACTTTGCCGCAACTAAATACTACGAGCAGTACTCGCGCCGTTTTGAATTGGGTGCGCGTTTTAGTTTTTAAACGCGACGTCTACACCCGAGGCTTAACAATGAATACTACTAATAATTGGAACCCTATAATCATGAAAAAAAACATGCGCAAAATCTTGAGTGCAAAAAAATCCTGGTGGCTGGCGCTGCTTGCGGCCAGCAGTCTGATGTTGCTGGTTAGCTGTGGTGGTGGCTCGGGGCTTGGTTATAAAGAAACTGACCCGGTGGATCGCGCGCCGTATTTTTCGGTTGCGGGCAGTGCAGTAGAAAATGGCTCCAGTCTGGATGCGTCAAAATTAAAACCGATGAATATTGAGTTTTTTGACGATAAATCCTTGAAGTCCTATTACGTGAGTGTGGATAACGCGGTAGTGGCAGAAGGTGAGTTGAGTGGCGATCATGCCGTGGTAGAAGTGCCACTGGATGACTTTGCCGGCGGCCAAACCTATTCAGCCAAAGTGGTTGCTACCGATAGCGCAGGCGGTTCCACTATTGCGCATTTTACCTTGAACGTAAAAGCCTATTATGAGCAGCTCTCTCTGGTTGGCAGTGCAACCCCCGGCGGTTGGGATACCAATATGGCCAGCGCTATGACAGCAGATGAAAACAATCCGGCGATTTTTACCTGGTCAGGCCCATTAACTGCCGGTGAATTTAAAATTTCTACCCAGCAGATGGTCACCTGGGATGCCGGTTACGATTGGATTCATCCACTGAGTCAGGGACAATCATTAACCAGTATGGATTACGAAATTGTTGTCTCCGGCGGCATGGATAACAAGTGGGTGATTCCCGAAGGGGAAGCGGGCGACTATCGCATCACTATCAACCAAAAAGATAAAACCATTTTTATCGGCAAACCGCTGGCCGCTATTTATATTGTTGGCAGCGCCACACCGATTGGTTGGAATTTGGGTAATGCGATTGCCTTTGAGCGCGATGCCAGCGATCCGGCAGTATTTAGCCTGACAGTGGCTTTGGCGGCTGGCGAATTTAAATTTGCCTCGCAAACTGCATCCTGGGAAATTGGTGACTGGTTGTATGCACCAGGGGCAAATGCATCGCTGCCAACCGCAAGTGGCACCTTTGATTTGCGTGTTGCCGGAGCACCAGATAATAAATGGATGGTATCGACGGCAGAGGCTGGCACGTATCAGTTTACTATTGACCTGGATGCAGGTTCGATTGTTGCGGTTAAACAATAAGCTGCACGTCTTCTGAAAAAAACACATCAATAAAAAAAGAGGCCGCAGTGGCCTCTTTTTTTATTGCGCATTTAAGCGCACAAGGAAGAATAATTCGCGCCGAATTATTTTTTAATACCTTCCACATGCAATTCCAATTTCACAGTTTGTGATGCTGGGCCTAAATCCATTTTGATATTGAAATCTTTCATGTTGATTTCGGTTTCACCTTCAAAACCGGCGCGGTAGCCGCCCCATGGGTCTTTACCTTCGCCGACTTTATCCACTTCGATGGTGATGCTTTTGGTTACACCATTCAGGGTCAGGTCGCCGATGATGTCGAATTCGTCTTTGTCATCGCCATCCACTTTGATTTGTTTGCTGACAAAAGTGGCTTTGGGGAATTTTTCCACGTTGAGGAAATCCGGGCTGCGCAAGTGTTTGTCGCGCTCGGCGTGGTTGGAGTTAACACTGGTGGTGTCGATAGTGACATTGATAGTGCTGGCTTCGGGTTTGGCTGGGTCGTAGGTGAACTCGCCGGAGAAAGTGTCGAAGCGGCCAGTCAACCAGCTGTAGCCTAAATGCTTAACAGCAAAGTTGATGGAGGCGTGGGCGCCTTTGGCGTCAATTTCATAGGTGTCTGCCAAAGCGGGCAGGCTCATAACGCCAATGCTGGATACGGCGAGGGCAAGCAGGGATTTTTTTAACATAGTAAAACTCCTTTAGGGTTAAACGGTTGTCGAGCAATAGTTAATTAATGATCTAGTCACACAGTGTTGCAAAATTATTTTTTCACCGGCTTGAGCATGCGCACCAGTGTGCGGTCGCGTACTACAAAGTGATGTACCAGCGCGCCGGCGACGTGTAATACCACCAGTGCGATTATTCCCCAGGCCAGGTATTCATGCAGTTCACCTGCAAGGTCGACCTGGTCGGCGCGGAGTTCGGCAAGCGCGGGAAAGTAAATCCAATCAAATAAACTGGCGGGTTTGCCTTCCGCGGTGGTGATGAGGTAGCCGCTAATCAACACCACAAAAATCGCCAGATACAGGCCCCATTTGACCAGCTTGGCGGCCATGAGTTGCACCGGTTTATCGCCCAATGCGACGGGGGTGGGATTGAGCAGGCGCCAGGTGACGCGCGCCAGCATGAGCAGCAGCACAATCAAGCCGAGGCTGATGTGCAGTGCCGGGCCTTTGTGGTACCAGTCGTCGTAATAACCCAGCCCGGTCATGTAGATACCCAGGCCAAATAAAAACAAAATCAGCAGTGCGCTGAGCCAGTGGATAACAATTGAAATCAGGCCGTATCCGGCGGAAGAATCCTTGAGCATAGGTGCCTCTGGGGTGTGCTTTTATTCAAGATAACAGCAAGCCTTGCGAATTACAGCAGCACCTAGTCTAGCCCCGAAGTGCGACACTATCGCAATGGTGCTGTGTAAATCCCGCTTTACACTTAAAAGTGTTTTTATATCAAAGTGTTAGGGGAAATTCAGGCAATTGTGCAAAGACTGTAAAAGATCATTTGATCAGTTTTTTCGTTCTTTATGATTCAAATTTCGGGGGATTCAATCGGATTTTTACGTGCTTTTGAGCACTGGTCGCTTTTGCCCCTGCTCGTCAATGGCGACATAAACATACTCGCCCTGGGTGACCTGCAGTATGTTGTGGGTGAGGAAATCCTTGATCCAGACTTCCACTTTGACGCGGATGGAGGTGTTGCCTATGCGCAGGGTGCTGGTGTAACAGCTGATGATGGCGCCCACTGGCACCGGGCGCATAAATACCATGCTGCCCACTGCCACTGTGGCCACCCGCCCATGGGAGATTTCATTGGCGTGGATGGCGCCGGCGATATCCATCTGCGCCATCACCCAGCCGCCAAAAATATCGCCAAACGGGTTGGTATCGGCGGGCATGGTGATGGTTTGCAGGGTGAGTGTGCCGGTAGGGTTGGTGGCGGGTTGCATCCTGTGTCCTCGGATATTGATAAACAGATGGGGTGAGTATAGCGGTTGAATAAAAAACGGCCCCGGTGTGTGCCGGAGCCGTGCAGGTTGAACCCAAAGCCGGTTGGTGTTACGGCGTGATGGCGATAACACCGGGCACTGCCGTCCAGGTGTTGCCAAAGGCATCGGTCAGGGTGAGTTCCAACAAGTAGCCGCTGTCGCTGGTGGCTGGCAAGCTCAGCGTGCGGTTCAACTCGCCCACAAAGAAGAGCTGCATTTCCTCATCGTCACTGCTGCTATCGGCAGTGAAGGTGCCGTTAAAGGTTTGATGGGTGATGGTGCCATCAATACTTTTTACGCTGACTTGTCCGGTCATGGGGAATGCATCAAATCCGCCGTAGGCCATGATTGCCAATTCATCGGTGGCGGGGTTATAAGTGCCGGTGACGATTGGTTGGTGGAATTCCACTTCCAGCGTTTTCATCACCACTTGCTGGCCGTTGTCACTCTGCTCGTCGGCATCGAGGTTGCCGTCAATGCGCGTGAGTTGCATACCGTTATCCGGTTCACCGGATTGCGCCAGCAATGAGGCGAAATTAAATATTTCAAATTCGCCGCCGCAGGGTAAATTCAGGCGATAGGCACCTTGCGCGTCACTGTAGGCAAAATCAAAACCCCAAATAATTTCTTCATTGGGTGTCCCTGATGGCGTAGAACCGTATACCAGATTCCGTGTTACCGGTGCTCCGTTTTCATAGAACACGCTGCCGCTCACCTCACACAATTGTGGGCGAACCAATTCCAGTATTTGCACCGCGGTGTCATCGCAATTGCTGGAAAGGGTAATGGTTTTACTGACGTAACTGAATTCATCCTGATTGAAAAAAATCACCTCAGCTTGCAGGTCGGGGTTGATGCTGGATTGCGAAATACGCACGTGCGCTTTGCCATCGCTATCGGTGGTAAAAAATGTCGAGGCGAAATTAAAGTCGCTGTCATTGTCCATCACCAAACCGTTAATGCCCGCGAGTGATTGCCCTTCGGGATTTTTTATCTGGATCTGCGCGCAGTAATCAATGGGTTGGCTAAAGGCGAGAGGGTAATCCAGGTTCCACCACTCCCGTTGGAAAATGGAATTATCAACGAGGGCAATCAAATAAAAACTTGTGGTATCGCATTCAAACACACTTTGTGTTGCTGCAACTTGTTGGCCGCTGCTGGTAAATACCGTGCCGTGGCCGATGGAGTCCCACAAACCCGAGCTGGAATTGTATGTATAAAGCGGCACCTGAAAACCATCGCGCGCGCTGTCGGCATCACCCAGGCTTTCGAGTAATTTGCAGCTCTGTGCGGGAATTTGGTATTCAATCATCACCGGCTCTTGGGCCAAGGTTTTTTGCGCACCGCCCAACTTGGCTAATTTTTGTTGCCGGGCTTTGTGCATTGCTACCGCCAGCGTTTCATTGCTGTTGGTTTTGATATCGGCAAAATTAAAACCGACAGAGGCCAATTCATTGCCATCGGAATCAGCGTAGGCGCCGGGGAAAAATTCCGCATCGTCCGGATCATTGGGGTCAAAGGTGCGCACCGCAACTTCCAGTGAGCTGGTGTCATCGGGCAATAAGGACTGCGGAATATGAATCAGCAAACTGTTGCTCTGCTGCGCATCGTCGCCGCTGACTTGTACATTAAAACCAGCCAGTTCAATGCCGGTAACGGTGGTTGCATTGCCGGGCACAATGGTTTGCACTGGCACCGCTTGCAATTTGGCATCGAGGTTAATGACTTCAGTTGCATCCAACCGGCGCGCGTAACTGGTGTAACCGGGATAATTAATAGTGACAGCTAAACGGGTGGCATCTGCTGCGCTAAGGTCGGCATTAAAACGCAATTGTTCACTCAAGTTATAACTGCTGGCGATGGGGGTCGCCTGCGTCAGTGAATTGTCTTCGGCATCCAATAAATGCATTTCAATGCTGACCAGATCTGCATCCAACTCAATGCTATTGCCATTGGTGTCAAAACCGCTAATCGCCCCGTTTACTTTCACGCTCAGGGCGACGGCAGACGAGGAACTGGTTGAGCTTGAACTCAAGAGTGAACTGGATACGGCACTGCTGGATGAAACAGCGAGAGACGTTGTTGATGAATTAGCGACCGAACTCGCGGGTGTACTGCTCAGTGAGCTGGAACTGCGATTGGGTTTGTCGTCGCTGCCACCGCCACCGCAGGCGGCTAAACTGAGTGCGACAAGTGCTGCGCTAAAACGCATGAGCGTTAACATGGTAGTTCTCCTTGTAATGAAAAAAATCCTTGTTTAGCCGCATTTGCGACTAAACCAGAAAGAATGCCAGTGCAAAATAAAGTGGCAAATGGTCGCACAGCGCGCGGGTGGGAGTTGTTAAAAAATGTGTTACAACTGCGCCGGTAACCAGGTCACTAACCCCGGCCAGAGTGCCATGACGCAGAGCAACAATAATTGCAGGGCAATAAACGGAATAACGCCGCGATAAATCGCACTGGTGGCAATGTTGGCGGGTGCAACGCCACGCAAATAAAACAGCGCAAAACCAAAGGGCGGGGTGAGGAAAGAGGTTTGTAAATTCACCGCAATCATAATGCCGAGCCAAATGGGATCGACACCCATAGCGAGCAGTACCGGTGCCACAATCGGCACTACTACAAAAATAATTTCAATAAAGTCGAGAATAAAACCCAGCACAAACATCACCAACATTACCAGCAGCACGGCGGTAAAAACGCCACCGGGCAATTGGCTGAAAAAGCCGTGCACTAATTCTTCGCCGCCAAAACCGCGAAACACCAATGAAAATAATGACGCGCCAATGAGAATCATAAAAATCATTGCGCTGATTTTGATGGTGGATTGCGATACCTCGCGCAGGCGCTGGAAGCTCAATTGTTTTTTCGCCAGTGCCAGTAAACAGGCACCCAGTGCGCCCACACCGGCCGCTTCAGTGGGGGTGGCGGCGCCGATTAAAATCGAACCCAATACCAAACCGATTAATAACAATACCGGCAGCAAACTCAGTAACACCCGCAACAGGGAAACTTTCTCTTCCTGCGCATCAATGACCACGCGCGGAATAATCGTGGGACGCAGCCAGGCGGTGAAAAAAACGTAAAGGATGTAGAGCACCACCAGGGCGATGCCCGGTACTATGGCGGCGACAAATAAATCGCCCACCGAAATAGTTTTGGGGTTGAACACGCCCAGTTTTAGTTGCGCTTGTTGATAGGCACTGGAGAGCACATCGCCGAGTAATACCAGTGCGATGGAGGGCGGAATAATTTGCCCGAGGGTGCCGGTGGCGCAAATGGTGCCGCAGGCAAAACTGGGTGCGTAACCGCGTTTGAGCATGAGCGGCAGCGACATCAAACCCATAGTTACTACCGTCGCGCCGACTATGCCGGTGCTGGCGGCAAGCATCGCGCCCACCACAACGACTGAAATGCCCAAACCACCGGGCAAGCGGCCACAGGCTTTGGCCATATTTTCCAGCAGGTCTTCGGCGAGGCGGGATTTTTCCAACACCGTGCCCATAAATACAAACAGCGGCACGGCTACCAAGGTGTAGTTATTCATAATGCCGTAGAGGCGTGCGGGAAAACTTTTTAATAAATTCGGATCAAATATGCCGCCCACGATACCCAGCCCGGCAAATAGCAGCGCAACGCCGGCAAGGGTAAAAGCAACCGGGTAGCCAAACATTAAAAACACACAAATAGCTGCAAACATCAGCAGCGGAATTAATTCAATCAGCATGCTGGTTGCTCCCCGATCTTGTCCACATTGGTTGGAGCCATATTCATCAAAACCAACAAACTGCGCAGCAATTCAGCGATGGCTTGTAAGCCCACACTCACTGCCATGACTGGCAATAGGGTTTTTAATAAATACACGCCGCCGATACCGCCTGAGTCGGTGGAGCCTTCGTTAATTCGCCAACTTTCCTGCACAAATTCCAAACTGCCCCAGCCGATAAATATCATCACCGGCAAGGTGAACAATAAACTGCCTAAGACTTCCACCCAGGCGCGGGAGCGCGGCGACATTTTTTTATGCAGTATGTCCACGCGCACATGGCCATCGTTTTTTAAGGTGTAGGCCGCGCCCAGCATAAATACCGCCGCGTGCATATAAGTCACCGACTCCTGCAGGCCGATGGAGCCAATATCAAAGCCGTGGCGCAAGCCCACTACAATCGCGGTGACAATAACCATAATGCCGGTCAGCCATGCGGTAGTGGTGCCGGTAAATTCAGCGATGGAATCGAGCAGGCGGATAAACCAGGGGGATGTTGGCAGTGCGGGAGAGGAGATGGTCATGATGAAATTTGTTATCAGAATTGTGTGGCGGCGATTATACGCATTGCGCTTATAGTCGCCGCCATTTTTTATGGCCTAGCCTCCCTGCTATGGCCATGTTTTAGCGGTTGTTGCCGGTTGCATTACTGCAATTTGCCCAGTTGTCCCTTCGCTGCTTCGCCAATTTCCCCGCCGCCTTGCGCCGCTTGTTGGAAATATTGGGCAGCTTGGCTGCGGTTGCCTTTGGCGAGTGCAACTTCACCTAAATAATAGGTGGCAATTTGGGTGGGCAAATAGCGCTGGCTGGTGGTCAAATCTTTTTCTGCCATATCGTTTTTACCCAATTGTTTGTAGGCGATGCCACGGAACACATAGGGTTTGAAATATTGCGGGTTGGCTTGAATCGCGCGATCCAGAGCCACTACGGCTTCATTGTCTTTTTTCTGCTGCATTAACAGCTGGCCTTTCATCTCCCAAAATAAATTTTCTCTGGGTTGTTGGGCGATGGCTTGTTCAACGTAGTTTTGCGCATCGATGTATTTTTTCTCGCCCGCGAGTTTTTGTGCTTTTTGATAATTTTCGTAGGCTTTTTTGTCTTTGTTTACCTGCGCCATGGCGCGTTGGAATTGCGCCTTGTTGCGCACCCCGCCAGGGTATTGCGCGGCGTGTTTACGGTTGGCATCAACACGCGATTGTGACGGTGGGTGGCTGGCAAACAGGCCTTCGATAAAGCCGCTGTTGCGCCCTTCCGACAGCTTCACAAAAATCTCCTGCAGCTCTACCGCCGCTTGCGCGTCGTAACCGGCTTTGGCCATGTACTTCATGCCCACTTCATCCGACTCAAGCTCATGGCTGCGGCCGTATTTGGCTTGCCATGCCTGGGCACCTACGGCCATGGCGCCCATGCCGAGCACACCGTATTCCGGTTTTTTCTCGGCGATGGCAACACCGGCAATCAACACGCCTGCACCCATCAACACATTTTGGGTTTGCTGTTGCGCGCTGTGACGGGCGGCGGCATGCACAATTTCATGGCCCAGTACGGCGGCGAGTTGGGCTTCATCTTCCAGATAAACCAACAACCCGCGGTTGATCGCCAATTTGCCACCGGGCATCGCCCAGGCATTGGGTACATCGTTATTGAGCACCACAAATTCATAGGGCAGGTTGGGGCGGTCGCTCACCGCGGCCAATTTTTTGCCCACCTGTTGCACATAGGTCGTCAGCCCCGGGTCCACCACATATTGACCGCCTTGCGCCTGTTGGCCCGGCCCATAGTTCTGGGTGCCGGTGGCGATTTCCTGTTCGGGGGACATGATCGACAACTGGCTTTTACCAGTAACCGGATTAACCACACAGCCAGTCATCAGCAGGCTGAGGCTGGCGAGTACAAGTAATTGCGAGAACAGTTTCATAGTGGAACTCCTTGTGACAGAGGTGGGTATAATGCCACAACTAGTTTGACGGCAAGATTTTAATACAAGGTGAATACGTGTCGAAAAAATCCCTACAAGTGATAGAACTTTTTGCCGGCCTGGGTGCAGACGGCAAACCGATTGTCGAGCAGCTGCATGTGCGTGAATTGGAGGACGGCAATTTCCAGTTGGTGCAATCGCCCGCGTTTGCCAAGGGCCTGGCCAGTGGTGATGTAGTCAAAATGCTCAGCGACACCCGTGAATTTGACCTGGTACAGCGCAGTGGAAATCTGAGTATTCGTGTATTTAGCCGCAGCGATATTCAATCCATCGCCGATCAGCTCACCCCCGAGTTGGAAAAACTGGGCGGTGAACTGGATCGCGAAACACCGCGTATGCTGGTGTATTCCATCCACGTGAGCTGCGGCTTTAGCGCCATTGAAAATATTCTTAACGAATTTGTGGGGCGCGACGGCCAAAGCGCGTGGATGTACGGCAATGTCTACGACCCCACCGACGGCCAAACACCGCTCAATTGGTGGCTGGATCTGCTTAAACCCGAATAATCCTTTTGTGGTGATGTCCCCTATTTATGTTGCATGTAATTTCTCCCGCTAAAACCCTGGATTTTGACAGCCCATCGCCCACCGCTATTTATAGCCAACCGCAATTTCTGGAGCACTCGCAGCTGCTGATTAACGACCTGCGCGAGTTGCCGCCCGCGCAGGTGTCCAAGTTGATGTCCATCAGCGAAAAACTCGGGCAGCTCAACGCCCAGCGTTTTTTGGAGTGGCGGGCACCTTTTACCCCGGCCAATGCCAAACAGGCGGTGCTGGCGTTTAAAGGGGATGTTTACACCGGCATGGCAGCCGAAAATTACGGCGCCAACGACTTCGAATTTGCCCAGCAACATTTACGTATTCTCAGCGGCCTTTACGGCTTGCTGCGCCCGCTGGATTTAATCCAGCCCTACCGGCTGGAAATGGGTACCGGTTTTGCCAACCCGCGCGGCAAAAATCTCTATCACTTTTGGGGCGATATCATCACCGACCAGCTCAATGCCGAGTTGGAGCAACAGCGTGAGCGCGTGCTGGTCAACCTCGCCTCCACCGAATACTGGGGGGCGGTGAACCCTAAAAAGCTGCAGGCCGAGGTGATTACCCCGGTGTTTAAGGATCAAAAAAACGGCCAGTACAAAATCATCAGCTTCTTTGCCAAAAAAGCGCGCGGCATGATGAGTGCCTACATAGTGCAAAACCAGCTCACGGCGGCCGAGCAGCTGAAGGGGTTTGATAGCGCGGGATACCGCTACAACAAGGCCATGTCATCGTCCACCGAATGGGTGTTTACCCGTGCCGAGCTGGTTTAAGCCCGCCGCTGGTCGATTTGTAAGATTTTGTGTTGAGGCATTTTCTGACGTCAAAAATTGATCTATCCTCTGCCCATGCCAAAACTTGGATCTTGGCACCATCAAATCAATAACCCAATGCGCGCCCGCCGCGACAGGATAGGAAGTCACCCATGAGTCTGAGCAACCGCTATCTGGACCATGTTATTGCCCGCTTGTCGCGCGTGGCAGAGGTGGCTTATCGCCGTATTTTTAATGGTGCGGCGATCTATCACCACGGGGTTCAATTTGCGCTGATCGTGAATGATCGCCTCTATTTCCGCGCCGATGACTGCTCTCGCCCGCTCTACCAGCAACAGGCTATGCAGACCTTGCAGCCGCGTGGTGTAGCGCTGCAGTCCGATTTTTACCACCTGCCCGACCACCTGCTCGACGAGCCAAATGAACTGCGCCATTGGGTGCGTATTGCCGTTGACGCTTCAATCGCCACCTACTCCGCTGACGAAGATAGCAACATAGTTTCCCTGCTGCCGCGCCGCGTTCGCGCCTGATCGCGGGTCTACCCTAACTCCTTGCCGGCAAAGCGTTATTAAGCCTGCACAGGCGCCAAACTTGGGCTAGGCTCTAGGGATATACAGCCTGGGAGCCGTGCAATGGCAATACGTATTCTGGTGGTGGACGATGCCACTTTCATCCGCGACATGATCAAAAAACAGTTGCGGGACAAGATTCCCGGTGTGGAAGTGTTGGATGCACCCGACGGCAATCGCGCTCTGGCGCAGATGAAAAATCAAAGTGTGGATTTGATTCTCTCGGACTGGGAAATGCCCAATATGACGGGCGCTGAACTGCTTACGGCGGTGCGCGCTATGCCCAATGCCGGCACAGTGCCGTTTATCATGATTTCCAGTCGCGGTGATCGCAATCACATAGTCAAAGCGATTGAATTGGGCGTCTCCGATTACCTCTCCAAACCCTTTTCGGCCGATGAGTTGCTGAAAAAAGTCTTCAAACAGCTCAAATTGGCGGGTAAAACGCCCGTCGCCAGCGCGCGCAGTGCCACCACTCAGGGCATAGCCTTTGCTTCGGTGGATGTACTGACCGGTGGCGCCAAACCCGCTCCCAAGCCCGCGGCGCCAGTAGTTAACCCCTTCGCCAGCCCTTTTACAAATAACAGTGCAGGCGCACTGGGCGCCAAACCGGCGGTGCAGGCGGTTGCGGCGCCGGCCAAAACCGTTAAAGGCAAGGCGCAGCTACGCTTTGCCAATAATCGCACCTTTGGCGTCGTGATCCGTGAAATGTCGCTGCAATTGATGAGTGGTTTAATGCAGCGCAGCGACGACCTGCCCGGCCTGTTTGAACAGGCGGTAGTGGACATAGAAACCGGCGATGGCAGCAGCTTGGCGCGGGTGAACGGTTATGTCCACAGTATTCAGGCCGGTGAAGGCCGGCCGGATACCAATGTGGTGAAAATCGTGGTGCGTTTTGTCGATAACGATGCTGAAAAATTTGAGACCCTGTCCAAATATATCGCCCAGATGTAGCCTGATTATCACCCCGGTCTGCGGCAAATGCGGCCTGGGTGACTATACTCAGACCATTCTTTTGTGCACACGCCAGGCATGGCTTAACAGGTTGTTGTTCATGTTTTGCTTCGTTATTTCTCCTCGTGTTGTTGCGTCCACCCTGCTTTGTACCGCTGCTTTGCTGGTATCCCCCCTGTCACAAGCGATTAACGAGCACCGCTTTTCCGGCTTTGCCACCCTGGGGCTCGTTACCAGTAGCAACGATCAATTGGTGTTCCGTCGCGATGTCTCCCAGGATGACGGTTCCTACGACGGTTCATTGGAATGGCAAACTGATAGCCTTGTCGGTGCCCAATGGCATGGGCGCTGGAGTCATCAGCTAGACGCAACCGTGCAGCTGGTCGCCAAGGAGCGTTTTAACAGTGGCCTGGAGGAGGCGGTGGAGTGGGCTTTTATCGGCTATCGCCCGGTGGATGGCGTCGATCTGCGCGTTGGGCGCATGGGTGCGGATATTTTTACCCTGTCCGATTATCGCCAGGTGGGTTACGCCTACCCCTGGGCCCGCCCGCCCCATGACTTTTATGGCTTGCTATCGATTTTCCACCTCGACGGTATCGACCTTGCCAAGCAGTTTGAATTCAACGGCAACACCCTCCGCCTCAAAGCCTTTTACGGCAACCATGACCAGAAGTTTCCCGTTGGTCTGCGCTCCGAGGGGCACAGCCGTTTGGATTTTGATGCGGGCGGCTTCAGCCTGGCTGCCGAGCGCGCTCACTGGAAGCTGCGTTATACCTACGCCGATATAAAAATCAACAACAACGCCACCCGCTCGCTGGTAAATGCACTCAATAGTGTCAGCCCCTACTGGCCGCAAGCGACCGAGCTGGCAGACATGACGGCTACCTATGAACGCCGTTTTAGCTATCACGCCCTGGGGTTGAACTACGACAACAATGACTGGTTGTTGCAGGGCGAATTCAGCCGTCTGCAAAGCCAGGTGGGGGTGGTGCCCCAGAGTGATCGCGCCTACCTGAGCCTCGGTCGCCGCCTGAACCAGTTTACGGTTTATGCGCTCACTGGCCGCTCCAAACCGCGCCGTGAGTTGATTCATGTAAGCGCCCCGGCCGGTCTGCCCAGCCCGTTGGCGGAACAGGTGGCGCAATTGGCCCAGATTACCCGGGTAAGCCTAAACGGCGTGCGAATTAATCAGTCCAGCGCGGGGGCGGGAGTCCGCTGGGATTTTGCGGCCAAAATGGCACTTAAACTGCAGGTGGAGGAGTTCCGTATCGATGCCGATGGCACCAATCTGTGGCTGCGTACCGACTCGAGCCAAGCCATTCAAACCGACCAGCGCAGTACGGTCACCAGCCTTACTTTGGATATGTTGTTTTGATGAGCAGACTATTGCTGATACTGCTGTTGTGGCTACCCGCCAGTGCCTTCGGTACTGACATTGTGGTGGTGGTCCATGCCAGCAATCCGCTCACCCAGCTGCAGCAAAAGCAGGTGGTAGATCTGTTTATGGGGCGCGCATCATCCTTTCCCAATGGCGCCCCTGCGCGCACTTTTGACTGGAATGCCGGGCTGCCGCTGCGCGAGCTTTTTTATAAATCCCTGACTGGCAAAAGTGAGGCGCAGGTGGATGCCTACTGGGCCACCCTGGTATTTGCCGGACGTATGTCGCCTCCCCAGCAATTTCCCAGTGACCAGGCGATTATCGATGCGGTCGCCAAAGACCCCAGCGCCATAGCCTACGTGCCTGCACAACCGCTACCCAAGGGGGTTAAAGTGGTGATGGAGCTGTCCCCCACACCATGAATATCAGAAGCCTGCACATCAAAGTTTCCCTGAGTGTCGCTACCGCTGCGCTGTTGGTGGTGGCGCTGTCGTCACAATATTTCTATCAGCACAGTTACCAGCAATCCTTCGCCGACAGCGAGCGCTCGGTGCAGCAATTATTGGAGACGGTGCGCGCTACTGCCGCCATCGCCGCCTATGTAGGCAATCGCGAGCTGGCGCAGCAAGTGGTGGATGGCCTCGCCCAGAACGACATAGTTACTGGTGCGCGCATTACGGTAGGCAATGAGGTGATTGGCCAGCAGGGTAAGGCGCCGCCAAACCCGCGTCGTGCGCCGGTCACCCTGGCACTTTACGGCCCCTTTGATGAAGAAGAAATTGTGGGCGAGCTGGCGGTAATGCCCAATAGTTCGCTGATTGAATTGCGCGCGCGCGACTCGGCCATGGCCACCGCCATCGGGCTTGCTGCCCAAGCGGCGGTGGTGGCGCTGCTGGTATTGATTCTGGTGTATTGGATGATGACCCGCCCGCTGGTAAACCTGTCCGGGCGGCTACACCGGATTACCCCCGGCGATGGCGGGCGAATCCCGGTTACCGGCTTGCATCGCGGGGATGAAATCGGCCAGCTCAGTGGCGATATCAACGCGCTTCTGCACACGGTGGAGGCAATGCTGGAGGAGGAGCGCCAGCTGCGCCATCGCGTCGAACTGTTGGAAACCCGGTTTCGCGGTATTTTTGAGGACAGCAGCGCCGGCATTTTCCTCGTGCGCGAGGGTGGTTTGCTGATCACTGCCAACCCCGCTTTTTTCCGCCTCACCGGCCTGAGTGAACAACAACCCGCTGGCAGCGGCCATGAAAACCTCGCTAACAGCGTATTTCTGGATAGCCTCGAAGCGGGTTCGCTGATTCAATTGGCCGCCGTCACCGGGCGCCCCCATTCGGCCGATTTACGCCTGCGCCAGAGCATGGCCGACGGCCGCGAACGCTGGGTGCACTGTATTTTTTCACCGGCAGGTAGCAGGCAACAGACCGCTACTATTGAAGGTGTGATGTACGACGTGACCGAGCGCAAACACGCCGAGCGACGCTCCCGCGAGCTGGCGGAGACCGACACCCTGACCGGGTTGAGCAACCGCCAATCGGTAGAGGACGCCCTGCATACCCTGATTAACCAGCGTGGCCCAGGCGATAATCGTTTTGCGGTGCTGCTGATTGACCTGGATCGCTTCAAGTTTATTAATGACACCTACGGTCACGACGCTGGCGACCGGGTGCTGGTCGCCATCGCCCAGCGGCTGCGCAAGCTGGTGCGCGACTCCGATGTGGTGGCACGTATCGGTGGCGATGAATTTCTGCTGCTGCTCAATCACGCCGGCAACCTGCAAATGGTGCAGCGTATCGCACAGAAAATTCTCGATGCCCAACAAGTGCCCATCGCGGTGCAGCCGGGCGTTCTTGAGGTGGTTGGAATGAGTATCGGCATCGCCCTCTACCCCGAGCATGGCGACAATCCGCTCAGCTTGCGCAAACATGCGGATCAGGCCATGTATCAGGTCAAACGCAGCGGTAAAAACCGCTTTGCGATTTACGATCCCAGCCATGATCACAGCCTTAGTAAGGGCGAATAAATACGACAAAATGTAAACGATTACATTTTTAATTGCCCTCTATTTGAAACGTTTACACACAAAAAATGCAATAAATTAGGATTAAAAAACCAAATAAATGCAGTTTTGAACAAAATATCTCCTTTTGTTGCTTGCTCGATTTCACGCGCCTGTGTAGCATTTTCCCTATCAACTGCGCCCACCCAAACAGGGTGACCGGCTATAGCCCGGACGCTCCTGGTCTTTTTTGAGTCATAACCATGAAACAGCGTAAACCCATAGTGATTGCCAACTGGAAGCTCAATGGCGGCCTTGACCTGATCTGCACTTCCGTGGCCTCGTTTATTGGCAAGCACTTTGCTGCGCAAATTGCTATCTGCCCACCCTATTTGTACATGCGCGATATGCTCACCTTTTTGCAGTACTCGGAATTGCAAATTGGTAGCCAGAATGTGAGCCGTTACGAATCGGGTGCTTATACCGGCGAGACCTCGGCACAAATGCTCAAGCAGGCTGGCTGCTCGCTCTGCCTGATCGGCCACTCGGAGCGCCGCGCCATGTTTGCCGAGAACAACGAAGGCTGCAAAATCAAAGTGAATACCGCGCTCAATCACGGTCTGTTGCCGGTGTTGTGTGTGGGTGAAAACCGCGAAGAGCGCGAAGCCAATATCACTGAGCAGGTGTTGTTTAAACAGTTGAGTGAAGGTTTGGGCGGGTTGGATCTGGCCGGTAAAGATCTGTGCATCGCCTATGAACCCGTATGGGCGATTGGCACCGGCCTCGCCGCGACCCCGGCCATTGCCCAGCATGTGCATCAATACATTCGCGCGGAAGTTGTTCGTCTGTTTGACGAAGACACCGCCAATCGCGTGCGCATTTTGTACGGCGGCAGTGTGACCAAAGCCAACGCCAGTGAACTGCTGCGCCAGCCGGATATCGACGGTTTATTAGTTGGTGGCGCGAGCCTGGATCCAGGTCACTTTGTGGCGATTTGTGAGCAGGCTTCGGAACTGGCGGAAATTAATGACTAAATTTTTTACCGTCATGGCGGTGTGATAAAGATGACAAGGGCGCGGCAAGCAGCGCCCCTATCGTAAAAAATGTGCACATAAATTTATATTCGACATAAAAAAGAAAAACTAAAAAATCCAATCGGCGAACAACTCGGTCATCACAAAAAATCAACCACAGCTCAGGATTTGATGATGAACAGTCTCGCGAACCTCGTTGCCCCCGGTGTTGCTACCGGCGATGCCCTTAATCAATTATTCGCTGCCGCCAAAGCGGGCGGTTTCGCTTACCCGGCCGTCAATATCTGCAATACCAATACGATTAACGCCACCCTGGAAGCGGCGCGCCGGGTAAATTCCCCGGTCATTGTGCAGCTGTCGCAGGGCGGTTCGGCATTTTTCCTGGGCAAAAGTATCAAGCTTGAAGGTCAGGGCAGTTCGATTTTAGGTTCTATCGCCGCCGCCAAATATGTACACGCGGTCGCGGAAGCTTATGGCGTTCCGGTGATTTTGCACACTGATCACGCCGCCAAAAAATTATTGCCCTGGATCGATGGATTATTAGCGGCGAGCGAAACCCATTTTGCGCAGACCGGTAAACCCCTATTCAGTTCGCATATGATCGATCTGTCGGAAGAATCGCTGCAAGAAAATATCGAAATTTCAGCCGAGTATTTGGTGCGCATGAAAAAAATCGATGTCACCCTGGAAATTGAATTGGGCTGCACCGGTGGCGAAGAGGATGGCGTAGACAATACCAATCTGGATAATTCCGCGCTTTACACCCAGCCGGAAGATGTCGCTTACGCTTATGAAAAACTTAGCGCGATTAGCGAAAAATTCACCATCGCTGCTTCTTTTGGCAATGTGCATGGGGTGTATAAACCCGGCAACGTGCAACTCACACCGTCTATTTTGAAAAATTCACAAACCTACGTGAGTGAAAAATTTGGTTTGCCTGCCAACAGTTTGAATTTTGTATTCCACGGCGGTTCGGGTTCCGCCGCAGAAGAAATTGCGGAAGCCATCCGCTACGGTGTGATTAAAATGAATATCGATACCGATACCCAATGGGCTTTCTGGCAGGGCACTATGGATTATTACAAAACCAATGAAGCCTATTTGCAGGGGCAAATTGGCAACCCCGAGGGCGATGACAAACCCAACAAAAAATTCTACGACCCACGGGTATGGTTGCGTCACAGTGAAGAAGTGATGGTAAAGCGTTTGGAACAATCCTTTGCCGATTTAAATTGCATTAATCGCTACATTTAATTTATTCGTCGCGCCTAAAAATTTATTTTTCGTTCTTGAAAAGTTATTTGTCACCCCTGCAGATTCGTTCGTCACTCCTGCGAACGCAGGAGTCCAGTAGTTGTTATGGATACCCGCGTGCGCGGGTATGACAAAAAACGCAGATTGTTTTGGATTTAAACGTTACTACAGGTAAGTGCATGAAAAATTTATTCAGTGTATTGCGCAGTGACGATGTCAGCGACGACCTGATTCAGGTTATCGAAACCATCGTCGATGCGAGTAAAGAAATTGCCTTTCGCGTGCGCCAAGGCGCACTGGCGGGCGTGTTGGGTTCAACGCAGGATGAAAATATCCAAGGCGAAACCCAAAAGCATTTGGATATTATTTCCAATCAATTGCTGAAGGATTTATTACTCGCCTGCCCCTTGGTTGCGGCCATCGCTTCGGAAGAGGAAGACACCGCAGTTGCAGGAAATGATGCCGGTAAATATCTGGTCGCTTTTGATCCGCTCGACGGTTCTTCGAACATTGATATCAACGGTCAGATAGGTACTATTTTCAGTATCTATCGCGCGCTGGATTTAATTCCACACAGCAGTGAACTGCAATTCCAGCAGCAGGGCACACACCAGGTTTGCGCGGGTTACGTGCTCTATGGCCCGTCCACGTTATTGGCTATTACCACCGGTAAAGGCACGCGCTGTTTTACTTTGGATTCAACCCAAGGCAATTTTTTGCTCACTGCCGACCTGATTCAACTCGCTGCGCAGACGCAAGAATTTGCCATCAACATGAGCAACGCGCGTTTCTGGAACGAGGACATGCGCGCTTACATTGATGATTTGGTGCTGGGGGAAATAGGTCCGCGTGGAAAACGTTTTAACATGCGTTGGAATGCGGCGATGGTAGGTGATGTGCATCGCGTACTCACGCGCAGTGGGATTTTTCTCTACCCTTCAGATTCGCGCAATGCCAAACAACCTGCCAAATTACGCTTGTTGTATGAAGCCAATCCCATGGCCATGTTAATTGAAAATGCGGGCGGTAAAGCCTTTAGTGAAAGCCAGCGGATTTTAGACATTCAACCGCAACAATTGCATGAACGCGTGGCAGTGATTCTCGGCTCCGCCGACGAAGTGGATGAATGTTTGAGTTATCTGCTTCGCTAATCAACGACGCTGTTCAAACCGCAATACTTTAGCGGCGCTCATTACGCGATTCGCCAGCGCATTTTGCTGCTCGGCGCTTTCGGCAAGGCGGGTGATGGCGATATCGGTTTCGTTAATGCCGGTGATCAACTGGATCAAGCGGCCGCGCATGGATTGCGCACGCTGACTTTCATCTTGTGCGCTGTTATTAACGCTATGGGTAATTGCGCTTGCTTCGGCAACGGCGGCCTCAATATTTTTGAGCGAGTCCTGGGTCGCGCGGGTTTCTAGTAAACAATTCTGTGCACTTTCCTGTTCGGCATTTAGGCCCGTCGAAATTTGCGTGACTGAGTTACGCAGTTGATCAATCATTTTTTTAATTTCACCCGTCGCGCTTTGGGTATCAAATGACAGGCGGCGCACCTCTTCGGCGACTACCGCAAAGCCGCGCCCATGCTCACCGGCACGCGCCGCTTCAATCGCCGCATTCAAGGCCAATAAATTGGTTTGCTCCGCCACGCTTTGAATAGTGTCCAAGACCGAGCCTATATTGTCCGTTGCGCTGCGCAGCTCAGCCAGGGTTGAGCAGGAGTGAGTAACTTGCTGCGCAAGAATTTGCATTTGTTGGTCAACACTCTGCACTCGCAGGCGCCCTTCACCCGCCACCTGGGCGGCGTGATTCACTTTCTGCGTGACGATATTTAAACGCTCGGTCATCTGCGCAAGGGATTTCACGACTACTTCAGTTTCGGCGCCTACGTGATTCATTTCATGGCGTTGGCGTGCAGTTTCATCGCGACACTGGCGGGTGGTAGTGACATTATCCAGCGCGCCCTGCAAACTTTGTTCACTGGAACTGTTCACCTGCATCATCACCGAATTTAATTCGCTGAATAAATAATTGAGTGATTGTCCGATATCGCCCAGTTCGTCCTTGCGCTGTGCAGGAAAGCTACTGAGCAGATTTTTATCCTGCGCCGATTTTTTAATCGCTGCGGCTAATTGTTTGAGCGGTTCGCCAATGTGTTGCGCAAATAAAAAGGCGACTAACGCGGCAAGCCCGGTCAATACCACAATGGCAATCGCGACACTGCGCCACAAGGTGCTGCGCAGGCTTGCCAGCGGTGCAAATATTTCGTCAGGGTCTTGTTGCGCCACCAGCGCAAATTGTTGGCCGCCAAAACCAAGGGGTTGCCAGCTGCTCAATACGCGCTGTGCCAAATAATCCTCAGTCATTCCGCTGCCGGTTTCACCCGCGAGGGCATTTTTTACCGCCTGGGTATTTGGTGAAAAATAACCACTGATTTGCTGCAGGCGATTCATTTTCTCAAATTGCTCACCGCTGGTAACGGCTTGTAGCTGCGATAGAAAATGTTCCGGTGCTTCCAGCATAGGCCGCAGTTCCGTCAGCAATTGTCCATCCTGATCGGTGATATACACATCGCCACTGCTGCCCAAACCCAATGCCTGCCAGTTGCGTGTTGCGTTAATAATGTGTGTCAGTTGTGTTGCAGGAATTTCGACGACTAAAAAGCCAACGGCTTTATCGGGGCTTTGCACATCATGAAATACCGGCAAACCCATATAAGCCACCTGCTGATTAAACCGTGCGGGGTTCAGATAAAACCGCGAGAGCAAAACCTGATCGGCGCGTGCACTCTGTAACTGTGCACTCAATTGGGCAAGCGGTGACTGACTAAATGGCCCGTCTTTGAGCGAGGTGCCTAACAGTGGGCTTTTGGCGACGGAATAAATAACGGTTTGACTTTGGGCATCAATCAACAGCAAATCGCTAAAACCAAAACGTTGGCTTAAATCGCGAAAGCTGCTGTGGTAACGCCGATGTTGTTGGCCATAAATGGTCGCGTCACTGGCATCGTCCATCAGCGCGAATTGAGTAATTTCCTGCGGATTCTGTTGCAGATAATAATGCTGAATCAGTAACGCCTCTTGCGAGAATTTATCCAGCCACCTACGGCTATCCAGTGGGTCACCTTGCGTTTGTTGGCGATGATATGGTTGATAGCTATTGTTGTACCACTGCATTAATTCGCTGCGTAATTCCTCCGTCGCCCGGCTGGGAACCTCATAGCGATAGGATGCAAAGGGGCGTACAAAGCCGTACACCGCTTCTTGAGTCATGCGCCCATGTGAGAGCGATAAAAGCAATTCCTGATAATTGGAAAACTGCGCAGTAACGGCATGTGCGCGCCCGGCGGCGAGTGCTTGAAATTGTTGTTCAAGATTGTGCGATAAAGCGCGGTTGGATTCCTTTAACGCCAGCCAACCGGTAGTACCAGCGGCCAGTAATACCGCAACACCGGTGAGTAACATGGCGCCGAGCATCAAACGGGAGGAGATTTTCATAAGCATACGCAGATTGGTTAATACCCGACGCAATCTAGGCAGTGTTTATGACAATTTGATTACAGACTGAAGACAGTGGTCAAGGCGCTTGATTTTTACACCATCGCTATGATTTTTGATTATAAAAAATCCAAAAAAATAATTTTTTAGGTTAAGTAAGTCAAAACATCAAGCGCAAAACACTTCCGCCATTCTCACCCTGCAAAGCACAAACTGATCCGCGATGTGCTTGCATAATTTGCTTCACCAAAAATAAACCTACGCCAGTACCTTCGCGTTTTGATGTGTAAAAGGGCACAAAAATTTGCTCCAATTTGTCCGCCGGGATTCCTGCTCCATTATCAATCACATCAATTAATATATTGCCACCATGACCAATATAAGCCTTTAAGACAATGTGACCATGGGGTTTTTCTGCGAGGGCATCAACCGCATTTTTTACCAGATTAATTAATGCCTGCTCCACATGCGCGGGGTCAGCATGTAGCCTGAGATGTTCAGGAATGGTTGTGCATTCTAATGTGATCGCCCGTTCGCCTGCCTGTACCTGAAACAAGCGGCACACATCCATTAGTAAATCCTGCACCACTATATCCACGCACTTTAGTTGCGGTGGATTGGCAATACGTCGATAAGCCTGCACAAATTGCATTAAATGTTCAGCGCGGCGCGCCACCGTATGGATCGCCTGTTGTGCATCCTGCAAAGCCTCATCGGCACTCCCATGGTTATCTAATTGCGTCAACAATAATTCATTTGCCGTTTTGCTCAGCGATGCCACCGGCGTCATTGAATTCATAATTTCGTGGGTAAATACCTGCACCAAATTTTGCCAAGCGAGAATTTCCTGTCTATCCAGTTCACGTTGGATAGGCTGAATACTAATTACCTTTTTGGTTCCGCCAGGTAATTGAATCTCTGCCGCCGACAATGCCACTGCTATAGACACCTGATCACTCAACAAATGGGAGCTGCGCTGTTCGCCTGCCGTTATTTGCTGTATGTCCAACGCCAGTTGCGCGCCGTAATCCTGTAATTGATCCACTGCTGATAAATAGCTGCGTTTAAACAATTGCTGTGCCGCCGAATTAACCAGTTCGATTTTTCCGTCTTCACCGTCAACCACCACCAACGCAACTGGTACCTTTTCCAGCAGCAAACTGTAATAGCGCACCAGCTCTTCATTTTTTTGCCGCAGCTGTTGCAACTGCGTTTGCAGTTCTTCCCAGAGTACTTTCAGGTGTTGGCTCTGCTTAAAGCGGGTATTGATTCGACGTGCACCATCTTCATAACGCACTGCATCAAAAAAACTTTCCATTTCGCGCTGGGTGGATTGCATATAACAAAAAAGCAAATAAATCTGTATCGACAATAAGATCGCTATGCCAATCAAACTGAATAATAAAAATGGTTCAGCGTGATAAACACCAGCCAATAACAACATGGTGCAGAGAATCAACACTAACCGCAGCAGAATATTGGTGCGAAAATCCGTTAATCCTGAATTGATTGACAATACAGCGTTAGAGATCATGTTTTTCCATCCTGCGATAGAGCGCCATACGCGTTAAGCCCAATTCCCGCGCCGCTTGTGAAATATTCCCGGCATGTTTTTTTAGTGCCTGCTCAACTGCATTGCGCTCCAATATTTCCAAGTTCAAACTGTTGGTTTGTGTTGAATCAGTTGAAGGATTTTCAGTCGTAGGTGCGAGCGCAAAATCTTCTGCTTGCAAGATATCTTTATCACTCAATACCAACGCCCGCTCAATGGCATGATTTAGCGCGCGCACATTGCCCGGCCATGAATATTCCTGCAGTGCGGCCAGTGCTTTGTGGCTCAGCAGCGGTTTTTTGCGCTGGTATTTTTGTGCGTAAACACTGAGGAAATGATCGGCCAACAACGGAATATCGTCTTTGCGTTCGCGCAGTGGCGGTAGGGTAAGTTCTACGGTATTCAGGCGATACAATAAATCCTGACGAAATTGCCGCTCATCCCTTAGGTGCGCATAGCTAGCATTAGTCGCGGCAATAACACGCACATTGAGGGCAACCGGCTTTTCATCACCTACCGGCGTTACCTGACGCTGCTCCAGCACACGCAATAATTTTACTTGCAGATGCAGTGCAAGGTTGGCGATTTCATCGAGGAATAAAGTTCCGCCATTGGCGGCGACCAATTTACCCATGCGATTTTCATTGGCACCGGTAAACGCCCCTTTTTTATAGCCAAACAATTCCGCTTCAAACAAATTTTCGGGAATAGCGCCCATATCAATGGCCATAAAAATATTGCCGGCGCGTTTGGAGCGCGCATGAATCTCACGCGCTAGCAACTCTTTCCCGGAACCATTTTCACCCAAAATTAATACATTGGCTTCGGTTGGTGCACAGAGGTTAAGTTTGCGCAGTAGTTCACGCATGCTGGCTGTCTCGCCGATAAAACACGCTGGCTTTTGTCGCTGTGACAAATGCTCTAACGAGCTGCGCAACGCAACATTTTCACTCTGCAATAGGTGAGTGTTAGTGCGTGCCTGCGCCAAGGCCAAAGCGCTGTGAAGGGTGGCGATTAATTTTTCATTGCTCCAGGGTTTGATCACAAAATCCGTGGCGCCCGCCTTAATTGCATTGACCGCCAATTCAACACCGGCATAAGCCGTCATCACCACCACTACAATCTGCGGGTAGTGGGTTTGCAAATACGCAAGCCATTCAAAACCGTCGCGGCCAGAGTTATCGCCGAGGGTAAAATTCATATCCAGCAACACCACATCTACGGGGTGATGCGCTAAAAACTCCGGCAGCTCGGCCACATTATTTAAGCAGCTCAAGGTTTTTATCTGGCGTTTGAGTAACAGGCGCGCCGACAACAAAATATCCTCGTCGTCGTCAAGCACTAATAGGTGTCCAGCAGTTGCAGTCATGAAAAATGTCCCTGGCATTATTGTTTTCTAGTGAGCGTAACCGCAGTTTATGTCGTCCGATTACGAACAACAAGCGTTCGTAATCGAACACATCAAGTCTGCCTCACATTAATAAAATTCGCCTAACTTATTGAAATATATAGATTTTATGATATGGCGCGGCTGTTGCTAAATAAGTATCTGAGCAGGCGTATAAATACCGCCGAAAGCGGGCGATAAGCCTTTGATAGTCCAATATTTTTTATTCAAGCAGCGATAACCGAGCGGACAGAAAACTCCTAATGACAATGGATATACCCAGACAACTAAATTTTTGGCAAAAATGGCGTAGAACAATCAGCGCAGTCATATTATTTGTAACGCTTGCCGCGCTCTGGGTGATGGCAGCGCCAAGCAGTGAGCGCACACTGCGCGTGAATAAAAATGATTTGGTTATTGCGTCGGTGCAGCAGGGAATTTTTGAAGATGTCATTCCGCTGCGCGGCGAGGTAATGCCCTTGCGCACGCTTTATCTGGATGCGATTGAAGGCGGACGGGTAGAAAAAATCCATGTGGAAGATGGAGCAACGATTGCAGCGGGAGCGGCGATTGTGGATATCTCCAACACCCGCTTGCAATTGGAATCCATCACCCGAGAAGCTCAGGTGAGCGAACAGATTAATTTATTGCAAACCCAGGAATTAAATCTGGCGCGCAACGACCTTGAACATAAACGCAACTTGAATGAATTGGATCATCAAATAACAACCGAGAGCCAACGCTTGGAGCGCATGCGCCCGCTCATCAAACACCAATTAATTTCCGCAGCAGAATTGAAAGAAGCAGAAGATAATCTGGTCTATTTAAAAAAACGTCAACAATTAATCCGCGAGGCACGCGAAGTTGATCTGGCATTACAAGCGGCGCAAATGAAACAGCTGCGCGATTCAGTCACGTCGCTCAATAACAACTTAACCTTTGCGCGCACCAATTTAGCGAGCCTGAATGTGACGGCACCGATTGCGGGCCGACTGACGGCATTTAATCTGGAACCGGGGCAATCGTTGATGCCCGGTGAACGTTTTGGCCAAATTGATGACCCGGATCACTTCAAACTAATGGCTCAGGTGGATGAGTTTTACATGAACCGCACGCGGGTAGATCAAACCGCACTGGCAAAAATAAATCAGCAAGAATTTCCACTGCGCATTAAAAAAATTTATCCGCAGGTTATTGACGGCCAGTTTCGTGTGGATTTGGTATTTACCGGCGAGCAGCCCGCGAATATCAGCCGCGGCCAAACTTTGCAGTTGCGCTTGCAGATGGGAGCCAATGAACCGGCGCAATTAATTCCCAACAATTCGTTTTTTCAAGACACGGGTGGTCATTGGATTTTTGTTGTATCGGCCGATGGCAAGCGCGCGTATCGGCGCGATATAAAACTGGGGCGGCGCAATAGCCAGTTTATCGAAGTACTGGCCGGCTTGGATCCAAACGAGCAAGTCATTGTTAGCCCCTATACCACCTATAACGATATTGATTCCCTGAAGATTCAGTAATCAACCGACATAAAACCCGACATATAAATAGCAAGGAGAGGGACATGATACGCCTTAACAATATTGACAAAATATTTCGCACCGAAGCGATAGAAACCAAAGCGCTGGGTAATATTAGCCTGGAGATTAAACAAGGCGAATTTGTTGCCATTATGGGGCCATCGGGCTGTGGAAAATCGACCCTGCTTAATATTCTGGGTATGTTGGACAACCCGGATCAGGGTGATTATTTTTTTAATGGCGACAATATCGCCCGTCATTCCGAGTCGAAATTAAGTGAATTACGGAAACACAATATAGGTTTTATTTTCCAGAGCTTTAATCTAATTGATGAACTCAGCGTATTTGAGAATATCGAGTTGGCATTGCTCTATCACAAAATTCCGGCTGCCGAGCGCCGCGCACGTGTGCAAGCGGTTATCGAAAAAATGGAAATTGCCCACCGCGCGCAACACATGCCCAGCCAACTCTCCGGTGGTCAGCAGCAGCGTGTTGCTGTCGCCCGCGCATTGGTTGCCAACCCCAAACTCATTCTTGCCGATGAACCCACGGGAAATCTGGATTCGGTACACGGCCAGGAAGTGATGCGCTTGCTGAAGACGTTAAATCAGGAAGGCGCGACCGTGGTGATAGTCACCCACTCCAATGAGCACGCCAGTTACGCCCAGCGCCGTATTAATTTATTTGACGGAAAAATTGTTGCGCAAACCCAATTGGCTGCTGCTTGATAACCTTAATAATAGGGATGCGTTATGTTTAAACATTATTTGATTATTGCGCTGCGTAATTTGGTGAAGAATAAAATAAACAGTGCGATAAAAATTATTGGGCTGGGTTTGGGTTTGGCAGCAGTGCTGACGGTGATTATTGTCAACTACAGTGAACTCACCTGGGATTCATTTTGGCAGGATGCAGATCAGATTTATCTAGTGCGCAGTGAATCCCGAATTGGCAATCGGCAAGAAGTATGGGATTCAATTAGCGAAATTCATTATCCACAATTGCGCGCTAGCCTGAATGACCAGCTTTGGATGACAAAAATAGAAAGCAGCGGCACTGAAGTTAGTTTGGTTAATGCCAATGAACCCTTATCGCTACCAAAACCAATGCCCATCACGCAAGTTGATCCTGATTTTCTCGCTATTTTTCAACCAGAGATATTGGCCGGAGACCTGAGTACTTTTGCTGAGCGTCCTGACGTTGCGTTTATTAGCCAAACTCTTGCCAAGCAGATCTTTGGTAAAGAAAGCCCAATAGGAAAAATCCTGGAATTTCGGTTGCCGCCAACAATAGCGCAACAACAATCAGGCGAACAACCTGCGCTGCAACAGGTGCGCATTATTGCGGTGGTAGATATAAATAATTCCCGCAGCCATATTAAGCCATCCATCTTTTTTCCCCGCTTGCATAATCCGCCAATTCCGTCTGAGCAGGGAGCTTTTATGCGTGAGACCTATGTGAAGGCGAGAAAAAGCCTCGAAGCGAGCCATATAGAAACCCTGCTGAATAAGGCCGGTGAAGCCAGTTTATCCACCGATAAAGAAGAAAATAAATATAGCCGCGTTGACTATTCCCTGATGCCAATTACCGAACGTCATATGAACGACAGCGCGAGTGAGGGAAATCGCACGCGGGTAGTTATTCTATCGCTGTTGGGATTAGTCATTTTAATTGTTGCTATAGGAAATTTTATTAGCCTCGGGTTAGCGGGGTATGTGGCGCGGCAAAAAGAAGTTGCCCTGAGGCGTATGCAGGGCGCCGGTATTGTGCAATTAGTAGCGCAGTACTGGCTGGAAAATTTAGTGTATGTCACTGCCGCTTTTTTGTTGGCACTCATTTTATGCGAATTGTTTTTACCTCACTTAGCGGGATTGCTGCAGTTCCCCTTGGTGGATGGCATTTTTGTAAGCCCTGTATTAGCGCTCATCTGTGCCGCCATAGTACTACTGGTATCGTTTTTAATTGCCTGTTATCCCGCCATTTATTTTTCCCGAATGAATCCAGCCATTATTCTGCGCGCGAATCGTTCAACCGAAACCCCGGTATCCATTATTACGCGCAAAGTGTTGTTACTGGTGCAATTTATAGCGCTAGTGTCATTGGTAATTGTGCTTGCTGCTATTCACCGTCAACTCACGCTAATCAATGAATACCAGCCGGGCTACAAAACACAGGGAATTGTGATGTTTATTGCCCAGAGCAACAGCGGTCTCGGCAAAATTCAGCGCGAAACGTTGAAACAAGAATTAACTAAAATGCCCGGTTTTATTGCGGCAGCATCACCTATGGGGGATATTCCTGGTCGCAGTGAACACACCATGGATATCAGTTCCATGGTGAATGACGAGTCGCATGAGCATAGGGCTATTTATGATTGGGTAGCTGACGCCGATTATTTTGATGCTTATGGCATTGCGTTAATCGCGGGAACAAAAGAAAGCATTGTTACAAGTTTGAATAAACCATTTTCAAGGGATCAGAGCGGCCCTTCATTCGACACAATCTTATGCCGCTCGACAGTGACTGCACTGGGGTTTGCATCGCCACAAGAGGCGCTGGGCCAAACCATTCAACTCTTCAAACAACCGAGAATGCCCCATGCACCTTCGTCCAAAATAATTGGTGTGGTTGAGAATCTTCATATAGGAGATCACAGAAAAGCACCCATGGATTGTATGTATATGACACTGAATACTATCGGTTTGGGTGGTATGGCGTTTGCTGTGAGTTTTGACCATGAGCCGAGCGTGCAGGAAATCGAAAATATTAAAACCCTTTGGAGTAATGCCGCTGGCACACCACCGCATCACTGGTTGTTTTCCAACTCCCTTGCTGACCGCTATCGCAATGAACAGCGGCTGCAAATATTTATGTCGGGTTTTGCGTTGGTTGCTTTAATCATTGGGCTGTTGGGCATTTATGGCATCACGGCACTCAATACGCAAAAACGCGCGCGCGAAATTGCGCTGCGTAAATTACACGGAGCCAAACAGTGGCAAATTATTCGTTTGTTAAACCGCGATTTTTCCCTGATTGCCATACTTGCTAATGTTATTGCCTGGCCGATGGCAATTTATGCGGTAAGCACCTGGTTGGAGAGTTTCTATCAACATTTTTCATTGCTGTTGTGGCTGCCAATATTCTGCGCTAGCGCACTGGTCATTTCATTACTAGTGGTGTGGTTTACTGTCACACTTCACTCGCTGAGCATTGGCCATTTGCGTCCTGCTGAGGTGCTACGCGATGAATAAAATAGTCGTTAGGGTTGCCAATCCCCCAGTATTTTTTCGAGCGTATATTCTTTGGCTTCTGCATTACTGAGTTGACGGCGTTTGCTATTAATTACTGCACCGGGGCCGCTGCTATTAAATTCAAAAAAGCGGGAGTCCTCGGGTAGAAAATGTATTTTGCTGCCGTCTTTGGCGGTGCCACTCATTGAATACCAGCCATCAGTGGTGATGTGCGCATCCATCCAGCTATTAATAAATACGGCTTTTCCAATCGCGTTGGGATCGGCGTAGCGGCCGTCGGCAAACTGGGTGGTGGGGTGCCAGGGGCGCCCCAGGGGCACGGAATTATCCGCGACTGAATCAGCGCGAGTGAGTTTGCAGTTGATAAATGTCAGCCCGTAAAAATTATTAATACTGGTAGATGGCGCGGTGACATAACCGTGCGGGGTGCTGGCGCTACCACGGGGCAGGGTTTTAATTTCAGAGTCGGTAAACACTGCGTTGCCCCTGCCAAAAATGTAATCCACATTGCCGGCAATCAGGCTTTTATCAAACCAGCTGCGGCCGCTGTTGACATACAGGGTGTCCTGATAGCCAAGTAGATTTACCTCGCGTGCAATAAATTGGTCACTGCCTATATCCAGGAATAAGGCAACTGCCTGCGTATTACCCACGCGTTCGGTCGCGCCAGGCTCCAGTGCATCGTTGCGCAAAAAATCGAACGAATTTTCCACCGTTAGTTGCTGCAGTAGTACACCGGTGGTGCGCACAGTGAGTGTGGCTGAGCCGGAGGTGCCCCAGATTTGACCCTTGGTGGCACCCGCAAAGGTGGCTTGTTGGCCAGCGTAGGCATCGTAATACAAGCGGGTGTTATTTTTGCTGGCGCCAATTAAGTGGATATTGGGTTTGGCGATAATAATTTTTTCGTAATACTCACCGGCGTGAATAAAAATACGATAAGGCTTGGTTGCATTATTAGGTGCGGCTTCAAGGGCGGCGGCGATGCTAGTGAAATGGTTTTCTGTCGTAGAATTGGTACGGCTGACAACAGCATCGTACGGCGATAAGGGCTGATTGGCGCAGCCGGCAATCAGCAGCACTAAAAAAATAAGCGCAGGAATAATAGCGGGGCGATAAAAAATCATAGCGCGATACCACGGTAGGGGCGCAATTTATTGCGCCCTGTTTAATTTGGATCGGTTTATTGGGCGCAATAAATTGCGCCCCTACAATCAGGCAAAGGTTTCTTGAATGGAGGCCAACACACCTTTGGCGTAAAAACGTTCCAGCCATTGCGTAGTAGTCGTTACAAAACGTGCTTCGTTAATTAAATCGCGACCAAATACTTTTTCGATACTGACAACGGCGTGCACCATGCCGGCAGGGTTGCCTTGGTTGGCATCGCAAGCAGCGCGCAATTCTTTGGCCAGTGGGTCAGACACTTCAATCGCGTTGCCTTTTTCATCCACACCCGATACATAGCGAATCCAGGCGGCGACACCCAAACACAAAATATCGATGTGCCCATTGCCCTGCAATTGTTCGCGCAGAGTTTCCAATAAACGCTGCGGCAATTTTTGTGAGCCATCCATCGCAATTTGCCAGGTGCGATGTTTAAGTGCTTTGTTAGAGAAACGCTCGCGCAGTTGTTGTTTGTAAGCTTCAATGTCAAAACCCGCCGGAGCAGTGACGGTTTCACCCGCTTCGCGCGCCATGTAAGTTTTTACCAAATTGACAAACGCCGGTTGTTCCATCACTTCGCTGATGTAATCAAAGCCGGAGAGATAACCGGTGTAGGCCATGGTGGAGTGAGCACCGTTTAATAAACGCAGTTTGATTTTTTCAAACACGCGCACATCTTCCACCAGCAAAACGCCTACTTTCTCCCACTCAGGGCGACCATCGGCAAATTTATCTTCCACTACCCATTGTGAAAAGGGTTCGCACACCACCATACCCTCGTCGCGCAGGCCGAGGCGCGCTTCTATCTCGCGGCGATCTTCATCGGTAGTAGCGGGTACAATGCGATCAATCATAGTGCAGGGGAAGGTGGCGTTGGTTTTTATCCACTGGGCAAAAGCGGGAGCAATTTTTTCTGCAAATTGACACACGACTTTTTCCAATACTTCGCCATTGTTGGGCAGGTTGTCGCAGCTTAATAACGTGAATGCTTTTTGGTTGTTGTCAAAACGCTGTTTGAGTGCGGAGACTAAAAAGCCGATCGCGGAGACGGGTTTATCCAGGTGCGCCAAATCGTGAATAATATCCGGGTGATTCAGGTTTAAATTGCCGGTGGCTGGGTCGTGGCAGTAACCTTTTTCAGTAATGGTGAGCGATACAATTTTAATATTGTCCGCGGCCATTTGCGCCACTAGTGCGGCGGGGTTTTCCGGGCCCACCAAGGTGTCCAGCACGGCGCCAATCAATTGTAATTTTTCACCTTCGCCGGAACGTTCTACCAGCGTATACAAACAATCCTGCGGCACCAGTTGATCGCGCACACTGGCGGAACGCAAGCTGCTGCCAATGATCCCCCAATCACCACCAAACTTATTTAACACCGCTTCAGTATAAAATGCCTGATGGGCGCGATGAAAAGCACCTATTCCCAAATGCACTATGCCGGCGTTGAGTTGGGTGCGGTCGTAGCTTGGTAGCACAACATCTTTAGGGAGTTCAGCGATTGCATGTTTGTTTAAACGATTCATTATAAAAATCCAACAGAGTTAAATACCAAAAATACATTCAAATAAATGACTAACAAGAATAAAAATAGGAATAATATTCGTTGTGGCTGCGTGTTATTTTTTACACGCAAGCGAAAAATTTAAATCAATTAACCATAGCCCTTACACCACTTCAGTTGGCTAAAGTATATCGGCTCACGCGCGACAAAATTCTATTTTTAGCAAGCCAAGAGTGTTATATTTTGTTTTTATTTTGCGCCCACAAAAAAAATTCTGTTTGCAGCAAAATACAATTCGTTTTTAAGCCTTACCTATTTAGTCATCTACTATCAACCGGAACTATTCAAATGGCACACATAGCAGCGATTGGCGAAGTCATGGTGGAGCTGGCTCCATTTCCGACAGCTGACAGCAACGGCCGCGAAATCATGGCCTTATCGTTTGCGGGCGATACCTATAACACCTCGGTGTACATGGCGCGCCTGGGGTTAAAAACTGATTACGTCACGCAGTTAGGTGAAGACCCCTACAGCACACAAATTATGCAGCGCATGGCCAACGAAAATATTGGCACCGGCATGATTAAACAACTGCCCGGTCGTTCACCTGGTTTGTACATTATTCGCAATACCCCCGATGGCGAGCGCGAATTCTTTTACTGGCGCAAAGAGGCTCCGGCACGTGAATTATTTGCTTCGCAAGAAGCGGCAGATCAACTCTGCCAAAAACTGGTGCACTGCAACTGTGTTTACCTGAGTGGTATTACACTGGCGATTATCGGCGAAAAATCCCGTGAATTTTTGTACAACAGTCTGCATAAGCTGCGTCAGCAGGATGTGATTGTTGCGTTCGACAGTAACTATCGCCCGCGTTTGTGGCGCGATAAAAGCGAAGCACAGCAAGCCATGTTAGCGATCATGGAATACACCGATATCGCACTGTTGACGCTGGATGACGAACAACTGCTGTGGGGGGATGATTCGGTTGAAGGCTGCAAACAGCGCTACGCTGCTTACGCACTCAGCGAGTTGGTATTAAAGCGCGGCGCCGATGATGCAATTATCATTACACCCAACGAAGAGCTACGTGTTCCTGTTCCACCGGTGCAGGGCGTGATTGATACCACGGGTGCAGGGGATACCTTTAATGCCGGTTATTTAGCGGGCCGGTTGATGGGCAAATCACTGACTGATTCCGCCAAGCAGGGTATTCGCTGCGCGGGCATTATTATTCGCCATCGCGGTGCAATTATTGATAAGGCTATTTTTGATAAAGAACTTGGCGCATAGGCCTTGTTAGCATTGCGCGGGATTCTCCCGCGCAATGCACTAAAAATTTTTTTACTGCTGGCAGCGCAACATTTTATTGCCGCGCTTGCACAATTGAATTGCCAAGCCCCAAGGATCGCGCATCATCACCAGGTGCGAGCCATCTTTAATGTGGACTTCTTCCGCAAAACTCGCGCCTACCGCTTCCAATGCCGCACGTTTTTCTACCGGGTTTTCGCACACAAATGCCAAATGCACGAGCAGTGGATTCATATTGGCGTAGTCGGGTACTTGATCGGGCGGGTTGTTGTAAATCTCCAACATGACATCGCCGCTTTCATCGCCTAAAAAATGGGTGTTAGCACCGCCATCCTGTTTGCGCACAATGGTTAAACCCATGTGCTGTACATACCACGCCGCCATAGCGATTGGGTCTTTTACGTTTAAGGCAAAATGTTCAATTTTCATAAGCGATTCGTTTAACAACCTGCTTGCCAAGGTGCGTACTGTGAACAGCCCACACTGAAAAAAAGGAGTAGAAAAAAGAGTGCCCAGGGGCACTCAACAAGGGACTACTCATGAGGTTATACAATATTCTTAACGATTGTCTCCACCATTTTTTTGGCATCGCCAAATAACATCATGGTGTTGTCGCGGTGGAACAATTCGTTTTCTACACCGGAGTAACCCGATGCCATGGAGCGTTTCACAAATAATACGGTGCGCGCTTTTTCCACTTCCAATATCGGCATACCAAAAATCGGGCTTTGTGGATTGGTTTTTGCGGCCGGGTTGGTGACATCGTTAGCGCCAATTACAAAAGCGACATCGGCGGTTTGGAATTCATTATTGATATCGTCCAACTCAAATACTTCGTCGTAAGGCACGTTAGCTTCAGCGAGCAATACGTTCATATGTCCCGGCATGCGGCCAGCCACAGGGTGAATGGCGTAGCTGATTTTTACCCCGGCTTTTTTCAACTCTTCACACATTTCACGCAGCGCATGTTGCGCCTGTGCTACCGCCATGCCGTAACCGGGCACAATAATGACCGAGCCAGCGTTTTTCATAATAAACGCCGCGTCTTCCGCGCTGCCACGTTTTACCGGGCGCTCTTCACCACCATCGCCACCGGCAGCCGCAGTGGTGTCCGCCCCAAAACCGCCAAGAATCACGTTAAAAAACGAGCGATTCATGCCTTTGCACATGATATAGGAGAGGATGGCACCTGACGAGCCGACTAGTGCACCAGTTACAATCAGTGCATCGTTGTGCAGGGTAAAACCAATACCGGCAGCGGCCCAACCCGAATAAGAATTGAGCATCGAAACCACTACCGGCATATCAGCGCCGCCAATAGGAATTATCAGCAATACCCCAATCACAAACGCCAATGCGGTCATGCCCCAGAATACCCAAGGCGATTGATCGACACAGAAATAACCGATCAAAGCGAGTATCGCCGCGCCGAGAATGGCATTAATAAAATGTTGGCCGCGAAAGACAATCGGCTTGCCCGATACCAAACCTTGCAGCTTGGTAAATGCAATCACCGAACCGGAAAAAGTAATTGCACCAATTACCACTCCCAGCCCCATTTCAATTTTGCTGGCGATAAAAATCTCACCGGTTGCGTTCACAATGCCAAAGGCTTCGGGGTTGCTAAATGCGGCACCCGCCACCAATACGGCGGCCATGCCCACCAGGCTGTGAAAGGCGGCGACCAATTGTGGCATGGCAGTCATGGCGATATTGCGCGCAATAAAAATCCCAATCACGGCGCCTATGGCGAGCGCAATTACAATCCAATCGTAGGAGGTTACTGTCGGGCTTAAAACCGTGGTGACTACGGCGATCAGCATGCCCAACATGCCAAAGAAATTGCCCTTGCGCGAGGTTTCCGGTGATGACAAACCGCGCAGCGCCATAATGAATAAAACGGCGGCAACCAAATAGGCGAGCGACGTTAAACTTTCATTCACATTGCCCATGATTATTTCTCCCCTACTTTATTTTTCTTTTTATACATGGCAAGCATGCGATGGGTAACAGTAAAACCACCAAAAATATTAATGGCGGCGAGCACCATGGCGCAAAAGCCAAGCACCTTGGATAGGCTCATGCCTTCCGGGCCGACAGCAATTAATGCGCCCACAATAATCACACTGGAAATAGCGTTAGTTACCGCCATCAGTGGTGTATGCAGCGCGGGCGTTACGCTCCACACCACGTAGTAACCCACAAAAATGGCCAAAACAAAAATAGAAAGTTGCGAAACAAAATTGGCTTCCATGATGATCTCCCGTTAAGCAGCGCTAGCTGGTTTGAAGTTGGGGTGAACAATTTCGTTATCGCGTGTGAGCACGGTCGCCGCGATAATTTCGTCCTGCCAATTCACATTGAACTGTTTGTCAGCATCGATCATGGGTGTTACAAAATTCAAAATATTTTTGGCGTACAGCGCGCTGGCATCGGCGGATAAACGGCTGGGAATATTAAATAAGCCGATAATGGTCACGCCGTTTACCTCAATCACTTCACCGGGTTTGGTCAGTGTGCAATTGCCGCCTTGCTCTGCTGCCAGGTCGACAATCACCGAGCCGGGGCGCATGGAGTGCACCATCTCATCGTTAATCAAGGTGGGGGCTTTGCGGCCGGGAATTAACGCGGTGCAAATGGCGATATCTTGTTTCTTTAAGGTTTCAGCAACGAGTTCGGCCTGGCGACGTTTGTAGTCGTCGCTCATTTCTTTGGCGTAACCACCGGCGGTTTCAGCATTTTTCACTTCATCGCTGTCCACCATCACAAATTTTCCGCCCAGGCTTTCCACCTGCTCTTTGGAGGCGGCGCGCACGTCGGTGGCCGACACGATCGCACCCAAGCGTTTGGCGGTGGCGATAGCTTGCAAGCCAGCCACACCGGCGCCGAGCACCATGACGCGCGCAGGAGCTATAGTTCCTGCGGCGGTCATCATCATTGGCATGGCGCGGTCGTAGACATTAATAGCTTCCAATACCGCGCGATAACCGGCGAGGTTGGATTGTGAACTCAGCACATCCATGGATTGCGCGCGGGTAATACGCGGCACAAATTCGAGTGTGAGTGCGGTGATGCCAGCATCGGCATATTGCTGAATGGCAGCGGGATCGGAATAGGGGGAGAGCATGGCGATTAATAACGCGCCGCGTTTGATTAGCGCGAGCTCATTGATTGCACCCTCACCTGCTAGCTTTTCTTCCCCAAGCAAAGGGCGCTGCACTTTTAATACTATGTCTGCACTGCCAAGCAATTCAGCGAGGTTATCGCTAATGGTTGCACCTGCCTCTATATAAGACTCATTGCTGATGCGACTATTAATGCCGGCATCTTTTTCAACACTGACGCTAAAACCCAGAGCGATAAATTTTTTAACGGTATCAGGTGTGGCGGCAACACGTCGCTCATGCGCACGTCGCTCTTTGGTGATGGCTATTTTCATGGTTGTCGTCTCGTTGGTGATGGCAAATGTTTGGCAGTGCCGCACCCGACGCCGAGGCGCCGTGCGAGCCTGTCTGTTATTAAAGCCTGAGAAGGCGCCGTCATTTGCTTTCTAATGGTCTAGCGGCCGGATGTTTCCGGTTATTGTTTTTTTGTTTTTGCTCCCCTTCTTTGAAACGGGGAGAGGGGATTTAAACCACAGCGCCAATTTTCCACGGGATAAATTCGTTATCGCCGTAGCCGAGCAATTCACTTTTGGTTTTTTTGCCCGAGGCAACCGCTAAAATTTCTTCAAAAATTTCCTGACCGGATTGCTCCAGGGTGAGTTCGCCATCCACCACCTTGCCGCAGTTCAAATCCATGTCTTCATTCATGTGTTCATAGATTTTGCTGTTGGTTGCAAGTTTGATGCTGGGTGCGGGTTTGCAACCAAAAGCCGAACCGCGCCCGGTGGTGAAACACAAAATTTGTGCGCCCGAGGCAACCTGGCCGGTGGCCGACACCGGGTCGTAACCCGGGCTGTCCATAAACACAAAACCTTTGGTAGTAATGTCTTCGCCGTAGAGGAATACATCGGTCAAATTGGTGGAGCCACTTTTGGCTTGGGCGCCGAGGGATTTTTCAATAATGGTTGTCAGCCCACCCGCTTTATTGCCGGGTGATGGATTGTTGTTTAATTCAAAATCGTTGCGTGCGGTGTAGTCTTTCCACCACTCAATGCGATCCAATAATTTTTGCGCGATGGCGGGCGATTGCGCGCGACGCGTCAATAAATGTTCGGCGCCAAAAATTTCCGGGGTCTCGGACAAAATCACTGTGCCGCCGTGGCGCACCAGAATATCGCCGGCAATGCCCAGCGCCGGGTTGGCTGTTACGCCGGAGAGTGCGTCGGAGCCGCCGCACTGCAAGCCAATCACCAATTCGCTGGCCGGTACGGTTTCGCGCTGGCATTCATTCACCAGCGGCAACATGGCGCGCAGGGTTTCTATGCCCTTTTCAATCGCCAGGCGAGTGCCGCCGACATCCTGAATGGTAAATGCGGTAAAGGTTTTGGAGTCGGCCAGGCCGCACTCTTCCATCACGCGTTGAATCTGCATGGTTTCGCAGCCCAAGCCAACCATCATCACCCCGCCAAAATTGGGGTGGCGCGCGTAGCCATTAAACGTGCGACGCAGGGTTTCGTAGCCTTCACCGTCCGAGCGCATACCGCAGCCGCTGTCGTGGGTCATGGCGACTACGCCATCGATATTGGGGAAATTATTGAGCTCACCGGAGAAGGTGAAATGTTGGGCGATGGCTTTGGCCACGGTCGCCGAGCAGTTGACGGTGGTGAGTATGCCCACGTAATTGCGGGTGCCGACTTTGCCGTTAATGCGTTTGTAACCCTCAAAGGTAGCGCGTTGATCGACAGGCACAAATTCGGTGGTTTTGGCTTCTTTGCTGAAGCCGTAATCTTTTTCCCAGTCACCCATGGCGCAGTTGTGCACATGCACATGCTCGCCTGCCGCTATGTCCTGGCTGGCAAACCCAATGGTCTGGCCGTATTTAAGAATGGGTTCGCCCTTGCTGATAGCGCGGATGGCTACCTTATGCATGGCGGGGATGTCGCTGCGCAGGGTGACATCCTTTTCTACAAACAACACACCAGCGGGCAGCGCTACCTTGCAGATTCCGACGTTATCACTGTCATGCAACACAATAATGCTATTCACGCTGATTTCTCTCTTGATGATTGAGCGGTATAAGAAGTGTAGTTCGCTTGTAAAACTTCGGCGGCTTGCACCCGGCAAAACCATCCCTTTCCTATAAAAGGCTGATTCGTGCCCGATGAAAAATCTGGCCCGAAAAAAAAGGCGCCTTGCGGCGCCTCAAAATCGGCAATGGTATTCGGTCAATACCGGGATCTAATCTACCCCTCAAAAAATGCATCGGCAACAGCCCCAAAACCCTGAAAACCCCCTATGTAACCGTTCTCATTGTGGCTGCAGGGAGCTTTTAGCCTGTTACACAAAATGGGGCCAAATTATAAGTGATGAATATTTTAAATTATTTGTTAAATTAGGATGAGTATTCTTTTCTGAATTCAGATTATTTTTTAAATTATTTTTATCGATTGTTATGTGTATACGTTTACAAATCAATTGCTGATTAAATGTAAACGTATACATTACGTAATGTGGGAAAAAAATACTCAAATTATGCTTTTTGGGGAATTTTTAAGGGGTGCGGGTTGCTTTTATTCAACCTGACATACAGAATGTTTTTCACTCGATATGAGGATGTGTATCTTCTTTGTCCTTGGCGGCTAACAACACCGAACAGAAGAGCGCGTTCCATCGCCAGCTTATAAATAGATGCCCTGCAGCGCAGGCTTATATAGATGCTGGTGACGACCTATAAAAAGCTACAGCAGTGGCAGACAACACGAGAGCAACCACCAGTGACTGACTATTGCCTTCAACAGCCTACTCGTCGCACCTTTCTTGGCTTGACCCTTGCGGGCCTCGCCGGGTCGGCAACATTAACCAGCCTATCGGCTTGCAGTCGCCAAACTGCGCCTGCCGCTTTCTCCATCGATGCCTGGCGCAAGGCCGAAGCCATTCGCGCGCAGGTTGTTGCCCCGGTATTTCCCGAGCGCAGCTTTGATGTGCGCGACTTTGGCGCCAAAGCCGATGGCAAACACAACAATACCCAGGCCTTTGCAGCCGCTATCAAAGCCTGCCATGACGCTGGCGGCGGCAAGGTTGTCGTTGCCGGGGGCGATTACCTGAGCGGCCCGATTCACCTGTTATCCAACATTAACCTGCATGTGGCTGAAGGCGCGCGCATTCTGTTTATCACTGACCCCAGCGCCTATTTACCCGCGGTATTTACCCGCTGGGAAGGCATGGAGTTAATGGGGTATTCGCCGCTCATTTACGCCTATGGCCAAACCAATATTGCGATTACCGGCAAGGGTGTGCTGGATGGCCAAGCTAACCGCACTACCTGGTGGCCCTGGAAAGGTGGCGCTTGGAAAGGCGGTACCGACTGGAGCATGCCCGGAGTTCCCACCCAGGATGCTGCACGCGATAAGTTGATGCAGGACATGGAAAACGGCGTGCCCGTTGCCGAGCGCATGTATGCCGATGGTGCTTATTTGCGCCCGCCTTTTATCCAACCCTACGCCTGTAAAAATGTATTGATTGAAGGTGTAACCATCACCAATGCGCCCTTCTGGTTACTCAACCCGGTGCTCTGTGAAAACGTCACAGTGGATGGCGTGAATTGCATTAGTCACGGCCCCAACTCGGACGGCTGCGACCCGGAATCCTGCAAAAATGTCGTGATCAAAAACTGCTTGTTTGATACCGGTGATGATTGCATCGCCATTAAATCCGGCCGCAATGCCGATGGCCGTCGCTTGAACACGCCCACCGAAAATATTGTGATCAGCCACTGCAAAATGCGTGAAGGTCACGGCGGTGTGGTGATTGGCAGTGAAATTTCTGGCGGTGTGCGCAATGTATTTGTCGAACACTGTGAAATGAGCAGCCCGAATCTGGATCGCGGCATTCGCATCAAAACCAATTCCGTGCGCGGCGGCGTAATCGAAAACTTTTTTATCCGCGACATCACCATCGGTGAAGTCACTACCGCAATTGTTATCGACTTCGATTATGAAGAAGGTGATGCCGGTAAATTCACACCCACCGTGCGCAATATCGACATCCGCAATTTGCACTGCGAGAACGCCAAACATGTGTTCCAGGTGCGTGGTTACAAACGCTCGCCCATTCAAAATTTGCATCTCACTAACTGCCATTTCAAACAGGTGGGTGATATTGGCATTTTGGAGCAGCTGGAAAACTTCTCTGCGGTGAACGTCACTATTAAAGGTGCAGAATTTAAGGTGTGATCAGTAATTGGTGGCGAATAGATATTTTTTAAATAACCCGAAACTGCACATAACAATTTAATTGGTCTTTTTAAGTATTAATAATTTTGAAAGACCAGCTATCTGCCAAGCTTGAATTGGCAGATAGCAAAACGGTTCCAAATATAAGCAGATGTCGCGCTTGTAGGCGTAAAGTTCTGTGATGTTTGTGAAAACTGCCAACACTGCAATTAGCAATCGATGTTGGCAATGCTCGCTAGCTCAATGTATTTAATCACAATAAAAGATGGGGAATAGCTATGAGAAAATTTACACTCAATCCAATCGTGTTAGCCATGGCGGCCAGTATGGTCATGCCTGTCACGGCGTTTGCACAAGGTGACGACACTCTGGAAGAAGTTGTGGTAACCGGCAGCTTCCGTGACAGTTTGAAGAATGCACTGAATCTGAAACGCAATAGTACAGGTTCAACCGACAGCATTGTTGCTGAAGATATCGGTGACTTTCCTGATAACAACCTCGCTGATGCGATGCAGCGTATTCCTGGTGTAAATATTGATCGTGTTGGTGGCGAAGGCAAACAAATCAGTGTGCGTGGTTTAAGTGCCGATTTTAGCCGTGTGCGTATCAACGGCATGGAAACTATCGCGGCTGGCTACGGTAATAAAGGCCGCGCGTTTGACTTCAACATCTTTGCCTCAGAGCTGTTTAGCCGGATTGATGTGAAAAAAACCCAATCTGCTGAGATGGAAGAAGGTTCCCTTGGTGCAACTGTAGATCTGTTTACTGCGCGCCCACTTGACTCAGATGGCAATACTTATTCTGTTGGTTATACACAGGGTTTTAATGATCGCTCCGAGTCTAGCGACCCGCGCATTACCGCGTTGGCAAATTTGGTGAATGATGAAGGTACCCTCGGCGCATCTATTTCCGTGGCTTACTCTGAACGTACTGTGCTGCAAGAAGGTCACAACTCTGGCCGTTGGGAGGCGCTCGGCTCGCCAACTTCGGGTACTAACCGTTGGGCAAATGCTGCTACATTGCCTGCAGAAGTGAATGGTGCAAATATTCCTCGTTTCCCACGCCAATTGGATCGTGAGATTGGCATTGAGCGTTTGGGGGTTACTGGTGCACTCCAGTGGCAAATTGCTGATAGCACCAATGTGATTCTGGATGTTATGCATGCCGACTTGGGCTACACCCAAAACGACCTGACCTTAACACCAATTTCACTGGCGCGTACCGGTGCAACTGGTCGTCGCGAAACTACCGTAACTGACTATGCGTATGACGCATCCACCAACTCACTGCAATATGCAGCATTGAGCGGTGTAGATGTTCGTTCCGAAAATGCCTTCGTGGACGCCGACACTACTTTCGATCAATACTCCCTGGCAGTAGAACACGACTTCACTGAAAACGTTCGCATCAAAGCATTGTTGGGATCTTCCAAATCCGAGCAGGATTTGAAAGAAGAATCTACAGTTATTTTTGAGCGCTTTAATGCTGATTTTACTTATGATTATCGCAATAGCGCGATGAATCCTGAAATGAGTTATGGTTTCGATTTAGAAAATCCAAGCAACTGGCAAATTTCTGAATTGCGTGATCGCCCGGGTACCACTGAAAATACCTATGATGTTGCGCAGGTAGATTTTGCGTGGGATTTGAATGAAACCTTCACGGTGAAAGCGGGTGCTTCACTGAAGGAATTTAGTTTTGACAATGATAAAGCTCAACGTGACCGAGCAATATTAAATCAAACTTCACCACAAGGCACAGCAGTGAGTGTGCCGGCCGGTTGCGGTCTAACTCTGGCTGATATGAATGTAACCAGCGATCTTGGTTCCCTTTATACACCGTCAAATGGCGCTAATACTTTCTTCCTTCCGAATATTAATGCTGTGGCTGGCAAAACTGGTTTGTTTGATGACAGTACATGTTTCCCTCTAGTGAATATGGCTGGTGAAGATCGTTCAGTTGAAGAGGAAGACACCGGCTACTACGTACAATTTGACTTCAATACCGAGCTGGCTGGCCTGCCATTCCGTGGCGATGTTGGTGTGCGTGAAGTGGAGACTAAGCAAAGCTCAACCGGTCTGGTGAGTGGTACTCAAGTCACTGTAGAGCGTGAATATACTGATACATTGCCTTCTGTTAACTTGGCATTAGAGCCAATAACGGATGTGGTTTTGCGCGCATCTTGGGCAGAAGTAATGACTCGCCCTGGTTTGGGTAGTTTGACTCCCGGCGGTAGCGTTGATGTATTCAACCGCGTTTACACTGCAGGCAACCCAAATCTTGATCCATTCCGTGCCAAGGCAACCGATATCTCCGCTGAATGGTATTTTGCTGAGGAATCGCTCTTGTCGCTTGCATGGTTCAAGAAAGATATCGAGTCTTTCCCATCAACTATTCGTATTGACGTGCCTTGGGCGAGTTTAGGTTTGCCAGACAGTCTGTTGGCTACCGGCCCATCAACTCCAGCTGATATTTTTAACTATCGCACGACGGGTAACGGTGAAGGTGGTGAATTGGAAGGTTGGGAGCTGCAATACCAACAGCCATTTAACTTTGGTCCTGACTGGTTACGTAATTTTGGTATTAAAACCAACATCACTACCATTGAATCACGTGTAAATACCGGTACTGCTGCTGCACCAGTTTGGTCACGCTTAAATGGTCAGTCTGACGAGTCCTATAACGGTACCTTGTGGTATGAAAATGATTCAGGTTTCTCTGGTCGTATTTCTTACACTTTCCGTAGCGATTACCAGTCAACTGCCGTTACAGTGGTTAAAGATGCCGCTGGTCAAGCAGTCGGTTCAGATAATACTGATGAAGTTGGTGTAGTGGATGCATCCTTTGCTTATCAGTTGAACGACAATGTGAAGTTTACGTTTGATGCATTGAATCTGACTGATGAGCCAGAGACTCTGCTGCTGAGTGACTATGATTTAGTTGATACTACTCTCAAATCAGGTCGTCAATTCTACTTGGGTGTTCAGTACAGCTTTTAATTAAATTGTATGTATTGATCATCAAACAGGGATGCCAGGCAACTGGCATCCCTATTTAGTTATCGGCGGTAGGATTTTTTACTGCCGATAATCAAATAAAACGATTGAATTCGTGATGATAAAACATCACGACTTAATGACGCGACAAGAGGTGAACCACGTGAGTTTATTGTTAAACAGCTACCCGTTCCGCAAAGCCCTTTTAAGCAAAGCAATGTTGGGCGGACTTATGTTGGCAGCAATCAGCGGTTGCTCTCCAGAAGCAGCCAATGAACAACAAACCAGTGCTGCAGCACCTGTGCAAGACAAGGCAGCGCAATATCAAGTAGCGACTGCAGAAATTAGTAACGCCAATGATTTTGCCTTGGCGCAAGAGCCAATTTATTTTTCATT
The DNA here is from genome assembly GCF_000263355.1 of Cellvibrio sp. BR. Taxonomy (NCBI): domain Bacteria; kingdom Pseudomonadati; phylum Pseudomonadota; class Gammaproteobacteria; order Cellvibrionales; family Cellvibrionaceae; genus Cellvibrio; species Cellvibrio sp. BR. Next base: position 313,482 of record NZ_JH668200.1, on the reverse strand, counting down.
TTATGATTTGGGTATCGATGCCAGCGACGCCGCAAAACTGGCGGTGCTGATGGGCGATCAACCCCAAGTCTCACAAACCGTCGATACCGATGGTGATGGCGCGCTGGACAGCTTGTTATTAGCGGCCGATTTTGCGCCCGCCGAGCGCAAAAATTTTATTATTTCCACCGATCCTGCCATTGCCAAACCCGCGCTGAAAAAACAAACCCAGGCGGAAATTTCCATCAAAGAAGGTGGTGAGTGGAATGGTAAAGTTTACGAAGGCGGCACCTTTAAAAATGTGGATAGCGTAAATCCACCGCCACAATATACCGACCACTCCTATTGGATTCGCTACGAAGGTCCCGGCATAGAATCGGACAAAGTGGCTTATAGGGTGTATCTGGATTGGCGCAACGGGTTTGATATTTTTGGTAAAAAAGTTAACGACGTGGTGTTGCAAAAGGTCGGCCTGGATGGCTACGACTCCTACCATGAAAATGCCGACTGGGGTGTGGATGTATTAAAAGTTGGCAAGTCACTCGGCATGGGTGGTTTTGGTTTTTGGAACGGAAAAAATGTGGAGCTGGTATCACAAACCGACAGCCGCTCCGCCACCATCACTAATAATGGCGATATTTATTCCGGTTTTAAAATTAATTACAACGGCTGGCAAGTTAACAATCAAAAACTTGATATGACCGCGCATTTTGCGATGACTGCTGGCAGCCGTTTGGTGAAAGTCAACCTCAGTAAAACCGAGCGTTTGCCGAATATGGCAATAGGTTTGGTGAAACACCCGGGCACTAGCTTATTGCAAGGTAATGAGCATGTCAGCGGTTACGCCTGGACTTACGTTGCCAGTTGGGGCAAACAAAGTTTAAGCGGTGCCGATGATCATTTGGGCATGGCAATTATTTTCCGTCGCGATGATCGCGCGGAACAAACACAAGACGAAACCTCTTATGTCTCCGTGATGAAAGATAAAGGTGGCCAATTGGAATATTACTTCCTCGCCGCTTGGGAGCATGAGCTGGACGGCGTAAAAACCGAAGCCGATTTTAAAGCCTATCTGGATCGCGAAGTATTGCGTTTAACCAAAGAACCGCGTGTGCGTTTTGAATCTGCACTTAGCGCCGAGGCCAAAAAAGTCCCGTTGACTGCGGAGACTGCTTTGAAATGGACTAAAGCCTTGGCCGACTCCGAACTGGAACGTAAAACCCTGAATTATCACTATCAAGGTTGGGATGAAAATCGTCGTCGCCCCGCCAAATTTGAATACGATATTGCGGGCTTGCAAATTATGGCGCTGCAAGCGCTGAATGAAGTTAGCCCCGATACACGCTATGCCGAGGCTGCCGAAAAAGTCACCGGCAGTTTTGTAGCAGACGATGGCAAGATCCACACCTTCGAGCCGGATTTATTCAGCATCGACTTAACCAAACCAGGCGATGTGTTAATTCTGTTAGAACAGCGCACCGGCGCGGAAAAATATCGCAAAGCGGTAGATTTTTTGCGTGAAAATTTAAAGCGTCACCCGCGCACCAGTGGTGGCGCTTTTTGGCATCGTGTTACCTACCCTAATCAATTATGGTTGGATGGCGTATACATGGGCATGCCCTTCCTCGCACAATATGCGGCGACCTATGAAACCGGCGAACAACAACACGAAAGTTTTAAAGAAGCGGTGCATGAATTTGTGATTGCCCGCGAGCAGCTGCGCAACCCGGAAACCGGTTTGTATTACCATGCGTGGGACGAATCCAAACAAGCGGATTGGGCCAATAAAGAAACGGGTCAAGCTTCTCAATACTGGCTGCGCGGTTTGGGCTGGTACGCCATGGCGCTGGTGGATGTGCTGGATTATTTGCCGGAATCAGAAACAGAATTGCGTAAAACCCTGATTGATATTACGCAAGAATTGGCTGCTGACCTGTTACGCTATCAGGATGCAGAGACCGGCACCTGGTGGCAAATTCTGGATAAACCCGGTGCCATCGCCAACTATCGCGAATCCAGCGGCAGTGCGATGTTCACTTATTTTTACGCTAAAGCTCTTAACAAAGGTTATTTGCCCGAGTCCTATCGCGCGGCGACAATGAAAGCCTATGAAGGTTTGATCAATGAATTTGTAACCCTGCACAAAGATGGCAAGATCAGCATGACCGATCAATGTCTGGTAGCAGGTTTAGGTTTTGGTCGCGACGGCAGTTACGATTACTATATGACCGAGCGTATTTTTGCCAACGATGCCAAGGGCAATGGCCCATTTATTTTTGCCGGCGTCGAAATCTATAAATTACTTAAAAAACAATAATTATCCGCGTTTGCCTGCATGTTATTAATGCAGGTAAACGCATTGCTTCTATAGAGTGGATTACCATCAACCTGTGTTGCGCCCAAGGCGCAGCAGCTGAGAGACAGAAGGTTTTATTATGAAAGTATTAGAGGAACGTTTTGCAGTCCACCTGGATGACTACAAACATTACGACACTGAAAAGCTGCGTAAACATTTTTTAGTGGAGAATATTTTTACCGCCGACCAAGTGGAATTTACCTACACCCACTACGAGCGTTTGATGGTGGGCGGTGTTATGCCGGTGACTAAACCGGTGGTGCTGGAAACCTACGATCAGCTCAAAATGGATTTCTTTTTGGCGCGCCGTGAGTTGGGTGCCATTAATATCGGTGGCAGCGGTAAAGTGTCGGTAGACGGCGAAGTCTATGAAATTGGTACCAAAGAAGCGCTGTACATTGGTCGCGGTGCAAAAGACGTTATTTTTAGTAGCGATGACGCAAATAATCCTGCCAAGTTTTATTTGAATTCAACTCCCGCACACCAAACTTATCCTACTAAAAAAGTGAATAAGGAAAATAGCAAGGTTTTGCATATGGGCGCCGGTGATACTTGTAACGAGCGCGACATTTATCAGCTGATGATTAATACCGTACTCGATACCTGCCAATTGCAAATGGGTATGACCGAATTAAAACCCGGCAGCATTTGGAACACTATGCCAATGCACACACACAGCCGTCGGATGGAAGCCTATTTTTATTTCAACATTCCGGATACTCACGCGGTATGCCATTTTATGGGCCCAGCGGAAGAGACCCGTCACATTTGGGTTGGCAATGAACAAGCGGTAGTATCACCACCTTGGTCAATGCACTCTGGTGTGGGCACCGCAAATTACACCTTTATTTGGGGCATGGCCGGTGAAAATATGGATTACACCGATATGGATTTCCATAAGCCCAGTGAATTGAAATAATTTTTTGAGAGAAAAACATGAATCATCCATTATTTGATTTAACCGGCAAAATCGCGGTAGTCACTGGTGCAACCCACGGTTTGGGTATGGCCATGGCGAGCGGCTTGGCAAGCGCCGGCGCCACCTTGATTATTAACGGTAATTCCTCGCAGGAAAAAATCGACAACGCAGTTAACGAATATCGCGCTAAAGGTTTTAACGCTTTTGGTTACAAATTTAATGTCACTAATGAAGACGAAGTGATTGCTGCTGTTGATCAAATCGAAGCTGACCACGGCCCGATTGATATTTTGATTAACAACGCCGGTATCATCAAACGTACACCGCTGTTGGAAATGACACTGGAAGATTTTGAAGAAGTCATCAAAATCGATTTGACCGGTGTATTTACTATGACCCGCCCTGTTGCGCGCAAAATGGTTGAGCGTCGCCAAGGTAAAATTATTAACATCTGTTCGATGATGAGTGAACTCGGCCGCAATTCGGTAGGCGCCTACGCCGCTGCCAAAGGCGGATTAAAAATGCTCACCAAAAATATGGCCACCGAATGGGCGAAATATAACGTGCAGGTAAATGGCATCGGCCCCGGTTATTTTGCTACCAGCCAAACCGAACCGATTCGCGTTGATGGTAATCCGTTTAACGACTTTATTATCAGCCGCACACCCGCGGGCAAATGGGGTGACCCGGATGACCTGCAAGGCGCGACCATTTTCCTCGCTTCCAAAGCGAGCGATTTTGTCACCGGTCAAATCGTTTATGTAGACGGCGGTATCCTCGCTACTATTGGCAAGCCGAGTAACGAAGCTTAACTCTTTTAACAAAACCAGAATGAATTACCCCTTTCATTCTGGTTTCTCCCGCAACAGCCGCCCCACAAGGGTGGCTGTTTTTTTAATATCCCCTTACGATTGCTCAAGTAAATAATGCAAATTTAAGCGCCAATTCTCGCTTTGTATTCACCATTTGTATTGTCCTCTCATTTGTAATCAAAAAAATTTTCGTAAGCACGTGTAGTTAAAATTCAATTACAATGTATTACTTTACAAGTTTTTACAGTAATCGAATTGTAATAAAGTTACCATCAGCCACTTGCTCAAGTGGTAAACTCACAAGGAATTTTGTGCATGCCTTTTAAAGCTTTGTTCAATTTCTTATCCAAAAATGGATAGAAAACCATCAGAAATACAAATTTTATTCCTGCTTACTGGTTACACCATCTTTCGGTTGCTAGGCCGATGTCGATATGAGTTATTGTTATGAATACCCATCAAAACACGTTTCAAAATCATTCCTATGAGAGAGAGGAAGAAATAGATTTACTTGAATTGTGCGCTACTGTTTGGCGCAAAAAATGGCTGATTCTTGCGCTAGTGGTTGTATCCGCAATTGCAACTGGACTTTGGTTAAAATGGCTGCCATCCACTTATAGGCTGGAGGTTTTATTTGACAGTACGTCCCCTTATGATATCCAGGCATTGCAACCAGCAATACTTTCTGGTGGCTCGCAGTATGCAGTTGCTCCGTTAAAAACTGAGGATTTTTATCAGGAGGTATTAATACAAGCGAGCTCACTCAACACTCAAAAATTATTTTGGGAGCGCTGGTCGCAGCAACCGCTATCAGAGGATCCAAGTATTGAATCCACCGCAAATGATAGAGCATTTAAAAAGTTTTTCATTTCTTTGGCGCTAACACCTCCGAATCCTAAAAGCCCAAATGTTACTCTCAGTCAAATAACTCTCGAGACACCAGCGCCTGGGCGTGACATTGAAACACTGACTGCCTATGTAGATTTTTTAAACAGACATGTGGTGGAAAAATTTGTAGCCCAACTTGAAAAAGCCTATGCATCCAACCTTCAACAATTAGATTTTGATTATCAAGCCCTTCAAAAGCGTGAGCTACAGAAGCTGGAGGATAATTTGCTCCAATTACAAGAGTCACTAAAACTCGCTCAATCACTGAATATTATTGACACACCCTATGAACAACTAACAGGTGTTGAATTAAAGGTTGTTGATGATCGTCAATACTTGCTTGGTACGCGAGTATTGTCAGAGGAAATAAAATCACTGGAGGCACGCCGTAAAGAGCAACTTAGCGCATTTTCACCAGAATTGCGGAATATGGAAAGTTGGAGAAATATTTTGGAGAATGATCTCAAAAAAATACGCACGCTAAAAGACGACGTTCAAGCATTTCGTTTGGCTGGACCAGTTGTTTCCTCATTAGACCCTGTTAAGCCAAAAAAATTATTAATTCTTTTAGGTGCGATATTTTCATCTGCATTTATTGGAGTTTTTATTGCGCTTGTTTCTCATGCAATAAAAAATTATCAGGCACGGCCAGAAAATAGATTTTAACTTTACTTTATTTAAAACGACGTTAAACCAGTGCCGCTTCAAACAATGCCAACAACCGGCTCCAGGCGCGTTCGGCCTGCTCCTGGTGGTAAACGCGGGAATCGGGCGGGCACCAGCCGTGTAACGCACCGGCGTAGACTTCCACTTCGGCTTTTACTTTTGCATCGGCGAAACTTTTGCGTAACACATTTTTTGCTTCGACATCGCGCTGGTCGTCGTTTTCGGCGATGGCAACCAGAAATTGGGCTTTGGTTTTTGGGATTAATAAATGCGGGCTGTCGGGCGAGTCACTGACTAAACCGCCACCATGAAAACTGGCTGCGGCGCCGATGCGCTGCGGCATTGTTGCGGCGGTGCGAAAGGCGATAGCGCCGCTCATGCAATAACCCATAGTGCCGATTTTTTTGCTGCTATCCACAGCGGCTTGTTGATCGAGAAAACCGACAAAGGCTTTTGCATCTATCACATGGGTTGCAGGGCTGAGCGCTTTGGCGAGGGCGGTTACGGCGGTGCGCGTGGCTTCATCGGCATAGGAGGCACCTTCGCCAACCACCGGGGCTTTTTGGCTGCGATAAAATGGATTCACCACCAACACCGCATACCCGGCTTGGGCGAGGCGTTTGCCCATTAATTCAAACGCGGGGCGCAGGCCGAGAATATCCGGCCAGAGAATTACAGCAGGGTGTTTACCGCTGGCCGGGTGCACAAAATAACAATCAGCGCTGCCGTCCGGCGTGGTTACATTAACAGTGGCTTCGGTCACGCTCATAGCGTTGGCGCTAATGGGGAAATACATCGCCAAACTGGCGCCCACCATACCAGCTACAAATTGGCGACGGTTGAGCTGGCCTTGCGCGTAGCGTTCGCTGTCTTCTTGCGTCAGATCATCACACATGATTAGCCTCCTGTTGCAGTCGTGAAATTACATAATCAACCAAACCAGTGTAGCGGCAAAAACGATTCCGATAATTAAATGCATTCTGCTCGCCGCTTGAATGGGTTCAGCGATGTGTGCTTTGCCGTGTACCATAGCGGCAGTTAAATTTTGGCGGCGCCATAACAAATAATAAATTACCGCAAGCAAATGCAACGCGATAAACCCCAGCAAGATATTAAAGGTAATTTCATGCCAATCTGCTATTAAACGGCTAGTTTTGAAACTGAGGTAATCGGCAAAAGGGCCACCATCAAAACCGTCGACATCGATAGAAAATAAACCCAAACCAATTTGGAGCAACAATAAAAATAGTAATGCGAGCGCGCTGTAACCACCGAGTGGATTGTGCCCCGCTGACGGGGGCACATCGCGCTGTGTTAATTTTTTAAAATATTGAAATGTCGCTGCCGGTGTTTGCAAAAAATGGCTGACGCGTGCGCTGCTGCTGCCAAAAAATCCCCAGTAAACGCGAAATAACACCACGCCGAGCAGCGCGTAGGCGCAGTAGCTGTGATACACAATTTCGTGATTTTCCGCCGTCCACCAACAGGCGGCGACCAACAATACAATCGACCAGTGACAAATGCGCACTGGCCAATCCCACAAGGTTTTTTTGCTCAGTGTTAATTCAACTGCAGGCATGGTCATAGGCAATTAATCCACACGGAAACTGTCGTGACAGGACGAGCAGTTATCGCGCAGGGTGCCTAATTTTTTTTGCAGCGCAGATTTATCACCACTGCTTGCGAGTGACACCAAGGCTTTGGATTCCACCATTAATTCGTTACTAAGCGCATCAAACTTTTCTTTGTTTTCCCAAATATAAGCGCGTGCGTCGGTTTCCAAACCGGATTCCGGGCCGCTGCCCGCCGGAAACCATGTGGGTAATTTTTCGGCGAGCACCGACAATTCAGTGGCGGCACTGGTGATAGCGGCGCTATCGGGTTTGCCACTTTTTAATTCATCGCGCAGGGTTTTCATGGCGGCGCCCATGTCTTTAAATCCTTCCTGCCGCGCGTCGATCACCTCTTGCTGGGCGTATGCGGGTAGCTGTAAAAAAAGCAATGCGCTTAATGCGGCGGTTTTTACTTTCAATGGTGTTATGCAGGAAGTTGTTAATAATTTTTTGCAGATTGTAAGCATCATAGTTTTACCTGTGGCGATAACTGAAAAGCGGTGGCGAATTCGGGTTTTGCTCGGAAATCTTCAAGTTGGGCGATAGCCAGTGGCGTCTTGCCGCTGCTGTCCGCCAGATCAATCGGTGCGCCCTTTTGTGCGAGCACTAGCAACATTGCGCTGATTTGTTCCACCGTCATCGGCATATAAAAACTGTAACCCAGCAGTAAATGCAATGCGGTTTCGCCGCGCTTGTTGGTGGCTTTTACGTCGGGCGCCAAGGACAGTGCCAAGGATAATGCGCTGGCGTTACTGCGCACGGCGGCCAGTACCAGACTGGTGCCGTCCTGCGCGCGGAAGTTGACATCAGCACCGGCGGCAACCAATGCGCGCATGATCGCTGTGTCGCCCAGTTCCGCCGCCAATAGCAGCGGGGTTTGCGGGTAGGTTACGTAGGGACGGCTGGTGAAGTTCACTTCATAGCGCCACACCACCGCCGAGGTACCGGTGAGTGCATTGGGATTGGCGCCCTTGGCGAGCAGCGCGTTTACTAACGGCAATTGGCGATGACGCACCGCCGCATGTAGCAGTTGGTTGCCGTTGCGATCAATCGCATTGAGGTCCACACCGCGCTGCACAAGCTGTTCTGCCACCACAAATTGCTGTTGGTAGATGGCCATTTGCACCAGGGTGGTTCCGTCGGGCGCGACGTAATTGGCATTGGCGCCCGCTTCCAGCAAGGCCAGTGCGGTGTCTGGTGTCTTGCTGGTCAGTGCAAAAAACAGTGGGGTAAAACCTTTGGCGGTGGTGCGGTTGATCTCTGCACCCTGGTTGAGCAACAGTTGTACGCTTGCCAATTGCCCCTTGGCCGCCGCCCACATCAGTGGGGTTTGGCCGCTGTCATCGGCGGCATCCACTGGCGCGCCCAGCTCCAGCAAGCGCTTTACCATGGCGACGCTGGAATTACCGGCGCAGAGTGCCAGCGGCGAAATACCGGTGCTGGTGGTGCGTTTAACATCGGCGCCAGAGTCTAACAAGGCGGCGACAATTGCCGGGTCGCCACGTTGGCAGGCAACTACCAGTGGGCTGAAACTTTGCGGCTGGGCATCACCCAGATCAGCCTTGGCGTCCTTGGCCAAGAGCAGCGCAACCAGCGCCGGGTTTTGCGTCTCCACCGCCCATGCCAGTGGCAATGAACCATCGGCACGCGGTTTATTTAGCTTGGCACCCTGTTTAAGCGCTTGCGTTACCTTGGCCGTGTCGCCCGCGTGGATGGCGCGCATCAAGGCGTCATCGGCCGAGTCGGCCTGTGCACTCATTGACACAGTGGTCGAGCAGAGCGCGGCCGCTAAGGCCAGCAGAGGGATTAACTTCACATAAACTCCTGATTCGTATTGCTAGGCATAGAGCGCTTGCAGCGGCCCGGTGCTGTCGCCAAAACTTTCTGCGGGCACACCCATTTCGTGCATGAGCGACAACATCAGGTTGCTCATGGGCGTGTCTTTGGGTTGTTGTATGTGCCGCCCGCCGCGCAGGCCGCCGCCGGCGACGAGTGCGGGCAAATCCATATTGTCGTGCACATTGGGTTCACCCAGACTCGCGCCGCCAAAGACGATGGTGCTGTCGAGCAGGGTTTGCGCGCCGTCGGCGGTATTGCCCAAACGGTCGAGCAGATAGCCAAACTGCGCCATGTGGTACTGGTTAATTTTGACCAGCTTGGCGATTTTGGCTTCATCGCCACCGTGATGGCTAAGGCTGTGATGGGAATCGGGTACACCGATTTCGGCGTAGGAGCGGTTGCTCAGTTCGCGCCCCAGCATAAAGGTGCTCATGCGTGTCATATCGCTTTGCAGTGCCAGCACTTGCAGGTCGATCATGATGCGTACGTGTTCTTCAAAGTTCTGCGGGATGCCCGCAGGCAAGGTTAGTTGGCTGGTATCCACCTCATTGGTTTGGCGGCTGGCTTTTTGGATGCGCTGCTCCACGGTGCGGATGGAGTCCAAATACTCCTCCAACTTGCGGCGATCATTCATGCCCAAGCGCGGCGACAGGCGCGCGGCATCCTCCAAGACAAAATCGAGAATACTGGCTTTGGTGGCGAGCTGGGCTTGGCGACTTTTCTCGTCTAACGCGCGGGTATCGCCAAACAGTCGCTCAAACACATCGCCCGGTTTTACCGTGACCGGCATAGGCGCGGTGGGGCTGCGCCAGGACAAGGTATTGGTGTAGGTGCAGCTGTAACCCACATCGCAACTGCCGAGCAGGCTGGGCGGTTCGATGCCCAATTCCAGCGAGGCGAGCTGTGTGTGTTGACCAATGTGGTTGGCGATGACCTGATCCATGGAGATGCCGCAGTAAATGTCGGCGCCCTCGGTGCGTTTGGGGTGCGCGCCGGTGAGGTAGGCGCCGCAACTGCGACCGTGGCTGCCGGGGCCATCGCCCAGCGCATTGGCGTTGTAGTGCGCCAAGCCAGTGATCACCGCAAACTTATCGCGATGGCGTGCAATGGGCTCCAGAATCGGTGTTATCGCATAGTTGTTGCCCGCCAGTGCCGGGGTAAATTCGGGCATACGCAAGCCGTTGGGCATGTAAAACACGCTCAGTTTTTTTGGGCGATTTTCCAACACCGTGTTGGCCAGCGCCGAGGGAATCAGCGATTCCATCACCGGCAAACTGATGGCGGCGCCCAAACCGCGCAGCAAACTGCGGCGCGATAACAAGGCGTTAGTGAACTGCGGCGGTCGTTTTTTCATGGGCTGGCACCATTCGGTAGTTGAAGGGTTCGCTGGTTAAGATCCCCAGAATAATCTCGTGCATGGGGTAATTGTTGGCGCGGGCGGCGCGAATAATCTGGCGCACCTTGGGCTGGTCGTTGGCTTCCAAACCCCGGCCCAACGCGTAAATCATCAAGCGTTCGGTAAAGGCACCTGCAAATTGCTCACGGCTGTCCATCAACACATCCTGCAGGCCGTACAGGCCCTCAAAGGCGCGGCCATCGGGCATGGCGGTGGTGACATCAATCGGGCGACCGGCGTCCAGTTCACGCAGGCGGCCAATCGCATCGTATTTCTCCAGCGACAGGCCAATCGGGTCCATGCGCACATGGCAGGAGTGGCACGCCGGGTCTTTGCTGTGCTGCGCCAACTGTTCGCGCGCATTAAGTGCCTTGCCGCTGGTGGATTCCGCTTTCAGTGCAGGCACATCCGGCGGCGCGGGCGGCGGTGGCGCGGCGAGTAAATTGGCCAGTACCCACTGCCCGCGGCGCACTACCGAGGTGTGGTTGGCGTAGGAGGTCACGGTGAGAATACTGGCCTGCCCCAAGAGCCCGCCGCGCATGGAATCCGGCGCCAATTGCACCCGGCGCAGCTCCGGGCCTTTTACCCCGGCGATGCCGTAATGTGCTGCCAACCGCTCGTTGAGGAAGGTGTAATCGCTTTTGAGGAAGTCGAGAATGCTGGCGTTGTTGCGCACAATCGAACTGAAAAAGAGTTCGCTCTCGCGCTTCATGGCAGCGCGCAAGGGCACATCAAAATCGGGGAATTCCTTCACGTCGGGGCGATGGAATTCCAGGTTGCGCAAGTACAACCACTGCCCGGCAAAGTTCTGCTCCAGCGCCAGTGCGCGGTCATCCGTCAACATGCGCGTCACCTGCTGTTGTAGCACTTTTGGCTCGCGTAACTTGCCTTTTTCGGCGAGGCTCAATAACTCCTCATCGGGCAGGCTGCTCCATAAAAACAGCGCGAGGCGCGCCGCGTATTCCATATCGCTAATGCGATGCACAGTGCCGGGCGCGGCGTCCTGCGGGTCGCTTTCATGGAGGAACAAAAAACTGGGCGAAACCAGCATCGCCTGAATCGCCGCCGCTATGCCCTGTTCAAAACCGCTATTGCTCTGGGCTTGGCGATAAACCTTCATCAAGCGTTCAATATCATTGGCCTCCAACGGGCGACGATAAGCCTGACGCGCCAGCTTGCCGAGGATCTTCTGCGCGCAATAGTTTTCGGTAAAAGGCCAAATGCCGGGCGTGCAGCTGAAGATTTTGGCGCGGCTAGGCGTGGCACCGGGGCCAGTAACCGCGTAGGGGCCAGCGACATTGATCTCCAATACGTCGCGCGGGAAATTGTGCTGGGCGTAGCGCGGCGACATGTAATAGGACGGCACCTGAGTGCTACCCACACGCGCGCCATCCACCACAAAATCCAACGTCAGGTTGGTGGGCGGCGCACTTGGCAGCGGCACTTCCTCGGTGGTATTGCGCAGGATTTGCACCCGCTCATCCAGCGCCAGATCTTTGCGGAAAGTCAGGCCAATATGGTGCGCGCCCGCCGTCAGTGGCACGCGTAGGCTCACACGATTGTCCTCCAGCCGGTCCACCTCGTTGTTGGTGTTGGCATTGAGATAACCGCTAATTTCGTACTCGCCGTCGTGTGGCGCGTAATACGCAAATACCCCTCCGCCGCGTGAATCCAGCGGCAAATAGTGGCTCATGCGCTCGTCGTAAGAGGGCACGCCCTGATTGAGAATCGAACCGTCTTTGGGTAATTGATAAGTGGTGGTATAGGGCTGATCCGATCCCAGCCCGACGGCCAAACGGCTTACTTTGCCCGCCACCGCGAGGTAGCGATCCATCAGCACCGGCGAGACCGAAAGCACATCGGCGATATTGTCAAAACCATAACCCGAGTCATCGGCGGGCAGGGCTTCGCTCAGGTCCTGATTGATGTGCAGCAAATCGCGCACCGCGTTGCTGTATTCATTGCGATTCAAGCGGCGCAAGGTCGCGCGCCCGGGGTTGGGGTTGGCAGCGGCATAGCCATCGAGCGAGCCCTGCAGCCAATCGATAAAACCGTGCAATTCTTCATGGCCGGGTTTGGGGCGGCTCGCGGGCGGCATTTCACCGCGCTGGGTCACGCGCAACACGCTCTCCCAATCGGCCAGATTCACACCCTTACTCACATCGTCCAGCGCCACATCGGAGAGCGTCCAGTTGCCCGCCATGCGTTCATCGTTATGACAGCGGGCGCAATGTTTTTCCAGAAAGGCTTCGGCATCGTCGCTGCTGTGTGGGGCATTGGCGAGCGCAACACTGCTGCCGCAAGCACTTAACAGCAGGGTGACGCCGAGGCGCAACAAAGAGGGTGGAATGGGCATCATAGGCATGTAACTACTGGTGTTGGATTGGGCGACAAAGGTATCGCCAGAGAAATAGCAAAACCCAGTCCAATTTCATGACCAATTAGTCAGTATTTTGTTAATTTATGTTTTTATCCTTATTATTCAATTGGTTGTAGAGGTTTATTTATTAGCCTGTTGCGCAGGTGGCGATGACAAGAGCTTGGTGACGAGTGCACGGCAGGCGGGCAGTGGTGCAGGGGTTGAACCAAATCTGGGCACCACAGGCCGCCGTGTGATCCCTAATTTACCCGGATCAGGCGTTTAGGACAGTGTTTGAGCAAACCATCATAAAAAGTAAAGTTGATTCGCTAAAAACCGGCAAAATGCTACCTTTATAATGCGTGCGCCTTCAGCGCAACCACCGCTGGCACGCGTAAACACTGGTTTTCGCATGGATGAATATTATTTTAATTAACAGCGACATCCCCCTGGCGCGAACAATCCGTTATCTCTTTTCTGGTTCGTTGAATAGGTCATACCCACTATGAACAATAACTTCGCTCTTCGTGCACTCTTGCCCGGTGCGCTGTTGCTCTCGCTGCTCGCGGGTTGCGACGCCAAAAAAACGGAAGCTCCCCCTGCCCCTACCGAAGCGCCTGCTACAACGGCCGCCAAGGTTGAATGGCCGGCGATTGCCAGCGCTGTCAAAAAAGACCCGGCGGTAGAGGCGCGTATCGATGATTTGCTGGCGCGCATGACCCTGGAAGAAAAAATCGGCCAGCTGGTGCAGCCTGAAATCAAATTCCTCACCCCGGAGGATGTAAAACAGTATCACGTGGGTTCAGTGCTCAACGGCGGTGGTAGCACCCCCGGCAGCAACAAATACGCGCCTCTGGAGGACTGGGTCAAACTGGCCGATAGCTATTACAACGCCTCGGTAGATACATCCAATGGTCGCATTGGCATTCCGATCATGTGGGGCACCGACGCCGTGCACGGATTGGGTAACGTGATTGGCGCGACGCTGTTCCCGCACAACATCGCACTGGGTGCGACCAATAACCCCGAATTATTGAAAGAGATCGGCCGTGTGACCGCCGTGGAAATCGCGGTGACCGGTCTGGACTGGGACTTCTCACCCACCGTTGCCGTTGCGCGCGACGATCGCTGGGGCCGCACCTATGAAAGCTGGTCCGAAGACCCGCAAATCGTGGGCGCCTTTGCCGGCAAAATGGTGGAGGGTTTGCAAGGTGAAGGCGATACCGAAAACTTCCTCACCAATAACCACGTAATCGCCACTGCCAAGCACTTTATTGGCGACGGCGGCACCCTGAACGGGGTGGATCGCGGGCCAACCCAAGGCGATGAAAAAGAACTGCGCGATATTCACGGTGCCGGTTATTTCAGTGCGCTGGAGTCCGGTGTGCAGGCGGTAATGGCCTCCTTCACCAGCTGGGACGGCACCCGTATGCACGGCCATAAATACCTGCTGACTGACGTGCTCAAAGGCCAAATGGGCTTTGATGGCTTGGTGGTCGGCGATTGGAGCGGTCACAGCTTTATCCCCGGTTGTACGGCGGTGGATTGCCCTGAATCGCTGATGGCCGGTCTGGATATTTACATGGTGCCTGAGCCTAACTGGAAAGACTTGTACAACAATTTGGTGGCGCAGGCCAAATCCGGCGAGATTACCGCCGAGCGTTTGGACGATGCGGTACGCCGTATCCTGCGGGTGAAAATCCGCGCCGGCCTGTTTGAAAAAGGCGCGCCCTCTACTCGCCCACTGGCTGGCAAAAAAGAATTGTTAGGCGCACCTGAGCACCGTGCAGTCGCCCGTCAGGCAGTACGCGAATCGCTGGTGATGCTGAAAAACAAAAACAAACTGCTGCCCTTGGCGCGCAACCAGAAAGTATTGGTCGCGGGCGATGGCGCGGACAACATCGGTAAACAAAGTGGCGGTTGGTCAGTCACCTGGCAGGGTACGGGTAACGTCAATTCCGACTTCCCCGGTGGCACCTCCATCTACGCCGGTATCAATGAAGTTGTCAGCGCCGCTGGCGGCACTGCCACCCTGAGTGTGGACGGTTCCTTTAGCGAGAAGCCCGATGTGGCGATTGTGGTATTTGGTGAAGACCCCTACGCCGAAATGCAGGGCGATGTGGGCATGCTCGCCTACAAACCACGCAACCCCGCCGATTGGGAGCTGCTGAAAAAACTCCGCAGCGAAGGTATCCCGGTGGTATCGCTGTTTATCACCGGTCGCCCACTCTGGGTAAACCGTGAACTGAATGCTTCGGACGCGTTTGTTGCTATCTGGCAGCCAGGTACTGAAGGCGCCGGTGTGGCCGATGTGATCTTTAAAAATGCCGAAGGTGAAATCAACCACGATATGAAAGGTCGCCTCAGCTTCTCCTGGCCAAAACACCCGGATCAAACCCCGCTTAACAAAAGCGATGCCAATTACGACCCCTTGTTTGCCTATGGCTTCGGCATGAGTTACGCCGATGAAAACACCCTGGGCGACAACTTGCCGGAAGACGGCCCCAAAGCCGCCGAAGCCATGGATGTGATGGAGTTATTTAACCGTCGCCCGATGGACCCATGGCAGTTGGAAATTATTGGCTTCCAGAATGATCAGATGCCAATGAACAGCAACACCGTGAAAGCCTCATCGCTGATGATTCAAGCGGTGGATCGTGAAGTACAGGAAGATGCGCGCCGTGTAGTCTGGAACGGTGCCGGTCAGGGTCAGGTGGCGCTGTCGGTGGGCAACCGTCAGGACTTTATCAATTACTACAACAGCGATTCTGCGCTGGTATTTGATATCAAAGTAGACGCCGCACCGAGCGCCACCAGCTTCCTGCGTTTGGGCTGTGGCTCCTACTGTGCGTCTGACATCGACCTGACTGAAAAACTCAAAGGTTTTGCCGGTCAGGGTTGGCAGACAGTGACAGTACCCTTTAGCTGTTACCCCAATGCCGGCGCGAACTTTGGTATCGCCCAGCCGCCAGAAGAGTATTGGACCCAAGTCCTCGCCCCCTTCTCGCTGGTTACCGCTGGCACTTTGGATATTACCTTCGCCAAAGTCAGCGTGGTAAAAGGCGCCGGTAAAGACGTCACCTGCCCCTGATAACTGCTGATTCCTAGCCAATAAAAAACCCCCGCATGGCAACATGCGGGGGTTTTTGTTTTGCGGGGTTTTAACGGAGAGGCTTAGAAGCTTGCTCTCACGCCCAGTGCGTAGCGGCCTACACCTTCGCCGACGTAGAACATGTGGTTCTGTTCGCGGCCGTGGATGCGGGCGCCTTCTTCGGTGACGTTGATGCCTTCGAGGAAGATGCTGACGTTGTCGCTCAGGTCGTAGCTCATGGAGATATCGATTTGTGAGTAGTCTTTTTCGGAAGAGAAAACGTTATTTTCAATAATGTCAAAACGTCCATCTTGCATACTAGAATATAAGAGTGTCTTGTGGGAATATTATTGCGCTCGAATATAAATATATTTGAGTTAGATTTTTTCCAAAATTTGATTTTTCTTCAATAAACTAATTAAATTTTAAATGGAGTTTAATAATGAAAAAGTGTTTTTTACTTTGTTTATTTTTCTTATGTAACTTTTCATATGCTCAAACAAGCGACGAAATTTTAGCCAGTATTTTTGCAAAGGCCCCACCAACTTTCTGTAATGGAGGTAAGGCAATGCAAGGTGTAACGATAGGCACCACTTGTAGTGCATATGGAGATCAATGTCGTTTTGATTTTTCTTCATTCATGGATTCTCTAAGTTTCTTAACTGCTGATGTGGGCCGATATCAACTCATAAATGAGAAAATTACAATTAAAGGTGATGGTAGATGGGGAGTTGATAGAGGTGAGAGAGTGCATTTCTTCGATTCTATCGGAGGTTATCGAGGAAGCGATAAAGCGAATACCGAAGGTAACGCATACAAAAGCTATATCCTCACAAGCAATTATCCTATTAACGATCCCATACAAGCATGGGTAATGCGATGGAGTGTTAGAGGTATACCATCACCGTCAATAAACTATCAGCAGTTAATGATAAATCAGCAGTATTACGAGCAGTATGGCCCTTATGAGAAAATTTACCCTCCCAAGGCTGGTGATTCTACTAATTATGGCTCTTTCAGTGGTGAGTATTACTGCTCTAAGAAAGAATTTTTCCTTCAGCGAAGACCTTATATTGGTCCAAATGGTTTTTCAGCACCATTTAATTTTTCTGGATTTTTATATGCGAGATTTCCTTATGGAATCCCTCTGTATTATGAGCTTGATTGGAACTCTAAGGCGATAAAAGAAAACCGAGCAGCGAAAATTACTCTTTATGCCTCGACTAGTAGTCACGGAAAGAGAACAGTATCTACTATTAATGTAACACAACAAAAAGGAACTGTTGCCTTATCACCAAGTGGCTATATTCTTAATGATGGCTGGATTACTTTTTCAGCAGAAATTAACGATGGTGTGTTCTCAAGTGGGGAAATTCAACTTGGTAAGTTTTTATATATAGAACCAATGCCGCAGCAATGTGGAATTGATTGTCCTGAATCATTAGGGTGGTATCGAGGCCAATGTCAAATTACAAAAGCTTCTTGCTACTACAAGGATTGGGATTAAACTTGGTTAAAATTGATTTTTTTTGTTTTCGACGCTACGCACGAATATAAATCGAAGCCCTTATTGAATATTTAGTTCATGCGATGCAAGTGAGTGTAGATTGATCGATAGATTAGGCTGCATAAGAAATCCCCGCCGGAAAAACCGGCGGGGATTTTTTTGATTTGTGCGTTAAGAGGTAGGAATTTAATTTTTATTTAAACACTAGATGCTGCGCAATATTTCTGTAAAAATTCCAGATGAGAAGGTATTTTTTCAATAGTTTTAAAAAAATTTTCACGCCACTGAAAAATTGTCATTGAACTTGGTGCTAATCAGGCCAGAAATGGCGGGAGTAATGTCGTCCAGATTGGTTTCATTCAAGCCTTTTACCGAACCGGCAAACTTGGTGCCCAAGTCCAGCAGTTTGGCGGTTTTTACATTAATAGTGGCACCGATGCCGCCTGATTGCGTCGCGGCGGTTGAGGTTTTGTACACCTCTACGCCACTCACCATTTCCGCCGCCACCGTGTCAAAGTTAAAACCACGGCTGGCGTTGGGGTTAGGCATTTGGCGGCCATTAAACAGCACGGTATTGAACTGTGGGCCAAGGCCGCGCACCGTCACTTGACGGCCTTCACCGCCGCTGCGGTCAATTGATACACCGGTAATACGCTGCAGCGATTCAGCAAGGTTGGTATCGGGGAACTTACCGATATCTTCAGAGCTAATCGCATCCACCGCGTCGTTGGAATCGCGCTTGGTATCCAGCGCACCTTTTAAACCCGCTTTGTAGCCGGTGACCACAATTTCTTCCAACGCCTGATCTTGCGCCTGCGCGCTGGCCGCTATGGCAAGGGTCAGCAAGCTGACTGAAAAGAGTGGATTGGTGTATTTATTCATAGAGTTCCCCGTGTTGTTTTATTGTGAGTACCAGGCGCCGACATAAAACGAGGCTCTATTTATGAGCATTCTGTTTGTTTGGTGCACTTGTATATATGTTTCGGTTGTGGATGTTATTGCTTGTATACAAGTTGGTCAGTAGCAGCAGAAAAGGAAAGTAAGGACGGGATTTTGAAGCGCGTATGAATCCGGTGAAAAATTTCATAGCAAACTAAAAATCAAGACTATCGCTTGGAATATATGAATGAATTTAACGTTAGTCGGCCGTTGAGGGGGTCTGTGCTGAAATTGAAATCTGGCGCTATATTGCCAGAGTGTAAGATATTGGAGGGATAAATAATCATGCGGTTGAACATGGCATCTACGCTTGCTATTTGTTCAAAATAATTATTTGAACCATTCATGTAAGCTTTTTTTTCAAATTCCAGCGCACCTTCATTCACTACTGAATGTTTGTAGTGATCGATAGTTTCGCTGGTAATTTTTTCATAACCGGTTTTTCTATGCCGATATAGTGATGTGCCGCCTTTTTCTTTTCCGCAGAGATAATGGACGCAGGCAAGATCACCACTCAAATAGGAATCAATGTGAGGAAGGCATTGGGGTGGATCTAACTTATCAGGCGGCGTCATCACCATAGAGTAAAGCGATTTACACCCGGCGATTTTATCGGGTGTTAAATCAAATATATTCTCCAGTAGCTCCGCTAGGTAATGATTAATCGCGTAGAGGTAGTCACGCGGGGCTGCCATTCGTAGCCCCGGATAAAAATTATCTACTCTGTTGAAGCTTGTGTTTTTTATACAAAAATCTATCAGTGATTCAGCATCGCTGAGAAAATTATCAATGACCAATAGCGGCGTTTTTTCTTGACCAACAAGATAAAACTTATAATCAAGAGCTGGATGCAACTTATATTTCATTTGTCTTAGACCACCCATTAGGCCCGACGGCAGAACTCTTCAATAAATTCCTGATGCGACGGCAAAACAGCAAGTTGATTATTTATGTCATTAGCAAGCCCACCCAAAAAGGCGCGCAATTGTACCTCTGGCATTAAATCTACTATCGGATGATAACCGTCAGGCAGTATGCCTTGACCAAGCATAACCTGAGTCCAGGAATCCAAACGAAATAACTCTCCCTCGACTTGATTAGACCTTCCATTTTCTTTGAATAACTGTATTCGATGTCGCAAGTCTTCAGGCACGCTCATCTCTTTACAGTAACGCCAGAAGGGACTGTCATCCCGTTCAGTCGCTTTGTAGTGCAAAATAATAAAATCCCTGATGCGCGCAAACTCACTCTCAGCTTGAGCATTGTATTCATCCACCGTAGATTGGTTGATTTTTCCATGGGGGAAAAGCTGCAAAATACGAGTCACTGCCGTCATAATCATGTGAATGCTCGTAGATTCCAACGGCTCAAGAAAGCCTGAAGAAAGCCCCACTGCAATACAATTTTTATTCCAGGCTTTTTTGCGTCGCCCGGTTTTAAACTTAATCACCTTTGGCTCAGTGAGAACTTTGCCATCCACCGCGTTTAATAACATCTGCGTGGCTTCGTCATCAGACAAATAGGGGCTGGAATACACAATACCATTGCCAACGCGATGCTGTAGCGGAATTTTCCAGCGCCAGCCAGCATGATGAGCAATAGAGCGAGTATAGGGTAGAGCTGGCGATGTTGATTCTGTCTGCACAGCGATGGCCCTGTCACAGGGCAACCACTGCCGCCATTCTTCGTAGCCAGTTTGCAGTGTTTGCTCAATTAACAGGCCGCGCATACCTGTACAGTCAATAAATAAATCGCCTTCAATTTCCTGCTGCGATTCCAAAACAATAGTACTAATAAAACCAGTCTCAGAGTTAACCCGTACTTCCGCTATTTTTCCTTCAATGCGCTTTACGCCACGCACCTCTGCGCGCTCACGCAAAAATCGAGCGTATCTACCAGCATCCAGGTGAAACGCATAGTTCATCTTGATTTGATCAGTGATTGCAAAGCGCTCTTCCAGAGCCGCTTTAAACTCCAGACAATAATCGCCAAAAGGCTGTGCAATACCCAAACGTTGGCCTCTAAGCCAGAAATGTATGAAATCGGTAACTATTGTTTGCTTGCCAGTCACCCCAAAAGAATGGAAATATTTCTCGCCAATTTGTTTCCAGTTTTCAAATTGGATTCCTAGCTTGAATGTAGCGTTGGTTGCAGCAACAAATTCTTTTTCATTAATACCAATTAATCGATGGAATGTCCTCATCGGTGGAATAGTGGCTTCGCCGACACCAATAGTGCCAATATCTTCAGACTCAATGAGTGTGATATCCAATATCTCACCCATTTGATGGGCAAGCGCAGAAGCAGTTATCCAGCCTGCTGTACCTCCTCCGGCAATAACGACTTTCATCATCTTTTCTGACATTTCTGTTCTCACTAGCGATTCAATTTATTAATAAGTAAAGCTCTAAGCTTTCTCGATTCCAAACGTTCAAGAGGTTTTAAAAAGCCATGCGCTTCAGCGGGAATATAACTATTAGCTGTCTCAGCGCCATTGAAGATGTAATGATTAAAAAGCTGCTGCCATCCATGCCGCTCATGTGCAGACTTATCTCTAATACCTAGCATCGCCGCATAAAGAGCATTCATGCCAGACATCAAAAAACTAGGTGCGTCGTCCCACCAGTAATTTACCAAAATATTATATGGCGCCAAGCTTTCTACATGATGCCACCACATGCTGGGAAGGTATAACGCATCGCCAGGTTCGAGCTCAGCAACCAGCGCATTTTGCAGCGCAGTTTTAAATCGAGGGAATTTTTCAAAATCTGGATTTTTGAAATCGACCAAACTAATCACTTGACCACCGGGGGTAGGCTCTAACGGGCCAGGGTATAGATTGGTAACTTGATCCGGAGGGAAGATAGTGAAACGCCGCTTACCTGCAACACAACAGGCGATGTTGTCCAGGGCATCAAAGTGGCAGGTCGCTGTAGTGGCTGCTCCAATCCAGATGCTGACGCGTTCTTTCATTGCGTCAGGGTGCATGGTGCGCGGTATGGTTAGATTATTATCCTGCAAGAGATTTGGAAAATGGGTGTCGATGATATTTGAAGCTATATAGTAGGCAGGCTCATCGACCTTGCCAGCGCAATCCAGAATCGCTTCCAAGGTATCATCGATGCGCCCTTTAAAGCTTTCATAATCCAGATCAGTACAATTGCTGTTGTAAAACATTCTGCCGTTATTCTCAGGTGGTATTTTACAAACGATGCTGGTATTTCCATTGTAAAACTGCTTTAAATAATCAACAGAATATCGATCAGAAATTTTCCCTGCTTTGACTAAGGGCCAATCACCGACCAACTGTTTAAGAATTACTGGCTCCGCTTTGGCAACAATATCCTTGGGAATGGTGGATGATGTTAAGCCTTGCAATACTCTTACTGATCTATGACTAGTCAATTTTTCCTCAACCACGCAAAAGTTTGGTGTTTTTCCATTCAATCAACTTCTTGAAATTAGACATGGAAGCTATCATAAAATAAGCCGCCTGAAGGAAGCCTTTTCGATTCAATTCTTCAAGTGCTACGCCGTTCAAGCTAGCAAGCTTTTCCAGATTAATGGTTTCGTAACTACTAATTTTTAGTTTATCTTGATTATTAAATTCAATATCTAAAACAACAGGCTCAAGCAATTCATACTTGGTAAAAGATTCGAACATTCGCTTCGTTAAAGGAATGCCATCGTTAATAACTTCTAATACCCTTGAGACGTGATTTAAGTAGGGGCTATTCCCCCCGCGCTCTAAAAATAGTTTTTCTCCTGCCCCTCTCATCACTTTAGGGTGATTCATATCTACCTGTACCAATGGGCTAGGGGTTTCTACACCTTCAACCATCTCACGTTTTAAGCCAATAGAAAATGGGCCTCGCGCCATAACCGCTGGCACATAATTGGCATTCCAGCCTACATTTTTTTGATTGCTTGGGTCGGAATCCACCAGGAACAAATTTTCATTTTTCTCAAAGCCAAAAAAAACTGTCGCTTGGTACTCTCCACTTTCGGTGTTTCTACGACACAAGATTGGATATTCTTTTTGCACATCAGAAAATTCCGTGATGTACGTTAATGTACCTGTTATGCCATCACCCAGATCAGCTGAAAACTCAGGATTAACCCCTAAATTTTCATGTTCGATATTATTTAATACTTCCATTTTCCGCATATTGATCACCATCAATCTCTTTTTACTATTTAGTTGAGTAAAACAAAAAAGAGCCGCCTAAGCGACTCTTTTTTTTGAGATAACCTCTAAATAAAACTTAGAAGTTGTAGCGCGCACCGAGTTGGTAACGAGCACCCAAATCGTCATAACCCCACATCATATTTTTGTTACGAGCGTGTTCACGACGATCTTCACCAGTGAGATTGATACCCTCGAGTGATACCGACAGATTGTCATTGATGTGATAAGTCACGTTAGCGTCAATTTGTGAGTATGCCTCGATATAACCTGGGTTGTTTGCACCAACACCAGTTCTGTTGAGGAAAGTGTCACGCCAGTTATAGGCAACACGAGCCTCAATGTCATGGTTGTCATAGATGAATACAACGTTTGCGGTATCACTCAAACCAAGCAATGCAAACTGGGTAGACAGATCCAAATTATCGAATTTCACATCACCACGTACGATGGTGTAGTTCGCTTGTAAGCCAAAGCCGGTATCACCAAAGAAATGCTGCGCACCAAACTCGGCACCATAAATCTTGGCTTCACGATTGTTTACAGGCGCGTTGTAATCGAAAACCATCAACGGATCATCAGCATTTGGAGTGATAAACCCATAACCCGCTTGATCGTTGAAATCGTCTCTGAGAGCAGCATTAAAGGCATTAGCACCCTGTGGGTATGCACTTGGGTTGCCTAGAATCTGCATCATTGCATAGATTGAAGCATCGTCAGTCGATTCGTTTATGCTCAACAATGCATTTCTTGCAGCGACAGCTCTGGGGCCTGAGGTTTGATCGAGAATACCAAAGGTACGTTCAGTAATCTCAGTGCCAGTGAAGTTTGCAACACGCTTCTCGAAGAAACCGGCAGAAACGTAACTGGCAGTGTCAAAGTACCACTCAACTGACAAATCGAAGTTAGTGGATTCGAGCGGTTTCAACTGTGGGTTTTGACCGTCTGCTTGAACAGTCGTCCCTTGATTGAGTGTTGAACCGTTAGGGTTGCGATAATTAACAACAGAACCCAGCTGACCCAGACCAGCACGCGCAATGGTCTTGCCAAATGAGAGTCGGGTAACAACATCATCGGTCAGATTCAATGACAAATCCAGGCTCGGCAACAACGCATCATAGCTATTCTTGGCAATAGTCGCGGCGCCAGCTGGCTTGCTCACTGAGTTAAAGTCATTGTCTGATTGCCAAACGAAATAATCGACCGGAGGCGTATCTGATGAGGACGTCTGCTTGGTGGTTTCGTAGCGCAAACCGGCCAATACATTCAGCTCTCTACCAGCTAACTCACCGGTAGTACCAAGCTGGAAGTAAACAGCATCAGTGTCTTCCTCAACCAGGTTGTTGCTTTTGCTGTTGCGGACGATGCCGTAGGGGTTCTGAGTGTCTTCTATACCAATATAAGCTGGACCGGCACCGAGAGGTCTCTCGGGGGTTATCTCAGTGGTGGGATACAATCCTACTAAAACTTCCGCCAGCTCACGTGCATCGGCGCGGAAACCAATAGCTGGTGAATTACCGGTATTTACGTCATCGAATTCACCCGCCACATCGAAAGGTGTAAACAGACCTTCAGGGAACTCGCCGGGAGAAGATGCACCCCAGCCACCGAGGATTTGAGCGTTAGTTCCGTTGTAGCTGATGGTGTTCGAGCTAAGTTCGCTTCTCTCAATACCAAAGTCAAAACGGCTGCCGTCCTCGAACTCCCACTGAGCATCTACTTTAGCCTGTGTAACATCAGATAACTGCTCTACCGAGAAAACGCGCATTACTGAGGAACTGATATCGCGATCAGTCAACGTTCCGCTTGCGCCGAACTCATTGGTGAATGTTGGTACTTTTTTGCCGCTAAAATCCCATGTTGCAGCGGTTTTAACTGGAGCACCCAAACCGACATCCAATTCACCCGAATGACCTGGGCCAGTTGGCAAGCTCTCCGTTGAGGAGTCATGCGCATCTAATTTAAGGGTGAGTTGATCGTTAACTTCCCAAGCCAAGTTCAGACCAAATGATTCCAGGGTATCTTCTTGTGCACGATACTGCTGAGACAAGCCAACATCTCTACCGCTTGAATAGCGCTCGGAAATAAAGCGCGGAGTTTTGATGGTTGAGTCATCAAATTCCACAGTAACCAAGTTACTTGAACCATTCTGCACCCAAGTGGTTACTTCACCGCGTTGCTCGGTCTGGTCATTCTGTGCAAAAGTGTAATCAACAGTAGCTGTGACATTTTCCACAGGGCGATATTGGAAAGTCAGCTGGGCATTGGTGCGCTCGCGCTGACGATCTGAGAAGGTATAGCGAATGTCGTTAGGACGCGAATATAGCTGACCAAATTCAGGCTCATTAACGAAGAGTTCGTTGTCTGCCTGCGCGTTGTAAAGAGTGTTGCTCGCACCGCCTTGCCACTCGGCTACACTCCAGTCATTTACAGTAGCACCGGTATAGCCTGAATCGCGCTCTTGATAGCTGGCGGACAAAGACACGCCAAACACACCATCGTCGTCTACCCAACCAACCAAACCTGACAGCTCAGGGGTAACGTCATCGCCAGTGCGGTTTGTGGTATCCATTACAGCTTTGCCACCCACAGTTGCGGTCAAGCCATCAAGCTCCAACGGACGGGTGGTTTTGATGTTTACGGTCGCACCAATACCACCGGCAGCAGCATTAGCTTTACCGGTTTTATATACTTCTACGCCAGAAACAGATTCTGATGCCAGGTTCGCGAAGTCAAACGCACGAGAGTTACCACCACGAGTAGACGCATCTGCACCTGAACTACCGCCATAGGCGCTACCGCCGGGCATGATTCTTCCATTCAGGGTTACCATGTTACTGTCGGGTCCGAAACCACGCACAGTAATACGTGAACCTTCGCCGTTATTGCGGTCGATAGACACACCGGTGATGCGCTGTAAGGATTCAGCCAGGTTAGTGTCAGGGAACTTACCGATATCTTGCGAACTGATTGCATCAACAACGCCTGATGAATTGCGTTTGATATCCATCGAGCGCTCAAGTGACGCGCGAATACCCGTCACCATTACTTCTTCGAGATTGTCGTCTTGCGCTACTGCGTAGCTACCAAAGCCACCGAGCATGGTGGAGGTGATCGCAGTGGCAATGATTTTTTTGTTAAACCGTGCTTTTGTGTTCATGGAGTACAGCTCCTGGGAATTGTTATCGATTATGAAAGACCGAGGATGTAGTCAGCTTTGGCCTTTCCCGTGCCGACGGGGTTGGCCAGAAGCTCTGGTTGGCAACTCATCCTTTTCTCGTGAATAGCCCTTCTGCAGATGATGAGCCAAGGGTAGCTGGCGACATCAAGTCACTAGAATGGTTGGATACAAGTATCATATGTTCAATATGACAACAAGATAAAATGACGTCAGAAGTTGAGAAAAGTGAGGATCTGTTACGGGAATACCCAGCGTGGAAAATTATGGGAGAAAAAATACGCGCGTGTAAAAAAGAGACACGCGCCAAAAAATTATTTATCAGATTTATCTGCAGGGAATGGCAGGATGTTTACCACTTGTACTTCACTTTTTTCATCATCGGTTTGATTAACCCGCGTCTCTAATTCGCGCGTTGCAAATTTAAAACGCATTTCATCCTTGAAGCCGCAGGCGACACATTCGCGATAGTCTTTACCCTCTTCGCTGTACACCACGAGCTTGTCCATTTCCGAACAGCGCGGGCACACGGCGCCCGCTACAAAACGGCGTTTGCTGCTGTAAGCCATTAGGCTGCCTCCCCTGGAATATTGCTGGGTGTAATGCCCGAGTGACGCAACAGCGCCGCTATTTCGGGTTCACGCCCGCGGAATTGTTTGAACAACTCCATCGGCGCTTTGCTGCCACCTTGCTGCAAAATTTCTTGCAGAAAACTGGCGCCAGTTTGCGCATTAAAAATGCCCTCCTCTTCAAAACGCGAGTAGGCATCGGCCGACAACACTTCAGCCCATTTATAGCTGTAATAGCCCGCCGCATAACCACCGGCAAAAATATGGCTGAAACTATTTTCAAAGCGATTAAACGCCGGCGGTTTGATCACCGCGACTTGATCGCGCACCTGGTTTAACACCTCCTGCGCCGATTGCGGTGCAGCAGGGTTGTATTCGGCGTGCAAGCGGAAATCGAACAGCGAAAATTCGATCTGGCGAATCATTTGCAAACCGGATTGGAAATTTTTGGCGGCGAGCATTTTATCCAGCAAGGCTTGTGGCAGTGGTTCACCACTTTCATAGTGGCCGGAAATTAATGGAATCGCCTCCGGTTCCCAGCACCAGTTCTCCATAAATTGGCTTGGTAATTCCACCGCGTCCCAGGCCACACCATTAATGCCACTCACGGCGGCGACATCAATCTGGGTAAGCATGTGATGTAAACCGTGGCCGAACTCATGGAACAGGGTGGTGACTTCATCGTGGGTGAGCAGCGACGGTTTGCTGCCGACTGGTGGCGTAAAGTTGCAGGTTAAAAACGCCACCGGCAATTGCACACCGGTTGCGGTTTTGCGCCGTACGCGGCAATCGGCCATCCAGGCGCCGCCGCGTTTTTTGTCGCGCGCAAACATATCCAAATAAAAACTCGCCACTTGTGTGCCATTTTTTTCGATGTGATAAAAACGCACATCCGGATGATAAGTATCGAACTCGGCGATTTGTTTTACTTCTATGCCAAACAAACGTTTGACGATTTCAAACATACCGGCGATTACTTTTTCCGCCGGAAAATAAGGGCGCAATTCTTCTTGCGATACGGCGTATTTTTCCACGCGCAATTTTTCGCTGTAATAAGTGGTATCCCAGGCCTGTAAATCAGCACAGCCCTGCGCGGCGGCAAAAGCGCGCAACTCGGCGTAATCGCGCTCGGCAAAAGGTTTGGATTTTTGCCCGAGTTCATTTAGAAACTGGATCACCTGTTCAGTGGATTGTGCCATTTTGCTCGCCAGTGAACGCTCCGCATAATTTGCAAATCCGAGCAGTTGCGCCAGTTCGTGGCGCAGCGCCAGAGTCTCGGCAATTAGCGCGCTGTTGTCCCATTCAGCCGCAGAGGAGCCATCGGCTTTTTGGCCAGCAGCGGAGGCGCGGGTGACATAGGCGGTATAAATTTCTTCGCGCAATGCGCGATTGTCCGCATACATAATCACCGCGTAGTAGGACGGAAAATCGAGCGTGATCACATAGCCGCTGAGATTTTTTTGCGCGGCGGTTTGCGCCGCTTGGGCGAGTGCGGATTCAGGTAATCCAGCGAGCGCGTCGGCAGTATCAAATTGTTTAAACCAGGCTTGGGTGGCATCCAAGACGTTGTTGGAAAATTGCGTGGAGAGTTCCGACAGGCGTTTTTGGATCTCGCCAAAACGTTTTTTATCCGCATCATTTAACGCCACACCACCCAGGCGAAAGTCGCGCAGGGCATTGTTGATTGTCTGCTGCTGCGCCTGAGGCAACAGCGCAAATTCTTTGCTGTCCGCCAGCTGTTGGTAGGCGTTATAGAGTGCTTCGTTTTGGCTGAACTCGGTGGAGTATTCGGTGAGCAGCGCCACGCTCTCGGTATAGGCCGCACGCAGCTCATCGCTATTGGCAACCGAATTTAAATGGCTGACCGGCGCCCAGGCCTGGTCCAATTTATCACCTTGTTCTTCCAACGGTGCGACTAAAGTATCCCAACTCGGGTTGGGTAAATCAGCGAGCAATTGCTCCATCTGCGCGCGCCCTTGCGCAATCAATTCGCTAATCGCCGGGGTGACGTGTTCCGCTTTGATGGCGCTGAAGGGCGGCAAGCGGTGGGAAACTAACAGGGGATTGGTCATGCACTGGCTCCGTGAGGCAAATTCGGGCGGGGTTTGGCGTATCATACACCCATTAAAGACGAGCATTTTCAGGAGCATAACTATGGGCGCAATAAGAAGTTTCCAAGGTCAGCGACCGCAATTGGGCGCACGGGTAATGGTGGATGACGCTGCCGTGGTGATTGGCGATGTGGTGCTGGGCGACGATTCTTCCGTCTGGCCCTGTGTGGTGATTCGCGGCGATATGCACAAAATCCGCATCGGCCAGCGCACCAGTGTGCAGGATGGCTCGGTGCTGCACATCACCCACGCCAGTGATTACAACCCCGCCGGTCATCCGCTCATCATTGGCGATGATGTGACCGTGGGCCATTCGGTGTGTTTACACGGTTGCACGATTGGCAATCGCGTCCTGATCGGCATAGGTTCGACTATCCTTGATGGAGCGGTAGTGGAAGATGAGGTGGTGATCGGCGCTGGTTCACTGGTGCCGCCGGGCAAACGCCTTGAGTCAGGTTTTATGTATATGGGCACCCCGGTCAAACAGATTCGCCCGTTGAAAGAAACGGAAAAAAGCTTTTTCCTCTACTCTGCCAATAACTACGTAAAGCTCAAAAATACTTATCTCAGCGAAAGCTAATTGCAGGTCTTTATGTCTGGGTTGTTGAAGGCGGCCGCGAGTGGGCTGTTGCTGCTGGCGCTGAGCGCCACCCTCAGCGCGCAGGAGGCGCCGCCGCAAGTTCCGGCGCCTGTACCACTGCAGGTGGTGCAGGATCATCGCTTGGCGCCCTTTGCCTTTCGCGACCAGCAGGGCAATGCCCAGGGTTTGATTATCGATATCTGGCGGTTGATCGCCGCCAAACAACAGGTGCCGCTGCAGGTAGAGCTGATGGATTGGCCGGATACCATCAGCCGCGTACAAAACACGCCGGGGCTTATCCACGGTGGTTTATTGCTATCGCCCGAGCGGCGCAAAACCCTCGCTTTTTCCGCGCCGTTGTTTGAGCTGCGCACAGCGATTTTTATCCACACCAAGAAACTCGCGGGCGCTATTGATATTGGCGACCTGCAAGCTATGCCGCTGGGTGTGGTGGCGGGCGCCTATGAACAAGAGTATTTGCTCAGCCACTACGAGACCCAACCACTGAAGCTTTATCAAAACAGTGAGCTGCTGGTGCAAGCGGCGATTGCAGGCGAAGTGGACGCTTTTGTCGCTGATTATCCGGTGGGCATGTACTACCTGGATCGCTACACCACACCCGATAAATTCCGCGTGCTGACGGTGCTCTACCGGCGCTCGCTCCACGCTGCGGTAGCGCGCGACAACACCGCGCTATTGGCGAAGATCAATACTGCGATTGGCGCTATCAGCGCGGAGGAAATGACCGCACTGCAACAAAAGTGGGTCAATCACAAAGAAGTGCGGGTGTTCAATTGGAGCGCATTGCTGCTGGTGGCGCTAGTGTTGATCGCTCTCACGGCGGCGGGCTTGCTGTTGCAGACCCGCAGCCTCAATCGCAAAGTTAGCCGCCAGCGGGCGCAACTGCGCGAGCACGAACAGCAAATGGCCCTGCTCACTGACAACATGACCGACTGGGTGTGGAAAATAGACGCCCGCAATCGCTATTCCTACCTCAGCCCTTCCGTGCACAAATTGCTAGGCTACCAGCCACAGGAGCTGCTCGGCCAACCCATGGAGGTTGTGTTGCATGCCAGCGAACGGGAGCGTGCGCTGGCCGAGTTCCAACATGTCATGCGCAACGCCAAACGCTATGGCACCACCGGTGTGCGCGATTCCGTGGCCCGCTATGGCCTGCAACATAAAAACGGTGAGCTGGTGTGGACTGAAGCGGCGGTGCGTATGTTTTTTAATGCCGAGGGCGAGTTTGCGGGTGCCCAGGGCAGCTCGCGCGATATTCGCGAGCGCAAAGAGGCTGAGGACATTATCCGCCAGAGCGTCTCTACCGATGCCCTGACCCGCCTGCCTAATCGCCGCCAGCTGAATGAGCAGCTGCAAAAGGCTATGGCGGCCTGTGGTCGCCATCACCAGTATGCGGCGCTGGTGTTTATCGATATCGACAACTTCCGCTACATCAACGACAACTATGGCCACGATCAGGGCGATTTGCTGCTGCAGGAAATTGCCCAGCGGCTGTTGACCCATTTGCGCCCGGGCGACAGTTTGGCGCGTTTTGGCGGCGATGAATTTGTGCTGGTGGTGGAGCAGTTGGGGCAGGATGCTGGCACCGCCGAGCGTTTGGCGCAGGAGTTTGGCGAGCAGTTATTGGCATTGTTTACGCGGGATTTTGTGCTGATCAACCAGCGCTGCAAAGTCAGCACCAGTATTGGCATAGCGCTATTTAATGGCGAAGAGCGCAGCGCCAGCACCCTGTTAAAATTTGCCGACAGCGCCATGAATCAGGCCAAAGCGGCCGGGCGCAATCGCTGCGTTATTCACTCCACTCACACCAAGGGATAATTATGTCTGTTAGGGTTTATCAGCTGCCGGTGTTGCAGCCTAAGGGCGCATCGTTTGGCGTCAATAAAATTATCTGCATTGGCCGCAATTACGCCGAACACGCGCGGGAAATGGGCCACGACCCGGAGCGGGAACCGCCATTTTTCTTTTTCAAACCGCAGAGTGCGCTGGCGCAAAACCATAGGGATTTTATCTACCCGCATTTTTCGCAACAGGTTGAACACGAGCTGGAATTGGTTATTGCGATTGGCAAATCCGGCGCGCAGATTGCGGCTGCCGATGCCGCCGATTATGTATTTGGTGTTGCCGTCGGTTTGGATATGACCTGTCGCGACCGCCAAAAAGAAGCCAAACAACTGGGCCGCCCCTGGGAGCTGGCCAAGGGTTTTGACGGCTCGGCGCCCTGTACGGCCATCTTACCCATCACCTTCAGCGAGCTTTCGCAGTTCGGCGATTTGGTGCTAACGCGCAATGGCAAAGAAGTGCAGCGCGGCAATTGGCGCAGCATGGTGTGGTCGGTGCCGGAATTGATTGTGGAAGTGTCGCGCTATATAAAACTGGATGCCGGCGATTTGATTTTTACCGGCACCCCCGCCGGTGTGGGGCCGGTGCAACCGGGCGACGAACTGGTCGCCCGGCTGGAGGGGTTTCCCGAAGAACTTAGGCTGCGGGTGGTTGCCGCCCAAGCCTAGGGTAAATCAAACACCAGCGCTTCTACCGCCGTGGCTTGCGCCTGCATCAGCAAGTTGTCGATACGGTTAAGTTTGGCGCCGTCGCCAGCGCTCACCAATTCGCCTTCAATCAACAGCTCGCCTTTAATCACATGCACATAGTAGTTGCGCTGGCGCAGCGCGGGTAATTGCGCCGCGCCCTTTGCGTCCAGCCGCAATTGATACACCCGGGCATCCTGTTTGATCACCAAACTGCCCGCTTCACCGTCCGGGCTGACCGCCAGGGTTAAACCGGGCGTGCTGCCAAATGCCTTTTGCTGGTAGCCGGGCGCTTCGCCGTGCACATTGGGTTCAATCCAGATCTGCAAAAAGTGCAGGGGTTTGCTGTCTGACGGATTAAATTCGCTGTGGCGAATTCCGCTGCCCGCCGACATCAACTGGAATTCACCGGGCGGTAGCGTGGCGACGTTGCCCTCGCTGTCTTTGTGGGCGATTTCACCCTCCAATACATAACTGATGATTTCCATGTCGCGGTGACCGTGAGTCGCAAAACCGGCACCGGGCGTGACGCGGTCGTCGTTGATGACGCGCAGGGCGGAAAACCCCATATGGCGCTCATCGTAATAACTGCCGAATGAAAACGTGTGTTTGCTATCCAGCCAGCCGAAGTTGGCACCACCGCGTTCATGGCTGCGTCGAATACTGATCATAGGTCACCTCATTTTTCTTGCAGCGCCCCCATTGGCGCTGCGAGTTTCTTGCTGTTTCTTACAGAAATACTGTTGTAGCGATTATTGCGCTCAGTGTTTAGCGAGCAGGCGGTCAACACTGGCGCGGCCGCCGCCGGAAATCAGCAGCGAAACTGCACCGGCCAGGAGTGCCAAGCCAAATTCGTAGCCGTTGTTACTCATAAACAGACCGTTGCTGAAGTGCACGGTAAAAATGGCTACCAGCATGGTCACCGCTAATACCAGCGCGGCAGGGCGAGTGAGCAGACCCAAAATCAGCGCCAGGCCGCCAAAAAACTCCGCCGAACCAGACAGTGCGGCCATCAACACACCGGGGCCCAGGCCGATGGATTCCATCCACTGGCCGGTGCCTTGCAGGCCGTAGCCACCAAACCAGCCAAACAGTTTTTGCGCACCATGGGCGGCAAAAATAATGCCCAGTGGCAAGCGCAGTGCGAGCGCGGAAAACGAGTTATTGGTAGCGAGAACTTTGTTGATTGCAGTCATGGTGAACTCCGGGTAATTGGCTAAAGAACATTAAGGGGTGAGGTGCTGCAGAAGTTCTGTCATCGCCTCAGTTGCAACCAGAATAAGGCCTAATAATTAGATTAAAAATAGCTAAAAATAGCTTATTTTTATCGAATTTTTAGATTGTTTTGGTGTGGTCAACCCTGGTTAGAGCAGTTGCAGGCTCAGCCAGATCACCAAGGTATAGCGCAGCGCTTTACCGACGGCCACCAGTGCAACAAACAAGGGGAATTGCACCCGCATCACGCCGGCCAGCAAAGTGAGCGGATCACCGACTATGGGCAGCCAGGCAAATAGCAGGGAGTAAATGCCGTAGCGTTGAAACTGCTGCTGGGCGCGCTGCAGCTGTGCAGGGGAAACCGGAAACCATTTTTTGTGTTGGAAATGCAAGCACTGTCGCCCCAGATACCAATTGATGCAGGAGCCCAGTGTATTGCCGAGTGTGGCGACCAGCCCGAGCAACAGTGGTGAGTAGCCCTGATGCAACAGTGACACCAGCAGCGCTTCGGAGGAGAGGGGAAAAAATGTCGCGGCGATCAGGGCGGTAAAAAATAAGCTGGCATATACCATGACAGTACCGCAGTCATTAAAGAATTAAGGATTGGTTTTATTGGTAATCTGCAATATAAGGCGCTGCGGATCGCGCAACATTTCATAGCCGTATTTGAAGTTGGGCATGCTGAAAAATAATTCATCAAACGAGCCATCTGCTTGCGCCAGGCGCAGCCCGCGCTCAATGCGGTCGGCGAGTGCGTGATTATCTTTATTGACAAAAAAACAGTAGCGCACCGGGCGATCATACTTGAGCAGCAAACGAGGTTCCTGCATCAATCCCAGTGAAGCAAAGGCAATTAAATCACTTTCAATTTCATGCAGCCCGCGCGAAAAAAAATCAAATCTGTGTTTGGCGAGCATTTTAAACAGGCCGCCATAATTGGCACCGTACACCAGCGTAAAACCGTTGTCTTTCATAATGATGCCATCGGTCCAATAGGGACCGGTGCCCGTTTTAAAGCGCCGTAGCTGCGCGAGGCTTGTCACTTTGGAAAATTGTGCTTGTTTGTCTTTGTGAATTAACAGGGCGCGATAGTTGTTCAGATTTTTCAATAAATCCACCTCGACAACACGCAATTTTTCCGCGCGCTCGCGGGTGACCGATGCCCACATAGCGTCAATGCCCACGCCCGCGATCAGCATCGTTCGGTCGCGCTCTATGCCACCACTGTGTTGGTGAAAACCCAATTCAAAATCGCCATCGCTCGCGCGGGTTTTTTCCAGTGCCAAGCGCAACAGGTTTACGTAGTAAAAATAGGGTTCATGGGGCGCGGCTTTACCGCTGCCGGGCACTACCACTTTCAGCGGAGTTGTGCGGGCTTGGTTATGCCCTTCGGTTTTTGGCTCCGCGTGCGCCGCTTGAGTGAAGAAAAAAATTGCGCTCAATAGCAGCGACACACACAACAGTGCACTCTGCGGCACAGGCAGGAAAACCCAGCGGTGTGTGCATAGGCGATTGATCTTTCGCATAACACTCTGGGCTCCCGCTGTTGTTTGCTGCATTGATTTATTTTTTCTCTGCCAACTGGCGGCGCATCGCCGTAATTACCGGTACAACTTCCGGGCGAATTTGTCGCCACAAATAAAAGGCTTCTGCCGCTTGGCCGATCAGCATGCCCAAACCATCGGCAATTTGCACCGCGCCGTGGGTTTTGGCCCAGGTTAAAAAAATAGTTGGCTCGGCGCCGTACATCATATCGTAGCAACAAGCGTTGGCAGCGAGCAGGTCATCTGGCAATGGCGGCAATTCACCTTGCATACTGGCGGAGGTACCGTTAATTACAATATCAAAGTGATCACCGTGTAATTGCGCGAAACTTTTTGCGCAAATGTCACCCAGGTCGAGGAAATTTTTTGCCAGCGTTTCGGCTTTTTCCACTGTGCGATTAGCAATGACTACTTGCGCCGGTTTTTCTTCCAGCAGCGGTTGCAAAATACCGCGCACGGCACCGCCCGCCCCGAGAATTAATACACGTTTGCCTTCCAGTTCCCAGCCGAGGTTGTGCATATCGTGAATCATGCCAATGCCGTCAGTATTATCGCCAAGAATAGTGCCATCGCTCAGACGCGCTAGCGTATTTACAGCGCCGGCACGCTCCGCGCGCGCGGTACGTTTTTGCGCAAAGGCAAAGGCATTTAATTTGAAGGGCACCGTTATGTTTAAACCTTTGCCGCCCTGCGCAAAAAATTCTTGCGCCGCGCTTTCAAATTCGCCTTCGTTGACAAGTTGTTTGTTGTAGTGCATATCCTGCCCGGTTTGTTCGGCAAACTGGCGATGGATATTCGGTGACTTGCTGTGATTAATCGGGTTGCCGAATACGGCGTATAAATCGGTCATGAGTTATCCACTAAATAGTCGCAATGTGATTGACGGTAAATTATTTTTATTTCAACCAATCGCGGTGAGGGAGAAATTTTTCATAAAGTTCAGCTTCAGCACTGCCCGCTTCCGGCTGCCAGTTATATTCCCAGCGCACCAGCGGTGGCAGTGACATTAAAATCGATTCGGTGCGTCCACCGGTTTGCAAACCAAACAGGGTGCCGCGGTCGTACACCAAATTAAATTCCACATAGCGGCCACGGCGATAGAGTTGGAAATCGCGCTCGCGTTCCGTAAATGGCTGATCTTTACGCGCATTAACAATCGGCTGGTAGGCGGGCACATAACTATCGCCGACCGCGCGCATCAGCGCAAAACTGTGCGCAAAACTTTCGGCGTTGTAGTCATCAAAAAATAAACCGCCCACACCGCGTGCTTCGCCGCGATGCTTCAAAAAGAAGTAGTCATCGCACCAACTTTTAAATTTTGGGTAGAGATGTTCGCCGAGCGGATCGCATGCGTTTTTGGCGGTCTGGTGCCAGTGCACTACGTCGGCCTCGTTGCCGTAATAGGGGGTCAAGTCGTAACCACCGCCAAACCACCATACCGGTTCCGCGCCCTCTTTTTCGGCGATAAAAAAGCGCACATTGGCGTGACTGGTAGGCACATAGGGGTTGTGAGGGTGAATCACGAGCGATACGCCCATGGCTTCAAATGCTCGGCCCGCCAATTCGGGGCGGTGTGCCGTCGCCGAGGCAGGCATTTGCGTGCCGTAAACATGGGAGAAGTTCACTCCGCCCTTTTCAATTACCTTGCCGTCGGTAAGCACACGCGAGCGGCCGCCACCGCCCTCGGCGCGGGTCCAGGCGTCTTCAATAAAATCCGCGCCACCATCTTCGGCGGCGAGTGCGGTACAAATGCGGTCTTGCAGATCAAGTAGATAGGCTTTTACCGCGGCCTTATCTGGCCCATGGGAATTGCTCATAGGGGATCCTTGCGAATTGAGTGTCTAGTATAGGCGAGCCTAAAAAGGTCGCCATTCTACGCGGAGCAGTTGCAAAGGGGGGAAATCGCTTACAAAAGCTAACTGGGGCGAACAATATCACCGGTCAATAAATCGCGAATCTCGGAGGGATTTTTGCGTTTGCCAACAGCGCCAGCGGTGATTGCGGCTAATTGGTTGCCAAAGTAGCGGCGCACCTGGTGAATGTCCCGTGCCGGCTCGCGGCCTTGCGGGTTGCAGGAGGTGGAGACTATCGGCCCGCCAAAGGCGCGCGACAGGCCAGCGGCAACCGGGTGGTCGGTGACACGCAGTGCGACGCTGGTGAAGTTGCCGCTGATCCAGTAGGGAATCAACCCATTCGCAGGTACTAACCAGGTGATAGGGCCGGGCCAGCTATTTTTTAGGCGCTGGCGCTGCAGATCGTCCAAATGATCGAGAAACGGGGCAAACATCTGGAAGCTTGCCGCGACCAGGATCAGCCCTTTTTGCACGGGGCGTTCTTTGAGCGCGAGTAATTCCGTCACCGCCAATTCATCGAACGGATTGCAGCCCAAACCCCATACGGCTTCTGTCGGGTAGGCGACTACACCGCCAAAGCGCATTTGACGGGCGGCGTATTGAACGCGGGGATGAATTGACCAATCGAGCATAAGTATTACCTGTGGGCTGACTAAAAACGGGCTGCGGGTGCAGTCTGGCGCGAATCTACCCCAGCCATCGTCCAAGCTCAACCCGCAGGCAGGTTATAGCGATTCAGCAGCGCTGGTAAGACGCGCCAACCTGTTGCACCAAACCTTTGATTTCAAGGCCAATCAGCGCCGCCGACAAGCCTCCCACGTCCTGCCCTATACGCTCGGCAAGCAGATCCAGCGGCAGCGGATCGTAACCCAAGGCGTGCAGCAATTGCTGTTCTTGCTCGCTGAGTGAGGGCGATTCCGTCGGGGTATTTTTTTCATTCGATGGGGACTTGGTGTTGCGGGTGGGTGGAGCGGCGAAAAGCTCTTCCTGCTGCAGGTTATCGCGCAGCTCCTGACGCTTGTAGCTGATTAAACCGGAAAGTTGATCGACTATGTCTTGCGCGGTTTCCACCAGGGTTGCGCCCTGGCGGATGAGTTGATGACAGCCCCGCGCCAGCGGGTTGTGGATGGAGCCGGGAATCGCAAACACCTCACGGTTGTGTTGCAGTGCGTAGGATGCGGTGATTAATGAGCCGCTTTGCACCGCCGCCTCAACCACCAAGGTGCCGCCACTGAGGCCACTGATAATACGGTTGCGCTGGGGAAAATGACTGGCGTGGGATGAAGTACCCAGCGGGAATTCGCTGACCAGCGCGCCACCGCCATCGACAATCGCCTGTGCTAATTGATGGTGGCGCGATGGATAAACCCGGTCTATGCCGGTGCCCATCACCGCAATGGTAATACCACCTGCTGATAGTGCGCCGCGATGAGCAGCGGCATCTATACCCAAAGCCAAACCGCTGGTGATCGCCAAGCCGCAACCGGCCAGATACGCCGCAAAGCGCTCAGCATTTTCATTGCCGCCCCCGCTTGGGCTGCGGCTGCCCACTATCGCCAGCTGCGGCAAACTCAGGCAATCCGGGTTGCCGCGCACAAACAGCAGTGGCGGTGGTTTGGGGATTTCACGCAACAGGCGCGGGTAGCGCGGGTCATCAAATAGTAGGCAATGCAGTGAAGGCTGTTGCTCCAGATAAATCATATCTGCCGCCAACAGGCGGGCTAAATGACTCTGCTGCGGGTTGGCCTGAAAGTCGGCAAGTGCCTCAATGGCCAGCGGCTTGAGGTAGGGCGCGAGGCTGCGAGCCGGAAGGCTCAGTAGTTCCTGAGGGCTGGTAAATTGCTCCATTAACTGCCAGTAGCTGGCGGTTCCGGTATCGGGTAGGCGTAAAAGGAGTAAATGGGCGGCGAGAGGGGAAAGCATTACATCATCCTTGAGCTATGCTGCCCACTGGGGGGCAGCTCTATATATTACAGATTAGGGGTTGCGCACTTTATCCCTGACAGACAGTGGGCGGTCAGATTCCAATACCAATGCAAAACTCATTTTTTCAAAGGTGCGGAATACCATCAGCAAGCCGGCACGTTCATCGGGCAATGTAACTTTGCCGCCGCGCACCCGGTCACTCACTACTTCGCCCGCTTTAAAAATGGCCATTACATTGCCAATTTGCAAGCCTTCGCGCTCACCCTTGTTGATCATAACCACGTTGAACTTGCCCACTTGGGTTACACCGCCTTCAACGGCAATAATTTGGGCTTCAATTTCTGAGTCGGGCGCGCTCGGAAAGAAAATAGAGTCGACTGAACGGTCTTCGCTAGGCAACAGGTTGTCGCCGGGGCGAACTTCTTCGTAGGTGCGCACTACATCCAGCGTCGCTATATCGCCGGTCATTTTATTGACAGCTACTGTGCCTATACCTTGGGCATAAACACCTAGGACTTCTTTGGTGACTGGATCTTTGAAGAGCTGGCCTTTGCGATATACACCGTAGTTGGTGTAGTTGGCATCGAATTGGCCGCGTGCATAGGCGCGATCGCCGGCGCCTACAATCAGGTGTTGCTGCTGACCTGCGAGCATATAAGGTGAGGCTTCCAGCACACCGGGCTCAACAATTCGGCTGCGCGACAGGAAGGCATCAATTTTATCGAGTGGAATAGCGCTGATGGCTTCATCCATCTGCTGAACGCGGATGCTGGGGCTCAATTTGGTTGCGCCGCCGGGAACCATTTTCATAGTGCGTTCCAGCGTCAAACGCGGTTGGCCATCCAGGTAAATCAACTTGATCAGGTCACCCGGGAAAATCAGGTGGGGGTTTTCAATCTGTGGATTAACGTGCCAAATCTCGGGCCACATCCAGGGGCTGTTCAAAAAGGTGCCGGAAATATCCCAGAGGGTATCGCCTTTTTTGACCGTGTATTCGTCGGGGTGACCAGTCTTAAGCAGGGTGTCATCAGCCCAGGAGAAGAAGCTGATCAAAGAGGCGGCCGCAACGGCCAGTAATATTTTTTTCATAGAAACCGATCCTGTTTTATTCGGTCCTGAGGCAGATAGACGTATAATAATAAGTTAAAGTCCATGCTGTTTCCGTGTGCACCGCATAAATCCTGTGCGATCATCATGTTAGCAGCGGTTATTACCTTTTTACTAGAAGTTTGTCACAAACACTATGGCCTTGTTACCTATCCTTGAATTTCCCGACCCACGGCTGCGCACTGTCGCCAAACCCGTCACAGAAGTGGATGATAAAATCCGTCAATTGGTCGACGATATGTTCGAAACCATGTACGACGCGCCCGGCATTGGTCTTGCTGCATCGCAGGTGAATGTGCACAAGCGTGTTGTGGTTATAGACGTGAGTGAAGACAAATCCCAGCCGCTGGTATTTATCAACCCCGAGATTGAGGTGCTTGATCCGGAGTTGAGTGAATACGACGAGGGTTGTTTGTCGGTGCCCGGTTTCTATGAAACTGTGGTGCGCCCCAATCATATCCGTGTCAAGGCGCTGGATCGCGACGGCAAACCTTTTGAGATAACCCCTGAGGGGCTGCTTGCAGTCTGTATCCAGCACGAGCTGGATCACCTCAATGGTAAGCTGTTTGTGGATCACATCTCGCCCTTCAAGCGCACCCGCATCCGCGCCAAGCTGGAGAAAAAACACAAGGCTGAGGCGCGCTAAGCGTGCGCAGCAGATAAAGGCGCTACGGGCGCCTTTTTTATTTTCTATCGTTATCGATTTAAACGCTTTGTAATTCGACAGGTTATTCATGAGCCAAGGTTTACGCATTATCTTCGCAGGCACGCCCGAGTTTGCCGCCGAGCATTTAAAAGCCCTGCTGGGCAGTCGCCATCAGGTGATTGCGGTCTATTCCCAGCCGGATCGCCCGGCCGGGCGCGGCAAAAAACTCAGCGCTAGCCCGGTGAAGGAAGTTGCACTCGCGCACGATATTCCCGTCTACCAACCGCTCAATTTTAAAAGCCCCGAGGCGGTTGAAGCGCTGGCCGCGCTGAATGCCGATTTGATGGTGGTAGTTGCCTACGGATTAATCCTGCCCCAGGCGGTGCTCGCTGCTCCGCGCCTCGGCTGTATTAATGTGCACGCTTCGATCCTGCCACGCTGGCGCGGCGCCGCGCCCATCCAGCGGGCCATCGAAGCGGGTGATACGCAAACCGGCGTGACCATTATGCAAATGGATGTGGGGCTGGATACGGGCGATATGCTGATTAAGGCTTATTGTCCAATTTTGGCTGAAGATACCGGCGGCAGCCTGCACGATAGGCTCATCACCCTGGGTGCCCCGGCGCTGATCGAGGCGCTCGATTTGATTGAGTCCGGAGCCATTAAGCCGGAAAAACAGGACGACAGTTTGAGCAACTACGCGCCCAAACTCAGCAAAGAGGAGGCGGCACTCAACTGGCAATTGTCCGCCGTTGAGCTTGCACGCAAGGTGCGCGCCTTTAATCCCTTCCCCGTGGCGCACACCAAACCCGCAGGTGCGAGCGACGATCAACGTATGCGTGTTTGGGCCGCTAGAGCGTCCAATACCAACGCCAATGCCGCACCCGGCAGTATCACCCAGATCAACTCCGAAGGATTATGGATCGCCTGTAAAGAGGGTCAACTTGTGCTCGAAATGCTGCAATTGCCGGGGAAAAAAGCCATGAGTGTCGGTGAGATACTGCGCGGCCATCCCGATTTGTTTAGCCTTGGCCAACAATTGGAGCAGCCAGTATGTTAAGTGTGCGCGCTGCGGCGGCGCAGGTAATCGCCCAGATACTGCAGGCCAAAGGTTCACTTTCCAGTCTTTTGCCCGCAATTTCCGCGAAAATCCCCGACAATGACCGCGCATTACTGCAAGAGCTGTGTTTTGGCACCTGCCGTTTTTACCCGCAACTGCAGGCCTATACCGAGTGCCTGCTGGACAAACCCCTGCGCACCAAAGACAGTGATGTGCAGGCTCTGCTGCTGCTCGGTCTCTACCAGCTGCTGCACACACGCATCCCCGACCACGCCGCGATTGGTGAAACGGTGGAAGTCACACGCCATATCAAAAAGCCTTGGGCGACCAATCTGGTCAATGGTGTGTTGCGCAGCTTCCAGCGTGATAGTGGCAGGATTACTGAATTTCTTGCTGAAAACCGCGCTTTTCAAAGCAATCACCCAGCCTGGATGGAGGCTATGCTGAGCAAATGCTGGCCCGCGCAATTTGCGCAGTTGATCGCCGCCAACAACCAGCATCCACCGTTTAGCTTGCGTTTGAATACCCACAAGATCAGCCGTGACAACTATTTAGAATTGCTGCGCGAGATCAACATCAGCGCTAAACCCACCCAGTACAGTCCCTACGGCATCACCCTGGAGCAGGCCTGCGACCCGCGCAAACTGCCCTATTTTGCTGAAGGCTGGTTGAGTGTGCAGGACGAAGCAGCGCAATTGAGCGGTGATTTACTTGAATTGTCGCCCAATTTGCGGGTGTTGGATGCCTGCAGTGCCCCTGGTGGCAAAACCGGGCACTTGCTGGAGCTGGAGCCGAGCCTGCATCTGACCGCCCTCGATGCCGATGAGCGGCGCCTGACTCGCGTGCGCGAAAATCTGGCGCGCCTGGGAGTGAGCGCCGAGGTTGTCTGCGGCGATGGCACCACACCTAATGATTGGTGGGATGGCGAAC
Organism: Cellvibrio sp. BR; assembly: GCF_000263355.1. Lineage (NCBI taxonomy): Bacteria > Pseudomonadati > Pseudomonadota > Gammaproteobacteria > Cellvibrionales > Cellvibrionaceae > Cellvibrio > Cellvibrio sp. BR. The sequence continues at coordinate 271,664 of NZ_JH668200.1, read as the reverse complement.
TTTTCGATCGCATCCTGCTCGACGCCCCCTGCTCCGCCACCGGTATTGTGCGCCGCCACCCCGACATCAAAGTGCTGCGCACCCCGGAGGAGCTGGATAAACTCGGGGAGCTGCAGGCCCAGCTGCTGAAAAGCCTCTGGTCACTGCTCAAACCGGGCGGCATTTTGCTCTACGCCACCTGTTCGGTGATGCCCAAGGAAAATACCCGTGTGATTGAAGCATTTATTGCGCGCCAACAAGACGCAATCTGCGACGAGCTGATGGTCGAGTGGGGGCTAAGCCAGCCCTGCGGCAGGCAACTGCTGCCGCAATTGGATGGTCACGATGGTTTTTACTACGCGCGCCTGCGCAAGGCAGATAAATAACTGGATACCCTAGGCAGCTCGCGGCAAAAGTGCGCAGCGAAGGCTAGACTTGGCGACAAATTGAGGCAGGTAACAGGCACTTTATGAAAATTATTATTCTTGGCGCCGGGCAAGTTGGCGGCAGTTTGGCGGAACACCTGGCGAGCGAAGCCAACGACATCACCGTGGTGGATACCGACGAGGCGCGCCTGCGCGAACTGCGTGACCGGCTCGATATCAGCGTGATCACCGGCGAAGCCTCGCACCCCGACATACTCGAACAGGCGGGGTTGGGTGATGCCGATATGCTGGTGGCCGTAACAAGTGACGACGAAATCAATATGATCGCCTGTACGGTTGCCGAACACCTGTTCCACACGCCCACCAAGATTGCGCGGGTGCGCGCTACCTCCTACCTCACCCAGCAAAAGCTGTTTGATTCGGGCGCCATTCCCATCGATGTATTGATCAGCCCCGAGCAGTTGGTATCCGAGTATATTTTCCGCCTGATTGAGCAGCCCGGCGCCCTGCAGGTGCTCGACTTTGCCGAGGGCAAGGTGCAATTGGTGGCGGTTAAGGCTTATCACGGCGGGCCGTTGGTCGGACAAGAGCTGCGCTTTTTGCGCGAACACATGCCCTCGGTGGATACCCGGGTTGCCGCCATTTATCGGCGCAATCGCGCCATAATGCCCACCGGTACCACGGTGATCGAAGCCGATGACGAAGTGTTTTTTATCGCCGCCAAAGCCGATATTCGCGCAGTGATGAGCGAATTGCGCCGCCTTGAACTGGCCTATAAGCGCATCACTATTGCGGGCGGCGGCAATATTGGCCTGCGCCTCGCCAGAATGCTCGAAGGCCGCTACAACGTACGGGTTATCGAGTACAACAAAATGCGCTGCATCCGTCTCTCGGAACAGCTGGAGCGGGCGATTGTGATTCAGGGCAGCGCCTCGGACAAAGACCTGCTAATGGAGGAGAGCATCGAAGATACCGATGTATTCCTCGCACTCACCAACGACGATGAAGCCAACATCATGTCCTCCATGCTCGCCAAACGCCTTGGCGCACGCAAGGTGATGACACTGATCAATAACCCCGCCTATGTGGATGTGGTACAAGGTGGCGATATCGACATTGCCATCTCGCCGCAAACCACCACTATCGGCAGCCTGCTCACCCACGTGCGCCGCGGCGATATAGTGAACGTTCACTCACTGCGCCGCGGGGCGGCTGAGGCGATTGAAATTATCGCCCACGGCGACGCCAAGTCATCCAAGGTGGTCGGCAAGGCGCTGGAAGATATAGATCTGCCCGAAGGTGCCAACATAGGTGCGATTGTGCGCCAAGGGCCGGACGGCGACGAAGTGGTTATCGCCCACGACGATGTGGTGGTGCAATCCGGCGACCACGTCATAGTGTTTCTGTTGCAAAAGAAACATATTCGCGATGTAGAAAAACTCTTTCAGGTGGGTTTCAGTTTCTTTTAAGCTCGCCCTCTTACCTATTTCCCTCGTCCAAAGGAGCAGCACATGACCGTCATTAAAACCCAACTCGTTGTACTCGGCAGCGGCCCCGGCGGTTATTCCGCCGCCTTCCGCGCCGCTGACCTCGGCCTGGAAGTCACCCTGGTCGAGCGCTATTCCAGTCTCGGCGGGGTGTGTTTGAATGTCGGTTGTATTCCCTCCAAGGCACTGCTGCATGTCGCTGAGGTGATGAACGAATCGCGCCATGTCAGCAATCTCGGCCTGACCATGGGTCCGGTAAGTTATGACCTGGACAAGGTGCGCGCCTATAAGGATTCGGTGGTCAGCAAGCTGGTGTCCGGGGTGGGTGCCATGGCCAAAGGCCGCAAGGTGCGGGTGGTAGAAGGTTATGGCAGTTTTACCGGCGCCAATCAATTACAAGTGGTCAAGGGCGATGAAACTACCCTGATCGACTTCGATCACGCCATTATCGCCGCCGGTTCGCGCAGCGTAAAACTGCCCTTTATCCCCGAAGATCCCCGCATTTTTGACTCAACTGGGGCCCTCGAGCTGCGTTCGGTACCGCCGCGCCTGCTGGTGATTGGCGGTGGCATTATCGGTTTGGAAATGGCCACTGTATACGAAGCCCTAGGCAGTAAAGTGACGGTCGTAGAGTTTGCCGACCAACTGGTGCCCGCCGCCGACAAAGACCTGATTGCGGTCTATAACAAATACACCAGCGGCAAATTTGAAGTGCTGCTGTCCACCAAAGTGGAAGCTGTAACCGCTAAGCCTGAGGCGATTGAAGTAGCCTTTAGCGGCGCCAATGCCCCCGCCGAACCCCGTCAGTTTGACGGCGTATTGGTCGCCGTCGGGCGGGTGCCTAACGGTAAATTGATCGGCGCGGAAAAAGCCGGGGTTAATGTGGATGAGCGCGGGTTTATCGCCGTCAACCAATACCTGCAAACCAATGTGCCGCACATTTATGCGATTGGTGACATCATCGGCCAACCCATGCTTGCGCACAAAGCCACCCACGAAGGCCATGCCGCCGCCGAAGGTGTTGCCGGTCATCCACACGCCTTTGACCCTATGGCGATCCCCTCCATCGCCTATACCAACCCGGAAATCGCCTGGGTCGGCCTGACCGAAAAAGAAGCCAAACAACAGGGGCTGGACTACAAAACCGCCGTTTTCCCTTGGGGCGCCAGCGGCCGCGCCATAGCCGCCGACCGCAGCGAAGGCAAAACCAAACTGATTTACGACGCCAAAACCGATCGCCTGCTGGGTGCCGGTTTGGTGGGTGTGCACGCCGGTGAACTGTTGGGTGAACTGACCCTGGCGCTGGAGTTTGGCGCGAGCGTGGAAGATATCGCCCTCACCATCCACGCCCATCCGACTCTACACGAGTCCGTCGGTTTGGCGGCGGAATTGGGTGCAGGCACGATTACGGATTTGCCTAATCCCAAGGCGACACTGAAAAAGTAAATCGGTTGTCTGAGCAACAAAAAGGCCGATCAGAGCAATCTGACCGGCCTTTTTATTAAACGGTTGTGATGAGTTAAATCACCATAATCCCATCTGCTTCAATCAGTGAAGCGCGTGGTAATTGGTTGATGCCGATAGCGGCTCGCGCTGGATAGGGCGGTTGGAAATACTGGCCCATGACTTCATTCACGATTGGGAAGTTGGCCAAGTCGGTGAGGTAGATGTTGAGTTTGACTATGTCTTTCAAACTGCCATCGGCGGCTTCACACACGGCAGCGAGGTTTCTGAAAACCTGATGGGCTTGGGCAGCAAAATCGCCTTCCACCAATTGCATGGTTTTGGGGTCGAGCGGAATTTGGCCGGAGAGGTAAACGGTGTTGTTGACTTTCACCGCCTGTGAATAAGTACCTATAGCGGCGGGAGCGTTATCGCTGTGGATAATGGCTTTGTTGGTCATGGGGAAACCTTAATGGTGAGTGATTAATTTTTAGAGCGATTCACGCGAATCACAAAACTCAGGGTACGGATGCGGCGCATGATGTTGGCGAGATGGATGCGGTTGTGTACGCCGATACACAGGTGGATCACGCTGTTGTGAGCGTCGCGCTCGTGCACGTTGATGTGCTCAATACTTGCGCCCTGTTCGGTGATGCGGGTGGCGAGGGTGGCGATAATGCCGCGCTCGCTTTCCACTTCGACGCGCACGTCCACCAAAAACTCACCGCTGACGGTAGCAGCCCAGTTAACCTGGCTGATTTTATCGGGGTAATTGCGAATCTCGGCGATATTGCGGCAAGTGTCCTGGTGAATCACCAAGCCTTTACCGGAGCTGACATGGCCGATAATCGGGTCGCCGGGAATCGGGCGACAGCAGCGCGCGAAGCTGATCATCATACCTTCGGCGGAATCGATGGTAATTGCCGAGTTAGCAGAGCCGGAGCGCGGCTTGAGTTCGGCATCCGGCTGCAGCAATTTCACCAGCGAATAAACCACTTTGTTGCCCAGGCCAATCTCTTCATAGAGTTTATCCATGGACTCCAGTTGCGCGCCGCTCAGCAGTTTTTGCTGCAGCTCCTCGGGCAAATGTTCCAGGTCCAACTGGATTTCGCTCAGGGCGCGGCTGAGCATGCGTTTGCCCAAGCTGACCGATTGATGATGGCGCTGGTGTTTCAGGTAGTGACGAATCGCTGAACGCGCCTTGGCTGACACCGCAAAATTGAGCCAGCTGGGATTCGGCTGCGCGCCCTGGGCGGTGATAATCGCCACCTTTTGCCCGGATTGCAGCGGCTGCGACAGGGGCGCCATGCGATCATTAATGCGGCAGGCAACGCAGGTATTGCCGACATCGGTATGCACGGCGTAGGCAAAATCGACCGGTGTGGCGCCGGTGGGCAGCTCGACAATTTTGCCTTTGGGGGTAAATACATAGACCTCGTCGGGAAAGAGGTCTATTTTCACGTTCTCGATGAATTCGAGGGAGTTGCCGGCATTTTTCTGCATTTCCAGCAAACCCTGCACCCATTGGCGCGCGCGGTTGTGGCTGGCGTTGACGGGTTCGTCACTATTGGATTTGTACAGGAAATGGGCGGCGATACCGCTGTTTGCCATTTCGTCCATTTCTTTGGTGCGGATTTGTACTTCTATTGGTACACCATGCATGCCTACTAACACAGTATGCAGCGACTGGTAACCATTGGTTTTGGGGATGGCAATGTAATCCTTGAACTCACTGGTTACAGGTTTGTAGAGGTTGTGCACCACGCCCAGCACGCGGTAGCAGGTGTCTACCGAGTCCACCACAATGCGGAAGGCGTAGACATCCATAATCTCTTTGAAGAATTTTTTCTTTTGACGCATCTTTTCGTAGATGCTGAATAAGTGTTTTTCCCGGCCAATCACAATGGCGTTGATGCTTTCTTTTTGCAGGCGTTTTTCAAACGAGGTCTGGATTTGTTCGACTAATTCTTTGCGGTTGCCGCGCGCGGTTTTGAGCGCCGCTTGCAAGCGGGTGGCGCGCAGCGGATACATGCAGTAGAAGCTGCGATCTTCCAGCTCCAGGCGCACCTCATTCATACCCAAACGGTGGGCAATAGGGGCGTAAATTTCCAGGGTTTCTTTGGCAATGCGGCGCTTTTTGTCGGGCGGCATAGCGCCCAGGGTACGCATGTTGTGCAAACGGTCAGCGAGCTTGACCAGTATCACGCGCAGGTCATTGGCCATGGCCAAGGCCATCTTTTGAAAGTTTTCGGCTTGTTTTTCGGCGTGGGATTCAAATTCGATCTGGGTCAGTTTGGATACACCGTCCACCAAATCCGCCACCGCATCGCCAAATTGACCGGAGATTGCCTTTTTACTGATGCCGGTATCTTCAATCACGTCGTGCAGCATGGCCGCCATCAGGCTCTGATGATCCATGTGCATGGTCGCTAAAATGTCGGCAACCGCGAGAGGGTGTGTTATGTAAGCTTCGCCACTGCGACGTTTTTGGCCGTCATGGGCTTGTTCGGCATAGAAGTAGGCGCGCTTCACCAAATTGATTTGGGAAGGTTCCAGATAAGACGATAGCCGGTGGCTTAAAGCCTCTATGGTTTGCACGCCCTTCTCCAGACAGAATTGCCGCTATGGAGTATAGCGGCGACTGGCATGATCAAAATCTTAGATATCGTTCTCGTACACGCGCTCGGGTTTTGGCTGTGGCAGCGTGTCTTTCTCCAGCAGAATGCTGGCATCGATAAAACCTTCTTCAATTTCGCGCAGGGCGATAACGGTAGGTTTATCGTTTTCGGGCGCCACGTGTGGCTCTTTACCACCGATTGCCAATTGACGCGCGCGCTTGCTGCCAACCATAACCAGTTCAAACCGGTTATCAACGTGATCCAAACAATCTTCAACGGTAATACGTGCCATAACTTTGTGTGCTCTACTTGGTGTGATCTATAGGCGCTTGGGGTGGACAGGCAGCGGGGCTGCAGTCCGGTCGGCTATTATGCGTCAGCGGTGGCACCTATGCCAACCGCACTGGGCACATTTAAACCAATAACTAAGCCAATAACTCCTTTAATAACTGGCTATGGCGCTCGCTTTGGCGTGCCAGGCGGATATGTTGGCTGGTAATCAGCGCCTGGAATTGTGCCAGCGCCACGGTGAAGTCGTCGTTGATGATCAAGTAGTCCGCTTCCACGTAATGCGACATCTCGCTAATCGCCTCGCTCATCCGCGCATCAATCACCGCCACATCATCTTGACCGCGACCGGTCAAGCGTTGACGCAAACAGGCCAATGACGGCGGCAGGATAAACAGGCTCACTGTGCCTGGCATCAAACGACGCACTTGCTCGGCGCCCTGCCAATCGATTTCCAGAATCACGTCGATGCCCTGCTTTAGCGTATCCACCACCCACTGCTGCGATGTGCCGTAAAGGTTGCTAAACACTCGTGCATGTTCCAGAAAGGCGCCCTGCTCCAGCATGGATTCAAATGTCGCGTGATCAACAAAATGGTAATTCACCCCGTCAATTTCACCGGGGCGCATAGGGCGAGTGGTGTGCGACACCGACACACAGACTTCGGGATTGGATTTTACCAGTGCGCTCACCAAACTGGTTTTGCCTGCGCCAGAGGGGGCAGAGACGGTATAGAGCGTGCCGAGGTTGGCCATAAGAGAACCTGTTTATAAAAAGGTGGGGCGAAAAAATGATTAGGGTTATGGAGGGAAATTATGGCACAGCCAGCGGCAACTCACAGCTGCCAAGCGATTCGCTGCACACCGCAGCGGTGAAAGCGCGTTGTAACAGGCATAAATCCCGCAACAACTGTGGCATAGTAATCCACACTACCACCCATCGCACAGGCGCCCCATGTTACGTCAACTGCTTTCCATCACCCAAACTGCCGAGCGCCTGCGTGTGCGCCCTGAATATGTGCGTGAGCTGGTTGCCAAGAAGCGGCTTGAGTTTATTCACGGTGAACAGTTGGATGCGGCGCAGGTAGAACAGCTTGCCAAGCTGATGGAAAAATTGCGCAAAAATGGCATAGCCACATTGGTAGAAATTTGCGCGCAGGATGACAAGCCGGAGTAACGCAAAAAAATAGTGAATAAAGTCGATGCCTAATTGCACTTTGAGCGGCATTGCAAAAGTCTTTCAAGAAACAACGTCATAGTAGCTGTTCTGCCGCAACTCCTCCCCTGAAAAAAATAATCGCTCCCTGTCGATTTCCCTGCGGACCGTTCGACTAGAAGGGAGCGCTCCTTTCTGATTAAACGGAGCGTTACTCTCTATCTTCCCAACTCAGGAGTTTCGCTATGCCTCTGCAACTTTTTGCCCATCCTTTTTCTTCCTATTGTCAGAAGGTACTGATTGCGCTCTACGAGAACGAGTTGCCATTTCAATTCCGCTTGTTGGGCCCGGATGAACCTGAGACGGGGGCGCAGTTTCAGGCCTTGTGGCCGATACGGAGAATGCCGGTGTTGCTGGATAACGGCAGGACGGTGGTTGAGTCGAGCATTATTATCGAGTACTTGGGGCTGTATCATCCGGGTATGGTGCGGTTGCTGCCCGGGACGGTAGAGGCGGCGCTGGAGGTGCGAATGATGGATCGTTTTTTTGACAATTATGTGATGACACCGATGCAGAAGTTTGTATTCGACAGTCTGCGGCCGGTGGATAAGCGCGATGCTTACGGCGTAGAAGAGGCGCGGGTATTGCTGGAGCGCGCTTATGCTTGGTTGGATGAGACCTTGGCTGGGCGTACCTGGGCGGCAGGGGAAGCGTTCAGTTTGGCGGATTGTGCGGCGGCTCCGGCATTGTTTTATGCCGATTGGGTTCACCCCATTGCCGAATCATTCGCGTGGGTACGGGCTTATCGGCAGCGTTTGCTGGCGCGGCCGTCAGTCGCTCGGGTGGTTGACGAAGCGCGGCCGTATCGGGGTTTGTTTCCGTTGGGCGCGCCGGATCGCGACTGATCCGGTGCTAGCTCGAAAAGAATATCGTCAGGTTTACTGCCGCTGTTGTTCGCGCACCTGATAATAGGTTTGCTCGGAAATTTTTTGATAATCCGCCGAGTCATCCATAAAGGCTTTGTAGGATTCGTAAACCTTTTTGAATTGGGGATCTTTTGCTGCCTGCTGCGCGTAAACCTCTTGGGAAATTTCGTAAAAGCGTGTTAAAACTTCATCGGGCAATTTGCGAATTTCCACGCCCTGCTGCTCCACCAATTCTTTTAAGGCGCGACTGTTGTTGGCGGTGTAGCTGTCAAACATGTCCTGACTCATGGCGCGCGCGGCGTAAGTTACAATCGCCTGCAAATCTTTGGGTAAATTTTCAAATGCCGTTTTGTTGATGATTAATTCCATCGACGGGCCCGGTTCATGCCAGCCCGGATAGTAATAATATTTGGCGATCTGCTGGAACCCGAAGGCTAAATCATTTTCTGGCCCCACCCATTCGGCTGCATCAATTACACCGGTTTGCAAGGCGGTATAAAGTTCGCCGCCGGGAATATTGACTGCCGTGCCGCCCGCCAGATTAAATACCTCGCCTGCAAGGCCGGGAATGCGCATTTTTAAACCGCGCAAATCCTCCACCGAATTAATTTCGCGATTAAACCAACCGGCCATTTGTACGCCGGTATTGCCTGCCGGGAATGGAATTAAATTGAAGGGGGCGTAAAGTTCACGCCACAATTCCAAACCACCGCCGTGGTTGATCCAGCCATACAATTCTTGTGCATTCATACCAAAGGGCACAGAGGTAAAAAATTGTGCGGCGGGCACTTTGCCGCGCCAGAAATAACTGCCTGAGTGGCCCATCTCCACACTGCCGGATGAGACCGCATCAAACACGCCCATCGCGGGTACTAATTCGTTGGCGCCATAGACATGGATTTGCAAACGCCCGCCCGACATTTCATTAATCACGCGCGCTACATTTTCCGCGCCCACGCCCAAACCAGGGGTATTTTTCGGCCAGGAGGTGACCATTTTCCAGTGGTAGGTTTGTGTTGATACCGAATCGGAAGCGGGGTTGTTATGTGTTGTAAGTGTTTGGGGTTTGGCTTTTTCCAGCACCAGTGCAGCAAAAACAGCCGCCAATGCGGCGACTAATACAACGATAACCAAGGGGTACCAATTTATTGTTTTGGTGTTCATAGCCTTTGTCTTATCCGTGATTGAACAATACAAAATAAATCATTATTTATTATCAACTCGCAGGGCGCTTTTGGGGAGCGCCCTGCCGGTTTTATGTGGCCTGCTTATAGCCCCGTCAATTTCGCGTATTGCATCACCAGGCGCTTGATGCCAGTGTCGGCGAATTTAATTTGAATCACGGCGTTGGGGCCCGAGCCTTCAAATTGCAAAATAACACCTTCGCCAAACATGGGGTGAGTCACGCGCTGACCGAGGCGGAAACCGGTGTCTTCGCCAGTGTCATACATGGGTTGGCGATTGGACGGTTGGGTAAGTGGGCGTTTAACGCTCACCGGGCGGGTAACTGCGGTTTTTAAACGCACTTCTTCGATACAATCTTCAGGAATTTCTTTCACAAAACGGGACACCGCGTTAAAGGTTTCATTGCCGTACAAGCGACGGGTTTCAGCGTAACTAATAAATAACTTTTCCATAGCGCGAGTGATGCCCACGTAACACAGACGTCGCTCTTCTTCCAATCGATCCGGGTCGTCCGCCGACATTTTATGCGGGAACAAACCCTCTTCCACACCGGCTAAAAACACCAGTGGAAATTCCAGCCCCTTGGCCGAGTGCAGGGTCATTAATTGCACTGCATCTTCAAATTCATCGGCCTGGGTTTCACCGGCATCGAGTGCCGCTGTATCTAAAAATTGTTGCAGGGGTGAGAGCTCTTCATTCTCTTCTTCCGCATCAAAGGCGCGGCAGGCGGTAATTAATTCCTGCAAGTTTTCGCCGCGCGCCTGGCCTTTTTCGCCTTTTTCATTTTGATGGAATAGCAACAAACCGGTGTCTTCTATCACCATTTTGGCGATTAAATCCAAGCCCGGCGTATCGCCGTGAATATCAATTTCGTTGGCATCCTGCGCGAGTTTGTTAATCAAACTTAAAAAGGATTGCAGCGCATTGCCCGCGCGTGCGGTGAGGACTTTATTGGCGAGCATCTGCTCTGCAGCTGTCCACAAGGAGCAGCCTTGTTCGCGTGCAAACAGGCGAATATCGTCCACGGTTTTTCCGCCAATACCACGCGTCGGGGTATTAATCACCCGTTCAAAACCGGCGTCATCGTGGCGGTTGCTAATCAAGCGCATGTACGCAATTGCATTTTTAATTTCGAGGCGATCATAAAAGCGCTGGCCGCCGTAAATGCGATAGGGAATTGCCTCGCGCAATAAAGCTTCTTCCAATACCCGCGACTGGGCGTTGGAGCGGTACAAAATCGCGATAGTTTTTTTCGCGTGGCCTTTGCGCGCCCAATCCTGAATCCGCTCGACAATAAAACGCGCTTCGTCCTGTTCGTTGTAGGCGGCGTAGAGCGAAATGGGATCGCCTTTGTCGCCGTCCGTCCACAGCTCTTTACCGAGGCGGCCGTAGTTGTGTTTGATCACCGCGTTGGCGGCTTTGAGAATATTGCCGGTGGAACGGTAATTTTGCTCGAGGCGATAAATGTGGGTGTCGGCAAAATCCTGCGAGAAGCGCTGGATATTTTCGATTTTTGCGCCGCGCCAACCGTAAATGGATTGATCGTCATCGCCCACCGCGGTCACGCGCGATTCTTTGCCCGCCAGCATACGGAGCCAGGCGTATTGCACTGAGTTGGTGTCCTGGAATTCGTCCACCAAAATAAACGGAAAGCGCTGGCGATAGTGTTCAAGGATGTGCGGTTTGTTGAGCCAGAGTTCGTGGGCGCGCAGCAGGATTTCGGCAAAATCTACCATGCCACCGCGCTGGCAATCCTCTTCGTAGGCGCGATAAATCTGCAGCATAGTGCGCACAAAAGGATCGGCAGTTTCCTGAATGTGGCGGGAGCGCAGGCCTTCGTCTTTTTGTGCGTTGATGTACCATTGCGCCTGTTTATGCGGCCATTTGTTTTCGTCGAGGTTGAGCGCTTGGTAAATGCGTTTGATCAGGCGCAGCTGGTCGTCGCTGTCCAAAATCTGGAAATTCTGTGGCAGGTCAGCGTCCTGCCAATGGGCTTTGAGCAGGCGATGGGCCAGCCCGTGGAAAGTGCCCACCCACATGGCGCGGCTGTTGATGTATTGATTGTTCTGATTGAACAGTTCATCCAACCGGCTGCGCATTTCACGCGCGGCCTTGTTGGTAAAAGTCACCGCCATGATCGAATAGGGCGACATCTGCTCCACCTGAATCAACCAGGCAATACGGTGCACTAGCACGCGGGTTTTACCGCTGCCCGCACCAGCGAGGATCAGCTGGTTGGTTGCTGGCGCCGATACGGCTTCGCGCTGTTCGTTGTTGAGTTGATCGAGGAGGAGGGAAACGTCCATAACCTGAGCCAGTAAATGCATGAATGCGGGGATTTTACTGGCTAGATATACATATGACTATCTTTGTTTTGATCCAGTGCGCAGGTTTCCGTGATTGCGTCGGCTAGCTTACTTGTTATTCACGTTTTTGGCGCGTACTAACCACACGGTCACCAGCGCGGCCAAGAGTAGCATTATGGGCAGGGATTCAGGCTGGCGCTCGTCACGGCTATGGGGTTGGGCGACGTAAAAACCGGGGGTTGCCGCCGGTGCCGCGGGGGTAGTCGCTGTAGCAATACTGGCGGCGGCGACCACGGCGGCATCTAAGTAGCCGTCATTGTTTGCGACAGCTACTGTGTGGGGTTGTATGGAAAAACAATCAACTCGGGTGTCTGTATCAGGGGTGGCCAAACAATCCGCATAGGCGGCGTAGCTGTGGGTCGAGATCAAGGCCGCAAGGCTAAATAGCAAACCCAAGGCTGTGCGGGCGGCAACTACAAAAGCCATATTGTGATACTGGTGAGCCATGTCCGTTTTCCTGCTGGTGCGGTGGTATTTGTGAATGTAGCAGCTAAAAAGAGTGATGCAAGTCACGTTTTTGTGGCTTGATGAGCATGGATTTTAGGTTAAATGTAAATTTAGGCGCCAAGTTGTTGATTTTGTTGAAACACTTGCGCCCCTGACAAAAAACATCCTTATCGCCAGCTATAAGCAAATACATGCAAATAAAAAAACGATCCAGCAATCAGGTCGTACCGACTATTGATGCGGACCGCCAAATCGTCGCAACGGATAATCAGGCAAGGCAGAAAACCGGTTTGGCGGGCATAAAAAAACCGCCGTAGGGGTACGGCGGTTTGGGTGACTAAAGTATCAACATTTACGGGCAATCAATCCTTGCGGTAAACACCCATTATTCGGTTTGGGTGGTGCGTGCACGCGACAGCCCCAGGAACGCCAAACCAATCAGCATCAGTACAATAGAGCCAGTGTCGGGAACCCGGGTCACGGCGCCACGCACGTAATAGCTGATGTGGGAAACGTCCTTAATCTTATCATCAGGTTTCATATCAAACTCGGGTTCACGGAAGGGTGACTCCCATGTCCCGCCGGTAGCGCCGTCAGCGGCCAGATAACCCACCAAGGTAGTGCCCGCGCCGTCCTTGAATATCAGCATCAGGTTGCTGTAGTTGTCCCATACGCTGGCATCCACTGCCCAATTGCCACTTTGGCCTGAATTATCGTCGTATTCGTCTTTATCCAAAAACAGCCAGTCGTCGAAACTAAAAAATTCCTCAGCATTTACTGTTATTGGATCGGTGTTGAGGAAGTCTTGAGTCGCGCTGGTGCTCCTTTCACAGTCGGTGGTATTGGTGACGAGCGCCAAGGTACTTGCATCACAGGCTACAGTGCCCGCCTGTACAGAGCCACATACCAGCGCGCTGACCAAAGCGAGTGTTGCCAGTGGTAAAACGGAAAAGCGATTCCAAGTGTTCATGATTAAATTCCTTCCGCTAGTTGATTGAACGTTCAAGCTAAGCTGTGATTTATCTCACACTTTGGTTTAGCAATTTACGCGCCATATAAATGATTGTTTTGCGGGTTAGGTTAAGCCTCTGTATTGGTGGGGTTTTTATTGCAATATGAAGGAGTTAGCAAAAAAATTGGCGCGTAACTCGACAAAAAAATCGACGTCGAAATCAGCATTAAAGACTGGGGTTTTTAACGCCAAAAGTGATCAAAAACGGTTTTCAGTGTGAGGGTATCTAAGGCGTGAATCGCTTAGCATAAAAACAGCTCAAAACGGCGCTTTTGCCATTGATCCGCGATGGCGATGGGTGCGTAGGGTGAGGGTGAATCTGTAAAAAAAACCGGCACGGCAGGCCGCTTACCAAAGTTCGACCGGCCACTGCCCTTTGCGCAACAAGGCGGCTATATCCATGCTCAAGGCGACACCGGCATGTACCAAAACCCCGCCCCAAATAGAGCGCGATTGCAGTGCCAAAATACCGAGGAAGAGGCCAAATAAAATCGCCCCCGTTGCCTCCAGCCAGAGTTTGGGGAAGTGAATCATCAGGTAGGGGACACACATCACCCACACGGCATTGGCGCCAATTGCCGGGCGCAGGGCGTTCACCATAAATCCACGGAAAAAGAATTCCAGAAAGATGAACTGGCTTATATACAGCAGTTCCCACAGCAGGAAATCCAACCAGCTGCGCCCGGCCTGGTTGTAAAAGGGGTAATGGTTGACGAAGTCCTCGCCCAGGCTGACCAGTACCACAAAGACCAGAATCGGGCTGAGTAGCAGCAAATAACCGCGCCAATGCTGGCCGACTTGATTCCAGCGCCAGCCGAAATCGACCATTTTTTCGTTGAACAAAAAACGGATCACCAGCCAGGGAATAACAATAAACGCAAACAGGTGGCAGCCAGTCCACCAGATATAACCCGCCAATTCCAGCCAGCCGCTGGCCTCCAGCGCGCGTAGGTAATAACCCGCATCCTGCAATTGCCATTGCCCCAAGCGGGCAAGCAGCTCGTGCAAATTTACCGAGTAGCGGCTGTAGTTGAGGATCAACAGGCTCACGCTGACACAGGCCAGCACCGTAAAAACCCGGCGCAAAGCCGCGGGACGGCTCAATTGGTAGGAAGGTGATTCGGCATCGATGGTATCCAGCGCCTGCAAAATGCGGCGCGGGTGCAAGTTGGCCAGTGCCATAGTTGTCCCTCGGCGATAGCGGTGAAGCCTTGAGTCGCGGTTATTGTTTTTTGGCGCGGGCCGCCTGTTGTGCGCGCTCGTGCATATCTAAAAATTTGAAGATTACATCGCGCGCCAAACGGGTTTCCGAGTTGGAGAGGAACACCATGCCGATTTGCAGCTCGCGGTTAAATACCATCTCGGTGCGGAAGCCTTTGACGTGGCCGCCGTGATGTACAAAGTTTTTGTTGCGACCGTAATCAAATACGCGCCAGCCCAGCCCATAGGCGGTATTGCCCACGGCTTTGCGCACGCCGTAGTAGTTCTGCTCGGGTGTGTTTTTGGTGACTCGCGACTGAATGGGTTTGAGCACGGCGAGTGGGAGGGCATCCTGACGGCGACCTACTTGCCCCAGCAAAAACTTGGACATATCCACAATACTGGCATTCACCCCGGCAGCCGGGGCAACTTTGTACCAGTTGGCCACCACGGCCGTGGGCACCCAGCGGTTGCCATTGGCGATATGCGGCGCGGCGCGGTTGGGCGAGGCGTTGTAGCTGTTCAAACCGTAGGAAGCGCTGCGCATCCCCAAGGGTTCAAATATTTTTTTGCCGACGTAGGACTCAAAACTCATGCCCGATTTCTGTTTGATCATATCCCCCGCGAGGCTGTAGGTGACATTCTGGTAGGCGTAACACTTGCCGGGCGGGCAAACGAAGTTCACATAACGCAGGCGGTTCACCACATCGGCATAGCTCATGTTTTGGTCGATATAGTGGCTGTAAGTGTGGCGCGGCAACCCCGATGATTGGCTGAGCGCATGGCGCAGGGTCAGCTGCTTGCCGTATTTGGCATTTTTAAAGCTGACTTTAGGCAGTACCGAGGTAATGGTGGTATCCCAGCTGATACCACCTTCATGCACCAGCACGCTGGCGGCGGTAGCGGCTACGGGTTTGGAGAGGGAGGCCAGACGGAATACCGTATCGGGGGTGACTTTCTCGCGGGTGCCCGCGCGGCGCACACCGTAGCCCTGCAGGGATTTAATCTGCCCGCCCGAGACGACCACAATCGCCACGCCCGGTACAAAGGGCGCAATTTTCTTCGCCACATAATCCTCAAACTCTGCCACAAACGCCTCGGGGTGGCCGCTTGGGTAGCGCGGTGCTTTGATCGGCGCGGTAGTCACCAGCGGAATGTTCACGGCAGGTTCGGGCGCCGGTTTTGGCTGTGCGGTTTTGGCAACGGCCGGTGTGGTACTGGCCGGCTTGGCGGCTGCCGATGAAGTCGGAGGTTTGGTGGCAAGGGGAGCCGCGGGGCGACTGGAGGCCTGCGCTTGGGAGGCGGCAACCTGGGCTCTGGGAAGGGTGAGCGGAATGGGAACCGGTTCTGGCGCGGCAACACTGGAGGCTGCCGCCGATGAGGCTATTGGGGCGGGCGCCGTCTGGGTGAATTGGGTGGTTTGCAAGCCGTGGGCGGATGGCTCTGCCGCCGTGGCTACAGCGCTGGCGCTGGCACTACTGTGCTGCTGGAAGGGCAGCGCTATGGGCACAGTCACCCGCTTGGTGCTGGCCAGGGTGGTCGCGGACGCGAGCGCCAGCAGCAGCGCAACCAGGGGTGGCATGCTCGGCAGGCGGAGATTTTTACAGCGCTTACTGATGGTTAACAACATATGCCGTCGGGCAACTCAAATTAGGGTAATCCACATACAACAACGCCACCCTGCTCACGCCCGCCGCAAGTGCCGGGCGTGAAGAGAGTGGCGTTATCGTTCCTTTGACCAGTGCAGTAGCAACAAAGTTTTGGCTAGCGCACCTTAACTACAAGGTTTTTATGTATTCGACTAAATCCCAGCGCTGGTTTTCCGTCAGCGGTTCCTGCTGCTGACCTTTAACCGGCGGTGAGTGGATGGTGCCGTATTCGTGACCTGAATTAAAGTCGCCGCGCTTGTCGGCCTTGAATTCAAAGCCGGGGTATCCCTCGCTGCGCAGGCCGATTTTGATCGGGTCAAACTCGCGGCTGCCCACCATAAACTGATTGGGGCGGTATTCTCCGTCCTCCGGATCACCCGGGCGCTTCACTGGCAACAGCAGGTCGTAAATACTGGGCACTGAGCCATTGTGCAGGTAGGGCGCCGTCGCCCAAATGCCATTCAAGGCTCGCGCTTTGTAGGATAGCAGCGATTGATAGGGCGCCGCGGTAGTATCCGCCAGATAGTTGCCGGATTTTACACTGGCTTTGATTTCATTATCAAAAAAGGATTTGGCCATTAAATAGAGCCAGTCCAGGGTGCGGCGCGGCAGCCACTTATCCGGGTCGGGTTCGGTGGCCACTTCACCCATGGTGGCGGCAGTCAGAATCTGCACCACTGGCGCGCGGTCTTTAAGTACCAGTGAACCCACACTCTCACTTTGATAGGTGTTTTTAAAGTTACCGGAATAGCCCGTGTAATTAACGCTGTTTTCGGCCATGGCCCGGTCAGTGCCCACCACATCGATATTGGACATGTCGGCCACCAGGATGCGATCCCGGTCGGTGCGATCCGCCACTTCATGGCAGGACTCACAATACTCGGCATAGAGTTTACGCCCGCGGCGGACCTTGGCGTAGTCGATGCGCCACTCGGGCAGTGCGCCAAATACCGCATTGGCCTTTTGCTGCTCCGGGTTTTTGGTGTGGGTTTCAATCGTCGGCCAGACCGGTGAGGTCAGGCTTTTAAGGTGCGATTCGAGACGCGACAGGTTCACCATATCAATCGAGGAGGAAAAGTCGATTTGGTAACTTTTGCTGCGCTGACCGGTGAGCAGGGACGACAAGGTCCAGCCGCGCTTGTGGGCGGTCCAGTCCAAAATGCCGAACACACCAATCACTTCCCCGGTATTGCGCCCAAGCGGCCCCATGCCCGCATTGCTCGCCAAGCCATTCCACTGCACATAGTCAGACTGGGCGATGTCCCATAAAAAGGGGTAGCTGACGGGGGCGTTAGGTTCATTGAAAATCAGGGCTTTGATGCGCTCCATATCCACCATGCCGAGGCCAGGGTAGCCGTCATCGGTAGACATCAAGCGCTCGATAATTTTGGCAAACTGTAGGTCGCCAATAATGGTCTCGCTGATCTTGTACAGCACCTTGTCCACCTGTGCGGCGGTCATGAGGTTGGTGTCGCCATCGGCTTTGGTGGCGCCGATGAGTACATCGCGCAACTGTTTGCGGCTGATCACATGTTCCAGCACCCGGTTGTAGATGCGCCCAAAGGCATCGAGGCGCGCATAACCGTAGTCGACACTGGAGTGGTTAATAGTGTTGTAGAGGTTAATTTTGCGGGTCCAGCGTTTGAGGTCGCTCTGCACATCCTCCGCGCGGCTGTAACTGTTATTCAGCGTCAACACCTGCTGTACAAAGCGCTGGTTTTTTTCCGCGTCGGTGAGTGCGCGGGTCATGCTTTTTTCCAGCTCGGTGAGAAACCCCACCATATCAGCTAGCGCCGGGCCACCGTCGATCCGGATAGCCGTACCTTGGTAGTTAACCTGACCCGTGTGGCAGGCGGCGCAGGTAAACCCGACGTAATCCTTGCCTTTATAGCTCTCTTTGACAAAGCCGACCGGCAGGCCGTCGGGGTTGAAGAACGTGGGTTTTTGCGGCAGGTAGCGGTATTTGTCGATCAGGCTATTGGCGCGAAACGGCTCGTTGAATTCGGCCTGTTCCAGGGCGATAAAAAAGTCGTAGGGAATCAGTGCCGAGCCCTGGGTGGTGTTGTAGTACCAGAGGCTGTCGTTGGCGCTCCAACCCTGATCCAGGTAGATGGGGGTGGAATAGTTCTCGCCAAACGTGCCGTTTTCTACCGCCAGCGCACCGCGCACCGGGTCGTCGTCCCATTTTTGGTAGAGTTTGCCAATGGCAAGAGTGATTGACATAAAAAACCCCAGCACTGCCAACAGCTTGATTAGCCGCCACAGATTTTGCCGGTTGAACAGGTGATGACGGGCACCTTGCGGTGATGAACCCATGGGTAAACTCCTCTTTAGGGATTGTCCTATCGCTGAATCTGATTATTGGTCGTGCAACACGGGGGTGACGCATATTAGTCACAGCGCGGCAGCGGGGCCAGATGCGCTAGCGCTAAAGATACTACTGCCGATAGCGATTGCCCAAATTTATTATCTTTGATGCCACAGGCTTGCGCGCGGCAAGGCTTGCAACCCTGACGCGCTGGCATTAGTGTAGCCGCGAGTTTTTGGTCGTTGGCTAGTATCTGACCAGCGACTACCCCACCATCACTTGCGAGGATCTGCTTATGAAAAAAATGTCTCTGTTGGCTGTTGCCCTGGTATCACTCACCAGCGCCTGTACTTGGGTGAAAGTAAATGAACAAGGCAGCAATGTGGCGGTTGCCAACGCCGCTAACGTGCGCAGCTGTGAAAAAGTCCGCACCGTGAACGTAAAAGTGAAAGATAACTTTGTTGGCTCTATGAAGCGCGACCCTAACAAAGTGGCCACTGAGTTGACCAACATGGCACGCAATGAAGCCAGTTCATTTGGTGGTGATACCATTGTTCCCGCTAGCCTGGTGAACGATGGCCGCCAGAGTTTTGATGTATACAAGTGCAACTGATGCGCCGCTGATTCCTACCAGTGGATCAGTCACCAAGGCCTGCAGGTGCAGGCCTTGTTTTTCCTTCCCGCCGCTATTTTTCATTCTCGCCTAACGGCCCCGCCGCAGCGATTCTTTGCTAGTGTTACAACAGGAACACTACTGTCTTATTTCTGTCACACAATTGCCATAATCTGGCGCAACTTATTGGCTTCACATGAATCGTGTTACGAGGTACAAGGTGGATAACGCCTATTTCAACCGCGAGCTGAGCCTGCTCGAATTCAACAAACGTGTTTTGCATCAAGCCTATAACCGCAGTTTGCCACTGCTGGAACGGCTGCGATTCCTGTGTATTTTTTCCACCAATCTCGACGAATTTTTTGAAGTGCGCGTGGGTGGTCTGGTAGAAATTCTGGAGCGCAATGCGCCCCCAACCCAAGGGCCGGACGGCCTGACCCAAACCCAGACGCTGAATGAAATTTCTGTGCGCGCCCATCAATTGGTGGACGAGCAGTACCGCATTCTGAATGAAGAAGTGGTGCCGGCGATGCGCGAAAACGGCATCTCTGTGCTGCGCCGCGACGAGTGGACGCCAGAGCAAATTGTGCATTTAAAGCAGGTGTTTCTATCCGAAGTGCTACCGGTACTCAGCCCCATCGGCCTGGACCCGGCGCACCCCTTTCCGCGCATCCTCAATAAAAGTTTGAATTTTATTGTGCGCCTCGACGGCAAAGACGCGTTTGGGCGCAACTCCGGCCGCGCCATAGTGCAGGTGCCGCGCTCGCTGCCACACATTGTCGAATTGCCCAAAGAATTAGTCACCCAAGGGCGCGCATTTGTTTTTGTCTCCTCCATTATTCATTTTTTTATGGGCGAGATTTTTGTGGGCATGACGGTGATGGAAAGTTACCAGTTCCGCCTCACCCGCAACTCGGACATTTTTCTCGATGAGGAGGAGACCGATGACCTGTTGCGCGCGGTGCAAGGTGAACTTGCCTATCGCCAATATGGCGACGAAGTGCGCCTGGAAATTACCGACACCTGCCCCGGCGAGCTGGAGCAGTTTTTATTGCAGCGCTGCGAAATTAAAGAGCGCGATTTGTATCGCATAAACGGCCCGGTGAATCTCAATCGCTTCGCCGATTTATTTGATTTGATCAAAACCCCGCAACATTATTTCAAACCTTTTGTGCAGGCCATGCCCAAACTGCCCAAGCGCAACAATTCGTATTTTGAAGTGTTGCAGAAGCAGGATATGTTGCTGCATCACCCCTTTGATTCGTTTCAGTGTGTGGTGGATTTTTTACGCGAGGCCGCAGCCGACCCCCAAGTGCTGGCGATTAAACAAACGCTTTACCGCACTGGCTCCAACTCACCGATTGTGGATGCCTTGGTTGCCGCTGCCAAAGCGGGCAAAGAGGTGACCGCGATTGTGGAATTGCGCGCACGTTTTGATGAAGAACAAAACGTGGCACTGGCCGAGCGTTTACAGCGTTTTGGTATTCACGTGATTTACGGTGTGGTCGGTTTTAAAACCCACGCCAAAATGATTTTGGTCGCGCGCCGCGAACAGACCAAACTGCGTTATTACGTGCATTTGGGCACCGGCAACTATCACCCGCGCACCAGTAAAATTTATACCGACTATGGTTTGCTCACCTCGGATAAAGATTTGGGTGAAGATGTCTACCGCGTATTTTTGCAATTATCCAGCATGGGCAAAGCGTCCAAAATGGAATCGCTGTTGTATGCGCCATTTACTCTGCACAAAGGTATGGTGCGGCGGATTCGCACCGAAAAAGAAAATGCCGAGCAGGGCAAACCCGCCCATATCATCGCCAAAATGAATTCACTTTATGATGAAGAATTGGTGAACGAATTGTATGCGGCCTCGCAGGCCGGCGTGAAAATTGATTTGATTGTGCGCGGTGTATGTCAATTGCGCCCCGGCGTAAAAGGGCAATCGGAAAATATTCAGGTGCGCTCGATTATCGGCCGGTTTTTGGAACACCATCGCGTGTTTTATTTTGAAAATAACGGCAACCCGGAACTCTACTGCTCCAGTGCCGACTGGATGGTGCGCAACATGTTTCATCGCGTGGAAACCTGCTTCCCGATCAAACACAAAAAAATCCGCGACCGTATTTTGGAAGACCTGGATTTATACCTGCGCGACAATACCCACGCCTGGATTCTGCAAGAGGACGGCAGCTACCTGCCCACCCAACCCAAACAGGGTGAAGAGGCAATTGATGCCCAGGCGATCCTGTTGGAGCGCTGGTCGGCGCACGTCGCGAGTTGATTTAACTTTATCCTCCGCATTACCCGCTGATTGGCTGATTCCAAAGCCAGTCAGTGGTAATTTTTATTTGTAAAAATCACTTCAATACACAAAATCCTGTGCATGCCCAGTTCACATTTTGCACAATTTGTGGCGCTGAAAATCGGTCTGGCGTACAACAGCGCTTCGCTATAAATCAGATTTATATAACCTCGACAAGCCCTTGCGGCACTCCTAATAATCAATAAGTCGAGATTACAGTCATGGAACAAACACAGTCACAGATCGCCCCGTCGCAGCCCATCCATTCACCCACTATTGATCCACCGTTGCCTTCGCGCCGATTGCCTAAAATACTGCGGAATTGTGTATGTGCCGGCCTTATCGGGCTTGCGGCGGCGCCCGTTTTTGCGGCGCGCCAAGCGGAATATCTGGATCGCGGTGTCGTTGCCCTGCCCGCAGGCAATGGCGTGTTTATCAGTTGGCGCATGCTCGGCGATGACCCGGCGGCGGTTGGTTTTAATGTCTATCGCAACGGCAGCAAAATCACCGCCACGCCCATTACCAACAGTACCAATTACCTTGATAGCAGCGGCACCACCAGCGCGGCCTACACCATTCGCCCGGTAATAAACGGCGTCGAATATGCCGCTAACGCTGCCAAAGCGACCTGGTCAAACCCCTATCTGGCAGTGAATTTGAACCGCCCGAACGGTGGCACCACGCCCAGCGGTGAGGCTTACACCTATTCCCCCAATGACTTGAGTGTGGGCGATCTGGACGGCGACGGGCAGTATGAAATTGTCGTGAAATGGGACCCCTCCAACGCCAAGGACAACTCCCAAAGCGGTTACACCGGCAATGTGTTTATCGACGCCTACGAGATGAACGGCACCCAGTTGTGGCGTATTGATTTGGGCCGGAACATTCGCGCCGGCGCCCACTACACGCAATTTATGGTGTACGACCTGGATGGCGACGGCAAAGCCGAAGTGGCGCTGAAAACCGCCCCCGGCACCCGCGACGCTGCAGGCACAGTGCTTGGCGGCAGCAATGCCAACACCGATTACCGCAATAGTAGTGGTTATATTCTCAGCGGCCCTGAATATCTCACCGTATTTAACGGCCAGACCGGTGTCGCCATGGCAACGACGGATTATTTGCCCGCGCGCGGCACGGTCAGCAGTTGGGGCGATAATTACGGCAACCGGGTGGATCGGTTCCTCGCTGGCGTCGGCTACCTGGATGGCACCCGCCCCAGCCTGATCATGGCGCGCGGTTATTACACCCGCGCGGTACTCGTCGCCTGGGACTGGCGCAACGGCCAACTCACCCGCCGCTGGACATTTGACAGCAACACCAGCGGCAATGGGGCCGCCGCGGGCCAAGGCGCCCACAGCCTCACTGTGGGCGATGTGGATCAGGACGGCAGGGATGAAATCGTCTATGGCGCCGCCACTATTAACGACAACGGCACCCTGCTCTATTCCACCGGCCTCGGCCATGGCGATGCGCTGCACTTGAGCGATTTCCTGCCCAGTCGCCCTGGCTTGGAGGTGTTTATGGTGCATGAATCGCCCAGTAGCTACGGCAACCACGGCGTGGAAATGCACGACGCCAAAACCGGCCAGATCATCTGGAGTTTTCAGGGCGGTGGCGATATCGGGCGCGGCGTGATTATGGACATAGACCCACGCACCCCGGGTGCCGAGAGCTGGGCCAGCACCGGTGGTATCAATTCGGCCAGTGGTAGCCAAATCACCAGCAGCAAACCGGCATCGATCAATTTTGCCGCCTGGTGGGATGGCGACCTGCTGCGCGAACAGCTCAATAACACCATGATCGACAAGTGGAATTACAGCACTAACAGCAGCTCGCGCCTGCTCACCGCCTACAACTATGGCGCGGCCTCCAATAACAGCACCAAAGCGACACCTGGGCTTTCGGCCGACCTGTTGGGCGACTGGCGTGAAGAGGTGATCTGGCGCCACGAAAACAACAGCCAACTGTTGATCTTCTCCACCAACACTATCACTTCCCATAAGCTGCGCACGCTAATGCACGACAGCCAGTACCGTACCGCCATCGCCTGGCAAAACGTAGGTTACAACCAGCCGCCGCACCCCGGTTTTTTCCTCGGCGATGGTATGGCGACACCGCCTGCACCGGATCTGTATTTTGTCGGCACCAACCCCAACGCTGGGCCGGTAAGTAGCGGCTCATCCAGCAGTTCAAGTTCTGTGGCGCCCGTAGCGGTCACCCTCGGGGGCAGCGCCGGCAATGGTCAAGTTGCGCTCAGTTGGTCTGCGAGCGGGACGATTAGTGCGATAGAAATCTACCGCGACACCGATGCCGACCCCGCCGGGCGCACGCGCATCGCATCGCTCGCCGCCAGCACCCGCAGCTATACCGCAACTGATCTCAGCAATGGCACAGCCTATTGGTTCTGGGTGAAATACACCGCCAATGGTGTGTCATACAATTCCAATGCCTTCAGCTCTACACCCACTGCTGGTTCCAATAGCAGTGCAGTCGTCACCAGCAGTGCAGTTTCCAGCGTCGCCTCAAGTTCGGCTTCCAGTGCAGTGAGCGGGGGCAACTGCAGCTACATCGTCAGCAACAACTGGGGTTCGGGTTTCACCGGCACCATCCGCATCACCAACGCCGGCACCAGCGCAATCAACAACTGGAATGTGAGTTGGAACTACAGCGGCAGCACGCGCATCACCAGCAGCTGGAACGCAACCCTCAGCGGCAACAACCCCTACAGCGCCACCCCCGCCGGCTGGAATGCCAGCATTCAACCCGGCCAGTCAGCAGAGTTCGGTTTTCAAGGAACCCACTCCGGCACGGCAGAAATCCCCTTGGTAACGGGTTCAGCGTGTAATTAATTGTCTCGCCCAATAAAAAGGCCGATGGTGTTTTCCATCGGCCTTTTTATTGGGTGTGCGACAAAAAATTTATTCGATATTTTGGATCTGTTCCCGCATTTGCTCAATCAGCACCTTCAATTCCACCGCTGCTTGGGTGGTATCGCTCACAATACTTTTGGATGAGAGTGTATTGGCTTCGCGATTTAATTCCTGCATCAAGAAGTCAAGGCGGCGGCCTAAGGAATCGGTTTGTTTGAGGCTGCGTTTGACTTCGATGACGTGGGTGTCCAGGCGATCCAATTCTTCGTCCACGTCGGCTTTTTGCGCGAGTAAAACAATTTCCTGTTCCAGGCGCTCCGGGTCTAACTCCACTTGCAGGGCGCTGAGTTTGGCTTGCAGTTTTTCGCGCTGTGCGGCGAGGATTTCGGGCATGCGCGCGCGCACTTTTACCACTTGTGTGGAGACGCTGTCCAAGCGGCTGAGGATCAGCTGTTCCAGTTCTGCGCCTTCGCGCGAGCGGTGTTCGATTAACCCTTCCAGTGCGCTGTCAAATAATTCGAGCGCGGCCTGGTGCATGGCGTCGCGGTCCAGCTCCTGCTTTTGAATCACACCCGGCCAGCGCAAAATTTCCAGCGCATTTACTGGCGCTGCAACATCGCCCAGCAAGCCGTTGATTTGTTGTGCAGCTTTGGTGAGCTGCGCGACTTTGGTGAGGTTCAGGCCTAATTCGTTTTCACCTTCCTGTTCCCAGTGCACGTTCAAACTGGCTTCGACTTTACCGCGCTGCAGCGCTTTACGCATGGCGTCGCGCAGGTGCGGTTCTATTTCGCGGAAATCCTCGGGCAGGCGGAAGCTGGGTTCAAGGTAGCGGTGGTTGACGCTGCGAATTTCCCAGACGAGGGTTCCCCAGGGAAGTTTGGCTTCGCGGCGTGCGAACCCGGTCATACTGCGTGGCATAGTAAATCCTCTAAAGGCGCGGGCTGGGCGATCAATGCTGGTCTTGTCGGCCCTTGAGCTGGTAGAGTTCCCGCGTAAATTAATTGTCATAACCGATGCGGGATCTTATCACAGCCGCCCGCTTTACCTTTTAAAGTTCCCTTTTTGCAGTAAGGATTCAAGCCATGCAACGCCCTAGCGGTCGCACTCCCGACCAGTTACGCCCAGTTCGTATTACCCGCCATTACACCAAACACGCTGAAGGTTCTGTGTTGGTGGAATTTGGCGATACCAAAGTGATTTGTACGGCCAGTGTGGTCAATTCAGTGCCACCATTCTTACGTGGGCAGGGGCAGGGTTGGCTCACCGCCGAATACGGCATGTTGCCGCGCTCCACCGGCACGCGTATGGATCGCGAAGCCGCGCGCGGTAAACAACAGGGGCGCACGGTGGAGATCCAGCGTTTGATTGGCCGCTCGCTGCGTGCCGCGGTGGATTTAACCGCGTTGGGTGAAAACACCATTCATATTGATTGCGACGTTATTCAGGCCGATGGTGGCACCCGCACCGCGTCCATTACTGGTGCCTGGGTCGCACTGGCGGATGCGATTAACTTTCTCAAAGCGCAAGGCAAGGTGACGGGTGAGCCGCTCAAACGCGGTATTGCGTCTATCTCAGTAGGGATTTACCAGGGTGTGCCGGTGGTGGATTTGGACTACCCCGAAGACTCCTCCGCCGACACTGATATGAACCTGGTGCTGGGCGATGATGGCGGTATTATCGAAATTCAGGGCACTGCCGAAGCCGAACCCTTCAATGAGGCGGAATTTGCTGCCATGTTGAGCCTGGGTAAAAAAGCCATTGCGGAGTTGCATGCCTTGCAAAAGCAAGCATTGAGTGCCGGTTAATGACGAAGTGATAAAAAGGGTGCGCTCTGTACGCTCCTTTTTTTATGAAAAAACAATTGAACGTTTCCCCGAAAGGGGATTCATACTTTAAGGGATATAACACGGAGGATCTTTTATGAATCAACAACCCATGGGCATGCCGGAACTCTTTTCCCAGCTGGGCTTGGATAATGACTACGCGGATATCGCGCAGTTTATCCAACATCACCCTTTACCCGCCGATATACGCCTTGCCGATGCCAGTTTTTGGACACCATCCCAACGCGCCTTTCTGCGTGAAAGCTGGCAGCAGGATTCCGACTGGTGCGAGCTGGTCGATCAACTGGATCAAATGCTGCGCAAAACGCCAGTCAAACACTGAACCAGGGAATCTATTGCGCCGCGCTTTACACCCGCGTCATCCAGATAGCGGCGCAAATTCCTGCCTTCAAATTGTGTGTTCCCAATAGCCATCGGTTTTAGGCCGTTAGGCTGTTGCAACCACTGCTGGGTCAGGTCTTGTAATTGCATTTGCAATTGCTGCTCGGCGGCCAGCTCGGCTTGTTTGATATGTTTGCGCACCCCCTCAATCACTTCGTTCTGAATACCAAATTCCGCCTTCATGCGCTTGCGTAAATGGCGCAAAGGCACCACGTAATGATGATCCCAGCCGCGAGTGCGGCGTTGGGCTTCGTGCAGATGGGCATCGTCCAGCGCCAGCCCTTTGCATTCCAGCCATACACACCAAAGCAATAAATTCACATTGATGCCCTGCTCATCCTGCAGGCGTAAACAGGTATCTGCGATGTCGGGTTGCGCATAGAGGGCGAGGGAAAAATCCCACAGGGAATCGAGTTGGGCAGGTGTGGGCATTGCAGAATCCGCTAGCAGGGGTTTAGGGCAAGTCTGCTAGAATGCGCGCCATGATTCAATTACAAAACGTCTCCGTTCAGCGCGGCACTAAATTCCTGTTGGATGGTGCTGACCTCACTATTTACCCTGGCCAGAAAGTCGGTTTAATCGGCGCCAATGGCACAGGCAAATCCACTTTATTCCAACTGTTGCTCGGCCAATTGCACAGTGATACCGGCTCCCTGGATATCCCCAAGCAGTGGCGCGTCGCGCATATGGCGCAGGAGGTTGGCCATACCAGCCGCAGTGCGCTGGATTACGTGCTTGATGGCGACAGCGAACTGCGCCGTTTGGAGCGCGCCATTGCCACCGCCCTGCAAGACCCGGAACACAACGGCGAAGCCTTGGCACATTTGTATAGCGATATGGAAAATATCCACGCTTACACTGCGCCGTCGCGCGCGCAGCAATTGTTAAACGGTTTGGGTTTTGCCCCGGGTGATGACCGGCGTCCGGTATCGGATTTTTCCGGTGGCTGGCGTATCCGTTTGAACCTCGCGCAGGCGCTGATGTGTCCATCGGATTTACTCCTGCTCGATGAGCCGACCAACCACCTGGATTTGGATGCAACCCTGTGGCTGGAAGAGTGGCTCAAACGCTACGCCGGCACCTTGATTATCATTTCGCACGATCGCGACTTTCTCGACAATATTGTCGATCGCATTGTAAATATCGAAAAACAAAAACTCGATAACTACAGCGGCAACTATTCCGCGTTTGAACGTCAGCGCGCGGAAAAGCTCGCACAGCAACAGGCGAGTTTTGAGAAGCAACAAGAGCGTATTGCCCACGTCGAAAGTTATATTCGCCGTTTCCGTGCGCAGGCGACTAAAGCGCGTCAGGCGCAGAGCCGGATTAAAGAGTTGGAGCGCATGGAAAAAATTGCGCCCGCCCATATCGATTCGCCGTTTACCTTTACGTTTAAATGTCACGACAAAATGTCGGTGCCGTTAGTGCATATCGCACGCGCTGATATTGGCTATAAAAATGATCAGGGCAACAAAGTTATTTTGAATAAAGTCGAGCTGAGCATTCGCGCGGAAACGCGTATCGGTTTGCTCGGCCCTAACGGCGCGGGTAAATCCAGTTTGGTAAAAACCCTCGCCGGTTCGCTGCCGTTGCTGAGCGGTGATCGCACTAACGGCGAACATTTCAAGCTGGGTTATTTTGCGCAGCATCAATTGGAAGCGCTGGATATTAATGCCTCCGCCGCGCTGCATATCCAGCGGTTAGCGCCTATGGCGCGCGAGCAGGAAATTCGTGATTTCCTCGGCAGTTTTGATTTTCACGGCGACCGCGCGTTTGAACCTATCACCCATTTTTCTGGCGGTGAAAAAGCGCGTTTGGCGCTGGCGATTATCGCGTGGGAAAAACCTAACGTCTTATTGCTCGACGAACCCACCAACCATTTGGATTTGGAAATGCGTCACGCACTCACCATGGCGCTGCAGGAATTTGAAGGCGCGGTGATTGTGGTATCGCATGATCGCCATTTGTTGCGCAACACCGTCAATGAATTTTGGCTGGTTGCCGATGGCAAAGTTGAAGAGTTTGACGGTGATCTGGAGGATTATTACCAGTGGATGCAACAGCAAAAAACCACGGCGGCTGCGGTCGAAAAAGAAAAAGTCATCAGTGCAGAGGGCGGTGATAAAGTTGATAAAAAAGCCCAGCGCCAACAGTCCGCAGCGCAACGCGCGCAACTAAAACCGCTCACCAATAAATTGAAAAATCTGGAAGCGCAGCTGGAAAAACTCCAGAAACGATTAAGTGAAATTGAAAACCTGTTAGGCGATAGCAGTATTTACGATGATAAAAATAAAACAAAATTGCAGGAGCTGATTGCCGAGCAGGGAAAGCTGCAAACGCAACTGGAAGAAACCGAAGAAAATTGGCTGATGATCAGTGAAGAGCTGGAGGCGGCAAACCAATAACAGTCATTTTTTTCCAATAAAAAAGCCGACAAAAATGTCGGCTTTTTTATTGGTAGCACAGTCCAGAATTTACCCTGGAGAATTAAAAATTCATGCGCACGCCCAACGCAATTTCTGAGGCTTCTGTACCCAAACCAACATCCGCGGTTGCAGCAAAGTTGCGTGCGAACCAGTAGGCAATGCCACCACTTAATACGGTGTTGCCATCAAATGCGGTGTGGTGGGCCAGTTGTGCTTTTGCTTCCACTTGTTGATTGATAAAACCACGCAGACCAACGGCAGCAACGATGCCCGAGTCGCTGTCATAATGATCAATATCAACATTTTCTACACTCAAGGTACCGTACAAACTTGAATCGGCGCCAAACAATGTGTGGTAACCAATACCCACGCTCAGTGCTTCAGCACCACAGCGGCCATCGCTCAGGTCACTAAACGAACCCACGGCAAAAAAATCGCTGTTCAATTCCAGGCTGCCGCTCAGGCGCAAACCGTCTTGATCACAGTTGCTGTCATCAATGTCCTGATTAACAAATTGCAGTGCGGCGTAGTTGTAACTGATAGGCGAATTTGCCAACACATTTACGCTGCCGAATAAACCTGCCGCTGCGATAACCAAGCCCATCTTTTTGATTGATGATTTCATAAAAATTCTCCAGTAAGGTCTTCAAGGGTGATACTAATCTGCGCAAATGAACAATAACTGAATGTTCCTCGGCACTAATTTTGTGGCGGCATTATCTGCAGATTTTGTGCGCCAGTCGGTGCGCTGGGTCTCGTACGATGACACATTTTTCATCTTATTTAGCCCATGCACAGCGAGTGACGGTTTTTTACTCAATATCCAATTTGCGGTGTGCCCAGATCGTTGACGAGCGGTGTGGCACACACCTGCAGAATGCGGCGGCCTTCCATACTTTTGATTTGAAATTCATAACCCGCGAGCAAAATTTGTTCATCCACCACGGGCACATGCTGCAGTTGTTCGAGCAGTAAACCCGCGAGGGTAAAATAATCGCCATCGCCGCGATCCAGTTTAATGTGCAACAGCTCTTCCACTTGATCGAGGGCGATACTGCCGTCCAGCCACCAGCTATTGTCGCGCGCGACCGCGAGCGGTTGGTCGTTGGTATCGGCTAATTCACCGGCAATCGCCGCGAGCAAGTCGCCGGTTGTGACCAGACCTTTAATGCTGCCGTATTCGTCAATCACAATGGCGAGCGGCAAAGGCTCCTGACGCAGCATTTCGAGCACTTTGAGCGCACTGGTGCCTTCGGGTACCGCGAGCGGCGAGAGTGCCAGTTTGGCCAAGTCGAGCGGTTGATTGTCGAGTGCGGCGGTGAGTAAATCGCGGCTCTGGACTACGCCCAGCAGGTTGTCCAGTTCGTCGCGGGCGACCAATAGGCGGGTTTGCGGGGTGGTTTTCAGAATCTCCAACAGTTCTGCCGGGCTGGCGTTGGCATCCACCCACACAATATCGGGGCGCGGCGTCATGAGTGATTGTACCGGGCGATCTGAGAGCTGCAGCACGCTGCGAATCATGCTGCGCTCGCTGTGTTCAAAGGCGTCATCTTCACCGCGATGGGCGGTCATGCCGGCGATATCCTCGCCCACTTCGTCCGCATCGCCACGGCCACCCAGCAGTTTCAAGACTGCTTCAGCGGTTCGGTCGCGCAAGGGGCGTTCGCCAATCAGGTGGCGGGTGCGGTTGGAGCGCGCTAACTGGTTGAAAACCTCAATCAATATAGAGAAGGCGATAGCGCCATACAGGTAACCTTTGGGGATGTGGAAGCCGGCACCTTCGGCTACCAGGCTGAAACCAATCATCAGCAGGAAGCCCAAACAGAGCATCACCACGGTGGGGTGACGGTTGACAAAATCGGTGAGCGCCTTGCTTGCTACGATCATGATAATCATGGCGATAACCACCGCAATCATCATCACTTCCACGTGTTCAACCATGCCCACGGCGGTAATCACGGCATCGAGCGAGAAGACAGCATCCAGCACAATAATTTGCGCGACTACCGCCCAAAAGGCGGCGTGAACCTGACCTTTGCGTGCGGTGATGGCCTTACCTTCCAGGCGCTCGTGCACTTCGACTGTGGCTTTAAAGAGGAGGAATATTCCGCCCAGCAACAGGATTAAATCGCGCCCGGAGAGGGATTTATCAAAAATACTGAACAGCGGTTCGGTAAGTGTCACCAGCCAGGAGATGCCCAGGAGCAACAGCAGGCGCATCAGCAATGCCAAACTGAGGCCGATAACCCGCGCCTTGTCGCGCTGGTGCGGGGGAAGTTTGTTGGCGAGAATGGCGATAAAGATCAGGTTGTCGATCCCCAGCACAATCTCAAGCACGATAAGGGTTAAGAGTCCCAGCCAGGCGCCGGGATCAGCCATCCATTCCACGTTTATAGCCTCAGAATTAAAACATCCGCTCGATAACCAGCAGGGTAGTTTTAAAAATCACCCATGCCAGACCACCCAGCAGTACCCAACTTGCAATGCCCAGTGCGATACCGGTAAGTACACACACACCATCGGTTTCAATCAGGCCGAGGGCAATAAATAATATCCCCAGGGCGGGCATGAGGTTCCCCAAGGGAATCGGCAGGGCCAGCAACAGTGCGAGCACGGCACAGAAAGCACCTAGCCAGCGCTCGGCGTTACCCGCCGTGAGAAAAAGAATGCGCGGTTTCATGAGCCGCTCAATACGCTTTAGCCAGGGCACTACCTTGTTAATCAGTGCTTTGAAATCGGTGGTGGCCAGTGAACTATTGGCAATCCAGCGCGGTAGATATACCCGTTCATGCCCCAACGCCATTTGCACCGCCACAAATAACAGTGGCAGGCCGGTAATCGTTGAAACACCGGGAATACCCAAAATGGGCAGTGAATTGGGGAGGGCAAAAATCAGCAGAATAAAACCGAAGGAGCGCTGGCCGAGGGAATCAGTGATATCACTAACTTTTACTCTCTCGGCACTGACGTTGGCGGCAAAATCCAATAGCAAGGAGGATAAACTGACACTTGAATGACGTAGCACTGGCAGCCCGGGGTCGGGATCAGACATAGACATTGAGTAACCAATAGTGACTAAAGTGCGCCGATTCTACTGCACTCATGGTGACAATGACCAGCAAGCCTATTTGTGGTTGCGTAACTTTACCGATGGTGGCCTGAATCTATAAGGTTGCCTTTCCCTTGCGATGGAGCCACTGGCGTGCAAATTCGTTTTATCAGTTCAATCCTGTTGGTGGATGCGGGCAGCTGGAATAGGCTTTGCCCGCCGGATTACCCCTTTGTCCGCTATGAGTTTCTCTGTGCGCTGGAGACCAGCGATTGCACCTCTGCCCGCAGCGGCTGGCAGCCGCACCATCTGCTGGTGGAGGCCGATGGGTGTTTGATCGCTGCCATGCCGGGTTACATCAAAACCCACTCTTATGGCGAGTATGTATTCGATTGGGCCTGGGCTGACGCCTATCGCCGTCACGGTTTGGAGTATTACCCCAAGTGGATTAATGCGGTTCCTTTTACTCCCTGTTATGGGGCGCGTTTGTTGTGCGCGCCTGAGGCGTCGCTAGCGGAGCTGCTTGCGCAGATTGCCCACGCGCTCAATGCTGAGTGTGCAAGCCAAGGCCTTTCCGGTTGGCACTGCTTGTTTCCCGATGGCACCATGAGTGAGCAGTTGCGCACCCAGGGGTTGATGCAGCGCCTGGGGTGCCAGTTCCATTGGGTTAATCAGGGGTATGTCGGGTTCGAGGATTTTGTCGCCAGTATGAGTGCACGCAAGCGCAAAAATATCCTCAAGGAGCGTCGCCAAGTGCGGGAGCAGGGGTTTGTGTTTGCAGTAAAAACCGGCAGCCAGCTTGACCCTGCCGATTGGGAAACATTTTACGCCCTGTATCGCACGACTTATCTCAAACGCAGCGGTCACAGCGGCTATTTGACGGAGGACTTTTTTCGGCAGTTGGGCGCCAGCATGAGCGAGAATCTGGTGCTGATTAGTGCCAGCAAAAGTGATGACCCGCAGCAGCGTACCATCGCCGCCTCACTGTTTGTGCGCGATAGCTCCACGCTTTATGGTCGCTACTGGGGTTGTTTTGAGGAGTATCAATTCCTGCATTTTGAAACCTGTTATTACCAAGGTATTGATTACGCCATTGCCCAGCAATTGCAGCGCTTTGATGGTGGCGCGCAGGGGGAGCATAAAATCGCACGGGGATTTGCGCCGGTGCTGACCTATTCTAACCACTGGATTGCAGAGCCCGGTTTTCGCGCTGCGATAGCGCAGTTTGTGGCGCAGGAGGCCGAAGGGGTTGTGCAGTATGCGGCCGAGGCTAGTGCACTTTTGCCGTTTAAAAGCATTGACCAGAACGACAAAATGGCGCCTTGAGGCGCCATTTTGGGTAGGGACGAGCCCTGTAGCTAGACTTTGAAACTGTCGATTTGTTTTTTCAGTTCGCTGGTTTCGTTGATCAGCTGGCTGCCGCTGTGGTTGACCACCTGCGCGTTTTCCACCACGTTTTCAGACAAGCCGTGAATCGCCGTAATGTTTTTACTCACCTCATTAGCGACAGAACTCTGTTGATGGGATGCTGTAGCGATTTGGTGGTTCATGTCATTAATAGTGCCGATATTGGCGCGAATTTTACCCAGCGCTTCACCCACTTTTGATGCGGTGTCGATGGTTTCGCGCGCCGAGGTGGTGCTGGTGTGCATCGCCTGATGTGCTTCATCGGCGGCGCGTTGCAGCTGCACAATAATGGATTCGATTTCCTCGGTGGACGAGCGGGTTTTCTGGGCGAGTGAGCGCACTTCATCGGCTACCACCGCAAAACCGCGGCCCTGTTCACCCGCGCGCGCAGCCTCAATCGCCGCATTCAATGCAAGCAGGTTGGTCTGTTCAGCGATAGTGCGGATTACTTCCATCACCGAGCCGATATTCACTGAGTTGTTTTTCAATACCTGAATTTTCTGCGCGGTGGATTCGATTTGTCCGGTCAGGCGGTTCACGTTTTCCAGCGATAAATTCACAATGGTATTGCCCTCTTCCGCCAGGATACTGGTGGCGTTGGTGCGCTCGGCAGTTTCACCGGCATGGCGTGCAATTTCAGTCGCCGAGGCGGACAGCTCTTCTACCGCGGTGGCGACTAACTCAATCTCACGCAACTGTTGGGAAGTGGAATTAACGGTACTTTCGGTCGCGCGGCTCATGGTATTGACGTTGGCGCGCACCTTGTCATTTACCTGCACCACGTTGCGGATGATGTCGGCAATATGCTCCATCACCCGGTTGAAGTTGTGTGCAAGGGCGGCAATTTCATTCCCGCTATCGGTGGGCAAGCGACGGGTCAGGTCGCCACCACCGTCGGCAATAGTGGAGAGCGAGCGGGTCACTTCATACATGGGTGCCAGCACCATGCTGCGCACCAGGAAGTAAACCGTCAGCAAGCTCACCGCCAGCAGGGCGATAACGGTTAACGAGTTGGTTTGAATTTGATCGGCTAAGGCATCAGTCATGGATTGACTGCTAAAGGTAATGTCGTAGCTGCCAATGGTATTGCCGCCATACACAATAGGAATGGCTTGGCGGACTATTTTCCCTTCGCTGCTATCGTCGTCGGCCGCTTTAGCCAATGCCTTGCCGCGGTGATCCACAACATTGACAGAGGTGATGAGGGAGGTATTCACCAGCGATTTGGCAATCGCCTCGATTTGTTGGAAATCATAAGCAAACACTGCTTCCAGAATGGAGCTGTTGGTGAGCTCCACCATGGCCGCTGTCTCGCTATCGAGTTTGTTTTGCAGGTCGCTGGCGGCAATGCGGTAGTTAACAAAAATTACCAGCAGCGCAATGGCTGTCATTACCAAAAACAAGAAGGTCATTAATTTTGTAAGTAAGGATTTTTGTACCATGGTTCCCCCCGAATTAATTCGGTTTATAGCGCTTATTGTTGTTTGAGCCGTTGTGTAATCACTATTGCGGCTTCTGGCCAGGAATCTTGAGCGGCTGGGTTCCGCTGCCTTGGTCATGATCGCAATGTTGATAAGTGTTGTGAGTATAGACACAGCTAACAGAAGCTGCGCGCACAGGAGGGGAAAAGTAAGAAATGATTTAGGCGCCAACCGGGTTGGCGCCTACTGGGGGAATACAATCGCGTCAGGTTGAGCGGTTGAGCTTAATCTTCACCGTCGCCATCCGGGTCGTTGCCTCCTGCCATACCCAACTCTTTGAGTTTACGGGTGAGGGTATTGCGCCCCCAGCCGAGCAGGTTGGCGGCATCGCGCTTGCGTCCGGCGGTGCTTTTCAGGGCGGTCTCAATCAGTGCGCGCTCAAATGTAGGTACAGCTTCGCTGAGCAGTTGGTGCTGGCCGCGCGCCAGCGCTTGGTCGGCCCAGTGACGCAGTGCCTTTTCCCAATCGTCAGCCGGAGTGGAGACTTCTTTGTTGTCGAGCAGCTCTGGTGGCAAGTCTTCGATATGCACTTCGCGCCCGGACGCCATCACAGTGATCCAGCGACAGGTATTTTCCAGCTGGCGCACGTTGCCTGGCCACTGCAGGGTGCAGAAATACTCTTCGGTTTCCGGCAGCAGCACCTTGGGGTCAACATTTAATTCAGTCGCCGCTTTGTGCAGGAAGAAGCGCGCCAGCTTGGGAATGTCTTCGCGGCGGTTGGCGAGTTTGGGGATATGGATGCGGATAACGTTGAGGCGATGGAACAAGTCTTCGCGGAAACGGTTGTCTGCGACCAGGGTTTCCAGATTCTGGTGGGTGGCAGCGATAATGCGGACATCCACCTTTACAGGTGTGTGGCCGCCCACGCGATAGAACTCACCGTCAGCCAATACGCGCAATAAGCGGGTTTGGGTTTCGGCGGGCATATCGCCGATTTCATCGAGGAACAACGAGCCGCCATTGGCCTGTTCAAAACGCCCCTGGCGCTGTGCGGCAGCGCCAGTAAACGCGCCTTTTTCGTGGCCAAATAGTTCGGATTCCATCAAATCTTTGGGAATCGCCGCCATGTTGAGGGCGATAAACGGTGAGTTGCGACGGGGGCTGTGGCGATGCAGGGCACGTGCCACCAGTTCTTTACCGGTACCCGATTGACCGTTGATCAGCACGGTAATGTTGGATTGCGACAAACGGCCAATGGCGCGAAATACTTCCTGCATCGCCGGTGCTTCACCGATGATTTCCGTATTGGTTTCCAGCGCTGTCTCGGTACCGTGATCTGACTTTTGCTCCTGGGCATGGGCGAGGGCGCGCTGGGTCACGGCAACGGCATCATCCACATCAAAAGGTTTGGGTAAGTATTCAAACGCACCGCCTTGGTAAGCAGCGACGGCGCTATCCAGATCCGAGTGGGCGGTCATGATGATGATCGGAATTTGCGGGTGGGTCGCATGCAGGTTGCCGAGCAGGGTCAGGCCGTCGGTGCCGGGCATGCGAATATCGCTGATGATCGCATCGGGTGCATCGCGATTGAGCTGGCTCATGGCGCTGTCCACCGACTCAAACAAGCGCGTCTCTATATGCGCTTGCTGCAGGGCCTTTTCCAGAACCCAGCGAATGGAGCGATCGTCATCGATAATCCAGACTTTATTAGACTTCTGCATGGTAGGTTTCCATTGGTAAGTAAAGCGAGAAGCGGGTATTGCCCGGCTCGCTATGGCACTCGATGAGGCCATGGTGCTGATGAATGAGATGTTGCGAAATGGTCAAACCCAAACCCGTGCCCTCGGCGCGGCCGGAAATCATGGGGTAAAAAATGTTTTCGATCATGTGCTCGGGTATGCCCGGGCCATTGTCGATAATGTCGATGCGGCAAATCAGGCCGTGGTGTTTGCGGCCAATGGTGTATTGGCGCTGGATACGGGTGCGCAGTTGGATCACGCCGTTATCCACCTGTGCCTCGGTAAGCGCCTGCATAGCGTTGCGCACTATGTTTAGCAGCGCTTGAATCAGCATCTCCTTATCACCTTGCAGTTCAGGAATACTGGGGTCGTAGTCGCGCACGATTTTGATCGCGTCGTCGCTTTCGGCCTTGATGATATTGGCCACCCGCTCAATCGCCTCGTGGATATTGAGTGACTGCCATTTGGGTAATTGATTTGGCCCAAGCATGCGATCCACCAGATTGCGCAGGCGATCTGCTTCATCAATGATGATGCTGGTGTATTCGGTCAGGCTGCTATTGGGCAGTTCACGCGCCAGCAGTTGCGCCGCGCCGCGAATGCCACCCAGCGGGTTTTTGATTTCATGAGCCATACCCCGAATCAGGTTGCGGCTGGTCTCGTGGGATGAGGTCAGCATCTCCTCGCGGCTGATGCGCAATAGGCGGTCGATCGGCTGGATTTCAATAATTAACCCATCGTGATTGCCAAAGGGGGTTACGGTGTAATCCACCGTCACCGAGCCACCGCTGAGCAAGCGCCATTCCGCATGGCGTTTGGTGTAATGATTGGCTTGGGTTGCCGCCATTTTAAGTTGGCGGTCAGTTTCATCGGACTCGTAAAAGAAATAGGTGATGGGTTCGCCGGTATTGCTCTCGCAGCTCATGGCCAGCAAGGCTTCGGCGGCGGGGTTCATATGGCAAATCAACAAGTCCACATCCACCAAAATAATGGCGGTACTGAGGCTATCCAATATGGGCTTGTAGATATTGTGCGAGTTCACCGGCTTTTGCTCTCCTGAACGCCCTGACAATGGGCAACTAGGCTATTGCAAAAACCAAACCAAGTTAGCAATCGGCATGATCCCGCAAATTTAGCCTGAAAAACTATCCATAATGGTGAATAGCGGGAAAATCATAGCACCAAAATGGTGCGCTTATTTGGGGGTGGGCTTTGGTGGGGCATTCTTTTTGATAACAGGGCGTATTACGTTAACAATCACCGGTGCCGATGTGCCCAATGATTGCCCATTCACGTCGATCGCTTCGACAACCAGGGTGTGGGTGCCGCGCGGCACATCCTTCACGATGATATTGTTCATCGTGGTCTCCTCCAGTAGTTCACCATTCATAAAATACACCAGCAGGTGACCCTCCCGGAGGGCAGGCTGAAGTACGGTGGCAATGGCCAGATCGCGCTGGCCAACCGGAATAGTGACATCGGAGCGGGGGCTAATAATCTCAATCCGGTAGTCCACCTGCGCCGGGCGCGAGTCTACCGAAATGGCTGGTGATGAGTTGGGGAGTGGCTGGGCGCCGGGTACGGTATTGATCTCGCGCAGTTCCAGCTTTTCGGCATTGTCGGTTTTGGGTTTGTCGGTATAAACCGTGCGGCCATCCTTATCGACGGTTTTGTAAACTTCCGCTGTAGCCAGCGGAGCAATGAGTATTAACAAAAGCCACCAGATGCGCATTGCACTCTCCCATTAGGTTGATTTGCCCTAGGTTACTCGCGCTGCGCCCAAAGAAAAAGCCCGTCGCGCGCTTTAGCCGCTACGGTGAGTCAGTTCGGTTTGGCTGCGTCTGTTGGCTTGCGCCAACTTGCCGACAAGACGGATTGCCACTGCAGCGCAGATGATGCCAAACGGTAGCAGGTACCAATCACTCATGGGAATGCGCTTGAAATTAGCAAAGGCGAAAACGGCGACGATGATCCACATGCCTACTGAATGCAGCCTTTTCCAGCCTTTTGGTCCCATGAGTTTTGCAGGTGTTTTGAACGAGGTGATCGCCATTAACACTATAAATACATAGGCCAATGTGCCGGGGATATTATCGATAACAGACCTTGCTGGCCAAAATCCTGTATGCAGCTGTCCATAGAAATAGATCAACACAGCGTGAACAAAATGGGAAAAAGCAAAGGCTAAACCAATAAAACGCCGTTCACGCACCAGAGCTTTGGTGAAGGGGGATGGTGTTAGTACGGCGAAAGCAGAAGCCGTAAATGCGGCGATGAATAACACGAAAGAGGAGCGCGCTGTAGCGCGGATTGCACTGCGTAACCCCTCTAGCAGATCCGGCTGCATCGCTACCGCCAGGCTGGTCATAACGAGGATTAATACAGCGCTTACATGGAAGAGTTGCCAGCCTTTATACATCTGGCTTGAGAATAATCTCTGAATGGTCATGCCGATAGCGAAGCGGGTAAGTTGGCTCATTGCATCGATTCCTTTTAAGGTTAATGGTTAAGCAAGATCAGGCGCTAGAGGTTTTTTTGTGTCAGTAAGGGCATTATCTAGCAATAATCAGTACGAATTGATGCATTTTGTGTTTAATATTTGATAGATCGTATCGAAGGTGGTCAGGCGTATATCGATCTGGTGTAGAAGCGGCTAAAAAGCGGGTAAGAAAAAACCCGCAAGCCAGGCTATGCGGGTTTTTGAGGTCTGACGAGGCTGCCTAAGCAGCCCTGACTTTTACACTGAGTAGTAGAGTTCGAATTCTACTGGGTGCGGAGTCATGTTGACGCGTTGGATCTCTTGTTTCTTCAGGTCGATGTAAGCATCGATGAAGTCTTTAGAGAACACACCGCCAGCCAACAGGAAGTCATGGTCAGCTTCCAAAGAGGCCAAAGCTTCTTCCAAAGATGAACACACTTGTGGGATTTCTGCTTCTTCTTCCGGCTCCAGATCGTACAGATCTTTGGTCGCTGCTTCGCCCGGATGAATCTTGTTCAGAACACCGTCGATACCGGCCATCAGCAATGAAGCGAAGCACAGGTATGGGTTAGCAGTTGGATCAGGGAAACGGGTTTCGATACGCTTGGCTTTCTCACCAACAGTGTAAGGAATACGGATAGACGCTGAACGGTTACGAGCAGAGTAAGCCAGCATTACTGGCGCTTCAAAGCCTGGAACCAAACGCTTGTACGAGTTGGTAGAGGCGTTACAGAAAGCGTTCAATGCTTTAGCGTGCTTGATGATACCGCCAAC
The DNA here is from genome assembly GCF_000263355.1 of Cellvibrio sp. BR. NCBI lineage: Bacteria > Pseudomonadati > Pseudomonadota > Gammaproteobacteria > Cellvibrionales > Cellvibrionaceae > Cellvibrio > Cellvibrio sp. BR. The sequence goes on along the minus strand of NZ_JH668200.1, from coordinate 231,907 downwards.
GTAGTACAGAGCGGTTTCGCTCAAACCAGCGTAAGCGTCGCCCGCGAATTGGTTTTTACCGTTCTTGGAGAAAGACTGGTGAACGTGCATACCTGAACCGTTATCACCGATCAAAGGCTTCGGCATAAAGGTTGCGGTTTTACCGTATTGATGAGCAACGTTGTGTACGCAGTACTTCAGGATCTGTACTTCGTCCGCTTTCTTAACCAGAGTGTTAGCGCCTACACCGATTTCACATTGGCCAGCGTTAGCAACTTCGTGGTGATGGATTTCGATTTCCAGGCCCATGGCTTCCATGGCGTTACACATAGCGCCACGGATGTCGTGCAGTGAGTCTACTGGAGCAACGGGGAAGTAACCGCCTTTTACGCGTGGCGCGTGGCCGTGTTTACCTTCAACGTCGTCACCTGATGACCATGCCGCTTCTTCGGATTTGATTTTGTAGAAAGCACCGCCCATTGAGCTGTGGAAGTGAACGCTGTCGAAGATGAAGAATTCTGGCTCCGGGCCAAACAGGGCTACATCGCCCAGACCGGTAGACTTCAGGTACTCTTCAGCGCGCAGACCGATAGAGCGTGGGTCGCGGTCATAACCTTGCATGGTGGCTGGTTCAACGATGTTACAACGAATGTTGATGGTTGCTTCGTCGTAGAAAGGATCCAGAACGGCAGTTGAATCGTCTGGCATCAGGATCATGTCTGAGTCGTTAATGCCTTTCCAGCCAGCGATAGAAGAACCGTCGAACATTTTACCGTCAACGAAGAAACTGTCGTTTACAACGTGGGCAGGGAAAGTTACATGCTGCTCTTTACCTTTGAAATCGGTGAAGCGCAAATCAATCCAGCGAGCTTCGTGTTCTTTGATCAGGTCTAAAGTCTTAGACATTGAATGCCTCCAAGTGTTATAGCCCGAAGGCTACGGATTGTGAAAAGTTATAACTACCAAGATAACCGGCCAAAGGTCGTTTACCTGAAAATTTTCCCCACTTCATCCGGACTCGCGACTCATTTAGGGGAGCGGGGCAAGACTAGGGTGTCAGAAAAGGGGCAAAATATATGCCATTTAAATAAAATAGCAACACACCTTTAAAAATAAGGCTCTTGGGGTGATGGCCACCTGAAAAATATCGCCATAAGCACTATTTTGGTGCGGTATTTTTGTTAAATGATCTATTGTGGTGCGATTGTGTGTTGTGTTGAATAGTGTCGCCATATTAGCATCAAGAATGCCTCTTGGCATGTCACAGAAAAGCGGTTGCTTTGCACCAAATCGTGTCGCTGACTAGCGTGCGTGCATTCTCACTGTGAAACCATTCATTTTTGCTGCAAAAGTCGATAGTCAATTTCTATGGTGTTCGCCTCGCTCCACGTCGAATTCCCTTGTAGCCTGCGCCGCGATTGGGTAACACCGACGGCAAGGTGATATGCCCGGGGTTTTATCGCTCTTCTTTTAACCAATACTCTACCCAGAACAATAAAAGGTTAGTTATGCATGCAATGACAACAACAGAAATATTCCTGATTGCCATGGTAATCATTTTTACGGTGCCCTTTTTAATTTGGCGCCTCGGTCGCACTGACTATTGGGCACCCCTGGTGGTCGTGCAAATCATCATGGGTATAGTGCTTGGCCCGGGTGTGCTGGGCAAAGCCTTCCCTGAGTACTACACCTTTGTATTCACCCCGGATGTCATCAAATCGCTCAACGGAATTGCTTGGTGGGCGGTAATGATTTTTGTGTGGATTGCCGGGATCGAGCTTGACCTGAAAAAAGCCTGGGCCTACAAGCGGGAAAGTAGCATCACCGCTGGACTGGCGCTGGGTACACCGCTGCTGTTTGGTTGTGGGGCGGCGCTGGCGATGATGGCCTTTAGCGATGGCTGGATTGGTGCCAAGGGCATGACCTGGCAATTTATTCTGGGTGTGGGCATGGCCTGTGCAGTAACGGCGCTGCCGATTCTGATTCTGTTGATGGAAAAGCTTGAAATCCTGCGTCAACCGATTGGCCAGCGTATTTTGCGTTACGCCAGTTTGGACGACATCGCCATCTGGGGTGTATTGGCGTTGATTCTGCTGGATTGGGAGCGTGTGGGTCGCCAGGGTATGTTCTTGCTGGGCTTTACTGTGCTTGCTTACTTATTCCGCAAGTTGATGGTGGCGATTCAAGAGAAAGACCGCTGGTACGCTGGTTTTATCTGGTTGGCAGTCTGCGGTCTCGCAGCCGACTGGGCGGGTTTGCACTATATGGTTGGCGCCTTCCTCGCCGGTGCCGTAATGGATGGCGAATGGTTTAATCAGGAAGATATGGATAAATTGCGCCATTTTGTCCTGATGATCATCATGCCGGTATTCTTCCTCAGTACCGGTTTGCGCACCAATTGGGATGTGGGTGGCACGGCGGTATTTATCGCGGCAGCCATCCTGCTGGTGGCTTCAGTGGCGGGTAAATTGGCTGGTGTACATGCGGCGGGCAAAATCCTCAAGTGGGAAAAAGGCGAGGCATCGATTATTGGTTGGTTGTTGCAAACCAAAGCGCTGATCATGATCATTTTTGCCAATGTTTTGCTCGACAAGGAAATCATCACCAATGAAACCTTCACCGCGCTGCTGATCATGGCAGTGGCCAGCACCATGCTGACCGTACCGGTGGTAGCGCCCAAGTTGCAAAAAATGAAAGAGATTATCTTCCGCTCCAAGTAGTTCATGGCTGCGGACATACGTAAAAAGCCCCCGTCATTCAGGTGACGGGGGCTTTTTATTGGCGCTGATCAACGATCAGATGATGGGTGCAATAAACTACGCGGCTTAAATAACAAAGCGCGATACCAGTGTATTCAAATCAGTTGCCAGCCGCGCCAGCTCGTAGGTAGCAGCACTGGTTTGATTGGCGCCTGCCGCCGATTGGGTGGAGAGATCGCTGATGTTCACAATATTGCGATCCACTTCGCGCGCGACCGCCGCCTGTTCTTCCGACGCGCTGGCAATTAACAGGTTGCGTTCACCGATTTGCCCTGCCTTTTGGTAAATCTGCTCCAATGCGCCGCCCGCTTGCTCGGCCACGGTGAGGGTTTTACTGGCGTGTTCGACGCTGCCTTTCATCGATTCCACCGCCGCCGCTGTGCCACCTTGCACTTTGCTAATCATCTGTTCAATTTCTTGGGTGGACACTTGGGTGCGATGCGCCAGTGCGCGGACTTCGTCCGCCACTACTGCAAAACCACGGCCAGCCTCCCCGGCACGCGCCGCTTCAATTGCCGCATTCAAGGCGAGCAAATTAGTCTGTTCAGCGATGGCGCGAATCACATCCAATACCTTGCCAATATCTTTGGATTGTTCCGCGAGACCGCCAATCAATGCTGAGGTGCGCCCAAACTCTTCGCTCATGGATTTAAGTGCCGCTACTGTGTGATGCACTTTGTCGCGCCCATCATGCGCCAAGCGAGAAGATTCATTGGACTCCTCGGCCGTGCTCACTGCATTGCGCGCAACCTCGTCCACGGCGGCGCTCATTTCGGTGACTGCCGACGCCGCCTGCTGGATCTCATCATTCTGCCGCTGTAAGTTGCGTGAGGACTCTTCCGCTACCGAACTTAGCTCCTCGCCTGCAGAGGCTAACTGTACCGACGAGTTGCCAATTTGGGTGATGGTACTGCGCAGGTTATCTTGCATCATCGCGAGTGATGCGAGCAGGCGCGCTGGCTCGTCGTTGCCGTCAAAGCGGATCTGCTGGGTAAGGTTGCCGCTGGCGATGGTTTCGGTAGCGGCTACGGCTTGTTGTAAGGGGCTCACAATGCTGCGCGTGATCATAAGTGCCAGCACGGCAGTGATGAAAAGGGCGATGACAATACTGCCAATGACTAAGGTTTGGGCGCTCGTATAAGCTTCGCTGGATGCATCGGCTGCCTTTTTGGCGCCATCGCGGTTTATTTGTCCAAGGACAAGAAGCATCTTGGTCATTTGGTCGGCGAGAACATTGAGTTCGGTGTCCACAATCGTGATCGCAGCGGTGGTGTCACCCGCTTTCATGGCGGCCAAAACCCGCGCGGTATTTTGCATATAGAGTGATTTGGTTTGCTTGAGGTCTTCGAAAATCCGCCGTTCTTCAGGCTCGGTAATTTCGCGCTCAAAGGCCATAGATGCTTGCTCAAGCTCTTGCGCGCGCGACTGCAAATTTGTTTCTCCTTTGGCAACCGCAGAGGGGTCTGCGTCCACCACTAAACGCACCGCATTAACGCGGTAGCGCATCAGTGCGAGGTTTAAATCTCCCACGGCGTTAAGGGTGGGAATCCAAATACCAGTAATTTCTTTTGTCTGGTTATTCATGTTCGACATGCTGTTCAGGCCGAAAATGCCTTGCGCTAACAAAAGCAGCGCAAGCGCTCCAAAGCCAAATGTCAAACGCAATCCTATCCTGATGTTTCTCATTGCTTCCTCTCTGTTGCAGCAAAATGCTTATGGATTAATTCAGTCAAAGCCGTACGGGTCATAGGTCATTGAAATGCCCAGTGTTATTGAGTATTGACCAATATGTTTAAACGTAAAGCCACAAAAAATTATATCCGCGTGATCTGTATTCTGCGCTGGAGCGTAAGCTTGCCCCCGCTTTTTGTTCAATCTTGCTTTATAATCGCCGCCTTTTTATCCAGCTAGCTGCAGCTGTCAGATCCATCTTGGGCTACAGCTGAATGTCCCCAGGCGCGACTTCCATGCATTTTGTTGTCAAAGTTTTTCCCGAAATCATTATGAAAACCCCTCCGGTACGTAAGCGCTTTATCAAGCAGCTGCGCGACAACCTGAGGTTGCTCCTGGCCAATATCGGCGTGCAAATTGATGTGCAGCGCGACTGGGAAAAAATTGAAATTCGCAGCCCCGAGGCAGATGCACAGATCACCGCGCAGGTCGCCGAGGTGCTTGCCCATACCCCCGGTATCGCCAACTTTGTGTTGATTCATGAATATCCCTTGGGTGATTTGGAGTCGATTTTCCAACACACCCTGCATCACTGGCGCGAGCCACTGGCCGGCAAAACCTTTTGTGTGCGCATCAAGCGCGTGGGGCAGCACAGCTTTAGTTCGGTGGAGGCCGAGAAGTATGTGGGCGGTGGTCTGCTGCAGCATTCGCAGGCCAAGGGCGTGATACTGCAAAAACCGGAAATCACTGTGCCGCTGGAAATCAAGGGTGATCGCCTGTGGGTCGTCACCAGTAAAACCCAAGGGCTGGGTGGTTATCCGCTCGGCGCGCAAGACCCGGTGCTGTCGCTGATTTCCGGCGGTTTTGACTCCACCGTCTCAACCTATCTGTGTATCAAACGCGGCCTGCGTGCCCACTACTGCTTTTTTAATCTGGGCGGCCGCGCCCATGAAATCGGCGTGAAAGAAGTTGCCTACTACCTGTGGAATAAATACGGCGCCTCCCATCGGGTGAAGTTTGTCACTGTGCCCTTTGAGGAAGTGCTGAAAGAGATTCTGGAAAAAGTCGACAACGCTTATATGGGCGTGGTGCTCAAGCGCATGATGCTGCGCGCGGCGGAAAAAGTGGCGGAATCGCTGGAGATTCCGGCGCTGGTAACCGGCGAGAGCGTGGCGCAAGTGGCGAGTCAGACCCTGATCAATCTGAATGTGATTGATCGCGCCGTCGACACTGTAGTGTTGCGTCCGCTGGTAACTATGGACAAGGGCGAAATTATCGACATCTCGCGCAAAATCGGCACTGAGAGCTTTGCCGCGAGCATGCCTGAGTACTGCGGGGTGATTTCGGTCAACCCGACCACCAAAGCCAAATTGCCGCGTGTAGAGCACGAGGAAAGCAAGTTCGACATGGCGATTCTGGAGTGCGCCTTTAGCGAGCGGCGCGCACAGAATATCGACGAAATTGTCGATGAGCTGGATGCTGACCTGAGTGTGCCCATGGTGGGCGAAATTTCCGCCGGGCAGGTGGTGATTGATATTCGTCACCCGGATGAGCAGGAGGCCAATCCGCTCAAACTGGATGGCATAGATGTGCGCGTCATCCCTTTTTATTCCCTCAACAACCAATTTGCGCACTTGGATAGCAGCCTTCAGTATTTTCTCTACTGCCAGAAGGGGGTCATGAGTCAATTGCATGCCGCGAATCTGAAAGATGCGGGCCACCTTAACGTGGGGGTTTATCGCCCCGAACCACGCAGCGCCTGCGCCATTTCATGAGCCTTGCGCCAGTGACAGCGCGGAGGGAACGAATAGTCGAGTTTGATTACCTGCGCGGTCTGGCAATTGGCGTGATTGTGCTCGGGCACTCGATTTTCCTTGCCCAACCGCTGTTTCCTGCGCTGCTCGAAAACCTGTTGCGCGGTGGCACCGGGCTGTTTGTGTTTATCTCCGGTTTCTTCTTCCATCGCGTATTTGCGGCGCGTTTTGACTATCGCGATTTTGTCGCGAAAAAAACCAAAGCCCTGTTGATTCCGTTTGTTTTTATTTCGCTATTGGCACTGCTGATTCGCGCCTTTGGTTGGTGGCAGGATGGCCTCCCCTGGCAGCAGAACCTGCTCAATGTCTGGTACACCCTGCGCAATGGGTATGTGCTCTATCCTCACTGGTACATTCCTTTCATTCTCTTGACCTTTTGCTGTGCTCCGCTGCATATGCGGTTCTTGCAGTTGCATTGCCGCTGGCAATTATTGTTGCTGCTGGCGTTTTCGGTAGTTGCGCTGTTTCTACATCGCCCCCAGTCCAACAATAATTTTTTACAGTCGCTGGTTTACTACACGCCTTTTTATTTGCTGGGTATGTTGGTTTCGCAATATTACGCACGAGTGCATCAATGGCGCGGGCTGCTGCTCCTGGGAAGTGTGCTGGTGGTTGTAGTCACAGCGCTGAGCCAAACTTATCTTTGGGGTCATCTCGGCAATTACCACAAGGCCGCATTTAGTTATGAGGGGCTGGATCTGCAATTTGTGCAGGTATTGTTTGCCTGTATTGCCCTGTTGTTACTCTGCTACCACCTCCACTGGCGCTGGCTGCAACAGCATCTGGCATGGCTTGCTGAACTGAGTTTTCCGATCTTTTTTATCCATCCGCTGCTGACAATCGCGCTGGAAAATTTGGTACAAACGGAGGCTTTTAAACCATTTTTGCCCGCAGCCAATATCCAACTCAGTCTCGCCATCTTTGTCGCGACATTTATTGTGCAATTTTACGGATCGGTGGTGATTGCGGTGTTAATACGAAAAGTTGCCAAAAGGCGGAGTTATTTTATTATCGGATAGGAAAATCATTTGAATCGAAAAAGCTCGACTAAGCATGACTGTAAATGCGTCAAACTTAGTCGCTGTTTATTAATTTAAGAAAACTACTCCTTTGCTGCTGTCTCATATGATGAAATTGTGGCTTTCAGTTGATCTGCAAAATTGAAAATATCGTCAATGCTTTCAAGAGGTTGTAGTAACTCCTCCTTTTTCTCATTAAAAATACCTAATCGCAGATTCTGAGGATTGTTAAAGCGCAATCTACAGATTGGTTTTCGATTATTATCATCTAGCAAAATTGCACAGTAACTTTGTGCGTCGCGCATAACTATGCGCTTTGGACTGATGAACTCGCGCAGAATCGCGCGAACGAGGTGGAACCCCTCTGCCTCGTCTTCGGTAGTGACAACCTGAGGTTCAGAAGTGTTTTCCGAAGGAATAATTGGAGCACTTTGTTCAATAACTAGCGTTTTTTCTGGCGTCATAGCACCTTTCAGCCGTTCATTAATACGCTCTCCTAACAGCTGTTCAAATGCACGTTTAGTAATAAGTGTGAATTGATCTTTTACAACAGGCGTAAATCGTTTATTGCCAAGCAACTCATACGATATTAAACGAACGAATTCTTCAGGTGGATTCGTCATCCATTCAGCTAATCGATTTTGGATTGCTCTGGTATATTTCAGATCATTGGCGGTGGTGAGGATCGTATCAAGATCAAACGAGGCTTTCGCAAATTTTTTTAATTCTTCAACATCTCGCTCTTTGAAATCGAGAATATTAAATTCAAAGAAGGGCTTTTCATCCATTTTATTGGGTTGTTCAAGATCCGTGAAAAATCGATAGACAAGTCCATTTGTTAGTACTCCAAACCGAGCCGCAGTTACATGGAAGTAACGAAAAAGCTGGCTAGCATTATTTATGTTTAAATCCCCGCCCGCTTTTTTGCACTCGAAAAGCATAATAGGTTGGCCATCTTTAAGAATCGCATAATCCACTTTCTCGCCTTTCTTGGTCCCAATGTCTGCAATCAGCTCGGGGGTAACTTCTAGTGGATCAAAAACGTTGTAGCCCAAAATCTGAATGAAGGGCATGATCATTGAGTTTTTTGTGGCTTCCTCCGTTTGAATCAAACTCTTGGTGTTAAGTATTCGAGTCGAAAGAACACGAAGTTGATCTATGAAGTCCATAAGTAAAATCTCTTGATTAGATTTGTAATTTCGCCAACCCACCGTAGTTGGTGCGCTACAAAATCAAGCGCGTTAGTGATTGGCATTCCTGATTTTCGTCAACATCTTTACACTCACGACTATGGAGTTTAACTACAAATTTGGATATCGCCATTACACGCGACTACACCCAATTTTCCACCCTCAATCCGTCCACGCGCAAAAATTCTCTTTCGTTATTGGTTACCAGTACCCAGTCTTGCGATCGAGCGTGGGCGGCGAGCCACAAATCATTATTGCCAATGATCTGGCCGGATTTCTGTAGCGCCGCGCGAATGTCGCCGTAGTGTCCGGTCACTTCATCCGTTAGCGCTTCGATGTTCATGAGGTTAGTAAGCTCATCAATAACGGCCATCGCCCGGTTTTTTGCATGGCTTTTTTCCGCACCGAAGCGCAGTTCGCCCAAGGTAATTACTGACATGGCCAACTCATTAGCGGCATGCCGGGTGAAGCGTTCACGCACAGATGAGGGGTTATGTTTGGCGATATAAATGCAGATGTTGGTGTCGAGCAAGTAGCGTGTTGGCATAGCTATTCCTTTAGAAGTCTTCTCTTTCCTGTGGTGGCTGGTCGTCGCGGTCTTGTGCCATAAAGTCGGCGGGGAGCTGGGTAAGGGCATCAAAGATGGCGCCTGCATTGGGTGATACAGCGCGCAGGATTATTTCGTCGCCGCGCCGAAAAATTTCAACCTGGTCTACGTCAAAACGAAACTCTTTAGGGAGCCTTACGGCTTGGCTATTGCCGGATTGAAAAACACGTGCAAGTGTCATGATTGTTTCTCCGTCGCCCCGTACAGTGAGCTTCCAGGTTTAAAAGTGATTGCAACCAGGCGGCTGCTTGAAATTTAAGTGGCCATGCAAAGCAACTGCTTCCGGCGCACATATGATGTGAATACATGAAGTATATACCCGAAGTATTTACACTAACAGCTTAAAATTTCGCCAATAGAGGCGCCGTAAGCATATCCGTGCAACACCTTCATAGGTATAATGCGCGCCTTTTTACGCTTCCCCATTTGCCTTTCTTTAGGCGCATACCCAAGAGTAATTCCATAGTGACAGACAATTCAGCAATCGAAAAACTACGCAATATCGCCATTATCGCCCACGTTGACCACGGCAAAACCTCTATGGTTGACCAGTTGTTGCGCCAATCAGGGACCCTTGATCGTCGCGATGACGGCGCCGACCTGATCATGGACAGCAACGATCAGGAGCGCGAGCGCGGCATTACCATTCTGGCGAAAAATACCGCCATCAAATGGAATGACTATCGCATCAACATCGTGGACACTCCCGGCCACGCCGACTTCGGCGGTGAAGTAGAGCGCGTATTGTCAATGGTTGACTCGGTATTGCTGATTGTGGACGCCGTTGGCGGCCCAATGCCACAAACCCGTTTTGTAACCTCCAAAGCGTTTGAACAAGGTTTGAACCCGATTGTGGTGATCAACAAAATCGACCGTCCCGGCGCTCGCCCTGAGTGGGTGGTAGATCAAGTATTTGACCTGTTTGACCGCTTGGGTGCGACTGAAGAACAGCTCGACTTCCCGATCATTTACGCCTCCGCGTTGAATGGTGTTGCTGGCCTGTCACCCGATGACATCGCCGATGACATGACTCCGCTGTTCCAAATGATCGTAGACAAAGTGAAGCCGCCTAAAGTTGACCTGGACGGCCCCTTCCAAATGCAAATTTCGGCGCTGGACTACAGCAGCTATGTGGGTGTTATCGGTATTGGCCGTATCACTCGCGGCAGTCTGTCGCCCAACCAACAGATCGTGGTGGTTGACCACGAAGGCAACACCCGTAAAGCGAAAGTGCTGCAAGTGATGGGTTACCACGGCTTGCAACGTATCGAGACCGACAAAGCTTACGCGGGCGATATCGTGTGTATTACCGGTGTCGATAAACTCGGTATCTCCGATACCCTGTGTAGCCCGGATTGTATTGAGCCCTTGCCAGCACTGTCGATTGACGAGCCAACCGTGAGCATGACCTTCCAGGTAAATGACTCGCCCTTTGCTGGTAAAGAAGGCAAGTTCGTCACCAGCCGTAACATCAAAGACCGTTTGGATCAGGAATTGATTGCCAACGTAGCGCTGCGCGTACAGCAAGGCGATTCACCGGATAAATTTATCGTTTCCGGTCGCGGTGAATTGCACCTGTCGGTACTGATCGAAAACATGCGTCGTGAAGGCTACGAGTTGGGTGTATCGCGCCCGGAAGTGGTTCAGAAAATTATCGACGGCGTGGTACATGAGCCCTTCGAGCAAGTGGTTATCGACGTTGAAGAAGAGCATCAAGGTAAAGTAATGGAAGAGCTTGGCCTGCGTAAAGGCGAGCTGAACAATATGGAGCCGGATGGCAAAGGCCGCATCAAGTTGGAATTCCTCTGCCCATCGCGCGGCTTGATCGGTTTCCGTGGCCAGTTCCTGACCATGACTTCCGGTTCCGGCATCATGACCAGTATTTTTGACCACTACGGCCCGGTAAAAGAGGGTGAAGTCGCCAAGCGTCAAAACGGTGTATTGGTTTCCATGGTGAAAGGTAAAACCCTCGCCTACGGCCTGCACCCACTGCAAGATCGCGGTCGTTTGTTCCTCGGTGCTGGTGTGGAAGTGTACGAAGGTCAAATCGTGGGTATTCACTCGCGCTCCAATGACCTGGTAGTAAACCCAACCAAAGCCAAGCAATTGACCAACGTACGTGCTTCCGGTACTGACGATGCGCTGACCCTGTCTCCGCCTATCCGTCACACTCTTGAGCAAGCATTGGAATTTATTGAAGATGACGAATTGGTAGAAGTAACGCCACAAAGCATCCGCCTGCGCAAAAAACTGCTCACCGAAAACGAGCGTAAGCGCGGCAAAAAAGCGTAACGATTATTGCCTGATTAAATAATTGTTCTGTTTTGCAAAAATCCCCGACGTAAAACCTCGGGGATTTTTTTTGCACAACAAGCCACTTATTGGACATTCCCAATGAACATCAAACAAGCTATTTTCATCGCGTTTAAACAAAATTTCTTGCCTGGTTTGGTGTTGCAAATTTTTGCAGTCAGTATGTTGTTGGTTTATTTTTTTATCCCTGCCGCCAAGCCGGCGTTCACCTTATTTGGCGAGTTAAAACAAACTTACGGATTTGGTTATTCATTTATTGCTACCGCGCTGTTTGGTGGATTAATTCCATTCCTGTATTTGTGGTTAAGCAATAGCCTTCCGCCGCGTTGCAACCTTCTGGTGTTACTGATTTTTTATATTGTCTTTTGGGGATTAAAAGGCATGGAGGTGGATTTTTTCTATCGCCTGCAGGAGCAGTGGTTTGGTAGTGGTAATGACTTACCGACGATAGCCACTAAAATGGCGGTGGATCAATTTCTTTACAGTGCACTCTGGGCGGCACCGGGCATTACTATTGTGTATCTATGGATGGAGTCCGGCTGGAGTGTTCGTGCAATGCGGCAGGCAATGAGCAGGGAATTTTTCTTGGTGAAAATTCCCACGGTTATTTTATCCAACTGGTTGGTGTGGATTCCGGCAGTGAGTGTGGTTTATGCCATGCCCACAGAATTGCAAATTCCTTTGTTTAATTTGGTGTTGTGTTTTTGGGTGTTGCTGTTGGCGGTATTAAATAAAAAATAATTTGCTCCCTGCCTTTTTTAAAAAGACAGGGAGGTTTCTATACCTTTGATTTTAATAATTCCACCAGCGCATGAATATGATCCGCGCGGTCATTCAGGGCTGGAATGTAAGCGTATTTTTCTCCGCCCGCTGCTATAAACGCATGGCGATTTTCCACTGCCAATTCCTCTAAGGTTTCCAAACAGTCGGCGCTAAATGCCGGCGATATAATCGCGATATCTTTGATGCCGTCTTTCGGCAGATTTTCCAATGTTTCATCGGTATAGGGTTTCAGCCATTCCTCGCGACCAAAACGCGATTGAAAACTGGTGAGGCATGTGTTTTTATCCAAGCCCAGTCTTTCCTGCACCAAACGCGTGGTTTTTTGACACAGACAAAAGTAGGGGTCGCCCGAGGTTAAATAACGTTTGGGCATGCCGTGATAGGAAAAAATAATTTTTTGCGGCAGGCCATTTTGTTCAATGTGCTCGCGCACAGAGTTAGCCAGTGCTTCCACGTAGAGCGGCTCATCACAATAATTATTAATAAAATGTAACTCCGGCACCCAGCGCCAGGTTTTTAATTCCATCGCTACGGCATCAAAGGTTGAGCCGGTGGTGGGGCCAGCGTATTGCGGGTAGAGTGGCAACACAATAATTTTGCGCACGCCTTCGAGTTGCAATTCACGCAGCGCACTGTGAATGGACGGGTTGCCATAGCGCATGCCCAATTTAACACTGAAGCCATTCCCCAGCTGTTCCTGAATCGCCACCTGTTGTTGTTTGCTAATTGCCAGTAGCGGCGAGCCTTCGCTGGTCCACACACTTTTATACAGCGCAGCAGATTTTTTTGGGCGCACGCGCAAAATAATGCCGTGCAAAATCAGCATCCAAATCACGCGCGGTACTTCAATCACTCGCGGATCAGCCAAAAACTCTGCGAGGTAGCGACGCAGGGCGGGTGTGGTGGGGGCATCGGGCGTGCCCAGATTTGCCAGCACAATACCGATTTTTGCCTTGGGTTTATTGGCGGCGTGAAAAATCGGGTCTATGTCGTAATTCAGTGCTGTGTATTGACTCATTATCTATCTCCGTAAAACGCGATGCGCTAAAACCTGCGGCGCTAAAGCAGCACAACATACCCGCTCGCTGTGAGTCCGGCAAGGCGAGCGTTGATCCAGGTGGGAAGAACTGGCGTAAGTATTAACGTTTGAGAAACCACTCGTTAATTGAGGTTTGCGATTTATGCCATTGCCCCTGCCCATCCAAAGCGCCCAACTTTTTTATGATGGCCGCTGTCCATTGTGCGCAGGGGAGATGGCTCTTTTACGCAAACACAAACGTGCTGGATTAACCCTGGTGGATATTCACTCGCTGCTGAGTATTAGTGAGGCAGAGCGCGAGCAGATGTTGCGCGATTTGCATCTGTTATTGCCGGATGGTCGCTGGCTGTTAGGCGTGGAGGCGAATGTAGCGGCCTGGTCATTTACACCCATGGGCTTTTTATGGAAGCCGCTGCGCTGGCGAATTTGGTCGGGGCTGGTGGATCGTGTTTATCGCCGCTGGGCAGATAAGCGTTACTGCAAAAGCTACGCGTGCGTGATAAATAATTAAGGGTTCAGAAAGTCGCCACTGGTGATAATTTCCAAACCCTCACTGGCGTGTTGATAAGCGTAAACCCATGCCGACAGCGCTACTCCTGACGTCGTTAGTAAATTAATTTTCTGGCGTTGATATTCCTGATCCGGTTGTGCGGGGTAATCGCACTCTTCATACACATCCAATCGTGCTAATTGCTCCGCGGAGTGGAGTTTATAAACCTCTCCAATCACCTTGCTCCCACTGTTATCGAGTTTCAGCGCCGGATAATAGCTAACCCGAAACAAAGTGCCATCTACTGCTGCGCTGTCGATAAATTCTGCACCTGCCAAATAAATATTGTGTGCCCCTGTGCTGCACGCGCGGCGCAAGGTGCCGTACACAAAAATAAATTCACCGTCGTACATAAATTAATTCACTTCTGACTCGCCAATAAAAACTCCCGCCGTAGCGGGAGTTCAGCATAACTTTTTCAGGTTAAGGCGTAAAAATTATTTGGGTGATAGTTGATAAATTTTTGCTTTGCTCTCATCGCTCACCAGATAAATCAAACCATCTGGCCCCTGCACTACCGAGCGGAAGCGTGCGCCCAGTTCTTTTTTCAGCAGGCGCTCCTCTTTGGTGATTTTGTCGCCTTCCAGTGTCAAACGCACCAGAGTTTGTTCGCGCAAGCTGGCGAGTAAAATATTGTTTTTCCACTGTGGAAATTTATCGCCGGTGTAAAAAATAAAACCGGCTGTTGCGATAGAAGGAACCCATTTATAAACCGGTTGCTCCATGCCCGCTTTGTGAGTGCCTTCGCCAATTTTGCCGCCGCCGTAATTTTCACCGTAGGTGATTACCGGCCAACCGTAATTTTTGGTCGCTTCATCAATATTTAATTCATCGCCGCCTTGCGGGCCATGTTCACCGGTCCAGAGCTTTTGGGTGAGCGGGTTAATCGCGGCGCCTTGCACATTGCGGTGGCCGTAAGACCAAATCTCGGGCAGTGCCCCGGCAGTTTTTACATAGGGGTTATCGGCTGGTACTGTGCCGTCGGCATTAATGCGCACGACTTTGCCCTGATGGTTATCCAGGGTTTGGGCTTTGTCTTTTTGGCTGTAGCGATCGCCCAGGGTGATAAACAAGGTGCCATCCGGCGCCCACACCAAGCGCGAACCGAAATGCGCGCTGGAATCAATTTTAGGTTGTTGGCTAAATACCCGGGTGACGTTTTCGAGTTTGTCGCCCGCGAGTGTTGCATAGCTCACTGCGGTGCTATTGCCACCGGTACCCGGCTCGGAATAACTGAAATAGATACGTTTGCTGGCGGCAAAATCTGGTGCCAATATCACATCCAGTAAACCGCCTTGGCCTTGGGCGTAAATGTCCGGCAAGCCAGCGAGCGGCGCACCTACTTTGCCATCGGCGCCGACAATGCGCATCCGCCCGGCGCGCTCGGTGACTAACATGCGGCCGTCGGGCAGGAACGCCATGCCCCATACGTTTTGCAAGCCTTCTGCGATGGTTTTTACTTGAATCGCCCCGGTTTCGGTTTTTACGTCCAGAGTTTTGGCATCCACCATGGGGGTAGCGATCAGGCAAGCCAGTAAACCGAGTTTGCGCAGGGGGGTAAATAATGTCATAGCAGTCTCCTCAATCAATTTGACTCAGGGTAACAAGCGGGGTGATGGGCAGCAAATAAAGCTTTGTTAAGCGATTTTGGCGGATGCTTGCACAGAGAAAAGATTCGGGTTTAACAGGGGGATGTGCTACCTTTATGACAATCTAATCCCGGTGTTGTAGACCCGAACACTGACCCGAACAAGGCGAGTTTATGCAGATTTTTTATCCCGAGATCAAACCCTACCAACGTCACCAGATCGCTGTAGAAGCCCCCCACGAATTGTATGTCGATGAATCCGGCAACCCCGATGGCATCCCCGTATTGTTTGTACACGGTGGCCCCGGTGCGGGTTGTGGTAAATACGACCGCCGCTTTTTTGATCCGGAAGTCTATCGCATCGTTTTGTTTGATCAGCGCGGCGCTGGCCGTTCGCGCCCCCACGCAGAATTGGAAAATAACACCACACAAAAATTGGTGGAGGATATTGAAGTCATTCGCACCACGCTCGGTATTGATAAGTGGGTGCTGTTTGGCGGTTCCTGGGGTTCAACCCTGAGTCTGGTTTACGCACAAACTTATCCCGAGCGAGTATTGGGGTTAATTTTGCGCGGGATTTTTCTCTGCCGCCGCACCGATCTGCTCTGGTTCTATCAAGAGGGCGCAAGCCGTTTATTCCCCGACTTTTGGGATGACTTTGTCGCACAAATTCCTGAAGCAGAGCGCGGCGATATGATCGCCGCTTACTATCGCCAACTCATTGGTGAAAACCAGATCCAACAAATGTCTGCCGCCAAAACCTGGGCTGGCTGGGAGGGGCGCACGGCGACACTCAAACCCTGTCAGGATGTGGTGGACTCCTTTACTGAACCCCATCGCGCGTTGTCGCTCGCGCGTATTGAAGCGCATTATTTTATGAATAATGCGTTTTTGGAGGAGAACCAAATTCTGCGCGACGCCCATAAACTCGCCGGTATTCCCGGCATGATTGTGCACGGTCGCTACGATGTGATTTGCCCGCTCGACAACGCCTACGCGCTGCACAAAGCCTGGCCGGGTTCCGAGTTACAAATCATCCGCGAAGCGGGCCACGCCTCGCGGGAGCCAGGAATTGTGGACGCCCTGATACGCGCGACCGATGATCTCGCCAAAAAAATTCTGCATACCAGTGATCGCCTTGCCTGATGCCCCGAGTGTTTCGGCGTACAGCTAACGGAGCCTGATGGCTCCGTTGTTTTTAGCAAGGCAAAAATTTATTCAGGTGATACACGGAAACAACATGTTAGGGTTATTGCAACGGGTTAGCGAAGCGTCAGTCACTGTCGATAACACAGTGGTCGGTGAAATTGGTCAGGGTATTTTGCTATTGCTCGGCATTCAAAAAAACGATACACCGGAGACAGCCAATAAACTTATCGACAAAATCCTCGCCTACCGGATCTTCGCCGATGAAAACAACAAAATGAATTGTAATCTGCAGCAAGTGGCGGGCGGTATTTTAGTGGTATCGCAATTTACCCTTGCAGCCGATACCAACAAGGGGCTGCGCCCCAGTTTTTCCTCCGCCGCACCACCGGCTGCAGCGCAGGAACTGTATGATTATTTTGTCGCACAGTTGCGCAGTAAACACTCGTTAGTCGCCACGGGTATTTTTGCGGCCGATATGAAAGTCGCATTAATTAACGATGGGCCAGTAACCTTTTTGCTTGAAATGGAATAACCCCTTATTTGCCCGATCTTATGGGCAGTGATTATTTATGTTTACCGGAGAACATGATGAACTTCCCGAATGATGACGATGGCGGTCTGTTACAAATGCTGCACGAACACGGCATAGATTTAACCCAGGCGATGGATTTGGAATTTGGTGTGCATTGCCCCGATGAAGCCACTGCGCTGCAAATAGAGCAGGTGCTACAAACGGCTGGCTACAAAGCCCATGCGCTTTATGATGAGGGCGATTTGGAAGAGGGCGAAGCCATGACTACGGAGAATGAAGAGTCCTGGCCTTTCTGGGCGGTGGTGGCGTTTATCACTATGGTGCCGGAATACCATGAAATACAGCGGATTCAGGCACATTTGAATGAACTGGCAGGCCCGCTGGGTGGTGAATCCGACGGTTGGGGCGCGGTGATTGAATAAGCAAAAGTGGATATGTTAATTCTCTTCTGCCAGCGCATTTAGCCACTCGCTAACCAGCGCTTCCACCCGTTCCAAATCGTATTGCCGCAGTGCCGTTAACAATTGTTGATGGCGCTGTTTACCTAGTTGTTCAGCGGTTAACTCTGCCATCATTTTTTTACAATTGCCCATATCGCCACTGGCGGCGGCGGCGACAAATTCATTCAGCAAAAGTTTGATTGGCTGTAAATCGGGTTGCTGCAGCAATTCAACAGCGGGGTTGGGCACGGACTTTTCATGGTGATTATCGCCATCAAAATGTGCGCGGGTGAAATGGCGCAAGGCATTATAAATATCGTCAAACGCGTAGGGTTTGCCAATAAATTCCTGAAAGCCTTGGGCTAAATAATAACTGCGCTCATGCTCAAGGCTGGAGGCCGAGACCGCCACAATCGGCGTTGTTTGGTAATTAGTGCGCGCGCGCAATTGGCGAAACATTTCCAAACCATTGATACCGGGCATACGAATGTCAGTAAAAACAATATCGAAGTTGTGCGCGTGACACATAGCCAAACCTTCGCGGCCATCGTGTGCTGCGTAAGTGTCACAGCCAATTTGCTGTAATAAATCCACTAAAATTTCACAGCTGGCAAAATCATCTTCTACCACCAGTGCTTTGACCTGGCAGCCCTCGGCCATCCGTGTTACGCGGGTATTGGTATCGCGCGGGTCGAGTAAAATATTTTCGCTCACCAGTGGCAAGCGCAGATGCGCGAGTGTGCCCTGACCCAAGACACTGGAGAGCTGCAAGCTACCGCCCATGCCTTCAGCCAAATGGCGCGAGAGTGTCAAACCTAATCCGGTACCGCCCACGTCCTCACCGGCTTGCCCTTGTTTAAACGCGGCAAATAGTTCGGCCAGTTCATCCTCTGAAATTCCCGGCCCGGTATCGCCAATCACAAATTCCACTTCACCCTGCAAATTGGCAACGTACAAACTGACGCTGCCTTGCGGAGTAAACTTAATGGCATTGCCCAACAGGTTTAATAATATTTGCCCAATTTTTTGGCGATCACCTTTCACAATATAGGGACTGGGTAAATCTACCTGGGTGATAAGTTGCAACCCTTTGGTGTCGGCGCGCTCCGCCATAATGGTTTGAATGTCCGCCACTTCCTGATGCAAATCAAAATATTCTTTGCGCAAGTTGAGCACGCCAGATTCAATTTTGGATAAATCCAATACATCGTTGATCAATCCCAGCAAGCGCTGGCTGGACACCAAAATTAATTGCAACCGCTCGCGCTGGGTGCCGGTAATTTTTTCATCGCGCATTAATAATTGCGTATAACCCAACACGGCATTTAACGGCGTGCGAATTTCATGGCTCATATTGGCAAGGAAACGGCTTTTGGCGCGTGTGGCTTCTTCGGCGGCCTCCTTGGCGTAAGAGAGCTGGCGCTCAGCATTTTTTTGCGCGGAAATATCGCGCCCGATGCCCAAAATTCCCACCACCTCACCCGTGTCATCGCGCAGCGATACTTTGATCGTGTCGAGTAAATATTGCTGCTCAGGGCTGATGGTAATCAATTGTTCATAGCGATGCGCGGCGTCGCTATTGAGTGTGGCCTGGTCATTTTGTTGAAACAAGGCAGCGAGTTCCGCACTCACCAATTGCTCTTCGCTTTTGCCAATAATATCTGCCTCGGTTAATTCCAGCATCGCGGCAAAGGCTTTGTTGCAGCTGATATAAACCCCCTGCAGATTTTTGAACCACACCGGGTCGGGAATATTATCGAGCAGGCTGCGCAAATGTTGTTCCCGTGCGCGCAGGGCCTGTTGCGATTCCTGCAGTTGTTCCTGTGCTTGCTGGCGCTGTACGACTTCGTTTAACAGCCAATCATTGGCTTTGCGCAGCGCTTGGGTGTGGGAGAGAATTTCCTCTTCCAATTTGCGTTGGTTTTGATTGAGTAATTCATCGTGCTGTTGGCGCGTGCGAATATACGCTGACAACAAACCAATTAACGTCAGACCGATAGCGAGTGCGGAAAATTGCAGCCAACTGGGTTGATACCAGGGCGCTTCATCCAATTTTGCAGCTAAGGTCATGGCACTGGCTGCATCAGCGAGCCGCTGCGCTTCAGAATGTTGGATATAACCGAGGGCTGAGACTAAAAAAAATACTAAACCCACTCCCACACACAGCAATAAAAATGCTTGGGCGTGAGTGTTGTGGCGCACGCGGGGAATGAGCACCCAGGCAAACAGCGCGGTGAAGGTCAGCATGCCAATACTGTCACCCATCCACCAAAATGCCCAAGCCTTGCCCAACTCCACATCAGGTATCAAACCAAGGTAAGAAAAAGTAGCAATACCCACGGAGGGGGCGATTAAGGCACAACCAAATACGCTACTGATAAAACCCAGTGTGCGCGGTAAATTCACCAGCAGGTTTCGGCTTAAAATCCCTTGATTAATGCGCGCAATAATAATGGCTTGCAGCAACATGGCGGTGCTGACGACTCCGCCTGCAAGTAGTGTGGTGAAGCTAATACCAAATGCGGGATAAAGATGAATGCTGAAGTTGGTGGCAAAAGCGCCTACCAATAAACCCGGTGCGATACGCAAACCAAATAATAAAAGGCCAAACAGTGCAAACCCGGCAGCAGGCCAAATTAAAGAAACTTGCGCCGTGAGTGAACTCCAGGCGGAGCCACATTGCGCCAGAAAAAAATACCCTACTGCAAACATCAGGTTTAATACTGGCAATTTCGCCAGGAGATAGATTTTTTTGCGCTTGCTCATCACCACTGGCGAGTTTCCTTATTGTTATTAACTGCCCTGCTGCACTTTATTTAGCAACAGGGTTTCCAGTGCCTGATAGTTTAATGCCTGTGGGCGATGATGATGGTAGCCCTGACCCCAGCGCACACCCAAAGCGTAGAGCTTTTGCGCAACTTCCTCGGTTTCAACAAATTCGGCAATGACTTCTTTATTGAGTGAAGCCGCCATTTCCACAATGGATTTCACCATCGCATAGTGCGATACATCGCTATCCATATCGCGCACAAAAATACCGTCAATTTTTATTTTGTCGAACGAGAGTTGATGCAAGTAAGCGTAGGAGGCAAAACCACTGCCGAAATCATCCAGCGCAAAGTGACAGCCAAATTCACGCAATTGCTGCATAAAGTGACGAGCGGAATCGACGTTTACAATTGCCTGGGTTTCCGTAATTTCAAAGCAGAATTTTTGCGGCGGTAAATTAAATTGGCGGAAGCTATTGATGATGGATTGGGCGAATTGGGTTTCGCGAATCGAGAAGGCCGAAATATTAATGGACACCATATCCATTTGTTCCAGTAACTCGCGGTGCTGGGTAAAAAATGACAGGGTGGCGTTGAGCATCCACTTGTCCAGTTCCGGAATTAAATGCAAACGCTCGGCGGGGCCAATAAATTCACCCGGTGAGATCATGCGTTGATGTTCCGCATCCCACAGGCGCATTAATACTTCCAGGCGATACTGCGGAACATCTTCTTTCCGCGTGGCCGGAAAATATTCGATCATCTGGAAATAAGCGCGGAAGGATTGGTTGTGAATGGCATCCACCAGGCGCGAGGCCCAGTTGATATTTTCTTTGTGCAGGCTGCTGCGTTTGGCGGCGTCTTCATAACTGTAAATGCCGCCGCGCACTTCCTGCTTGGCCACAAAAATCACTTCATCGGCGGCGAGCATCACCTGATCGTAACTCACCATAGTGCGGGTGAGCGGCACCGTCGCAATAGAGGCCGCTAATTTGAATTGGCGATCTTCCCACTGGAAATTAAAATCTTGCAGGTGCGTCAAAATAGATTGCGCCAGCGCGTAGCCTTTGTCGCCCTCATCGCAATAAGTCACCACCGCAAAACGGTCGCCACCGAGACGGGCAAAAAAATCATTGCGTGTTAATAGGCCGCTGATGGTATCGGCAAATTGACGCAGCAATTCATCGCCGGCAATACAACCACAACTTTCATTAATCAAGCGGAAGCGGTCGATATCGATCATCAAAAACGACGCGTCCACGTCCTGCACTTGAATGCGGGCGAGTAATTCGGAGACAAAGGATTCAAGGGCGTTGCGGTTGTGGAGGCGGGTAACAAAATCGTGGGTGGCGAGGTAATTAAGGCGGTCTTGCATATAGCGACGCTCATTAATTTCTTCGCGCAATTGGCGATTGGCAATGGTGAGTTCGGAGGTGCGCTCACGCACTTTGGTTTCCAGCTCGCGATTAAAGGATTTTAATTCGGCGAGCATTGCCTGCCGTTCCAATTGGTGACGCACGCGGGCGCGCACTTCGTCGGCATTAATCGGTTTGGTAATGTAGTCGGCGCCGCCTACGCGAAACCCTTGGCTGATATCGTCAGTGCGCGCGGTGACAAAAATAATCGGAATTTCCGTGGTGCTAAGGTCGCCTTTCAGGCGGGTGCAAACATCAAAACCATTGATGTCGGGCATCATCACATCGAGCAGGATTAAATCGGGCAGACGGCGTGTCGCCAACTCCAATGCGCGCTCCCCGGAGGTGGCAACAATTAGCTGGCAATCCAAATCCTCCAGAATGCCGCTCAGCACATCCAGATTCTCGGGGGTATCATCCACTAACAGAATACGCGTCGCACTCGACATAACAATGAAATCCTTCGCTATCGCTATTGTTGATATTCGATAATAACAGAAGGAATCAGAATAGCTACGCGGTGATTATGAAGTTTTGTTTAGCATTCAGGCTGTAGTGCAGAAGGATGTTATATAGGCGCAAATACTTGTATGCGTACAACCATACTTGCACACATAGGTAGGCTGCCATCACTGGTTCGATGAGTTTGTTATTACTTTTTAAACCAGAGTGCCAGCAAACCAATCGCCACCAACGCGATGCTTGCCGGTGATACATCCGCTATCAGCCAATCCCTTAATACTGCCGAACCTTGGGTGTCTTGATAGAAGAAATAACCCGCCCCACCAAAGGCCACCAGTGCGATCAGTTTACGGCGACCGCGATGCTGTTGCATATTACGGCGGCTTACATCGCGTTCCAGTGCATCCAGTTTTTGGCTGATGAGCGGTAACTGTTGCAGGCTGTTAAAAATCAGATCCGGCACCTGCGGGAATTTTTCCATCCACTCGGGCGCGTAGCGTTTGAGTTCACCCCAGAGTGATTTGGGATGGAAACGGTTTTTCAGCCAGCGTTCCAAAAACGGATGGGCAGTCACCCATAAATCCAAATCCGGGTAGAGTTGGCGGCCCAAGCCTTCAATATTCAGCAGGGTTTTTTGCAGCAGTACTAATTGCGGTTGCACTTCCATATCAAAGCGGCGCGCGGTGCGGAATAAACTCAGCAGCACATTGGCAAAGGAAATTTCTTTCAGCGGTTTTTCAAAAATGGGTTCGCATACAGTGCGGATCGCCGCTTCCAATTCTTCTACTCGCACGGTCTTGGGTACCCAGCCGCTTTGCACGTGCAGTTCAGCTACCAAACGATAATCGCGGCGGAACATAGCGAGCAGGTTGCGCGCTAAATAATATTGATCCTCGCGCGTAAGCGAGCCGACAATCGCCATGTCCACCGCAATGTATTGCGGCAGCTGCGGGTTTTTAGCGGACACAAAAATATTGCCCGGGTGCATGTCGGCGTGGAAAAAATTGTGCTCGAACACCTGGGTGAAAAAAATCTCCACGCCGCGCTCGGCAAGTTTTTTCATATCGGTATGTTGTGCGGTCAGAGCGTTGATGTCCGTTACTGGAATACCGTAAATGCGCTCCATCACCAACACATTGCTGCGCGTGTAATCCCAATAAATTTCGGGCACATAGAGCAGCGGCGAGTTTAAAAAGTTGCGGCGCAATTGTGAGGCGTTAGCGGCTTCACGCTGTAAATCCAATTCATCAAAAATGGTGGTGCGATAATCTTGCACAATTTCCACCGGGTGCAAACGTTTGCCGTCCAGCGTATTTTTTTCTACCCAGCGGGCGACTAACAGCAGCAATTCAATATCCTGCTCTATCACTTGTTCAATGCCGGGGCGCACGACTTTGATGACCACTTCGCGGCCATCTTTTAATACCGCCGTATGCACTTGTGCGACGGAAGCTGAGGCCAGCGGTGCTTTGTCATAACTGGCAAAAATGGTATCGACACTGGCGCCGAGTGAGGTCTCAACAATGTGCTGGAATTCGTCGTTGGCAAAGGGGGCGACGTTATCCTGCAGGTGATTGAGTTCGAGCACTATATCGCCGGGCACTAAATCCGGCCGTGTTGACAGCAGCTGACCAAATTTTACAAAGATTGGCCCCAGGTCTTCGCAGGCGCGCCGTAAACATTCACCGCGAGTCAGTTTTTCTCCGCTGGGTGATGTAGGTTGGGGGAATAATTTGAACAAGAGCAACAGCGCGCGTGCCGCAAACGGCAGGTTAGTTGGCAGCAGTTGATCGAGACGATAGCGGGCAAATACACGCAGGATTTTTAACAGACGAAAAAAAACAATCACGGATTTGATTTCTCTTTAATGAGTTTTTCCATGCGTGCGGCTGCACGATCTACTGCCAAACGCAAATCATCTACCTGCTGGTAAAAATCTTCCAATTCCGGTTTGGCGGGCAGGGCTTTTAATTCTTCGGTGAGAAATTCACTGGTCAGGCGCTGGGCGCTGGTGGCGCGATCTTTAACCCAGCCGAATTGCGCGCGAATCAGCTGCGCGGTTTGGTGGCCGATAATATCGCCGGTGAATTGGCTGAGCATTTCTTCCCAGTCGATATCGAGGTTTTTCATCAGCCGCTGCAAATCGGCGAGCAGGCTTAAATCGCCCATCACCGTCACACCACTGTCTTTTAAATTGTGGATTTCGGTGTGTGCTAATTGTGCGAGCGCCAGCAGCGAGCCATTAATACGTGTATCCACATCGCCATCCCAGTTGCCCATCAAGCGCAATTCGTCATCCATCGGCAGCATAAATACCGTGATCGCCGGTGTGGTGATTTGCACTGCGAGAATTTTGCCTTCCAGTTGCATCAGCCCAATGCGTGTAGCGGGATCGTAACGCAGTGCGGTGTTAAGCATTTTTTCCGCGCTGGCGAGTGCGGCGGTGCTAAGCATGCCAGCCATTAAGGTTTAATCCCTTTGTGTAGCGCGACTATACCGCCGGTCATATTGTGGAATTCGGTGCGCACAAAACCGGCGGCATCCATCATGTCTTTCAGGGTTTGTTGATCCGGGTGCATGCGGATGGATTCGGCGAGGTAGCGATAGCTCTCGGCATCGTTAGTCACCAGCTTGCCCATAAACGGCAGCACTTTAAAGGAATAGGTATCGTAAATTTTGCTGAGGATTTCGCTCTGCGGTTTGGAGAATTCCAGCACCAGCAATCGTCCGCCCGGCTTTAATACGCGCAGCATGGAGCGCAAGGCGAGGTCTTTATCGGTGACATTGCGCAGGCCGAAGGCGATGGTAATGCAATCGAAAGTATTATCGGGAAACGGCAGGTACTGCGCATCGCACTGGGCAAAGTTGATGTTGCCGGCGATGCCGCGATCGGTCAGGCGGTCACGACCCACGCCAAGCATGGAGGCGTTGATGTCGGCGAGTATCACCTGCCCATTGGCGCCGACCAGCTTGGCAAATTGATAGCTCAAGTCGCCCGTGCCACCGGCTATATCCAAAACCTTGTGACCGGCGCGCACACCTGAGGCTTCAATAGTGAAACGCTTCCACAAGCGGTGAATGCCGCCGGACATCAAGTCGTTCATCACGTCATATTTGGCGGCGACTGAGTGGAATACCTCGGCGACACGCTCTGCTTTCTCTTCGACAGGAACTTGTTGAAAGCCAAAGTGAGTGGTTTTTTTCTCGTTCATAGCGGGTTCCAAGACTAGGCGCCCAGCGGGCGGGATAGCAGCACTGTGTGGTGGTAGTCTCTGATGACTGGCAGCATTGTACTGGCATTGGGCGTAAGGGGCGAGGCCATATCGCGCGGGAAAAAAGTGATAGTGTTTATCCCCTCAGTGGGTAAAATCGCCCTCCTTAATATTCCGCAACTATTGTCTGGAGTAAGGATTAACCCATGCGTGTGTTTTTGTGTGCCGCATTGCTGCTTGTCACCTGTGGCTCAGGCTTCTCCAATCCGAGCGCGGCTAATAGCCTTAAACCCTTTACCACCGACGGCTGTTCCCTGTGGCTCGATGGTACCCCCGAGCAGCCCAATTTGTGGCGCCACTGCTGCGTCGCCCATGACTTGGCCTATTGGCAAGGCGGCACCAAAGAGCAGCGAAAACAGGCTGATGAGGATATTCTCGCCTGCGTGAAACTGGCGCAGGGGACGGGCATGGCCAACTATATCTACGGCAATGTGCGCTGGGGTGGCAGCCCCTATTGGATGTCGAACTATCGCTGGGGTTACGGTTGGGATTACCTGGACGGCATGTGGCCGCGCGGCTACAAAGTGCCCACGGCGGAAGAACAGGCGCAGATAGACGCGCAAATGCCCGCTGCACGGGAGGTAATCACCCGCGATGCCGAACTTAATCCCGTCACCGATGACAAACCTGTCACACCTGCACCTTAATCTTTAAGTGCACTGATTGGCGCCGCGACAAATTTATGGGTGTTTGAATCCATCCAAGTGCTTTACAATTGCCGGCGCAGTTGTACCGGGTCACCAAGGTGTAAACCGGGAAATGCGCGGCCAAATGGCTTCAACTCCTTTCCGGTTTTCCTCGGTCTCCCCTCAGGCAGACTGGCCGGATGGTGCGCCACCCAACCAACCTGATCACCTAATCAGTAGTACCCTATAAGCAATACCTTACAAGCAGCACCCAGAGGCGTTTCGCCAGCAAGTGAAATTCCAGCCTTATACCTTTTATGGAGACTCCATGAAATTTCGCTTTCCCATCGTCATCATCGACGAAGACTTTCGCTCCGAGAACACCTCGGGTTTAGGCATACGCGCACTCGCGGAGGCCATCCAAAATGAAAGCTGGGAGGTAGTTGGTGTTACCAGCTACGGTGACCTGTCGCAATTTGCGCAGCAGCAATCGCGCGCCTCTGCATTTATTTTGTCGATCGACGACGAAGAATTTGGCGGTGGCTCTTTGGAAGAGACCGACCACGCGCTGAAATCCCTGCGCGCCTTCGTGGAAGAAATCCGTTACAAAAACGCTGACATCCCGATTTATCTGTACGGCGAAACCCGCACTTCACGCCATATTCCCAACGATATTTTGCGCGAGCTGCACGGCTTTATTCACATGTTTGAAGATACGCCGGAATTTGTGGCGCGCCACATTATCCGCGAAGCCAAATCCTACCTTGATGGTTTGGCACCACCGTTTTTCCGCGCGCTGGTACATTACGCGCAAGACGGCTCCTACTCCTGGCATTGCCCCGGTCACTCCGGCGGCGTGGCATTTTTGAAATCGCCTATCGGCCAAATGTTCCACCAATTTTTTGGTGAAAATATGCTGCGCGCCGACGTATGTAACGCGGTAGAAGAACTCGGTCAATTGCTGGATCACACCGGGCCTATCGCCGCGTCTGAACGCAATGCCGCGCGCATTTTTAACGCCGATCACTGCTACTTTGTGACCAACGGTACGTCCACCTCCAACAAAATGGTGTGGCACTCAACTGTGGCGCCGGGCGATATCGTTGTCGTTGACCGCAACTGCCATAAGTCGATCCTGCACTCGATTATTATGTGCGGCGCAATCCCCGTGTTCCTGATGCCTACCCGCAACAACCTCGGCATTATCGGCCCCATTCCGCTGGAAGAATTCACGCCGGAAAGCATCGCCCGCAAGATAGAAGCAAACCCTTTTGCGCGCGAAGCCGTAAACAAAAAACCGCGCATCCTCACCATTACCCAATCGACTTACGATGGTGTGCTCTACAATGTAGAGACGCTGAAAAATATGCTCGACGGTAAAATCGATACGCTGCATTTCGATGAAGCCTGGTTGCCGCACGCCACCTTCCATGAGTTCTACAAAGACATGCACGCGATTGGCAAAGATCGCCCGCGCGCCAAAGAGTCGATGATTTTCTCAACGCAATCCACGCACAAATTGCTCGCGGGTTTATCGCAAGCATCGCAAGTGTTGGTGCGCGAATCTGAAAAAGTAAAACTCGATCAGGATGCATTTAACGAAGCCTATTTGATGCACACCTCCACTTCTCCGCAGTATTCAATTATCGCCTCATGCGATATCGCGGCGGCCATGATGGAAGCACCCGGCGGCCATGCACTGGTAGAAGAATCGATTTTTGAAGCGCTCGATTTCCGCCGCGCGATGAAAAAAGTGGACGAAGAATGGGGCCAGGATTGGTGGTTCCAGGTCTGGGGCCCGGAAGAATTTGCTGAAGAAGGCATTGGCACACGCGAAGACTGGATCCTGCGCAGCGACGACAACTGGCACGGCTTCGGTAAACTCGCACCAAACTTCAACATGCTCGACCCGATCAAAGCCACCATCGTTAACCCCGGCTTATCGGTAAATGGCCAGTTCAGCGACACCGGTATTCCGGCATCGATCGTCACCAAATATTTGGCAGAGAACGGCGTAATTATCGAGAAGTGTGGCCTCTACTCCTTCTTTATTATGTTTACCATCGGCATCACCAAAGGCCGCTGGAATACACTGGTAGCCGCGCTGCAACAATTTAAAGACGACTACGACAAGAACCAACCCATGTGGCGAATCATGCCGGAGTTTGCGCAAGCAAATCCGCGCTATGAGCGTATGGGTCTGCGCGATTTGTGCCAACAAATCCACGACTTCTACAAAGCCTATGATGTTGCACGCCTGACGACCGAGATGTACTTGTCCGATATGCAACCGGCGATGAAACCTTCAGATGCGTTTGCAAAAATGGCGCATCGCGAAATCGAGCGTGTACCTATCAACGAATTGGAAGGCCGCATCACCTCGATTTTGTTAACGCCTTACCCGCCGGGAATTCCGCTGTTGATTCCGGGTGAGCGTTTTAACAAAACCATCGTGGACTATTTGAAATTTGCACGCGATTTCAACGAGAAGTTCCCCGGCTTTGAAACTGATGTACACGGTTTGGTAAAACGCGAAGTGGATGGCAAAAAAGACTACTTCGTTGACTGTGTAAAACAATAAACCTGCCGTTCATGTGCAGAATGTTATAAATTCAAAAGCCACTCCGGGTAACCTGAGTGGCTTTTTTGCTTCAATCAAATTACAACACCAAGGGATGTGTCGCGGTGAACAGAAAAAAACAATCTATGATCCTTATCGTCGTGTTGCTGATAATAACGGCGGTTATTTATTTTTTTAGCCCGAGTGGTGCGCGCCCCAAATCCAAAACAACCAGTGAGTCCGCGCACTCCATCGAGCTGCACTCCGTGCGCTTACAGGGCTAATCTGCAGTTTCTTTTGTAGTAACAAACACAGCTTTACCATCACAATTAAACAGGGAATTACTATGCGCTTTCATTGGTCTTCATGGTGTGCCATTGCGTTAATGAGTTTATTACTGGGTGCCTGTGACAATTCCGCACCTGAGCAAAACAAACAAGCTCCAGCGGCAGAAGCCATCGCCCCGGAATGGGAAGCGCATATTGCAGATTATCCCAAACGCTGGATTGCGACAGAAGCCCCGCTATTTATTCGCTTCACCCATCCGGTGGTAGATGAAGCGCAAGTGAATACCGCCTTCTCTGACAAGCTGCTGACACTGGATGCCAAGACGCCGGTGAATTTGGTGTTTACCTCCACCAGTGAATTGCGTATCCAGCCCGTTGAGCGCTTGCCCAGTGATAGCAAAATTCGTTTCCGTTTAAACGCCAGTGAGTTGCAGGGGATCACTGAATCGCTCGGTGATTTTGAGTTTGAAGTGCAAACCATCAAACAGGATTTTGATTTGCGTGTGGATAGTTTGGGTGTAATGCCTGAAGACGAAAGTCAGATGCAGCTCACCGGTGTACTCACTACCGCCGATACCGCCGAGTTAAACGATATTAAAAAAATTCTGCGCGTTGAGGTGAATGAGCGCAATGCCGATGTAGTTTGGACGCAGGATACTGATCGTAAAACCCATCGCTTTTTAATTGCACCAATAACGCGTGGCGACAGTGCCGGAAAAATTGTCTTGAACTGGGATGGCAGCGCCATAGGTTCTGCAGATAAAGGCGCACGCGAATTGGAAATTCCTGCGCGCAAAACCTTTCAAGTGACCGGCGTACAGGTGATTCGCCAACCCAATACCGCGATTGAAATTCATTTTTCTGACACGCTCGATAGTAGCCAAAATCTTAGCGGTTTGGTAACACTGGACGGTAAAGCCGTGAACGCCGTAATCGATGGCAGCCTGCTGCGTTACACACCGGAAAAACTCGATACCGGTGAAATAACGCTGAAAATCAACGGCAGTATTAATAACCTGAAGCAGCAAAGCCTGGGCAGTGACTACGAGCACAAAGTGGTGCTTGAGTTGGTAAAACCGCTGGTGCGTTTTGTCGGTAGCAGCAGTATTTTGCCTCCCGCCAGCCAAATTTCTGTGCCCTTTGAAGCCGCAGGTGTGGATTCAGTACAAGTGATTGCTTTTAAAGTGTTTGCCAATAATGTTGGCCAATATCTGCAGGATTACCAACTCACCGCTGCTGCCGCTGCGACCGATACCGGGCGCTATTTATGGCGTAAAACCTATCAGCTACCCGAAATTCCCCGCGCGGGCGCCCAGCGTTTTAATTTGGATTTATCCGAGCTAATGGCACAACACCCCGATGGGTTAATTCGTTTGGAGCTGCGCATTGATCGCAGCAACTCTATTTACACCTGTGAACAACTGCGCCCGACAGAACCGGTTGCCAAAATGCCGGAAGATTCCGATGGTGAAAGTTATTACGATCGCGTAGAGGAACCGGCGTGGTATCAGCAATATTATCAATCCCAGGGTTATTACAATTACAGTGAGCGCAATAATCCCTGCGATGATACTTACTATTACTATGGTGATGAAATTGCTTCAGCACGCAATTTTTTGGTGTCCAATATCGGCTTACTCGCCAAACGCGGCAGCGATAATCAACTGCATGTCATTAGCACAGAATTAAATTCCGCTAAACCATTGGGCAATACCGAAATCACTGCCTACAACTATCAGCAACAGCCGATTGGCAGTGGCACTACCGACAATTACGGCATGCTGCAATTAACTACCGACGGCGTGCCTTTTTATATTCAAGCCACTCACAATAAACAGCGCGGTTATCTGCGCCTGCGCAGCAGTGAAGCGCTGCCCACCAATCAATTTGATGTAAGTGGCGAACACATTAAGGGTGGCCTAAAAGGTTTCCTCTACGGCGAGCGCGATGTATGGCGCCCGGGCGATGATATTTTCCTCAGTTTTATTTTGGAAGATAAAGCCCAACAGCTACCCGCCAATCACCCGGTCACGCTGGATTTATTTGATCCCAGCGGTAAAAAAGTGCTGAGCCAAACCAATGTGCAACCGGTCAATAATTTTTATACCTTTGCGTTAAAAACCGAAGAGACAGCACCCACCGGAAATTATCGCGCAGTGGTGCATGTGGGTAATCGTTATTTCGACAAAATTATTAAAGTGGAAATGGTGGTGCCCAACCGTTTGAAAGTGGATTTAACACCCACAGAAACACCGCTGCGGTTGCGCAATATGCCAACGCAAGTGTCACTCTTTGCCCAGTGGTTGCAGGGCGCTACCGCCAAAAATTTAAAAGCAGATTCGGAATTAAAACTGAGTGCCCGCGAATCGGTATTTGCGGGATTTGAGCAATTTACTTTTGATGACCCGGTGCGCAGTTTTGCGGGCAGTGCGCAAAAAGTATTTGATGGCCAAGTGGATGAAAGTGGCAACGCCAGCTTTCCGGTGAATGTCAGTTTGTCATCGCCACCGCCGGGCAAACTCACCGCCACCTTTGTGACTCGCGTGTTTGAAGAGAGCGGTAATTTCAGCACAATTTTGCGCCCCTATGAATTACTGCCATTTGATCATTGGGTTGGTATTAATATTCCCAAAGGCAGCGGTTACATGGATGCCATTGGTCGCGATGCCGATCACCCGGTACTCATTCAAACATTAAATGCACAGGGCAAAGCGGCCGCGTCGCGCAAAGTGGATTTACAGGTTTATGAAATCGGCTGGCGTTGGTGGTGGGATGAAAACAATGAAAATCTTGCCGAATATTTTACCAACAGTAGTCATCGCCCGGTGCACAGTGAAACTCTGGTGAGCGATACCAATGGCCGCATAAATTGGACCTTGGAAAAAAATAAATACGATTGGGGGCGCCATATTATTCGCGTGTGCGACAACAGCGAAGGCGATGCCCAGGCGCACTGCGCTGGCAAGGTGGTTTACTTAGGTTGGAGTTACGATTCATCGGCCAGTGCTGATTCCGCCACCCAATTAATGCTCTCGGCCGATAAAGAAAAATATCAACCCGGTGATGTTGCCAAGGTACGTTTGCCCAATGCGCGTGAAGGGCGCGTATTGCTGAGTATTGAAAATGGCACGCGAGTATTGGAGTCGCGTTGGCTGGATTTACGAGCGGGTCAAACCGAAATAGAAATTCCCATCACCTCGGCGATGGCGCCTAACGTTTACGCCCAGGTTGCACTGATATTGCCGCATCAGGAGCGTGTTGCTGAAGCGCCGATGCGTTTATACGGCATAGTGCCGCTGCTGGTGGAAGACCCTGCAACCCGTTTGCAGCCGCAATTGGACGTGGCAGAAAAAGTTCGCCCTGAAACCGAATTTAGCATCAAGGTTAGCGAAAAAAATCAGCGTGCTATGACCTATACTCTGGCGATGGTGGATGAAGGTTTACTCGGCCTCACCAATTTCCGCGCACCGGATGCGCACGATTATTTTTACAAACGTGAAGCGCTGGGCGTGCGCACCTGGGATTTATTTGATCAGGTAGTTGGTGGTTATGGTGCGTCGCTGGAGCGAGTGTTGGCAATTGGTGGCTCCGATGCCGCCTTGGAAGCCGAGCGCAAACGCCGCGAGCGTCGCTTTCCACCGGTAGTGAAATTCCTTGGTGCGTTTGAATTAAAAGCCGGTGAAACCCGCGCGCATAAAATTACCCTGCCACCCTATATGGGTGCGGTGCGCGTTATGTTGGTGGCGGGTGATACCAGCGCGAAAACTAATAGCAATGTAAAAAATAATAGCAATGCAACCAGCGCCTACGGCAGTGTGGAGAAAACCGTGACCGTCACTCAGCCAGTCACACTTTTTGCCACCTTGCCACGCGTGCTTGGTCCCGGTGAAGCAGTGAATTTGCCGGTTAATGTATTTGTGAGCGAAAAAGATATTCGCGAAGTAAAAATTTCGGTGGAAGCTAATGAAATTTTTACCGTGGAAAAAGGCGCTGCAACACTGAACTTTAGTGAACCGGGCGATGCGATTGCCAGTTTGCAATTGAAGGTGAATGATCGCCTCGGTAAAGGCCGTGTGAAAATTACCGCTACCTCAGGCAATGAAACCGCCACGCAAGAAATTTATATCGACTCACGCGCGGCGAATCCGCCTACCAGTCTGTGGCAGAGCAAATTATTGCAGCCGGGCGAAGTCTGGCAATCGCCCCTGCAAGCTCACGGCATGATTGGCACTAATCAGGCGAGCCTTGAAGTAAGCACCTTGCCGCCGCTCAACCTTGAGCAGCGCTTGGATTATTTAATTAGTTATCCGCACGGCTGCCTGGAGCAAGTGACCTCATCGGTATTTCCACAATTGCGTCTTGCGCAATTGGTGAATCTGAGTGACGCACAAAAAATTGAAATTGATAACAACATTAACGCGGGCATTAAACGCTTGTATGGTTTCCAGCATGCCAGTGGCGGATTCAGTTATTGGTCGGGTGATGGCTATGTGAATGAATGGGCATCCAGTTATGCCGGGCATTTTTTAGTGGAGGCGAAACGTGCCGGTTACGCCGTGCCCGCTGCGCTATTAAATGGTTGGATAAACTATCAGCGCAATGCGGCGCGCAACCCGCAAATTCAAGGTAATTATTACGACGAGATGGTGCTCGCCTATCGCCTCTATACACTCGCCTTAGCGGACAGCGCTGAACTACCGGCAATGAACCGTTTGCGCGAAACCTTTAAAAATAATCAGCAGAATCTGCAGGACTACCGCATGCCTGCGCGCTGGTTGTTGGCTATGTCTTATCAACATGTTGGTTTAAAAGATGCTGCGCAGGATGTGCTGGGCACGATTGCCAATACTGTGCCGAGTTACAAAGATTCAGGGTACACCTACGGTTCCGAAATGCGTGACCGCGGGTTGTTGTTAGCAACTCTGGTGAGCGTGAATGCAAATAAAGAAACAACCTGGGAAGTGGCTGAACAAGTTGCCAACGAATTGTCGAGTGACGGTTGGTACTCCACACAAAGTATCGCCTGGGCACTGTTGGCGATGAGTGAATTTGCCAGCGCTAATCAAAGCAGCAACGGCATAAAATTTTCTTATCAACAAACAGGCGAAAGCGATTGGACCAGTCAGGGCAGTAACAGCCCAGTGTTCCGCCGCGCGCTGGACTCACCACAAGTATCGGTACGCAACGATCACGACAAACCCATTCGCGTGGTGGTGAGTAATCGCGGCACACCGGCCAACTTACGTGAAGAAGCCATCAGTAATGGTTTGGCACTGCAGGTTAATTTTTTAACGCTGGCTAACGAACCGCTGGATGTCGAGCAACTGCCACAAGGCACCGACTTTGTAGCCGAAGTTACCGTCAGCGGCGAGTTTGATAAATTATTGACCAGCAATATCGAAAACATCGCGCTTACCGCCGTAATGCCCAGCGGCTGGCAAATCCGCAATGAACGTCTGGAGGGCTCACAACTGCCTAAAGGTATTGATTATTTGGACATCCGCGATGATCGAGTGCTGGGTTATTTCAGTTTGTGGCGCGATTACTACTGGAATTATCGCTATCAGGAACGCAACCAAACCAGCGTCACCCTGCGCATAATTTTAAACGCGAGTTACGCAGGAAAATTTTATTTGCCCGGTTGGAACGCAAGCGCCATGTACAACGAAAAAATACAGGCGAAGAGCAAAGGCTATTGGGTTGAGGTGGTGGGAAAATAAAACCTAACGCTGATTAGAGATTGTGGGTTTGTGTTAATTTTTTGTTGCGGTTCATTCCTCACCAGCAACCTACAGGGTGCTGGTGAGGAATGAACCGCAACAATTTATGAATCGTCTTGTACCCTTGAAACTCTGCACCATCACCCCAACATTCGCGACTTACTCTGCTTTCACATATTCCGGATGGCTCAGGTTATGAGTGAAATATTTATTTTGCAAAATCAGCACAATCTCTTTCTTGGTAAACAAAACAACTGGTTGGATGGTCGCGATTTGAACGCGCTGTACAAAACGCCGCATAAAGATGAAGCGATTAACCAGATGGTTGAGGCCAGTTCCAAGGACTATACCCAGCGTATCAAGATCATTAGCTGCTCACCCAATGAGAAGGGCTTGCCATCGATTGACCCGGAAATTCTGCCCGAGCCATTGCCCAAGTTGGGTAAAGATCTGTTGGCGACGCTTGAGGCGGAGGCAGTGCAGGCGCATGCTGATCAAGCTGTTGTTGATCCGGTGGCTGCCTTGCCCGACGAGCCATCGCGCTGATCCCTGCGCAGTGCTGTCGCTAGTCGCTTCCTGTTCTACACTTTGTTAGTGGGCCGCTGCGGCGGCTTTTTTATTTGTGCTTGATTGCGCTTGTCGCCCAAGGATTTTGAATTGTCACATGATCACGGTTTATCCAGCGAACTGCTGAGTGCGTTTGCCGAGCCTGCAGCTAACGCCAGTCTGCGCGGTATTTTGCGCGGTCTGGAAAAAGAGAGCCTGCGCGTAACCCCCCAGGGCACTCTGGCGCAAACTGATCACCCGCGCGCGCTGGGTTCTGCGTTAACCCATCCGCATATCACCACGGATTACAGCGAAGCGCTGCTGGAATTTATCACCGAGCCGTTTGCCGATGTGGAACCACTGCTGGCGCAGTTGGATGATATTCACCGTTTTACCTACCAGCACTTGGCCGCTAACAACGAGCGCCTGTGGCCTGCGAGCATGCCGTGCACCTTGGGTACGGATGATGAGATTCCGGTGGCGCGTTATGGCTCGTCCAATTCCGGCAGGATGAAAACGGTGTACCGCGTGGGCTTGGGGCACCGCTATGGTCGCTCAATGCAGACTATCGCCGGGATTCACTATAACTTCAGTATGCCCGATGAGTTTTGGTTGGCGCTACAACAACAAACGGGCAATCAACAAGCGCTGCAGGATTTTAAAACCGAGCGCTATTTTGGGTTGATCCGCAATTTCCGTCGCAACTTTTGGCTGCTGATTTATCTGTTTGGTGCATCACCCGCGGTCTGTTCCTGTTTTGTGAAAGATCGCACCCATAAACTCCAGCCCTTCCCCGCTGCCGAACAAACCATGTATTTGCCTTATGCGACTTCGCTGCGCATGGGTGATTTGGGCTACCAGAGCGACGCACAAAAAAGTCTCGTGGTGAATTACAACAACCTGAGCGATTACCTGGCCACGCTCTGCGGCGGTATCACCCAGAGTTATCCCGCCTATGAGCAGATTGGGGTGAAAGACGGGCAGGGCAATTACCAGCAACTCAATTCCAGTTTGCTGCAAATCGAAAACGAGTTTTATTCCAGCATCCGTCCCAAACGCACTACCGGGCGCGGCGAGACGGCACTGCAAGCGCTGCGTCTGCGCGGGGTGGAGTATGTAGAAGTGCGCTGCGTGGATTTGAATCCCTACGAGCCGCTTGGCATCACCAAAGAGCAAATGCAGGTGATGGATGCGTTTTTGCTTTATTGCCTGCTGAGCGATAGCCCGCAAACCGACGAGCGGGAGTTTTATCAGGGGCAGGAAAACCAGAAGCGTATTGTGAATAGCGGGCGCGATCCTGCGCTGAAGTTGCTGCGCGGTGAACATGAAATCGCCATGCGCGAGTGGGCGGAGGAAATTGTGCGGGGCAGTATGGCGGCGGCGCAATTGTTGGATCAGGCCAAAGGTGGGGCGGCACATCAGCAGGCGCTGGAGCATCAGCGCGCTAAAATCGCCAACCCGGAGTTAACACCTTCGGCGCGGGTATTGCGCGATATGACTCAGGCGGGGCAAAGCTTTTACGCCCACGCCCTGGCCCTCGCAGAACAGCAGCGCGCGTATTTTGCGGATCGCCCCTTGGCGGCAGCACAGCAGGCGGTATTTGCGCAGATGAGTGAAACGTCCCTACAGGCGCAAGCTGTGCTGGAGGCCGATCAGCAAATCAGTTTTGATCAATATCTGGAAAATTATTACGCCCAATATCGCGGCTGTCGCTGCGCGAGCTGAGTGATGCATCACCGTCGCCAGAGGCTGCGCGGCGGTGATGCTCTGGTATTTAATTCTGCGCTTATTTTTGCACGACAAAATTATTGAAATATAAATCCGATGCGGGGCCTTTAACAGCTGTCACTACGGGTAAAGTGCTAGCGGTCGCTGACGTCGCTGCCGCTGAACTGCCCTCTGTAGGCGCGATTGTTGTTGCGGGTGCTGCAGGTGTTGTTGGCGCTACGGCGGTAGGTGTTGCTTCTGCGGCTGGCTGCGGCGCCAACCCCTGTACTTGCAGCAGGGCTTTGTTAATTTCTGCCAACGCGTAAGTGCGCAAATATTCTTTTCCTTCCACGCTGCTTACAATTTCATCGCTCTGCGCGCTCAAAATACTGACCAGGCGATCGCGAATGAGCGGCAGGTGGTGAGTCACTGTATTGGCGTCCGCCGCATTTTCGCTGCGAATGGATAGTTCCGCTTTTATGTAACGCGCCTTGCCGGGGCCACCGTAGTTCACCACCAGCGGTGGGGTGATGGGAATATAGTTAATGCCCTCAGGCGCGCCGGTATTTCCACCGCCTGCTGCCAGCGCGGGCAGTGCCAGTGCAATGCTCAATGTCATACCCAATGCGATACCCGCTCTTTTACTAATCAGACTGGATGCCAGACCAAACCTACCGCGTTTCATAATCTCTCCCCTGTGAACTTCAGCCATTCTTCTCGCTCAAATCAAGGCGCTGCTTGGCGCGATTGACGAATGCCTCAAAGCATAGTCTATTCGTTTGTCCAACTGTGCAAACCTACGCTGAATTAAATCGCTGCGGGCTAAATGTCTGGCTCTGGGCGCGCATAATTGCTTAACATAGCCATCATTATTCCTATAGCCATAAAACGACCGCTACCTCGTTAACTTCTTCAAGTAAGGATTGTTCATGTCTCCCAGTGTGCGTCAAACCAATCTGCTTATTTTTGTTATCTGTACCGCCATGATGTTGGCTGCTGCCTATATGGAGCATGTGATGAAAATGGTTCCCTGCTCGCTGTGCATCACCCAACGTGGGTTTGTGGTGTTAACCGGACTCTTAGCCTTGATTGCGGCAATCCACAACCCGGCTAATCGCGGCCGTCGTGCCTATGCGCTTGCCGGTATTGCCAGCGCCATCCTCGGTGCGTGTTTTGCTGGTCGCCAACTCTGGTTGCAAAGTTTGCCGGAAGATCAGGTTCCCGCTTGTGGGCCAGGTCTCTCCTATATGTTTGAAGTCTTTCCTTTTATGGATGCGCTGAAATTACTGTTACAGGGGGATGGCAACTGCGCCCATGTAGATAAGATCCTCGGTTTGAGCCTTGCGGCCTGGACTTTTATGGCATTTATTGCGCTGGCTGGCGCCAATTTATACCAAGCCCTGCGCCCTGCGCACCGCACACAGGCATAAAGCGCGATGCAGTCTTGCCCTCATGCGTCAGATCGCCTATTGTGACCAACTGAATTTATGCACCTGCGCTTGAAAACAGTGGTTGTCGCGGACTATCTCGCGTACAGCACATCCGCGCAAAGCACACCTCTTTCGAAAATGGATAGGAATAACTGATGTTAGAAAATTGCAAAAGTGCCAAAGAACGCTGGGGCGGTGTAAGTGAAATTATCGACCGCTGGTTGGAAGAGCGTCAGCAAATGCTGGTGCAATACTGCGCCCTGAGTGGTCTGGATCAGGACTTGAGCGATGTGCAGCGCGGGGAAAAGTTGCGCAGCTTTTGCCAAATCCTGGTGGACTATGTATCGGCAGGTCACTTTGAAGTCTACGACCAGTTGATCAAAGAGGGGCGTGAGTTTGACGATGCTGACGCGCTGCAAGAGGCGGGTAAACTCTACGATGTAGTCGATAAAACCACCGAAAAGTTACTCGATTTTAATGACAAGTATTTGGAAACCGACGACCTGAGCTCACTGACCAGCGATTTGTCCCTGTTGGGTGAAGCCTTGGAAGTGCGTTTCAGTGCCGAAGACCGTCTGATCTCGGTACTTCATACCTCGCATAAGGATCTGGTTAACTGATGGGTTAACCGACTTTGTCAGAGCATAAAAAAAACCCGCCGTAGCGGGTTTTTTTTTATGTCTTGCCATTGATATATGGCAGTGCGGGATCGCTCCCGCCAGGCTTATTCTGCAGCTGCTTCAGGCGCTTTGATTTCGAGCAATTCAACTTCGAAAACTAAAGTAGATGAAGGTGGGATTGGACCTTGACCGCCAGCGCCATAAGCCAATTCAGACGGGATTACGATTTCCCATTTGGAGCCTTGTGGCATCAATTGCAGTGCTTCAGTCCAGCCAGGAATTACGCCGTCCAATGGGAAAGTAGCTGGTTGGCCCTTTTCAACTGAAGTATCAAATACGGTACCGTCGATCAGCTTGCCGGTGTAATGCACAGTCACTACATCAGTTGCTTTTGGCTTGGCGCCTTTACCTTCAGTAATTACTTTGTATTGCAGGCCGCTTTCGGTGGTGGTTACACCTTCTTTGGCTTTGTTGTCTTCAAGGAACTTTTTGCCATCAGCAATGTTCTTTTCGCTCAGTTTCTTTTGCTCTTCTTCTTGTTTAGCCATAGCTTTTTGCTGAACTTCTTGCATGATCTTTTGCATGTCTTCTTCGCTAATGCGAGATTCTTTGCCGTCGCGCACATCAGCCAATGCCAATGCCAAAGAGTCCGGCTCGATGGTCAAACCACCGTTTTGCAGGTTCTTACCCAGGTTTTGACCAATGATGTAGTTGGCTTTTTGTTCCAGCGTTGCCAGCTTCGCGCTGTCATCAACTGGTTTTGCTTCTTCTTTATTACAGCCAATCAAGCCTGCAGTCGCAGCCATCAAGCCAACAACCAATAAACGTTTGTTAAACATAATGCACCTTATTTTGTAATCATTGATTTGTATTTGTTGTCTGTGTGAAATGGGCATTGCCTCACTTCTTCCTAGCCGACAGCCTGTGCAGCACCAGAACAGGGGCCAATGGTATACCAAGTCTGATCAAATGTGCGTGTTTTTAGCGACGTTTGCGCTGTGCTGCAGCCTCAAACCCTGTGCTATTCCTCATTTGTGAATAGCGATTGCCACCTTGGCTTTGCCGAGCCAGTTCAGACTCTGGTGTTTTATGAAAGTTCCAGACCTTATTAAGGCTCTTTGTGGTGATGTTGCGCAGGGGGCATACACTTTTGCGCGGGGCGCAGCTACAATTCGCTCCATTGCATCCGCTGTTTTGTGATGCTCCCTCATCGTAGATTCCCAACGCTTTTTCACGCAGGTATTGTTTATGGCCGCCTCTCCCAAAACCAAAATTTCCGTTGCTGAATTGGAACAGCAGATCGCTAAAGTCAGTGCCGCTCTGGATAAGGCGCGTGCGCAAGAATTTGCTGCCGCACAAAAAGCAGTTGCCGCTGGGCAAAAAGCCGTGGCGAGCGCCAAGAAAAAAGTTGCCGATATTTCTGCCAAGGGGGTAGTCACTGCAGCGGCAAAAGCACGTTTGGCGCAGTCTAAAAAAGATCAACTGGATGCAACCAAAATGTTAGCGGCTGCACAGGATGCAGTAGCGACATTAAAAACAGCTGAACAAGCAGCCAAAGAAGTTGCCAAGGAAGTAGCCGCTGCAACTAAAGGTAAGGGCAAAACCAAAAAAGTGAAAAAGGCGGCTAAAGCTGTTGTTGCCACCACAGAAAAACCCGCCAAAGTAAAAGCGGAGAAAAAAGTAAGCAAAACTGACAAGCCTGCTAAAGCAGAAAAAGCCGTTAAACCAGCGAAAGTAGCAAAACCAGCAAAAGCAGTGAAAGAAACTAAAACTGAAGTGGCGCCGGAAGTGAAAGTAGCAGAACCAAAAGTGGCCGTTAAAAAAACTCCTCCTGCGCCAAAAAAAGCAGCACCCAAAAAGCCTGCGCCTAAAAAAGTAGCTGCACCTAAAGCCCCTGTGGAAGTTGTCGCTGCTCCGGTAGCTGCAGTCGAAGCGGCTGCACCTGCAGTAGAAGTGCCGGAAGTAATTGCCGATGTAGAGGCTGTAGTAGTCGCCGAAACGGTTTCCGTTGAGGCGACCCCTGCACCAGAAGCCGCACCCGTGATGACAGAAACGCTACCATTTGACGATGACAATGGTTCGCTGAGTTAATTGATTACAAAAATACTGCAATGAAATAAAAAGGGCGCGATCATCGCGCCCTTTTTTGTTGCCGTGCTTTTTTACACTGGTAGTAAGTTATTCGTCGTTAGGAATCAGACCTAAGTTGCGTACGATTTCGGCGGTGGGTTCGGTTTGATTCATGGTGTAGAAGTGCAGACCGGGTGCATCGTTTTCCAGCAAGGTATCGCACAGGTCAGTGACCAGCTCTATACCAAAGGCGCGCAAGCTGGCTTCATCGTCACCATAATTTTCCAGCGCTTTACGCAACCAGCGCGGAATTTCGGCGCCGCAAGTATCGGAGAAGCGCGTTAAATTTTTGTAGTTAATAATGGGCATAATGCCGGGGTAAATTGGCTGGGTGATACCCGCTTTCTGGCATTGATCAACAAAATAAAAGTAGGAGTCCGGGTTAAAGAAGTATTGGGTGATGGCGCTGTTAGCACCCGCATCAAATTTACCTTTCAAATAACCCACGTCATCACTGTAGCTTTTAGCCTGCGGATGAATTTCCGGATAGGCCGCCACTTCCAAATGGAAATGCTCGCCATAATGTTTGCGGATAAAGGCGACCAATTCATTGGCATAAACCAATTGGTAAGCACCGCCTACACCAGAAGGCATATCGCCACGCAGGGCAACGATGCGATCTACGCCGGCATCTTTATATTCCTGAATTAATGTTTTGATGGTGGTTTCGTCGTCGCCGCCAAAAGACAAGTGCGGCGCAACGGCGATGCCATCGCTTTTAAATTGGGTGATCAAACCTTTGGTATTGTCGCGGGTTGAACCGCCGGCACCGTAGGTAACAGAGAAAAAGTCCGGCGCAAATTCATTTAATTGGTCGCGCACTTTGATTAGTTTTTCTTTTCCTTCCGGCGTTTTGGGCGGGAAAAATTCAAAACTTAAACGCGGCTGTGAGTCGTTCATTTTTACTTCTCAAAAAAGAGCAAATCCCCCCGCCTGCGGCGCCCCCCTTTTTCAAAGTGGGTAGTGACTTCCTCCCTTTGTAACGCGACGCGTAGTCAAGGGAGGGGTGGAACGCCTGGTCAGGGGAGGGATTTAACGCAGTTAATAAAATTAATATTTATAAGCTTCTGGTTTGAACGGGCCATCGATTTCTACACCGATATATTCAGCTTGCTGCGCAGTCAGTTTGGTAATTACGCCACCAAAACCTTCCACCATGTCTTTGGCCACTTCTTCGTCGAGTTTTTTCGGCAATACACGAACGTACAGGTGTTCTGCTTTTTGCTCGGCAGGCAGGTCAGCAAATTTGCGCTCGTACAAATACATTTGTGCCAGCACCTGGTTGGCGAAAGAGCCATCCATAATGCGCGATGGGTGACCAGTGGCATTACCCAGATTTACCAGGCGGCCTTCCGACAACAAAATCAAATGATTGTTGGTCGCCTTGTCGCGATAGATTTTATGCACTTGGGGTTTAACTTCATCCCACTCCCAGTTTTTGCGCATAAATGCGGTATCAATTTCGCTATCGAAGTGACCGATATTACACACCACCGCACCATTTTTCAGTGCGCGCAGCATCGCGGAATCACACACGTTGACGTTACCGGTCGTGGTGACTAACAAATCGGTAGTGCCCAGTACGATGTGATTAATGTCTTCGTATTTACCGGTGTTGATACCGTCGTTGTATGGCGATACCACTTCAAAACCATCCATACAAGCTTGCATGGCGCAAATAGGATCGATTTCAGTAATTTTTACGATCATACCTTCCTGACGCAGTGAAGCAGCAGAGCCTTTACCCACATCGCCGTAACCGACTACCAATGCTTTTTTACCCATCAGCAGATGGTCGGTGCCGCGTTTGATGGCATCGCTCAAGCTGTGACGGCAACCGTATTTGTTGTCGTTTTTACTTTTGGTGACCGCATCGTTCACATTGATTGCAGGCACTTTTAATTGGCCTTTTTTCAACATATCGAGCAAGCGGTGAACACCGGTGGTGGTCTCTTCGGAAATGCCGTGGATTTTATCCAGCATCTGCGGATATTTTTCGTGCACGATTTGCGTCACATCGCCGCCGTCGTCCAGAATCATATTCGCATCCCAGGGCTTGCCATCTTTGTTGATGGTTTGCTCGATACACCACCAGAACTCTTCTTCAGTTTCACCTTTCCATGCAAATACCGGAATGCCGGCAGCGGCGATAGCAGCAGCGGCGTGATCTTGGGTGGAGAAAATATTGCACGAAGACCAGCGCACTTCTGCACCCAAATCCACCAGTGTTTCAATTAACACCGCGGTTTGAATGGTCATATGGATGCAGCCAATAATTTTGGCATCAGCCAGTGGTTTGCTTGCAGCATATTTGCGGCGCAGTGCCATCAGCGCCGGCATTTCACCTTCGGCGATTTCAATTTCCTTGCGGCCCCAAGTTGCGTCTTTGGCAAATTCTTCGGCCGTTTTGGCGGCTACTTTGTAGTCGGTGAAGCTCATAATAATTTCCTGATTAATCAACAGATGGTTGATATTTTATTCCGTCATTCCTGCGAACGCAGGAATCCATTTTTACAAGGGTTGGATCACCGCGTGCGCGGGGATGACGATGGTTTATAAATCAATTTTTACAGCGCTTTCTTCAGTGCATCCGCTTTATCGGTTTTCTCCCACGTAAAATCGGGCAATTCGCGACCAAAGTGACCGTAAGCCGCAGTCTGGCGATAGATTGGGCGTTTCAAATCGAGCATTTGGATCAGGCCACGTGGGCGCAG
This sequence comes from Cellvibrio sp. BR, assembly GCF_000263355.1. NCBI lineage: Bacteria > Pseudomonadati > Pseudomonadota > Gammaproteobacteria > Cellvibrionales > Cellvibrionaceae > Cellvibrio > Cellvibrio sp. BR. Next base: position 188,217 of record NZ_JH668200.1, on the reverse strand, counting down.
GTCAAAGTTTTCGCGAATTAAATCGATAATCGCGCTATCCGAAATTTTGCCAGTGCCAAAAGTATTGATGGAAATTGACGTGGGTTCAGCAACACCAATGGCGTAGCTCACTTGAATTTCACACTTGTCGGCCAAACCGGCAGCAACAATATTTTTAGCAACGTACCGACCAGCGTAAGCCGCAGAGCGGTCTACTTTGGATGGATCTTTACCGGAAAACGCACCACCGCCATGACGCGCCATACCGCCGTAGGTATCCACAATAATTTTGCGACCAGTCAAACCGCAATCGCCCACGGGGCCGCCGATAATAAATTGGCCGGTGGGGTTGATGTGGTATTGCGTATCTTTGTGCAGCCACTCAGCAGGTAATACGTTTTTGATAATTAATTCGCGCACTGCTTCGCGAATTTCTGCTTGTTTTACGCTGGGGCTGTGTTGGGTAGATAAAACCACCGCGTCGATAGCTACGGGTTTGCCGTTTTCATAGCGCAGCGTTACCTGACTTTTTGCATCGGGGCGCAACCAAGGTAATTCGCCGCTCTTGCGCAATTGTGCTTGCTTTTCTACCAGGCGATGCGCGTAATAAATAGGAGCTGGCATTAATACTGCCGTTTCATTGGTGGCAAAACCAAACATCAAACCCTGGTCGCCTGCGCCCAAATCTTTATCGTCAGCTTCATCAACACCCATGGCGATATCGGATGATTGTTTGCCGATTGCATTTAATACGGCACAAGAGGCGCCATCGAAACCGACATCACTTGAATCGTAACCAATATCCAAAATTACCTGGCGAATTAAATCTTCCAAATCGACATAGGTAGAGGTGCGCACTTCACCGGCGACAATCGCCATACCGGTTTTTACTAATGTTTCTACCGCAACACGCGCGTTGGGGTCATCTTTTAAAATTGCATCGAGCACGGCATCAGAAATCTGATCCGCTAATTTATCGGGGTGACCTTCGGAAACCGATTCGGAGGTAAAGACGGAATATTCGGACATGGTGATTTCCCTTAAAGAAATTAAATCAAAAAAAATAATTAACTAAATTAAAAATTCGCTGGCTTAAAAAATTGGCGCAATTGAATTTGGAAACCGTTGCGCAACGCAAAATACACACTCTGGCCTTCATCTAATTTTGCCGCTTGCGCCCAGCGTGAAAAATCCTGTGGTTCAAAGCCTTGCCATAAATCGCCGCAAGCGTCGCGCGCCCAAGCTTGTTCGTGGCGACAGAGATCGCAGATCAGCAGCGCGCCGCCCGGCGCTAGCACATTGCTTAAATCCTGAAAAATATCGGCGGGCGATGGGGTGTGGTGCAATACCATATTCACCAGTATGCAATCGGCCAATACTTTGTGGTTGAGTAAGCTCTGGGTATCGCCGTGGATAAATTCGATATTGCGCAGATTCTTTTCGCTGGCAAATGCACGCGCCTTGTCGAGCATATTGGCGGCGTTATCCAGCGCAACAACTTGATTAAATTGTTGCGCAAGTACCGCCAGAAATTCACCTTCGCCGGGGCCAACTTCCAGGGCGAGATTTTTGGCGCGCAGCGCAGTGTTGTTGAGTAATTGTGTCATCTGCTCGGCGTACACCGGATAGCTGGCAATTAAATCTTGCTGCGCGCGAAATTTATCCGCGTTCTCGCTGAAAAACGTTTGTGCGGCTTGGCTGCGCTCTTGCTGCAATTCGCGGATGGGCGCGCGCAAATGTTCAGCAATCGGCAAGGTATCCACCGTTGCAAATAATTGTTGCTGTAAGGCGGCGAGCGGATGATCCGGCGCTAAATAGGCGCGGCGATAAAAAATCGAATTGGCCTCGCGCCGCGAACTTAATAAGCCGGCGTTATTGAGCACCTTGAGGTGATGGCTCATGCCTGACTGTTTGATCGCAAAAATCCGGCACAGCTCCAATACCCCGAACGAATCCTGGCTGAGTACACGCAATATCTCCAGGCGCAGCGGATCACCTGCGGCTTTGAGCAAATTGGCGAGGGGGCTGAGCGGCGTTTCCAATTCGACCATATCGGTCAGTACGGGCAGGCCGTCAGTGGTGTCGTGCAGGGAGTGGTTCATGGTTTGATCAATGGCTGGTAAGTGCTGTGCAGTCTAGCAGCCCGAAAAACCTATATCAAAATATTTTGATATAGGTTTTAGTCGTTTTTAGTTCGAATTGAGCAAATAAATGGCTTTTTCGATCTTTGGGGCGGTTTTTATTGATTAATTGTGTCTATGCCCTCGGTTATTCCTTTACGGGCAGCGCCTGCTGGGCGAAAATGCTCGCCCATTTTGTCAGCGGGCTTTTGTTTTCTCCCTAAAAGCGCGCTCCCAGCGACGGCGGCTGGAACCCAACGACATAAAAGCCCATCAGAGGCCTGTAAATAAGTGGCATTTGCCCATTAGTGCTTTGCAACCCCGGGGCGTTCCTGATTCGAATTCATCGGCTCGGGCAGCGGCGCCCACCTACAACAGCAATCAACTTATACGTAAGGAGCCTTGAGTTTCATGCCAACTCGCCAACATCTTGCCAATGCTATTCGTGTCCTCTCGATGGACGCCGTTCAAAAAGCTAACTCAGGCCACCCGGGCGCCCCTATGGGCATGGCGGATATCGCCGAAGTTCTCTGGAATGACTTTTTGCAACACAACCCGCAAAACCCTGAGTGGGCCGATCGCGACCGTTTTGTATTGTCCAACGGCCATGGTTCCATGCTGATTTACTCCCTGCTGCACCTGAGCGGTTACGCGGTTTCTATGGCAGACCTGCAGCAATTCCGCCAATTGCACTCCAACACCCCCGGCCACCCGGAGCGCGGTTACACCCCCGGTGTTGAAACCACCACCGGCCCCTTGGGTCAGGGTATTGCCAACGCTGTGGGTATGGCGCTGGCAGAAAAAGTACTCGCGGCGCAATTCAACCGCGACGGCCATCAAGTGGTTAATCACTTCACCTATTGCTTCCTCGGCGATGGCTGCATGATGGAAGGTGTTTCCCACGAAGCTTGCTCTTTGGCAGGTACTTTAGGTCTGGGCAAACTCATTGCCTTCTACGATGACAACGGTATTTCTATCGACGGCCATGTTGAAGGCTGGTTTACCGATGACACGCCAAAGCGTTTTGAATCATACGGCTGGCATGTAATCCCGGCGGTTGACGGCCACGATGCGGCGGCAATCAAAGCTGCCATCGAAGCGGCGCGCGCTGAAACCAGCAAGCCGACATTGATTGTCACCAAAACCATCATCGGTTTTGGTTCACCCAACAAACAAGCCTCACACGACTGCCACGGTTCACCGCTCGGCTTGGAAGAGGTGGCATTGGTACGTAAAACCCTCAATTGGGAATATGAGCCTTTTGTGGTTCCTGCGGATGTCTATGCCGGTTGGGATGCCAAAGCCAAAGGTGAAGCGGCCGAAAAAGCCTGGGGTGAGAAACTGGCTGCTTATAAAGCCGCTTACCCTGAGTTGGGTGCTGAGTTTGAGCGCCGTGTAATTAAAGGTGACTTGCCTGCCGACTTCGCCGCCAAAGCCGAAGCGTTCATCGCTGAGACTCAAGCCAAAGGCGAGAAAATTGCCAGCCGTAAAGCCTCGCAAAATACCATCGCGGCATTTGTTGAGTGGTTGCCAGAAATCCTCGGTGGTTCTGCTGACCTCGCGGGTTCCAACCTGACGTTGGTTAAGAAATCAAAAGGCGTTGAAGCGGGTGATGCGAGCGGTAACTACGTGTATTACGGCGTGCGCGAATTTGGTATGAGCGCGATCATGAACGGCGTATCTGCCCACGGTGGTTTTATCCCCTACGGCGCAACCTTCCTGATGTTCCAACAATACGCGGCCAACGCCGTACGTATGTCAGCACTGATGAAACTGCGCAACGTGTTCGTTTATACCCATGACTCCATCGGTCAAGGTGAAGACGGCCCAACCCACCAGCCAATCGAAGTATTGGGCACCCTGCGTTTGACCCCCAACCTGGACACCTGGCGCCCGGCGGACAGCACTGAGTCAGTCGTGGCTTGGAAAGCTGCGGTTGAACGTAAAGATGGCCCAGCGGCCTTGGTATTCAGCCGTCAAAACCTGGATTTCTTTGCACGTACTCCAGAGCAAGTCGCCAATATCGCCAAAGGTGGTTACGTATTGGTTGATTCTGTAGGCGAGCCAGATGCAATTTTGATCGCTACCGGTTCAGAAGTGGGCGTAACCGTAAAAGCAGCAGAAGCACTGAAAGCCAAAGGCCGCAATATCCGTGTGGTATCTATGCCTTCAACTTCTGTGTTTGATCAGCAGGACGTGGCTTACAAAGAATCGGTATTGCCGATCAGCGTTGGCGCCCGTGTTGCGGTTGAAACTGCGCATGCCGATTACTGGTACAAATACGTCGGCTTCGACGGTCGCATCGTTGGTATGACCACCTTTGGTGAATCAGCCCCCGGCAACAAACTGCTCGAACACTTCGGTTTCACTGTCGATAACATAGTGAACACTGTGGAAGAGTTGTTGGAAGACTAAGCAAGTAAAAGCATACAAACACCCGGCGCGAGTCGGGTGTTTTGTTTTATCACCACCTGGTGCAAAAACAATAGGCAAACTGATTACAATGGCATTGGTTTTTATTCGGAGCCCTTTTTAAAAGGTGAAAAGCATGACAGTTAAATTGATGAAAGATCAGGATCTCGCTGGCAAACGTGTATTGATTCGTCAGGATCTGAACGTGCCCCTGGAAGATGGACGTATCACCAGTGCGGTGCGTATCGACGCTTCTATTCCTACCATTCAAGCGGCGCTGGCGGCCGGTGCCAAAGTAATGGTGATGTCGCACCTCGGGCGCCCCGATGAAGGGGTTTACGATGAGTCAGCGTCACTGGCGCCAGTGGCTAAATACCTGAGCGAAAAACTCGGTCGCGCTGTACCCCTGGTAAAAGATTGGGTAGATGGTTTTGCGATGGACGGCGACCTGGTGTTGCTGGAAAACGTTCGCTTCAATGTGGGCGAAGGTAAAAATTCTGATGAGCTGTCTAAAAAAATGGCAGCGCTGTGCGACGTGTTTGTGATGGACGCCTTCGGTACTGCGCACCGCGCGCAAGCATCGACTCACGGTGTAGCCAAGTTTGCCCCCGTTGCCTGTGCTGGCCCATTGTTGGCAGGTGAGTTGGACGCTTTGGCAAAAGTGCTTGATAACCCGGCGCGCCCCTTGGTGGCGATTGTGGGTGGTTCAAAAGTATCAACCAAATTGAGCGTGTTGGATGCCCTGTCAAAAATCGCTGACATTCTGGTGGTGGGTGGTGGTATCTCCAACACTTTTGTTGCGGCCGCGGGTAATCAAGTAGGTAACTCGCTCTACGAAAAAGATTTGATCCCCGAAGCCCAGCGCCTGTGCAAAACCACCGAAGTGGTATTTGCGACTGATGTGCGTGTGACCAAAGAAGGCTTTAAAGAGTGGAACCACAAATCAGTGGCGACCGTTAAAAAGCCAAGCGAAATTGAAGCGGACGAAGAGATCATCGACTACGGCCCGGAAACCGCAGCACGTGTGGCTGAGATCATCAAAAACGCCAAAACCGTACTGTGGAACGGCCCTTGTGGTGTGTTTGAGTTTGATGCTTTTGCCCAGGGCACTGAAACCATTTCGCGCGCGATTGCCGAGAGCGACGCTTTCTCGGTAGCCGGTGGTGGCGATACCTTGGCTGCAATCGATAAGTGGAATCTGGCGGACAAAATCTCCTACGTATCTACCGGTGGCGGCGCATTCCTGGAGTTCGTAGAAGGAAAAGTATTGCCAGCAGTAGCGATTCTGGAAGAGCGCGCCAAGGGTTGATTGATTAACCCTGCGTGGATCTATAAAAAAGCGACCTGCGGGTCGCTTTTTTTATGGGGCAGCGCGTGGTTTTTAGTCTCAAATAAGGATTTTCGCGCCGTGCGACAGCGTTCCACTTTTCGGCGTGAGTGGTATCTACACACTGACGGTAACTCTTCCCACTTTCTTAACCTATTGAAAAATAAATAGATTTAATTTCCCCTTCCGCTAATCCTAAAAAAAATGGGTGTCATCGATTGATCCTGCGTTGACTGAGACGACAGCTAAAAATTGGCTGGTAGCATGAAAGTGTGAAAGCAGTCTCCGCGGCGAGCCCTTACCCGATTCCACGTCTGCTGACACGGTTAACAACATTCCCTGTTAATAACGAATAAGGCACTGGGGTCATTTATGAAGAATCAATCAAGCAATCGCTATCGCTTGTCCCTGGGGGGGCTGGCGCTCGTGGCATCCATTAGCTGCGTTACCGGTTTTGCACCCTCGGTATTGGCGCAAACCGTCAGTTCCAGCAGTGCGGCATCAGTTGCCAGTACTACCGGTATCACCCAGACTGCGGCCACTGCCGCGCAGTTGTATGTGAATACCACTCACTGGGCCGATGCGCATTACATCATCAATGGCGGTGGGCAATTAAACGTAGCCATGACCGCGCAGGAGGGGCGAAAAGTCGTCAACCTCACCAATTTGCCGGCTGGCGCCACCATTCAATATCGCTTTACCTACTTCAATGGCAGTTTCGCGGTGGATGCGCCCTGGAGTACGTTTACGTTGGGCAGTCTCTCCTCCAGCTCGGTTGTATCCAGCTCAATCGCTCCGGTATCCAGTTCATCCGCACCTAGCTCGGTGGCGCCTTCCAGTTCAATAGCTCCGTCCAGCTCAGTTGCGCCTTCAAGTGCCAGTGTGGCATCCAGCAGTTCGGTCGCCAGTACCCTGTGCCAGATGCAACAGACAGGCCCCACCAGTGCCACGGTAAACCTGGCTAGCAGCAGTTGGGCGACCTTACACTACGCCGTGAATGGCGGAGGTCAGCTCAATGTGAGCATGAACCAGTCCGGCGGTAACAATAGTTATGTGATTAACGGTCTGGCGGCGGGTAATCAGATCAGTTATCGCTGTACCTATTGGGATACGGCAGCGGGTTTTGCGCGTGAGACGGCGCTGGCCAGTTACACCTTTGGTTCGCTCAGCTCATCTTCCCAGCCCAGTAGTACACCACCAAGTTCCAGCAGCATAGCGCCCAGCTCAAGTAGTGCACCCAGTTCCAGTGTTGCGCCAAGCTCCAGCAGTGTCCCCAGTTCAAGTCCGGTAGCTAGCAGCTCCAGTAGTGTGGCCAGCAGTGTCGCACTGGGCGACATCACTCCATTGTTTAACCAAAACACTGCGCTTGAGCCCGTTATCCAATATGACCGTGGCGATGCATTAGTTACCCGCTTCAGTGATCGCGGCCGCGATCGCCATGCCAAAGAAAATCACTTCCAGGCCTACGATCACTACCTCACCTTCTATTGGGAGCAGCGCACGGCGGCCATCGAAATTGTCGATTATGTGGCCAAAGGCGGTACCAAAATTGTGATGAATGTGCGCGCTGAAGGTTTGCTGGACAATGCCCAAGCGGAGAATCGTTGGTGGTACGTGGGCCGCAATACTCTTGCCGAATATTGCGGCAATGGCGTGATGGATAGAGTCAATGTGCCAGGCGATAGCCGTTTCCACTACTACAAAGAGGACAGCTTCAACTGTCGCGAAGGCCGCGCTATTCAAATAGGCGACCAGATGGAGTTTGAAATCAGCCAGTTCCTGGATAAGGGCGGCGTATTGCGTGGGCGCGACAACTATTACGGTACCACCTACCTGTACATCGTCGGCCAAGGCTTGGTGCCCTGGGATGTGACCGACCGCAATGCTTTTGTTGGCGGCCTGTTTAAACAGCGCGACTCCATCCCCCTGCCAGTCAGCGCGCGTCTCGGTGGCGATACCACCTTGCATGTACAAATGACTGCTGAGCCAGACGGACATTTCCAGCAAATGGCAAACAACCTGGGTTATGAAAACGGCCAGCCATTTGTGCTCGGGCGCCGTGTGCATCACACCTCGTTCGAGGATGGTTCACACGATGAAAACTATGAAAACGGGGTTTTCACCGAGATGGTCGGCAAAGCCGGCACACGCTACATCAACGATCGCTGCTCGGATTGCCACGAGCGCAATGGTCGCGCTGAGGTAGCCGGTGTAGGTCAATCGCTGGATCTGTGGGTGTTTAAAGTGGGTGATGCCTTGGGCAATCCGCATCCGCTGTTGGGCCGTGTATTGCAGCCCGAAGCCAATGGCGGCGCCACTAGCGAAGGTGAAGCGGTTATCGCCTCCTGGACCGAGAGCAACGGTCTGCGTAAGCCTAACTACCAGTTCAGCGGCGTGCAGCCAGAGACCTTCTCTGCGCGTCTCGCCCCGCAATTGGTGGGCATGGGTTTACTGGAAGCCATTCCCGAGTCCGCGATCCTCGCCAATGAGGACGTCAACGACAGCAATAGCGATGGTATCTCCGGCAAGGCTCAGCGGGTGATCGACCCCGTCACCGGCGAGACTCGTCTCGGTCGTTTTGGTTACAAAGCAGGCACCGGCAGCCTCAAACATCAAATTGCAGCGGCGTTTAATACCGACATGGGGGTGATGACCAGCGTTATGCCCAACCCGGACTGCGGTGCCAATCAAACTGACTGTGGCCCGAGCGGTGCCGAGTTGGCCAATGAGCACCTGGACAATCTCGTCAAATATGTCGCCCTGCTGGGGGTGCGCGGTCAGCGCGACTACAACAAACCCGAGGTAATTCAAGGCAAGGCGGTATTTGAAGCGATTGGTTGCCAGGGGTGCCATACCCCCAGTTTTGTCACCAGTGAGTTTGCGGCCTTTGCAGAGTTGCGCAGCCAGCTGATCCAACCCTATACCGATATGTTGTTGCACGACATGGGCCCGGAACTCGCTGACAGCTTGGGTGAAGGTGAAGCCAGCGGTGCCGAATGGCGCACCGCCCCGCTCTGGGGCCTGGGTGTATCTGCTTGTGTGACTGGCGGTGTAACCGGTTTGCGCGGCAACGCTCCCGCTTTTGGCTTGGACGGTCAGGAGGTTTGTGTACCCAAAGAGAGCTACCTGCACGATGGCCGCGCTCGCACCATCGAGGAAGCCATTCGTTGGCATGGCGGTGAAGGTGCAAATTCCCGCGCCAACTACAACGCCCTCTCTGCCACCGACAAAGCGGCATTGCAGGCATTCCTGAAATCCCTATAACGACTCGTGCTGCGGAGGAGTTTAACTCCTCACCTTATGGGGGCTTCAGCCCCCTTTTTTCTTTTGATACGTCGTCTCATAACCGGAAAAGTACAACAGGTCCTCTACACTTACAGCATCTAGCGAGGTACCTATGCGACGGATGCACCTGGGCTTTACTGTCGGTTTCTTCTGCTTCCTGTTCAGCGGGGGGAGTCCTTGTGCTGCGCAGCAAGCCGCTATTGAATCCGCCACTGCCGCCCCGGTCATGGAGGTGCGCTACTTTGATCGCGGCAAAAAAGACGCGCGTCACGCCTACAAATACCAGCTCATCCATGAAGTACTGGAGGCCACTCGCGCCGAGTATGGCGATTACAAAGTAGTCCCGTTTGATGCTGAATCCAGTGCCAAGCGTCAGGCACTGCTTATCTCCGAGGGGCGGGTGCTGAATTTGACCTGGGCCTCTCCCGGCACAGTGATTGCCAACGCCGATGTCATTGCCATCCCTGTCGATATTCTCAAAGGCCTGCTGGGTTATCGCATCTGCCTCATAAATCCGGCCAATTTTCCGCCCGCTATCCTCAATTTGAGCGATATGGTGATAGGGCAGGGGTTGAATTGGTCCGACGTGGATATCTACCGCTTCAACGACATTCCGGTACGCGAGGCGCCCAGTTTTGAAGCCCTGTTCGATATGCTCGCGGTTAAGCGCTACCAATGTTTATCGCTTGGCGCCGATGAAGTGGTTTTCACCTGGCGGGAGAAAAAAGCCGACTACCCATTTTTGACCCTGGAGCCGCAGCTGCTGATTTATTACGACCACCCCATTTACTTGCAGGTCAGTAAAAAATCCCCCGAGCTGGCGCGCCGTTTGGAGTTGGGTTTGGCCAAGCTCATCCACAATGGCCGTTTTGATGCCCTGTTCGATCAGTATCACGCTGCCGATTTAAAGTTTCTGGCACTGCACCAGCGGCGGTATTTTTGTATGGTCACTCCCTACCTCCCTCTATCTGGCCAGTGCACTGAAACACCGGTTCTGCTGCAACACCAACCCTGACATCCGCATTCTTAACCTCTATTCCAGTTCTTTGTTGAGCCTTGTGTGGGTTATTTATTGCTCGCCTCTGGCGTGTTAATTCCCCTAAATGGCGTCTGAAAAACTATTCACGCGTTCCGCTTTTGGTTTTTTGGCTTCTCACCTTTTGTTTTTAGCGTCTCACTTCTGTCTTTTTGAGTTCCATTTTTAGCCTTGGGAAGAAAATACACAGTCTGTTTTATGGTCAATTTTTCACTTAAGTCTATGAAAAATATGAAGTTACTGTCGTCTCATTCATTGGTGCTTAAAGTGAAATGAGTCAGGTTTCATATTTTGCCAAGGTGGGACGACACCTATGGGGACAAGCGGGATTATGAAGTTGCTAGAAAACGAGTTGTGACCCAGCTTTTTGATGCGGTGTTGAGAGGCGCCGTCTGGACAGCACAACCAATCAATACCAATAAATAAAGATGGAGTTCTCCATGAGCAAAACACAAACAACGACTCAAGTGACTAGTTTCAAAAAGAAGCTGGTAGCAACGGCGGTTGCGTCGGCAATGATGGGCGTAAACGGCTTTGCCATCGCTCAGCAAGATGAAAATGTTGAAGAAGTAGTGGTTACCGGTATTCGTGGATCGCTTGTTCAATCTATGGATGTAAAGCGCAATAACGCGGGTGTGGTGGATGCGATTTCAGCGGAAGATATCGGCAAAATGCCTGATACCAACCTCGCAGAATCCCTGCAGCGTATCACGGGTGTTTCTATCGACCGTCAAAATGGCGAAGGCAGCCGTGTGACCGTTCGTGGTTTTGGCCCTGACTACAACGTGGTGACACTCAATGGTCGTCAAATGCCCGCTGCCAACCTTGAGGCTACCAATGCTTCGGCTTCGCGCTCATACGATTTTGCCAACCTGGCCGCTGAAAGCGTATCAGGTGTCGAGGTTTACAAAACAGGCCGCGCTAATCAAACCACCGGTGGTGTTGGCTCATTAATCAATATCAAAACCGCCCGCCCACTCGACGCACCCGGTATTAATGCGAGTGTTGGTGTGAAAGGGGTGATGGATGAGACTAACCGTAATGGTTCGGATCTCACACCGGAAGTTTCGGGTATTTTCAGTAATACCTTCGCTGACGATACCTTTGGTATTGCGTTGTCTGGTAGCTATCAAGAGCGCGACAGCGGTTTTAACAGCGCTGAAACAAGCAGCGGTTGGTACACCATTAAAGGTACTGCGGGCGACTGGGGCTCATTGCCTGCTGGCGATGCGTTTGTTAATCGTCCCCAGGAAAATGATGTTTACGCCGTACCGCGTAACATTCTTTACAGCATGAATGACATTCAGCGTAAGCGTACTAACGCCCAGTTGACCTTCCAGTGGGCTCCAGTGGATACGCTGAAAGCCACATTGGATTACACCTACGCAGAGCAGGAAGTTGAACAGCAACGTCAAGAGCTGTCAGCCTGGTTTAACGGTGTTCCTACCACGGGTGAATACACTCAAGGTACCAATACCGTTGGTTCAGTCGTCGGCCCAATTATTTATTCAGATGCGACAGGCGCTGATATTCAAGTGGGTGTAGCGGCATTTGGCACCAAAAACGAAAATAACTCGGTTGGTTTGAACCTGGAGTGGGATGCTACTGACAACCTTAAATTTGTTTTCGATTACCACAATTCAGATGCCGAAGCGGGTGCTTTGGATGACCGTGGTAGTAACAACATCATTGGTGTGCAGCAATTATCACGGGCAGGCGCAACCGTTGACTACAGCGGATACTTCCCAGTCACCAGCTTCCAGCATTCTGCTGGTGTGACCGATCTGGAAGCATCCCGGTTACTGGATTCAGGTTCCTCTTTCCGCAATGCAATCATGGAATCTGAAATCGAGCAGACTCAAATCAAGGGTGTTTATGCGTTTGATGACGGTCTCGTGAAGAGTATTGATTTCGGTATTGCGCTAACCGAAAACAGCAACCGCTCGGCATTCTCAAACGCTCAGCGTGATACCTGGGGTGGTGTATTTACACCGGCAGATTTTGATGACTCACTGTTTACCCAAGGTGACCTGCACTCGGAATTTTCTGCCCTCAAGGGTACCAATGCCCAGCGTACCTTTTTTAATGTGGATTTTGATGGATTTAGAGCCCGCATGGGTGAGCTGGGTGTTGACCTGGCAGCAAGCCCTGAATTCACTACCGATCGTCGCACACTGGAAGAGCAGCAAGCGGCTTATGTACAAACCAATCTGGGTTGGGAAACTGGCACCATGCCAACCAATTTAGCAGTGGGTGTGCGCTACGAATCAACGGATGTGACTTCCGATGCGCTGGTTCCGGTGTACACCTCTTTGGTGTGGTCAGGCGCGAACGAATTTAGTGCGGTGGCTGATGGCTCTGGCTTCACTACGCTAAAAGGTGAATACGATAATTGGCTGCCCAATATCGACTTTGATATCGAAGTAGTTGAAAACCTGTTGGTGCGCGCATCGGCAAGTAAAACAATTACACGCCCAAGCTACTCTGATATTCAAGGTGGCGTAACCATCAATCAGCTGGTGCGTTTTAACGGCGGTACAGGTGGTAGCGGCAACCCGGATCTCGATCCCTTTGAATCAACAAACTTTGACCTTTCTGCTGAGTTTTATTATGCAGAAGGTAGTTATGTGTCTTTTGGTTACTATCAAAAAGACGTGAAAAACTTTATCGGTCAGGACAGCTACACCTCGACCATTTTTGAGCTGGCGCACCCGGCACAAGGGCCGCGTTACCAGCAAGCGGTAGCGGCATTGGGTACCAGCGATGCAGCAGCCGTACGCGCTTATATGGAAGAGCAATATGGTTCGCCTATCGTGGGTGATGCCAGTCAAGGTGATCCATCAACTGAGTTCACTATCATCGCTCCATTCAATGCTAAAGAGGCGTCAATCGATGGCTTTGAATTTGCGGTACAGCATTTGTTTGGTGAGAGTGGCTTTGGCGGCATCGTTAACTTCACCACGGTGAATGGTGATATTGGTTACGACAACTACAATACCAATAAGGGTGAAGGTGTCGAAAACCAATTTGCACTGTTTGGCTTAAGTGATTCCGCTAACCTGGTGGGCTTCTATGACAAAGATGGCTTCCAGGTGCGTATTGCCTACAACTGGCGCGATGATTTCCTCAACTCAACCTTCGATGGCAACGGCGAGCGCAATCCGATTTACACCGAAGCCTATGGCCAAGTTGATATCAATATCAGTTACGAAATTAATGAAAACTTCTCTATTTTTGCAGAAGGTATCAATGTAACTGAAGAGGATCGTCGTTTGCATGGCCGTCATGAAAATATGGTTATTGCAGCAATTGAGCAAGGTGCACGATACAACATTGGTGCACGTTATAAGTTCTAATAATCGCTAAGGTGATTTAAGGAGGAAACACAGCCGCTTATGCGGCTGTGTTTTTTTGTAGTGCCAATTTATTAAAAACAAATAAAAAATAATTATTTCGACTGCAACAAGAGAGGCTAGCAATATGACGGCAATAAAAAACCTGGTGATTGTTGGTGGCGGTACTGCAGGCTGGATGGCAGCGGCGGCCATTACCAAGCTATACGGGAAGATAGTCAATGTCACTCTGGTAGAGTCAGAGGAAATAGGCACTATAGGTGTTGGTGAAGCAACCATACCTACCATGGTTTTCTTTCACCAGTTATTGGGAATTAATGAGGCGGAATTTTTAAGTGCTACCCAGGGAACATTCAAGCTGGGTATTCGTTTTGAAAATTGGCGCGCACAAGGCAAGCATTATCTGCATGCATTTGGTGTAACCGGAAATGATTGTTGGGCCGCAGGCTTCCAGCATTTTTGGCGGCGCGGATTAGAATTAGGTATTGCTGGTGAATTTGGTGATTATTGTTTCGAGCGGCAAGCTGCAGAGCAATTAAGGTTTGCCCATATGCCCAATAATGGCCTCAATTATGCCTTTCATCTGGATGCCTCGCGCTACGCAAAATTTCTGCGCCAATTCAGTGAGGCGCAGGGGGCAACCCGGATAGAGGGAACCATTAAGCAGGTGACAACAGAGCCTCAAACAGGGTTCATTCAATCGGTCACACTTAATTCCGGAAAAATCATTGAAGGTGATTTTTTCTTTGATTGTAGTGGTATGCGCGGTTTGCTGATTGAACAAGCCTTGCACACAGGCTATGAAGATTGGTCGCATTGGCTTCCTTGTGATCGCGCGATTGCAGTGCAAACGGAATCTGTGCGTGAGCCTGTGCCTTATACTCGTTCTATTGCGCACTCTGCTGGCTGGCAATGGCAAATTCCATTGCGCCAACGCGTGGGAAATGGTTTGGTTTATTGCAGTAAATATCTGGCAGATGAAGATGCAAAAAAGTTATTGCTGGAAAATGTCGAAGGAAAACTATTGACCGAGCCGCGGCTGATTCAGTTTCGTACCGGGCGCCGCTTGCAGCAATGGAGCAAAAATTGTCTGGCGGTGGGGTTGTCCGGTGGATTCCTTGAGCCACTCGAATCTACCAGTATTCATTTAATCCAACAAAATATTGTGCGTTTTATGCGTATGTTCCCGGCTCAGGGCATAGTGCAGTCGGATATAGATGAATTTAATAAACAAGCAAAATTTGATTTGGAGCATATTCGCGATTTTATTATTTTGCATTATTGCGTGACTGAACGTACCGATTCGCCATTCTGGAATCACTGTCGCACCATGTCACTACCGGATTCTTTGGCGCATCGGATTAAGTTGTTTAAAGAAACGGGGCGTATGTTCCGCGAAGGCAACGAGCTATTTGATGACTCATGGTTACAGGTGATGATAGGGCAGGGGTTGATGCCGAGCTCTCATAATCCATTAGTGGATACTATGACGCGTGATGAGTTGACCGTTTTCCTTTTGAAAATAAAAGACACGATTAGTAAAAAACTAAATGGCCTACCTTTGCATGCTGAATACCTAAAAAAATATCCGCTTCCTGATTAGGTGTTAATAATTGCTTTAGCTACATAAAGGCCAGAAAAGAATTAAGCGTTAGTCTGCCGGTATGGGGGTTGGTATCAATACTTTTTTGTAGATTGATATAAGGAGAGTGCAGCAGGCAGCTGCGATAAATCACCAGCCGATTAAAGCATGCATTTATTTCACCTATTTTGCTGTAGCGCCTGTCGCTGTCCAACTGATAGCGAGGTTCAGGTTCGCCATGTTGTTTCACGTCATCGTCGTAAGTTTGATCGTAAGTTGCACTTCTTGCTCGGGTAATAGTTTCAAAGTGTGTAAGGTTGTGGCGATAGAAGGAAGTGCCGCCATGTTCTGGCCCACATAGATAGAGCAATATTGCAAACTGATATTCGTAAGATGAGTCACGATGTGGTGCGCGTTGAAACAAATTTAAATCATCTTCTTTATGTGTTATCAGTGAAAATAAACATTTTGTGTGCTCTATGGTGCATTGCTGAGGCAATTGATAATGTTTTTTTATAATAGGCACAACGGTGCCAAATAACTGGCGAGTGTATTCTACTGGCGCAAGGGATTTCACCCCAGGGTATTGAGTATGGTAAGGAATAAAAGGCTGATGTGCCGCCATGTTTACCAGTAGTTTCGGGTTATTTAAAAAGTTATCGATAATAAGGATTTTTTCTTTTTCAAGGCCAACGTTCTGGATGTTAATACTAATGTTTTTGTTAATAGAAAAGTCATCTACGTTGTTCATATGATTGGCTTAAAATTATTAATGTATATGGCAGCATAGATACCATGTTTTATTAATTTTTATCTATGCTCCGTTGGGTTATTAAACGTTAAGAATAATAATTTTAAATATTGGTGCAGTGAGAAGTCACTCAATGAGTATTGAATCCATTGGCTATTGGTGAGGGCAAAACCGGACAGTTCCGGCGTTTCACTGAATAAATTGCGATAGCTGTTTTCCTGTTGGTCGGCCCACTGCGGGTCGCGCACTTCACTGTCAAAATGCTGCGTCAGTGTCTGATTGAGGTTGAAATCAGGGTTTTCCTGCTGGGATTTCAGCAGCCAATCGCTGAAGTCATTGGCTTTGCGCAGGTATTTTTCCATCTCCAGTTGGTGGAGTTGCTGTTGTAATTCCACCGGCGTGGTATGAGATATTGCGGCGGCCGGTGTTTCTTTTTCCGGGGAATGCTGTTCAGCCAATAATTTTTTCAGGCGATTATTTTCTTGCTGTAGTTGTTTAATGGTTTCTGCCAGTGCGGTGTTGGTTCGCTGTGCGGCATAGTCAACTTGACTGCCCTGCGGCGAATCATTGTTATTGCTACCGGAGGTTGTGGTTGTTGGGGATATGAGCGAATAGCTGGTAAATGCACCACCGAGTGCGGCAATAACGGTGGTTCCCACCAGTGTTTTTAGTTGCACCATTGCGTGACTCCTTGTGTGGCTCCCTGGAATTGGTTGCTCTGGGCAGGTAGCGGCGACGCTTCCAGAACGCCGCAACCTTAACAAAAGTTTTTTTGATTTGTTGTCCCACTTTGGCGGCGACCTGAACATGGGATGAGCAGTGGTGGGAATCTGGCTATTGATTCACATCCTGGTCGTGGGGTGGATTGGTTTGAGTTGCGGTGCTTTACCGAAAGTGAGACGTTTTATTGTTCGAGTAATATTGTTTTGCCGTGTTTTACACGAACGAACTTCCCTCTTTTATTCATCCGCAGGTGCTACCCGCCCCATGTTCGGCATACCGCGAAAGTGGGACGACACTCTTTTTATTTCCTGTCACTCTGAATTGGTAAACACAAACGATGTGCCCGTGGTTGAGCCGCGTGCGTGTTTTTGCTGATGTGATTTTTTCATTAGCTGTTGAACCCCTGGGTGATGTCAGGTCCCCTTGGGTGTTAGCAAGAGTGGTGAGTATGCACTGTCATCCTTCTACTATTGTTAGCTCTCCTTGCTTAGCCCCCGCGTTCTCCAGTCTTGCAGAAAGCGGGGGCTTTTTTCTTGGTGGCGAGCATTTTATCAATCAACCCATGGCAGCAATGTAAATAGACAAGAACAGTGATTTTTCAATGAGGTAGGTTATGCCCAGTTTTTACAAACCATTAATGGCCGCTGCGTGCAGTTTCGCTGTAGTGGCCGCGCTGAGCGGTTGCGATAAAAATATCAACGAGAAAGACAGCGCAAGCAATAGTGGTGATGAGCCGGTTGCTGTTGAAAAATCCCTGTGGCCCAGTATTGAGAGCGCGGTTAAAAAAGACCCGGCGCTAGAGGCAAAAATTACTGAATTATTGGCTCAGTTGTCGCTGGAGCAGAAAGTGGGACAACTGATGCAACCGGAATTGCGCCATGTCACCCCGCAAGATGTTAAAGAATATTCCGTCGGTGCGATTTTAAATGGTGGCGGCTCATTCCCCGGCGAAAACAAACACGCGAAGGTGGATGATTGGCTGGCATTGGCGGATGGTTTTTATCACGCTTCCATGAGTACCGACGGCGGGCGCGTTGCGATCCCGGTGATCTGGGGAACCGACGCCGTACATGGTCACAACAATATTATTGGTGCAACACTTTTTCCCCACAACATCGGTTTGGGTGCGATGCGCAACCCGGAATTAATTCGTCAAATCGGCGCGGCGACGGCGGCGGAAATTGCAGTGACTGGCATCGACTGGAGCTTTGCACCGACACTCGCAGTAGTGCGCGATGATCGCTGGGGCCGCACTTATGAATCCTACGCGGAAGATCCGGAGGTGGTGCGCGCCTACGGCGGCATGATGGTAGAGGGCTTGCAGGGCACGGCAGGCAATAATTTTTTGAGTGAGCGCCATGTAATCGCCACCGCCAAACATTTTCTCGCCGATGGCGGCACCCTGGGTGGTGTTGATCGCGGCAATGCGGCAATCAGCGAAGCGGAATTAGTGCGTATCCACAACGCTGGGTACGAGACCGCACTGGCCGCCGGCGCGCAAACGGTTATGGCCTCCTTCAGCAGTTGGCAGGATGTAAAAATGCATGGCCATAAATACCTGCTTACCGATCAGCTCAAAAATAGAATGGGTTTTGATGGTTTGGTGGTGGGCGATTGGAATGGGCATGCGTTTGTGTCTGGCTGTACACCGGTCAGTTGTGCGGCATCCATTAATGCCGGGCTGGATATTTTTATGGCGCCCGATGCCAACTGGAAAGAGCTGTATCACAACACTTTGGCACAAGTGAAAAGCGGCGAAATTCCCATGGCGCGCCTGGATGACGCGGTCGCGCGGATTTTGCGGGTGAAATTGCGCGCAGGTTTGTTTGAAAAAGGTGCACCCTCTACCCGTGAATTGGCAGGCAAGCGCGAGGTGATTGGTGCGCCGGAGCACCGTGCTATCGCTCGTCAGGCGGTGCGTGAATCCATTGTGTTGTTGAAAAACAATCAGCAAGTATTACCGGTTAAACCCACTGCCAAAATATTGGTGGCGGGCGATGGTGCCGACAATATTGGTAAACAAGCGGGTGGTTGGAGTATCACCTGGCAGGGCACAGGCAATACCAATGCGGATTTCCCCGGCGGTACGTCTGTTTATCAAGGCATCGCCAGCGCAGTAACCGCTGCCGGTGGCTCGGTTGAGTTGAGTGTGGATGGTAATTATCAACAAAAGCCTGATGTGGCGTTTGTGGTATTTGGTGAAGATCCCTATGCGGAAATGCAGGGCGATGTAAACCAACTGGCCTATAAAGACCCAACCCATTTGGCGCTGCTGAAAAAATTAAACGCCGATGGCATCAAGGTGGTTGCGTTGTTTATCACCGGTCGTCCGCTTTGGGCCAATGAATTTATCAACGCTGCCGACGCCTTTGCGGTGGTCTGGCTGCCCGGTTCCGAAGGGGCGGGTGTGGCCGATGTGGTGCTCGCCAAAGCCGATGGTTCGGTGAATGCCGCGGTCAAAGGCAAACTGCCCTTCTCCTGGCCGGCATCGCCCGTCCAGTCGCCACTCAATGTCGGTGATGCGGATTATCAGCCCCAGTTCGCCTACGGTTTTGGGCTGACTTATGCCGACAACACGGAGACCGGTTTGCTGGAGGAAACTGCCGGTCAAATCGCCGCGAGCGTCACGCCTGACAGCCTGCCTATTTTCAATCAGCGGGTAATGAACCCCTGGCAATTAGTGCTGCTCGATCATCTCAATAATATGCAGCCAGTGACCACCAGCAGCGGCACTCTGGGTGCGGTGACTGTGTCCTCCATCGACTACAAAGTGCAGGAAGATGCACGTCGCCTGCAGTGGGACGGCTCCGCACTGGCGAGTGTGAACTTTGCTTCCACCGAGCGCAGCGACCTGAGTGCATATGCCGGTGGCGCCTTGGTGTTTGATGTCAAAGTCGATGCCAAACCCAGCGCTGAGGTCAATGTGGGAATTTTCTGCGGCAGCGATTGTGGCGGCGCCATTCCCATCACCCAGCAGCTAAATAATGCGCCCGCAGGTGAATGGACCAGTGTGAGTATCGCGCTCGACTGTTTTGCGCAAAAACGCACGAAACTGGACATGGTATTAACCCCCTTTGCGCTCAGCACCAGCGGTACCGCGGACATCAGCCTGTACAACCTGCGCATCGAGAAAAATACCCAGGCACCTGCCTGCCCCGAGTAACCCATCTGTGAATGCCGGCGTTGTTCAAGCGCGCAGCGCCGGTAGCTAGCAGTGTTCCACCAAGCGCTTTCGATAATAAAACCTAATAAAACAGCACCGAGGTAAGAAGTATGAGAATTCAACAACGAGGTATGAGCCAACCACTGGTTCAAGCATCCCTGACCCTGGCATTGCTCAGTTTGATTGGCTGTGGCGGTTCGGGCGGCGGCAGCTCACCGGCCAGCTCCTCAAGCGCGCCATCGAGCGTGGTAGCGGAAGCATCCAGCAGTGCAGTGAGCGTAGAGGCGAGTTCGAGCAGTCTTGAAGCCAGCTCGAGCAGCGTCGAAGCAAGCTCTTTGGCTGCCTCCAGTTCATCCGCCGCGGTTGGCTGGGAATTGGTCTGGAGCGATGAGTTCGATGGCGAGACCATCGACAGCACTAAATGGTCGTTTGAAAAAAATTGCATGGGTGGCGGCAATAACGAATTGCAGTGCTACACCGACCGTGCCGATAACGCCTTTGTTGCCGAAGGCAAATTGCACATAGTTGCCAAAAAGGAAACCTTCGCCGGTCAAGCCAAGGGCGATGATGACCCCACTTACAACGTGGATGACAAATCCGTCACCCGCGATTACACCTCTGCGCGCCTGCGCTCCAAAAATAAAGGGGATTGGAAATACGGACGTATGGAAATTCGCGCAAAATTGCCACAAGGGCAAGGCGTATGGCCGGCGATTTGGATGCTGCCGACCGAGTGGAAATATGGCGGTTGGCCGCTCAGTGGCGAGATCGATATCGTAGAAGCAGTAAACCTCAACACCACCAATGGTGGCAACGCTATTCACGGCACCTTGCACTATGGTGATGTCTGGCCCAACAACAAATACACCGGCACCAGCACTACACCCACCGCCAATACCTGGGAAGAATTTCATACTTACGCCGTTGAGTGGGAAGAGGGCGAAATTCGCTGGTACATCAACGACAAACACTATGCCACCCAAACCAAGGCGGGTTGGTACACCTCTGCGTCAACCGCCGAAAATGCGCCGTTTGATGAATCCTTCCACATGATTATGAACGTCGCCGTGGGCGGCAACTGGCCGGGTGTGCCCAACAACGCCACCAGCTTCCCGCAGGAAATGCAGGTTGAATCGGTAAAAGTCTATCGCTGCGCAACCAACCCTGAAACTGGCAAAGGCTGTGCGACCAATGTCGACCCGGCCATTGTGCCCTTAACCGGCCATCCACAAGTGTCGGGCGACTTTGCCGAACCGCCACTGTTCACTATGTACAGCGACGCGCTGGCGACCGGCTTGAAGTTTGAGTCCTACAACCCACAGGGCCAAATCAGCTATTCACAGTTGGATGAAGAAGGCCGCGGCAAGGTGCTCAACGTGATCAAAACCGGCGCAACCGGCAATGTGTATTTTAATATCCCCGCCGGCACCGCCGATTTAACCGGCTGGGCCACGGCGGGTGAATTGGTGTTTGACCTCAAGGTTAACTCCATGGCGGCCGGTGCCAAACTACTGATCAAAATGGACAGCGGCTGGCCAAGTGTGAGCGACGTAGAAGCAACCTTGCCTGCCACCGGCACTTGGGGTGAATACCGTATTTCAGTCGCTAACCTGATTGCGCGCGGCAACTCCATTGAACCGGGCAGCGCCAACCTGGCAAAAATTTCCAATGTGTTTGTGGTTGAACCCAACGCAGCGATGAACGTATCGTTTGATAATGTGCGGTTGGTTGTGCCTGACTAATTTGGTTGTACCCGATAAAAAGTGCAGCCAACAAAACGCAGCATTCAAAACGTGTTTTTAATGCTGCGATAACAATAAATCTTTTTGTTCGTGGAAGAAATTATGTTGATGCGCTACCCAACGATAAGTGTCGTTCTGTTTGTAAACGTACTGGTGGGGTGCGCATCGCATACCGCGATAGAAACTGGTCTGCATGACAATCATGCAATCAAATCTGCTGAAGTTATTACGATATCGCGTATTGCCTATCGCGATTCACTTTATGGTTTTTGGTTGGGGCAGTGTATTGCCAACTGGACCGGATTGGTCACGGAAATGGATAAGATCGGCAATATCGGGGAATTAAAAACAGGCAAATTTTATACGCGCCATGATTGGGGTAAACCCGATCAGCCAAGTATTTGGGGGCAAGGTGTTCCGAGCGATTTATCGTCGACCATTGATTTTGTGACTGTGGGGCCTGAAGGCATTTGGGGCGCGGATGACGACACCGATATTGAATATATCTACCAGGAGCTATTAAACAAAAGTCCGTCGGTCATACTAACACCTGAACAGATACGCGATGGTTGGCTCAAACATATCTATTCCTCGCAAGAGCCGACACCATTCGGTCGTGACCCCGAGGGAAATTACGAAAATTTTCTGTGGGTATCCAATCAAAAAGCGTTTGATTTAATGCAAGCGGGTACTTTGCCACCCTTAACCGGAAGCAAAACCTTGAATCCCCACTACGATATGATCGATGCGCAACTCACTACGGAAATCTTTGGTTTTTTTGCACCCACACGCCCGGACATCGCATTAAAAATAAGTGAACTGCCGGTGCGAACAGTTGCCGATAAAGAGGCAGTCGATATCGCCAATTTTTATATCACGCTCTATTCACTGGCCCCTGCTGCCGATAAAACTATGCCACTGAAAGCACAAGTTATGTGGATGGCGGAGCAGGCACGCCAACAATTACCCGCGCAACAATATCCGGCGGCCATGTACGATTTGGTCAAGGATATGTACCTTGCCGATGTGCCCTGGGAAAAAACCCGCGATACGCTTTATATTCGCTACCAGCAACATCAACGCGATGGTTATGACCTCACCAATAGAAATTTATACTGCAACGGTTGTTTTGCTGCCGGTATTAATTTCGCTGCCAGTTTGGTCAGCTTGTTTTATGGCGAAGGCGATTTAAAAGAAACTATTAAAATCGGATCGCTAATGGGGTGGGACTCGGATAATCCAACGGCGACCTGGGGCGGCCTATTAGGTTTTATGTATGGTAAGAAAGAAATAGAAAGAACGTTTAATCAGCAGTTTTCAAATCAATTCAATATTCACAGAACACGAAAAAATTTTCCTAACAGCGGTATAGATACTTTCGACAAGATGGCGAACACCGGTGTTGCTATAGTGGATAAGGTAGTAGTTGAACTGATGGGCGGACGTGTGGACATGGAAAATGATCGCTGGATAATTCCAATCAAATAATAAGTAAATTCCGAAAAAAAAGGATGCTCCGTGCGGAGCATCCTTTTTTGCAACAGGTTCAAGCAATATTTTTTTACAACTTAAAAATCTGCTCTTACCCCCAAACTAATACGACGACCAGAAAATTCGTACATGGAGGGGAATGACGGGTCGATGGTGTACGCACTGGTCTCTTCGTCGGTAATATTAATACCTTCCAGTGTGAATTTGATGAAATCAGTCAGCTGGTAACCCACTGAAAGATCCGTTTGACCGTAGGCTTTGCGGTACACCGGGTACATATCGCTGGCGATATATTCCACATATTTGTCTTTGTAGTTGTAGGCGATACGTGCATCAAATTTTTGATTTTCGTAATAGAAGGTCAAGTTGTAAGTTTCGTCTGCCAAACCTTCGGGTGGTGTTGGAATGCCCAAATCGGATTCACCGGTCAGTGAATTGTCGAGCATGGTGAAGTTGGCATTAACACCAAAACCTTCCAGCGATGGGTGCAACATATTCAGTGGGAATTGCGCAATTAATTCCACTCCGGATACATCGTAATCACCTTCGGCATTAACCTTTTGATAAATTTCAAAATCATATACACCGTCGACAGTGCCGTTGGCATTGTATTTAACAACGTCCTGCACCACACCGGTCAGTGATTCACGCACTACACCTTCAATTTTTTTCTCGAAGTAGGATGCTGCAAACAGCGCGCCTTCGCCGACATACCATTCCAAACCCAACTCCCATTGATCGGCATACGTGGGTTTCAGATCCGGGTTGCCGTCGCGATATTTAAAATCATTCAGGCTCACGGTACGTTTGTAGGCGATATCGCCTAATGCAGGGCGAATTAATGTTTCCGATGCGGCGGCGCGCAACAACAAACCATCGCGCAATTCCATGCTCATGTTCAGGCTGGGTAATACGTCGCTGTAATCACCTTGTTTGGAAATCGGTGCCGGTGTGTAGCCGGTAGAGCCATCAGAGTTTTGCACTTGGTGATAACCAAATGACAATACGTCGGTATCAACTGAACGTACACCGGCATTGATCATAACCGGCATAGTGGCGACATCGAATTTGAAATCTGCCATGGCATACAGGCTAAGTACTTCTTCATCCACGCGATAATATTCGCTATCGGCAAAGTCCACCGCAAAGCCGTCATAGCGGAAGGTTTCGCGTGCGTAGCTGTTAGCAACTTGTGCCCACTGCGGACTGTTGGATGATTGCGATAAATATTTTCCGCCCGGTACTATGTCAGACACCAAGGTCAATTCACTGTCTTGCAGAGTGCGCACATTGCGCCAGGAATTGTCGCCCGCTTCTGGCCCGCGCACAGTATTGGTACCGCGGTTGCGCTCTTTGGATTTGTCGGTATAGCGTGAGCCAAATTGCACTTGGCTTAATGCCGGTAGGAAATCCAATTCCAGTGGTTTGATAAAATCTAACTGCGCGGCATATTTATCGTCCTGAATTTTTTCCAAATTCACTTCATAGGAATCGAATAAATATTTTTCCGGCGAATTGTACATATCAAAACTTGCCGGATTAGCGCTCACGAGTGTTTCACCACCATTGCTGGTGTAGCGGCTGCGTGACGGCGCAAAGGCAACGTGTTTCAAATTGCTGGTGTCAGAGGTTTTTTCCGCGCCGGAATAACCCACCAAACCTTCAACATACCAACCGCCAATTTCCCAATCTAAATTTAAACTGTATTGGGAAAAATCAGTTTCATGGACATTTTCTTTGCTGAGAAATTCGTGCTGGGTAGCGGCGTAAGAAACATCGCGCAACACCACTATGCCGTGTTGAGCGAGGGTGGCGCTGTCGTATTCGTGAACCGTTTCCAGCGCACTAATACTGGATGCGGTGTAGGCTGCTGCATCGTATTCGTCTTCGGTATTGTCGTAACCACCGAGCATGGCATCAAGCGTCAAACTGAATACGTCGCTGGGTTGATACTGGAATGCCGCCGTTGCGCCCCACTTTTCCTGTTCATTTAAATAAGCGCGATCGCCAATCTTGTCATGAAATACAATGCGGTTGGTTTCTTCTTTGTCAAAGCGATCATTAATCACTATACCGGTATCGCGTTCCAGTACCTCAAGGGTTTGAGTCGCTTGCCATTGTGACGAACCGGTTTTTTCGGTCCAGCGTGAAAGCGGACGAAAGTTAATGCCGGAATTGGAATCTGTTCTGTTGGTACGCTCCGCCACCGAAACAGAAACCAGCGCACCAAAATCACCGAAGGTGTCGCTGGCGAGGAAGGAAACTTTGGGGTCTATTTCTTCAGAAATAGAATTGTGTGCGCCTTCGGCGGACACCACAAATTTTGCATCGCTGTAGTCAAAAGGGCGTGCCGTTGAAATTGCCACTGAACCGGCAATGCCACCTTCTTCGTCAGCGGCAGTAGGTGATTTTTTTACGGTCACACTTTGAATAATTTCGGAAGCAAAAATATCGAACTCAACATCACGGCCGCCACTGCCAGAAGCGGTGGACAGGTTGTTGATGGAGACGTGGGTAAATTCACTGGGCAGGCTGCGCACGTTTACTTTACTGCCCAAACCTTTGTTGCGCTCAATAGTAACACCGGGCATACGCTGCAAGGCTTCGGCGAGGTTTTGTTCCGGGAAATCGGCAATGTCGGTGGCGACAATGGAGTCAGAAAAGCCAACCGTATTGCGTTTAATATCAATCGCTTTTTCCAAACTTTTGGAGTAGCTGCCGGTCACTACAATTTCTTCCATCAGGTCGGCATCTTGCGCCCAGCCAGGTAATGCGGCTGTTGCTAATGCGGTGCCCATAATGATGTGCCCCAAGGCGTGACTTAAGGGGGATTTGGTTGCTAGCGGGGAGATTCTTTTGCCCTTTTTCACTTTAATTTCCTCTTATCTATCACAGTTAGAAAAACAACGGTCAACCATTTCTAGCTCTCATAAAAAGAGAAAATTCCATCTTACTTCCCATGCAGATTTAGAGTCCCCAACAGGAATTAGAAACGCGAGGGGACGGTAATGCCGCTGCGTTTCAGTTTTATTGCGGCATTGTTGTTATTTGTACTATTAACAGTAATTAACAATTTGTTGTGCGGTGAGCAGTAAAAAATATTTTTCTGTCATCAATCTGTCGTTATTGCTTCATAGAATTCATTTTTTTGCAAAAAGTCCCTTCTCTATGCTCGCCTGTGATCTGTTGCGCGGGTTATTTTCCGGTTGAATTTGCTGTGACCATGAAATTATTTTTTGTCCTCGCGTTAGTAAATCTGGTGATATTGTTATCCGGCTGTGAGTCGCCCAGTGAAAAAATCCCCAACAACGCTGAGTTTGTGCGTGTCGCATTTATGCCGGACATTCACTTTCACGATATTTATGGTGAGTTTACTGATGGCTCATTCAAGGGCTTGCCAACCCATACCGAACAGGGTGTACAACACGCCAGTATTCGTTCGATGCGCGCACAATTGCATTCCACTCGCTTGTTTAACGAAAATTATTTTGCACTACTCGCCGCGCTGGATGACATAGTCAAGCGGGAAATAAAATATGTAGCCCTACCGGGCGATTTTAGTGATGATGGCCAACCACTGCACCTGCGCGGGTTAAAAACAATTCTTGATAAATATCAGCGTGAACACGGCATTGAATTTTTTATGGCACCGGGTAATCACGACCCAACGCGCCCCGTCTCTCATCCGGCGGGAAAAATGGATTTTTTGGGGCAGGATGGAAAAGAACAACCTATTTTTAGCCTGCAACATCCTTTGTGTGCCGAAAAAAATTCTCAGCAAACTAATGCAGTTATTTGTTCGGATGAGGTGCAGGAGCTGGGTTATCAACCCATTATGAATTTATTCAGTGAGCAAGGTTTTTTTCCGCGTTCCCATTATGTTTATTATGAAACCCCTTACAGCAAGCTTGTTGGCCTCACTGCCGCCCCTAAAAATTCCGTTTATGGCGACGCGACTTATCACCATGCAGTTGCACGGGAGGCAGCGCAGTTTGATAAGCGCCAATACGAAATTTGTCATCAGGGCGCCGGGGGGAAATACAAACAGCCGCATTACAGCGATTGTTATTGGGTGGCAGATACCAGCTATCTCGTGGAACCCACACCGGGACTTTGGTTACTGGCGATTGATGCCAATGTTTATCAGCCCAAGCTGGGTGGCAATGGTAATGCGCTGGATGCGGATAATTTTTTGGGCTCCAGTGATGCGGGCTACAACAAAGTGATTACCCATAAACCGCATTTATTGGAATGGATACGCGACCTTGTGCAACGTGCGCAAGCCCAAGGTAAAACCCTGATTGCATTCTCGCATTTTCCGATGAGTGAATTTTATGATGGTGCAGCTGAAGACATAGCGCACTTGATGGGCGATGGAAAATTCCAGTTGAACCGCAACCCCAGTGCGCACACCAGCAAGCTACTGGCAGATACCGGCCTGAAAGTTCACGTCGCCGGTCACATGCACATTAACGATACCGGTGTTTATCGCAGCGAGAATGGCAAGGTGCTATTTAATATTCAGGCGCCGTCGCTTGCGGCCTACGTGCCAGCTTACAAAGTATTGACGATTAAAACGGCGCAACAGGTTGAAGTCGAAACCGTGGTATTAAATGACGTGCCGCGTTTTGATGAGCTATTTGCGCACTACCGTACCGAATGGGATTATTTGCAGCGAATGAATGCGGCGGATATTTGGGATAAAAATATTCTGCAGGCAAAAAATTACCGGCAGTTTACCCAGTGGCATTTGCGTGAGTTGGCGCGCTTGCGTTTTCTGCCGCAGGAATGGCCTGCGGATCTACGGGAACTACTGCTTAGCCTCAATGGTGAGCAGCTGTTGGTTATGTCGCAATTAAATGCCGATGTTACTCTTGAACAAATTGCTGCACTGATTGGCAATACCAATCAGGACAGGATGCTGGAGCAGAAATGGCAGCAGGCGAGCCAACAGGCGGCAAATATGGCGCATCGCCAGGGGTTAACAACGAAGAGTTTTGCCGCGTGGAATGGGCTGGATATGGGTGTGGATTTTTATCGCCTGTGGAATGCGGATCAGCTGGCGCTAAAGGATATTGATGCCCAGCGTTTTGCGCACTACCGGTTGCTGGCACAAGCATTTTTATCGCCAGTAGAGGAAAGCTCATTGCGTGCCCGCTATCAAACGAGGCTCGCACAACTGCTGCACATCCTTGTGCAATTTGCTGGCGATGCGCCAAGCGATCATTTTTTACTGGAGTTGGATAGGGGCCAGATTCAGGCATTGCCTTGAGTTTACCCATGAGACCAATTAACTGACCTTCGCCTCTTTATGCAATTGCTGTTTGCGATACTCGGTAGGCGACATGCCAACCAGGCGATTGAAAAAACGGTGGAAGGCTGACTTGCTGTTAAAACCGGCGTGCAGCAATACATCCATCACGGTCATTTCGGCGTGTTGGCTATCGCCCAATAAGCGTTTTGCCTCTTCCACGCGATAGCTGTTCATAAACTCAAAAAAGTTGGTGCCGTAGTGTTTGTTGATAACGGCGGAAACTTCTTTGACCGGCAGGTTAATGCGTTTGGAAAACTCTTCAATGTTCAGGTTTTGTTTCAGAAACAACTTCTGGCTTTCCATACCTTGCTGCACTTTTTGAATCGCCGAGTCGGTGAGTTTTTCATCGACCTTAATGTCTTTGGCCAGCTCCGGTTTGGTGGTGAGTAGCTTGTGGGTATGCACCACACTGTTGATAAACAGCGCGTTAATCAAAATAAAGACTATGTAGTTTTCAGTGATGCCAATGACGTCGGAAATGCGCGGTGATTCGATAGTATTGGCAACCACGTGCACCACAATCGAAAAGCTCCAGGTAATTAAAAAGCCCAGGCTGAGTGTTTTGAGCCAGCTGGGTTCGGTGGAGGAGAAGGTCGAGTATTGATCTTGCAGGCTAATCAAATACAAACGCACTTTGTTAAACGCCATTAGCCCGTAAAAGAACGGCATCACCTTGATGAAATGCCACACCGCGTTGGCCAATTGCTGTTGGTCGAGAGTTTTAAAACTCAAGTCCGAGCCGTTAATACCAAATACCAAGAGCCAGCCGAGCGCAATAACAATGGGAACAGCGTGTAGCAGATGGCGCCGGTTGAGGTTAAACGCATCCTGGGTGAGCGCCACAACATACAGCAGTAGCATCGGCCCTTTGAGCAATTGCGCCGTCACCAAAAAGTAGGGCAGCAGGGTTTCATCAAACAGGGTAAACAGGCGCACGTTCTCGTTCCACAGCACCAAAATACAGGCGGAACTAACAGCGATAGAGAGCAGGAATACGCTCAGCAAACGATTGGCGAGTTGGTTTTTGACCGGAAGTATTGCCTGGAAAATAACAAGCAGGAAACATTCCGCGACGGTCATAAACAACACTACGTCGTGGATGTTAAAAATATAATTCTGCATAGAGTCTTAGCCCGGGGTTGTGTTTGTTATAAGTTTTTTTAAGGTTGATTGGGTTTATGTCCCATCGGGAGCTGAATTATAGTTGAACTTTGACGCCAGTGTTGCGGCCATTTCCCTTATTCGGCGCGGTTTAATTGTCGCATTTTGTTACAGTGGCAATTCTTGTTGCTTCCCTGTCAAGGTTCCGTTGTTTATGCCAGCTGATTTGCCGCAGATGTTTAGCCTCACCGATGCTCATCTCTTGATGCAGCAGCTACCTGCGTTGCAGTTTGATCCCTCCGTCGATTGCCGCTGGGCGCTGGGCGATGGCGCGCAACAGTACCTCAACTATTACCGGATTAATTTTGCCGCGCAGGACGAATCCATCCACCACGGTTTTGGCCGCATCAGCGCCGCCGGGTTTGATATCGCCACCCATTATTGGCTGCCGCCCGCGCCGCGCGGCACGCTGGTGATTATTCACGGTTACTACGATCACCTGGGGATTTTTGACCATGCCATCGCCTTCGGTTTGGCGCAGGGCTTGGCGGTGCTGGCGTTTGATTTGCCCGGCCACGGTTTGAGCAGTGGCGAGCGTGCGGCGATAGATTCTTTTGATGAATACGCCGACGTGTTGCAGCAAGTGATGGCGCGCGCGCAAGCACTGTTACCGGCGCCTTTCTACGCGCTGGGGCAGAGCACTGGCGGTGCGGTGTTGCTGAATCACCTGTGGCGTTATCCGGCGCAGTTTGCGCGTATCGCCCTTTGTGCGCCGCTGATTTTGCCGCGCGGTTGGGGCACCGGGCGAGTGTTTTATTGGCTGCTGCACAACTGGGTCAAACGCCTGCCGCGCGGCCGTTCGCGCAGTTCGCAAGATGCGTCATTTATTAACTTCATTGATGAGCGCGACTGCCTGCAATCAAAAACCTTGTCGGTGCGCTGGGTGGGGGCGATGAAAGCCTGGCATCGTCAGTTTTTACACTTCTCCCCGCGCGCGACACCGCTGCTGGTGGTCCAGGGCACTGCCGATAAGACGGTGGCCTGGCGCTACAATACGCGTTTACTCCAGCGCAAATTACCCCAGGCAAAACTGGTGTTTATCCCGGCGGCCGGGCACCAGCTGGTGAATGAAATCCCCATGTATCGCGACGTGGTTTTTGATGAGATCCAGCGCCACTTTTTTAGCGATTAACCTGTTGCCCGCGCACGCTTTCAGGCACACTCGCGTCACTTTTTTACTGGATATTGAATCCTGAATCTTAACCCGGCTATCACTGGCCCCAGGCGAGACTTTAGTTATGGCAACTCCCGATCAACAGGACATGACCTTGCATCAACCTCAGCGCAGCCTCAAGGACTACCTCTTTATTTTGCTCAAAGGCCTGTGCATGGGCGCTGCCGATGTAGTGCCTGGGGTATCGGGCGGCACTATTGCGTTTATTACCGGCATTTACGATGAGTGGCTCAGCTCCCTCAAGCGCTGTACCCCGGCGGTATTGCTGCGCTTAAAGCGCGAGGGGCTGGTTAAAACCTGGCAGTACATTAATGGCAACTTTCTGGTGGCGCTGTTTGGTGGCATTTTGATTAGCCTGAAAACCTTTGCGGCGGTGGTATTACTGGCGATGGATAGCTACCCGATTTTGGTGTGGGCATTTTTCTCTGGCTTGGTCGCCGCGTCTATTTATCACCTGGTGCGCGAGCAGCGCGGCTGGGGTATTACAGAGGCCTTTGGTCTGCTGTTCGGCATAGCCTTTATCCTCGCCATCTCGTTTATGGCGCCGGCGCAACTGCCCGGACATGGCTGGATTCTATTCCTCGGCGGGTTTGTGGCGATTTGCGCCATGATCCTGCCCGGTATTTCTGGCAGTTTTATCCTGCTGTTGGTAGGGCTCTATCCGGTGTTTTTGCAGGCGATACACAATCTGGAAATTGGCAAGCTGCTGTGGTTTGGCGCCGGTTGTATCTGCGGTCTGGTTGTTTTTTCACGCTTCCTGCTCTGGCTGCTCAAGTCCTATCACAACCAAACCCTGTCGGTGCTGATCGGCTTCTTAGTCGGCTCGCTCTATGTCACCTGGCCGTGGAAAAACGCCCTGCTCACCACTACCGATAGTCACGGTCGCACCGTGGTATTGCAGCAGGAAAACCTCAGCCCCTTCAATTTCCTTGCCGTCACTGGCAGCGAACCTACCATCGGCCTAGCGATACTCTGGGCATTCCTTGGTGTTGCGCTGGTACTGGGTGTGGAATTGGTGGCGCTCTGGATCAAACGCCGCAGTGCGGTGGCGCTAGAGAGTTAAATCTCCCTAAGCCCTCCCTGCTAAACCCCAAACAAAAACGCCGCGTCCATTGCTGGACGCGGCGTTTTTGTTGGAGCTGGTATTAATCGTTTAGAGCAACATTCTGCAGCGACTAGAACAAGACTCTGCAGCGGATAGTCCCTTCAATATTCTTCAACTGCTCCAGCGCGATTTCATCGTACGGGGAGTTGATGTCCACTACCACGTAGCCCACCTTGTCATTGGTTTGCAGGTACTGTGAGGCGATGTTGATTTGGTTGTCGGAGAAGATTTTGTTGATCTTGGACAGGACACCGGGAACGTTAGCGTGTACGTGTAGCAAGCGGTGCGCATCCGGGTGACCGGGCAGGGCCACTTCGGGGAAGTTGACCGAGCTGGTGGTGGTGCCATTGTCGGAGTACTTGATCAGCTTCTCGGCCACTTCGATACCAATGTTGGCTTGCGCTTCCATGGTGGAGCCGCCGATGTGCGGGGTCAGGATCACATTGTCCAAGCCGCGCAGCGGGCTCACAAATTCGTCGTCGTTAGCTTTGGGTTCTTCGGGGAATACGTCGATAGCCGCACCCGACAGGTTGCCGGCTTTAATCGCGGCGGCCAGCGCATCTATGTCCACCACTGTGCCGCGTGAGGCGTTAATCAGGATTGCGCCTTTTTTCATCAGGCCAATTTCGCGTGCGCCAATCATCATTTGCGTCGATTGGTTTTCCGGGACGTGCAGGCTGATGATGTCCGAGGTGGCCAGCAGTTCATCCAGGCTGCGCACCTGGGTGGCATTGCCCAGCGGCAATTTGGTAATCACATCGACAAATTGCACTTTCATACCGAGCGATTCCGCCAGCACTGAGGTTTGGCTGCCGATAGAACCATAACCGATCAAGCCGAGGGTTTTGCCGCGAATCTCAAAGGAGCCTACGGCAGATTTGTCCCAGCCACCGCGATGGCACACAGCGTTTTTCTGCGGCACATTGCGCAGCAGCAAAATCGCCTCGGCAATCACCAGTTCGGCTACCGAGCGGGTATTGGAATAGGGCGCGTTAAATACCGCTACACCGTGTTCCTGCGCCGCTTTTAAATCCACCTGATTGGTGCCTATGCAGAAGCAACCAGCGGCGATCAGCTTGGGTGCATTTTCAAATACACGGCGGGTCAACTGGGTGCGCGAGCGCAGGCCGACAAAGTGAGCGTCCTGAATTTTGGCGATCAGCTCGTCTTCGCCCAGCGCGGTTTTTAAATATTCAATATTGGTGTAACCCTGTTCATGCAGGGTATCCACCGCCGATTGATGAACGCCTTCCAGCAGCAGAAATTTGATTTTGCTTTTGTCTAACGAGGTCTTGCTCATGGGAACAACTCCTAAAGTCTTAAAGTGAGAAAAGCGTACAGCGCGTCTCTGCGAGTAAGGGCATCAAACAGGAGACGGAAAGGGCCGGTATTCAGGCGCCCGCAGGCTAAAAAAGGCGTATCGGCTGGCTGAAAAAGGCGCGCATCATACCACTGCAAGCGCCAAAACCGAAGGTGGCACGGGTGCCGCCTTCGGTTTTTTTGGTGGGTTGATCAGGGTGAAAAATAGCGGGAAGCTTTATTGTTTGGTTGCGCCAAATACTGAACCGATGATCTGGCTGCCGCGTCCTACCGGGTCTTTGCGGATCAGTTGTTCTTCCACCGCGACTTGTTTAAACAGGCCGTCCAGCGCCATGTTCAGCACGTGTTGCTCTAAATCCAGGCTGGGTTTGTTGGCCAGCGGCAGCATGTTGTAGGTGCCGAGCAGCTGTTGGTATTGGTTGTAGAAACCGATTTGCTGCAGGTTTTGTTTGATGATCGGCATATAACGCTGGCGCAAACTGGCTTCGGTCTGGCCACGGAAGTAGTCGGTGGCTGCCGTGCTGTTGCCGCGTACTATGCCAAGCGCATCGGTCACGCTCATATTGCGCACGGCATCCACAAACACTGCTTGGGCTTCCACGGCCGCTTTTTCCGCGCCCTGATTCATCAAGCCTTCTACGCGATCCAGTTGGCTGCCCAGTCCCATTTGGCGCAAAGTGCCAGCAATTGGCTGCAGGTTCGCGGGTAATTCAATGCGGTAGAGCGAGCTATTGGCGTAACCGCCGGGGGCGGAAAGGCTGGTGGCGGCGCGGTTACTGCCCAGTTCCAAGGCTTCTTTAATGCCGCGAATCAGCTGTGCCTGATTGTTATAACCAGCGGCACTGGCAACGGCAGCGCCGGTTTCTGCCATTTGTGGCAGGGTGGCATTACAGGCGACCAAGCTCAGTGGCATCAGTAACAGGCAAGTGCGGGCAAATTTCATAATCTTTCCTCGGTGAGTTAAAAGGTGTCGCCCGGTGTCAGGGCGTGTAAAAGAATGCGATGGGGCTGGCGGTCAGTCTGATAGCGCCAACGTACATTCAAATCCAGTAGTTTCATACCGTAAATCCGCTCGGGATCGGGCTGCTGGTATTGGGGGCGCGGGTCTTGCTGCAGCACCTGGGTGATTAATCCTGCGAGGTCAACTCCCATTTTTTGCTGGTAATCGCGACAAATTACCGCAAGATCGGTGGGTATTTCCACTTCAATGACCGCTGGCGGCTGGGGGGCAAAGTGGTTGTAGGCATCGGCCACCGCGTCCACATAGGGCACATAGGGTTTGATATCCAGAACCGGGGTGCCATCGAGCAAATCCACGCCGCTAATGCCCAGTAGTAATTTCCCATTGCGCTCGCGCAGCCCGGCAAAACGCACCACCGACAGACCGATCGGCGCCGGGCGCGTGGGTGAGCGGGTCGCAAAGACGCCCAGGCTTTTATTGCCACCCAGGCGCGGTGGTTTGACCTTGGGCTTCCACTCCTCGCGGCTATTTGCATGGAAGACAAACTGCACCCACAGATGGCTGGTGCCTTCCAGTCCCTCAAACGCTGCCGGATCGTTGTAGGGCGGCAGCAGTTCGATCTCGGCGGTGGCCAGTGGTGCCAAACCGGGCTGGCGCGGTATGCCAAATTTCTCCTTAAAACAGGAGTGGACAATACCTATGGCGGGGAAGGTGAAATCCATAAGGAGGCACAGGTGGGAAACAAGCCGCCAAGGCTAGGCAAAAGCATCGGGCAGCTCAACCTTTATTTACATCGCCAAGGGCTTCTTTTTTGTGTTTTGACTGTTAGTATTTGCATTTGTAAACGGTTACATTATTAAAAACGATAAGATCCTGCCTTGTTTTGGCCAGTTCCGAGGAAATGTTATGCCCATTCAATCCCGTTTTAGCCTCTCATTAGTGCTGGTGTGCGCCAGCCTATTATTCGGTTGCGATAAGCCATCCAGCAGCAGTGTTGGCAGTTCCAACATTGACAGTTCCAGTAGTGGTAGCTCAGCAGCAGCGGTTGAGTCCCACACGCTTGCCTTGATCGACACCCAGGCGACGGCACAAACCCGCGCGCTCTACCACAGCCTCGCCGCTCTGCGCGGTAAACACCTGTTGTTTGGCCATGAAGATAGCCTCGCCTACGGTGTGCATTGGGAGGGGGATTTGGACCGCTCCGATGTGCGTGATGTCACCGGCAGCAATCCTGCACTGTACGGCTGGGAGCTGGGCGGTTTGGAATTGGGGCATGAACAGAATCTGGATGGCGTTAACTTCAAACAAATGCAGCAGTGGATTAAAGCGGGCTACAGCCGTGGCGGTGTGATAACCATCAGCTGGCATATGTACAGCCCCGTTTCCGGCGGCAATTCCTGGGATAAAACCCCTACGGTGCACGAGCTGATTCCCGGCGGCGCCAAACACGACGAACTAAAAGCCTATCTCGACAGCTTTGTCACCTTTAATGAAGCGCTAAAAGTGACCGATGGCGCGGGTGTGGAAACCTACATCCCCATTATTTTCCGCCCCTGGCATGAGCATAATGGCGACTGGTTCTGGTGGGGTAAGGGTCATGCGAGCGAGGCGGATTACATCGCCCTGTGGCAGTTCACGGTCAAGTATCTGCGCGATGAAAAAGGCCTGCGCAACCTGATTTACGCCTACTCACCCGACCGCAGCCGCATCGATATGGCTAACTTTGAGCGCGATTATTTGTACGGCTACCCCGGTGACGACTATGTGGACGTGATCGGTTTGGATAACTATTGGGATGTCGGCCACAGCGCCAATAACGCCAGTGCCGATGAGCAAATTGCCAACTTCACCGCCGCGCTCAAACAGATCGCGGGCATTGCCACTGCGCGCCATAAAATCGCTGCGCTCACCGAAACCGGCAACAACACATTGACCATTCCCAACTTCTGGACTGAGCGGATTCTGGCGCCAACCCTGGCTGATGCCCAGGCCAGTCAAATTGCTTATGTGATGGTGTGGCGCAATGCCAATATGGCGCGGGAGAAATCCGAGCAGTTTTTTGCCCCCTATCCGGGGCAGGCAACGGCGGAAGACTTTATCCGTTTTTACCAAAGCCCTTATGTGCTGTTTGAAAACGAATTGCCCAGCCTTTACGACAAGCCCGTCCACTAGGTTTTATCGCTTATATTTTGCAGCCTTGGCAATTGCCAGGGTTTATCGGGTTTTGTTTGTCCTTCGCTGTCAATTTATGGTTGTCGGCAAAATTTACAGTTTTGTGTGATTTGCGTCACAGGTTGTGGTGTGTATTATTGATCCCAAAGGAAAAAGTAAAACGGGCATGAAATCTGCTCTACTGCGATCAAACTTAGAAGTCGATACTACTACCACAGGTTTTCTTATGACTTTTCATCGCGTTACTTACCGCAACCTGCTCGCTGCCGCCGCGTTATTGGGTGTTTCATCCCTTGCCAGCGCAGGCCCATTGAATGACTACAACCTGATTTTGTTCGGCGATTTGAACGTATCGGGCGGCAGTGGCCATATTGAAGGTAAAGCCTTTATCGGCGGCAATGTAGTGAATGCTTCAGTGTTTGCGCAGAAGGAGCCGGAAAATTCCACCGCCGATACCGTTAAGGTCGTGGGTAACTTTGCCAGTAACAATGGCACCCATATCGATCGCGGCTACCTCGCCTATGAAGGCAGCTTTTCCGGCCCGACAAATATTTGCAACGGTAATGGTTTGGTGCCCAGTGGCTGCTTGAAGCAAGTGACAGATGGTTCATTGACGGCGGAAAAAACCAGCCTGTTTGCACAATTGCAGGCCGAGTCTGACTACTACAAAAACCTGGCTACATCGGCTAACACCGATCTGGTTGGCGATATGAACAACAAGGCTTTTACTTACACTGGTGCAGCGACGGATCTGGTGGTGTTTAACATCACCGCCCAAGAGCTGACCGGGCCACAGTGGAGCCTGAATATGGACTTTCCGACAAGTTTGAATGTGGTGATCAATGTGTCTGGCAGCAGCTTTAACGCTGGTAATACCAAAAACGGCACCCAGAGTTTCCGCGATAATTTCAACAATGTGCTGTGGAATTTCTACGAGGCGACCAACCTGAACTTTGGCGACTCCTGGTTTGGCTCGGTACTAGCTTTAAACGCGACTATTGCCACCAATTCCAATCTGGATGGTGCCGTCGCCGCCAAGTCTTACGTGGGCAATGGTGAAATCCATAAAGGTAGTTGGGATTACACCCCACCCGTTACCGAAGTGACCGAACCATCGATTTTTATCCTGTTGTTAACTGGTATCGGTTTGATTGGTTTAGGTCGGCTGCGTCGCCGCTAAATTCTTCACCGCGCCACAATAAAAAAACCGGGACTTAGCCCGGTTTTTTTATGCCTGCACTTTTTTAAATCGCAAAGTGAGCGATCTGACTTTGCAGGTTTTTAGCGGTGTTATCCAAACGCTGGGCGATCTGCACTGACTTTTGTGCATCCTGATTGACGTTATCGATCAAACTCACTACCTGGATAATATTTTTGTTGATCTCCTCCGCGGTGTAGCTTTGCTCTTCAGCGGCGGTGGCGATTTGCATATTCATGCCCAGAATCCGGTTCACTGACTGGCTGATCTCGTTAATGGAGTTGCCCGCCTGACCGGCCATTTCCATGGTGGCGCCGGTTTTTGCCAAGCTGGTTTGCATGGCGCTCATCGCATTGCTCGCGCCTTGTTGCACCGCGTGAATAATCTGTTGGATTTCAGCAGTGGAATCCTGGGTGCGTTTGGCCAGTGAGCGCACCTCGTCGGCCACTACCGCAAAACCGCGCCCCTGTTCACCGGCGCGCGCGGCTTCAATCGCGGCGTTCAACGCCAGCAAGTTGGTCTGTTCGGCCACGTTTTTTATCACATCCAGCACCCCGCCAATACGGTTGGTATCGCCCTCCAGCTGGGTCATCACCTGGCCTACGTGATTGACTTCACGGCTGAGCTGGTCAATCGCACCAAGGGTACTTTCCATGATTTTCAGCCCCTGATTGGCGTTGTTGTCCGCATTTTGCGCGGCATTGGCGGCGCCACCTGCATTGCTTGCCACTTCTTGTACGGTGGCTGTCATCTCGGTAATGGCGGCGGATACCTGATCGGTAGCGTGGTGGGTTTGGTCGGTATAACGCGCGAGGGTGGAGGCGGTCTCGGTGATCTGGCTGGAGGCCTGATTCAAGCTCTGCATCGACCCCTGTACGGCGGCAACCACACTCACAATGCTTTGTTGTACCTGCTGGATACTGGCGCCCAATTTCCCCAGCTCGCTGTTATCGCGGAAGTTAAGTGGCTCGCGGAAGTTGCCCGCCGCCAGTTTGCTGAGGTGTTCATTGATCAGGCCCAGCGGCAGCAACAGATTCTTGCGCAAAATAATTAACACCAAAAACACCACCACAAATCCCCCGCAGAGGATCAGGGCGCTTGCCCAGAAGGAGACGCTGGCGCTGGCCTCCAGGTTGGCTTGGGTCTCGGTGCTGACTTTGGCGCTAATCAGCGCGGCTGATTCCTCCAGCAGCTTGCTGGGTTCCCGGTCGATACCGGCGACGGCTGCATCGCCCGCGGCTGAATCAAAATCCGCCGCTTTAAACGCATCCAAGCCTGTTTGATAGCGGCCAAAGGCAGTTTCATGGGCGCGCAAAAAAGCCTCTACCTGTTCCCGGCTGGTGCCGCTGAGTTCAACACTCAGGGCTTTGCCTTCTGCCTGAATACTCCGTTGCAGGGTTTCAAACTGGCCCCAGTACTGCTGGAGTTTGTCCGGGTTCTTGCCACGCAACAGCACGTTTTTCCACTCCTGCACCTGGGTTTTAAAGTGGTAGTTCATGCTGCTAATCGCCCGCTCATGGGCGACCGAGTTGGCAATCAGCTGGTTGTAATTGGCGATGGTATTGCTGAGTAGGGCGATGGCAATGCCGCTGATAATCATAAACAGCACAACGCCGGCGCTGACTGCAACGAGCAGCCGCCCTTGAATACTGGAGAGGGAGAACATGGTTGAATCCTTCGAGAGCAATTGAGCTTGAAGTATAGATGGAACTTGAAGAGCAAGAGATAAAACGCGCCAGCGGGGCGAGGCGCGTTTGGAGAGGAAATACTTAGCGTGGCAGGATGGTTTTTACGCCGTCGTTGGTGCCCAGCAGCAACACATCGGCGCCCTTGGCGGCAAACAGGCCGTTGGTGACAACGCCAGTAATCTGGTTGATGGCCGTTTCCAATCCCACCGGGTCGATGATCTGCAAATTGTGCACATCCAGAATCACATTGC
The DNA here is from genome assembly GCF_000263355.1 of Cellvibrio sp. BR. Lineage (NCBI taxonomy): Bacteria > Pseudomonadati > Pseudomonadota > Gammaproteobacteria > Cellvibrionales > Cellvibrionaceae > Cellvibrio > Cellvibrio sp. BR. The sequence goes on along the minus strand of NZ_JH668200.1, from coordinate 148,909 downwards.
CGTTGTCGGTAACTACGCCGTCGCGATAGACCGGTGCGCCGCCCAGTTTGACCAGTTCGCGGGCGACATAAGAGCGCGCCATGGGGATCACCTCTACCGGAAGCGGAAACTTGCCCAGCACATCCACCCATTTGCTTTCGTCGGCGATACACACAAATTCTTTGGATATGGCGCGCACAATTTTTTCACGGGTAAGCGCGGCACCGCCGCCTTTGATCAAGTGCAAATAGGCGTTGCTCTCATCGGCGCCATCCACATACACCACCAGCTCACTCACCGAGTTGCAGTCCAATACCTCGATGCCGAGTTTTTGCAGGCGCGCAGCCGATGCGTCAGAGCTGGCAACCGCACCGGCAAAATGGTCGCGGATTTCACCCAGGTAATCGATAAAAAAATTGGCGGTAGAGCCAGTGCCGACGCCGATAATCGAATCGCTGAATAATTTGGGTTTGATGTATGCAATTGCGGCGCGCGCCACGGCTTGTTTGAGTTGGTCTTGGGTCATGGTGATCTCTATCTGGGGGTCAGGCTAGTCGTGAAATTCGGGAATGTGCGTCAGAAACTTGCCACATTATACGGATTTTCGCCGTGCCAGCGGCGGCTAAATTGTTTACACTGCGGCGACTTTTTTATTCGTCGACTAATCAGTCCACTCACTCGCGAACGCCAGAATTCCCATGCCTGAAACCTATATAAAACGTATTCTCAACGCCCGCATCTACGACCTTGCAGTGGAAACACCACTCGATGAAGCACGCCTGCTCTCCGCGCGCACCGGCAATAAAGTGTTGCTGAAACGTGAAGATTTGCAGCCCGTATTTTCATTCAAGTTGCGCGGCGCTTATAACAAGTTGCTGCAGCTCACCGAAGAAGAGCGCAATCGCGGTGTGATTTGCGCCTCGGCCGGTAACCACGCCCAAGGCGTAGCCCTCGGTTCACAACACCTCGGCATTAAAGCCACGATTGTGATGCCACGTACCACGCCGGCGATTAAAGTGGATGCGGTGCGTGCGCGCGGCGCCAAAGTGGTGTTGCATGGCGACAGTTATGACGAAGCGTCTGCCCACGCCAAAAAGCTGGTGGAAGAAAAAGGCCTGACCTACGTGCACCCCTTTGATGACCCGGATGTGATCGCCGGTCAAGGCACCATTGCGATGGAAATCCTGCGTCAGTATCCCGGTAAAATCGATGCGATATTTATCGCCGTTGGCGGTGGCGGTTTGGCGGCCGGTATTTCTGCCTACATGAAATATGTGCGCCCCGAGATCAAAATTATTGCGGTGGAATCGGAAGAGTCCGCCTGCTTGAAAGCGGCGCTGGACAAGAAAAAGCGCGTGGTACTGCCGCAAGTGGGCATCTTTGCTGATGGCATCGCGGTGGCACAAATCGGCGAGGAGACCTTCCGGGTACTGCGCAAAACAGTCGATGAATGCATTACCGTGAATAACGACGAAATATGCGCAGGCATCAAAGATATTTTTGAGGATACCCGCTCCATCGCCGAGCCGGCGGGCGCAACCGGTATTGCCGGGTTGAAAAAGTATGTGGCCGAACACGGCATTACCGGTCAAACCCTGATTGCCATCGACTGCGGCGCCAATATCAATTTTGATCGCCTGCGTTATATCAGCGAGCGCACCGAAATTGGCGAACAGCGCGAAGCGATTCTGGCGGTGACTATTCCCGAGCGCCCGGGTGCTTACAAAGAGTTCTGCAAGGCACTCGGCAAACGCAATATCACCGAATTTAACTACCGCTACGCCGATGCCCAAGCCGCGCGCATTTTTGTGGGCGTGCAAGTGGCGGCGGGTGGTAAGGATCGTGCGGATCTGGTCACTGAATTAAAAAATCAGGGTTACGATTTGGTGGACATGACCGAAAACGAATTGGCGAAATTACATATTCGTCACTTGGTTGGCGGCCACGCACCACAAGCCACCGACGAAGTGCTCTACCGCTTTGAATTCCCGGAGCGCCCTGGTGCACTTATGACCTTCTTAAACAAAGTCGCCGGTCGCTGGAATATTTCCCTGTTCCACTACCGCAACCACGGCTCCGCCTCCGCGCGGGTGTTGGTTGGCATGCAAGTGCCGAAAAAAGACTATGCCGAACTGAAAGTGTTTTTGAATGAACTCAATTATCCCTATTGGGATGAAACCAAAAACGAAGCTTACAAGTTCTTTTTGGGGTGATTTTCCTCCTTGCTCGTCTGCAAAGGGCGCTTCGGCGCCCTTTTTTATTCTTGATAAACCCCACCTTAAAAAAGTGGGGTTTTGTATTTTTGCCTATCCGTCAGTTTGTTGCTCGGGCTTTCAGGTGCAGGCTTCGGGTTGTTTGGGGGTTTTTATTGTGATATAAATCATATCGGATCAATATCGGTCAATATTGATCTTAATCGATCATAAACAATAAAAGAGACGGTGAATAGCCCTCCCTAGGAGGAGCGGTGGTAGCCACCCCATCCAGCGAGAGAAATAAAAGGTCAAAAAATGATGATAACTATAGCTTTTTCCAAATTGCGCCGGGGCTTGTTCCTGGGGGCGTTGACAATAGGGTTTCTAACGGCAGTAGGCGTGCAAGCCGCACCTCGCTGGATGGAGAGTTTGGATCGGGGAGTGGTAGTTGTACCTGCCAAAGAGGGGGGAAATCTGGTGAGTTGGCGTCTGTTAGCGACTGATGCCCCAAAAACACAATTCGATGTCTATCGTGACGGTAAAAAGATAAATTCCCACGGCCTCAAGGCCGTTACAAATTGGGTCGATAAGGCAGGTGCCGCGCAGTCAACCTATGAGATTCGAGTCCACCTCAAAGGTAAAGAACTTGAGCGCAGTAAACCGGTCGGTGTCTGGGCGGAGGGCTACTTGCGTGTGCCCGTCCAGCAGCCCGAGGGAGGCGTTACGCCGATTGGAGAAAACTACACCTATACCGCGCACGAGACCAGTGTCGCTGACCTGGACGGCGATGGCCAATATGAAATTATCCTGAAATGGGAACCGACCAACCTGCAGGACAATGCCTTTAGTGGCTACACCGGTGAGGTTTATTTAGATGCCTATAAGTTGGATGGAACAAAATTATGGCGCATTAATTTGGGGCGCAATATCCGTGCGGGCGCTCACTATACCCAGTTTCAGGTGTTTGATTACGACGGTGATGGCCGTGCAGAAATGGCCGTCAGGACCAGTGACGGGACGGTAGATGGAACTGGCAAGGTTCTCGGTAATGCAGACGCTGACTGGCGCGAAACTGGTGGCGAGGTTCCATCCACCGACCGTACGGGAGGTGTGGTAAAGGCTGATGGCAAGATGGTTGCCCCACTACAAGGGCGCATCATGAAGGGGCCGGAGTTCCTGACAATATTTGATGGTTTAACTGGCAAAGCACTTGCGAGTGAACCCTATTGGCCTGCACGCGATCCGCGTACCGATGCACCGACAGAAGCACAACTGAAAGAGACTTGGGGGGACGGTTATGCCAATCGTTCAGATAGGTTTTTGGCTGGAACTGCTTATCTTGACGGGCAGCGCCCGAGCATCATTATGGCGCGCGGTTACTACGCCAGATCGACAATTGCGGCGTGGGACTATCGGGATGGCAAGTTGAGCAAGCGCTGGGTATTCGATTCTGACACTCAGGAAAATCCTGAAAAGTGGCGCGGACAGGGCAATCATTCGATGTCGGTTGCCGATATCGATGCTGATGGGCGCGATGAAATTATTTACGGCGCAATGGTTATCGATGATAACGGCAGCGGTCTGTGGTCGACCGAATTGCGTCATGGCGATGCCCTTCATGTTGGCGACTTTGATCTTTCCAATCCCGGGCTTGAGCAGTTTGGTGTGCTCGAACAGCCATCGCAAAATGGCAATATTGTTACTGTTATGTTCGATCTGGATACCGGCAAGATTTTATGGAGCGTTTCAGGAACTCGGGATAACGGGCGCGGCATTATGATGGATATTGACCCGCGCCATGCCGGAGCTGAATCCTGGACTGCCGTTGACCCTCATGTGCGCGATGTAAAGGGCAATGCAATTGGCACAATAAAACCACAAACCAACAAGTTTGCTGTGTGGTGGGACGGCGACCTGCTGCGCGAGCAACTCGAACACAGTGCGATTTATAAATGGAATTGGCGGGAACAGCGCTCTGATCTTTTGCTAATGGGAGCGGGTACCGCAGCCAAAGGTGCCCCTGCACTTGCCGGTGATATTTTGGGTGACTGGCGCGAAGAGGTGATCTGGGCGGCGGCAGATAATCAATCGCTACGTATTTATGCAACCCCGTACCCCACAGATAAGCGCTTGGTCACATTGATGCACGACGCCCAATACCGCGTTGCTATCGCTTGGCAAAATACCGCTTATAACCAGCCGCCCCATCCGAGTTTTTATCTGGGGCAGGGCATGAAAAATCCATCGACTCCCAACATCATTCCCCGGAAATCAGCCAAAGAAACCGTCCAGCACAAGTGACTGTTGCTCTTTACTCATTTATATCGAGGCTAAATAACTATGTTCGGTAAATTTTTGATAATGATTGTTGCTGCACTAGGCATTGCCACTTCGCTTGGCGCTGTAGCCGCCGATGCGCCACAGTTGAAAAAGCAGGGCACGGCTACGCAATTAATTGTGGATGGAAAGCCGCTGTTGATTCTGGGCGGAGAACTGGGCAATTCGACCGCATCGGATCTAAAGTACCTGAACACCCATTGGGCGACCTTTAAAACCATCGGTCTCAATACGGTTATTGCGCCGGTTGAATGGGATCAGATTGAGCCGAGGGAAAAAGTCTATGATTTTGCTCCGCTCGAAGGTCTGATCAAACAGGCCGAAGCCAATAACATGAAGCTGGTACTGCTGTGGTTTGGCGCCTGGAAAAACTCCATGTCCAGTTATGCCGCACCTTACATCAAACACGACTACACCACCTATTCCAGGGCGCAAGACGATAAGGGCGTAGCGCTGGATATTCTCAGCCCCTACGATCCGGACAATTTAACGGCCAACCAGCGGGTGTTTAGTGCGCTGATGGCGCATTTAAAAAAGGTCGATAAAAAACACACTGTGGTGATGGTGCAAGTGGAGAACGAACCGGGCATGTTGCCCGTGGTACGCGACTATAGCCCCCAAGCTCAGGCGGCTTATAAGGGACAGGTGCCCAAGGCGCTGATGACCTATTTAGAGGCTCACAAAAATGGGCTTCATCCCTATGTTCACAAGGTTTGGGCAGCCAAGGGTTTTAAAACCTCCGGCATCTGGTCGGAAGTGTTTGGTGACAGTATTGAAGCGCAGGAAATCTTTCAGGCTTGGGGTTACGCGGTCTACCTCAATGAGCTGACTAAGGCGGGCAAAGCCGCTTATAACTTGCCCATGTACGTCAACGTTGCGCTTAACAGCCCCGAACAGAAGCCCGGCGAGTACCCCAGTGCAGGTCCACTTCCCCATTTGTTTGATATTTGGAAAGCGGGCGGGCCGGATATCGACCTGATCGGTATGGATATTTATTACCCGAATTACACCGAGTGGGCTGATCAATTCAAACGCCCTGATAACCCGGTGTTTGTGCCTGAAGCGAATCGATCCGGCCAGCCAGATGCCGGTGGCAATGCGTTTTATACCTTGGGCGAATTAGATGGTATTGGCTTTTCACCCTTCCACATAGAATCCCTGCCCAATCCGGCCACCAATGTGCTGACGGACGCCTACCGCGTATTAAACCAAATCGCCCCACTGGTGCTGGCGAATCAAGGCAAGGGCACCATGCGCGGGTTCAAGGCACCGCTGAGTGCGGCAGGTGTTTTGGACGAAAGTCCACGGGTATTTGATCTGGGTGGATACAACCTCACGGTTTCCATGGTCGACTCCCGAACTCCCAAAGAGACGCAGGATATTCCCGCTCACGGGGGCTTGATCATCCAGACGGGTAAGGATGAGTTTCTGGTGGCGGGTAGAGGGGTAATCATCCGTTTCGCCGATACCACTAATGCTGGTGTCAGGGTTGGAATTGAACAAATTGTTGAAGGTGAGTTTGTCGATGGCAAATGGCGTGACGGGCGTTGGCTCAATGGCGACGAAAGTGGTCAAGGGCGCTATCTGCGCCTGCCTCCGGAGCAGTTTGGTATCCAGAAGATCAAGGTCTATCGCTATAAATAGAATGAATAAGGGCGCTTCGGCGCCCTTTGCTATTTCTGCCTTTTGATCTTTCGCTGTTTGATCTTTGTCCCCGCCAAAAGCTTAATTAATCGCCCCCAGGGTTAATTTATGTTCAGAAAGTGGCGCGTGGAGGATTTTGGTGTAAGCTGGACAACGTTGTCAGGTGGCGAGTTAAAATAATTGCTGATTGCAAATAATCAGTGGCCGCCAATAAACAGTAAACGCCAACAATCCTAAAAGCCCAATTTCATTTCCAGTAGGTGGGAGTTCCAATAATGAGTGTATCCGGTCAAGTGTGGCGGTCGGGCCTTGTGGCCCTGGTGATGGCAGCAGGGTTTGTGCCCTTGGCGCAAGCGGCGAATTTGAGTCAGCAACAGCTAACTGGCTTTGCCAGCGATGCAAAATTGGAGTTTGCGGTAGTATCCAATTTGGGCGCCAAACCGGAAGCGCGGATGACTCTCACCAATGACTCGTCGGTGGCGCTGCCTGCCGGTGCTGGTGATTGGCGTGTTTATATCCATTCGGTGCGTAAACTCGATAGCACTGAAGTAGAGGGTTTGAGTCTGCGTCACGTGCAGGGCGATTTGCATGAAATCGCACCCACGGCGGCGTTTAAAGGTTTGGCGACGGGCGCATCTATTGCCATTCCCTATACCGCCAGCGCGCATTTGGTGAGCTACAGCGATTTTATGCCGCGTGCGTTTATCGCCCAGCCTGGCTTGAAGGCGGAAGTGTTTGCCAATACCGATACCGAAAACCTGAGTGAATTTGTTGCCCCTTTTGCGACTCGCGAGCAGCAGTTGCGCAGTGCTAATGATCAGTATGCGATTGCGACGGCGGCGAGCCGCTATCAGGACAATTTGGCGGTTAACCGCATTGCCACACTGGATGCTGGCGCGAAAATAATTCCTACACCCGCGCAAATTAAGTATCGCAGCAGCACTGCAATACTTGATGGCAGTTGGCAAATTAGTTTTGCCGGGCGATTGGCGGGCGAGGCCAAGTATTTGGCCGACCAACTCAAAGCTTATGGATTGACGCTGAATGCCAGCGCCGATCACATCAAACTCAGCGGCAAGTTGATCGAGCTGCGTGTTGATGCAACAACGGCAAAACCCGAGGGCTACAACCTGACTATCGCGGCCGACAAAATCACCATCGTCGGCGGTGACAATGCCGGTGCCTTTTATGGCATTCAAAGTGTGTTGAGTTTACTGCCCGCGCAAACGGCCAGCAGCTATGCGCTGCCGCAGCTCAGTGCGAGCGACGCGCCACGGTTTAACTGGCGCGGTATGCACTACGACATGGCGCGCAACTTTCATGGTAAGGAGGTCACGCTGCGTTTAATCGAGCAGATGGCGCGCTACAAACTGAACAAGTTGCACCTGCATTTAACGGAGGATGAGGGTTGGCGTTTGCAAATCCCCGGTCTGCCGGAGTTGACGGATATCGGCGGTAAGCGCTGTTTCGATCTCACCGAGCAGTCCTGTTTACTCACCCAATTGGGCACTGGCCCGCACACCAGCGGTTCGGGTAACGGTTACTACACCACCGAGGACTTTATCGAAATCCTCAAGTTTGCCAGCGCGCGTCACATTGAAGTGATCCCCGAAATTGATATGCCTGGTCACGCCCGCGCGGCGGTGAAAGCGATGGAAGCGCGCTATCACAAACTGCTGAAAGCGGGCGACAAAACCGCCGCCGAACAGTATTTGTTATCCGACCCACTGGATAAATCCCAATACATGACGGTGCAAAACTACACCGACAACTCCATCAACGTGTGTTTGTCATCCACTTATGCGTTTGTTGATAAGGTGATTTACGAACTGCAGCAAATGTACCGCAAAGCAGGAACCAAACTGGTGACTTTCCATATGGGTGGCGATGAAGTGGGCGCCGGTTCCTGGGCGGCATCACCGGCTTGCGCCGCGTTGTTTGCCAAGGGCGAGCAGGGAGTGGCCGGGGTTGCTGACCTCAAGCCTTATTTTGTCAGCAAGCTGGCAGCGATTACCAATACTCGCGGTCTGGCGCTGGCGGGCTGGGAAGATGGTTTGATGTACGACGCCACCAATACCTTCAATCGCAGCCAGTTTGCTAATAAAACCGTGATGGCAAATGCCTGGGACAATATTTGGGAGTGGGGTGTGGCTGATCGCGCCTATCGCTTGGCAAATGCGGGTTACGAAGTGATTTTGTCACCCGGCACCCACCTGTATTTTGATCACCCCTACGAAGCCAACCCCGAAGAGCGAGGTTACTACTGGGCGACCCGCTACAGCAGCACCGAAAAAGTGTTTGGTTTTATGCCCGACAACCTTTACGCCAACGCCGACAAAACCCGCATGGGCGAACCTATCGAAAACCTGGAAGCGCTCGTTGGTCGCGCCCTGCCAGGGTTGGAAAAGCCGGAAAATCTGCGCGGTATTCAAGGCCAGCTATGGAGTGAAACCGTGCGCACCGGCGCGCAATTTGAGCAGATGATCTACCCGCGGGTGATGAGCTTGGCTGAACGCGCCTGGCATAAAGCCAGTTGGGAGGGTGATAAACCAGAAGTTCGCGCCCGCCAACAGGATTGGGCTGATTTTGCGCTCCAGCTCAGTCGCAAAGAGCTGCCCAAATTGGCGGCGACCGGTGCCGACTTCTACTTGCCACCACCCGGTGCCGTAATCGAAAACGGCCAGCTGCTGGCAAACAGCTCGCTGCCCGGTTTGGCGCTTGAAGTCAGTTTGGATCAAGGCAAGAGCTGGGCTCCGTTCACTGGTGCATTGGCAGTCACAAACGGGTCTGTATTGGTGCGCAGCCGTTTGGGCGATAATGCCAGCCGTGTGGTTAGTGTCAGCCCATAAAGGCAATAACTGACATTTATTGACCATTTACAATGAGTGCTGGGACGCGCAACAAAGTCGCTCATTCCAGCTTTTTGTGCGCGTGTTCACGCTTGATGGGCGATTTTCCAGTATTTTTTGCAGTAAATATTCAAATATGTGCGCGTTATGGCGTTTTTGAAGGTTCGGACAGTTTGATTATTCTAAAAAATTGCCTATTATTTGATCGCGCCATAGCTTTTTAGCTGTAATGTGGTTGGCATAAAAACTGCTGTTTTAATTCCGTGTTCCATTGAAGACAATAACGCGCAAGGCTACCACCATGAAAGTTGATGTTCTCTCCGCCGTAACCGTGATTTTTTGCGTAGGAGTGTGCATTACCCTGTTGGATTTAGGTGCTTTAGTTTCTTTTGCTGAAGCGGCTGTTGAATCTGTGTCTGAGTAATTGCTCAAGCCCTTAAGGGCGAGAAGGATTTGTACCCACTACTCCCGCTTCGGCGGGAGTAGTGCTTTATGGGGAAGTGAAAATGGTGTCTCCGTAGATTGGAAGACTTAGGGTTTGACCGCTAACATCCCCGTTTCCGTCGCTATCGCAAACAGGGGAATATCCCAGCTATCCTTGGGCAGTGCATCAACCTGTTGGCAGCTGTGCGCCAGGCCAATCAAATAGGGTCTGCCGGCGGGCTTTTTATGTTTGAACGCAAAGGTGGTGTCGTAAAAACCGCCGCCCATGCCCAAGCGTGCCCCGCTGGAATCAAAACCAACCAGCGGCATCAGCACCACATCCAATAAATTGGCCGGCAGGCGATGTTCGCGGCGATGATCCGGCTCGGCGATGCCATAGCGATTCGGGCTCAAAAGGGTTGTTGCCGAAAACTCCACAAACCACAGATCCTTACTTTTCCCGGGGCGCAATACGGGCAGATAGGTATGTTTTTCCATCTTCCATAGCTGTTGGGCAATTACCGCAGGGTCGATTTCGCCATCGTTGGCGATATAGAGAGCAATATGTTGCGCGCGCATAAATTGCGGCAGTTTCATCAGTTGGCGTAACAATAAGAGCGAAGCTTGCTGTTGTTGCGCGGGGGTTAATACACGGCGCCGCGCCCGCAATTCATTGCGCAGCTGTTGCTTGTATTCACGATGATCAGCAGAGGTGGGAATTAACGCGTCGGCCATAACCAGCCTTAACATAAGCAATAAATTGAGCTATTGCAGAAGAGAAATAAGAGACCCCGAAATGCCGCTACCAAGCTGGCCTTGAACCCATAGGTTCAAGGAGGTAGCACCTGTGGTTTTTAAGGCTTTCCGTCAGGCGGACATGCACACCAAACACAACGAGATACCACCAATTTTGTGGAAATCGGCTCAAGGACTTGTCGGTTTGCAAACATTCCAGGGCGTGGCGCCAGTATAACCCAGAGTGGCTGGCCTTCCGCAAATGAAATTATGCTTGGGTTGCTAATAGTGTTAGGAAATATTCGTCTTAAAAGCAGCTGGTAAATCCACCAAAAATAGGCATTGGTTTAAATTTAAATCAGCTTGGATTTTTAATCGCCAGTGTTGCTCAGTGCGCGATCCAACTTGCCATTCAATCGCAGTAAATCGCTGTGACTTGCCGCTCCGCCCGCAGTATTACCCGCGGTTTTTGCTTGCAGTAATTCGTGGCTCAGGTTGAGCGCGGCCATTACCGCAATCCGCTCAAGGCCGATCACTGCGCCAGTGCCACGGATGGCCTTCATACGCTCGTCCAGCAGCTGGGCGGATTCCAGCAGCGCCTGGCGCTCCTCGCGGGGGCAGGCAACTTGATATTCTTTATCGAGGATTTTCACAAAAACAGTTTCGTTGCTCATTGATGCCTCGATTACTCAGCGTCCAGGTTACGTAAATGGGTGATCATGGCTTCCACACGGCTGCGCGCCAGTTCATTCTTCTCGATCAGGCGCACGCGCTCGCGCTGCCATTCACTTTCGCGCGCTTTAAGCTCGGCGTTTTCTTGCTGCAGGCGATTGCATTGCAGAATCAGCTTGTCCAGCTTGGTTTCAAGGGCGAGTAAAAGATCGTCAGACATGATAATAATTAACCAATAAATAGCGCAGGTCGCCCACTATATTGTGCGTCCGGCATGGGGTCAATCATGGTGCGCAAGTTAATGTAAATTCGAGAAGTTGGTTGTTATTAAATGATTAACCAATAAGTTTTACTTGAGCTGAATCAATAGCAGGATTTGCTCTATAAAAAGTTTGCGCAGGCGTCATGGGCAATCGTGATAGCATTCATTTACTGTCTACGAGAGGCCGATATGACCGAACACACATCCCCCGAACAACTGCTTAGTCCCCTGAATTTTGACGATCTCGCCAACCTGCTGGCACCCCTTGGAACCCTCAATAGCCCTTCTGAATTGCACGGTCTGCTGTGTGGAAAATTGGCTGGCGGCGCCCAGTTGAGCGAAATTAACTGGCTTTTGGATGCCGTAGAATTTTTGGATTTTGTTGCTGCGCCCGACGAGTCGGTACGTATTGCATTGAGTAAGTTGTATCACAACACCTGCAGCGAATTGCAGGGTGAGTTCAGCCTCAAGTTGATGTTGCCGGAAGATGATTCACTGCTGGGTGAGCGCGTCCGTGCCTTGGGTGAATGGTGTCACGGTTTCCTTACCGGTTTTGGCAGTGTGGACCATCAGGGTAAGCGCACGATTGACGAAGAATCCGCCGAAATGTTGCAAGACATCGCCAATATAGTGCAAATCCAGGTGGATGATGAAGAGGACGAACCGAGCGCAGAAGCCGACTATATGGAAGTGACCGAATATGTGCGCGTGGTAGTCAGTAGTTTGTATCTGGAATTTGCCGCCAAGGAATTAGCCGCGCCTACTGTCAGCGCGCCTGCTTCAGATACATTGCACTAAGCTTTTTATAAGCGCGGATTTTTACAGGAACGTTTTTTTAGGCGAACCGCTTTTTTACCAAAATTGTTTTGTACAAGAATTGCTTTTTGCGAGAACTTTCATTTTTTGCGAGAACGTCCATGAGAATTAGTAAAACCGAATTCGCCCGCCGCCGCAAACAACTGATGGCGATGATGGAACCCAATTCCATCGCCATAGTGCCCGCCGCGCCTGAGCGCACGCGCAGCCGTGATACAGAGCATCACTACCGGCAGGACAGCGACTTTTTATATCTCTCCGGTTTTGAAGAGCCGAGCGCAGTACTGGTACTAATTCCCGGGCGCGAACACGGTGAGTTTGTATTGTTTGTCCGCGAGCGCAATCGGGAGCGCGAAATTTGGGACGGTTATCGCGCAGGGCCCGAAGGTGCCTGCAGCGAATTTGACGCGGACGATGCTTTTCCCATCGATGATATCGACGATATTTTGCCGGGGTTATTGGAAGGCAAACAGCGTGTGTATTACGCCATGGGTAAAGATGCCGATTTTGACAAGCACGTTATGGATTGGGTGAATACCATTCGCGCTAAAGTACGCTCTGGCGCTACACCGCCCGGCGAATTTCTGGATTTAAGTCACTTCCTCAATGAGTTGCGTTTATTTAAAAGCGCCGCTGAATTGCGGGTGATGAAAGAAGCGGGTGAGATTTCCGCGCGCGCCCATGTGCGTGCGATGAAGGCGAGTAAAGCCGGTGTGATGGAATATCAATTGGAAGCCGAAATCCTGCACGAATTCCAAATGAGCGGCGCGCGTTTTCCGGCGTACAACACTATCGTGGGCGGTGGAAAAAACGGCTGTATTTTGCATTACATAGAAAATTCTGCACCGCTTAAAAATGGCGATTTGGTATTGATCGACGCTGGCTGTGAGTTGGATTATTACGCCGCCGATATCACCCGCACCTTTCCCGTCAATGGAAAATTTTCTCCCGAACAAAAAGCCTTGTATGAAATTTGCCTGCAAGCCCAGCTTGATGCCATCGCCATGTGCAAACCGGGTAACCACTGGAATGATCCACACGAGGCTACAGTGCGGGTAATTACCGAAGGTTTGGTGAAAATTGGTTTGCTGGAAGGCGATGTGAACGAATTAATTAAAAGCGAAGCCTACAAAGAGTTTTACATGCACCGCGCTGGTCACTGGTTGGGTATGGACGTTCACGACGTGGGCGATTACAAAGTTGGTGGCGAATGGCGTGTGCTCGAGCCGGGCATGGTGCTCACCGTAGAGCCAGGTATTTACGTCGCCCCCGATAACGAACGCGTCGCTAAAAAATGGCGCGGCATCGGTATCCGCATTGAAGACGATGTGGTGATCACTAAAGACGGCAATGAAGTACTCACTAAAGATGTACCCAAAACCGTTGCTGAAATTGAAGCGTTAATGGCCGTGTAAAAACATTCTCGCACCCAAGCGTTGCCTGGGTGCGCTCAACGCAGGTCAACCTCATGACCCATACCCTCGAATTTGATATCGCCATTATCGGCGGCGGCATGGTGGGCACCAGTCTCGCCAGTTTACTTGCTGCTAGCCAGCCGCAATTGCGTATTGCTCTGATCGAAGCCCAGCCATTTGCGCGGGCAGATGAAATGCATTTTCAACCCAGTTTTGATGCGCGCTCTACCGCCTTGTCCTACGGCACTGCGAATATTTTACGCGAGCTGGGCTTGTGGGATTTATTGCAGCAACACATCACGCCGATTGCGCAGGTGCATGTGTCGGATCGCGGGCATTTTCTTGGTGGTGTGATTGATGCAAAAGAAAATAATCTCGATGCCGTCGGTTATGTGATTGAAAATGCGTGGCTGGGTAATGTGTTGCTCGGTCATGTACAGGCGCAAAATAATATTCAGTGTTTTGCTTCATCCGCAGTGACATCACTAACACCGCAACAGGATTGTGCGCTGCTGAGTATTAAAACCGACGCGCAAGAGTTTTTAATTAAAACCTCACTGGCAGTTATTGCTGATGGCGGTGATTCACCACTGCGTGCCGCGCTGGGCATAGGCACGCAAACACGGGCGTATGGGCAAACCGCCATTATCACCAATGTCGAATTCTCCGAGCCGCATTGTGGCGTGGCCTACGAGCGTTTTACTGCCGATGGCCCGGTGGCGTTATTACCTCTGGGTGAATCCAATAATGCGCAGCAATCTGCATTAGTTTGGACTTTACCAGCAGCGCAGGCCGATGAACTTCTTAAGTTAAACGATGCTGAATTTCTGGTGCGCTTGCAGGAGCGTTTTGGTTTTCGCGTGGGCCGTTTTACACGGGTCGCCAAACGTTTTGCTTATCCACTGCAGCTGGTTTTAGCCGAAGAACAAATTCGCTCGCATCTGGTGTTGCTCGGTAATGCTGCGCATTTTTTACATCCAGTCGCGGGTCAGGGTTTCAATTTGGCGCTGCGCGATTGTGTTTGTTTAGTGGAAACTTTGCGCGAGGCGATTGCAAATAATCAAACCGTGGGCGATTTGGCAGTTCTGCAAACTTATCTGGATAAACAATCGCTGGATCAGCAAATCACCATAGAGTTTAGCGATAAATTGGTGCGCTTGTTTTCCAGTGATCAGTTGCCATTAATTGCCATGCGCCATCTCGGCTTGTTAAGTCTTGAATCTATCCCGCTCATTAAAAATCAATTTATCGCGCAGACGATGGGCACTGCAGGTCGCCAATTTCGCTGGAAGTTGGATGATGTGAGTCGTGCAGAATCGAGCGATACAAAAAATCTGGATTCCCGCGTGCGCGGGAATGCCGATACGTCAATCAATAGCACTGATTACGATTTAATTATCGTCGGTGCTGGTTTGGTGGGCGCATCACTCGCCTGTGCGATTGCCCAAACGGATGCCGCGCAGAATTTGCGTATCGCCGTGATTGAGGCGAGTAGTGAAGTGCAACATTTTTCCGGTGAAAATTTTGATCCGCGGGTGGTTGCGCTCACACACGCATCGCAACAATTATTAACCGATATTGGTTGTTGGCATGACATTGTCGCGCAGCGAGTGTGTGCTTACCGCGAAATGAAAGTGTGGGATGGTGAAGGCACGGCAGCAATCGAATTTGATTGCGCCGAAGTGCAAAAAAATCATCTTGGGCATATCGTAGAAAATTCAGTAATTGTTAATCAACTGCGTGAACGCATGGCACAGTTGTCGAATATCCAGTTGATTCAACCCGTAACGGTGATGGATGTTATTCCGGCGCAGCCTGAATTTCCGCGAGTGCGGGTGCAACTAGATAATGGTAGCGAAATCACCGCGCCCTTATTAATTGCTGCCGACGGCGCCAAATCAAATGTGCGCGACTTGGTGGGGTTTTCCACGCGCGAATGGGATTACGGCCAGCAGGCCATTATTACCACTGTGCGCACTGAGCGGTCGCATCAATTCACCGCGTGGCAACGGTTTATGCACACTGGCCCGCTTGCATTTTTACCTTTGCAGAATAATGGCGATGCTCACCAGTGTTCGATTGTGTGGTCGGCGGAAGATGCGCTTGCACAGGAATTAATGGCGTTGGATGACGTCACGTTTTGCGCGCGCCTGACCAGCGCATTTGAAGCGCGCCTTGGGCCGGTAATTGCGTGCGATAAACGCTACGCCGTGCCTCTGCGTCAGCGCCATGCGACTAGCTATATTCAACCGGGCATCGCCTTGGTGGGCGATGCTGCCCATAATATCCATCCGCTCGCAGGGCAGGGCGTTAACCTGGGTTTGTTGGATGTGATCGCGCTTGCGCAGGAAATAGAGCGTGCATTGCAGCGCAATATTCCGCTCGCCGATTATTCCATTCTGCGTCGTTACCAACGCCAACGTCTGGCCAGCAATCTCGGCATGATGTCGGCCATGGAAGCCTTCAAACGTTTGTTCGGCAGCCGCGCATTGGCGGTGAATTGGCTGCGCAATACTGGTATGCGTCAGTTAAACTCAGTACCGGCAATCAAAAAAATGATTATCAATGCTGCCTTGGGTGTGTCCTAAGCTGGCTGTCATTGGTGTTGATGGGAATTCGTTGTTATGGCTGTAAATTGGAATGAGATTTTTACCGTGGCGCCGTTTGAATGGACGTCCATTGGCACTGCTATTTTGTGTGGCACCATTATTGGAATAGAGCGCCAGTTGCGCGGTAAACCCGTGGGCATTCGCACCTCCTCATTAATTACTCTGGGTACTTATTTATTTATCGCCGCGTCACTTTTTGCATCCTCCCATTTTTCGGGGCCGGAAAAAGTTGTCACCGATCCATCGCGTATTATTGGCCAAGTAATTACCGGTATTGGCTTTTTAGGTGCGGGCGTGATGTTGGCGCGGGACGGATTTGTGCTTGGTGTAACCTCGGCGGCAACTATTTGGGCGTTGGCCTCAATCGGTGTGGTGATTGCCATTGGCTACAACCTGGTGGCGATCAAATTATCCTTAGTGGTGATTGCGGTGTTGGTAGGCGTGGACTTACTGGAGGATTATTCCCAATCCTTTACCCGTGGCGTACACAAAAAATATCAAACCTGGCGCGGTAAGGATAAGCCCAGCTCGGATTGATAAGTGTAAAAAAGTAACACTATTGCGGATACCTTTATGTCAAAAATGCTGATTGTTGCAAACGTATTAAATGTCGTTCTGTTGTTGATGTTAATTGCAGCAGTAGCGGGTTTTATTTCCTTCGGTAATCTTTACGGGCTGTTTTTAGCGGCAGTGACGGCGGTGATTGTGTGGGGCGTGTATAGGCACCAGCGCTGGGGTTACTTTGCTGCCGCCGCGTGGGCGCTGGCGTGTTATCAGTTATCCAAACAAGGTTATGAATTTCAAGCGATAAAACGGCAGGTAATGATTTTGGGTTTTAGTTTGATCCCTATTGCACTGTTTTTGCACGAAACCCTGGGTAAAGCTGCCGCTAAATCTGCACAAAATAATGGCAAAAATGACGATACAAATCGCAAAATGCCCGATTAGTTGTGTGCCTGTTACACACCATTACAAAAAGTGTCGATAATCGCTAATTTCGCCGATAAGCGCTTGACTCTCTATGTCCAAGTGCTTTAATTTTGAATTGCTACAGATTGAGATCCGCACCAAGACTAGGCTTTTGTAAGACAACCGCTTGCTCAAGACACTTGGACGTACCACGACCTGAGCAATAGCTTTATTTCAAGCTATTTCACTCTGGCTTTTAGTAAAGTCGGTTTTTTTGTTCGGTCAGCTACGCTGACGTTTTAGATGCAAGATGAGGAAACTATGTCAGATCTAGTCTCTGGTGTTGTTAAGTGGTTCAACGATGACAAGGGTTATGGTTTTATTGAGCGTGAAGGTGGTGCAGATGTATTTGTACACTTCCGTGCAATTAACGGCAACGGCCGTAAAACCTTGAAAGAAGGTCAGAAAGTGACTTTCGAAGTGACCCAAGGTCAAAAAGGTCCGCAAGCAGAAAACGTAACTCCTCTCTAAGATGGGTGAGTTTTCAAAAAGGGTGATTGAGTAATCAATCACCCTTTGCTGTTTTTGGTGCAACATTTTTGCGCCAAACCTCCTTCCTTTTCCACACGCAAACGGGGCTCCTGTTGCGTTCGCTGGTTTTTTTCATGTTTGATTTGCAATCCATTCTCTGGCTCACCCTGATTGTTTTTGCAATTTATTACTGGCGCGGTGCGTTGCTGGTAAAAGATCGCGCCTATGCCGCTGCACAAAAGCGCTGTGAAGAAATGCAGGTGCAATTGCTCGATGAAACTGTCTATCTGCGACGCTTGTGGTTTAAGCGCAATGACCAAGGCAAGTTGTCGCTCTGGCGCGCATTTTATTTTGAGTTTACGGTCAGTGGTGCTGATCGTTATTTTGGGCGAGTAATTATGCTTGGCGCGCGCATTACGCAGGTTGAGTTGGATGCGCATCGCTTACACTAATTATTTGTCGATTTAATGAATGGGTGTTGTCACATGAGCGAAAAATATCTGAATGAAAAAGTCGGTGGATGGAAAACCAAAAGTACCGCCCTGGTGTATGAAAATCCCTGGATCAGTGTGTCGCACAATGAGGTGATAACGCCTAAAGGAACCGATGGTATTTACGGTGTGGTACATTTTAAGAATATCGCTATCGGCGTGATACCTATCGATGATGAGGGAAATACCTGGTTGGTAAAACAAAGTCGCTATAGCCTCAATCAATATACGTGGGAAATCCCCGAGGGCGGTTGCCCGCAGGGTGAAAGCCCACTCAATGCCGCCAAGCGTGAATTGGAAGAAGAAGTGGGTATGCAAGCGCATGATTGGCAGCAATTAATGACTATGCATTTATCCAACTCTGTCACCGATGAATTCTGTGTAGTATTTGTTGCGCGGGATTTATTTGCGGGTCAGCAACAGCTCGAGGCAACAGAGGATATTGAAGTAAGAAAATTACCGCTGCGTGACGCGGTAGATATGGTGTTGCGTGGTGAAATTACCGATGGGATTTCGGTGGCGGCTTTGCTGCGGGTTGCACTGACGCCCGGTAGCTATTGTTGATCGTTTTTATATAGCTACATTTGATTGATAGATTAAATAAAATTCTCAGCGTAAAAGTGCCCATCCAGGTTACATTTTTTAACAGATAGTCGCCCAGATCCTGATTAATGTGAAGAGTGCATCCGTGCGCTACCTGAGGCTTAATTGATTAAGGAAATCCCAATGAAAATTACCCCTATAGTTACGCTATTAATTCTTTTGTGCGCTGCAAAAATGACAAGCGCAAACACCTGCGAAAATAATTTTCTTGCCGAAGGTGATCCACGTAACGGTGCCGAGTTTTCTACGTCCACCACAATTTCTGGTCTTAATTCGGCGAGTGCACTGGGACAATTGCGTGCGATTGCACTTGCTGACGGATTTAAAGTGTTGGGAGAAGAGTCAACAGCCACGCAAGGAACGCTGACCATTGAGCAGAAAAATGGGCGTCACCCGTTTCTAATTTACCTTACTTCGGTCAATAAGGGCGCTGCCGCCGATGTTAGCATTCGCACTAGACTGAATCGGCGCACAGTGGCGAAACCGGAAGATATCCGCAGTGGTATGTGCGGCATGATTGCACGAATCAAGACTGGTGCCGAGGGTGAAAAAATTGCTGCAGCGGCACGTGCGGCGATTGTTCCCGAGCCGCTGGTAGAAATCCAACCACGCTGGTTAGCTAAAGATATTTATCGAATGTCAAAACGTAAAACAACAGAAATGATTACGGCGCACTACAAAGGCAAACGTTATCTGTTGGATGGTACCGTGGGAACACCTTTGGAAAATGATGGCACTATCGAGTTGTGGTACAAAGTGACTATAGATCGCAATAGTATTTTTGAAACCCTCGATACCAAAGAATCCATGTTCTGGCCGCCGATTGTCTGCCGTATGGCGCCCGAAGCTCGCGCTCGGGCAGCAAAATTGCAGGAAGGTGAGTTTGCTAAATTAACAGGTACAGTCGATCACTACTGGCAAGGTAGTCCGAGTAAATTGGTCTTGAAGGATTGTCGTTTCCATTAAGTATTTTGTGTGAATTGATCAAGGCCGCTTTTTTGCGGCCTTTTTTATAAAAATTCAGTTAAATTTTTGGTAAAAAATGAAAACCTACTGCTATACGATTCCAGGCGTTAATCGCCACTATGACGGCAGTCAGGTTTACGATTTCCTCTTCTGAAAATTGCTCGCGCACCAAGGCAAAGTCCTCATCGTGAATATCATTTTGCGCCAAAAGAGTGAGCGTTTCTGCCCAGCTGAGTGCTGCGCGTTCGCGCGCCGAAAAGAAGGGCACTTCTTTCCATGCCGGCAACACATCCAATCGACTTTGTTTTTCGCCATCCTTGCGCGCTTCGTTGGCGTGCATATGTTGGCAAAAAGCGCAGTTGTTTAATTGTGATGCACGTATTTTTACCAGATGGATTAGTGAATGTTCCAGCTTGCTGGCTGCCGCGTCACCTAAACCAATCAGTGATTGAGCCAGCGAGGGTTGTAGTTTGTAAACTTGTTGGTAGGCGATACGTTCTTTCATCATAAGCTCCGTGGGGTGGGTTGTTGAAGCTATGATGAACTCTGTAAGCAAGAAGGAATTGTATTTTTGCGACATGCCTGGGGAAATGTTTAATCAGCTTTTCCCCCTGGTTATCAGCGGCGTTCTTTATCGCGCTTTTTCTCGCGGTACTCGCCCGGTGTGAGTAAATGCACTTTTTGAAATTGGCGAATAAAGTGAGCTTGATCGTAAAACCCTGCTTCCTGAGCTATATCCACCAAGGGTAAGTTCGGGTTGAGGCTGATTAATTGCCGTGCGCGACGGATGCGTTGTAATTGTTTCAAGTGAACCAATGTCAGACCAACTTCTTGTTGAAAGCGTCGCTCTAATTGACGCCTTCCCATATTGACTTGGGCACTCAGGGTTTCGATTGAATCAGTTGAGTGTGATAACTGAGGCAGAAGGGTTTGTATTGGCCCTTGTTTTGCGAGTTGCTGTGCCGCTTGTTGTAGCAGCCAATCATCTATCAACCCTATCCTCCGGCTAGTACTCTCACTTTCCGCCAAACGCTCGCGCAATTCGCGTAAGCCTGCATTATTTAAATCTGTATCCAGTTCCTCTGCCGCAAGATGATTGCCAATCAAACCCGGCATATCCAAACCAAACAATTGAAACGCGCCACCCGGATGAAAGCGAATGCCGAGCAGATCCACGCTCCCGCTAAAATGCATGGTATGCAGGGTTTGTATTGCATTAAAACTGACTTGCGGAATTTGGTTTGCAATAAAACGAAAATTAATATTGGTGCCACCGTCCGGGTAAAGTTTTTCGCTAAACCCCTGCGCGGGTAGTTGCGGTTGTTGTACAGTCCAATAACATTGAATCCAGTTGTGTAAATAGGCATGTGGTGCAAAGCTGCGAAAACCCAGGTGGGTCAATATGTTTGCGGGCGGGCTGGCAGTATTTGAAGGAGTGATAAGTTTATTCATGTCGCCCCCTGTAGTGGCAATTGTCTCGCGCGATTAATCGTAGTGATTCGGTTTTACCAGTGAGCGCAGCCAATTCCACCAGCCATTATTGCCCAGCATAAACTTATCCAGCTGATCCTGATTATAAAAATAATGTTCGACGTCTTTAAATAACAATTCGCGTTTTAGCATGCGGCGGTTGGGATTAATAGTTTTAATGATGCGTGCGGGATTGCCAGCGGCAACAGAGTTGGCGGGAATATCTTTTGTCACTACCGAACCTGTGCCCACGACGGAATTTTCACCGATGCGGACGCCTTTGGTGACGGTAACACGTTCACCTAACCACACATTGTTTTCGATCACCACCGGTTTGGTACAGCGAAATGGGCGGATGCGATTGTAAATCCCGTGCCAGTCGCTATCGCTAATAGTGACATTGGCGGCCAACATACAGTTGTCGCCAATTTGGATAGATTGCGCTGCAGAAATGCGCACACCGGGTGAAATTAAACAGTAATTGCCAATACGAATTTCCGCATCCGCTTGTTTGCTGGGCCAAGTCGTAAAACGAATACAATTATCGCTGGCACAAATAATTTGCGCGTATTTTCCAAGGTGAATATTGCGCCCGAAAATCACCAGGCTACGTGGGTGGGCAATTTCAGGAATGGTGCCCAGGCTATCAAATTGCGGGGCGATAAAACGACGGACGTACCAATGGTTGATGCGCTTGTAAATGGATTTGATCAGGTAAGGTGTATTGCTGCGGCGCATAGGTTTATTTTCTAGGGTTGTCGTCGTGAGTTTATTGAGTGTTAGTGTCTGTTAGAATGCGTGCTTTGATTATGAGTGAGAAACATTATGCTGCCAATCGCTATTGAAACAGTAAAAGGATTTTTGGATGCAGACGAAGGTGCCGCGCTTTATGCGGCCGCGCTTGAAACCGCTCGTTTGGGTCCCTGTTTGGAGATCGGTAGTTATTGCGGTAAATCCACTGTGTATTTAGGTCAGGCTTGTAAAAATTTTGGCGCTATTCTTTATGCGATTGATCATCATCGCGGTTCGGAGGAGCACCAGTTAGGCGAGGAATATCACGATCCGCAGTTGTACGATGTGCAGTTCGAAAAAATGGATACCTTTCGCGAGTTTCGCCACACGCTAGCACGCGCACAATTGGAAGATGTGGTGGTGCCAATTGTTGCGCCCTCTGCATTAGCAGCGCGACATTGGGCTACCCCTTTGGGCATGGTTTTTATTGATGGTGGCCACAGCATGGCAGCTGCGTTGACAGATTATCGCTGCTGGGCGCCGCATGTGGTGCGTGGTGGCTTGTTGGCGATTCACGATGTATTTCCCGATCCCGCCGATGGTGGTCGCCCACCGTTTGAAATTTGGCAGCTCGCACAGCAATCCGGTTTGTTTGAAGCCATGCCGTTAATAAAAACACTTGGCTTGTTGCGCCGTTTATAGAAATAGCGACTTCAGAAAATTATTTAATCACCCAAATCAGCGCAATACCACCGCGCACGCTGTGATCCTCTACCACCAGTGGGCTGTCCGTAATATCCGTGTGTTCAATGTTGTCGTAGCGAATAAAAAAAGCGAAACGGGTTTGAAAACCCTGGTGTGAAAAGCGGCGGCTGAGGGAGAAATTATTGTTCCAGCCGCTATAACCGGCCTTTGCGCGAAATTCAGGGCGCTCTGCAGTGACATATTCCGGTACAACACTGTAATAGTAATTATGATAATCGTTGCTGGCGTAAGTAATGCCGGCGCGATAACTAAATGTCCACTCTGAGAATCGGGTGCGATACACCAACTGCGGTTGAATTATCGACCCTATGTAACCCGACTCTTCCGCACCAAGCGCAAACACTGCACGCCAAGGTAGTTGCAGGTGCCAGCCGCGACTAAAATCGTCACCACTTAAATTAATATTAAAGGATGGCCCTAATTCAAAGGTTGACCCCAGTTCCGGCATGCCTTCGCGCAATGTGCTTTTATCCGTTTCTGGTGTAATCGATGCGCTGGCACTGAGTGTGAATTCGTATTGATCGGTACGAAAAAAATTACCGCGCACCCCCTCGCGATCCGAGCGAATATATTTGCCGCGATAAATAAAATAGGGAATAGGGCTGATAAAACTGCGATATTCGTCAGAGCCGCGATAGTCGGGTCCGGCAACAGCGCCCAATCCCAAACCCAGTTCCCAGTTTTTTTGCTGTGGTTTATCGCTGTCTTCATCGGCCTGAACAAATGGTGCCAGCAGCAGAATTAATATGAGTAATTGCACACCGGGTAAGTGGCGCTCAAACAAAGAAACCTTCATAAAAACCCTGCGCTAGCGAGTGATTGATTGGCGTTATTCGCGAGTATCCGTAATTGCCCCAAGGGCGACTTGCTGCGATTTTACTGGTATTCTGCTGCACTAATCCATTTATTGCACAATCAACGAGTCATCTGTGAATCCTACTGCTTTTTCCACTTTACCGCTGAGTGCGGACATGCTGGTCAACCTTGAATCCTTGGGTTACAGCGAAATGACGCCAATTCAGGCGCAAAGCTTGCCGCTGGTACTGGCGGGGCGCGACGTGATTGCCAAAGCCAAAACTGGCAGCGGTAAAACTGCCGCATTTGGTATCGCGCTGTTGGAAAAATTAAACGTGCGTTTTTTTGGTGTGCAAGCCTTGGTGCTGTGTCCCACCCGCGAATTAGCCGATCAGGTCGCCAAAGAAATTCGTCGCCTGGCGCGCTTAACCCACAATGTAAAAGTACTCACGCTGTGCGGTGGCGTTTCTATTGGCCCGCAAATTGGTTCACTGGAGCGTGGTGCGCATATTGTTGTAGGTACACCGGGGCGGATTGTTGATCATATCGCTAAAGGCACATTAAAACTCGATAACGTTAACCAGCTGGTGTTGGATGAGGCGGATCGTATGTTAGAAATGGGCTTTTCTGACGATATTGATGCGGTACTGGCCGCCTGCAATACCGAGCGTCAAACCTTATTATTTTCTGCCACTTACCCGGACGATATTAAAAAAATCAGCGCGCGCTGCCAGCGCGACCCGCAGATGATTGCAGTGGAGTCGATCCACAGTGAAACACAAATCGAACAACATTTTTATGAGCTGCGCGGAGATGATGAAGTTTATCCGGCAGTGTTAACCTTGCTTGCAACGTTTCAGCCTTCAAGCTCCATTGCGTTTTGCAATACCAAACAAAGTTGCGATGAGCTGTTGGATTATTTGCGTAAGCAAGGTGTAAACGCCTTGGCATTACACGGCGATTTGGAGCAGAAAGAACGCGATCAAGTATTGGTACGTTTTTCCAATAAAAGTTGCTCGGTATTAATTGCAACGGATGTGGCCGCACGTGGTATTGATATTAAAGGTTTGGATGCTGTAATTAATGTGGACCTGGCGCGCGACAGTGAAGTGCATGTGCACCGCATTGGGCGTACCGGCCGCGCGGGTGAATCGGGTTTGGCATTGAACTTGGTTGTACAAAAAGAAGTACACAAAATTAATCGCCTTGAAGATTATATGAAGCAGTCGATTACCCTGGAGCCACTACCTGCTGCGGATAAAAAAGCACTGCCAGAAGTTAGTATGGTGACTTTGAACATCGACGGCGGAAAAAAAGACAAATTGCGTCCCGGCGATATTATCGGCGCTCTCACCAAAGATGCGGGATTGCCTTTTGAAAAAATCGGCAAGATCGATGTGTTTGATTACGCTACCTACGTGGCGGTGGATAAATCCATTGCCCGTGCAGCGCTTGAACATTTGAGTCAAGGTAAATTGAAAGGGCGTAAGTTCAGAGCGCGCCGGTTTTAATCAGTAAAATGTTTTATGCAGTCTGTATCGAGACTGCAAGAGGTGAGGTTCTATTCAGTCTTTGAGGCTGCCGGAGCCATGGGTGAAGCAAGTGTTTACAAAGCATGCTTTGTACGCAGCTGAACGACAACGGATTTATCCGTTGGCTGGTCCGCTTGCGGGCGACGACAAGCCTACATGGATGTATTCACGGCGAGTCTCAAAGACTGAATAGGAGCTCAACTCGTTCTAGCTGCTTAATTAAATAAAAAAATAATTAATAAATAAAAGGAGATCCCATGGCCATAGCTGCTGTTGTTATCGCAATTTTATTGCTGGTGGTGTTAATTACCGGCGTAAAGCTCAATCCCTTTTTAGCCTTTCTGGTTGCTTCCATCGCTGCGGCGATTATGCTCGGCATTCCTCTGGATAAAATCCCCGGCACTATTGAAACCGGCATTGGCGGTATTCTCGGTTCACTCGCTGTTATTTTGTGTGTGGGTGCGATGTTTGGAAAATTGGTAGCCGAGTCAGGCGCCGCGCAACAAATCAGTAGTAGTTTGATGCGCTGGTGCGGAAAGAAATACATCACCTGGGCGCTGATGTTCACCGGTTTTATTGTTGGCCTGCCATTATTTTATAACGTGGGATTTGTACTGCTCGTACCGCTGGTATTTTCAGTGATGTACCAAACCAAATTGCCGGCAGTGTATTTGGGTATTCCGTTATTGGCTGCACTGTCTGTGACTCACGGTTTTTTACCGCCACATCCATCGCCGGTTGCGTTAATTCCGCAGTTTGGTGCGGATATGGGCACTACATTGTTCTACGGGATTATGGTGGCAATTCCCACCATGATTATTGCAGGCCCGGTGTTCACTTCAACGCTTAAAAATATTCACAGCGTGCCGCTGGCAACATTCAAACCAACAGATTTACCCGCCAATGAATTACCCGGTATTGCTAACAGTTTTTTTACTTCGCTATTACCGGTGTTGATGATTGCCTTATCGAGTTTGGCGATTTACATGTTGCCCGCTGCAATCGCCCAGGCACCCTGGGTACAGCTGCTCAGCAATTCCATGATTGTATTGCTGATTGCACTGGCGCTTGCAACTTACACGCTGGGAATTAAACGCGGTATGAGTATGGGGCGCATCATGGGTATTTATGCTGATGCCATTAAAGATATCGCTGTGATTTTATTAATTGTCGCCGGTGCCGGTGCGCTAAAGCAGGTGATGGTTGATAGTGGTGTGAGTGAACAATTAGCGCTATCGCTAAAAAATGTTGCACTAAACCCCTTGGTGCTGGCCTGGTTAATTGCGACGATAATTCGCATTGCCTTGGGCTCTGCCACAGTCGCAGGGTTAACAGCGGCGGGCATAGTCGCCCCCATTATTCCACTCACCGGCGCTGACCCTAATTTAATGGTATTGGCGATAGGTGCGGGTAGTTTGATGTGTTCACACGTTAACGATTCGGGTTTTTGGATGTACAAGGAATATTTTAATTTGAGTTTAAAAGACACCTTTAAATCCTGGACCTTGATGGAAACCATTGTAGGGATAGTGGGTTTGATGGGGGTATTAGTGCTGGATATTTTTGTTTGAGGCTAGATACCCGCTTGCGCGGGTATAGCGAGGGGAAACCAATAAAATTAATGCAATACACTACCGCCTAACAGCTGGCGAATTTCATCGGCAGGAAAGTGATAGTGTTGATTACAAAATTGGCAGTCGATATCGATGCTGCCGCGTTCAACCAATAATTCCTCTACCTCTTCTTTGCCAATCGACAGCAATGCACTCGCACTGCGTTCGCGCGAGCAGCTGCAGGCAAAATGTAAGGCTTTCGGTTCAAATAAACGCAGCGGATGCTCGTTGAATAAACGGTAAAGCACGGTGCTGTGTTCCAGTTCCAACAGCTCGTCGGCTTTAATGGTGTCCGCCAGAGCGATGACGGTTTCCCATTTGTCGCGGTTGTCGTCTTCGTTGGTAATTAATTGTTGCGGCAGTGCTTGAATTAAAAAGCCGGTGACTGTGTTGTTATTGGCGGCAAACCACATGCGTGTTGCCAGCTGCTCCGATTGTTCAAAATAATGCTCCAGGCATCCGGCGAGGTTATCCGCGTCCATCGGCACTATGCCTTGGTGGCGTTCAATCGTGCCGCCAAAATTTTCCGCACGTTGCGGTTCAATGGTAATTACCAACACACCATTGCCGAGCAGTTGTTGTAAATTGCCGCTCTGTGCCAATTCATCGTCCAGTTCAATATCGCTATTCAAGCGCACTATGCCGCGCAGGCTATTGTGATGGTTGCACTCCGCCATAATGGTAGAGATGGCGCCGTCACCGCGCGCTTGTAAAATAATTTTCCCCTCAAACTTCAAGGTGCTGGATAATAAACTTACGGCAGCGAGAAACTCACCCAGCAAACGATGAATCGCTGGTGCTTGTGGGTTGTGGCTAAGCACTTCGCGATAGCTATCGCCGAGGGTCACTATTTCACCGCGAATATCGCAGTCGTCAAATAAAAAGCGGTGGAGGAGATCATTGCTGGACATAAAAAACCTTTTGTGGACTTTCAGGTAATAATCGCAATGACTAATTGCAATTATTGTCGATATAGGTGGTTAATTCGGCAACCATGGCTTGCCGCTCTTGCTCGGTAGTTTTGACAACCTTGCCCTGGTCATCCAAAAAAATAACATTGCCGCTAATGCGGCGCAGACGGTTTTTAGCTGCTGTGCAATTCGCGCCACGGGCATAAGCTTCACTGGCACTTATTTCTTGTGCGTGTTGGCGCTGCTGTCTTTGCGCTTGCGCTTCCTGAAGATGAAGCTGCTGCACTTTGTTCAGTTCTTCACGGCTGGTGTCCAGGTTCTGTTTGTTAACTTGTTTGGTAATATTTTCTGCATCGGCTGCCGGTGGTTTGTCGGTGAAATGTACTTTGCCATCTTTATCGACCCAGCGGTAAACCTCCGCCGTGCAGTTAATACTGGACCCCAACAACAGAATAAATACCAATGTGCGACCTTGCATAGTGCTCTCCTTGTGTAATTAATCGTCGGCACCCAATAAATTGATGCGCTGAAAGCGATGAATATGGCGGCGCTCTTTTTTGCTGGGGCGATGATCGCTGATAATGTAATTGCCCAACCCCGCTTTGCGTTCAGCGCTGCGTTTTTCACGCAGGATTTTGCTCTCTTCGGTTTCGTCGTACAGCAGCGCTGCTTCTGGTGCACCGCGCCGTTGGGCGGAAAGTGCTTTGACTACGACAGTTTTTTCATCCAGGTCCTGACGAATAGTTAACACCAAACCTTCAGTGACTTCTTTACTGGGTTTAATTCGTTGGCCATCGCAGTGAATTTTTCCGCCGTCGATGGCCTGTTTGGCAAGGCTGCGGGTTTTAAAAAAACGCGCGGCCCAGAGCCATTTGTCGATGCGAATTTTATCGTCATCGTCGTCATCATGATGCTGTTTTTGTTTACTCATTGGTTAAACCGCTTCCGGCATAATTTCATCAAAGTGGTGGATGGCGGGGTACTGCTCCATACGCCGTTCAATTTTGCTATCCGGTTGGTGAATGCCGAGCAAATATTTAATGCCAAAGGTTTTGGCGGAATCCAGAATGCGCACGGTATCGTCAATAAACAAGGTGCGCGCCGGGTCAAAATGTTCAAAGGCTTGCAGCTCTTGCCAGAATTTTTGCGATTCTTTGGGCTCATTAAATTGGTGCGAGGAGACAATCACATCCAGCCAATTGTCAATTTGGGTGATCTCCAATTTTAGCGACAAACTCTGTGGATGCGCATTGGTAACCAGCAGCACTTTTTTGCCTAACGCGCGCAGGCGCATTAAAAATTCGCCGACATGAGGGCGAATTTGAATTTTGTGTTTTACCTCTTCTTTGAGGCTGCGAATATCCACATCGAGCGCCTTGGACCAAAACTCCAGGCAGTACCATTGCAGGGTGCCTTCGTATTGTTGGATATGATTTTTCAAGCGCGTATTGGCAGTGGCGAGATCCACCTGGTGGATTTCTGCATAGCGCTGGGGCAGGTGATCCAGCCAAAAATAATTGTCGAAATGCAGATCTAACAAGGTACCATCCATGTCTAGCATGACGGTATCTATTAAGTCCCAGTTGATCATAGAATTGTCTCTAACCGAATTTACACACTGTATTAATGACTGTATTTAACAAACCTAGTAACACGCCTATGCCTACAAAACCCAGTATTTTCAAGCGCGCCACAGTGGCGCGCAGCCGGTTGTTTCGCGCCGATGAAATCCACTTGCGCTTTAGCAATGGCGAAGAGCGCACTTACGAAAAACTCTGTTCCGGCGGCCCGGGGGCGGTGCTTATTGTACCTCTGCTCGATGAAAATACGGTGCTTTTGGTGCGTGAATATGCGGCCGGAATTGAGGATTATCACCTCGCCCTGCCCAAAGGGGCGATAGACGCGGGCGAGCAGTTACTGGAGGCCGCCAATCGCGAACTGAAAGAAGAGGTGGGTTACGGCGCGCGCAAGTTGCAGTTTTTGAAGAAGATTAACCTCTCCCCCGCCTATATGGAGCACGGCATTAATGTGGTGCTGGCCTGGGACTTATACGCGGAGCGGCTGGAAGGCGATGAGCCGGAACCGATAGAAGTGGTGCCTTATCCACTTGCCGATTTGCTGGAATTGATTATGCGCCCCGATGTGTGCGAAGGCCGCAGCATCGCCGCGCTGTTTATGGCGCGCGAGTGGCTCGCCGGCCGCTTGTTGCTGGATTCGCCAGTGGTGTGCCCGCAGCAGGAGCCAAACCATGGACAATAATCCGATTAGCCCAGCGCTGATTGCCGATCTGGTGGCGCTGGCGCGGCGTGCCGGAGAGGCGATCATGGCTATCTACGCACAGCAGGACAGCTACGACATCACCCACAAGGCCGATGAGTCCCCGCTGACTGCGGCGGATATGGCGGCGCAGCGGGTTATCGCCGCAGGTTTACCTGCCCTGCTCAATGTGCCGATTATTTCCGAGGAGGCGCAGCTGCCGGATTTTGCTGAGCGTCAGACTTGGGGCAGTTACTGGTTGGTGGACCCGCTTGACGGCACCAAAGAATTTATCGCGCGCAACGGCCAATTTACCGTCAATATCGCGCTGGTACATGGAGGGCGCTCAATGCTGGGTGTGGTGCATGTGCCGACTACGGACATCACTTACTTGGGCGTGTTGGCGGCGCAACAACACGAATCCGTCGGGGCCTGGAAGTACACCCACGGGCAAACGCCTCGGGCAATCCGGGTGCGCGACCTGAATGATCGTGCGGCTCACGCTTTACCGCTCACGCTACTACTGAGCCATCGCCACGGCACGCAAGCGACGATGGAATTGCTGGAGGTGATGAAACAGCAATGGCCGGGGCCGATTGAAACCAGCAACGCCGGCAGTTCGCTCAAGTTTTGTGTGATCGCTGAAGGGCTCGCCGATTTTTATCCGCGCCTCGCTCCCACCTCAGAGTGGGACACCGCCGCCGCGCAAGCCGTTTTAGAAGCTGCCGGTGGCGCCGTGGTGGAGGCAACTCCAACGCTTCCGCCGCTGGTGTACAACAGTCGTGAGGATATTCTCAATCCGCATTTTTATGCGCTGGGTGATCGCAGGTTTGCTTGGGCGACACTTTTAAACGGACGCTAAATAAGAGCCCGCTTATGCCCTTCTTTTTATAACCAAGGTTCTAGGTTCCCGAGAAGAAAATATTCTAAGTTTTGCCGCGTTTGCACCGGTCATCTGCGCTAGGCTTCAAGAGCTAGCCTTTACCGGCGAGCAGTGTGGAATGAGTCTGCATTGCTGCGCGTTTATTGTCTCAGTACGAGCGTTTTTCTTAGGGAGTGTTAAGCATGAGAAGGCAGAGTAAAAACTTGAAAGCCGATTTTAATGTGAATCGCACCGATTTAATGCGCGATAAATTAATTCGCGAAATTTCCGATTACGAGCGACAGTTAGCCGAGTTAAAACTCAATGGCAACAAGGTCGATTTCACCATGATCCAAACCTACAAAGAACTGATCAGCGCGCGGCAGGATATGTTGCGAAGGCTGCCGGTGCACTACTGAGTTCCCTTCCATTTCGCGGTAATCGCGGGAGCCTGATTGTCTAATCAGGCCGAGCGCGGTTGCTGGTTGACCAAGGTAAAACGCGGATCAAACAATTCCTGCGGAAATAGCGCTGCCGGATGATTACACCCCAAGCTGCCAAGTGCAGCTGTTTTGTGGCTTCTGGCGGCAGGCAAGTGGTTGGCGGTTATCTCGGCGCCGAGGCGTTTGCTCTTGTGCTCCAGCCAGCCGTTGGCATCGCTAAACGGCATGGGGCGATGAATAAAATAGCCTTGTACTTGATCGCAGTTGAGTTCGCGCAAACAGCTGATTTGCTCAAAGGTTTCCGCCCCTTCGGCCACCACGGTCAGGCCCAACGCATGGGCGATGGACACTATGCCCTGGGTGATATCCCAGTCCACCTTATTGCCGGGTAAATCGGCGACAAAGGATTTATCGATTTTGATGATATCCAGCGGCAGGCGCTTGATGTAGGTGAGCGACGCATAGCCGGTACCAAAGTCATCCACCGCCATACGCGCTCCCAAGTCGCGGCAGCGCAGCATAATGCGCTTGGCGCGCTCCAGATCTTCCAGCATGGCGGTTTCAGTAATTTCAATAATTAGCGCCTCGCCAAAGCCCTGTTGCTGTTCGCACAGGGTTTGCAGCTCCAGCAAAAACGAGGGGTGCAAAAAGTGGCGCGGTGAGATGTTGATATGAATATCCGGCGCCAACTCGCTGCTGTTCCACAGGCGCATTTGGCGTGCGGCTTCGCGCAATACCCAGTTGCCGATGCGGTATTCCAAATCGCCACGGGCGGACTCAAACGCCTGAATTAGCGGGCCGGCACTGATTACTTCACCGTCGGGTTTGCACCAGCGCAGCAGCGCTTCAAAACCCACCAGCGACAGATCGTGCAAATGGCAAATTGGCTGGTACCACAACTGCAGTTCATTGCGTTCCAGCGCACCTTCTACATCCACAATCGAAATCAGTTGTTCCTGTGGCAGCGCGGCTTTTACCGAGGCGCGTTGGAAGCGGTCGCCGCCCTGGCTTTTGGCGAGGTACATGGCGGCATCGGCTTTGCGCATCAGGTTAATTTCGTCCACACCGTCCTGCGGCGCCAGCACTACGCCAATACTGCCGCTCAAGCGCCCGCGTTTGCGCCCGCTGCCATAGGGCACCCGCAGCGCCTGCAAAAAGCGTTTGGCGAGCAGTTCGATATGGCTGTCGTCGCACTCTGCAATAATTAAAAATTCATCACCGCCCAAGCGCCCGAGTTGATCGCCTTTGCGCATCACATCGCTCAAGCGCAGCGCCAAGTCGCGCAGCAATACATCGCCGGTCTCGTGACCCCAGTGGTCATTGGCGGCTTTCAGCCCGTCGACATCGATAAAAAACAAGGCAAAACCGCGGTTGTAGCGCTGCAGGTTTTCCAGGCTGTGATCCAGACAATCGAGAATTCCGCGGCGATTTAACAGCTTGGTGAGCGGGTCTATGGTCACCAGCGAGCGCAGTTGTGCCTCCAGTTGTTCGCGATGGCACGCCACGGCAATTTGGCTCGCAATGCGCTCAGCCAGCGCCAGCAACTGCGGCGATAACTCGGCGGTTTTTTCGGTGTGCTTAAACCAGGAGGAGGCGATAACCCCCAGCACCTTGTCGGAGGAGATGAGTGGAATCACCAAATTGGACTGCAGGCCTGCATTTACCAGTTGGGGAATCGCCTCGGGGGCATTGGCGTAATCGCGGGTGAAAATACTGCGTTTGGTTGCCAGTGCGCGCCCGGCAATACCGGTGGTGGAGGTGAAACGAAAGCCTTTAAACGCACTTAATAAATGTTGTTGCTCGCCTTCAAACAGTTTGTATTCAAAGGTCTGGCTCTCTTCGTCGAGCAAAATCAGCGCGGTACCGTCCGCATTCAATAGGGTGCGCACCGCTGCAGCGGCTTTTTTAAAAAATAATTGGAAATCCGGTTCGAGGGTCAGCGCATCCATGGTGGCCAATAGCGATGGCACAGCGGTGTCTAACAATAAAGAATGGTTCATGGATGCATGCTCACAAGTACATCAAAAAGCGCCAAAACAGCTCAGGCAGGTGTGATCAGCAATTAGCTTGCCACTTAGGTCGCAACGGTCAGATTTATGTTATTTGATCGGTTTTTGATGTGGCAGGCGCGAGCGGTGAGTAGGTTTTTTAAAAAAACTGGTATGCAAGCTGTGTCCCGCTCCCTGTTTAGGGGCGGGATTCCAGAGGAAGGTGCAGAAATAGTGCAAATTTCAGCGCCAAAAAGCTGATTTTCAGTGCTCCAACCGCAGTTGCCCTACGAAATTGCAGGGGCGATGGCGCGCATCCAGTTGATCGACAATGATTTTTGACCATGCGGTGGTGCAGGCGCCAGTAGAGCCGGGCAGGCAAAAAATCAGGGTGCGATTGGCAAGCCCTGCTGTGGCGCGGGACTGGATGGTGGAGGTGCCAATCTCCTCATAGGAGACCTGGCGGAACAGCTCGCCAAAACCCACCACGGTTTTATCAAACAGTGGGGTCACCGCTTCGACGGTCGAGTCGCGCCCGGCAAAGCCGGTACCGCCGGTAATCAGCACCACCTGCGCCAGCGGGTCGACAATCCAATTGGAGAGCGCGGCGCGGATTTGATAGATGTCATCGATCACTAATTTTCGATCATGCAATTTGTGGCCGGCAGCGGTGAGTAAATCCTGTAGTTTTTGACCTGAGGTATCTGTTTCCAGGTTGCGGGTGTCGGAGACGGTAAGGACGCAGATATTGAGTGGCTCGAATTCTTTTTGTGCTGACATATCAGCCCCCTGTCATATTCATAAACCGCACTATCTGCGGTTCGTCATTGTTGATATCAAAGGTGTGTTTCTCGGGTTTGTGCTGCATGGCGGCGATGATTTGCGCGCGCAGGTCGCTATTGGGATTGCTACTGCCGCGTAAGGTCGCACGCAGATCCACGCTATTTTCCTGCCCTAAACACAGCAGCAGGCGACCGGTGGCGGTGACGCGCACGCGGTTGCAGCTGCCGCAAAAATTGTTGGAGTGGGGCGAGATAAATCCGATCTGACTGCTATAGCCAGCGGCCTGCCAATAGCGCGCTGGACCGGCATTATCGCTACTGTGGTCATCGTTGGCGGCAAGGGGCTGCAATTGCAGGTCGTGTAGCTGCGCGCGCAGTTCATCGCTGCTGATAAATTCCGCCGCGCGCCCGTGTTCATCAATTCGTCCGAGCGGCATCTCCTCGATAAAGCTGATATCCAGACCTTCATCCAATGCAAAGCGCACCAATGCCGGTACTTCATCGGCGTTGTAGTGTTTGAGTGCAACGCAGTTGAGTTTGATGCGCTTAAAGCCAGCCGCTTGCGCGGCTTTGATCCCGGCTAATACCTGGTTGATATCGCCAAAGCGGGTGAGCTGGCGAAAACGCGCCGGGCTCAAGCTGTCGAGGCTGATATTGATGCGTTCAACGCCCGCATCCCTAATCGCCTGGGCATATTGCGGCAAGTGGGTGCCATTGGTGGTGAGGCACAGCTCTTTTAATCCGTTCAACTGGCCGAGGCGTTGTAGTAAATCGATGGTGCCTTTGCGTACCAGTGGCTCACCGCCGGTAATACGCAGTTTGGTCACGCCCAGAGCCACAAAGGTTTCGCCCAAGGTGGTCAGCTCTTCAATGCTCAATACCTCACTGCGCGGCAGAAATTGCATCTCCTCCGCCATGCAGTAGACGCAGCGCAGGTCGCAGCGGTCAGTCACCGACAGGCGCACATAATTAATGGTTCGACCAAAACTATCGACTAGTGACATATAAGGAAGGTAGTTCCCCGTTGCAAAGCAACATTAACAAGTGACAAGGCTGCCGCCGTAGGCGGCCAAACAACTCTAGCGAGCCGTGTCTATTCGCTCAAGGCTTTTTCGGCCCTGCAGCTCTTGCTGGCGCGCAGAATTGTCATTCAAAGCCTGTTCCAAAATGGTGAATAGTTGCAGTGTAAACCGCTTGCGGCCTATTGCAG
This sequence comes from Cellvibrio sp. BR, assembly GCF_000263355.1. Taxonomy (NCBI): domain Bacteria; kingdom Pseudomonadati; phylum Pseudomonadota; class Gammaproteobacteria; order Cellvibrionales; family Cellvibrionaceae; genus Cellvibrio; species Cellvibrio sp. BR. The sequence goes on along the minus strand of NZ_JH668200.1, from coordinate 114,114 downwards.
GGATTTATTTCATCGGAGCTTGATCTGCATCCAACGCAAAAATAGTTTGGTTAATGACTAAAAAATCAAAAATGCAATCCTATGGTGCGCAGTGCACCATCACTTTGTTTTTATATGGTGCATTTTGCGGAAATCAAATTTTTGCATTTTGCTTTTATCTGGTGCGCTCATGCACCAATAAAAAACAGAAAAACAAATTTTATCCCAAGGGGGATCGCGCCGGGCTGTGGCATGTCGGCTGCGTTGTATTTATAAGCATATGAAAATAAAAGGAAAATAATTTTTTTGTAGAAAAAAATGGATATGGCACTGCGTTTGCAATTCCCTGATTGTAAACAACAGGCAGGTAATGTCATGAACCATTTCTTCAAAGCCAATATTCAGGTACTGCCCTCGGCGCTGATAAAAGCGCGCGGCGTAAAGAAAACAGGCGACAGTCAGGAGCGAGCCAAAAAATCACCTGCCGGCAAAGTCTGGTTGGTAGGTGCAGGCCCGGGCGATGCGGAATTGTTAACGCTGAAAGCGCTGCGTGCGATCAATAACGCCGACATTATTTTTTACGATTATCTGGTCAGCCCGGATATTCGCGCGCTGTTCCCTTCGCACATTCCTGCGCACTATGTGGGTAAAGCAAAAAACCACCACAGCATCAAGCAGGAAGATTTAAATCAATTATTGGTTACCCAAGCGCAAGCGGGTTTAAACGTTTGCCGCATTAAAGGTGGTGATCCTTTTGTCTTTGGTCGTGGCGGCGAAGAATTGTTAGAGCTGCGCAGCGCGGGTATCGATGCCGAAGTCATTCCCGGCATTACCTCCGCTTCCGGTTGCAGTACTTACGCCGATATTCCGTTAACTCATCGCGGTTTGTCGCAGGGCTGCACCTTTGTCACCGGTCACGCTGAAAAAAGCTTGGATGTGAATTGGGCTGCACTGGCGCAATTGAATCACACCCTGGTGTTTTACATGGGCCTGACCCGCGCCGATGAAATTGCTACGCAATTATTGGCGGGCGGTTTGGCGGCGGACACGCCGGTTGCGATTATTGAAAACGGTTGCCGCAAAGACCAGCGCGACATTATCTCCACCTTAACTGAATTTCCTGCCGCGGTAATTCGCGAGCAAGTGCAATCACCGGCGCTGATTATTGTGGGCGAAGTGGTGCGCATGAAAGAAAAGTTGCAAGCACAAGTCTGGCAGCACGCCAGCGCAGAGAGTTTGCTGCTGGCCTAGTGGCAGCAGCACAAGAGAAATATTTCAACCGGTTAGCTTTGGCTAGTTAAAACATTCAGTTCAAAGACATAGATAAGCGTTTAATAACGTGAGGCACATATGAAGAAGCGTATTGTTGTAGTCGGTAACGGCATGGTAGGGCACAAGTTTATTGATAATTTGGTAAACCATGCTGAAGCTGATCAATATCAAGTGGTAACTTTTTCAGAGGAGCCGCGCCTTGCTTATGACCGCGTACAGCTCTCCAAATATTTTTCCGGTTCTACCGCTGACGATTTAATGTTGACCAGCGAAGATTATTACCGCGAAAAAAATATCGACTTTATCTTGAAAGATAAAGTGATCGATCTGGATTTTGAAAACAAAGAAGTGATTACCGCATCGGGTCGCCGCGAAGGCTACGACAAATTAGTGTTAGCGACAGGTTCGTTTCCGTTTGTACCGCCAATTCCCGGTAACAATGGTGAGCACTGTTTGGTGTACCGCACTATTGAAGACCTGGAGGCCATTACCAATTCTGCCAGCGTCAGCAAAGTGGGTGTAGTAGTGGGTGGTGGTTTGCTCGGTTTGGAAGCGGCCGCCGCGTTAAAAGCAGCTGGCCTTGAAACTCACGTGGTGGAATTTGCACCGCGCTTGATGGCAGTACAACTCGATGAAGGTGGCGGTAAATTATTGCGCCGCAAAATTGAAGCTATCGGCGTAAAAGTTCACACCCAAAAAGCCACCACCGAAATTGTGGCAGGTACCGAAGCGCGCTATCGCATGAATTTTGCTGATGGCAGCCATTTGGAAACCGATATGATTTTATTCTCTGCCGGTATTCGCCCGCAGGACGAACTCGCGCGCAAATGCGGTTTGGGTGTGGGTGAGCGCGGCGGTATTGTAGTGGACAATAATTGCTTAACCACCATCAAAGATGTCTATGCAATTGGCGAATGTGCGCTGTGGAATAATCGCATTTACGGTTTGGTTGCGCCCGGTTACCAAATGGCAAAAGTAGCGGTATCCCATATTACTGGTGGCAGCGATCAATTTATGGGTGCGGACATGAGCACCAAATTAAAGCTGCTCGGCGTGGATGTGGCATCGATTGGCGATGCTCATGGTACTACTCCGGGTTCATTAAGTTATACCTACAGCAATGATGTCGATGAAGTTTATAAGCGCATGATTGTTTCTGCCGACAATAAAAAATTGTTGGGCGCGGTATTGGTAGGCGATGTAGAGGCTTACGGTACATTGCAACAAATGTGCGTTAACGGTATGGATTTACCGGATGATCCCAACTGCTTAATTCTGCCTAACGTCGATGGCGGCGGCATGGCAATTGGTGTGGATGCACTGCCGGAAACGGCCATGATCTGCTCCTGTTTTGATGTGAGTAAAGGTGCAATTTGTTGTGCCGTACAAGACGGTGCGCGCACCATGGGCGACATCAAAGCCATCACCAAAGCGTCTACCGGTTGCGGTGGTTGCAGCGCATTAACCAAACAAGTGATGGACTCCGAACTGACCAAGTTGGGCGTGGAAGTAAGCAACCATATTTGCGAGCACTTCCCGCATTCGCGTCAGGAATTGGCTGACATAGTGCGCATCAAAAAAATCAAAACCTTTGACCATTTGCTGGATGAACACGGCCATGGTTTGGGTTGTGAAATTTGTAAGCCGGCCGTTGGATCCATTCTTGCTGCTTTCTGGAATGAATATGTGTTGGATGAAAAACACATTGGCTTGCAAGACACTAACGATATTTTCCTGGGCAATATGCAAAAAGACGGCACCTATTCCATCGTGCCGCGTGTTGCCGGTGGCGAGATTACGCCGGACAAATTAATTGTGCTCGGCCAAGTCGCCAAAGATTACAAACTCTACACCAAAATCACTGGCGGCCAGCGTATCGATTTATTCGGCGCGCAATTGCATCAGTTGCCGGCGATTTGGAAAATTTTGGTCGATGCCGGTTTTGAAACGGGTCACGCCTACGGCAAATCATTGCGCACCGTGAAATCCTGTGTGGGTAGCACCTGGTGTCGTTATGGGGTGTTGGATTCAGTGGGCATGGCGATTGAATTGGAAAATCGCTACAAGGGTGTCCGTGCACCGCACAAAATTAAATTTGGTGTGTCGGGTTGTACCCGTGAATGTGCTGAAGCGCAGTCTAAAGATTTCGGGGTTATCGCCACCGAAACGGGTTGGAGTTTATATGTGTGTGGTAACGGCGGTATGCGCCCGCGTCACGCTGATTTATTTGCCACCGGTTTGGATGATGTCACCCTCATTAAATATATCGACCGCGTAATGATGTTCTACATCCGCACCGCTGATCGCCTGCAGCGCACGTCGGTGTGGCTGGAAAATATGGAAGGCGGTTTGGATTACCTGAAGAAAGTGGTGATTGACGATAAGTTATCTATTTGTGCGGAATTGGAAGCGCAAATGGCCTACAACATCAGCCAGTACCAGTGCGAATGGAAAACCACCGTCGAAAACGAAACGCTGCAAAAACGTTTCAAACATTTTATCAACACTGATGCCACCGATGACAATTTGGCTTATGTCGTAGAGCGCGAACAAATTCGCCCCGCGACGGCGCTGGAACGTAGCAACAGCAGCATTCAATTTGTTGAGTTGGTGGATTAGTTATCCGTAGCCCGTATGGAGTCTAACGAAATACGGGGCTTGGAATAAATTAATGATCCCGTAGAGCGCTAGGCGCCATACGGGCTACGAATCAAAAAGTATTTTAGTGAGAAAAAATTATGAGTGATAAACCCTGGGTCAGCGTGTGTGAACTTGATGATTTGTTGCCCGATACCGGTGTTTGTGCGCAGGTAAATAGCAAGCAGGTCGCCATTTTTCGTTCGCGTCGGTTAAATGAAATTTTTGCGATCAGCAATTACGATCCTATCGGCGAGGCGAATGTATTGTCGCGCGGTATTATTGGTTCAATCGGTGATGAAGTGGTTGTCGCTTCGCCACTGTACAAAGAGCACTACAATCTGCGCACCGGTGAGTGTTTGGAAAAACCCGAGTATGCCGTAGCGGTATTTCCAGTGCGGGTTGATGATGGTTTGGTACAAGTGCAGGTCTAGTTAACCGCGCAAAGTGTAAGCGCTGTAGCAATAGTTTTTTGTGAGTACTTCCCCCTCTTCTTCGACTGCTTCATGAGTCGCTTCCACGGGCAAATCGTTTGATTTGCCCTTTTTTATTGCCGCTGATGACGCCTTGCTGGGCAAACATAGCTATTGCCGGCTGCAATCGAGTAAAATTTGGCAAGTTTTATTCCCGCTTTTTTGACGAGACCCCCGTTTATGAGACACGCCCTGGTGTTTATCGCCTTTGCCAGCCTGAGTTTGAGCGCCTATGCCGATGTATTTGCCGTGTTCCGCGAAGAGGACGGCAGTACCCGTTGGCAATATGTGGCCAATACCAGCGCCAGCTTGCTGATATTGGCGTTGCTGATAGTGCTGTTTTTTCTCATTCGCGCCCACTGGCGTGCAGTGCGCTCCAATCGTGCGCTGACCGAAATTAAGGCAACCCTGGAGGAGCGTGTGGCGCACCGCACTGCTGAATTGCAGGAGCGCGAGGCTTATATCGCCAGTATTGTGAATTCCATGCCGGTGATGTTGATTGGCTTGAACCAGAAATTGGAAATTACCCAGTGGAATAAAAAGGCCGAAGAGGTTACTGGTCGCCCACTCAAAGATGTAGTGGGCACAAATTTGTGGAAAGCTTATTCCTCCATCACCCTGACCGAGGCTCAGGTTAAGGCGGTATTGGAATCGGGCGAGACCATGAACATCAAACATGCCCAGCCCGGCCAATACAGTTTTGATATCACGCTTTATCCGCTGGATAAACAGGATGATACCGGCATAGTGATTTTGATTTCCGATGTCACCAAACAAGTCAACGCCGAAAATAAATTAGCCGAGCGCGATAAGGTTTCTGCGATGGGTGAATTGGCCTCGGCGATGGTGTATGACATCAGCCTACCCATCAACAGTATTTTTGCCCGGGTTTCCAGCGCGCGCCAGGAATTGGAAGCGGCGGATTTAGGTGAAGTAAAAGAGTTTTTGTTGAGCGAAGTGGAAATGGTGCGTCAAAGCGCGCAACAAGCTACAGCGATTGCACAAAATTTATTGGAGCTGGCCAGTAGTCATCACGACATCAAGCAGCCCGCAGCAATTGCGCCGATTATGGATCACAGCATTGAATTGGCGAGTCAGTTGTTCAAAGATGCAGAGGGGTTGGCATTTCGCCAGATTAATATCCGTCGCAACTACGCTGCTAATCTGCCGGAAATCCCCTGTTTTCCCGCTGAACTGGCACAGGTATTTGTGCGTTTGATGCGCAATGCATTTTATGCGCTCAACGCCAAACCTTGGCATGACAATGACAAACCCTGGATTAATATTGAGATAGCAGAATTTTACGACTCGCTGTGGATTAAGCTGGCACACAACGGCAAATGTCTCAGCGAAGAAGAACAGTTGGATATTTTCCAGCCCTATTTTGCGATGAACAGTCATCCGGAAAGTTGCCCGGTCGAGCAGCGTTTGTCCTATTCCTACTTCATCATCGCCCATCACCACCGCGGCCAAATGGCAGTCACCTCCGACGAGCAAAACGGCACCTGTTTTAATATTCAATTAGCGCTGGGTTAAGCATTGGCCATGAGTTGTTTGGTGGCGCGCAGTTGCGCCAAATCGCGTACCGGCGGCAAACCAAACAGGCGATGGTATTCGCGATTAAATTGCGATGGGCTTTCGTAGCCGACACGATGGCTGGCTGTCGCCGCATCCAGATTTTCTGCAAACAACAAACGCCGCGCTTCTTGCAAGCGTAAATTTTTTTGATATTGCAGCGGCGTCATATTGGTCACGTTTTTAAAATGGGTGTGCAGTGACGAATTACTCATACACGCCGTTTGCGCCAACTCTTCAATGCGCCAGCTTTTTTGGAAATCCCGTTTCAGCAGTGCAATTACGGCGGCAATTTTTTGCGCGTGGCTATCGGCGAGCGCGATTTGGTGGAGCGCATCAGCCTGGTCGTCTTGCAGCAGGCGGTAGAGTATTTCGCGCTCAAACAGTGGAGCCAGAATCGGCAGGTCAGCGGGATTGTCCAGCAAGCGCAACAGGCGCAGCACAGCATCCAATAAGTGCCCATTGGCCTGGCTTACAAACAGCCCGCGCTGCGACCTGACCGCACGGCTAAGTTTGTCGTGGCTGGTTTGCGGCGAGGTATTTTTGGGTGTGGTTTCAATTAACAAGTCGCTGATTTTTTGTGGCGTTAATTCCAGGCGGACACACAAATAAGGTTTATCCTCGCTCGCCTCAACAACTTGGCCCACCACGGGTAAATCCACAGCGGCGACCAAATAGTGCCTGGGGCTGTAGTTATAAATTTCATCGCCCAGCATGGCGCGTTTACACCCCTGCGCAATAATGCATAGCGCGGGTTCATAGCGCCCATGGATTGCTTCACTCGTGCGGTTGGCGCGATAAATTTGCAGCGGCCCAAACGCGGTTTTGCTCATGCCTTCCTGCGGGGCAAGTTTGAGCGTTCGCGCTACCATCTCCGCCAGAATGGCATCGACACTGGGGCTGGTTATAAGGCTGGGGTCGGCCGCATTCATCGCTTGAATCCTCGTTAATAACACAGCACCGAGTGTAGCGCGTTGGCTTCGTGCCTAGAACCGGTTGCAGCATGAGTCTGGAGGAATAGGCAATAACCCGAGAGTAATTGGCTATCCGCGCGCGCGTGCAAACCCTATATTTACCCTGCCGCTGTGCAATTCCGCCTTGACCTTACCATGGCGGAAGGTTTCAAACTGGCGCTCACCCTATCCGGGCCGGCCAATTTATTTGAGAATCCCCACAAGGGAAGGAGCTGAGTATGCAACACCACCAATCCCTGAATGCTGACATCCGTGAATTTTTACGTGGCGCTTTTTCCGGTTCTGCTGCGCACTTTGAACGCTATGTTGCCGAACAGGTTCGTTGCTGGGGATTTCCGGAGTTTAATCCTGAATGTCGCCATGAGTATCAGGGCTTTTTTAATTTATTGATGGATGTATTTGCTGATGCCAATTGGTCGATTGAGCAATTGTTGACGAGCGATTCAGAGGCCCTGATAACCTTTAGTGTGCAGGGCGTTCATCACGAGGAATTTATGGGGCTGCCAGCAACCGGGTGCCTGCTGACGATGCGCGCGCGTTTGCTCCTGCGGGTAAAAGCCGGGCAAATTAGTGAATCCTGGATGTACGGAAAATCCATTCAACTTATCACCAGCAAGGGTAAGTGTTTTGAGTTGCAGCCCTCGGCTGAGGCGCGTGCGGTAGTTTCATCGCCTCTTACTTCGTTGTGTCACTCGCACCGGTCCCACGCCAGTCGATGACAAAAGCCAACTAACCTGCCGCGCATTTTGTGGAACAATAGTTGTTCCCTAAATACTCGGCAGCTGGTGCTATGGCAGAACAATCCTTGATGAAAGATGGCTTGGGCCGCGCGGCAATCGCGCGTATTGGCAACAGCCTGGCGCAGGTGATTCCACAATTTGATGCGCGGGCATTTGAGGCCGATGCCCGGCGCGGATTGGATCAGCTTGAATTAAAAGCGCGGGTTCATCACCTGATTGATGTTTTGCATCGCCATTACGATTTGCCGTTTAAAAAACTCAGCAACTATTTGCAGCATTTACCCGAGGTGTGGGACAGGGGCAGCGCGGCAGACAATAAAGCCGGTTTTGCCGCTTGGCCGGTGATTGATTACGTCGCCGTACACGGCTTAGCGCACCCCAAAGAAGCGCTGCACACGCTGGAAAAATTAACACCGCTGTTCAGCGCAGAATTTGCGATTCGCCCGTTTATCCAACAACACCCGGATTTTACCTACGCAAAATTAGTGGACTGGTGCGATCACCCTTCCGAGCATGTGCGCCGTTTAGCGTCGGAAGGTTCGCGCCCGCGTTTGCCCTGGGGCATGCGCCTGCCGCAATTTATTCATAACCCCGAACCACTGCTGGGTATTTTGCAAAAATTAAAAACTGACGAGAGTTTATATGTGCGTCGCTCGGTGGCGAATAACCTGAACGACATCAGTAAGGACAATCCGGAATGGATGATCAAGTTGTGTGCAGCCTGGTTGGCCGATTCTCACGAGCATACCAATTGGATTGTAAAACACGCCATGCGCAGTTTGGTAAAAGCGGGCGATGCGCGGGTATTTCCTCTTTTGGGTTATGCCGCTAAACCCAGTGTAACGCTAAGTGATATTACGCTTGCTAAACACACCATTGCCCTGGGCGATGCGCTTGAATTTAATTGCACGCTTAGCGGCGGCAAACGCGCGCAACATGTGGTGGTGGATTATGTGATCTATTTTATGAAAGCCAACGGCAAGCTCGCACCCAAAGTTTTTAAATTAAAAAATATTGCACTTGCTGCCAACGAAACTGTTGTTATTTCCAAGCGCCACTCATTCAAACCTATTACTACCCGCCGCTACTACACTGGTGCACATCAGGTGGCGATCCAAATCAATGGTACAGAAATAGCGCGCCGTGAATTTGAGCTTACACGCTAAGCGCTGACAATTATTTCACCACAATTGATTGGTGTAATCAGAGCAGTGCCAGTGCCTGATTGAGCTTGTCTTCCAGTTCGGATTTCAGGTGCAAATAGTGCCCGAGTTGCAGCCCGGTTTGTTGGGCAATAGTGTCCTGACAGAGCGATAAATCCAGATCGGTAATGTAGCAGGGGTAGCGCTCGCCCTGTTTGCGGCGCTGCACAATGTAATTGGCCACAGCGCTAAATAATTGCTCGCCATAACTGAGCGCAGAAAATTCCTGTTCATCACAAAAAATGGTATAGCGCAGTTGTTGTTCGCTATCCATTTCGGCAATCGCTTTAATGTTGATAAAGTGCAATTGCGACCAGTCTTTTTGCAAGTGACGTGGTTCCGCAATAGCTTGTTGTTGTTTGATGTTGCCGGTGAGTTCGTAAATTAGAATATCTTTCTGTTCACCCGCAGTAATCGTCTGCGCGCTGTTCAATAATTGGCGCTGCAGTGCGGCATTAATAAACGTCACCAGCGGTCGCAATAGGGTTTGTTGGTTGTGATAAGAAGAATGGATGCTAAACAGCGAACCGCGTTCATCAATAATAATGATTTTGGCATCGCTGCCTTCCAGATAATAAAACAAATAAATCGCGCGCTTCTTAGCGGTCTCGCAGATTAAACGCAGGGGTTTGTCGCGCAACCCATAGCGGTCAATCACAATCGGGCTGTAATCGCTCTGTGCTTGCCCCAACCGTTCCAATAATTTTTCGTAACTTTTAAAGCGCTGAATTTGCGGCAGCTGCTGCACAAATTGCAGTACCAAATATTCATCGCCGACTTCCAGCACGTAGCGGCTGGAGCGCGGGCGGGTGCCGGAATAAAAGCAGCTGATCAGGTCGCGCCATAATTCGGTAAGGCGCTGGGTAATATTGTTGCCCTGGCTGCTGCTAAAACAGCGAATGCTCAGCTCGGGCAAACTGAAGGGTTTGCCCGGCGAAAATAAGCGGAAATAATGCAACAGGCAATTGACCAATGCGTCATTGGCATAGTGGCGACAAATCAATTCACCCCAGGAGTTGATGTGAATAACATCGGCATTGATGATCAAATTTTCACGCAGTCCACTGTAACCCAATGCATCGCGTTGGCTGCTGAGCATCTGCATGCCTTTTTTATGTAACTCAACCTGGGGTTCAACGCCGGTATTGATAATGAGCAATATCCGCTCGATGGAAGCCTGGCGGGTAAAGTGTTCGTGCTCTATGGTGAATGGTACCGGCAGCCACTGTTGCAGTGCCTGAATAAGTTGTTGTTTTTGACCGTGGGTAAGTTCAACTTCGCTACCGACAATATCGATTTTGGTGTGGTTTTCCAGAATTTGATTGGCGTGACACCAGAGTAACAATTCCACCAAACTGCGTGAGCGTTTGATGGGCGCCACATCGATATACCGCAGGATCACATCCTGCTGGGTGCCGCGAATCAATTGCCAATTTTTTTCGCCTGCGTTTTTTTGGTCTTGGTTTTTTTCTTCTACCATAAAACACAGTGCATCTTCACTGATGTCGCGCGAAATTCCCGGGTTAATCAATTCTACTTTCCCTGCCTTACGCTCAAAGGCCGCGTGCAGTTTTCGCCCGAGAATCATTAATTCATCGCTGGTGATTGCAATTTCATCGCGATGTTGTTTGCTGAGTTCGTTGAGTAAGCGGTAGCTGTGGTTTAATTCATTCACCAATAACGCGCGCTCGCTAATCACGTGCGGCGCTTTCCAATAGGCGCGGTTGTCCAGCATTAATAGTTGATGGCTGCTCCAACCCCAGTTGGCGGCCATTTTTTCCAACAGTTGTCGCTGCCAGGATTTTTTACGTTTTGCACTGGTGCGGGACAGCGCTTTATTCACCTTAAAATAAAAACAGCGGCGCACTAGATCCAAGCGCTGAAATTGTTGGTGCTGCTCCAGATACTGTTCAATACGCTGGTAGACCATCACATAGGGGTCAAGCAAATCGGCGTCCGGTTCGCTGCTATAAATCGCGCGTTTTAAACTCAGGGCCAATGGCTCGGCGGCGTGAGTGATTGCAGTGGAATTTTCTTCGGACGTAAAACTGCTTAGGCTAGTGCTGCTCGCACTGGCATAGACCTCAAGCAACAATAGTTTCAGCACAGATTTGTAGGGCGATTCAATCGCTTTATAAAGTTGCCAGACGCCCGCGCCAATAAATTCGTTGGCGGGAATATCGGGTAGCCCGCCAAAATCGATTACATCTTGCGATTTAAGAAATCGGCGGCCTACTAATTTTTCACAAAAATCCTGATAGTCGCGCTCGCGTGAAGCGGGCACAAACCACCAGAGTGGAACCTTGCCCGCAAGCCAAAGCGCCGTGCGATAAAACTCGTCCAGTAATAAATAGTGTTGCGCCGAACCGCTGGCTTCGCTGCTTAACCCCTGGTTGCGCTGCTGTGAAAATTCGTCGGCATTCATCAAAAAGAAATGCACTTCCAAGTGAATTTGCTGTGCAGCCCAGGCGCTGATCAATGCGCATTTGCGTTCCAGTTCGTGCAGGGTGGGGTAGTTTGCATCCAGACTGTGGCACACCCATACATCCAAATCGCTGGAGTCGCTTTGGGCAATAGTGCCCACGCTACCCATAATAAACAGTGCATCAATGTAACAATTCTTTTCAGTGAGATCGCGCTGATAATTAAAACTGCGCGCAATAATTTTTGCGTAGCGCAGTTGCTCATCCGTGGGCGAGTATTGGTAAACACCGGCGGGTGTGCTGTGGGAAATATAACCCGGCAGCATGGGGTGATTAACGTGAAACAGCAGCGGCAACAATTGTAAAAATTGCTGCTGACGCTCGGACAGCGCCGCACAAGTGCGGGCATAACGCTGTTGGTTTAAGGTGAGAAATCGCTGCTTCAGTTGGCTGAGTTGTTTGCGGTCAACACCATCGTCTATATCGTGAATATCTATCGGGCGGGAAAACATAGGTCTCAATGTGGCAGATGGTCATTGGTTACACTGTGGGCACGTAAAATATCAGCCAGTGTTGTATAAAGTAACTCCGGGTTCACCGGTTTTGATAAATAACCATCCATGCCGGCGGCTAAACAGCGCTCGCGATCACCGCGCATGGCTTGCGCTGTGACAGCAATAATTGGAATCTGTGCCACGGGAAATTTACTGCTCACCGCACCGGCGCGAATTTGGCGCGTTGCTTCTATGCCATCCATTTCCGGCATTTCCAAATCCATCAACACTGCCGCATAAGGTTGCTCGGCGACTTCCAATAATTGCAGGGCTTCAACGCCGTTGGTGGCAATGGTGCAGCTAATGTTTTTCTTTTTCAAAATACCGCGCAGTACCTGTTGGTTCACCAGATTGTCTTCGGCGATAAGCACGCGGCTATTATCCAGCAGTGCTGTGGTTTCCTGATCGCTGCTGATCGGCGGGCTGATTTCCTGCAGCGATTGCACTTGCGCAATGGTTTGGCCTATCGCATCAAACAGGCGCGATTCACTCACTGGTTTACTTAAAAATTCATCGACTAAAACAGCACTGGGGTCAGCACTGGAAATTTCGTCGCGGTGATAAGCCGAAATTAAAAATACCCAAGGTTTTTTGCGCAGTGTGTGATCGGCTTTAATCAGGCCGGTTAATTGCAAACCATTGATACCCGGCATGCGGTAGTCGAGCAGTACAAAGTGGTAAGGCTGGCCATATTTGTCGGCGTTGCGAATGCGCTCCAGCACATTTAGCGCACAGTCCTCTTCGTCAACTTGCAAGTTAATGCTGCGCGCTGTGCTCGCAATAATAGTGCGCGCGATGGTGTTGTCATCCACAATCAATACACGAATATTGTTTAAGTTGCGCGGTTGGTTGAGCAGGGTTTTTTCGCCCAGATGGCTGTGTTCCAAAACTACGCTGAAACTGACTTTACAACCTTTTTTGGGGCTGGACTCTATTGCAAACTTGCCCTGCATCAAATGCACCAAGTGACTGCAAATACTCAGACCATAAGTATTTTTATCGGTGGAGATGAGGTTTTTGTTAAACACCAGCTGCTCTTTAATCGCCGCCAGTTGTTTGTGGCTCATGCCTGTACCCTTGTCCTCCACGGTGAATTCGAGCATCAGCTGTTTGCGGGTCTGGCGGGTTTTGGCAACGCGCACAATCACTTGATCGGTATTGGAATACTGAAAGGCATTGCTAATTAAATGGCCGAGAATTTGGCTCAAACGCGAGGCGTCACCGCGCAAAAAACGCGGCACATCGGGTTTGATGTCGTACACAATATTGACGTTGCGATGCAGTGCGCTGATTTCAAACAGGCGCGATATTTTTTCAAACAAATGTTCAATATCAAAATGGGCATATTCCAGAATGACTCGTCCCGCTTCAATTTTGGAGAAGTCGAGTAACTGGTTGATAATTTGCAACAATGAATCCGCGGCGGAATTAATACTGGAGAGATAACTCTGTTGCTGCTCATCCAGCGGCGTGTCGTGCAGCAAGTAGCCGATACCGATAATCGCATTCATCGGCGTGCGAATTTCATGGCTGACACGGGCGAGGAATTCGCTTTTGGTTTTGTTGGCCAGGTCGGCTTGCGCTTTGGCGCTGAGCAGGTCTTCGCGAGTTTTAATAAAGTCGCTGATATCGGTATTTACACCCACACAGCGAGTGGCGCGCCCCTCGGCACCGGGTTCAAAAAATTTGGCTTTGGCGTGTACCCAAATCACCTCGCCACTGCGGTGTAGCATGCGGCATTGCAACTGCACGGACTCGCGCCGATTATCCAGCGCAGTGTGGTACTCGGTGAGCATGTTATCCACGTCGTCCGGGTGGACAAAATAATCGCGTAGGGTTTCCAGGTTGCCGGGCAGGTCGCCATAGTCGTAACCGAGCATGCGCAGGTAGCTGCGATTGAAATAAATTTTGCCGCTCGGGATATGCCAATCCCACAGACCGTCGTTAGTCGCCTCCATCGCGTACTGATGGCGCGTATCCCGATCAACCATGGCTTGTTGTTGAAGTTGCTGTTGTTGCAATTCTTGTTTTAGGGAGGCGAGCTCTTCCTCTAGCTGCCGGACTCTGGCTGCCAGTGCTTGCTCAGTTGTTCCTGAATGGGGTGGGTGTTCACTCATATCCCTAACCAGTGCCTCTGTTGTATCCGGGCAAAAACAAGCTGCCAGAATTAAAGCCTAGTTCATTCCGGCGTGAATTCCAGAAATTCAGGCTATCGATCCTGGTTTTGGCGAGGGGAAAATCCACGGCAATAAAAAACGCCGCCCGCGATTAACGGGCGGCGTTTTGAGGTAAGAAACGATCAGTTCAATCAGGCGCGATTGGCAAGGCTTGTTTTGGCGCGCTCAACCGCAGCTTTCACTTGTGCCGGTGCAGTGCCACCGATGTGATTGCGCGCGGCGACGGAACCTTCCAGCGTTAATACAGCAAATACATCCTGCTCGATAACCGTGGAGAAGGCTTGCAGTTCGGCCAGACTCATCTCCGACAAGTCTTTACCGGTTTGCACACCATAACCAACGGATTTTCCGACAATTTCGTGGGCATCGCGGAAGGCAACGCCTTTGCGTACCAGATAGTCCGCGAGGTCAGTGGCAGTGGAGAAGCCGCGTTTGGCGGCTTCGTACATTTTCTCTTTGCGCGGTTGAATCGCGGGAATCATATCGGCGAAGGCGCGCAGGCAGTCTTTCACGGTATCGATTGCATCAAACACCGGCTCTTTGTCTTCCTGATTATCTTTGTTGTAAGCCAAAGGTTGGGATTTCATCAGGGTCAAAAGCGCAGTCAAATGGCCATACACGCGCCCGGTTTTGCCTCGAACCAGTTCAGGCACATCGGGGTTTTTCTTTTGCGGCATGATCGAGGAACCGGTGCAGAAGCGATCCGGTAAATCGATAAAACTGAATTGCGAAGAAGTCCAGAGCACCAGCTCTTCGCTTGCGCGCGACAAGTGCATCATCAGGATGCTGGCGAAAGCGGCAAATTCGATGGCGAAGTCGCGGTCGCTCACTGAATCGAGTGAGTTTTCGGTCGGCGCATCAAAACCCAGTAGCTGCGCAGTGTAGGCACGGTCGATAGGGTAAGTTGTACCGGCGAGTGCCGCAGCGCCCAGCGGTAAATAATTCATGCGCGCACGGCAGTCCATTAAACGTGAATAATCGCGCTGCAGCATTTCAAACCACGCCAACAAATGATGACCAAAAGTCACCGGCTGAGCGGTTTGCAAATGGGTGAAACCGGGCATGATGGTATCGGCATTGGCTTCGGCAACTTGCAGCAGGCCTTGTTGCAAGCGAGTCAATTCTTTTGCGATTGCATCGATTTCGTCGCGCAAATAGAGGCGTATGTCGGTGGCAACTTGATCGTTACGCGAGCGTCCGGTATGCAGCTTTTTACCGGTGATGCCGATGCGCTGGGTGAGCAGCGCTTCAATGTTCATGTGCACGTCTTCAAGGCTGACTGACCAGGTAAATTTACCGGCGACGATTTCTGCACGAATCTCTTCCAAACCGGTGATGATCTGGTCGCGCTCGGCCTCGGTTAGCACTCCCACTTTGGCGAGCATGGTAGCGTGGGCGATGGAGCCGTTGATATCGTGATGGTAGAGGCGGTAATCAAAACCGATAGAAGCGGTAAAGCGCTCTACAAAAGCGTCGGTAGCTTCGCTGAAGCGGCCGCCCCAGGGTTTGATAGGCTGATCGTTTTGGCTCATGAGGAAGTGTCCACAAACTAAAAATAATGAAAGAGATGACGGGCGCGCATAGGCTAAGATTCACCTCTGTACTTTTTACCAAGGTGAGTTACCAAGACAAGTTACCAGAGCTTGCAAATCCAGGCAGGCCGCCGCAGGCCGGGCATTATAGCCCAATGGCCTGTAAATAAGTCGCGGTGCCGCTATGGCTTTTATCCCGCTGTGCAATAGGAATTTATGATGAACACTCAGGACAAAACACCTGCCGCGGGCGCGAGCGAACCAATGCAGCCCTTTCTGACGGATTTATGCAGCAGTCAGTCGGTGTTTTTATTGGTGTTGGTGGCGGAATTACTGGCGCTGCTGCTGACCATTAGCGCCTCGGCCGGGCTACAGCATTTTGACTGGGACAAACTGGCGCTGATCTCGGTGCAAATCCAGTGGGTAGTGCTGTTTAGCGCAATCGCCCTGTGTCGCCTGCGTTTTTGGCTGGGGCGGCAAGATCATGTACGCGCGGGTATTGCCAGTTATGCCCTGGTGCTGGGCATTACCCTGGTGTTATCCAGTGCCGGGCAGTGGATTATCTATGGCGTGAGCGGCCTCGCGTTAGTCGAGGATTACGAATTTGAATTTAACAGCTGGCAGCTGCTGAACAACATGGTTATTGCCGCCATTTTAGGTGGCATTTTGTTGCGCTACCTATATTTGCAGCAGCAGTTGCGCAATCAGCAGCAAGCGGAAATGCAGGCGCGCATTCAAGCCTTGCAATCGCGTATTCGCCCGCACTTTTTATTCAATAGCATGAATTCCATCGCCAGTTTAATTGCGACGGATCCGGATACCGCCGAGCGGGTGGTGGAAGACTTGTCCGAATTATTTCGCGCCAGTCTGGCCGAACCGAGTTTAATTCCGCTCGAACGTGAACTAAGTTTATGTAAACACTATCTGGATATTGAGCAGTTGCGCCTGGGTAGGCGCCTGCAGGTGGATTGGCAAATTGGCGAGTGCAATAAACAGCTAAAAATTCCCAGTTTGATGCTGCAGCCACTGGTTGAAAATGCGATTTTCCACGGTGTGGAGCCATTGCCGCGCGGCGGAAAAATTACGGTTAAGGTATCGCAGAACGATAAGCAGTTGAGCATCGTTATTACCAACCCCTACATGCTCGCGAAAAAAAATCAACCCAATAGCGAACCGGCGCAACGTCACAACCGCATGGCATTGGATAATATCCGCCGCCGCCTGACCGCCCATTTTGGCGCGACGGCGCGGCTCTCCAGCAGTGCAGAAAATGGCGTGTTTACGACTTACATTTTTTGCCCGCTCACACCATAAATTTAACCGGCGATTATTTCCAACAACTGTTCGGAACCACGGGTATGGAATTACTGATTGTTGACGACGAAACTCTGGCGCGGCAGCGCTTGCTGCGCATGGTGGAAAAGATTGATGGCTTTCAGGTGGTGGCCGAGGCCGATAACGCCGAGGCAGCACTCATCGCCATTGCCGAACGCGACCCGGATATTGTATTGCTGGATATTCGCATGCCCGGCCGCGATGGTTTAAGCCTTGCCAAGGACATTAGCCAACTGGAAGATCCGCCTGTTGTTATTTTTTGCACCGCGTTCGATCAATACGCACTTGATGCTTTTGGCACCAATGCT
The DNA here is from genome assembly GCF_000263355.1 of Cellvibrio sp. BR. NCBI lineage: Bacteria > Pseudomonadati > Pseudomonadota > Gammaproteobacteria > Cellvibrionales > Cellvibrionaceae > Cellvibrio > Cellvibrio sp. BR. The sequence continues at coordinate 96,933 of NZ_JH668200.1, read as the reverse complement.
GTCGGCTACTTATTAAAACCAGTCAAAGCAGAGCAATTATTGCAAGTACTGGAGAAAGCAAAAAAGCTCAATAAAATCCAGCGTCTCGCCGTGCAGCAACCAAAAACCACAGAAAATCAGCGCAGTCATATTTCCGCTAAAACTCGCCGCGGCGTGGAGTTAATCGCGCTGGACGATATTCGTTATTTTCAGGCCGATCAAAAATATGTCACGGTTTTTCATCGCGGCGGTGAGCATTTGCTGGATGAAACACTAAAAGAATTGGAAGAAGAATTTAACGGGCGTTTTGTGCGTATCCATCGCAATTCGCTGGTGTCCATCAAACATATTGAAGCGCTGGAGCGCAACGGGCAGGGGCAGTACCACGTGCGTTTGGCCGATACTGCCGCGCGCCCGATTATTAGCCGGCGCCATGTGAGTGATTTAAAAGAATTGTTGAAAATAATCTGATCCTCCCAGTTAATTCATCTGCAATTTATCTGCAAAAAAATCGCCCGTCACTTTCAAAAAGTGCGGGCGATTTTTTTATTTCTTGTGTTGCAGTTATCGCAGCAATCTAAACAATTAACGACAGGTTACTGCCGGCACTTCCACGCTGCCACCGTTGGTATTGCCCTGAAAACCAATCTCCACGGTTTGCCCGGCGGCGATAGTGCCATTCCAGCTCACATTGGTGGCGGTGTAAGGGTTACTGCCACTCAGGTTGGTATTCCAGGAGCTGGTAATACGGTTGTTGCCGGAATACTGCCAGCTGGCGCTCCAGCCCGATTTGCTGGCGGTGCCGGTATTGGTCACTCGAATCGCGCCAGTAAAACCGGAACCCCAGGAATTGGTCACCACATAACTGCAGCTCACGCCGCCGGTATTGGCAAGGCTGCTGGACGCCGCGCTGCTCGATGCCGGTATTGAGCTGGGTGCCGCACTGCTGCTGGACGCTGGCACGGAGCTCGACGCTGCACTGCTGGGGGCTGAGCTACTCGGTGCTGAACTGGCCGTGCCACTACCTTCGATGCCCCAAGGTGCAGGCAATGCCGCACAGCTGGTGCGACCCACACAGCTTTGTTGATTCTCCCAGCCCCACCCACTCGCGGTGGTTACACAAATGGGATAGCGATTACCGTACCAGTTACAGGTTTCGCCGCCCGCGATCGAGCTACTACTAGCCGAGCTTGGCGTGGAGGAAGGTACTGAAGACGACGCTGTTGATGACGAAGGCGCGGAAGACGAACTGGGCGCAATGCTAGAGCTACTGGCAACACTGCTCGCGCTACTGCTGATGCCAGCAAAGTGGGTCGCCAGTTTGGAGGTGGCTTTAATGCCGTTGGCACTGTTGATCAGAAAGTCGCCCCAGATACTTAGCGATGCCGGATTCCAGTTGTTGACTATATCCAGCGGCACGCAACAGCTGCCATTGCCCGACCAGCTCCAACCTAAATAACCGATTCCCATATCCTGCGCGTATTGCAATATCGCCTCTTCCGCCACATTGCTGCCGTTATGCTCGGCGCCAAACTCGCCCACCACAATCGCCAAGCCACGGGTTTGGAAGCTGTTCAAATAGCTCTGCACAATCGCCGCGTTGTTATACACCTCATACATATGCACAGAGAAAACCACATTTTGGAGTGTATCTGCCGCCAAAATGGTGGGCGCGTTGTCGCGCATGGCGTTTTGCCAATCCTGCCCCCAGTTGGCGGCATCCACCATCAACATATGGGTGAGGCCGCCCGCGCGCAGCGCACGGATGGCAGTGATATGGTCATTGGTATAAGTCGCTGCCGAAGTGCTATTGCCAAAGGGTTCGTTGGCGATATTCACAATCACATAATCTTCCTGACCAGTGATGGCGGCTTTGATATCGGCGCTCAGCCAATACTCGGTGGCGCGGCTGATATGGGTGGCAGCCGCGCTCTCGCCGAAGCCAGTAGAGTCATGCACTTCCAGCACACAGACCAGTTTATTGACCTTACATTGATTGATGACGTTGGTGACATCGGCGCCGTTATTACGCGTCCATTGGGTGCCATTGCTCAGTACTACCCGCACCGAGTTGGCGCCAGTCGCTGCGATATCACTGAGCGATTTATTCAGACGGTCGGTGTACCAGGTATGGGCGTGGTTAACCCCGCGAAAGACAAAGCTATTGCCGTTGGGGTCCAGCACCTGGGTGCCATTTACCGTCCAGCCCGCAAAGGCCGGCGCGACCATTGCGGACGCCAGCAGCATTGAAGTGGCTAGCGCCAGAGAAGATTTTTTAACGAGAGATTTTTTGAGCGTTGTCAGGTTTTTCATAATGATTCCTTTTGGCAGTGCGGGTTTTGCCCCATGGGCAAATGACTGCGTTCAAACGTTAGAGTTAGCAAACAGAGTCGTATAAGTGGTTGATTTATTGTTGTAATTAGGTGGTGCCTGGAGCTTGGTGAACAGCTACAAACCCGACCATCGCCCCGATGGGTTATCGGAAAAACGAAACCCTGATGTTATTGTTGGGGGGATGGGTAGATGTTTGTAATCGGTTACATATTAAGCCCATTCATTCGCCAACAACAAGCGCTTGAATGGCGGGAAGGGAGTACTGGTGCACAAAGTGGGAATTCTAAGGAGGATTAAAACGCCAGAAGCTAAGTGAGTTGATTGCTACGGATTGTTTGGCAGTGCATTCAGCGACTTTTAACGGAAACGGAAAAAACTGTTAATGGTCAGGCGCCCCTCGCGCGGGTTTGCGCTTAAACCCAGTGTTGGATTGATATCGCCCGAGTGCAGTAAATTGCTGCGATAAACAATGCAGCGATTAAATTTTACCGGCACCTGTCCAATGCGTTGGAAAAGTTCGGTATCGCCATTGATGTAATCAAATTCGCGTCGGTTCTGCGCCATCAATTCCTGTTTTACTGTCTTGAAATAATCCGCCATGCGCGGTTCGGTAATGGTTTCATAGCCACTGCTACGGTGCCGGTAAAACGAGGTGCCGCCAAATTGTTCCTCGCATAAATAATGCACCATCGCAAATTGCAGTGGGTCTGGTGTGTCTATGTGGGGTACGGCTTGAATGGGGCGCAATTTATCGGCGGGTGTGGTGGTGAGTGAAAATGCACACAAGCTCAGTTCGGCCCGTGAGGGTTCGGCAATTAAAAAATGTTGTTTTACCAGCGGTGCTACCAAGGCAAGGCTTTGTTGTGCGTAAATCGGATCGACCGGTTTGCGCAGGCCGGGATAAAAATCGCTGGCCTGCGCACTAAAACCCGGCGCATTGCAGGCCTCAGCAATTAACTGTTCCGGTGCAGTGGCAAACTGGTCGATAACCAGCAGCGGATTTTTTTCCTGCCCTAAATACTGAACCTGCACTTGCCACTGGTTGTGCATATCACGCCAATCCAAGTTGTGCATTTTTTTTCTGGATCAGTGCGTAAATCTGCCCGAGTGAAGCAATCATGGTGTAGATGGGTTTTAAATAACCCTGCTGCTGTAACTGCATCAGTTGCTCGCTACCCAGTTGTGCCAGTGTTTCTTCATTGATGGTATATAAACCCTGGATGCGCTGTTGCTGTTGGTTGGCAAAACTGATGTCCAGTGCCATGGGCATAATCAAATTTAGCGCCAGTAACGTTTTGATAAACACCTGGGTCTCATTTTCGCCGTTAATGAGCGCGGCGAGGCGTGTTTTTGCTTGCTGTAAATAATCGGTCTCTTGCCCACTGCTATCAAAAATAGCTTCGCCTTTGCCGGTTGTTAATACATTGCTCTCCATATCGATACAAATAATGGTTTGCCCTTGCTGTTCGCCAATAAAAAATGGCTGGCGCATAATTTGTAGCGGTGTGTAAATTCCCTGCCATTGATTGTTTTGCCAAAACAGATTTTCCCCAGCGGTAAAACCTAACAATGCGCTACACACAAACTGGCCGGTCTCGCTATTTTTACTAAATACTATGGGGTAGTGCACCACCAGTTTTAAAAATTCACTCAGCACCACCGGCACCATATGTTGGTGTGCACCCAGCGCTTCAATGCGCTCCGGGTCTATACGCAGTTGTTGGTGGTGTTGATTATGCAGTGCGACAAATTGCGTCATGTGATTGTCTCGTGTGCGATTAAATAATAATTACAATGTTTGCAAACCATGCAGGTGAATTTTTTGCAGCAACTCGCGGTTGCTCGGCAGACTGCGTGTCACCTGTGCAATGGTTTTTTTATTTTTCATAAATTGTTCTTGTGCAAACTGGTTGTCGCGCAGCAGGTGTTCGCTGTAGTCGTAACAGGTTTCAAAACCCATACCGTAAAGCACATATTGATAACTGGCGGCTGGAAACACTTCGTTATTACTGGTGAAGTCGTGATCACCTGGCGGCTGGTAGCGCCACAACTGCATTAATTCTTGCAGACTTGCAGGAATAGTCGCCGGGTCGCGGTTGTCTATCCAGAATGTGTTGTCGGTGCGTTTACTTAAAATGTAATGCAGTTTCAGGAAATCAATAATGCGATCCCAGCGGTAGCGGAAGGTTTCGTTAAAACGTTTGGCGGTGATATCCATCACCGCGCGGCAGGCGGGCAATTGTTCGGCGATCATGCTGGCCGATAGCTCCACTAATACCAGCGCCGAGGCTTCCAGCGGTTCCAGAAAACCGGCAGACAAACCCACGGCCACACAATTATTTTTCCAGAAAATATCGCGGTGGCCGCAGGGCAGGGGGATTTTGCGCAAGCTGGAATTGTTAAACGCCGGGCCAATATAGGCGGCGAGTTGTGCGGTGGCTTGGTCTTCACTGGTATGACGACTGGAATATACGTGACCGACACCACGGCGATGAATTAAGCCTATATCCCAAATCCAACCGGCGTCCTGCGCGGTGGAAATAGTATGCGAGGCGATAGGAGCGTCGTCGCTGTCGTAGGGAATTTGCACGGCAAGTGCATTATCAATAAATAACACATCGCTGCAATCCACAAAGGGCACTTGCAAGTGCTGGCCTAACAACAGTGATTGAAAACCGGTGCAATCCACAAATAAATCACCGGAAATTTCACCGGCTTGTGCGGTAGTGACTGAGCGAATATCGCCATTGTCGGCGGAATTAATACTCACCACATCGGCTAACACATGCAGTACGCCGAGTTTTTCGGTGCAGTGTTTTTGTAAAAAGGTGGAAAATTTTCCCGCATTTAAATGGTAAGCGTAATTGGCGACGGAATTAAATTCCGGGGTGGTAATCATTTTAGGCGCAAGGCCTAATTCGCAAATGGCTTCCTGAAAACAGGTCGCTGCGGAAAACGATTCTTGCAGCTGTTGCTCGTTGCGCAGCGCTTGCCAATGGGCCGCCATATTGGTTTTGCCAAAACCCTGCGGCAGCATTAAGGGGTGATAATAAAAATCATCGGGTGTGCCAGTGACCCAGCGGGCAAATTTTGCACCCTGCTTAAACGAGGCGTCGCACTCGCGAATAAAATCCGTTTCGGAAATGCCCAGTTTCATTAAGGTAGAGCGCATGGTGGGCCAAGTGCCTTCGCCAACGCCGATAATGGGAATAGTGGGGGATTCAACCAGTGTGACACTAATCGTGCTGCCGGTTTGGGTGCGATGTTGCGCCGCGATACGCCCGGCGGTAAGCCAGCCTGCGGTGCCGCCGCCGACAATGACAACTGATGCAATTTTATTATTCATGGTGTGCTCGCAGTTAAAAAACTAAAACAACTAAAGCAGCTGAAATAAAAAGGGCCGCTGCAAATGCAACGGCCTAAAATCATAGCGTTATGGCTATGAGCTGTTTAACAACGGAGAAAGTTTTTAACCGGTTTTGCATTAGAAGCTGGCTCTTACACCAAGTGCCCAGCGACGGCCACTGTCTTCAACCAACAAGAGTTGATTGGCGTAGCGACCACGTTTGTGCACATATTCTTCGGTCAGGTTGATGCCTTCAACAAATACGGTAATTTCATCGGTGATGTCGTAACTCGCACTCAAGTCCCACTGCTCGTAGTCTTCAACAATAGTTGGGCCATTGCCGTTACTTTGGGTGAGCGATTGCACAAAATCACCGCGTTGGTTGTAGGCCAAACGAATCTGGATCGGCCCTTGTTCATAGAATCCCACCAGGTTCATTGAGTCGCTCAAACCGGTCAGTGCGAACACTTGAGTCACATCTGCAGGGTCAAGCTCGGCATCGCTATCTACCAACGTGGTGTTGAACATCACACCAAAACCGGTTTCGCCGAAGGTATGCTGAATACCTAATTCAACACCATCCACGGTGGCATTTTCGCCGTTGTTCGGTAGGGTATTTTTAAATACCGCGACTGAATCACCCGCGTCAGGTGCATTGGTATTGGTACCGGTGGAAGGGTCGGTGAGTAAGCTGCCGTTGGGCAGGGTGAAGGTTTTATCGGCAACCGAGTTAACAATAAAGTTGGCTACATCTTTTTTGAAATAACCCGCGGAGACATAACTCGCATCGTCGTAATACCACTCCCAGGATAAGTCGAAGTTATCAGACTCAAAGGGTTCCAGTGCAGCATTACCACTGGTGGAGGTCAGGTTGCCACCTTGGCGAGTGGTAGTAATAACGGTTACCGGCGCCATGCTGGTGAGTGTAGGGCGCGTCAAACTTTTTGAAGCGGCAGCGCGCACTACCATGTCATCGGTGATTTCCAGTTTGATGCTCATATTCGGCAGAATTGCATCGTAGCTACTGTCTTCGCTAATTGCTTGCGCAGTGCCAAATTCGGCGAGCATTTCGGTTTCATCCAGAATGCGCAGGCCGGTTACTGGTGCTTCGGTACCACGTACTTTTACATCTGTGGATTCAACCCGCACGCCACCAATCGCAGAAATTGGCATGCCGCCCAGATCGCCTGCAAACTCAGATTCCAAATAAAACGAGATAGTGTCTTCATCAACCACAAATGAGTTATCGCGTTTTACGGCGTCAAAATTGCGACCACTGGTGCTTTCCAAATACGCAAATTGCGCTTCCCCGTCGTGTGCCAACCATTGGGTAGGCATACGGCCACTGCCACTGACATCGCTCAGGAAATCGCTACCAGCATCAAACACATATTGCATATCGGCAGGAATAATCGGCGAGTCGGGGTAGCCGCAATAAGTACAGTGAATGCCTACACCTTCGTTGTCCCAGCGATCAAGTGCTTTGCTCTCGGTAGAAAACATGGTGCCGAATTTAACTTTTACCAAACCTGAGTCTGTGCCTTCATCCCAAGTGCCGTCCATTTTTAATTGGCTCACTTCATCTTCAACGGCCCAACCGCGGCGCAACATTACGTGGGCGCGGCTGTTGTCTTTGTCGAGGAAATCACCAACGCCCGCAGGTGCAACATAATTTGGCGCGCTCGGATCGCGATAGGCAGTGCCATCCAATTCCTGTTGACCGGAAAAAATGTCGGGACTGGCGGTATCAAATTCGCTTGCTACCGGAAGTATGCCGTCATCGACCTGGAAGCGAACACGGTTGGCGTAACCAATCAATGACAATTGATCGCCACCGCCGTTATTGGCATCGCGCTCAGCTTTGGAATAGGTTGCGTCAAAATTTAAATTTAATTTATCGCTCACTTGCCAGTCAGCGTTAAATCCGAGCAGCGATGTTTCGGTGAGGCGATCAAATTTTTTCGCGTGCATGTCGGTGGCCAAACCCACTTCCTGACGCAAATCAGTCACTGTGCCATTTTCATCAGTAATGGCATCGGTGATGTTAGGCGCGGTAAACCAGTGGCCGTAAGAGAGCGCGTTGGTTTCAATATCAAAATCAGAATAAATAGCATCGGTGGTGATGGTTAAATCATCCGAGGCGGCAAATTGCAATACCAAGGATGCGTTGGTACGGGTGCGTTCTTCAAAGGTGACTTTGTGATCGTAATTGCGCGGTGAAAAAATGGTAGTGCCAGCGGGAACACCTGCGCCGCCATTTAATTCTTCAGTGGGGATGCCTACGTTTTCCAACCAGCCGTCCATTTGCGCCTGATTTAAACGGGTGTCGCGCTCTTGATGGGAAACAGCAAGCAGTACACCGAATTGACCATCGTTAAATACATTGCTTACCAAGCCGGAAATTTGTGGCGTGGTTTCTTCGCTGTTCTCTTCCATTGCCGCTTTTACACTGCCAGCAACTTTGAAATCGCCAATTGCAAATGGGCGTGCCGTTTTTACGTTAACGGTTGAACCAACACCGCCAGATTGCATGGTGGCAGTTGACGTTTTGTGTACTTCCAAACCGCTCACCAATTCCGATGCAACCGTATCGAAACTAAATGCGCGCGACATATTTTCGGTAGCCATTTGGCGACCATTAATTAACACGGTATTAAATTCCGGGCCAAAACCGCGCACGGTAATTAATTGACCTTCACCGCCAGAACGGTCGATAGATACACCGGTAATGCGTTGTAAAGATTCGGCGACGTTGGTGTCGGGAAACTTACCAATATCTTCCGATGAGATGGCATCCACTACACCGCCTGCGGCGCGCTTAACATCCATTGCGCGCTGCAAACTGCCGCGAATACCGGTAACCATTAATTCTTCGACTTGGTCGTTTGCGCCAAGCGGGGCTGTGGTGTCCTGCGCTAATGCCTGTACACCTGCCATGGAGGTGACAATACCGATAATAGCGCTGAGTTTATTTTTATTGTGCATTGAATCCAACTCCTCAAGAGACTGATGGGTCGTGATAGTCAGCAGACCTTTCTCGTCAATCTTTACACTGAGGTTGGTATTCGCCACTAAAAGCCGTGCGGCTTGTTCGATGGAATAGCGACCGACTAATTTATTCGTAGTTATTTCCATTGCGTCATTAAATGGAAACAGCAACGTAATATCAGCCTGTTCAGCAAACTCAGTGAGCGAAAGATCTGCCCGTTGCTGAGGAATATTGAACTGGATAATTTTGTCGAGGCTATTATTTTCTGCCTGCGCGGACAGCGGTGTGCCGACCGCGAGGGCAAACAGTAACATTCGAAAAATCGCCTGCTCGTTTACCTCAGCCGCGAGCATCTTGCTCGCGTGCTTAATAGACGAGGGGCCATTTTTTTTCCGCCATCTCATAGGAAATATTTGCACAGTAAACACTTTATTCTAGTTATGCGCAGCGGCGGGAGTGTGGCTGGCGGCTGCGTTTTTTGTTAATAGAGCAATAGGCTAGTGCTTGGAGCTTAAAGGCTTGTGTGTCAGGGAACAAGCGTTGGCGCATTAATCTTTATCATAGCCTAGCTTACGGCAGATATTTTGCTGTGTGGTAATCGGTTGCAGTCTGTAAGTGCGGAATAAAAACAGGGTTGGTGACTTTTGGTCAAAGTGTTAATAAGCTGTAAGTGAAGACAAAACGGGAGATAAAAGCACAACATATTAAAAAGCTGGCCGCTAACAACAGGGAGTGCAAGCGGCCAGCCGTGTGCGATTAATTATTTGGCGCTTAAACGGATTTTATTGTTGCCCATGCGCTGGTTATGAATATTAAAATTCTGCTCAAGTGCAGCGAGCAATCCATCCACATCACCCGCTTTAAATAAACCGGCAATGCGCTCCTGTTTGATGCTTTCATCTGCCACTTCAAACTGCACCGAGGTGTAGCGGTTAATTTCCACCAGCGCTTCTTCCAGTGTTTCGCCGCGGAAAACCAAATTGCCTTGGCGCCAGCTGAGCTTGGCGACTATTTCATTGTCATCCACTTTGGCGATGGTCTCGCGCTCGGCGCCGAGCATAATTTTTTCACCCTTGGATACTGCCAGTGCACTGGCAGGTAAGCGTTCGGCTACGATTTTGTCGATAGTTTGTTGTACCGTTTTTTGCGCTACCAATACTTTGCCATCAGTCACCAGCAATGCAACTTGATTGTCGGTTTGCAAACGCACGTTGAACGCCGTACCTACTGCCTGCACCACTTTGTTGCCAGCCATCACGCTCAGGGGGCGATCCTTGTCGTGGGCGACTTCAATATTAATTTCACCGCGTTCCAGTAAAAATAAACGGTGATCATCGCTGTATTTAACGGTGATGCGGCTGTTGGTATTAAGTACCAGTTGCGAGCCGTCGGGTAGGTTAACGTTGGAGTGCTCGCCCACCGCAGTTTCATAAACGCCATCCACCACTTGCTCCTGAAATGGCAGCAGCGCCAGCAATTGCCCGGGGACTTGGGGCGCAAGGTTCCAGCCGATCACCACCGCCAGAAGTGCAACGGATGCCGCAATCGCACCGTAAAAGCGCGGTTGGCGCGTTGGTTTGGCGGGTGCCTGAAACAAATCCGCAAGGCGGGCAAGGCTGTCCATTTTGTCCCACAGCTCGGCCATTTCAAACAGTACGCTGCGATGCTGCTCGCTAGCGGCGAGCCACTGCACCAGTTCTTGTTGCTCGGCACTGGTCAGTTCGCGATCCATACGCGCGATCCATAGGCTCGCCTGGTCGTAAATCGCCTCGCGGTTGGGAAACTCAATAATATTGCTCATGATTTGCTCCTCTCGCTCGGAGCCTTGGGTAACGTCGTTGATAGCGAATCGCCGCCCTGCTTCAAACTGGCCATGTATTGGGCGCAGCGTTTTATGCCGGTTGCGATGTGTTTTTCCACCGTGTTTTCACTGATGTTCAAGCTCAGTGCAATTTCTTTCTGCGTATAGCCGTACACCTTTTTTAGGACGAACGCTTTGCGACATTGTTGTGGCAGTTGGCGCACAGCCTCGCAAAAAAAGCCAAATTCCTGGTTCGCCGCTACCCGGTCAAAGGTATCGTCGGCGCGGGTGGTGTAACCCGCCACCTCCAAATCCAATTCATCATCCAGGCTGACGCTCAGCCGCGTTTCGGCGCGCTTCAGGTGATCCAGCGCCAGGTTTTGCGCTGTGCGCAACATAAATGAACGCGGAAACTGGATCTGTTCCGGCGCATCCACCTGACACACCCGCACATAGGTTTCCTGCACTATGTCTTCCACTTCTTTCGGCGGTACCAGGCGCGAAACCGCGCGCGCCAGGGTGCTGCGCAGGGCGATAAACACATTTGCGATGCTATCGTTCTGCGCCGGTTGATTCGTTATTTTTTGATTATTAGACATGGGCTCTAGCCACCAAGGTGATTTCCTCATAGTCCATGACGATAGACTAAGAATATTCCGCCATCGGCCCCCGCAAATAAAGCAAAAAATCCAGATTAATTGCTCTCCAAAAACAAAAAATCCCGAACTGAACCATTCAGTCCGGGATTTATGTCATAACCCCACAAAAATTTTATTTAAAAGGAGTAAGCGGCGCCGAGCATAAACACCAATGGGTCAATCGCCACATCCACACTCGCGGCGTGGGCGCCATCCACATAAATGCGGGCGGTGGTTTCTATGTCGATTTTCCAAACGGCTGCATTCAAATACCAGTTGTCGGTGAGCTGCAGGTCGGCACCCAGCTGCAAGGCGAGGCCAGTGGAATCTTTGAGTGAGAGGTCGGTATCGCCATTTAGGGCACTGTCCAAGGTAGCGCTGCTGCTGGTATCAAAAAAAGTGGTGTAATTCAGGCCGATACCGGCATAGGGTTGGAATTTGCCTTGGCTCAGCGGGTAATACTGCAGGGAGATGGTGGGCGGTAAATGTTTGGTACTGCCGATATCCACCCCTTTGAGTGCACCGCTGCCGACAATGTCGTGTTCAAACGGCAGGGCGGCCAATACTTCAATACCGATGTGCGGTGTGGCAAACCAGGTGCCGGAGAAACCGAGGCCGGTTGCATCTTCTACATCCACCCCACCGCCTAATACGGTGCCGCTACTGGCGTCGGGTGCAACCTGGGCAACACCGACACGCACTAAAAAATCGCCGGCTTCATGCGCTTGTGCGAGTGGTGCAACGCAGCTGCTGCCGATAACCAATGCCATAACTAATTGACGCATTTTCTTTTCCTCTGCTGTTAAAACTGTTGTTAATTCACAGAGGCAGTGTTACGAAAATTCCCGTTGTTAAAATTGATATATATCAATCAATACCGGCGCAGGAAAAAATAAAAAGTTAAATGAAAATTATTTGATATGACGCAAAGTCGCGCGATTTTTTAAATGGTTAACGAGTTGTTTCCGGCACAAACGAAAATCCGTCCGGGTACTGGTGATAGCCGTCGAAATCGCCTTTGCTCAGTGGCACACCGGCAGCGCGGGCGATGGCGTAAGCCATGCTGAGATGAAAGAAAAAATTGGGCAGAGCATAGAGCTGCGCATATTCCGAGGCGGGTAAATGCAACTTGGTGAAACCTGCCTGGTCGCTAATGATGGTGGTGGCGTGAATAAAATCTGTAGCGGGAATGGCTTGCAAATAATCAATGGTTTGGGTGAGTTGTAACTGCACTCCGGCGTAAGTGTCATCGCTATTATCAAAAGTAATGCGCGGGCGCGCACTGAGCGGGCAACAGCAGCGCAGCGAAAAGTTGGCCGCAGTGCGCAGCTGCGCCAGTAACGGCAACATGCCTGGGTGCAAACTGTGTTGCAGCAGAGCATTGTCGCCACCGCTGTGGCGATCAATTTTTTCCACAATTACTTTCAGTTGTTGCAAGTAATGGCAAAAAATCGCGCCGGGATTAATGCTGTGGTTATTCATGCGTCAGGCAACTATCCACGGTTAAATAACCGGCGCCAACCGGTTTTAGCTTGTTTGCTGGATTGTTCATTGGTTTCAGTGGCGACAGCTTGTTGTTGCTCGGCGCTGTTTTCGGCAAGCTCGCCCGACTCTTTGGCCTGTTGGAAAAAAATTAACAAACGTCCCACCATTTCGCGATCGTAATCAAAGGGTGAAAATTCCGTCAGGCTGTGTTGCGCTAAAAAATCGCGCAGATTTTTTTCAGCGGGTAAATATTTCATGCTCCAATCCTGAAACAGGCGGCGCTTGGTGAAACCTTTCAATAATACTTTAGCGTTCTTGTGGCGCGGGTCGTTGCAAATGCGTTGATAGGTTTCCACTACCGCATCGCGCTGGCCTTCCAAACATTGGAAAAAATAACCATTGCCGTAATAGAGCACACCGCCCACTTCGGCGCGGGCGTTATTGCGGCGCGATTCGGTCAGAATCCGCCCCACTTCCAGCTCAATTCCCTGATCGGCAGCGTCAAAGGTCGCTTCACTGGCGTACACCAGTCTCACTAAATCATCCACAATTGGGCTCCTCTATTGCGGCGGTGCGCGCAGCGGTATGCGCGTGGGTTATTCAACAGCATACTCGGACAACAGCCCGCGTTAATGGTGCCCAATATAGCCCCATTTAACGCGGGCACGAGCTTATTTCTTTCTGAAGAGTAGAGTCACGCGGTTGGATTCACCAATCATCCGGTTCTGGTTTTTCTGCGCCACGGTGCCACTCAAGCTGGGCAACAAGCGCCAGACATTGTCGTCCGCTTGTGGGTTGTCCTTGGGGTTTTTGTTGATGTCGCTGCTGCCCACTAACTCAAAACCGGCGGCGGTCATGGCCGCAACAATCGCCGACTCTTTCAAATAACCACGGCTGCCATCCGCCCAGGCGTCGGGTTTATCTTCACTCATGGCATGTTGCACTACGCCCACCAAACCGCCCGGTTTTAATACGCGATGGGTCTCGGCCAGTGCCTGTTGCAGGTAATTGCCCTTGGCGTCAAAACGCGCCAAATTGTGCAGGGCACGGATAAACAATACCGCATCCGCCTTGCCGGTTAATTCGGCGGGTAAATCCGCAAAGGTATAGGCTTCGGCCTTGGCGCTACCCCAATTTTTGGCATCGCTACTCCATTGCGCGGGCCACGCTTTGCGCTTTTCAATAAATTCCGGCGTGGCAAAACCACCAAATTCCGGCCACATCGCCAGGCTGTAATCCACCCCGATCAAACGGCCATTCGCGCCCAAGTAAGGCATCAGGATTTTGGAATACCAGCCATCGCCCGGCAGGGCTTCAATCACCACATCACCGGGTTTAATGCCAAAAAATGCCAGCGTTTCCACCGGGTTACGTGCCGCGTGACGGGCTTGGTGTTCTGCCGGCATGGCCTGGGTAATCGTTTGCAATTGCTGTTTATTCTGTGCGCTCAAGCCAGTGCCGTCGCTGTCGGTAGCACAGCCGTGAAGCAATATGGCTGCAGCCAATAGGGCGATTTTTTTCATGGGTAAACTCCTTGCAAATTTTGCATTAACAAATGGATTCGTAATCCGCACCAAAACGGATGTCCATTATTCGCAGATTTTTGCAGGGAGATAATTATTTTTTGTAAAGCGGGGGATTTTGGTTGGGCGAGGCAAACCAAACCCGCCATCCGGCGGGTTTGGTTTTTTTGGGCCTAATGTTATTTAAATCAATACACCAAGGTCTGCATTGCATGTGCAGGAATAGTGACTTTGGTTTCCTGATCGCCGATGTACAGGCGGTAGTTGATGGGGGTGTCGTTGCTATTCATCACTACGGTGGCGAGTGTGTTGTCGGTATTTATAAAAGAGGTAACTTGTAACAAGCTGCGACTGGCGGCAGCGCTTACGCGTTTGGCTTCCGGGCGGATAAATTTGGAGAAGTGACCCAAATAATAATAAGTCGGTGTGTAAATTAATTCGCCATTCGTGTCCGCGTGAATCGGTGCGAAACAAAAATTGCCGACGTGGTTAGGGCCGCCAGTGTGGTCGAGCAGAATATTCCAATCCGTCCAGGCGACTGCGCCGGAATTAAAATCGTTAATGATGGAATCACCGTAACGTTCGGCGTTGGGCCAGTAGTGATAGCGCTCGGCGTTGAATTTCTCTACCGTTGCTTCGGTGAGCAATAAATTCACATTGGGGTATGCCTTGGCAACTTCGGCAACGTTGTTGTACATAGGTTTGCCACCCGCCCAGGTTTCATACCAGTGGAAGCCGATGCCCCACACATATTGCGCCGCTTCCGGGTCGCCCATAATGGTGTTGGCGCGATGCACAATTAAATCGCGGTTGTGATCCCACACAATAATTTTTTTATCGCCCATGCCGGCTTTTTTGAGCGTGGGGCCAAGGTGATTTTTTAAAAAGTCGCGCTCTTCATCGGCGGTATAAATCATGGATTCCCACGTCTGTTTTGCCATGGGTTCATTTTGAAGTGTCAGGCCCCAAATCGGGATGCCTGCCTTCTCGTACGCCTGAATAAATTTCACATAATAATTGGCCCAGGCGTCGCGGTACTCGGGCAATAATTTTCCGCCTTGCAGCATGTTGTTGGTGTCTTTCATAAACGCCGGCGCACTCCAGGGGCTGACGTAGGTGGTGATTTCTCCACCGGCCGCTTTAATGGCCTGTTGCAGCATGGGAATGCGATGTTTTTTGTCAGGTGCTATATCAAACGTTTTTAATTCTTTATCACCTTCTTTGATGTAGGTGTGACTGCGGCTGGCAAAGTCGGAGCTGTGAATCGTGGTGCGCAACAGGCTGTAACCTATGCCGTCTTTTTTGTCGTAATAAGCGCGCAAAAATTCCGCTTTTTTCGTGCGGCTGAGTTTGGCGTAAGTCTCGGCACTGGCATCGGTAATAGCGCCGCCGATACCCAAAAAGGTTTGATATTGTTTTTGCGGATTCACAAAAATCGCAATATCCGTTTCCGGTGCTTGTTGTGCCGGTTGCAATGTAAGGTTTTCACCCTGACTCAAACGCAAATTGCTGTCTTTAGCGGTGGTATACACGCTCAGGGTTTTGGTCGCAGAGGCGGTATCTGCGGCGTGCAGCGCACTACTTGCGCCGGTTATCGCCAGTGCGATAAATAATTTTGTAAGCTGTTTTTTCATCGATTTTTCCATCAGGTTAATTAAGCGAGGTGGACGTAATAAAAAACCTCCCGTTTGCGCGGGAGGTACAAGGGGCATTGCTAAATTGCGCTGCCAGGGGGAGTTATTGCGCTTTGATATTGATCCAGTTGAGGTTCCACTCTTTGCCGATGGAGCTGAGCTTGAGTGTGTAATTACCGGGCTGCAGAGCAATCGCCCCACTGCTTTGGGTGATGTAGGTCTGCCAGCCGCCAGTGGGTGCGAGGGTTTGGGTATCCACAATCGCACCGTCAATCAGTGCATTAAAACCGGTGCTACCTGTTTGTGACGCGAGGCGGTACTCAATGATGTAATTACCCGCTGTTTCCACTTTGATTTTGTATTCCACAAAATCGCCCGCTTCAAAATGCCCCACGTTTTGTCCGCCGCCGCTATCACCGGTATTTTCGCTTTGGCTGCCACTCTGGGCGGTGTAATTTTCCGCTTCGATTTTGGCGGGCACCGGGGTGAAAAGTATGGGTGTATTCACTGCATCACTGGCGTAGCTTTCGGCGATGTTGTTGCGCGCGGTCACTGAGTAGTAATAGGTTTGGTCTTCACTCAGGTTGCTGTCGGCATAGCTGGTGACGGCGAGGTCTTCGGCGATTAACGTGCCTTTGCTGCCCGCCGAATTGGAACGGTAGACGTTATAGCTAATGTCGGTACCCGGTGTTGCAGTCCAGGTCAGCGATGCGTTGGTGCCGGTTACTGTCAGTGCCAAACCGGTAGGGCGATCCGGGTAGTCGAACACATCGTTGTGTTCATCGGTCACCAGCCAATGCGCCAGACCTTCATGCACGTCGTAACCGACTTCGCCGTAGCTGGTAAATAACGCTTCAATCTCCTCGATGGGCGCGGTGGTGAAATCCACTTTGCCCGCGCTATCCACCACATCTTTACCGGCGACCGGTTCTTCTTCGATCAGGTAGATCTCGGCCCAGGTATTGGTGCTGCCGTTGCCTTTAAATACGCCGCTAAAGTTGTAGGTTTGGCCGCCTTTCAGGGTGATTTGCTGGTAGAGCGCACCGTTGATTTCACCTTCCACACCGCTCGGGCGAGTGATGTGCAGTACCGCGCCGTCGCTGCCGGTTGGGGCTTTGCTGGTGTCGGTATTGTTGTAGTTAAAATTGAGCGCGCCGCTGATGGTGAGTTCAGACCAACCGCCTGCCGCGCCAAAGTTGCCATTAGCGATCAGCTCCTCGTTGGTGGCGGTGTTTTTGAGGCTGATGCTGTCGAAGGTCACATCCGGGCTCGCGCCGCCGTTGGCACCGGTTTTTATCACCAGGTAATAGGTTTTATCCTCGGTGCCGCCGGTGGTAATGGTGGTGGCTTTTTTGGCGCAGGCCTCGGCAAAACTGGAGTCCCAGTTGTTGCAATCCCAGGTGCTGGCTTTGGTGATCATGCCCACACCTGTGTCCAGGCTGGTGTTGATCTCGTTGGTCACCATGCCCCACAGGCCGTTGCCCTGGCCGCCGGCAATCGTCACTAACTTGTACGACCAACTGGTGGATGCCCAATCGTAGCCCGCAAAAATATCGTAGGTCGCACGGCCGATTTTGCCGCCCAGCTCCAAACCAGCGCCCTGCCAGGGCTGGAATTCACCCATCAACATCGGGGTTTGCAGTTCCTCGAGTTTGGTATCCCAGAAACACACGCCGCCTTTGCCGTCCTGACCGCATTTCAGCCAGTCGCGGTGGATATCGTAATGGCTGTCGTTGGGTCTATCACCAAACAGGCCGGGGTAGGGGTGGAGTTGAAAGGCAACGTTGGTCATACCCTGTTCAGCCGGGTCGCCATACACATCAATGCTGCCGTAATGGCTGTGCAACATAATGATGTGTTTATCGTCGATGGCGCGGATGGTGTCGTACAGCTCCAACACACGCTCGGCCATGTCTTCCGGGGTGGAACCCCAAGGTTCATTGAGCGGGTCATAAGCGGCGACGACGGGTTCATCTTTGTAGCGGGTAGCAATCTGCTCCCACAGCCACTTGGTGCGATCCTGATATTCGCTATTGGTCCAATACTGATTCTGGCCGGAGCAGCCGGTGTGATCATTCGGCGTTTGGCCGCCCAGTGCGCCGTGCAAATCCAGAATCACATACATGCCGCGCTCTTTCGCTTCGGCAATTGCCCAGTCAATGTAATGCCAAGCGTCTGCACGCAGGGTTTTTGGGTTCTTTTCGTCTTCGATCACGTTCCACAAAATCGGCAGGCGTACCACATTAAAACCAAAGGCCTGCAGCTGATCCCAATCGCGCTCCTTGATCCAGTTGTCGCGGAACAGTTTGATCAACCGCTCCTTTTCGTCGTAACCAAAACGCTCGGTCAGCTCGGCCTCCAGCGTACATTGGTCGTGCACACCATTGCCGCCCTGGCCCATCATCCAAAATTCCTGTACCAACCAGTTGCCCAGGTTGGTGCCTTTCAGGTGAACCTGCCTGCCGCTGGCTTTCACCCACTTGGTGCCATCGGTTTTGAGCATGGTCAGCCCTTCGGTATCCGGCGCGAGGCTGCTGCTCGCCGCGCTGGACGACGAAGGCGCAACCGATGACGCCACCGAGGAGCTGGAAGGCAACCCGGCCCGCACCCCCTTGTCGCCCTTATCGCCACCACAGGCCACCAAACCCAGCAAGCAGGCGCTGAGCAGGCTGAATTTAAAAGCAGGGGCGATGATTGAAGAAAGCCGGTTTGTGTTGGTGAGAGTTGTGTCTTGGGGGGATAAATTCTGTTGAGTCATAGCATTGTCTCTTATTCTGTTGATGCTTATTGTTTGCACCCACACGGGTGCTAAACGCATCTTTCCCCAAGACAATGCTCTCCCGCGCCCGACTAAATTTATTCGAACCGAAAAAAGTGAGGTTCGGGTAAATACACCCGAGGTATTTGTTTAGGCGAACGTCCCACCTTGTTATTTTGGATGTGGATCTACCGTAAGTGGGGACGTAGGTTGGAAGAGCGCAGCGACGTCCGGCATAAATCGGCCAAAGTGGTGTTTGGCCGGGTAAGGAATGGTTTTGATAAATGGTTGTGAGGGCTGGTTCAGTGCGCGCCGTTAATTTCTACCGGCGTTTATACCCGCGTTTTGTTGCAGTAAAGTCTGGCCCGGCGCTATCTCGTATCTGGTGGAATGCGGAGGCGTGGTGATCTAACGTTATGAGAGCTAAGGCTGAATATCTTTCCAAACCCAAACAAGACCTTGGGTATAGGCTGAAGCCTTTGCACCCGCATGAGCCATGTTCTCTACACCGTAGTTCATTAGCTGCAGATTCGTGCTTTTCCTATTTTTAATTTTATTCTGGAATTCAGAAACAGATGCTACAAAAGCTGGGGCTTCATTCGACCCAAAGGAGATAAAAAGCCGGGCGCTGAACTTGCTGTTTGCCTTAAAGAATTCATCATCCAATTGACTGATGTATTCATTGTCCCAAGGAATTGCAGGGCTAACTGCAATACATCGCGCAAACAACTCTGGTTCGCTGTACATGGCATAAAGTGCAAATAGTCCGCCAAATGACCAGCCTGCTATAGCGCGCTGACGGGTATCAATCCGGTATTCACTTTCCACTTTCGGGATAATCGTCTCTTTAATAAACGTCAAAAATGCTTCGCCACCGCCCGAATCACGAACAAAATTCTCGTCCTTTGTCGGTGTTAAATCCTTTGTGCGTAGCGCCGTATAGTTGGGCTTTACACCGGAATAGGTAATACCAACCATCACCAATTCCGGTACAGCTTTGTCGAAGGCCAGATCTTGGTAAATGGAATTCAACAATGGCGCGTCCCATTGCGCATCGGTGTAATACACTATGGGGTAGCGTTTATTGGGCGAGTTTTTATAGCTGGCGGGCAGCGATATAACCAACTCATACGCAATACCCGATGGTGACTTTATTGCCACCTTGTGAGTATGCGGTAGCTCAAAAGTTGTTGTGGAATTTAACTCGGCAGCCAAAACCCGTAGCGACAGCATTGCGCACAAACAAAATAAAATCGCGATCCTTAAATTAAACATGATGTAATCCTTGAATTTGTTTCCTGGTGTCGTAAGTTTTTTATGGTTTTCTGGTAAAAATATATTTTTTCAAAGGTATATTTCGGCAAGAAGCTAGCGTTGGCACTTACCGTAGGTTGCCGGTGAGGAACGAACCGCAACATGACATTGCTTCCGATTGCGATTCAAAACCCTCATGTGACCAATCTATAAAAAACGATAACTTTAAAATTGACAATGAGAGCGGTAAAGAAAGCGACCGAACGTCGCAGTTCGGCCAATATCGGACGTTGAGAATAAACTAACTCCTTAAGTAGAAAAGGTAATTTCAGCGTGAGCTTCATGAACTTTCTACCTCGTCGCTTGTTAGTCATTTTTCAAGTCTTTAGGCACTTGAAACCAACTTCCTTTTTTCTTAGTTATAAATCGTTGTAAAGATACAGAATCTAGTTTGTCGATATCAAAATCTGCATAATCGCGATTATTTGCAGGAACCTCTCTAAAACTTTTCACTTGATCGAGAAGTTTGTCGTTACTTTCCTGCGACAAGGGTAGTTCAATCTCTTTAGGTTTACGCCATCCAGTCCCCATGAGATCCCATAATTGAGAAGTTAAGAAGTCACCATCGGTTGGCGGCTTGCTAGCAAAAGACAGTATGCCCTTGTCTTTTATTTCTTGTGGCAAATTCATATAAAGTTTGTTCAAAGCAGTTAAATCAGCCTTCAAATCTGGCCCCCAAACAAATAATTGATCTTTTTTCAGAAATAACGGAGCTGCTCGTTTATGTAAATTATCACCAGAAACAAATAGCTTACAGAATGGCAAATAGTGTAGATAAGCAATATCAATTTTATTTGAAGGCCTGTCAGGGGAAATAAATCCTCTTGACACACAAATATGAAAAAACACCTCCACCTTAATTACATGAGCAACGTAAGGAGCATAACTAGTAAGAGGTGGAAACCCACTTACTTGGTACCGTTGAACAATCTGCCGATGTAATTCTCTGGGAATTGCAAATGAAGTTAAAATAAACTCTATTAAATCATATGGTTTACTATTAGATTTCACTAAAGAGTTGGCCGCAGTATATGCATCATTGATGTTTTTACATTGTGTAATATCTACACCTAATTTTTCTGCATAGCTCTGTGAATTTTCAAATGTCATAGCTTTTACTTGAGCTCGCCATTGTTTAGCGAAGTCACGCTCGATTTCCATATATTCGCGGTTTTGCCATCTGCTAAATGCTTTTGCTTCTGGTGAGACACCAAAAGCTACACCTTTCTTTTCGCCAGAGGTTACAGGCTTACCACCAGCTAAAATAGGCCGACCATCCATAACGATTTTTTGACCAAGCAGGTTGTTTATAAGTAAGTCCATATGATGAACATTTGGTGAACCACCCATTTCAGGTGTTTTTGAGGCTATTTCGCCTACAATTTGATCTGGAGTTCGACCTTTACTCATTTCTTTAGCCAAATCAGCTAATGTTTCGATATAAAAAAGTGGGGAAATATTTACAAGATAGAAGTTATCAAACCAAACTGATTCATCAATGCTCAAGGATTGTAAAAACGATTTATCAAAAATGGTAATAGGGCCCATAGCCTATCCTTAAGTGACTAGTGAAAATTTCAGCGCACATTTCTAACTTTACTCATTTCTATAATACTTACTAATCACCCGAAGCCAGATTAACCCGTCCTATACTCAAAAGTTTTATCTATTAAGACGCGCCAACAGACAATTGCGGGAATTAGATTTTCTGTAAGTCAGGCAACAACGCCTAAAATTTAGGTGATTGAATAGATTTGTTGGGCATGGCTGCCCAACCTACGGCCTAATTGACGCGATTGTCAGGGCTATCTGGGCACTCACCTTGAGGACCACAATGAAAATCAACATTAACGGTGTTGTGTGACCCATCAAAATCCAAGTATGAAAGCTTAGTAGAGCAGACTTTAAATTTTTCTAATTGCTTGGAGAATTTTTTATCCGACAATGCATGAGGATCAAATCCTGCAAATGCTTTATATAGACCCGTCACTTTACTTGAGACACTGTATGTTTTACCGGCCTCGACGACCCTATCTGCAAAATCAACTCTATGCATTGTCCAAATTTTACCGTCGGCACAATTAGTTGAAGGGGGATACTTTATCGTTAAGTCATAGATAATAGCCGGCTTACTACCTATGTTAGATACAGCAATATTAAATGCATCCGTGTCAATATCAGTCACATTAACAACCAAATTAGCTTTTTCACTATCAAGTAATTTCTTTGCTGACTCATATCCCATAATTGCTAACGAAACTACAGCTATAGCAGTACCAACATATAGTGATATTTTTTCTACAATTCTAGGCTTTCCTTGGGAAGTTCCGCAGTGATGGCATTTTTCTGCTTGTTGCTTTATTTCTTGTTTACAAGATTTACATTCTTTTGTTGGCATTTTAGATAAAAGAACCTTAGATAATCATAATGTTTGAAGCCAACCTCGCACGGCAGCGCGTCGGACTGGGCTCATTTGTTATGTTGCGCTTGCGCCATATTTTTTCCAGTCAGCATTTTCAGTAAGCGTAGAACGCCACATTGGAATACTTTTACAACCGTCAATTCGTTTAAGGGACGCAACCACATTTTTTCTCAGGCTCGGATTCAGCCATGGGCTCAGAGTTATTCGCACAATCGATGACAAATTGATAGGTATGTTTAGGAACGTAACTTCTTCAGTCTTGGATTCCCAAAGTGCCCGTGATTCGTTCTCGTGCTTGTATGGAATTCTTTTTATGAATGGAAGCTCAACGGTCTTGGGCCGAGTATTTCGTAGGTCACCAACCTTTAAATAGGACACTTCTTTGAACTTCACGCCTTTCACATTATTGAAAGTGCTTTCTAGTTCGGAAGCGTTGAAGTGAATGCATACACCCGACGAACCTGATGAGAACACACGCCAATGGTGGTATGTCTCAGATTCGCGAGTAAAACAGAGCGCTAATACTGACTTCAGATTTTTCTTGTTCTTGTATGTGGAGAGAAAAAATGAGTCGTTTTTATCGTCCCAAGATGATGGGTCCAAAAGCGTAAGCTCTCTATTTGTCAGTATATGAATAAGAGCCGGTAAATCTGTGTATCTTCTATAGCTTGGACCAACCATGCCAGCTCCTATTTAGCAACATAACAATGTAATTAGATGGAATTTTTCCGCATTTCGAACCGGATTTTTTCCATCTAAGATTTAAAGGTTATTTAATAGCATACCTTCCAATCACGCGCCATTACTGGCTTTCATCCGCGTCATCATATTCTGTTGTCGGATCGAAAGGCGGAATGCTTCCGACTTAAATTCCCTTTTAACGGATTTTATTAAGGTAAAGATCTGCCCAACCATTCATTACTGCACCAACTTCCGCTTTGGCCACACTGCCGACCTTCAATCTGTTGCGGTTCGTAAACTCAGTCGACGCGACCCGCCACAACCTACGGGTACATCGCCGGTATTAATTTCGGCATCAGCTTGCAAATATTTTGGATAATTGGAAATAAAAAAATCTGCGTTGCCAAAGCAAGCAAAAAAACGAGCGAGGGTGTTTGGAGTGGGGAAGGAGCAGTGCTTTTAATATCCGTAATCCATAGCAGCCAAGTCGTGTATCCAAAATCCGTAATACATTTCCTTGTGGTGCTTACTGCTGTCGTCATTCCTGTGACGGGAACCGCATAGGGTATGCGGTTTGATGTGCGGGGTAATATTACAGCTTATTACAATCTGTGCAACGCGCTTTTGGGGAAGGTTGGCGCCTTGGTTTTGGATGAACCAAGGCGCGGTGTTTATTTTAATGGGAAATGAATATCGGTAATAAGGTCGCATTCGTCGACCTCATGGATGAAATTCACGTAGTGGAAAAAGCAGGGGTAGTCGCGAACTTCTTCGCCACTGTTTGGCAGCCATTCGCGATAAAACGCGTAGATGGTCGTGTCGAGGTTATTGTAGCTGCCGGTGTGGCGAATAACGGCGCATTTTCCGCCGGGAATTATTCCTGCTTTTACATCGTAATCGTTCTCGGGGATCTCTGTATCGATGGTGCCGCATACATCCCAACGAAATTCTTCTGGCCCAGTGGTTTTTGGATCGCTATAGGGAATGCCGAATGTCTTGCTGGTTTTTACCGGCGAGAGTCCGGTAGCTTTACGCCATGCAATAAATTTTGCCGCAGTTTCCAGTGTTTTTTCTGGTGCTCCCCGGTGTTCAATGAATGCAATATTTGTTTTTTCAAAATTAATGACGTTGACCTTCATGGTTATTTCTCCGTAAGGTTTCGGCTGAAATTGAAACCGCATATGCCATTCTGGCCAATTGGGTTCCGCCCTGAATTCAGAAGGCGATTTATCAAAAGTGCGTTTAAAGGCCCGCGCAAATGCTTCCGGGCTTTCAAAGCTGGCTTCCAGTGCGATATCAATAATCCGTTTTTCACTTTCAAACGCTAAGCGATAGGAGGCTCGTTTCAGTCTGGTCAACTGAATAAAGCGTGTCACACTCATGCCCGTGTAGGCCATAAATACCCGATGAAAATGGTATTTGGAAAAAGCGGCAACATCACTCATTCGCTCAAGTGTTAAATCCTGATTGAGGTTCTGATTAATGTATTCGCAAACACGGGCGATGCGTTTGTCGTAGTGGTTTGTCGGGTTATTGCTCATGCCAATCCTTCATGTTTCAGGTGCAGTGCATAATGCGAGTTTTTCGCGTGCCTTGTCCTGATTGAGATTGCGCAGTCTAGTGATTTTATGGTGGTGTTGCACAAACAAAAAAGCCGATGCATTGCTGCATCGGCAAAGGACTGTTGTTAATTAACTGCCTTAACAACAGGGCTAGAGAGAAAATATTTTGTTAAAAAATTACAGCGGGTTTAATTGGAACCAGTTGATATTCCAACCGCCTTTTCTGACAAAAATCGATAAATCCTGTTGCCCCGCCGTGAGGTAAACAGTGGTGGAAACGGTTTGCCAGTTTTGCCAGCCGCCGGTGTTGGGCATGTTGATGGTGCCTAAGTCCGAACCGTTTCTACTGAGCACCAAAATGCCGCCGGTATAGGGCGATGCCACACGCACTTGTAGTGTGTAATTGCCGGTGGTGGGGATGTTGATGGGGTGGCTCATCCAGTCGTTGTCGTCGGTGCTGGCGGCGTTGAATCCGCCTCCGGCGTCGGTGGTGGTTTCCATGCGGATGCCGTTGTGGTCTTTAAACATTTCCGCTTCGATGCGCGTGCCCACGGTTGGTTTCCAATTCATCCAGGTGGCGATGCTTTCATTGCGCACCAAGGGTTGGGTGGAGAATTGGCGGAACCAGTTTTCGATTTGCGCGGTGCTGGCATTACTCACGTTAATCGGGCTCATGCCACCGCCATTGCTGCTGTTGGTGACCATGCCCCAATTCCAGCCGCTGGTATCGCCGTTGGAGCCGTTTTGTGAGGTGGTTTTCCACGCCCAGTTGGTCGCCGCCCAGCCGTAGCTGTTGTAGATGTCGTAGGCTTTGCGTGTCATCTGGCCGCCGTAGCTGCCCAGCAGTGTCCAGGGTTGGAATTCGCCGACGAGGAAGGGCGTTTGCAAGCTGGTGATTTTGTTACGCCAATCGCAGCTTTCGCCCAGGCCGTTGGGATTGCAGTGCAGCCAGTTGGCGTACATGTTGGCTTGACCGGCGCCGTAAGCGGCGGTGTCGTTCCAGCCCCAGAGGCCGGGGTAGAAGTGCATCCAGGTGGATACGTTGGTCAGGCCGCGGCTGTTGGGGTTGCCGTAGGCATCGATGCCGCTGTTATGGCCGGGCAGCAAAATCACGCGGGTGGGATCTTTGGCGCGTACCACGTTGAACAGTTCGTAGGAGCGGTTGGCGAGGGTGGTGGCGTCGGTGCCCCAGGGTTCATTCAGCAAGTCATACGCGGCGACGGCGCTGCGGCCGTTGTAGCGCTGGGCGATCATGTCCCACAGCCATTTGGTGCGGTCCCAGTAGCTCGCGTTAGTCCAGAGCTGTGCCGCGCCGATGCAACCGTCGTGCTGCTCACTGGCCGCCGCTTGCCCGCCGACGGTGCCGTGCAAATCGAGGATGGTGTACATGCCGCGTTTTTCCGCTTCATTGATCGCCCAATCCAGGTATTGCCAGGCGTCACTGCGCAAGGTGTAGGGGTTGTATTCGTCCTCGATCAAACTGTACAGGAAGGGGATGCGCACCACGTTCATGCCCATGGCCTGCATCATGTCGAAGTCGCGCGCGGTGATGTAGTTGTCGCGGAACACTTTCATCAAGCGTTCTTTTTCCCCATTGCCAAAGCGCTGCGCCATCACCGATTCCAGTGTGCACTGGTCGTTCACTGCGCCGCCGCTGTGGGAGATGATGCCGCCCATCATCCAGAATTCCTGAATCAACCAGTTGCCCAGATTGGTGCCGCGCAAATCCACGCGCTGGTTGGTAGTGGCGTTCACCCACAGGTGGCCGCTTTGTTTGATCGCGGGCAGCGGCGTCCAGCTTTGGGTTTGCACCGGCACAACCCTGAACCAGTTGAGGTTAAAACCACCGGCATTTACTTTGATGCCAAAGCGATGCACACCCGCGCTCAAATTCACGCGCTGTTTTACCGTCGTCCAGTTCTGCCAACCGCCGGTATTGGGCAGGGCGAAGTTGCCATAGGCCGGTGTGCCGCCCGCTTCTTCAAAGGTGATGTTGCCACCGCCGGTTGCACTGGCGACACGATATTCAATGTCGTATGCGCCAGTGGTGGGGATATTGACCGGGCTATTGCTGTAGGAGAGCCAGTCGTTGGCATCGATCCAGCCGACGTTTTGGCCGCCACCGCTATCGCTGGTATTTTCCAGCTGAATGCCATTCATATGACTGTAGGCTTCGGCTTGTATGGTGGCGGGCACATTGACTTGGCTGGTTGCGAGCTGACTCAGGAGTGCACTGGAAAGGCCCAGTGCAAGCACTGACCAGGTGCGAATTGCTGATGGTTTCATGGGTTTATACCTGTGACGTTATTGTTATTACGGTTTACGCGCCCCCTATTCCGCGTTACTGCGTTTCCTTGTTGTGGTTCTTATTGATGTCGGTCGGGCGGCGTTGGCTGCACTCTAGGCAAGCGTGTAACAGCTGTCGTTCGACAGCGGCGAAAGGGTGCAAAAAAATGTAAAGCGAACCCGTTCGAGCAAACAAAAACTGCTCGAACCATGGGCGTAAAAGCCGCTAAATAGCGGGAATTGATGGGGGTAGAGGCACCCCTTTGCACTGAACCTGGCGGTGGTGTGCCACTTCGCTGCCGCAATAGATTTATGCTGGCTCAGGGCTGGCAGTTTCTATAGTATCCCTTGTGACACAACCAAGGCGCGTTCAACCACTACAACAGCGTCACAATAAAAAGTATTCGGGGATCACCTATGGATTTTGTAGTTTTCAATTTTCACGACGTTATTTTGCTGATGACCGCCATGCTCTGCGGTTTTTTTGCGCTACTGCTGATTGCTACCAACCCGCCCAACAACATCAGCAATTATTTTCTCGCGGCTTTTTTAATCGCCCATGCCTTTATTCCATTGCATGAATTAATTCTGTGGGGAGCCGATTTCAAATTGCAGGTGCGCACCCATGCGCCCGGTATTTATTTTATTGGTGGCTTCGCCTACTACCTGGATGCGGTGCTGCTCTACTTTTATGTGAAGTCACTGGTATTCCGCGATTTCCACCTGCGCCCCAAGGATTATCTGCACCTGCTGCCGCTCGCATTATTCGGTGTATTTATGCTGCTGGCCTTCTACCGTTTCCCCGCCGCTACGCGCCTGGAGTGGATCAACAGCGAAGCCTTTGTGTACAGTTTTGGTTATATCGGGATGGATTTCTTTTGTAAGTTCCTGCGTGTTGGCTACTGCGTGGCAGGCTTTTTGCTGATCTACAAATACAAAGGCATACTCAAAAACACCCATTCCAATATTGAAAAGGTGGATATCCTCTGGCTCAAAATATTGGTGATGGGCTTTTTGGTGGTCACCGCGATGGAGGCATTTCTGGCGCTCTCCAAAGCGATTGGTTTTGCCGCCGGTTATGATTTTCAGGCGCCGCACCCCAGCGGCAACGTGATCGAATACATCGGCTTGAGTGGTTACTACGCGCTGTTTGTATTGGTTTGCACCCTGGTATTTACCAGCATGCGCTACTTCAGCAATTTTGAAGCGGTGCGCCAAAAAGACAGCAGCAATAGCGGTCGTGAACCGGCTAAAAAATCCGCGCAGGAAAAACTGCTCAACCCCGAGTATGCAGAAAAAATCGACAGCATCATGCGCAGCCAAAAAACCTATCTCAATCCGGATTTAACACTGGATATGCTGGCTGAAAACTTGTCGATCCCGGCGAAAGATTTATCCATGATTATCAACCGCCATTTCAATTTAAATTTTTACGAGTTCATCAACGGCTACCGGATCGAGGAAGTGCAAAAGCGCCTGCTGGATCCGGCCAATAAGGATAAAACCATCACCGACATTTATCTGGAAGTGGGGTTTAACAGTAAATCGGTATTTAATACCTTCTTTAAAAAACTGGTAGGGAAAACACCGTCTGAGTATCGCCAAAACCCGCAGAAGGTGGCGCTAGCCGCTAAATAATTTCACTACTGGAGCTAAGGAAAACATGATCAACAGCCACAGCACACACAGCAAGCAAACTACAAAAAAAATCAGCACCAAAACACCACTGGCGATTGCCTGTGCCATATTGCCATTACTTGCAGCACCCAGCTGGGCAGCAAGCGAATCGGCAGCGGTAGAAGAAGTGATTGTCACCGCCGCAAAACGCGAACAGCGCCTGCAGGATTATGCCGGTGCACTCAGTGTGGTGAATAATTTTCAAGGCGTAAAAAACATTGGCGATATCGCCGCGCAAGTGCCGGGTTTAAATATTGTGGATGCCGGCCCGCGCAACCCCACCGGCTTAATTATTCGCGGCCTGCGCATGGATGAAATTGACTCCAATGATTTGGGTGGCGATGGTGCCCTGGTGACAAGCTACGTCGATAATATTCCGCTGCAAGGTTATTTTGTACCGCCGTCTTTCAGCCTGAAAGATCTGCAACAAATAGAAGTGGTACGCGGCCCCCAGGGTACACTTTACGGTAATGCGTCTGTTGGTGGTTTGATTCGCTACGTGACCGCCAAACCGGATTTGGAAAAATATTCAGTACGTGCGAGCGGTGAACTGTCACAAACCAAACACAGCGACGATTTAAGTTACGACACGGATCTGGTAGTGAACACGCCATTAATCGATAACACCCTTGGCCTGCGTTTATTGCTCGGTAAAACCGACAATGCCGGTTTTATCGACAACCCCTATTTATTGAGCGGCGCGCAAGAGGACATCAACGACGACCAAACCAAACAGGCGCGCGTTAGTTTGCTGTGGCAAGCGAGCGATAATTTCTCGCTCAATAGCAGCTATCACTATCAAAAAATAAATGTAGGTGATCGCCAGGCCGCGAATGAAAGTTTTACCGGCGACGACTACACCGCCTCCAGTCGCTACTTGCAACCCATGGAAGGCGAACTGCAATTGGCAAGCATCGACGCCACTTACGATATGGGTTTTGCCACACTCACCGCGAGCGTGAATCGCTACGATTATGCGCATAACGAGCGTGCGGATCAGACGGATTTGTACATAGGTCTGGATGCTGCTTACTACGACAATGCTTACTTTACACCCTTTGAAGATCTTTCCGCTTACAACGCCAGCACGGTGGATGTGGTGAAAGACAGTGCTGAATTGCGTTTGGTCTCTGACAGTGAGCAGCCTTTGCGCTGGCTAATCGGTGGTTTTTATAGCCGCGATGATCTTGATGTTTATATGAGCGATTTTGTGCCCGGCTTTAATGACTATCTGGATGCCGGCCTAGCAAGTGATGCAGAGTACATTGCGACCCAGCAGGAAGTGCTCGATGAATATTCAGCCTATGGTGAGTTGGCTTACGACTTGACATCAAAATGGGAAATCAGTGGCGGTGCTCGCTTTTTCCGTTACGACGATAAATTGAATGTGACTAAGGCTTACCCCTTTGAAGATTTTGCAAGTGTTGAGCGGGGCGATGATGTTATCGATGGCACCCTGGGCAAATTGGGCAGCCGCTATAAATTTAATGAAGATCTGAGTATTTATTTCAGTGCAGCCGAAGGCTTTCGCCGTGGCGGCGCAAACCTGACACCACCCGGTGTAACTACTAATACCTTTTATGATCCGGATAAAGCCACCAGCTATGAGTTGGGGTTACGCAGCGAGTGGTTCAATCAACAATTGCAATTCAACGCCGCGGTGTTCTCCACCGAGTGGGAAGACATCCAAGTAAGCACCACCGCTGAAGATGATGGCCGCTCCATTACCGCCAACGCGGGCGAAGCGCGCTCCCAAGGTGTTGAGCTGGAAGTATTTGCACAATTACCCGGCGGCTTTAGCCTGCGCAGCAATTACACCATTATCGATGCCGAGCTGACCGAAACCGTGGAGGCTGTTGACGCGTTTGACGGTGACCGTTTACCCGGTTCACCACGCACTCAGTTCAGCGTGGCGCTGGATTATTTGCAAGCGATTGGCAGCGTGGAATGGGATGGTAGCCTGAGCTTCCAACGTATGGGCGAGGTATACACCGCACTCAACGAAAGTTATTTCAATTATCAACAATTGGATAGTTACAACACTGCCAATGCACAGGTTGGTGTAACACTGCGTAATTGGCGCTTGGGTGCTTTTGTGAATAACATCGCCAATACCCGTGGGATTACCGGCGGCCGCGCGGATGATTTTTATGGTGACCAAGGTCAGTTCGAATACGTCACTCGCCCGCGCACCGTTGGTCTGTCGGTGAGCTATGAGTATTAACAATTGATAGTACCCTTATTTAAATAATCACGCGGTATCGTTTCAGTCGCTTTCCGGGAAGAGGGCGACTACACAATCAAAAGGCCGTTGTATTTGATGTGTTGTTCACCTAGGGATTCCACATACTTAATGACAGGAAATAATCAAGATGGCAGCAGAAAAAAAGAAAGACAGTGACAAAAAGGCGGAAAAAAAGACTGTTAAAAAAGTCGCCGCCAGTGCAGCTAAACCAGTAAAAGCAAAAAAAACCAGCAAAGCACTGACAACTACTGATTTGGTAATCAACGTGCCGTTGAATGGTCAGGTTATTAAGACCTTTGAATTGATGCCAGCGAAAAGCCTCGCGACTGGGCCGGGGGATTGGATTTTTACCGAAGAGGGCAGCACTACCGATATACAAAATCTGGAAGTGACGTTTGAGCCAAACCCTTCTGCATTAAACCGTCAGTTTGAGCGTGCAGTGCTGGTTGTGAAAATCAAACAGAACCCTGCTTCCGGTGGCACCTGGCGTTTTGCGCTGGGCGGTGTAGCAACTGACAACCCTGATAGTGACCCTAACAACGATGTAGCCTTGGATATCATCGACAATGGCTACACTATGATCGTCTATGTGCACGCGCTGGAGAATGATGCAGAAAATATTCCATTTGGTTTTGTTGCTTCCTTGACGAACCAAAACACCGGTGTTGTCACGATTTATGAATCACAGGATCCGCGCGTAATTATTACTCGTCCGCGCTAGTTGGTTCTCTCTCCGGTGCATCGCTGTGGTGCACCGTAGGCGCTCATTAATTTTATGAACTCAGTGCTTTCGCAGAGCGAGTTAAACCAGGAAAAATTAAACCAAGTTGGGTGGATTTTTTCCTCCAGTGCTTTTTTGATGTTGACTAGTGCTGAAGTTCGTTCATTTGCTTGTGTGTAAACAATTGCTGCTGTGTAGGGCGTGTCAATATTTTCTTTGTCTAGTTTCTGAAGAAGTAACAAGTGTTCAATTGCTTGTGAGTGTTCCCCCAAATGGCTGTGCGCCAATATCTTCGCCTTTAATTCTTCTGGATTTTCACTTGTCGATGAAATTGAGTTGATAATTTTTCGATATTTTTTAAATGCAGAATCTTTTTGATTGTTATGGTGTAGTGCATCGGCAAAATTTAATAGTATTACCATGTTGTTGGGGGCAAGTGAATTTGCTTGCTGTAGTTTTGCCGCAGCTTGTGGAAAATTATTGTCGAGTAGATAAGCTAGCCCGAGATTGCTCAAGTTTGTTGCGTCGATGCGATTTTTAATTGCAGTATTAAAAGATGCAATCGCTTTTTTTGTATCGCCTTCAGATAACGAAATAGCGCCGTGGATTTGGTTTGCTTTGTAAGAGTCAGGTGATTTTTCAAGCGCCAACGCCAAATACTTTCTCGCTTCAGCTAAGTTGCCTGCTTGCCAGTAGGTGATAGCAATGTTCTGATAGTTTGTTGCTGATGGTTTGATTTTCAGTAGCTTTTTGTAAATGGCTATTGCCTTTTTGTAATTGCTTTTTCCCAGCTCTATATAAGCTTCCAAGCTTAAAACAACTCCCAAATTGGACTCCCTGTCTCTTAGTTGTTCAATGATATCCTCTGCTTTTTTCTTGTCGTTTTCGGCATCAGCCAGATAAAAAATATTAATTAAGTGTTGAGTGCTTTCTGCATTTTTTCGTTGGTTGGAAGTCACAATGCGTTTAAATTTTTCGAGATAAATAGGTTCCGATGTTTCATAGTAAAGATCAAGCGCCAAGTCTCGGTATAATGTTTGTGCTTCGATCAATGCACTAACATTATTAATCGAGTCTATCGCTGACAGTCCTTCAGGCGTTGCTCCATTGAGTAAATAATCCTGATAGGTTGACAGATAAGTTGTGTAATCGCTTGGTGTGAATTGAGTGTGATGAGCAATACTATTTTGCTGATAGATCAATTCGATATTTTTGTATACTAAACTCGCCATCGTAAGATAGTTGTCGGTTAGTACATCAAATGTTTTTGAGTGGGATGTGCGCAAGCGTGAATGATCGGCATTGATGCGTGTTAACGCTATTCTGCATATATCATCTTTGCAATTTATATCGGTGCTAATTATTTCATCGGCAGCTGTCGCTCGACGGATGTTATCTATATCACCATTGGTGTCAATTATTTCCTCGCGGGGGATGAGATAGTAGCCATCTTCTATCGCTAAGATACCTTGCTGAATAGAATCAAACACAGCTAATTTCACTAATTCCTGCTGCGACTCCTGCATCCCCTCTGCTGTCAACTTGGGTGGAATCACCGCGATATACTTGGGCGGTTTGGGTTGCAATTGCCACACAATCACACCGGTAATTATCAATACGCTCAGTGCTGCGGAACTCACTACAATTTTATTGGCAGCAATATAGTTTTTAATTTTTTTCCAAGGTGAAACCCTGGGTAGTGCAACCGCTGCAAAGCGCGTTTCAAAGGTGGGGTGGTCTTGTGTGCGTGCGCTGCGCGTGATGCCGTTGTTAATGTTGGTGTGCGGCATTGCCAGTGCTTGGGTGTCATCGCTGGCAATATTGTCGTGCACATTCATTGCACTGAGTTTTTTAAACTGCGCTGCCACCCAATGGGTATTATCCGGGCGTTTGTTCGGATCTTTGGATAATAACTGCCCCAGCAAATCCACAAACTCGGCGGGTAAGTCCGGGTTGTGTTGGTGCGGTGGAGTGGGCGGGTGCGAAATAATGCGCTGCATTATTTGCAGCTTGTTGCCGGTATCGCCAAAGGGGTGTGCGCCGCACAATAATTGGTAGGCCAAAATGCCGAGCGAAAATAAATCGCTTTTAAAGCTGATGCTTTCACCCATCGCCTGTTCGGGCGACATGGAGCAATAACTGCCTGCGACATGGTCGGTGAGCGTCGCATTAAAATCCTGGGATTTGGCGATGCCCAAATCGGTAATTTTTGCCTGGCCGCGTTTATTGATCAGAATATTTTCGGCTTTTAAATCGCGGTGAATAATGCCGGCGTCGTGGGCGATGGCCAAGCCTTCCGCAATTTGGGTCAGCCAGTGCAAACGCTGCGATAGCGGTGTTACATGTTCACGCAAATAAGTTTGCAGGTTCTGGCCATCCACTAATTCCATCACTAGCGCCAGTTGGTCGGGCGCCTCGATAAAATCGTAAATCTGCACAATATTCGGGTGGTTTAATTTGGCAAGCAGCAAGGCTTCGCGCTTAAAACGCTCGATGTAATGCGCTTCAAACAATTCAGTGCGCAAACATTTAATCGCCACCTCGCGCTCCAGGCGGGTATCGCGTGCGCGGTACACCAAACCCATGCCGCCACGGCCAATCGCCTCCTGCACTTGGTAGTGCCCGATTTGCAGGGGGATGGTGGTGTGTGGCTTGCTGTCCATAGGGCGATCAGCAATCCTTCAGGATGGAGGTGGCGGTCAGTTGATCGCCTTTGTAGATTTTAAATTTATCGCAGCCAAAGCGAATTTTGCCACCGCGTCGCTCCAGCAGGCACTGCTGGCCCAGTGCATCGGGCAATAGGTCAGCCAATTGTTTGCGCGCACGGAAAATTTGAATATTCATGTGGGTGCTGTCCAGCCCCAGTTCCGCTGCGAGTTGATCAGCATAAACCCAGCCCTGGCTTTTGCTATCCAGCCCGCGTGCGGCGTCTTCAGCGCGGTGGCGGGCGAGTTGCAATAGCAGGTAGTGATGGGTGCGCACGGCCAGATCCAGCACTTGTTGCTGGCGCAATTCAAGCTGGGTCGTTTCTTCATCCAGGCTCAAATTAAACACAAATTCAAAATCGTTAATGTGGCGCGCGCTTTTTATTTCGGTAGGGCCGTAAATGTTGGCGCGTACAAATTGCCAGTGGCCGGTAGAGAATTGCACCAGGTCGCCATCGTTAAGCGGCAGGGCTTCGCCGTGTTCGGCTATGGCTTCCTGAAACCACTGTTGCGCCTGCTCGTCAAAATAGAGTGCTAATTCGGGGGCGTCGCCATCGGGCAGCAGGTGATAGCGGCTGAGGTAAATCGGTGAGGTTTCGCTCAGCGAGCGATTTAACGGCCACAAGATATCGTTGGGCGCCCGCAGATCCATCACCCGAAAACCGGGGTCAGTTTGCGCGGCGAGCACAATTTCATCGTTAACCGCCAGTTCGCGGGTCTCGCCCTGCGCCATGGCGATGCCATTAATCCAGGTGCCGTTAAGGCCGAGGTTTTTAATGCGCCACTGTTCGCCATTCCATTCAATGGCGGCATGCAATTTGGATACGTAGGGTTTGTCGATATGGGTGTCCACACTGTTGGCGAGTCTGCCAAAGGTGTGATGAGGGGCGAGAGGAAAATAGGCCTCTGCAGCGACATCCAACAAATAAGCCATAGCGGGTCCGGATCAAGTCTTTCTTTGT
Organism: Cellvibrio sp. BR; assembly: GCF_000263355.1. Lineage (NCBI taxonomy): Bacteria > Pseudomonadati > Pseudomonadota > Gammaproteobacteria > Cellvibrionales > Cellvibrionaceae > Cellvibrio > Cellvibrio sp. BR. The sequence continues at coordinate 61,871 of NZ_JH668200.1, read as the reverse complement.
ATTGGTGTAATTGCGTGTAATGGTCAAAAGCGCTCAAGGCTCATAGATTGCCACAAGATGCCGATGTTTTCCCAGTTATCGCCCCTGTGAGTCATGAGAATATCGTTATGATTGCCCTTTTTCAGGCCGTAAGCAGTTACAAAAGTCGGGCGCGCCCAACACGCAAGTTTAATCAGTCCTCGGTGCCGCGCTGGGTGCCGGTGAATAAAAGTTTTATCGCGCTGACTAAAATGATCCTGCGCTCCGCTGCTGCTCGCCTTGGCCTTGAGCAGGCGGCAGTGACTCTGCGCTGCCTGAATCACCAGGGCTATCGCCATTTATTATTAGTTGATGATGTGCGCGATTTATTTGTCGCGGCTTCCGGTGGTGCGGAAGAGTTTATTATTTCTACCCAAGAGGCAAACAGCTCACCTTTTCAAGGCTTTGATGCCGAGGCGGCGCTGAGTTTGCCGGTTAATTTTAATACGCCGGAAAATGCATCCCAGCGTCTGGGCTATTTGGTGGTGCAAATGGCACCCGGTGTTCACCCCAATGATAGCGAGGTCAAACAGGAGTTGGGGTTGGTAATTGAGGAAATTGTGCGGGTTATTAGCCGTTATCAATCCCGCTATCGCTCCATTCACTGGTATGGCGACCAATGTTTTTGGGTCGGCAACAGTACTGTATTGCGCCAATTGGATCAGTGGATAGATCAATTGGCCAAAAGGAAATGTCCGGTGCTCATTCGCGCCGACAAAGGCGCGGGCAAAATTATTGCCGCGCGTCGCTTGCACGACATTTCCTGTAGTGAAAACGCGCCGTTTATTGAATCGGATTGTCGCGAATGGGAGGAGGGTACGGCCACCGCGATTCTGCAATCCCTGCGCAGCTGCGCCACCGGCGGCACTTTGTTTTTGCGCAACCTCGATGCCCTTTCGGTGCGCGATATCCACGCACTGCGACACTTTTGTCTGCAGTGGATGGCTGCTACACGCAGCGGTAATTCCCTCGGTTTGGTATTTAGCTTGAGTCGCGCCAGCATCGACCCGGTTGCCATAGGCTTGGGGTGGATGATGCATTTTGTGCATAGCCTGCAACTGCCCACACTGGTGGAGCGCGAGGATGATTTGCGCGATCTAGTGCAGTTTTTCATCGCCGAATTTGCCCTTGCCGGTGAGTTGGTGCTGGATGAGGCTGCCGTGCAATTGGTGGCAAATCACCCGTTCCCCGATCATGTGGAAGGCCTGAAAAATCTCATCAAACAATTGGCACTGCGCAACAACGGCGATTTGGTGAGTGCCGCGGATGTGGGAGCATTGCTGCCTCGCCATTAGTGCGTCGCTTGGGTTTCTTGCCTGACCTGACCGCTCCTGATTATTCTTTTCCCTCCCAGCATTCTGCACTCCGGCACAGCGGCGTTTTGTTGTGAGCCTGAGGGTGCAGGGTTATACTGCCTCGTCTCTTATCCCGACTCTTTTATTCTGCCCCTGTTTTTTTCCACTTAGGAATCGGGGTGTCATCGGACTTTGGTTATGCAAAAAGTAGTTATGCACAAAGTAGTTCTGCAAAAAGCCCTGGTTTTATCCCTGTTGACTGTGGTGTTTACCGGAGGGCTTATCGCCTGTGGCCAGAAAGGCCCACTCTACTTGCCGCAACAGCAAAGCAAACCGCAACCTCAAGTTGAGCCGCAGCCTGAGGTTGAAACAGCACCTGCCGAAAAACCTGCACCGGTTGTTGCCCCTGAGCCAAATACTGATCCGTCCTAATCCGTCTTACCGCTTTCCAGATCGAGATTTTTTATGCAGCATTTCACTGAACGCAACGGCGAACTCTACGTTGAAGACACTCCACTGAGCGCTGTTGCTGAACGCTTTGGCACACCCTGTTATGTTTACAGCCGCGCCGCTTTTACCCAGCAATATTTAGCTTACGCGCAAGCATTGGGTTCGCACCCGGGCATGATTTGTTATGCGATTAAAGCGAATTCCAATCTCGCGGTTTTAAATATGCTCGCCAAACTCGGCGCCGGTTTTGACATAGTTTCCGGTGGTGAATTAGAGCGTGTATTGCGCGCCGGCGGCCAGCCATCGCGCATTGTGTTTTCCGGCGTGGGTAAAAGTGCCGATGAAATCGCGCGCGCCTTGGATGTAGGTATTTTCTGCTTCAATGTTGAATCCGAAGCGGAGCTGGAATTGCTGGCGCAAATCGCCGCTGAGAAAGGCAAAATCGCCAACGTTTCGCTGCGCGTAAACCCGGATGTGGATGCCAATACCCACCCGTATATTTCCACCGGGTTGAAAGAAAATAAATTCGGTATCGCCATTGAGCGCGCACCCGCAGTTTATGCACGCGCGGCACAGTTGCCCAGTTTGGCGATTAAAGGTTTGGATTGTCACATTGGTTCCCAGCTCACCCAGCTCACACCGTTTTTGGATGCGCTCGATCGTTTATTATTGTTGGTTGATGAGCTTGCTGCCAGCGGTATTACTATTTCGCATTTGGATTTAGGTGGCGGTTTGGGCGTGACTTATCGCAATGAAACCCCACCACCGGTGGCGGATTACATGGCGGCGATCAAAACCAAATTGGGCGATCGTAAATTGTCCTTAATGTTTGAACCCGGCCGTTCCATTTCTGCCAACTCCGGTGTGCTCTTGACCAAGGTGATGTTTTTAAAACCCACCGAGCACAAAAATTTCGCGGTGATTGACGCAGCGATGAACGACAATATTCGTCCGTCCTTGTATCAGGCATGGCAAGACATCCGTCCGGTAAAACCGCGTGTGGGCGACGCGAAAAAATGGGATTTGGTGGGCCCAATTTGTGAGACGGGTGATTTCCTCGGTAAAGATCGCGAGCTGGCAATTGAAGCAGGTGATTTACTGGCGGTAATGTCCACTGGCGCCTATGGTTTCAGCATGAGCTCTAATTACAACACTCGTGGTCGCGCAGCAGAGGTGGTAGTGGATGGCGATCAAATCCATTTGGCGCGTGCGCGCGAAACCTTTGAAGATATGATTCGCGGCGAAGCCCTTTTGCCTGAGTAAGTGTTGCCAGAATAAGCGGGAAAAAATATGCGGTTACGTTTTAGCAAAATGCACGGTTTGGGCAACGACTTCGTAGTTATCGATGGCGTGGGTCAGAGTGTGCGTTTAACACCGGAAAAAATTCGCTACATTGCCGACCGCAATTTTGGTGTGGGCTGTGATCAAATTTTATTAGTAGAAACACCCGAGAATCCCGACGTGGATTTTCGCTATCGCATTTTTAATTGCGACGGCAGCGAAGTGGAAAACTGCGGCAATGGCGCGCGCTGTTTTGCGGTGTTTGTACGTGAGCGCAAACTTACCGGCAAAAGTGTGATTAAAGTAGAAACTGCTGGTGGCCTGATTGAACTGCGTGTGCAGCAGGATGAACAAGTCAGTGTGGATATGGGCGCGCCGCGTTTGCAGCCTGCGCAAATCCCGTTTGTCGCCGATTCACAAGCTGTAACTTATCCGTTTGACGTTGCGGGTAAAACCTACGACATTTCTGCTGTCTCCATGGGTAATCCACATGGTGTGCTGTTGGTGGACGATGTAAAAACCGCACCGGTGGCGGAACTTGGCCCGCTGATTGAAAACCACGCGCGTTTTCCGGCGCGCGTGAATGTTGGTTTTATGCAAATTGTGTCGCGCAATGAAATTAATTTGCGTGTGTTTGAGCGCGGTGTAGGGGAAACTCTTGCCTGCGGCACTGGTGCCTGTGGCGCGGTAGTCGCAGGGCGTTTGCGCGGCTTGCTGGATCAACAGGTAAAGGTAAATTTGCCCGGTGGCAGTTTGCAGATTGATTGGCCGGGCGAAGGTCAGCCGGTAATTATGACGGGGCCAGCGGTTACCGTTTTCCATGGGCAGATAAAAATCTAATAACCTAGAACTAAAGGCTATGACCGAACATAAACCGACACTTGCCGATCCTCTCGAGCCGGAACAAATCGAAGCTTGGTTGCGCGAGCATCCGGAATTTTTTGAAAACCATCCGGATTTATTAGCCGAATTGAGCTTGCCGCACGAATCTGGCTCGGCAATTTCGCTGGTGGAACGGCAGGTAGCGATTCTGCGCGAGCGCAATATCGATATGCGCCATCGCTTGAGCAAACTGCTCGACAATGCGCGCGACAACGACAAGTTATTCGATAAAACCAAGCGCCTCGTGCTCACCCTGTTAGAAGGGCAAGACATGGGCGATATAATCGATGCGCTGCACTACAGTTTTGATAAAGATTTCTCGATTCATTTCACCAGCGTTATTTTGTTTGGCAACCTGGAAAAAGTGCCCAGCAGTCAGGCCCGTGTCGTGAGCATTGCTGAAGCCCGTGAGCATTTGGGCGCACTGTTAAAAAATAGCCGCGCGGTGTGCGGTACGCTGGGCAGCAAAGAATTGGAGTTTGTATTTGGCAATCACGCCAGTGAAATTGGCTCGGTGGCGGTAGTGCCGCTGATGCACGGTAGCGCCTTTGGCCTGCTTGCCATTGGCAACCGCGATCCAAACTATTATCGCTCTAGTATGGGCACCTTATTTTTAGGTTATATTGCAGAAGTTCTGAACCGTTTATTACCTAAATATTTGCCACGCTGATACCCCCGCGCAGCTGGCGTGCCGGAACTACTATGACTGATCAACTGCATGACTGAGCAACTGCCACCTGACCATAAGCTTTCCTCTCCTACCAGTGCTGAAAATCCTGTTGCGGTGCCCGCATTGCCTTTTGCGCATGAATTGGCTGCGTTTCTCACCTACATGCGCAGTGAAAAACAATTCTCTCCGCTCACCCAACAAAACTATCAGCGCGACTTGGAAAAATTCCGCAACTATTGTGCGCAAAAAAATCTCACGGATTTAAATCTGGTAGCGATGAGCCATGTGCGTAACGCGGTTGCGCATTTGCATCGGGAAGGCTTGGGCGGGAAAAGTTTACAGCGCTGGTTGTCATCGCTACGCAGTTTTTTTCAATTTTGTATTCGTCGCGGGTGGATGAAAAATAATGTTGCCGATGGCATCAGTGCACCCAAATCCCCCAAGCTGTTACCCAAAACCATGGACGTGGATCAAACCGCACAATTTGTGGCTGTGGAAGGTGATGACTTTATTAATAAACGCGACCGCGCGCTGCTGGAGTTAATTTATTCATCCGGTTTGCGTTTGGCAGAAGTGACCAGTTTGAATCTGAACGATATCGATTGGGGCGAAGCCATGCTCACTGTCACCGGTAAAGGCCGCAAAACCCGCTTGCTGCCCGTCGGCGCCATGGCAATTGCCGCACTAAAAGAGTGGCTTGTCGCGCGCCGACAATACACCCAAGACAACGAGCCCGCCCTCTTCACCACCCAGCGCGGCGGCCGCATCAGCCATCGCGCGGTGCAAATGCGCATGCAACAATTAAGCATCACCCAGGGTATGGATAACCCGATCCACCCACATATGCTGCGTCACTCTTTCGCCAGCCATATGCTCGAGTCCAGCGGTGATTTACGTCTAGTGCAGGAATTGCTCGGCCACGCCAATATCTCTACTACCCAAATCTACACCCACCTCGACTTCCAACACCTCGCCAAGGTTTACGACAAAGCGCATCCGCGTGCGGGGCGTAAAACTGATCCAGATGCGGAATAATTTTCCACGCTTATCATTCACAACAAGCTTTGCACTTTCATTAACGGATAAGCGCGTTGCACTGCGCTTACGCTTTGCTGCAATAGTTGGTCGGCTTTAATTGGCCCGAGATATTCGCACAAACCCACGTAAGTGAGATTAATCACCTGCTGCATTAAAGGGATAGTAGGGGTGGTGCCGGTGAGTGGTTCGATTTGATTGAGCCAGCTTTGTAATGCGCGGCGGTCGTTGGGTGGCAGCGGGATTTTTTCTATATTTTCCAATACGTACAAACGCACCCGTGTTGCGTTGTCGCCTTTGGCGCTGTTGATTAGTTGCTCTACTAATGCCATAAACATTTGTAGTTCAGGTGAGCTGTGGTTTTTGTTGGCAGCACTTTTGGTTGCTGTCGCAATGGGAGCGTTATGCTGTTCCTGTCGATTGTCTTGCAATGATGAAAAAGCGGCGACTAATGCTTGCAGCATTCGCGAGCGCATATGCGCGAGTTCAATATCGCTACAGAGTTCACGCAGATAATGTTGTAGTGCAAAGGTAGGTTTGTGGGCATATTTTTCATCCCACAATACCAACGCTTGCGCGAGCGTTTGGCCGTGAATAAAGGGCATTAATGCCACTTCAACGGCTTGGCGTTTTTGTTCGGGTGTCACATGAGCCTCGGTTTTATAGAAAGCGATTAGCGAGTGGTTTTTAGTGCGCAGTTAACGCTGGGCGTTTAACGCCTCTTGATTCAGTGCGCGGGTATCCTGAAATTCCGGGTAGCCAATTTCGGCGTGCTCGGTGAAATCCAGCCCGCGTTGTTCATGCAAACTGCTGGCGCGCATGCCCACCAATTTATCAATTAAAAAATATGCGCAATAAGCAATGCCAAAGCCCCACACCAAGGCGACGCCAATACCAATAAGTTGTACGGTAATGCGGCTCATATCAAACATGTCGCCCGCATAAAAAATTCCCGCTGCCAAGGTGCCCCAAGCACCGCAAAAACCATGCACGCTCACTGCGTCCACTACGTCGTCGATTTTGCAACTGGTTAATAATTTCGGGCCGAGGAAACTAATAACACCTGCGATCACTCCGGTGAGCATGGCAAACAGCGGCTCCATGGTGGCGCAACCCGCGGTGATACCAACCAGACCGCCGAGGCTGCCATTGACCGTGCCGGTTAATAAAATCGCCTGCTTACATAATTTGCTGATGAGCATATAGCCCAGCGCGCCGCTGCAGGCCGCCAAGTGAGTATTCAATGCGATTTTGCCGATGCTGCTATTGGCCGCCACCGTGGAGCCAGCGTTAAAACCAAACCAACCGAACCAGAGAATAAAACCGCCCAGTGCGACCATGGTTAAGTTGTGGCCGGGAATGCGTCGCGCTTCCCCGCTGTGACTAAAACGGCCGAGGCGCGGCCCTAAAATTATCACAGCGGCCAAGGCGATCCAGCCTCCCATGGAATGCACAACCGTTGAGCCTGCGAAGTCGACAAACCCCATCGCTTTGAGCCAGCCATCGCCTTGGTAATTACTGCCCCATGCCCAGCTGCCAAATACTGGGTAGATGAACCCGGCAATCACGCAGGCGCCAATTAAATACGCATGAAAATGCACGCGCTCTGCCATGGCGCCGCTGGCGATTGTTGTCGTGGTAGCGGCAAACATCATTTGAAAAAATAAAAAGGTCCAATCCCAATCACTTAAATCTGCCGGTAAAAAATGACTGCTGCCAAACCAGCCGGTGGTATTAATGCCAAACATCAAGCCGTATCCCAGTGCCCAAAAAAGTAAACTGCATACGCACACATCCATGTAGTTTTTCATAATGACATTCACCGCGTTTTTCGCGCGCGACATGCCACTTTCCACCAGCGCAAAACCGGCCTGCATAAAAAACACCAGAACACCTGCGAGCACCACCCAACTGCTGTTGAGTGAGCTGCTTAAATCGGCGATGGAAGTTTCGCTGGCATGACTGCCGGCACTGAGCGAGGAGAAAAAGAAAGCAAGTGCAAGATAAACGAATCGCATAAGCACCACCTTTGATATGAATGAAGGTAGTTTTGCAACTCATGTGCCATTTAGGGTGGCCGCCCAACGGCGTGCTTTAGTTGAGACGTAGCAATGAAATTTGATAGTCCACTGCACTTTTGTTGTGCTTTTTATTTTGTATGGTGCATCGCATTGCACTGAAATGATCAGTGCGATACGGTCGCTGTTGGTTGGCAGGTTTTGCCTATCAAATAACGATTGCGTTCCAACAACTCGGTGAGGTTGTCAGTTTGCAGTGCGCCATCAATTAAAATTTCTTCGGTGCTGTTTTCCTGGCTGCGCAGAATGCCGATTTGGGTAAACATCAGGGCGTCTTTTACTGGCAGGGTTTGGAAATTATTTTTGCCCATGTGTTTGCCGTTGACCCAGACTTCGGTTGAACCCAGTTTTGGGTTTGTTGACCAGTGAATATGCAAGGCGACGCGGTGCCATTGGCCGGGTGCGGCGCCCTTGGGCAATTTCCACAACACATTTTTTGCAGCGGTTTCCTGAAAACTTAATTCACTGCCTTGAATGTTAAAGCGAAACATTTGTTGCCAGCTTTTGTCGGATTCCCAATAACCCAATTCGTGTTTGTGTTTGCTCAATTCTTTCGGCAAATAAAAACTAAATGCAAAAAAAGTATCGCTCCCTTCCTGTGTGCTGCCTTCATTGTTTTCACCTACCGTATAGCGATGGTGAAATTCACTGCGGTTCAAATCTTTATTGCCGTGCCACAAAAATGATTCATCACCGGTGAGTGTGATTTTTCCGGCGTACTTGCCGTCAAATACGCAGTCTGAAATCACCGAATGTCCTGCGGGATTAATCGGTGTGCTCCACTGGCTCATATCGCCGGTTTCAAAATCACCCTGCCAGAGAATGCTGGCGCTGGCATTGAGTGTGTAAAAACATAAGGCTAGGGTTGCTGCTTGGAGTACTTGTTTCATGGGCGTTATTTTCTTTGGTTGTAGGGTTTTTCGATAATTAAGTCTTGCATGTAGCTTGCCTGCTCTGCTTTTTTATCGCTAGTGAAAAGCAGTCGCCAAATGCGAATGCTTTTCGCAGCTAGGCTCACAGAAGGGCAGAGTTCTCTGTGATGTATTTTTTCATTTCTTTGCGGCTGATCCTAAACTCAACTTCACATTGCAAGGTTTCTTGGTCATCACTTTTGTTCACAAAAACCACATCATGTCTTGTTAAGTAGAAGTAACCTGATTCGGTTGGGCACCCCTCCTCTATTTGCTTTATTTTTAATGCTTTGGTCAGGCCGCTATTAAGCTTTTTATTTAACTCTACACTCATGCTGCGTTCAATTTCATTATTGATTTCAATTTCTTCGCCAGTTTTCAAGTTGTATGTTATTGCGCCGGTTCTACCTTTAGTGTACGGCATTCCAGGGCAGTACCAAGAGTCTGAAAACTTGAGGCTGAAAATTTTGTCATTTGTCAGAGTAACTTCTGCATGAAATTGTTTATCCCCATTTTGATCATCGCATTGAAACTCTGTGGTCATTTGTAAAATGGAAGCATTGATTTTCTTAATTGTTGGGCTGTTGTTTAATATTACTGGGTATTCGATATTTGTTTTCCAGTGTCCCATGGGAGAAGCGTCATCTTCTCTAGTGAAGAATATAGTTTTTGTTTCGTATGTTTCCTCTTTCAATATAGGCTCGGCGTTTGGTTTGCATGAGCACAATAGGGGAATTAAGAAAGCAAGGATTCGAAGTGTTATTTTTACGTCATGCATATTTTTTGTATTCGGGGAGGCACTAGTTGCTATCAAATGCCCAAAATTTTGGGCATTTGATGATTGCTGGTGAGGTTAGTTTTATTCTTCTAAAGGACGATCTAGCTCTTTTTTTAATTCAAGTGCCTTTTTTTTGCTTTCTTCCAATCGTTGATAAATGTTTGGCCCAAAAAGAGGGATTAATAATTTATCTTTATGTAATGCCAGGGTTTCATTGTTGGTGGTGTTCAGCCAGTCTTTTTCGACGGCATTTTTAATAGGGTTATTTGAAATGAAATTTACCCGTAAGCTATCTTCTATTGGTTGTGTTGTTTTGTCTGCAACCTCAAAAAACTCATGGGAGGAAATATTTTGATTGGGGCTGTAGGTAAATGTCAGCTCTAAATACGCATCGGAAGTGAGTGGCATGACAAAGCCAATTATTATTTGATTTAAGGGGGCTGATACACTGTATCCTATCCATTTTTGATCATTATAGGTGTAGTCACGATAATGTGATCGCAATTGATCGCCAACTAATGAGCCAATTCCAAAGTGATATGCATTTTCTTCGCCGTAATTTTTTTTGGCTTCAATGTTTAATGGATTATATCTCTGATGTAAATGATCATAAATCATTGTTATAAAGTCCATGCGATCTGCAAGATTAAACTTTTTATCATGAAGTAGCTTTTGTTTGTTGTCTGGAGCCCTCTGAACCGATATGTCCATCATCACAGTACCAATTTCTTTTCCAAAAAAACCTGGTTTTTTAATGTCCCACCAGCGGCGGATAATGTTTCCGTATTCGGGGTCGGTAAATTTCTCCAAGTCCTGAATGTCCAGTTTTTCTACCATGTTTTCCGCAGGCATATCTTTGCTAAAGTTTTCAGGCATTGCAAAATGGAAAATATTGCCTGATAAATCTACCTGCCGTGTATACATTGTTGGTGCGGCGTTAGCGGTTAATCCTAATAATTGACTCAGTCCGAGCATCATAGAAATCATCATCAATTGAAAGGTTTTAGTTGTTGGCATAATGAATTTCGTTAGTTGCTATCGCATGCCGAAATTGTTTAGGCATGTGATAGCAACTGAAAGGTTGGGTTTATTCTTCTAAAGGTTTATTCATTTCTTTTTGCCATTCCAGCGCACTTCGCTTTCCTTCCTCAATTTCTTGATGAATGTTAGCGCCAAACAAAGGTACTAAAATAGCGTTGTAGTTTTCATTCATGACTTCATCGTTGGTTTTATTGAGCCATGCTTTCTCCACCAGATTCTTTATTTCATTTTCTGGTAGATAATCAACTTTAAAACTATTTTCTATAGGTTGAGTTGTTTGATGGGCGATATTTTGAAACTCTCGAGGGGGTACGTTTTGGTTGGGGCTATAAGTAAATATAACTTCCAAATAGCTGTTCTTGTTAATAGGTAAGGCACGTCCAGCAATTAACTGGTTCAGTGGCGCTGCTACTGAGTATCCAAGCCATTTTTGATTGCCATAAATATGGTCTCGATAGTTTGAAAGTATTTTTTCTCCTAGTAAGGAACAGCAACTGAAATAGTATGCATATGTTCCCGGCAGCTCTGGTTCGATTTCACGGTTTAGTTGGTCGAATCGATTGTGGAGTTGCTCGTTGATCATCATCATGAAGTCAAGGCGATTGGTAATATTAAATGTTTTTTCACTAAGGACTTTTTTCTTATTTTTGGGGATTCTTTGAATGGATATATCCATCATTACAGTCCCAAGTTCTTTGCCAAAAAAACCTGGTTTTTTAATGTCCCACCAGCGTCGGATAATGTTGCCGTATTCCGGATTGTCGAATTTTTGCAGATTTTCAATGTTAAGGATTTCAATCATGTTTGCAGCAGGCATGTCTTTGCTGAAATTTTCGGGCATGGAGAAATGAAAAATGTTACCCGACAGGCTCACTTGGCGTGGGTATATTTTTGGTTCGGCGTTAGCTGTTAATCCTAATAATTGGCTCAGTCCAATCGTCATAGAAATTATCATTAATTGAAGGGTTTTATTTGTCGGCATAATGAACTGCGTTGCTTGCTATCAAATACCCAAATTGTTAGGTATTTGATAGTTTCAGATAGATTGGTTTTATTCTTCTAAAGGACGATCCAGCTCTTTCTTTAATTCAAGTGCCTTTTTTTGGCTTTCTTCCAATCGTTGATAAATGTTTGGCCCAAAAAGAGGGATTAATAATTTATCTTTATGTAATGCTAGTGTTTCATTGTTGGTGGTATTAGGCCACTCATTTTCTATCACTTGTTTGATTGGGTTATTTGCCGCGTAATTTACCCGCAGACTATCTTCTATTAGTTGAGTTGTCATATGTGCGACGTCTAAAAATTCATTGGGGCTAGCGTCGTGATTGGGGCTGAATGTAAAAACCAGCTCAATATAAGTATCTTGAGTGACTGGTGTTACCAGTCCCACAATTAGCTGAGCGTTAGGAGCAGTAACTGTATAGCCAATCCATTTTTGACCATTATAATTATAGTCCCTGTAATCAGATTCTATTTCTGATCCAAGTAGGTAGCAAAAGTCTACGCTATAATCGCCGTCGATCCCGCCCTGTCCCCGGTAATTTTTATTAAGCTCATCGTAGCGTTGATGCAATGTGTCATTGATCATCAATAAAAAATCAAGACGGTTTGCAATATTGTATGCATTGATATGAATTAATTTTTTCTTGTTATTCGGTACTCGCTGAACAGAAATATCCATCATTACCGTGCCCAGTTCTTTGCCAAAAAATCCAGGCTTTTTAATGTCCCACCAGCGGCGAATGATGTTGCCGTATTCGGGATTGTCGAATTTTTTCAAATCCTCAATATCCAGTTTTTCTACCATGTTTTCCGCAGGCATATCTTTGCTAAAGTTTTCAGGCATTGCAAAATGAAAAATATTGCCTGATAGATCTACCTGCCGTGGATATATTGTTGGTGCGGCGTTAGCGGTTAATCCTAATAGTTGACTCAGTCCGGACATCATGATTATTCCTAGTAATTTGTAGACCCTGTTAGTTGGCATAATGATTCTTTTCGTCAGGTTTAGGGTAAATAATTGGGGCGCGGTTTTACGAGCTTGGATGCTGTTTTTTCGGTTTTGTTAAATGCTTTTTGGATGATGTTCCGGCCTTTGCCGGGGCCATTGTCCATGTTGGCATCCCAAGCTTTCTGATCTTGCATTAAGGTATGAGGGCTTTGCGCTACTGAGCCATTAAATACATGGCTGGAATATACCAGTGACCCTAACAACTTACGTGGATTTAAGGTGTTCATCCCGATTAAGTTAGGCACCATATCGTAGTCATTGGCGCGAATAGCGAGAACTTTAATTCCTGCGCGGGAAAACAACGGCTTGGAACGCATATTGTTATTGGCGTTAGCATGGAAGGCGACGCTTTGTTTATTCAATAGTTCACCCTTATCCGGGTTGCGTATACCGTTCAGTCGAAGCTTGTTAAGCGCCCAACTGCTCTGGCTATTCAACAAATAACGTACTCCTTCTGCGAAAATAGCACCGCCTTGGCTATGTGCAATCCAGCCGGTCTCATTACCGGCAGCTTGGGTCTCAGCTAAAATTTGTGCGAATTTTTTGGTCACTGGTGTTGTGATTCCCATCTTGTCGCGGAAGGATTCCCAAGTATCACCTGCGCCGCCAACACTCGGGTTGTGGAATAGCGTGTACTCCTGCAGGTTTTTGAATTCGTACTCCAAATGGCTGCCCATTAACCAGGATGCTTTTGCCAAATTATTAGATTGACCATTAACGGCAGCGTAACGGGTGGCGACAGACTCAACACGAGCACTCACTTGCCAAATACCCTGTTCACTTCTCTTTATCTTGTAGAGGGCTGCTTGTTCTTGTCTGTCGCGTTGCTTTTGTAAGCGATCAACTGGTTGTATGTTGTAAACAATTATTTGGCCATTCGCGATTCTATAATCTGCTCGGTAATAATTGTTTTCCAGTTTATAGGTGCTGACGCTTCCTTTTAAGACTTTGGCTTGATTGGGTCTAGGGATGGAGCGCAGGCTTTTCAATAAGCTCGTCAAATCCCCGCGTTGTTGTGACGTTCTTTCCTTTTTCAGAATGAAGTCCGCGTAGCCACTTAGCAGCACTTGGTAGCCCGCCGTGCTAGCTTCATTCTCTAGATCTGTATCTGCAAATGGTACAACCCCTTGCGAATTCAACATCGCCACATGCTCTGGCGAGGTCTGTATTGCACCATAACGGAATGTTAGCTGGGTGAATTGGTTGATGCTGGTATCCATAAAAAAATCTCCTTTTTGGGGTAGGTGTAAACAAGCGCGATATTAGCCAATTGATCGATACAAGAGGAATGTTGAAACCAAACTTAATGGTGATGATGTGAACTGCGTAGGAGGAAAATTGCATCACATAAAAAAGCCGATACAGAGTACCGGCTTAAACACTTGCTGGTGAGAGAAATTGTTTAGGCGGGCGGATTGCCGATGGTGCCGCCAACAATGGGTTGGAAGGCGGTGAGGCGGTCCATCATGGTGGCGTTGCCCAAGCCGTGGCCGCGGAATAAGGTGCCGAATTGGTTTTGTTGGCCGTGCAGTGCCATGTAGTTGAGCACGACGGTTTCTACTAGCAGATTAACGTTGTTTGCCGCCGGGCTGCCGGAGGTTTCTACGTCGCCACTGGGGCGCATAAAACCAATTTGTTTTCCGGTGAGGCTGCCGTCCAATTGCTGCGGGCGGCCGCCTGGGTTGTAGACGAGGAAAAAGGAGCAGGCGGTTTGTTGGTCGTCGCCGGTCCAGACGCCTTTGCCGCGCCCGGCCATGGAGTCGTCGATCATGCCGTTACTGAATACCGAGCCGTCGCTGAAGACGTAAATCATCAGCGGCATATTTTTGCGTGCGGCGTATTCGAGGCAGGCGCCGATGCAGCGGCCGGCGCGTTCGTCGCGTACTTCGCCCGTTGAGCGGTCGCCGGTGTGATAGTCGTAACCGCCCATGGTGATGGTGCCTGCGCCCGCATAACCGTTAATAACCAGCTTCATCACTGAAGCGGTTTTGCGCAGTTCGCCGTCGCGATCAAATTCGTCGAACGAAAAAATGCCGTTGGCGCCGACTATATCGGCATCGGCAATCGGGTCTATATCTGCCGGGTTGCCAAAGCGTGCGGCCAAATCCGCGCTTTTGACATAGCCGCAGCGCAGCAGCTCTTTGAGCTGGGCGTCTTTGCTGGTGCCGAGGCTGGCCATGGCGTTGAGTTTGGCATCGCTAATGCGATAGATGGATTCCATGGTTTTGACTATGTCTTCCTGACTCATCAAATCCACCAGATCGCCCACATCCACCAAGCCTGTTACGTCGTTGGGGTTATCCACTTTAGTGGGACGAACTTCCAGGTTGATCAGCGAGGCGGGCGCCATGGAGTTGCCACCGGAATCGCTATTGCGCGAGCCGATGAGATCCACCAATGAGCCTGCGGCACCGGCTTTGTAAATGCCGTACATAGGATTGTGCGGGTTGTTGCCAGTGTCGTTTTCCGAGCGGGCGGCGATGACGGCGCCGTTGATATTGGCGGCGGTGGTGGCTTGGACCTTGGAGTTAATACCTGCCAATAACTGCGAGTCGGCATGGAATAACAAGCCGAGGCTGTTATCGATCAGCGTGGCGGCAGTGGAGGCGGTGGGCGCCATATCCGCCGGTAAGCCCTGTTTGCTATAGCCTGCCGCGCTGAGGAAATCCTCTTGGCCGCCGCGTTGACCGACCAGCACGTTGGAGCCTGCAAAGTTGGCGCCACCGGCGAGATCGAAACAGATAAACGGAATCTTGCCCGCGCCCTGGGCGGCAATACCACAGGCATCGCGCGCGGCGGCGATATCGGCAGATAGGCTGACATCGGCCGCGTAGGCGGGGTTGGTCAGAATGCTCATCAGCGAGCCGCCAATGAGTGTGCCTGAGCCGAGTTTAAAGCCTTGGGCGATCAGCTCGCGGCGGGTGACCGGGCGGCGATGGTTATTGAGCAGCAGCGGGGCGTCCGGGTGCAGTGGTTTTTTGAATTTGGCCATGTCGGGTTCGCTCCGGTAATTATTGCAACAACATAACGGCGCTTCCGAGGGAGGCGGCGCAAGTGGCTTTAACGGTGGTTAGGGTGCGGTCGGCGGCGCAACCGCTGCCACAGCTGGTCATGTTGTCGATCAATTGGTTCAGTTCCAAACGCAGCTCGGCGGGGTCAGCTTGACCATCGAGTTGGCTGTGTGGATTGGCGCCATCGGCCACTTCATTGGCTAACAGGCGCGTCAGCAGCGGTTCGATAATCAAGTCGCGTTTTTCGGGTGTGTCAAAGGCGACATTGGCGGCGGCGCTGAAATCAAAGCCGGGGAAAAGCGCCGCACGCGCCGTATTGGCCGCGCTGGAGTTACCCACTACCGCGTTGCAATAGGCCACGGTCAATTGGGTGATGCCCATTTGCTGCGCAGCGAGGAAACCGTCCAGATTGGTCAGTGTTGGCAGCTGCTGTTTCACCTTTTCATAGGTGCTGGCAACCAGCGTATTGGTGGCAGGAATACCGGTCATTGCCGCCAAGCTGGCATTGATCTCCGCAAAATCGCGCAGACCAAGGGTTGGTTGGTCGGGAATGTCGGCCGGCGCTGCCGGTGGGGGCGGTGTAGCGACTACCCGGGTGTAGGAGCTGCTGCCAATCAGGTCGAAGGTGAGGAAGAATACATCCTCCTCGGGACCATTTTTGGCTTCAACCACAGTGCCCAAGGGTGACAATGTTTGCCGGCCATCGGTGAGTTCCCCGGCGGCTAGCTGGGTATTGATGTTGGCAAATACCTGGCCTACCGGTGCCTCGGTGCCGTTGACCCCAATGCGAATGCCTTTGAGGGGAACAGCGCTGGTCAGTGCACCATCGCCCAGAACGGTGAAGAACGGCGCGGCAAATTGGTAGCCGTAATCGTCGATTTGCTGCACTTCAAACACGATAAAACACTGACCGCTGGTGCCTTCTGTCGTGGTGGTAAAACAGGCCGGCTGGTCGATTAACTCGGACACGTTAAACAGCAGCAGGTAGCGCGCGCCTACACCTACATCAAAGTTGGTTTTGATATCACCTTCGCTCATGGCGCGTTTGTGAATGGCGAGGAAGCGCAAGCTGCCCGCCCAAGGGCGATTGCCCGATACCTCGTTACCCACCACCAGTGCATGGCCATTGTCCCAGTCTTTGAGGAAGGCGCCAGCGGTGGCGTCGTTGTCGCCAGTGAATTCACCGTTGACATAGAGGCGCCGGCCGCGAATCGGGTCAAAGCTGAGCACCACATGCTGCAGTGAAGCCTGGGCGCGCTCGTCATTGTCATTGGTAGCGAGTACCGGTTCGCCATTGGCATCGCTTTCGCCGGTGCGATTCATGCCGATGTAGTTGTAATCGTACTGTCCGAGGGTGAAGTTGCGCTCGGTAGTGCTGCCGGAGTAGCTGACGATGCGCGCCGGATTGTTGTCGTTGGCGCCCTGGTCAAGGCTGTCGGGAATAATCCAGGTCTCAATGGTGTATTCACCGGAGCCGAGTAACAAGTCGTAGAGTTTGCGGCTGCCACTCACGGTCGCTTGGGCGCGGCCGGTATCAGCAAATTTCACGCCCCAAGCGCTGCTCCAGCTAACATTGCCGATCAGGTTGAGGTCGGCAACCGGGTCTACACCTGAGGTATCAAACGCCACCGTGCCCTTGCCGGTTTTGAATTCGTATTTGGCGATGATGTCGCTATCGATGCGGCCGCCGCTGCTGAGCACAAAGGCATCGCCCAAACCTACTGCTTTGCTGACCACCAAATCGGGGTCAACTTCGATGGCGGTGATGCTGTCAGCCAAGGCCTGGATGGCGGCTTGCATTTGGTTGGCGCTGGCGGCGCAGTCATTGTCCCAGCAGTTGTGGGAGTCGGCGCGCAGGCGTTGTACCAAACGCGATTGTGCCGGGTTGTCCAAGCGCATTCTGCTTTTGGCGGCTTCGTAGGCAACCGCGATATCACTGCTCGCCAAGTAGGGTTGTTGGCGCGTCGCGGCGGATTCCGCGTGACAAGCGGCGCAGTATTCGGTCAGCAACGGATAAACATTAGTGGCAAAACTGCTGCTGTCGCTAGGGAAGCTTTTGGTATTGTCGATGGCGCGATCAGCGGGTGCCTTGAGCACCACATCGTTAGCGCTGGTTTCCCGCGGACCTGCCCACTTGTTAATCCAGCCAGTCATGATGTCGGCGCAGGCACCTGCATCGGCCAACCAGCAATTGTGGCCGCCAGCCACTTTGGTGACCAAACGCGATGACGCCGGATCACTCAAGGTCACCAGTGCTTCATCAATCACCGAGGCATAGGCGAGGTTGATATCGTCGCCACGGGCGAAGGTGGGGGCTTGAACCTGATGACAGCCGCCGCAGCGGTCTTCGCGCGCCATGTTGATCCAGAGTTCGTTCTGGAATTTGATGATGTCTTCTGTGCCCGCCGGTTTTTCACCGCGATAGGTAAAGTTATCGCCGCCGGTGGCAGGTGGAGGAGGGTTATTGGGGGTGACTTCGCTGCCACTGCCCGAACCACCGCAACCACCCAGTAGGCCAGCAGTGAGGGTGAGTATCGCGAGCGCGGCTCTCCCCAATTTGGGTTTATGCCACTGTAAAAGTGACGATGCTGTTGTTATGCGCATTTTCATCACCTTATTCACCTTTGCAGTAGTCAGCAGTGTCGATAAACACTTGTTTGAGGTTGTAATTTGCGTTGGCGAAAGCCGTTGTCATAGCCTCTACTTTGCTGCGGTCGGTGCTATCGGCGGGTTTGCGCAGGCACACATTTTGGAACACTTTCTCTACCTGGCAGCTGGCAAAGGCCTGGCTGTGTGCCAGCTCCCTATTCATGCTTTTGGCGCCGGTTCCGCTGCCGGGCAGGCTGCTGTCCCAGCCCAAATGTACGTTCATGCCTTGGCGCCAATAGTTCTGCCAATCGTCATTAGTGGTTACATAGCCGTATTTGAAGGTATTGGAATTAATGCGGTATTTCTTTTCCACCCGGCTTTCGGTATCCGGGTCGAGGGTGCCTTCGGTGTTGTAGTGAATGCTGCCATTCAGGCCATCCGGGTCGGCGTCTACATCAAATTCGTAATCGTAATAGGCATAAGCTTTGGCGAGCGGGTCCATACCGTTGTGGCAGCCAACGCAGTTGTTGAGGAATACGCGGCTATCGCCACCGGGGCTGCGGCTGACGTCCTGACGCACAAAATCCGGCGTCAGGCTGGTGTCGTGTACCTGTTCCAAATCGCGGCACAGGTGGTTGATGAGCGTAAAACGAAACATGGCGCGGTTGGTACCGGCGATAAAAAATGCCTTGGCGGCAGCGCGGCTAGTAATCACGCCCGAGGTGGCATCGGCCGGTAGGCCATTTACGCTGGACTGGGTGCGTCTGACCAGGGTGTCCTTCAAGCTTACGCCCTGGTTTTCGATCGCCTCGTAGTGGCTATTGTTGCTATTGGAGTAGGCGGGCAGGCCAGCGGCGCTGCTGGTGTAGATCACATCATCGTAGAGCGCGCTGCGGAAGTCGGCTTCATCGCGCACTAAACCAATGACCGTGGCGGTGTAGTCGTTGAGCGGCGCAAATACCGTGCGGTCGCGATTGGTCCAGGGCGTGACCATATTTTTCAAGGTAACGCTGTAAAAGGCTTCGTTATCCATAGCGATACGCACGGCGCTGGCCACTTGCCCGGCTTCGATCTCGGCGCTCATTTGCGCCAGTACCGTTTCGGTGGGTGGAACCCCGGCAATGCGGTTGTGAATTTGCAGCGCTTGTTCGCGCGACCCGGCATAGCTGGCGCTGCTAAACGCCAGCAGCGCAGCGAGCCCGGCGTAGGGTAGGCAGCGCGCCGCTTGGGTAAATAAGCGGGAGTTAGTGTTGATCACGGTTGCTCCTGGGTAAGAGGTCTGCATCCGGGCGCCGAACGGCGCGGATGCTATTGGTGTTGTTAAGGTTCGTGCTATGCAGTGAATATGCCGGACATCATTGGACTGGCCGCTGCAGCCGGGATACTTTTCAAGAATTAGAAACAGTTCTCCAAAATATCCTTTTGGCGCCAGATTTCGGCCTTTGCCAAGGCAAAGGTCAGCTCGGTATTGTTATTGGCGGGGCGCCAGACCGCGAGAGCGCTGACGCAAAACGTCCTGGTTAGGGTTACTGAATACTGCCGGGGAAAAGTAGCTGACGAAAAATGTCAGATTAGTATGAAGCTGGGCAAGTGCTGCAATGCGGCATCATCCTCGTCTTTTTCAATCTTCCAACCGGCTCATTGCAGAATCGAGACCTGAGTCACAATCATTGAGGCGACAGCGGTTGAATATTGTGCGCGCTATGACGCGCTAGTCACTATGCTCTAGCATGCGCGCCATTCCCGTCGCCATAATCACAACTGGCGCGACTTTTGATAAGAAATGCCTTTTATGGGTGATGAGCAAAGCCCTTTGTAGGGCAAAACCCCCTTTACATGACTTTCCGGATTCTGGGCCACTGGCTATGACGCAATTTGTTACTCCATCGTTTTTCCTGTCCCCCTGGCTGGTGTTTGGCTCGCTGCTGACACTCACCGCCTGTGGCGGTGGTAGCTCCGGCGGCGGTTCCAACGGTGGTCAGGATCCAGACCCGGTGGTGGTGGATATTCCCGTGGCTTACATCCAGCGCCCGCTTCCGGTGGATGAAGACGGCGAACCGGTCTACCCCGATGTGTTTATGCCCGACAGTTTTAACCCTGGCGGCGAGCTCTACCTGAAAGCGCGCGCCACGACGCAAGCAGAAGTGGTGAATATCACCCGCGCCGCGTTTGCGGAGCATGAATTTTTTGATGCGGAAAACCCCAACTACGACGTAAAAGATGTGGCGGTCGATTCGGCCGGTACCCGTTTGTTATTTGCCATGCGCGCGCCGCTCGACCCGGATCTGGACGAGGACGACGAGGATCAGCCCACCTGGAATATCTGGGAATATCACCTCGCCACCAAAGTTCTGCGCCGCGTCATCAGCTCCGATTTTGAAGCCGAAAAAGGTCACGATGTCAGCCCCCGCTACCTGCCCGACGGCCGCATTATTTTCAGCTCCAACCGCCAAAAACGCAGTAAGGAAATCCTGCTCGATGAAGGCAAGCCCCAATTTGGCGCCGTCACCACCCAGGACAACGACATCACCAGTTTCCTGCTGCACAGCGTGAAGGATGACGGCACCGATATCCAGCAACTCAGCTATCACCTCAGCCATGACCTGCAGCCGCAAGTTATGCCCGATGGCCGTTTGGTATTTATGCGCTGGAGTGGCGAGCAACTGAGCTTTTACAGCGCCAACCCCGATGGCACTGACGTGCAACGCTATTTCGGCGATGAAAGCCTCAATCAACCCCTCGCCGATGATATGACCGAAGTGCCGCGTCTGTTGCGCCCACAAATATTGCCCGACGGCCGTATTGCCGCTATCTATTTGCAAAACGGCTTGCAACTGGGCGGCGATATGGTGGTAGTGGATGGTGCCGACGCGCTGGAAGGTGCGGTGCAATCCTTGTCGGTGAAACCGGTCAATATCGCCACCGATCTGGTGTCACTACATGGCCGCTTTGCCTCGCTCTCGCCACTCTACGATGGCACCAATCGCCTGCTGGTCAGTTGGAGCCAGTGCCGCTTACTGCAGACCGAGACCGCCACCACGGCGGCGCGTCTCCAGCCCTGTTTACCAACCTTGTTGATTGATGGTGTGCCTGCCGAAGGTTATGAGGAGGCGCCACCCTTTTATGGCCTGTGGATTTACGACCTGAACAACCAAACCCAATTGCCGGTAGTGCTTGCCGAAGATGGCAAAGTGTTTACCGAAGCGCTGGCATTGGAGCAAAGCGCCTATAACCCGGCCTTTATCCAGCCTACTACCGACCCGGATCTGGCGGCGCGCAACCTTGGCTTGCTGCACATTCGCAGCGTATATGATTTGGACGGCGCGTTTAACGCCATGAACTCTGGCGCCGCCGACCTGCAAGCGATGATTGCCCGCCCCGCCGATCAGCGCCCCGCACGGTTTATCCGTTTGGTGAAAGCTGTATCCCGCATTGATGACGATACCCTCGACGATCAGGACGACAATATTTACGGCAACCTCTTTAACGGCAATAACGGCATTCAGGAGATCCTCGGTTACGCGCCGGTGGAGGCCGACGGTTCGGTGATGGTGACAGTGCCTGCCGATGTCGCATTTTCCCTGGAAATTCTGGATCGCGATGGCCGCCAAATCAGCGCCAACCACAATACCTATTTGCAATTGCGCCCCGGTGAGCAAATGACCTGTAACGGTTGCCACGCCGCCAATAATGAAACGGCGGTGCATGGACGTAACGATTTACCTGAATCACCTGCGTCGATTAACCCAGGCGCATTGAGTGCCATCAACTTCCCCAATACCCAGCGTTACGAGCGTTTGGGTGTACCGATTGCCCCTGAGATGGGCGAAACCATGGCGGAGTTTGCGGCGCGTTCTACCTTTTGTGAGGAAACGGTCAATGGTCAGGTGTGCGGGCCTATGGCTGGCCCGGCTCAGGATCAAAATTTGCGTAATCCAACAGTAGATTTACTGTTCCGCGATCTGTGGACTGCGCCCGGTCTGACCCCGGCAGAGGCGTTTTCCTATCGCTATAACGATTTGGTTCCCGGCGCCACCGCCGACCAAATCCCTGCACCAACACCGGCTGCTTGCCGCGAGGAATCCAGTTGGAATGCCAACTGTCGGGTAGTGGTTAATTACGAATATCACATCCAACCGCTGTGGGAGCGCGAGCGTGAACCTATGACGGTGACTGATCCTGAGTTGGCTATCGCCAGAACGGCAAATACCTGTGTTGCCTGCCACTCTCCCGCCGATGCCGACGGCAATTTGCAGGTACCAGCCATGCAATTGAATTTGCTGCGCGCCAAAGAAAACGCCAACACCGAAATGCGCTCTTACCTGCAATTGTTAAACGGTAATCAACGCCAGATCCAATTCTTATATGAGGGCGGTTTGGCAGTGTTGTTGCCCGTATGTGAATTTGAAGACAACTACGATTTTATTCCCCAGTGTGAAGTATTGCTGGATGAGGAGGGCATACCCACCTGTGATGGTCTAGTCGACTGCCCCTTTGAATTTGCCAACGAAGAAACCGGTGAATTGCAGTTGGATACTTTAGGCAACCCGGTGCCGCGTATGGAAAACACCGGCTTCTTGCCGCCGCCCATGAGTCGTGGCGGTGCTAATGCCAGCAATCGTTTCTTTGATAAATTTGAAAACAATGGCACTCATATGGGATTCTTGAACGCGGCCGAGTTAAAACTCCTGTCCGAATGGCTGGACACCAATGGTCGCTATTACACCAATCCCTTTGAATTGGCTGTCCCTAACTAAATAGCCTAACTAAAAAAGCCCAACTAAATAAGCAAGATAACAATGACAACAACAATCATCACAACAACACACGGAAGCAAGGCATGATTGCCAGTGCACGCAGAATCCTGAAAGGGCGCTATTTAATAATGAGTTTGTTGCTCTGCGTGGCGCTGCCAACGCAGGCGCAGTGGTTTAATTGGTTTTCACCCGACGAACCGCTGCAAGTCGTTATTGATGATGCGTTTATCAATGTGTATGCAGGCCCCGGTAGCGGCTACCCGATTTTCCATGTGGTCGAGCGCGAAGAAGTGATCACCCTGTTATACAGCCGCACCGATTGGATCAAAATCAAAACCAAACGCGATCTGGAAGGCTGGATTAAACGCGATGACATGAAGCTCACGCTGTCGCCCGATGGCAGCAAACCGGATTTCCCCGATAACCAACAAGCCGATTATTTGGTGGATCGGTTTGAACTGGGCGCGGCCTACGGCGATTTTGCTGGCGCCGATAGTTTGACCATGAACCTGGGCTATCGCTTTACTAAAAATTTATCGGCCGAAGTGCGCTACGCGGAAAACACCGGCCAGTTTTCTGACAGCCAAATTCTTGCGGCGGCAGTGTTATTTCAACCATTTCCCGAATGGCGTGTATCGCCGTTTTTTAGCATTGGCAGCGGCAAAATAAAAACCTTTCCCAGCGCCACGCTGGTACAAACGGAAGACCGTGAAGACAATTTAATGCAAGCCAGTTTGGGCGCTTATGTACATCTCACCGGGCGTTTGTTTTTGCGCGCGGACTATACCAATCATTACGTGCTCACCAGTCGTAATACCAACGAAGAGGTTAATGAATGGAAACTCGGTTTCAACGTCTTTTTCTAAGCGCAGTGCTGCTTGGGATTTTCAGCATCACCCAGCCGGTGTTCGCGCAAGATGAAGGCAGTGATGAGGATGAACTGGAACAGGTAATCACGCCCGACATTAAACGTCGTCAAATCAAAGAAGATGATTTGGATACGGAAAATTTTGAGTTGGGGGTGTTTTACGGTTTTTTATCCATTGAGGATTTCGGCACCAATGGCGTGGCCGGGGTGACGCTCGCCTATCACATCACCGAAAGCTTTTTTGTAGAGGCCGCTTACGGCACCAGTAAAACGCAAAAAACCAGTTATGAATTATTGAGCGGTGGCGTTGAACTCTTGACCGATGATCAGCGCGATCTGGCGTATTACAATTTATCGCTGGGCTACAATTTTTTGCATGGCCAAATTTTTATGTCGGACAAGTGGACGTTTAACAATCACTTTTATCTGATGGCGGGTGCGGGCAATACCGATTTTGCCGCAAAAGATTATTTCACCACCACCATCGGCGCGGGGTTGCGTTTTTATACTACCGATTGGTTGGCGCTGGATTTAAGCATGCGCGGCCACAGCTTCGAACATGAATTATTTGGTGAGGCAAAACGCATCACCAATTTGGAATCGCGCTTGGGTGTGTCGGTATTTTTTTAATCCAGAATTTTTTTGAATTGATGTGGAGTTGATTATGTTGTTGTATAAGTCGTTGCATAAATCGTTACACAAAAAACTGGCAACTATTACCGCCGGAATTGCACTGGGGTTAAGTTCATTGCTGGCGCTTGCGGAACCCGCGCCGGATTTCACCTTGCCCAGCAGCAGCGGTGAAAATGTGCGTTTGGCGGAACAGCGTGGCCAAGTGGTGATGCTCAACTTCTGGGCCTCCTGGTGCGGCCCGTGCCGTCAGGAAATGCCATTGTTGGATGAAATGTCCAAGCGTTACAGTAGTGCCGGTTTTGTGCTCTACGGCGTGAATGTGGAAGAGGATAATACCGATGCAAAAAAACTCATCCAGCAATTGGGCGTGACCTTCCCGATTTTGTACGACGCCGAGAGCAAAGCGAGCAGCCTTTACAATGTAGATGCCATGCCAACCACGGTGCTTATCGATAAAAAAGGTGAAATTCGCTACGTCAACCGCGGTTACAAACCGGGCGACGAAAACAAATACCGCGACCAAATTCGTGAGCTGATTAAAGAATGATAGCGCGCCTCTCCTTGCTGCTCGCGATGCTGCTGTGCATCGCCGCCTGTAGTCCCATCAAGCCCTGGGTTAAACCCTATGAACGGCAAAAAATTGCGGACGAAATCATGAGTTTTGATCGCGATCCGATTGCGGGCAGTTACTTGCATCACGTGTACGATGCGCGCGAAGCGGCACGCGGTGGTGATGGTGCATCGGGAGGTGGCTGTGGTTGTAATTAATCGCCTGCTGATTTTAGGTTTTACACTCATGGCGAGTATCGCGCACGCGGCAGTATTACCCGATGAACGCATCGATATTCTCTACCACGGCTACGACGGTGGGGGTGCGCAAATTGATGGCCCTTCCATTTTAGTGCGCAAAAGTATCGGCAGTTCAGTATCGGTCGCCGCGAATTATTATGTGGATATGGTGACCAGCGCCTCTATTGATGTTGAGGCGACTGCAAGTCCCTACAGCGAAGAGCGCAAAGAGCAGGGCTTGAGTGCGCAATATATGGTTGATCGCTCCACCATTTCGGTGGGCTATGTCAGCAGTAAAGAAAATGACTACGATGCCACTACTTATAGTTTGGGTATCGACCAAAGTTTTTTTGGCGATTTAACCACGCTTGGTTTTGGTGTGAGTTTTGGTGAGGATATTGTTGGGCAGAATACTGACCCGACCTATAAGCGCGATTTACAGCGACGCAAATACAGCATCAACGCCTCGC
This sequence comes from Cellvibrio sp. BR, assembly GCF_000263355.1. Classification (NCBI taxonomy): domain Bacteria; kingdom Pseudomonadati; phylum Pseudomonadota; class Gammaproteobacteria; order Cellvibrionales; family Cellvibrionaceae; genus Cellvibrio; species Cellvibrio sp. BR. Next base: position 36,304 of record NZ_JH668200.1, on the reverse strand, counting down.
AAATCATCACTAAAAATTTATTGGCATCGCTCAGCTTTGATAGCGCCAGCGATCAATGTTTGAATTTGGCGGACACTGAAAGCTGTTTGAATAATCCCTATCGCTCGGTGCGGTTTCTTACTGGCACCGGTGGTTATGCTTACCAGGGCGAAATTTATCCGCATACCCGCAACAGCGATGCCGTTGGCTTGCGGCTGATGTATTTTCTACCCTATCGCGCTTCATTGCGCGCAGAACTTCGCCAGTTTTCCGATAGTTGGGGGATAGAGTCGGAAAATGCGGAGCTGCGCTATTTGCACCCTTACGGCGAACGCTTTTTGTTTGAAGTGAAATACCGTATTTATGACCAAACCGGTGCAGATTTTTATGCGGATTTATTTCCCTTCCGCGACGCACAAAATTTTATGGCGCGCGATAAGGAGTTGAGTCCTTTTTCATCCACCGTGCTCGGGTTGGGCGTCACCTACAAAGTTCCGGCGGGCACTATTCCCTGGTTTGAAAAAAGCACCGTTAATCTCTACTGGGATCACTTCAATATCGACTATGACGACTTCCGCGATGCCCGTGTATCGCCCACGGAATTCGCCGCTGGTAGCGAACCGCTCTACAGTTTGGATGCGGATGTGATCCGGTTCTATCTTTCCTTCTGGTTTTAACTCTCCCATCCCGTTTCTGATCCAGCGCAAGCTATCGCCCGTAAGGGTGATATTTTGCGCCTTGGTCTCTATAATCCCGAGCCTTTTCATTGGTTGCACACAGCTGCCGCCATTGCGTTTCTGCTAATAACAAGTGAGAGCACTGTGTCCCCTGACCAGATATTGATTGTCGATTATGACGCGACCTGCGCCGCCGGTAGCGGAATGGATGAGCTTCGCGCCGCGCTTGCGACCCAGCGCTCCGGCTTGCGCCCGAACGATTTTCCCGGCTGCAATTTGCCTACGTGGATTGGTCGTGTCCCGGCAATTGATGATTATGTGTTTGCGCCGGAATTGGCCGCGTGGCAGAGCCGCAACAATGCGCTGATCGCCTTGGGCTTACAGCAGGGCACACTGCAGCAATCGCTGGCGCAACTGGTTGGACGTTTTGGTTCGGCGCGCATCGGGGTGGTGATGGGTTCCAGCACCTCCAGTATCGACCGCTCGGAAGAGGCCTATCGCCATTTGGACGAGCAAGGCCAGTTGCCAGCAGAATTTCTGCAAGAAAATGTACTAAATCCCCACGCCCCCGGTTTGTTTGTGGCGCAACTACTCGGCCTTGATGGCCCCAATATGACGGTAAATACGGCCTGCTCTTCCTCTGCCAAAGTCTTTGCGACCGGCGCGCGTTGGCTGCGTGCGGGTATTGTGGATGCGGTGCTGGTGGGGGGCGCTGATACCCTGTGCCAAAGTGTGCTCTACGGTTTTCACTCATTACAGTTGGTGTCCGAGTCCCAGTGTCGCCCCTTTGACGGCGCGCGCGATGGCATCAATTTGGGTGAGGCCGCCGGTTTTGCGCTGCTGGTACGTGGCGATGACGCCCAAGGCATTGAGCACACTGGCATCCAACTCAGCGGCTATGGCGAAAGCTCGGATGCGCATCATATGTCCCACCCTCACCCCGAAGGCGCCGGTGCGCGTTTGGCGATTGAGCAGGCGCTCGCGCAAGCGGGTTTGGCGCCCGCGCAGATCGACTATATCAACCTGCACGGTACAGCGAGCCGCGCCAATGACCATATTGAAGGCAACTTGGTGGGTGCTATGTTTCCAGCATCCACGCTTGCCAGTTCGACCAAAGGTTGGACTGGGCACACCCTTGGTGCGGCGGGAATTCTCGAATCGATTTTTGCGCTGGAAGCCCTAACCAGCGGATTGGTGCCGGGCACCTTGAACCTGGCGCAGGTCGACCCGGAAATCGCTATTAGCATGAGCGCGGCCAACCAAAGCGCAGACTTAACCCACGTGATGAGCAACTCCTTCGGCTTCGGCGGCAACAACGCCTGTTTGATTTTCAGTCGTGCGGAGGTGGCAGCATGAGTACTCCGCTAGGTAATAAAGCGTCGATTGTGGTGGATTTGGTGGGAGTTGGCGCCTGGGGCCCTGCGTTTAACAACTGGGCGGAGCTGCAAACGCTGTTTGCCAATCCCGCATTGGGTGAAGCATTGCAGTGGGCGACACCAGTGCCCAAACCGGAAATTATCCCCGCCAATGAACGCCGGCGCGCGCCCTTGCCGGTACGCGCCGCCGTTGAGGTAAGCTGGCAGGCATTGCAGCAATCGGGCTTGGCATCCAGCGATGTGGCCTGCGTATTTGGCTCCGGGCTGGGTGATACCGAAATCACCGATTATATGTGCCGGGTATTAACCACTGCCGAAAAGCAGCTATCGCCGACCAAATTCCACAACTCGGTGCACAACGCCGCCGCCGGTTATTGGACCATCAGCAGCGGCTGTATGAAATCGGCCAACTCGATTGCGGCCTACCAAAACACTGCCGGTTTGGCATTGCTTGAGGCGATGATCCAGTGCCAGCAGCACCATGAGCCGGTATTGGTCACCCTGTTTGATACTGCCGCGCACGATGCCTATCGCCAGATTTTTGCCTGCGAGCAGAGTTTTGCCGCCGCGCTCTTGCTGGTGCCTGCGGGTACTGCCCATACGCCAATGGCGCACTTGGTGATGGCGGATGAAACCGCTGCAAGTGTTATAGCGCCAGATTTACCCCACGACCAGCTGGACAAACTCTACCGCGATAATCCCGCCGCCAAGGTGCTGGGTTTGCTCCAGCAACTGGCGGCCAAACGCAGTGGTGACTGTGTGTTTGAGCTTAGCCCGCGTCGCGCCCTCAAGCTTGTTGTGAGTTTTTAGCCAATGAATAGTCCTGAGATATTGGATGCTGCTGAGCTGGCTTCGGGTCATATCACCCTGTGGGATGTGATTATCGCGGGCGGCGGGCTGGCGGGTTTGGGTTTGGCTAAACAGCTCAAACAGGCCAATCCTGAGTTATCGATTGTGGTAGTGGAAAAGCAGGGTTTTCCGCGCCCGCGTGCCATCGCCAAGGTGGGGGAATCCACGGTCGAAATAGGCTCCCATTACCTGTCGCATCACTTGGGTTTGCTGCAGCACCTGAAAGACAAACACCTCAAAAAATTCGGCATCCGTATATTTTTTGGCGAACCGGCCGATGATTTTTCCCGGCAGGACGAGCTGGGTGCCAGCCAAACCTTTGGTATTCCGACCTATCAGATTGATCGCGGCGATATCGAAAACCACCTCGCCGCCGAGCTGCAGGCGCTGGGTGTCACCTTGATCGATAAGGCCGATATTCTGCAGTTGGATGTGCGCGCTGAAACTGGCACTGCCTATGACAAGCAGCTGGTTATTCGCACTGCAACCGGTGAACAAACCCTGCGCGGTCACTGGCTGGTGGATACCGCCGGGCGCGCCAGTTTGCTTAAAAACCATCTCAAACTTGCGGCCAAAAACGAGCATAAATCCAACGCCGTCTGGTTCCGTATCGACCGCACTATCACCCTCGATGATTGGTGTGAGAATCCCGAATGGCAGGCGCGCTGTATGCCCGAAGGGCGCCGCTGGCTAAGTACCAATCACCTGGTCGGGCCGGGCTACTGGGTGTGGATTATCCCGCTCGCCTCGGGTGTGAGCAGCATCGGCATAGTAATGGACGACATCGCCTTTGACGCCAGTGGTATTGCGGATCAAACCTCGGCTATGGCCTGGTTGGCGCAACATCAACCGCGCTGTGCGGCGGCGATTGGCGATGCCAGGTTCCTCGATTTTGTACTGCTGCAGGACTACTCCTACGACTGCAAACAACTGTTCAGCGACCAGCGCTGGGCGATTGCCGGTGAGGCCGGTGTATTTGCCGACCCCTTTTATTCCCCCGGCAGCGACTTTATCGCCTTTGCCAATGGTTTTATCTGCTCGCTGATTACCGCCGAACGGCGCGGGCAGGATATTCGGGTGCAGGCGCTGGTGTATGAAAAACTGCTGCGCTCCATCTACCACAACACTCTGTCGCTCTACACCGGTCAGTACGGTGGTTTTGGCGACCGGGTGATGATGGGGTTAAAACTCCTGTGGGATTACAGCTATTACTGGGGTGTGCTCTCGCTGCTGTATTTCCGCGACGCCCTGTGCGACTTTGAGCGCATCCGCCCGCTGGCGGGTGAATTGCAAAAAGCCCAGCAGCTCAACCAATCCATTCAAGCCCTGTTCCGCACCCGCGCTGAGCGCCGTTTACAGCTGCCCAATCGCGGCGTGTTTATGGATCAATACCAAATCCCCTGCCTGCAGTTTTTCAACAAGGTGTTGATGGAGGCGCCGGTATTACCGCTGCCGGAGGAACTGGCGCGCAATATGGCACTGGTAGAACAAGTGGCAGCAACGGTGCGGGATATGTTGGGCGATGCGCCTGAGCTTAGGATTAGTGATGCTGAGCGCGAATTGCTGGGGGCCTATCGGTTGAAGATATTAGGGGATGGCGGTTGAAAATACTGGGAAATGGCGGCTTAAGATTCTCGAGTGATGCTTATTTGTTGCGTAATTCGTGATAAAACGCCAACAGCTTAGCGCGCGGCAATTTGCCGTTTTCTTCGCGCGGTAGGGCATCCACCATCAACAGCGGGCGCGGCATAAATACCGGGTCCAGGTGCGCGGCAAAACGGGCGCTGAGTTGTTGTTTGGTGATGTCTGTCCCGACCACTAAAGCGACCGGGCGGGTCACGGTTTGTTGACCCGCTTCCGGCATAAATACCACGCCATCTACCACGCCCGGGGTGGCGAGCAGCAGTTTGTTCATCTCCACTAGCGAGCCGCGTTTGCCGGCGATTTCGATCATGTCGTCGCTGCGCCCGAGCAGGCGGAAGTGGCGGCCATCCGCGGTTTCAATCCGGTCCTGTAGCGGCTGCTCTTGCGGCAGGTGGCTGCCGCGAATCACCGATAAATCCTGTGCCAATTCCAAGCCATCAAATAGCTGCCACAGATCCGTTTGTGCGCTGCGGCGGCGCGCCATGGAACCCACTTCACTGCAGCCGTAAACTTCAATTAACTCACCCGCAAAACAGCTTTCTGCTGCCTGCGCCAAGTCTTGCGACAGCGGCGCGGTGGCGCAGAGTATTTGTTTGACGGGCGGCATGGCCACACCGCTGTGCACCAGTGCCCTTAGGTGAACTGGGGTACTGATCAGCAAACGCGGCGCCGGTAATGGTTGCAGTGCTTGGGCGACATCGAGCGGAAACAGCGGGCGCGCATCGCTAATGCACAGGCGGCTAAACAGCGGCAGTAGCAGGGAGGTTTCCAGCCCCCACATATGTTGGGCGGGCACAGTGGCGAGGGCGAAGCGCAGCTGTTCGCGGTAGTCATCGCCCAGCATTGCCTGTGCGTTCATGCGGCTGCTGGTGACAAAGGTGTGCCAGGGTTTGAGGTTGGCTTTGGGTTGGCCGGTGGAGCCGGAGGTAAAGGCGATGGCGGCAAGTTGATCGGCGCAGATATGTGGAATGTCGCGGCAAGCGTCGGCGCGTAAATCGGTTTCGTTAAGGTTGAACTGCGGGCAGGAGTCGAGCAGGTTTTCCAAGCCGTCGTGCAGCACATAACTAGCGGGATATTGCTCGCGCAGCAGCGCTTGGGTGGCCGGGGCGCGGTTCTGCGGCAGCAGGTTAGTCTGCCCGCGCACCAGCGCCGCGCAAAAGCCGAGGGTAAATAAATAGCGGTTATCGCACAGGTTGATGGCAAAACCCGCCTCGGGCAGGCGCTCGGCCAAACCCAAGACCTGGCCGATAAAAGTGCCCACACTGATCTCGCCCGCCGCGCCGCCTAATGGGCTTAGGGCGCTGCTGAGATGGGCGAAACAATCCTCCACCCGGCGCTCCAGTAAGGGCAGCCGGGCAGGGGGTTGCTTGGAGGTCATCGCGGAGTCGATGGGCATAGCACGAAGGTTAGCGCTTACTTATTGCTATTGGTCTGTACAAACTCGGCCAGTGAGGCGAGGGTGGCAAAGGCCTTGCGGGTGCGCTCGTCGTCGGCTTGCATTTGCACGCCGTATTTTTGCGAAATGGCCAGGGCGATTTCGAGTGCGTCGATGGAATCCAGCCCCAGGCCATCGCCAAATAAGGATTCATCCGGTGCTATCTCACTCGCCGCTATATCTTCCAGATTCAGTGCTTCTACCAGTAATTCGGCCATTTCCAATTGGGCAGCGGTTTGCGCAGACATAGGTACCTCGGAGTTATTGTGATGGATCGGCGTTATCGGCCAATCGTCGATGAAAAGCGGCGCAGTTTAGCGGCTTTGTGCCCCAAAATCACCCGCACTGCCTGAGACTTACCTTAACCTAACGGGAGTTTTTGGGTAAACTCGCGGCCTTTCACGTCACTCAGCCCCCAACCATAAGACACTGTTATGCCTATGCTTCGCCAGCACTATCTGCCCGCCAGTGCGGTGCCAGACACCAACCAACTGCTCACCCAACCGGGTGTTTTGGCCTTGGTGAACTTTGGCGACGCCTGTGTGCCGGGCGCGCAGCCGGGCATTATCCCGCTGGGTATGCCCTCGCTCAGCGATCAACCTTGGGAGGTGATTCGCTACGGCGATTCAGTCGCCCAGCGCGGGGTGGACGAACACTGTCACTGGAGCCTGATTGAGGATGTACTCTGCGTCGCCACCTGGATTGCACCGGAGGATTGCAGCGACATAGAGGCCGCTACCGAAGTGGCCTATGGCCGCCTGTTTCGCGTGATTCAGGCCAAGGGCTTTCCCTATCCCTTCCGCATCTGGAACTTTATGCCCGATATCAATCGCGGGGATGGCGACCGCGAGGAGTACAAGAAATTCTGCGTTGGCCGCCAGCGTGCGTTTGATGACTACCATGTCGCGCCGCAGGAGTATCCCGCGGCCTCGGCGCTTGGCCATCACACCAAAGGTGCGGTTGTCTATTTGCTCGCCGGGCGCAATTCCGGGGTGCATCACGAAAACCCGCGCCAGCAACCGGCCTATCACTACCCGCGCGAATACGGCCCGACCAGTCCCAGTTTTGCCCGCGCCACCAGCCTTGCGCTGCGCAGCCGGGAGCAGGTATTTATTTCCGGCACTGCCAGCATCATCGGCCATAACACCCAGGCGGTGGGCGATTTGCAGCAGCAGCTGGCCATCACTCTCGACAATATCCAGCACCTGCTGCGGCATGTGGAGCACGCGCATGCCAAGCTAAGTGCGATCCGCGTCTATCTGCGCCACGCGCAGGATGTGGCGGCGGCCCAGGCTTTTTTAGGCGCGCGCCTGCCTGCTGATGCTGTCAATTTTATCCACGCCGATATCTGCCGCAGCCAGCTGCTGGTGGAAATTGAAGCCCTGGCTTCACCCGGGGTATGAGCCAGCTCAATCGCTTCTGGCGCCTGCTGGCAACGGCTTTCTCCATCGCGCTGTTTGCCGCTGGCGCCTTGCTGCTGGCACTATTGCTGGCACCGCTGATCCGCTTATTGCCCTGGTCGGAAACCCGTCGTCGCCATCTGGCGCGCCACAGCATCCAGCGCTGGGTGCGGCTGTATGTGGCGATTATGCGCAGCCTGGGGTTGCTCTCGGTGGAGTTTGACGGGGTCGCGGCGCTGAACCAGCCGGGAGTGTTGGTGGTGGCTAATCACCCCACACTGCTCGATGCGGTACTGCTGATGTCGGTGATGCCCAATGCGACGTTTATCGTCAAAGCGGCGATGGCCCACAACCCCATTACCTGCTGGATAGTGGCGCTGGCCGGTTATATTCCCAATGACGAAGTGGGCGTGGAACTGGTGGAAAAAGCCGCTGCCGCCCTGCGCGCCGGTGAAACCCTGATGATTTTCCCCGAGGGCACGCGCACCGAGGGCGATGAACTCACACTGAAACGCGGTGCCGCCAATATTGCGCTGGCGGCGGCTTGCCCATTGCTGCCGGTGGTGATTTATTGTAAACCGCTAACCCTGCGCAAGCGGGAGCCCTGGTATCACATACCCCATCGCCCGCCGCATTTTATCCTGCGGGTACTGCCGCCACTGGAGTTGGCGGCGCTGGTTGACCCCAGTCAGCCGCCCGGTCTGCAGGCCCGTGCACTTACCGCTGGGCTGTACCAGTGCTTGCGCGATGGGCTGAATAACTGCCAGCGCGATGAACTGCAGAAGCAGCGCTAAAGCTTGTATAATCGCGCGCCGGTCGCGCCCAGCGCTACCTAATGGACGCCGTCCCGAGCGCGTCACCCTAAAAAAGAGTTAGCAAAAGATTCCCACTATGATTCATACCCGTGACAGCCTGTTGACGCGCATTGCCGACATACTGCAAGAGCAATTTGATGTGGAGCCAGGCTCCATTACCCTGGACTCGCGCCTGCGTGAAGATCTGGATATCGACAGCATCGATGCGGTGAATTTGATGATCGAATTAAAATCCATTACCGCCAAACAAATCACCCTGGAAAATTTCCACCAGGTAAAAACCATCGGCGATTTAATTGATGCCATTCTGGCGTTTTTAAGTCAGGAAAACGCTCAAGGTCAGGCCGCTCACTAATGCCACGCCGCCGCGAACCCGCTGCACTGCTCAGTGTGGATACTGCCATCACTGTGCCGTTTTTTGATGTGGATTCCATGAACATTGTGTGGCATGGCCACTACTGCAAATATCTGGAAGTGGCGCGCTGCAATCTGCTCGATAAACTCGGTTACAACTATACCGATATGAAAAATTCGGGTTTTATGTTTCCGATTGTGGATATGCAAATCCAATACTTGCAGCCACTGGTATTTGAGCAGCAAGTGATAGTGACGGCGAATTTGGTGGAGTGGGAATATCGCCTGAAAATTCATTACCTGATTCGCGACGCGGCAAGTGATGCCCTCTTGAGTAAAGCGCAAACAGTGCAAGCGGCGGTGGATGCCAAGACCAAGCTGTTGCGCATCGGCAGCCCCGATGCGTTACTCGAAAAAGTAAAACCCCTGTTACCCTAAACCCTGCGGCGCAAATTTCTATGAAAATAATGATGCGACCCACTCTGGCTTGCCTGTTGTTATTCAGCGTCATTGCCAATAGTGCGATGGCGGATGGCCGCGCTGCAAATGCGCAAGTTAATCCTGCGGAATTACTCAAACACTATTTACCGGAAAGTTGTTATCAAACCGGTCTGTATAAGCAACAAAAATCCATCGCCGGCATTAATAAATTGTTGGAGACCGAAGGCAGTTTTGCATTTGCTTGCGATAAAGGTTTGCTCTGGCATACCGCTGCGCCGCTGCAGGAAACACTGGTCTATCAATTACAGGGCACAACCCATTTGGTGCGCGCTGACGGCAGCAGTCAAAAACTCTCTGGCGCTGTGCAACGTCAGCTGGGGCAAATGCTCAATCATTTGCTCGGCGGTAATAGTGCTTACCTGGAAAAAACCTTTGCCATAGTGGCAAGCGACACAGGTATTCAATTAACACCGCGCAAAAAGCGCATGGAAAAATTCTTGCGCCATATCCACATTACTCGCAGCAGTGATGCAGTCACTATTCGCCTGCAACACCAGGGCGATGAATACACTGCAATTCGTGTGTATGAGTTGCAACCTCTGCCATCACTCAATGCCGATCAATGCGTGCAACTGTTGGCCACAGCGCCGGTGGCATTAGCTTGCGCGCAATTATTAACTCCCTGATTTTTATTTAAGTGGACGCGTTATGACGCAGCAACTTTATCGCCGCTGGTGCAGCGCGGCTCTGCTATTGCTAACACTGGTGGCGCTGTATTGTTTTTGGGCAATCAACCGCAGCGGCCTGCAGATAGATACCAATCTGCGCAGCTTGTCGCCTTCGTTTACCCTGGACGCGGCCGTCAATCACGCGCTCAATAAAATGTCGGCCGATGCGGCGCAACAATTTATATTGGTATTGGCCCACCCGGATGAAGAGCGGCTCGCCGACGCCAGCGATGCGCTGCGCGCGATGATCGAAACCGATGCCGGTACTATCGCCTATGTTGATCGCAGCGAGTTGCTCGAGCGCTACATAAATCAGCTGCAAATGCATCCCTTTCATATTCTTGGTTCCGAGGCGCAGGCGACATTGGCCGAGGGCGATGCCGAAAAAATACTCGCCTTGGCGCAAACTAATTTGTATGGGGCGGGCGGCGCAGTGCGTTTATTGCCACTCACCACTGACCCGTTGGGCTTTGCCAATGAATATGCGCTGGGTTTATTGGATCGTCTGGCCTTAAACAATAGCGATGAAATACAAGCAGTAATACGCGGTCAAAAAACACTTTTTATTGCTGCACATCAGTTGCAAATAAACAGCGACGCATTGGAAATGAATCAGCAGGATCTGGCGCTGCTGAGTATCAAGCAATTTATGGCGCAGTTAAAAAATGAATATCCCGACGTGGAAATTATTCAATCGGGCATTTTATTTTTTGCCGCCGATGCTGCGCAGTCGGCTCGCGCCGATATAGATACTATTAGCACGGGTTCGATGATTGGTGTGCTGCTGTTAATCCTCTGGGTATTTCGCGGTCCGCGTGCACTGCTCTTGCCTGCGTTGTCGATTGGCATGGGCTTGGCGTTTGCATTTGCTGTCTGTCATTTCTGGTTTGGTTCGATTCATGTGCTCACTCTGGTATTTGGCTCCAGTTTGATTGGTGTAGTGGTGGATTACGCACTGCATTTTTATTATTTTCAGGCGCACCATCCGCAAAGTGAAAATCGCCTACCGCTTTATCGCGCTTTATTTTTAAGTTTACTCACCAGTGTGATTGGTTTTAGTGCGCTGGCTTGGTCGGGTTTGGCGGCACTGCAACAGGTGGCGGTATTTGCCGTGTTAGGGCTGGTATATGCCTGGTTGATGGTAATCGCCTTGGGACATTACTTAACCAAGGGCGTAAAAGTATACGATTCAAGTTTGCAGAAAATGGTTCAGGGGTTGTTGCGCCTGTTTGGAAAATTTCCCTCGCGTGGGATTGCGCCGCTAATCGCCGTATTTTTGCTGAGTGGTTTTTTCGTAAACGATTTTGAATGGCCTGTTAGCGACAATCCGCGCAGTTTTTTTGCAGCCAACCCCCAGTTAATTGAGCAGGAGAAACAAGTCAGCGCCTGGGTTGCCAGCCACGAGCCAGCCAGTTTTATTGTAGTGCAGGGCGACAGTGCACAGCAGGTCTATGATCGTATCGCCGCTGTCCAAGGGTTGTTGGGCGAGCAGGGGCAGTTATTAGGAGTGCATCGATTTTTTCCTTCCCCCCGTGAGCAGCAAGCCAATTATCAGCTTAATCAACAGCTTTATGGTGCGAACCCGCTCGCGCAGCAATTTATTGATCGTCATGAACTCAACGAAATATCGGCAGCCAATTTATCACTCGCCTATGCCCAGCAGGAAAATAATCTATTGAATCCGGCCGATTTTTTTATCGATCATGAAGCCGCGCTGCCACCGCTGTGGATTCAGAATGACACTGCATTAAATGCATTTCTGTTAATTCCCAAAGGTATGGACACCGATGTGATAGCGGAAAAACTTGCTGCGTTTGAAGGGGCATTTTTTTTCAGCGCCATGCAGGACTCGGAGATGTCTATGAAACTGCTGCGCCATTCCTCAATGGAATTGTTGTTATTGGCCTTATTGTTAATGGCGCTGTTGTTGCTCACCCGCTATCACTGGAAAAAAATGTTACAGCTAATTGCCATTCCGTTATTTGCGGTGGCAGCCAGTTTGATTTTGTTGGCACTGTTGGATATTCCGCTCACATTGTTTCATGTGATGGCCTTGTTTTTGGTGGTTGGGCTGGGTATGGATTATGTTATTTTTATCGCCGAAATGGCTGACAATACCGTAGAAACTTTATCGGCTGTGGCAATTTCGTCGACTACTAATCTTTTATCTTTCGGCTTATTGGGCTTGAGTATTTTGCCGGCGGTAAGCGCCTTTGGTATTGCGCTGTTTATGGGCAGCTGTTTTAACTTGCTGGGTGCGTTAATGCTGGCCAGTCGCAAGTGGTCGGCAAGTAAACAATAGCGCGCTCACCCTGCTTTCTTTTTTGTACATCAACTAGGGGCTAAAATAATGAGTAAACAACGTGTTCTGGTGACTGGTGCCAGCCGTGGCATAGGTAAAGCCTGCGCCTTAAAACTCGGCGCCGATGGGTTTGATGTGTGTGTGCATTATCGCTCCGGTAAAACCGAAGCCGAAGCGGTGGTCGCAGAAATTATTGCCAATGGCGGTAGCGCCAGTTTGATTCAGTTTGATGTGTGCGAGCGGGAAAAAGTGAGCGAGACTTTGCTCGCGGATATTGAAGCAAACGGCGCCTTTTACGGCGTGGTGTGCAACGCCGGTATCGCCGCCGACAACGCCTTTCCTGCGCTTACCGGCGAGCAGTGGGATTCAGTCATTCACACCAATCTCGATGCGTTTTACAACGTGTTGTATCCGCTGGTAATGCCGATGATTCGCCTGCGCAAAGGCGGCCGCATTGTTACCTTGTCATCGGTGTCTGGTGTGATTGGCAATCGCGGCCAAACCAATTACAGCGCCGCCAAAGCGGGCATTATCGGTGCCACCAAAGCCTTGGCGATTGAGTTGGCCAAACGCAATATCACTGTTAACTGCGTTGCACCCGGCGTAATTGAAACCGATATGATCGAAGGCATTTATCACGATGAAGCGATGAAATTAATTCCCATGCAACGCTTCGGCAAAGTGGATGATGTGGCCGCCACAGTGAGTTTTTTAATGTCCGATGCAGCGGGTTATATTACCCGGCAGGTGATTAGTGTGAATGGGGGCATGTGTTAAGGTAAAAACGATTCCCCCTTTTTTCAAGGGGGATTTTTTATACCCGCTTAAAAATCAGCGAGGTATTAACGCCACCGAAGGCGAAGTTATTACTCATAAAATACTGCGCTTGTAATTCGCGCACTTCATTTCTGATGTAATCCAGCTGGCCGCAGTTTTCATCCACATCATCCAAATTTAAATTGGGCGAGAACCAGTTTTCATTCATCATTTCTATGCCGAGCCAGGCCTCTAATGAGCCGCAGGCGCCGAGGCTGTGGCCGATATAACTTTTTAAACTGCTAAAGGGAATATGGCTGCCCATGACTTGTTGGGTGGCGAGTGATTCGGCGATATCGCCGTGTACTGTGGCAGTGCCGTGGCCGGAAATGTAGTGGATTTGTTCGGCATTTAACTGTGCGTCCTGCAAACTTTTTTGCATGACTTTTGCCATGGTTGCCTGATTGGGGCGCACTAAATGATTGCCGTCGCAATTGGTGGCAAAACCGACAATTTCCGCCAGGATATTTGCACCGCGCGCAACGGCGTGGTTCCAGTCTTCCAAAATTAAGGTGCAGGCGCCTTCACCTAACACCAAGCCATCGCGCTGCGGGTCAAACGCGCGCGGCGATAATTCCGGCGTGGCATTTTTTAAACTCGCGGAATAGACCGTATCAAACACTGCGGCTTGGGTGGGGCAGAGTTCTTCGGCGCCGCCGGCGATCATAATGGTCTGTTGGCCGCTGCGAATCGCTTCATAGGCAAAACCAATGCCTTGGCTGCCTGCGGTACAGGCGCTGCTGGTGGTGTACATGCGCCCGCAGGTGCCAAACAGCACGCTGATGTTGACTGCCGCCGAGTGGCTCATCATGCGCAAATACGTGGTGCCATTTAATTTGGCCATGGATTTGTGTTCAAGCAGGCCAAAAAATTCCATCGCTGCGTCGCTACTGCCAGTGGCAGAGCCGTAAGCTACGCCGGTCGCGTCACTGCTGATAAGCGGATCTTTAAATAAGCCTGCGTGAATTAATGCCTGTTCGGTTGCGGCCACCGCCATTTGCGCCACTCGGCCCATGCCGCGCTTTTTTTTCTGGGTGTAATGGGCGGGCAAAATAAAATCATCCACGGGCGATGCAAGGCGGGTTTGCAATTCCGGGTATTGATCCCACTCGTGCATGTAACGCACGCGATTTTTTAATTGCAAAATATTGGCGCGGATAGTTTTCCACTCGTGACCCAGTGCGGAAATAGCACCGGCGCCGGTAATTGCGACACGTTTTGTCACGCACTTGCTCCTGTTGTTGATGGAATTTCCTGCTGTTCCTGGTCGGTGAGCGGCTTGCGAAATACCGATAATTTGGCGGACGCGCAGCGGCTGTGATCGCGCAGGTTGATAATCTCGCACTGGAAATTGGCGAGGCTATCGCCCACCACCGCGACTTCGCTGCAGCGTACTTGCAATAGATCACCGGCGCGAAAATAAGGTACAAACGCTTCGTATTTGCGCGTGCCCAATAACAAACCTAAATGCGGCGCCACTGTGCCCTGCTGCAATTGATAACCGGCAATCAATGCGGCGGTCTGCCCCATGTATTCCACACCAATCCAGCTGGGTACACCTTTGCCTGCAATAAAAAATGACGAACGTTCGCTGATGGTAATTTCCGCGCAGGAAAAATTCTGCCCCAATTCAATCACACGATGAATTAACAGCATGGGTTCGCGATGGGGAATTAACTCGTAAATGCGACCATCAATCATGCGCGGCTGCCTCTGCTTTTGCTACCGACTCTGTTGCCGATTGGCTGCTGGCCCAGTAGGGATAAAAATTAAACCACTGCAGCGGTGCACGCGCCGCCTGCTGCTCCAGTGCGCTGGCGTATTGTTGCGCGTAGGCGTGTAATTGTGCGCCGCCGTCTTTGCGCGGCAGGGTTACCTGTTCGGCAAAAGGCACCAATTCAAAATAAATCTTGTGCGCCTGGCGGTAGGAAAACATTAATTGCACTTCACATTGCAATACTTTGGCGAGCATGTAGGGGCCAATGGGCAATTGTGCCGGGCGACCTAAAAAATCCACCGTCACCGTGCGCGCCTCGCCGCTTAGCGGAATGCGATCACCGGCGATAAATAACCATTCGCCATTATCAATTTTGGCTTTGAGTTGCAGGATAAGTGGAATATCCAATTCATTCACTTGATAAATATGAATGCGCGATTGCGGATTAATTTTTTGCATCGCCATCACAAAATTGGCCGAGTGCTGGTCGTAAACCAAGGCATTAATCGTGCGCGCTTTATAGCGCTGCACAAAGCCGCGACAGTATTCCAGATTGCCCAAGTGGGAGCCGATAATTAATTGGCCCTTGGTTTTGGCCATAAATTGTGCGAGTAATGGCTCGTTGGCGATTTCAAAATCCTGTTCATTAATCGGTGTGCTCCAAGCCAGGAGTTTATCCAGAATACATTGGCCAAATGCGTACATATGGCGAAATACATCGCTATAACCTGGAATTTTACCTTGCCAGTAGGCGGGATATTTCTGTGCGTGGGTGCGTAAAAATTCGAGTGATGCTGCACGCGCACGGCGATTGAGCAGAAAAAAATAAGCCATGATGGGGTAGAGCAGAATATTAAAAAACCGGCGGCCAAATACTCGCTGCAACCAGAGCAACAATAAAATGCCGCGAATGGTGCCCGACTCTTGCAGTGTGGACCAGTGCGCCTGTTTTTCGGCCGTCGTGTTTGTCATTAATTGCCCCGCAGTCGCTGCCATAACAGCAATGGCAGGCGTACTAACATGCCGAGCATTAAACGGCTGTGCAATTTAATCAGCAGTAAATTGTCGCGCAGGTAATTAAAGTGCGACACACTCTGCGCCGGGTAGATAACCTGGGTGTTGATAAAAATTAAGCGGGTATTTAACCACACGGCTTTCACCAGCAGTTCGGTATCAAAATCCATGCGGTTGCCAACAAAATAATGGTCGAGCACCTGTTCAATTTGCGCTAAGGGATAAACACGAAAACCGCACAATCCATCTTTAATTTTTAGCGATAGGGTTTCCAGTGCGACCCAAAAATCCGTGACCTTGCGCCCGTACACCCGCGCCTTGGGCGCCGATGCATCAAATACCGGTTTACCACAAATAATCGCCTCGGGGTGCTGCTGCGAAAGCTGCACAAATTTTTCAATGTCGGCGACATTGTGTTGGCCGTCGGCATCAATTTGCAGGGCGTGAGAGAAACCCAAGCTGCGCGCAAATACCAACCCCGCTTTTACCGCCCCACCTTTGCCGCGGTTGCGGCGCAGCGCATAAAAATGCACGTTGGAATATGTTGCGCTGGCGGCGGCTACCTGCGCGCAGCTTTCAGCGCTGCTGCCGTCATCGACAATCACCAGCGGCAAACCACTGGCAACCAACTGCGGCAAAAACGCGATAAATTGGCGCTCGTGGTTGTAGTGCGGAATTAATAAACAATAACTCATAGTGGTTTACTGCGCTGGGGAGGCCTGGGTGTGAAACACCAGTTTGCCTTCGGAAAAAATGCTGTCGCCCTGATGATAGCGAAATTTCACCGCGCTGCTGTCTGCTGCAACACTGTAGTCGAGACTTAATTGCAAACTCTGCCCGGGCAGTATTACCTGCTGGAATTTCAAATTGTCGATGCGGATAAAATTATCGCCCAGCGGAAATAGGTATTGGGCCAATTCGTTGGCCCAGTGGGTTTGTACGACTCCTGCGACTACTGGTTGCTGGGGAAAGTGACCTTCCAGCCAGAGCATTGCGTGGTTAATCGTTATATCTATAACACACTGGTTTTCCGTGCGATTGATGCCGTCAAACTGCGGCCAGTGCGCTGTTGCAAAGGCGGTGCGCAGCTGGGCAAGGGGGCTTGGATTGCTCATGGGTTATTATCGATTGAGTTGTCTTGCGGTGTAATTATGGGCGCCATGATACTCCAGCACCGGAGCTAACCCAATTGTTATAACTCGGTGTTGCCCGCCGCCTGATCGCGGTATTTGTGGATGTAGTAGCGGCGATAGCTGTATTCCAGCGCAAAAAATACCGCGAAAAAAACATAGGAGAGCAGGCCGCTGTAGAGCGCCCAGCTTTTTAGGCTGGCAAAAAAGGTGAGGTAAAGTGCAACTAGGGCATTGCCCACCAATAGCACTGCCCATATCGCGGTTAATACCCGGGTATAGGCTTTGGCGCGGGGGGTGATAGTTTCACCGGCAAGGCGTGCGAGGCGCTCGATCAGGCTTTCCGGGGCGCGCAAACTGAGGGCAAAAAACAGTGCCATACAGAGGCTGATTAATACCGGGTAGAGTTTTAGCAGCAGTTCGCTGTTGGCGATTAATAGCGCCAAGCTGTAGGCGAGTGCCACCAACAGCAAGCCTAGCTCAGCATGTGTTTGCGCCTGCCCCTGACGGCGTGCGGCGCCGAATTTGGCCAGTGCCAGCACCGCCAGTACCAGCGCAAATAACGCGGGGCTGATGTGTTGTATGCCCAGATAAACCAGCAGTGGATAGGCGATGGAGACAAGCACCAGTATTAAGCTGAGCAGGGGTTTCATGGTGGCGATTTTTTCCTCTGGCAATCCGATCAGCAGTATAGGGTGGGCGCAAGAATAAAAAACCCTGCCGTAGCAGGGTTGGTAAGTGATTGTGATTAACGCGTAATCGGGCGGTAGTCGTCCATCTCCCGGTGGGGCATGGGCGTCCAGTTATCGGCCGGAACGGGTGGAATTGGTGCCGGGCTTGGCAGGGCTGGTTGTTCCTGCGCAAGCAGCTGGTTCATTTGGGTTAACACCGGGTCTTCGCTGGTTTCGTTCGGGGTTACGAAAATTTTGTGTGCGCGCGCGCCGCGCCCCCAATCCAGGCTGCTGGAATAGCGCACCAGCGGCGCCGACAGGACCAGCCCCGTGAGCACTGGTAACAGCCACCAGAAAAAAATAGGCGCATAGATGTAAGTCACGCAACCCCAGAGCAAGGCGGCGAAGGTCATTTTGGAGGTGCGTGCGATACATTCCCCCCAGGGGAGCAGGCGGCCTTCGCGCTCCTGTGAATCCCAGTTCACTTTAAAACCGAGCAGCACTGAAATCACAAAATAGGCGTGATAGATCATCATGATCGGGGCGATTAATACCGCAAAAATTGTCTCGATAATGGTGCCTTTAATGATCGCCCGCGCCCCGCCAAATTGTTTGCGGCGGTGGGTGAGGGTAACTATGACCCCGAGCAACTTTGGTCCCATCAACAGCAGGGTAGTGAGCAAAATCAGCGCAATAATTAGCTCGGTTTTGGCGATTGGCCAGTTGGGGTAAAGCTGGTGAATATCGGTAAAGTAGACATTGGCGTTAATGGCGCGTACTACAGCATCGGCGGTACTTAGCACCAGCATCAACATCCAGATCAGTGATGTGATGTAGGCCACGGCGCCCAATAAAAAGTGCAGGCGGCTAATGGGGTGCAGGTCTTTGGTGTCGATAATGCCCAGATGCTGGATGTTGCCCTGTACCCAGCGGCGGTCGCGTTTGGCGTAGTCGATAATATTGCACGGCACTTCCTCGTAGCTGCCCTCCAGATCCGCCAACAGGAACACATCCCAGCCTGCGCGGCGCAGCATGGCAGCCTCGACAAAGTCGTGACTGAGAATATCGCCACCAAAGGGGGCTTTGCCTGCCAGCGTCGGGAGACCGCAGTGATCGATAAAGGCGCGCATGCGGATGATGGCGTTGTGGCCCCAATAGTTGGCGGCATCGGTCTGCCAGAAGGCGAGGCCGGTGGCGAGCATGGGGCTGTAGAGCACGGCGGCAAACTGCACAAAACGACCAAAAAAGGTGGTTTGGCGCACAGGGATTGGAATGGTTTGAATCAAGCCGCAGCGCGGGTTGGCCTGCATGGCGCGCACCATTTTCAGCAGGCAGTCACCGGCCATAATACTGTCGGCATCGAGCACAATCATCTGCTCGTAGTTGGCGCCCCAGCGCTGGCAGAACTCGGCGAGGTTGCCCACTTTGCGGCCAATATTTTTTTCGCGGCGGCGATAAAACACCTGCTGGCCTAAATCGCCCAGACGCTCCTGCAGCAGTTGCCAAGCATCGCGTTCGGCTTGGGCGATGTTCAGGTTGGTGGTGTCGCTGAGCAGGAAAAAATCGAACTTGGCTATCTCACCCGTTTTTTCCAGCGAGCGCAGCGTCGCCTCAAAACCGGCAATCACGCGATGGGTATCTTCGTTGTACACCGGCATGACGACGGCGGTACGGGTGTTAATGGGCGCGTCATCGGCAGCGAGGTTTCTGGTGGATTTAAGGCTGAGCGGGTCGATGCGCAGCATCTGCAGCACAAATCCAAACGCACCGCTCCAGAAGGCAAGGCTGAGCCAGGTAAAGCTGATCCCAAACAGCACCAGAATAATAGTTTCCAGGGTGTTGAGTTCGTTGGCGCTGAGGATATCAAACATGATGTAAACCCCGCTGACAGCAGTCAGCAGGCTCAGGATCACATAGATATAGCGGCGCAGCGATTTGCCTGGGATGCGAATGGCATCCGCAGGCACTTGTGTCAGGTCGGCGGGTGAGCGCAGGTTTTCGGTCATATTAAATGGCATCCGGATACCAGACATAACTCCATACTTCACTCAGGCGCTGGTCGCGCAACTTCAGGTAGAGGCGCATGTCGGCGACGTTGTTACCCTCTGGTTCCAGCTTGAATGAGGCGCGCCAAGTACGGCCATCGGGCAATTGGCGCACACTCAGTTCGCTAATGGTGCCGGACGATTTCTGCAGCTCAGCCACCAGCGGTGAATCGGTAGAGAGGTTTTCCAATTCGCCGCCGCGGAAGTCAATTACAAATTTGCGTTTGCTCACAGGCGGTGGATTGGCCTGACCCGGGTTGGCGCCCCAGCCGATACGGGTGCGGATTACTTTGGCGCCAACATTTTCCGGAAGATGATCGTCAAAGCTGCGCAGGCGATATTTATAGGTGGCGCTGCTACCGGCTTTCATTTTTTTGGCAGGCACCCAGTAGGCAACTACGTTATCGTTAGTTTCACTGTCGCTGGGGATCTCCACTAACTCGGCGCGACCTTTACCCCAGTCCCCTTCGGGCATAATCCACATGCTGGGACGCTTCTCGTAGCGCGCTTCCATATCCATGTAGTGATCAAAATCGCGGTCGCGCTGCAACAGGCCAAACCCGCGTGGGTTCTCATCCAGCATGGAGGAAACGCGCAATTGGCGATGGTTGCTGATTGGGCGCCAGATCCACTCACCGTTCGATGCTGCCATCAACAGACCGTCGGAATCGTGAACTTCGGGGCGGAAGTCATCCACAAAGCGCGTGTGGTTTTCACCCCACATATACATGCTGGTGAGCGGGGCAACGCCTAATTTTTGGATGTCTTTGCGCGCAAACAGGCGCGCTTCAACGGCCATTTCTGTGGGCGCACCCGGCATGATTTCAAAGCGATAGGCGCCAGTGATGGATGGGCTGTCGAGCAGGGCGTAGATCACCACGCGGGTGTCCGTGGGCGCGGGTTTGATTAACCAAAACTCGCGGAACACCGGAAATTCTTCACCTTTGGGTTCGGCGGTATCTATCGCCAGGCCGCGCGCTGATAAACCATAGGCGAGGCCCGGGCCTACCATGCGAAAGTAGGAGGCACCCTGGAACACCACAAACTCATCTTTGTAATCATTGCTATTGAGCGGGTAGTGAATGCGGAATCCGGCAAAGCCGATATTGTTTGGCGCCACGCCGGCAAGTGGTGCGGCGGGGCCGTCGTAACTGAAAAATTCTTGTTTGAACTGCACAAATGAATCCGGCGTGTCATTGGCCATATGCAGGACTATAGGTTCGCGATAGAGAAAGCCGGGGTGAAACAGCTGCAACTCAAACAGCGACTCCTTGTGCCAGATGGCGGCTTCAGGACGGAAGCGGATCGCGCGGTACTGATCGTAATCCATGTTGGCCAGCGCATCGGGAATATTGGCCTCGATGGGTGCGTAGTCGCGTTTGGCCAACTTTTGTGCGCGCGTTGCAATGGCATCGAATAACGCAGGGGCGGCTATATCGCTTGCGGCAGCAGGTGCTATCGCCGGTGCCTGCACCGGGGCAGTTTGTGCCGCAGCCAACCCGCTCCCCAAACCCAGTGTACAGCTGACCACCAACCCGAACAGGCGCGCACGTGCGCTGGGCCCAGTCTCGGTTTTTTTGTCGTTACACAAGATGCTCATCCAGTTTACTCCGCATTGGATTTTTAAAATTAATCGTAGAAAAGTTTGTCTGCCCTGTCTTGATGCCGGGGGCGGGTATTGAAAAAAAGGGGAATAATGCATCGCCATTGATCAATGACACGAGAGGTTATTAAGCGCGGCGCATTGTAAACCATCTGTTACTAAAAATAGCGGCTTTCACGCACAGCTCAAGGCTTTTTTTGCGCTCGGGATAAATCGGCGTGGTGCTTCGCTCGTGGCCTATGGCTGTTTCAAAAAATCGTATTATTGCTAAATAGTCTTTGCGCTTGGTTTGCCATCAACTTAACTCAATCATAGAGCAGTAGAAAGGAGGTAAGTGATGCCAAATTTAGCGGAACAAACAGTTGCACCCCAACCCAAGCTCTTGCCTGTTGTGCGGCGGGTTATTGAGCAGTTGGATGCGCTCTATATGGAAAGTGCCGGTAGTGTTAAGGCCAAAAGTCAGCTGGCCGATGTCTACTCGCATTGGCTGGCTGGGGGGCGAACCGGGCCATCGGGATTGCGCTACTACGTACAGGCCTTGGGTGCGCAGCTGGGGGATGAGGATTCCCGCACGGTATTTGCCGAAGCGGCAGAGCGGGTGTTGATTCATTTGCAGTCGGGTTATGCCAACTGACAAGCCAGTATTTTTTGTATAAACCGGTTTATCTCGCAGCCAGAGATAGCCGGTTGTTTACGTTGAGGTGCTACACTCCAAAGCATTACTCTTTTTTGTGTTGGTGCGATGAGTGAAATGCCAAGCATAAGACGCTACATGCGCGAAAATCCCATAGCAGCACGGCTGTTAGGGCTCATTATTATCAGCAGTTCTATTATCACGTTGGTTGCCGTTTTGCTGCAGCTGCACAGCAATTTTAATGACGATATCGCCGCGCTGGAAAAACGTATCGATCAGGTGCGGATTAGCACTCTCGCGAGTATTACCAAAAGTTTGTGGGGGTTTGACCAGGAGCAGCTGAATATCCAAATCCACAGTGTGCTTGCGGTGGATGATGTAGTGCAGGTTCGGGTTATTTGGCACGATTGGAACAACGCTGAACAGACGCTGGTTGCCAGCAATAATATTTACGATCCCAAAGACCTTGAAACCAAACGCAGTCAGTTTCTGGTGCGCAGTTATCCGCTTATCTACGAAGATGCCAGTACCCCACAGCAGCAGCTGGGAGTGCTCACGGTTACGGCCAGCCTCAATAGTATTTATGACAAGTTGTGGCAGCGCGCTGTATTTATCGCTTTGGTACAGGGCACCAAAACCCTGGTTATTGCGCTGTTTATCGTCTGGTTAGTGCACACCCTGCTCACTCGCCACATGAAGGCGGTTGCCAACTATGCGCGCAACCTCAATTTGGAAACACTCACCAAACCGCTAAAACTCAAGCGCCTGAAAGTAAATTCTGCGCCCGATGAACTGGATAATGTGGTCAGTGCGATCAACCACATGCGCGAGACATTACTTGACGATATCGAGCAGCGCCATGCAATTGAAATCGCGCTGTTAACCGAGAAAGAAGAGAAGCTGGAAACCCGTCGCCAAAAAAATGCAGCGGAAGATGCCAGTCGCGCCAAGAGCCAGTTTCTCGCCACTATGAGCCATGAAATTCGCACGCCGATGAATGGTGTAATTGGCATGCTGGAAATGCTGCGCGACACGCCGCTGGATGACAATCAAAAACATTACATCGATGTTATTCACCGCTCGGGTGAAACCTTGCTCACCATCATTAATGACATTCTTGATTACTCCAAAATTGAAGCCGGCAAAATGGAGTTGGAGGAGACCACCTTTGAGCTCGACGAACTGGTCGAAAACTGCGTCCAATTATTTGGGGCTACGGCTAATAAACGGCAAATAGAACTCTTTGGCGGCCTATTGCCCGGTGTGCCGCGCTGGTTGCGCGGCGACCCAACGCGCTTGCGTCAAATTATTATCAATCTGCTGGGTAACGCCTTTAAGTTCACCAGTGAAGGTTTTATTTCACTGCAGGTCAGTGTTTTGCAGCAGTTGGATAATGATCGGGTAGAGCTGCACTTCGCGGTGCAAGACAGTGGCATAGGTATAGATATGTCCAGCGCCGGCAATTTGTTCGACTCTTTCAATCAAGCCGATGCATCCACCACGCGCAAATACGGTGGCACCGGGTTAGGTTTGGCGATTTGTAAAAGCCTCGCGGAGTTGATGGGTGGCAAAATTGGTGTCGAGAGCGAAAAAGGCCGGGGCTCAACCTTTTGGTTCACGGTCAGGTTGGCGCAGGAATCGGTCTGCGATTTGACGAGCGCACCCCCTGAAAAAAGCGAGCATTTGCTGCGTAATAAAAAACTTTTGTTAGTCGAAGGTGGCGTGATGCTCGCTGAGTTTATCGCCCGCTGCTGCAAAGATTGGGGGGTAAATGTAGAGGCTGCACGCTCGGCAAAAACAGCACTGGCACAGCTTAAACATGCCATGCACTCCGGTGAGCCATTTGATTTTGTGGGTGTCGATTATTCCCTGCCGGATGCCAGCGGCCTGGAATTTGCCCAATTACTGCGAGATGTACCGGAATTTAGCGAACTGCCGCTATTTATGTTTAGCCCCGGCGATGTGTATCACGACCAACTGCAATTGCGTCGCCTGGCTGTTCACTCCGTGGTGCGCAAGCCCATTTCAATGAAGCTTTTACAGCGCGAGCTGATCGCCCTGTCAGGTCACGAAGCCGCCCCGGAATTACCCAGTGAGCGCAATAAACAGCAGGATCTGGCCAAGTTCTCCCATTTGCGGGTATTGGTTGCCGAGGATAATCCGGTGAATCGCATGGTAATTAAAGGGCTGTTGGGCAAGCTCAGCATAGTTCCTGTATTCGCAGAAAATGGTGTTGAAGCTTGCGATGCTGCACAGCAGCAAAAAAATCGGTTTAACCTGGTTTTGATGGATTGTGAAATGCCGGAAATGGACGGCTTTGAAGCGACTCGCAGCATTCGCGATTATGAGCGGCGCGAGGGATTAACGCCCATTCCCATTATCGCCCTCACTGCCCATGCCCTGCAGGAACATCGCGAAGCAGTATTCGCCTGTGGCATGAACTACTACTTATCCAAGCCCATCACGCTGGATACACTCTATGCTGCATTTGACGCTGCAGGACTTTTATCACCGCCCACATAGGGCGCCCCTATAGTGGTGATTGGTTTTTTCTCCTTGCCTGTGTTCGGGTCAATCCTTATGATGGCGATCACTAATTGGGTACGCCCACCACCAGCTAACCTATAGGTTTGGAGTTATTTATGAGTAGTGATGCAATCGTTCATGTTAGTGATGCCAGCTTCGAGCAGGACGTATTAACAGCAGATTTGCCTGTGCTGGTAGACTTTTGGGCAGCCTGGTGCGGCCCTTGTAAAATGATCGCTCCTATTCTTGATGATTTGGCTGAGCAATTCGAAGGCAAAATCAAAATCGCCAAAATGGACGTAGATGCCAACAAAGATACCCCGGCTAAATTTGGTATTCGCGGTATTCCTACGCTGATTATTTTCAAGAACGGCGCGGCTCACGCGACCAAAGTTGGTGCACTGAGCAAACCGCAATTGGTTGATTTTATTAATTCATCCATCTAATTGCTCCGGGCCATCGCAAGATGGCCCAATTTGTTTTTGCACTTACAGATTTTTATCGCTATACTCCGAACATCCAATGTTTGTTCCTCTCCGAATCTCCTTCCCGATTCTAAAAACACAGACGAACAAACTCTAAATTCCCTGCTGTTGTTCTTGCCCCGGTATCTGACACGCGAATAAACCAATCGACCAGTTTTCTGCTAACAACAAATGAATGGACTTACCTATGTCCATCATGGAATCAAAGCTGGTTAACTAACTATCCGCAGAATTCTCGTCAGATTACCTTGCAAACCGCACAGCATAACTGTGTTTAGTTTTCTACAAACGTTTAATTTTCTAAAAACAATATCGCTCTCGCGATCATCTGCAATAAACCTACATCCATCTATAAAGTCTTTTCTATGAATCTAACCGACCTTAAAAAGAAACCGATTGAAGAATTAATTGATATCGCCCATGAAATGGGATTGGAAAATATCGCCCGCTCGCGCAAACAGGACATTATTTTTAATATCCTCAAGCGCCACGCCAAAGGCGGAGAGGATATTTACGGGGACGGGGTTTTGGAAATTTTGGTGGATGGATTCGGATTTTTACGCTCAGCCGACAGTTCGTATCTAGCAGGTCCCGACGATATTTATGTTTCACCCAGTCAGATTCGCCGCTTTAACCTGCGCACTGGCGATACCATCTCCGGCAAAATTCGCCCCCCCAAAGAAGGTGAACGCTATTTTGCCCTGTTGAAAGTTAACGATATTAACTTCGACAAACCAGAAAACTCCCGCAATAAAATTCTGTTTGAAAACCTCACGCCGCTGTTCCCCAATATTCGTCTGCCGCTTGAAGCGGGCAATGGTTCTACCGAAGACCTCACCGGTCGTATCATCGATTTGATTGCTCCCATTGGTAAAGGTCAGCGCGGTTTGATCGTGGCGCCACCGAAAGCCGGTAAAACCATCATGATGCAAAATATTGCGCAGGCGATTACGCGCAATAATCCCGAGTGTCATTTGATTGTATTGCTGATCGACGAACGCCCGGAAGAAGTAACTGAAATGCAGCGCTCAGTGCGCGGCGAAGTGGTTGCTTCTACTTTTGATGAGCCACCTGCACGTCACGTACAAGTGGCCGACATGGTGATCGAGAAAGCCAAGCGTTTGGTTGAACACAAAAAAGACGTAGTGATTCTGCTCGACTCTATCACCCGTTTGGCGCGCGCGTACAACACTGTGATTCCTTCATCCGGTAAAGTATTGACCGGTGGTGTGGATGCGCATGCGCTGGAGCGCCCCAAGCGTTTCTTTGGTGCGGCGCGTAACATCGAGGAAGGTGGCAGTTTGAGTATTATCGCCACTGCACTGGTTGATACCGGCTCCAAAATGGATGAAGTGATTTACGAAGAATTTAAAGGTACCGGCAACCTGGAATTGCACCTTGATCGCAAAATTGCGGAAAAGCGTATTTATCCCGCAATTAACGTGCGTCGCTCCGGTACTCGCCGTGAAGACTTATTGATGAAAGAGGATGAGTTGCAGCGCGCCTGGATTCTGCGTCGTTTGTTGAACGATATGGAAGACGTTGCCGCAACAGAATTTTTACTCGACAAGTTGAAAGATTTCAAAACCAACGACGAATTCTTTATGTCGATGAAACGCAAGTAATCCCTCCCTGCCTTCCCCTGGAAAAGGGGGTGAGGTTGTGTGTGGATTTAAAGTTGTAGCTTGTAGCCCGTATGGAGCGCAGCGTAATGCGGGAAATTCAAACCCGTATTTACTGCACTCGATACGGGTTTTTCTTTTTTTACAGTGTTCTTTTTTTACTCTTATTTTTTAACAGTTTTTATAATTTCGATTTTTTTAACTTTGGCTTTACGACTCGGGTTGTCAAGAATATGAAATACAAAGACCTAAGGGATTTTATCGATTTGCTGGAGGCGCGCGGTTTATTAAAACGCATCAAGCAAGAAATCGACCCCAACCTTGAAATGACAGAAATTTGCGACCGCACGCTGCGCGCCGGTGGCCCCGCGTTGCTATTTGAAAATCCCAAAGGTTATACCATTCCGGTGCTGGCCAACTTATTTGGCACCCCCGAGCGAGTGGCTTTGGGCATGGGGCAGGAGTCGGTAAGTGCGCTGCGCGAGGTGGGCAAGTTGCTCGCCTTTTTAAAAGAGCCGGAACCACCTAAAGGTTTTAAAGATGCCTGGGATAAATTGCCTTTATTTAAACAGGTATTAAATCTGGCTCCCAAAGTATTGGGCAAAGCCCAGTGTCAGGATGTGGTGCTGGAAGGCGATGCCGTCAATTTGGATCTGTTGCCAATTCAAACTTGTTGGCCGGGTGATGCCGGGCCCTTGGTGACTTGGCCGCTTGTTGTTACCCGTGGGCCGCACAAAGAGCGGCAGAACCTGGGTATTTACCGCATGCAAAAAATCGGTAAAAACCGGCTGATTATGCGCTGGCTTTCCCATCGCGGCGGTGCGTTGGATTTTCGCGAATTTCAAATTCAAAACCCCGGCAAAAATTATCCCGTTGCAGTTGCTCTCGGTGCTGATCCCGCAACTATTCTTGGAGCGGTAACACCAGTGCCGGATACTTTGTCTGAATACGGTTTTGCCGGATTGTTGCGCGGCGATAAAACCGAAGTGGTGAAATGTATCGGCAACGATTTACAAGTACCCGCATCGGCCGAATTTATTTTGGAAGGCTATATCGCACCCAATGATTTGGCGCCCGAGGGGCCATTTGGCGATCACACCGGTTATTACAACGAAGTGGATAATTTTCCGGTATTTACCGTCGAACGTATTACCCATCGCCGCGATCCTATTTATCACAGCACCTATACCGGTCGTCCGCCAGATGAACCCGCTATTCTCGGTGTGGCACTCAACGAAGTGTTTGTGCCGATTTTGCAAAAACAATTTCCGGAAATTGTGGATTTTTATTTGCCACCCGAAGGCTGTTCCTATCGCATGGCAGTCGTCACTATGAAAAAACAATATCCCGGTCACGCCAAGCGGGTGATGATGGGTGTGTGGAGTTTTCTGCGGCAATTTATGTACACCAAATTTGTGATTGTCACCGACGATGATATTAATGCGCGCGATTGGAACGATGTGATCTGGGCGATGACCACGCGCATGGACCCGGCGCGCGACACAGTGATGATTGAAAATACACCGATTGATTATCTCGATTTTGCCTCGCCGGTTTCCGGTTTGGGTTCCAAAATTGGTTTTGATGCCACTAACAAATGGCCCGGTGAAACTGTGCGCGAATGGGGCACACCTATTGTGATGGATGAACAGGTAAAAGCGCGGGTTGATGAGATCTGGAATGAATTGGGCATAGATTTGCCATCCGCCTATTAATAACCGGAGTGTGCGATGAGTTTGCAAGAAGAGTGTTTTCTCGATTGCCCCTACTGCGGCGAGCCGATCAGTGTGCTGGTGGACTGCTCGCTGGAGCAGCAAACCTATGTGGAAGATTGCCAGGTCTGCTGCCAGCCAATGGTGTTACAGGTGACAGTTGATGAAGAGGGTATAGCAAGTGTTTACGCCCAGCGTGAGGATGAATAGCTGCTAGTATCTGTAATCGATAACCTTGGTTTTAAGCGGTTTATGGGTTATAAAACTTTTGGTGTGTCTGTCGGTAGCTGAATCATTCCATTCAAAAAAGGGGTTTTAACATGAGCATCGTAAAAGAATTCAAAGCCTTTGCTATCAAAGGTAATGTGGTGGATTTAGCCGTGGGTGTGATTATCGGCACCGCCTTCGGCAAAATTGTGTCGTCATTGGTGGGTGATGTGGTTATGCCGCCAATTGGTTACTTAATTGGTGGGGTTAATTTTTCTGACCTGGCATTTACTTTACCGGCGTTGCTGGAGGGGCAGACTCCGGTTTTGGTGGCCTACGGTAAATTCCTGCAAACGCTGATTGATTTCACCATTATTGCGTTTGTTATTTTTATGGTTATTAAAGTGATCAATCGCTTAAAGAAAAAGGAAGAGGAGGCTCCTGCTGCTCCCCCACCACCCAGCAATGAAGAGTTATTGCTGACCGAAATTCGCGATTTATTAAAACAGCAGCAAAAATAAAAGTGACGGCTGGCAGATAATAATCTCTGCCAGTGCGATAAAAAAATAGGGCGATCCCGTTAAACAGGGTCGCCCTATTTTTTTGGCAACTACTGTCAACTATTCTTCAGTGGGGGGATTTAATAACACCCAGCTTTCCAATTCCGGATGAAAAAATCCACACTCGCGATAGGCTCGCTCGATGGTGCCCGTGCGTCGCAGCTGCGCCACGCCCAGACTCAAGGCGCGGTAAAACTCCGCAGCCAAAGGGTGTTTTTTGCTGACTGGCCAGTGGCGGCTACCGCTGATGGCAATTTTTATTCCCTCGATGGGCACGAGCTTGATGTTATCCACCTGAATTTCTTTGCCGGGATTATTCGCCACCGGCGAGAGCGTAAAATCCACACGCCCGGCGTTGATCATCCGTGCGATGTTGATCCAGTTAGGCGTGTACATAATTTTGTCGAAACCCAATTGCTGCAGGGTATCCAAATCGGGTTTCCACTGGCGGCTGGTGGCGACTTTGAGTTGGGTGAGTTGCGCAAGGGTTTTGCTGTTAAGGGCGCGCTGATTGTTGGGGGAGGTATAAAGCCCCACAACAAATTGCCCCTCTTTTACGATGGGTGCGGAAATGTGCAATTGATCCTGTTGGCCAATTAAATCCTGATACCAAATCGTTCCGCCAATGCTGAGCGTTTTACCATCGATCACATTGCGAATACTGCGAAAATAATTTTCCTCATCGGCAAACTCTATGGGCTGCTCAAAACCTCCCAGTGCGAGTGCTTGCTGCATCAACACTAATTCAATTACATCGCGGCGTGCGTAGTTGCCGCCATAAAAGCTAATTTCCTGTACATCGCGCCCGGCTAAAAATTGGGTGTAATCGCGATGGATATCGGGCAGTACGGCAATAGTGGCTTTGGGTTGAGCCGAGAGCGGGGCACTGACAAAAA
The DNA here is from genome assembly GCF_000263355.1 of Cellvibrio sp. BR. Taxonomy (NCBI): domain Bacteria; kingdom Pseudomonadati; phylum Pseudomonadota; class Gammaproteobacteria; order Cellvibrionales; family Cellvibrionaceae; genus Cellvibrio; species Cellvibrio sp. BR. The sequence goes on along the minus strand of NZ_JH668200.1, from coordinate 6,666 downwards.
AACTTGCCAACAGAATCAAGCAAGCGGAGAGCCAACAGCCTAGGGAAGTATTGATTCGCATAAAGGTCAGTATCTGAAAATGCTGTGAATGAGCCATGGCCTGGTGATGTACATACCCGTTTTAGTGTGGGCGCCATTTGGCCAATCGTCCAGTTTCAGAGTATGGGCTGGCCGCGGTACATGCGCACAGGCTTTTCAGCCACGGGCACGCTGGGAGCCAGAATTTCACTGCGCACTATGTTGTCACCGCCGGGTGTTTCCTGGGTTGCATCTTCCAGTACGGTTTGGCCGCGATATACCTTCACCACCTGGCGCGGTATTTCTTTGGTGTTCTCACTAACCACCGGTTCCAACAGGCTGGCCCATTCCGGCCCCGCCATAAATAGCAGCTCTTTGATCAAGGCTTTAGTGATAGTGTCTTTGCTGTGCTGGTGATAGTCGGCTAACTCTTTCAGCACATCCGGGTTGGCCATTTTGACGCTGGGCTTCATGGCCGCGTCAACCCGGCGCCGAATTTCGTACACCAAATCGACCATGGGCTTAGTGTATTGCATGCTCCGCTCTCCTCAGTCTTGGGTGGGAATCGTGATCCCAGGCTATGAGTTGAGCAAAAATCAGACCAAGGCCGGAAAGCCTGTAAATCCTTACTTTTATTGCTATTGCTTCTATTGGTTGATATTTATTGGTGCGCGTTGGCTTTTTTGGTGCACTCTTGTGCTGCTTAAATGTGCGCTTATGAGTGCCCCTTTATCAGCGAATAAGGTGATCCATTTCACGTGCAGGTTGTGAACACTGTGTCTCCCCGATCACTTGCGCTGGTACGCCTGCCACAGTCGCGCGCGCAGGTACGTCTTTAATCACTACACTGCCTGCACCAATTTTGGCGCATTCGCCCACGGTGATATTGCCCAGAATCTTGGCGCCGGCGCCAATTAACACGCCTTTGCGCACTTTGGGGTGCCTATCGCCGGCTTCTTTACCGGTGCCGCCCAGAGTGACCGACTGCATGATGGATACCATGTCCTCGATCACCGCTGTCTCGCCAATCACAATGCCGGTGGCGTGATCAAACATAATGCCCTTGCCGATACGCGCAGCGGGGTGGATATCCACCGCAAACACCGCCGAAATACGGTTCTGCAGGAACAGCGCAAGTGAATTGCGCCCCTGATTCCACAGCCAATGCGCAATGCGATAAGCCTGCAGCGCGTGAAAACCTTTGAAGTAAAGCAGTGGCGTTACCAGCGAGCAGCAGGCGGAGTCGCGCTCGCTAACCGCGAGTAAATCCGCACGCACCGACTCCACAATGCTCTGGTCTTTTGCCATGGCCTCTTCGATGACTTCGCGAATTAACATCGCAGGCAGCGCGGGGCTATCGAGTTTATTGGCGAGGTGGAAGCTGAGTGCCGCTTCCAAGGTGTCGTGATTGAGGATGGTCGAATAAAGGAAGCTGGCGAGTACCGGTTCGGCCTCGGCTTGTTTGCGGGTTTGCACGCGAATCGATTCCCACAAACTGTCGATGACAAGGGCGCTGGTGGCGGCGGTGACGGTGGCATTCATGGCCAGATCCTTATTCGGAGAAATAAAAAACCATTATTGGGGGCATAGGCGAATAATTCCAGCGCCAGCAGCTCGATACGTTTAATAAATGACCAGCGGTGGTTCGTTCATCGCGGCCAGCTGCTCGCGCAACTCCAGAATATGCTCGCCCCAATAGCGTTCGGTGTTAAACCAGGGGAAGTGACGGGGAAAGGCCGGGTCGGTCCAGCGCCGCGCCAGCCACGCACTGTAGTGCATGATACGCAGGCTGCGCAGGGCTTCGATCAAGGCCAGTTCCGCCAAATCAAAATCGCAAAACTCGCGGTAGCCTTCCAGCACTTCCGCCAGTTGCAAGGTCTGCTGCTCGCGTTCGCCGGAGAGCAGCATCCACAAATCCTGAATCGCCGGGCCCATGCGTGCATCGTCAAAATCGACAAAGTGGGGCACCTCTTCGCGCCACAAAATATTGCCTGGGTGACAGTCGCCATGCAGGCGAATGGGCGTGTAGTCCACGCGTGCGAATAGCGTTTCGCAGCGCGCTAATAAATCGGCACCCAAAGTGCGGTAGGACTCGCGCAGGCTGGCGGGGATAAAATCGTTCGCCAGCAAAAAGTCGTAACTGTCGCGCCCAAAGGTTTGGATATTCAGCGCCGGGCGATGCACAAACGGGCGCGCTTGCCCCAAGGCATGAATGCGCCCGAGGGTGCGGCCGAGCGAGAGCAGCGCATCAAAGTCATCCAGGTTGGGTGCGTGGCCGCCTTGACGTAAGTAGAGCGCAAAACGAAACCCCTGAAATTCGCGCAGGGTATTGCCCTCGTCGTCGGCCATGGGTGGCACTACCGAAATCTCCAAGTCCTTTAGCGCTTGGGTGAACTCATGCTCTTCAATAATCTGTTCATTGGTCCAGCGCTCGGGGCGATAAAACTTCGCGATCAAGGGGCTCGCGCCTTCAATGCCCACTTGATAAACGCGGTTCTCGTAACTGTTGAGCGCCAGAATGCGCGCATCGGTTAAAAAACCGGTGCTGTCGATAGCATCCAACACCATATCGGGCGTGAGCAGTTCGTAAGGGTGGGCTTGGTTCATGGGGAGCGCTCGCAAAAGTAAGCCGTGATTGTACGCCGCTGCGCGCTGGCGTGCTTGCCCAAGCCGATTTTGCGGCGCAGATCGTTTTATCCTGGCTAAATTTTGAAGGAAGCGGTTAAAAATGCTACAAGTAACACTCTGCCGATCAGAGTAGACGCACTGTTTGCCAAAGCCTCCAACAATAGCCACAGCTAACAAACGGAATTCCTATGATTAAAATTGCCTTCTACAACCTCAAAGGCGGCGTGGGTAAAACCACCACCGCGGTCAACATGGCCTACATGGCGGCCGCGGCCAAAAAAAATGTCATCCTCTGGGATTTAGACCCGCAAGCGGCGGCCAGTTGGTTTTGTCAGCAAGAACCCGGCGCGGGCAAGGCCATCAAGCTGTTCAACAAAGGCAAATCCATCGGTGAGATGGAGTTGTTCAGTCCCTATCCCAACCTGATGTTAATCCCTGCCGATTTGAGCCTGCGCAGTTTGGATAGCGAGTTTGATGAGCTGAGCAAAGACAAAAAATTCTTCAAACAGCTGCTCAAGCCCCTGAGCGAAAAAGCCGATGTGCTGATTTTTGATTGCCCGCCCACGCTCTCGCCCAGCGTTGAACAGCTGTTGCAGGAAGTGGATATTCTGTTGATCCCGATGATTCCCAGCCCGCTATCGATCCGCGCGATGGAGCAAGTGGTGGAGTTTCTCGCCAGCAAAAAATCCGCCCCCAAACGCATTGTCGGTTTTTTTAATCAGGTAGATATGCGCCGCAACCTGCACCGCGAGGCGATAGACAACAGCAAAAAAATGCCGGTGCCCATGCTCAAAACCTGGATCCCCAACGACTCCGCCGTAGAGCAAATGGGGCTGCGACGCGCACCACTTACCAGCTACAATCAACGCAGCCGCGCGGCACTGGCCTATCTCGATCTGTGGAAAGAAATAGCGCGCCTGCTGAAAGCCGCGGCCAAAGAAAGTGAATGATCGCTCTGCGGTTAAAGTCTCACATCACACAAACGAGTTATCTGATGATCAAACGTTGTTCCCAATTGTGTCTGGCTGGTCTGTTATTTGTGTTGGCCGGCTGTGCAACCCACTCTGACTACCCAAGTTACCCAGCGCCCCAACCGCAAGAGCCGGTTAAACCAGCGCCCGTAGTTGTCCAACCCCAGCCCGGCGCAGTCACACCATCACCTACACCTGCTCCCGCGATGGTACTTAACCCCGCTGCTGTTAGCCTCGCCAAACAAGCGCGCGGCCAGTATCAAGCGCAAGACTACCAAGGTGCCATCGCCACCGCCGAACGCGGTTTGCGCATTGAGCGGCGCGCGGCAGATTTGTATTTGGTGCTCGCGCAAAGTTATGTGCAGTTGGGTTCCCCCGATAAAGCCAAAATGTTTGTGCAACAAGGCAAACGTTTCGCCACCCCCGGCTCAGACGCCGCCCAAGGTTTGCTGCGTTTGGATTTGTTGCTGGGAAATTAATCCCGTCAGCTCCCCAAGCCAGGCTTGTGAACCGGACAGAAAAATCAGGTGAACTTTGCCGTGAATATTGCAACGCAAGTGCGCTTAGCACTTGCGTTCGCATTTGTACTCTAGGTGAATTTTGCGTTTCTGGATTGTCTGCTGGTGCTGGAGCAAATGTATGTCTTGCGGAGCATTTTTTTATAGCGTCCCCAAAAAAACATCCAAATCAACACTCCCTGTAACCCCATCAACACTCCCGCTTTGCGAATACTGCCAAAAATTATATGTGCTCCAACCAAATGGAATTTTTGGTGCAGCCACACCATATTCCGCGACCCAGAGTGGGTACTTGGAAAAATCAGTATTGATAGTTTGATTCCAAAATGAAGGGCCGGTGTAAATCATGGGCGTTCGGCCCAGAGCTTTTTCCACAGTGTCCAGCCAGATTTGCAAATTCGCGGCGACGCTGTTGCTGCCGTAATTGCCTTTAAAAATTTCAATATCCACAACCGGCGCCAAATCATTCGCAGCGAGTGAACCTACGGCATTAATAAAATTATTAGCTTGGCTAACAGGGTCATCATTCGTTTCGTAAAAATGATAAGCGCCGCGCAAAATACCGGCTGCTTGTATACCTTGCCAGTTGGTATGGAACTGCGGGTCAGTGTAGGTATTACCATCGGTAGCTTTTGCGTAAGCAAACGCAATTCCCGCCGCCTTAACTTTTTTCCAATCCACCGCGCCTTGGTAATGGGAAACGTCTATACCTTGTGGTTGGTTGTTGGTAGTCATGAGATGATCCTTTGAACTAATTGTTTATTTATTTTTTGGTGTTCTTAACGCGATCTATGTTAGGGAAAAGTCGATTTATTCTAAGTGGTGTTATAGATCAATTTGGTTGGGGCGGCTTTCGGCAAATGGCGGACCTAGGTGACGGGGTACTCAGCAAGAGAAAAGGCCGATTTTGATGCCGAAGCTGCCGATTTTTTACCACAGTCGCTTGTTAAGTGATTTCAATTTCTTCGTCTAACTTTCCGCGCAACTCAAATAATTCTAGTAGCTTTATTGCTTCGTTTTGTAGCTTTTTCCATTCAAGAGTGGCTTTAATTTCTTTAAATGGAGGCATATTTTTAGGCGTAGATTCACAATATTGAAGCCAAAGCATATGAAACGCCAGAAGATTACTTCGTTCCTCCTTTGTAAATACTGGCTCAATGTAAATAGTGATTCTTCCTTCGTCTACGAAGTCTTCCCATAGATTTATCATTTCATCCGGTCCAAGCAGCTCCCAATCTTCGTTGCAAGCATAACCAGAAAGCACTTCCATAATTCTATTTCTAAGCCTTTGGGCCAATAGCTTTTCAGATATTTCAGACAAAGCTCGATTTCCTTTTTTTAGCTCACTTAACGTTAAGCACAACGGCAGTTTGTAAGTTGTGCGTTTTGCTGCGCCTTGTTAAGTGTTTGCACACAATTTTTCATAAATTACCTGCCGCTCTTTTTCAGAGGCATTGTCAAAACGTTCGAATAACCCAAAACAATAGAGTCTCTCGTTCATTGTCATGCCGCCAATGCCTAATATTGCTTCATTCTTGAAGCTAGACCAAAGCTTATACAGATGGCTATGAGTTTCTTCGCTGGATATCCAGAAGTTGCCGAAGAACCTTTCGATTGCATTAGCTAGCTCTACCACATCCGTACTATCGGTTTTCCAACTGCTTAGATGCGAAACTAAACAAGTAACCACTTCATCGCTTGAATATTTTTTCGCTTCTTTAATGTATTCGTCGTAATTCATTTTTACACTTAACGTCGCGATAAACGGTGGTTTTTAAGTTGCACTTTTGCCGTAAAATGGAGCGAAGCGGAATGGCAAAAGAGCAACTTAAAAATCCATCCGTTTGATTGCTTTGTTAGGCTTTTATTTAAAATTACCGAAAACAATAAAATAAGCAAGCGCCAAACAAAGCAAACCGATTAGCGCAAGAGCACCATTTTTTGCATTTCTGAAGGCAGGTTCTCCTTTCTTAACTCGATTCCATTCCATCTTTAAAAGAGGGCGAGAATATTCTGTAGCAATCTGAATTGCCTTCATAGTTTCAGTGCTATCTGATTTTTCAGCTAGTGCGGCATTCTGTTTTTGTATAGCTACGCCTAACAAGCGGATAAGTTCATTGTGTTCAATGTCTTCGGAGTTCAGCCGAAGTTGAATTCGGGAATATACTTCGGCAACTTGATACCTTATTTCACTAATTTTTTCCGGTGAAATTTTAAATTTATTTTTATTTTCAGATTCTTCTGTAAATATGAACTGTTCTTCTGTAGCTCGCGCAAATGCTCTTGCACAAGCAAAAAAAATTGAAAGGTCTTCTCTAAGAGCGTCAATCCACGCCTGCCTAAATTCTGATATCTTTTGCTCTTTGGTTAGCGTTAAATTAACGAAAGAAATGATCGCGGTTATTAGTGAAGCAGTAACCGTTGCCATAGCAACAATGGAAAACACTGGTAGTTCCGAAGACATATATTACTTCTCAGGCTTGAGCTGGTCTTACCCACAAAAAGTAGACACCCTAACTATGCAGCCAAGG